>CAZGPP010000005.1:36197-209086 GCA_964527435.1 uncultured Coxiellaceae bacterium | reverse complement strand
CCCCCGACATCCTGCTCCCAAAGCAGGCGCGCTACCAGACTGCGCTATACCCCGTATTAGAGAACGGATAATACTTACCAAGATCAAAATCGTCAATGATTCTAAGCGTCTTTATTGTATAATGCTCAGCAATTTAGACTAATGACGCGCGGGATGGGAAACATGACGGCACAATTGCTCAACGGTAAAGCGGTCGCCGCCGCAATGAAAGAAGAAATGCACACCCTCGTTCAGGCCAAAATGGCTGCCGGCATGCGTCAGCCAGGGCTCGCTGTGGTACTCGTCGGGGAAGATCCCGCCTCCTCCATATATGTCCGTAATAAAAATGAAGCCTGCGCCCAGGTTGGCATTGCATCAAAATCATACAACTTGTCTGCCGATATTTCCGAAGCACAATTAATCGAGCTGATTAGCCAACTCAATCATGACAACAATGTTGACGGCATTCTCGTGCAATTACCCCTGCCAGCGCATATCGATGCAGAAAAAGTACTGGAATCCATCAACCCACATAAAGATGTCGATGGCTTTCACGCCTACAACCTCGGCCGCCTGGCGCAGCGACGCCCTCTACTCCAACCCTGCACGCCGCTTGGTGTCATGTTTTTGCTCGATCACATCCAGCAGGTTTACAAAGGCAAGCACGCCGTTGTTGTGGGGGCATCCAATATTGTCGGCCGACCCATGGCACTTGAGTTATTGATCGCTGGCGCAACTGTCACGATCTGCCACCGCTTTACCGATGACCTTGCCTATTTTGCACGCCAAGCCGACATCCTCGTCGCCGCCGTGGGCAAACCAGGCATTATCAAAGGTGAATGGATTAAACCAGGCGCAACCGTCATTGATGTTGGCATTACCAGAATGCCCGATGGCAAACTGGCCGGCGACGTGGAATTTACGCCAGCCGCCGAACGCGCCGCCTGGATCACACCCGTCCCCGGTGGTGTCGGCCCGATGACTGTCGCCATATTAATGCGCAACACTTTAACCGCCGCACATTACTTACCATAATCGTACGTCCATGCGTCAGACACAAAACGCCGCGCAGGTCAGGGTTACTCCGAGGCTAACTCTTTAATAAAAAGGGTTAATCATTATTGCTCATCCTATAACCAATCAGTATACTCAATGAGAATCGACTTCAAGGAGGGAGTTCGCGGTGCCACATAATGCAAAGGAATTTGCTGAAAAACTTAACAAATGTCTCGATGAATCGGATGCACCCGCACCCGTTCGTGAACGTGCCAGCATTCTCAGTAAAATGCTGGATATTCCCAAACAACAAGCCTGGAGCATGCTGGAAGGCCAGATTCTGCCAGAGCAATCTATCGTGCAGCGCATCGCCGTCGAGTTTGAAGTTGATCTAAAATGGCTATGCAGCAAATAATCAAATATTCAGAAGGAAGTATTATGTCGGGACAAACCATTGAATTACCCGTATGGGAAACGATCACTAGCGCCTGGGAAAAAACCTCAGGCACGAAAGGTTCGTTTTGGGCAGGGTTAGGCATTCTGTTTGCCATTATGTTTGGGATTGGCATTCTGCAAGGATTAACGGAACAAGGTGCCCCTGCTGTCTCTTTTGTATTTTCCGTCATCGGTAATGTCGTGGGTTACTTTTGCCAGCTTGGCCTCATTTACATGGGCATACGCAGAGCGAAAGGCGACTCGATTGATTTCAAATTAATGTTCTACCCGTTCAATCTACAGTTAGCACTCATGCTGGTTGGATTATATATTCTACAAATCCTGATCTTCATTATTCCCGGAGCGATTGCTGGACTCGGCATCTTCCTGGCCTCAACCAATGAAGGTATTCTCAGTATTCTAGGTGTTTTACTCATTATCCCAGCGATTCTTGGCGTGCTCGTCATCGGCATCCGCCTGTCACTCAGCATGGCATTTGTGCTGGACACCGGCTCCAGCCCCGTCAACGCTATCAAATCATCACTGAAAGCGACAAACGGTAATTTCTGGAATCTAGTGGGCCTATTCTTACTGCAAGTCATCATCATTGGCATCAGCATGCTGCCACTCGGAATTGGCTTGATCTGGACACTGCCCTTCGGCTTTATCTGCTACGGACTCATCTACCAGCGTCTGCGGATCAACTGCTAACCGCTCAGCTCCACCTAAAAAACCCGGCATTCGGAAGAATCCCGGGTTTTTTTCTGATGAAAAGAAAACTAGTCATTATAAAATTGGCTTTATGGCACCCCTGTTATAACCAACATTAAGGAGTTCAAATGAGTCTATTAAGTGAATTTAAAGCCTTCGCCATGCGCGGCAACGTTGTTGATCTTGCAGTTGCGGTCGTGATCGGCGCTGCATTTGGTAAAATTATTTCGTCACTGGTCGATGGCATCATCATGCCCCTCCTTGGATTAATACTCGGCGGCATTAACATCGCAGACAAATCACTGACGGTTGGTAATGCGGTGGTGAAATGGGGTTTATTCACGCAATCTGTGATTGATTTCACGTTGATTGCGTTTTCAATCTTTATTGTCATCAAGGCGTTGAACACCTTGCAAAAGAAAAAAGAAAACGCGGAACCACCGAAACCTTCCGAAGAAGTGGTGTTATTGACGCAGATTCGTGATTTACTACAACAGCAAAAATAAAGCGAAAGGCGACATGATCAACCCATCGGGCTAGATTTTTCTAGCCCGACGTTTTTTTAAGGATGAACTATTAATGAAAAGATTCATACTAATTTTTTTGCTTTCTTCCACTACCTTTGCAGCGCAATCGCCCGTTGGCCTCTGGCTTGCCACCTCGCCATTCTTTGATAACCGCCCTGTCGCTATCGTCAAAACATATCTGATCGGCAATAAACTATGCGGTGAAATTCTCAAAGTGATACCGATAAAAGGGAGTTTCAATACCCGGATTAAAGCAGCACGTTCCGGCCCCGTGATGATGTGTGGTTACCACGAAGAAGATGGTGAATGGGTCGATGGCAATATTTACGAACAAACCACTGCCACCATATACCCAAGCAAAATCTCTGTCAGCGACGATGGCGAGCATCTCTATGTGAGAGGCTACCGCGGCATTCTGTTCAGAACATCCACCTGGAACAGGATTGAATAACTCGCTTACGCCTGTTTCAATTTACCCACATTCGCGACCTCAGCAAACACTTGCTGCATCGCAGCGACTGCCGTATCTATTTGCTCTTTTTGAATGATTAAAGGCGGCGCAAGACGAATGACGGTATGATGCGTATCTTTAGTAAGAAGACCGAGTGGCAATAGCTTCAACACAATATCGTGCGCATCATAACCATCGAGCATTTCAACGCCTATCAGCAACCCTTTTCCACGTACTTCTTTGATAATCGGCGCATGAAGATTGCGTAATGATTCGATAAAATACGCACCCATTTTTTCTGCGTTCTCACTTAATTGCTCTTTCACCAACACATTCAAGGCGGCAAAGCCAACCGCAGCAGCCAGGGGGTTACCACCAAAAGTACTGCCATGATCTCCAGGCGTGAAAACATCCATCACTTCCTTGCGTGCCAGGAACATGGAAACTGGCAGCAAACCACCGCCTAATGCTTTACCCAGCAACACGGCATCTGGATGCACCCCCTCATGCTGGCACGCCAACAGCTTGCCGGTGCGGCCCAATCCCGTTTGAATCTCGTCACAAATCAGCAAGACATTATGTTTGCGACAAATCTCTTCGCATTTCTTTAAAAATCCGGGTGGCGGCACGATGATCCCCGCCTCACCCTGAATAGGCTCGACTAAAAATGCGGCCGTATTCGGCGTAATAGCTTGCTCTAAGGCATCGGCATCGCCGTAAGGGATGGTTTTAAATCCGGCTGGAAATGGGCCAAAGCCATCGCGATACTGCGGCTCTGTCGAAATACCAACAATTGAAATCGTGCGACCGTGGAAGTTACCCTTGCACGCAATAATTTCCGCCTTATCAGCCGGCACGCCTTTTACTTTGTACGCCCATTTACGCGCAGCTTTTAAAGAGGTCTCGACCGCTTCAGCGCCGGTATTCATTGGCAAGGCGCGCTCAAGCCCCGTTAATTCACAAAGGCGCTCGAGGAATTTCCCCAACTGATCGGTATAGAACGCGCGTGACACGACATTTAATTTCCCCGCCTGCTCGCGCAACACCGCAACCAATTCCGGATGGCAATGCCCGTGGCTCACGGCTGAATACGCGCTCATCATGTCGAGATAACGCTTACCGTGCTCATCCCACACATAAACACCCTCCCCGCGTGTTAACACCACCGGCAGCGGCGCGTAATTATTGGCGCCATAGCGGCGTTCACGATCGATATGGGAGCGGGTCATGATGAGCGTCCTTTAAACAAGATTTCCAATCAAATAACTTACGGAATTTTACTGGAACTTACAAGTCAGCCTCGCTATGATGCGATCCAGGATGACGAAACAAATAAAAAGAGTGCTTTATAATGGAGGTCATACGAAACCTGGGTTTGTCACCTTGGAGATATCTTCGAAGTTTTAGGCTTTCCTCTTTGAGGACCTGCGCACCACTTCGGAATCAAATCTCCGTATTCTCATCATTTATAAGGTTTCAGACACTACCTCAAAAGCACTCTTTTTATTCACTCCATTGTTCTCTTAATTTAAGTATAGTTCGTTTTTTTCAGTGTTCAAGGAGTAAACAAATTGTTTTTTTCTTCGTCTCAATATATAGTTTTCGCTCTTTAATGCTATACTTCAAGTACTTTTTTTAAGCATATGAATAAACGAACAAAAATAGATCAACGCGCTCAACCAGATCCTGCCTCCGTGCACGCTTTTAGCCACGACGGACGCGGCATCGCCACCATTCAAAACAAGACCACTTTCCTCGCTGGCGCACTGCCTGACGAAACCGTGACTTATCGTATTCATCAGAAAAAAACGACGTATATGGAAGGCGAAGCCATCGAGATTATTAAGGCATCGCCTGAGCGTGTGACGCCACCCTGTCAGCATTTTGGTGTCTGCGGCGGATGCAGCTTGCAACACATGAGTGTCGCCCTGCAAACACAGCTAAAAGAAAAAACATTACTGGAACAATTAACCCATTTTGGCAAAGTGACACCGCTGACCGTATTACCCCCCCTCCAGTCTTCCGGAACCGGGTATCGACGCAAAGCGCGCCTGGGTGTGAAATTCGTCATCAAAAAAGATAAGCTCCTGGTTGGCTTTCGTGAAAAATCTAGTCGCTATCTCGCCGATCTTTCGCGGTGCGTAGTCTTGCATCCTGAAGTTGGTGAACGTCTGGAAATATTAGCGGAACTAGTGCGCTCCCTCGATGCCTACCAGCACCTTCCACAAATCGAAGTGGCCATGGGCGATACAACCGTTGCTTTAGTCTTTCGCCACATGGAACCACTGAGTGAAGGCGATCGCGAGAAACTTAGTCACTTTGGCGCACAATACGACTTTCATATCTATCTACAGCCCAACCCGCCATTACCTGTGACGAAACTTTTTCCGGCTGATAACGTCGAACGGATTACATACACACTTCCCGACTTCAACCTCGAATTCTTATTTCACCCACTTGATTTCACGCAGATCAATCTGGAGATGAACCGCATCATGGTCAAACAAGCCATCGATTTGCTGGAAATCAGCGACAGCGATACCGTCCTTGATCTCTTTTGCGGCATCGGCAACTTTACGCTGCCAATGGCACGCCAGGCGAAAGCCGTTGTCGGTATCGAAGGCGCGGTTGAGATGACCGTCAGAGCCAACGAGAACGCCATGCATAATGGCATCCATAACACCTCGTTTCATGCGGCGAATTTAATGGAACCACCCGCTAGCGCTCCATGGATGAAACAGCGCTATGACAAAATCCTTCTGGACCCACCACGTGCTGGCGCCAAAGAAATGCTGGCAGCGATTGCAGGTTTTCAGGCAAAGCGCATTGTCTACGTTTCTTGTAACCCTGCGACACTAGCGCGCGATGCAGGTGAATTAGTCCATCAACACGGCTATCAGTTACAAAAAGTTGGAATCATGAATATGTTTCCACATACTTCTCATATCGAAGCCATGGCAGTATTTGATAAAATTTGAATTAATAAGGAAGTGCAGGGATGAAAATGGACAACCTACAACAAATGCCGATTATAGACTGGGAAGAAGGCATACGCCTCGCCGGGCATAAAAAAGAATTGGCGCGCGACATCCTGAATATGATGGTAAAAGATCTTCGGCATGAAGTTCATACCATGCATCAACTACATCAAGAAAAAAAATTCGAAGAATTAGTAAAAACAGTACACAAACTTCATGGAGCTGTTTGTTATACCGGCACCCCACGTCTAAAAACCGTTTTGGCCACTCTTGAAACACAACTTAAAACCAATATAATGAATGATTCATCGTTACTTCTTAACAAACTTGATACAGAGGTCAGCAATTTACTTGAGCATCTCGAACAGCAGAACAGATAGCTCAAACAGCAAAGCAAGACGTTATAAAACTTTAACCCGCGGAGACATACTTATATGAGTCAGGTTCGGGCAAGGAAGACGTTTTTTCAAAAGTACCAGGACATCATGCCAAGCGGAGCTGGCGCCCTGTTTCTGATCCAGATATTTTCCACTCTCAGCTATAGCGTTCTCTACTCCACACTGATTCTCTATGCAACCAAAGGTCTGCATATGAATGACACGCTAGCCACCAGCGTGACCGGCTCGTTTATTGCCCTCAATTACTTTCTCCACTTGCTAGGCGGCTATCTCGGCGGACGCTTCCTGAGCTACCGCAGTCTCTTCTGCCTTTCCATGATTTCGCAAGTGGTCGGCTGCATCCTAATCTCAGTCCCAGATACCGCCCATCTTTATTGGGGCCTTGCCACCTTCCTCGGCGGCGCCGGCCTCAATGTAACCTGCATCAACTGCATGGTCACCCAGT
Organism: uncultured Coxiellaceae bacterium; assembly: GCA_964527435.1. Classification (GTDB taxonomy): domain Bacteria; phylum Pseudomonadota; class Gammaproteobacteria; order DSM-16500; family DSM-16500; genus Aquicella. Next base: position 202,166 of record CAZGPP010000005.1, on the reverse strand, counting down.
TATTTGAACCCGACGACAAACGCCGCGAAGCAGCCTTTCTCTGGAATTATAGCGGCATGAACATCGGATTTTTCGTCGGTTTCACACTCGGCGGATACTTCCATCTTCATCAGGCCTACCATGAATTATTCCTGTTAAGCGCACTCGGTAATATCATCGCAGCCCTGATGCTATTCTATAACTGGAAGAAACTGAAAGATCGCGACACGACTTTTGTCGCCATGCAAACCTCTGCTCAACGTAAATCACGCTTAATCGGCTTCAGCTTTGTCATCACACTCATCCTGACGCTGCGCATGCTGCTGGAACATACCAACTTCTGCAATCAGCTTATTATGGTGATTGGCGCCATGATGCTGGGATTAATGATCTTCCTCACTTTTAAGGAATCCAGCCCCGAGCAACGCGGCAAAATGCGCGCATACATTATTCTCGCGCTTTCCTCCGTGATTTTCTGGACGCTATACCAACTCGCACCCATGGGCTTGAGCCTGTTCATTGATCGCAATGTTGACCGTCACTTCCTCGGCATGCTCATCGCTCCACAATGGGTACAAAACATCAATACAGTTGTCATCATTCTGGGTGGCCCAGTATTAAGCGTCGTCTTTACCCAAATGCGTGAACGCGGCATGAATATCAGCATCCCCTTCCAGTTCTCACTGGCACTCATGCTGATTGGTACCGCATTCGTCATTCTTCCTATCGGCATCAGCTTTGCCGATGCGCAGGGTTTTGTTAATTTTAACTGGATACTCGCAAGCTATATCCTGCAAAGCCTTGGGGAATTATTTATCTCGCCCATCGGCTACGCGATGGTCGGCCAGCTTGCACCACTTCGCTTACGTGGTTTGATGATGGGCGTATGGATGATGATTACCGGGATCGCCGCTATCATGTCTGATCACTTCTCAAAAATGGCCTTGGGCGCTTCTATCAGCACCGACCCACTAGTGACCAATGCGAGCTATAGCCACACGTTTGGCATGTTAGGCTGGAGCGCAATCTCAGCCGGCATCGTTCTTTTCATCGCCGTTCCAATGGTCTCGCGCTTGACGCATGAAAAGAAACAAGCGAGCGCGAACAACGCCGCCATCGATATGGAAACACTAGAACAAGAATTATCCTAACTAACTCCGCCATCCCCGCGTAAGCGGGGCGAGGCTTGCCTGACATGCATACCACTCGCACTAGCCGCCACAAACCACCATCTTAACCACGCCACCATTTCACGGATGAAATGTATTCCTCTATGCTGACAAGACCCTGGGATGAAGAGAAATTAAAAAATCTCGCAGCGAACTTTATTCGACTGCATGAAACGATCACGGCATATTTTAAATATGAAATTCCTTTTTATGAAATCCAGCCGGATACCGACACGCACGCACACAAAATGAAAGACAAACTCCTCATGGTGTTATCGAGAATGACACTACCAGAGAATGCATTGACGAATGAACATATCCATCAACTACACACATTAGTCACCGAGTTAAATGCAAATGGAGCCGATCCTTTCTATCAGGAAATGCCAAATGGGTTTATCGACTTTGCACGACTGGTGAAAAAGATTTATTATCGCGATTACGCAGAGATGGAGCGCTTCATTCAGGCGGTCAATCAAGAAAAATCAATGCCAATTAATCGCTCGCCCGTCAAGAAAATACCCGCCAAGATAAACAGTGATTATATATTTCATGCATTATTCCCTATTCCAACGCCCAATATTAAAAACGGAAATAGCCAAATTCACGAGCTGGAAAGCCCAAAAAATAATTACACACCGAATTAGAGCACTAATTTTAGCTAATATTTAACATTAAAAATCATCCCACTACACGCCCTTCATCTTGGCTTAATATTACGAGCCACCCCTTGGTTTAAAGTAGTAATGTGAATAAATGAATCATTCATCTCAATGAAAGGAGAAGTGCTATGAAAAATCGAACGATATCGAGCACGTTTACGACGGATTCAGAAGAAGAAGATTTATCCGACACGACACTCCAACAATTAGATGCATTATTAGCGAATTATCAACCACCCGCACAACCCAAATCCTCCGAAGATGCATTTTTTGATGAAATCGCAGAGATGCTAAAAAACTCCGATCGTGACAGTGCAAAAATCGTTGCTGCCCCGGAAGCTGAGAATCATGAATATAACGCCGATGATTTCTTTGATCAAATAATCAAAGAAATCCCGAGAGACCAATTAAAAAGCGTTCATTGGCATGATGATATTCCAAGCGAAGAATTACGAGCAGAGATCGAAAAAATGGAAAATGATCTCGCTAAACTTGATGCGCAAATTTACACAGAAAACAAAGAAGCCGCCTACATCAGGAAAGTGCAGAGTCAAATATCTGACCCAGTGTACATTGAGGATTGCCTCATGCGCCGCAAAGGAATGGAACGTCAACAGCAGCTCGATAAAAATCGCATCGCTCAGCACCTCGCCTCTATTACCGTGCTAGTGAAGCAGTTATCGATCTGGTCACCCGCTAAAAATGCGTATAACAAAATTTTAAAAAATAAAACTCTTTCGACTTATGATAAAGTTCAGCAGCTGATCAAGACCGCGAGTGATATCACACAACGGAAATCTAAAAAGAAAACAGGATTTTTAATCGAAGGTTTAACTCGCAAAGCCTACGATATTCATGCCGCGATTGCAGAAATAGATGTTAATAACGATCAGACACCACAGCCGAAGAGAGGTAATCTAGCAAAAATATAGAGCGGAGCGAGCAGCGAAGCAATCCATCACATCTTGCTCAATTACGATGGTGATGGATTGCTTCATTTTTTGATGCTGTGAATTTTCACCCAAATGCTTCTTGCATTTCATCCCAACAAAAGGCCGCTTGCCCATCTTCATTTTCATTCTGCTTAGACTCAAGCTCTTTGAAATTCCAGAGCGAGTCATCCATTAATTGACTAAGTTTCACGCTGGTCAATGCATGCAGCATGTTACTCGGCACTTTTGGGTTATCTTCTGCTAACTGATGAATCAGCGCCTTCACTCTCTTGCGCATCAGATTTTCCTGCGATCCACACAACGTGCACGGAATGATGGGGAACGCCATTAATTCAGCAAATGCGGCAATATCTTTTTCCTGACAATATACGAGCGGACGAATAATGATATTTTTCTTATTATCGCTTAGCAACTTCGGCGGCATGGAGCGAATTTCACCGTTATATAAAATTGACATCAGCAGTGACGTAATTAAATCATCACGATGATGGCCTAAGGCAATTTTATTATAACCGTGCTCTTCCGCGTAACGATAAATAATGCCGCGGCGCAGTCGCGAACACATAGCGCAATAAGTTTGCCCTTCGGGCGTTTTTTCTTTAACGATGCTGTAAGTGTCACGTGTCAGCACGTGATAAGGAATCTGATTCTGCTCAAGCCACGCCTTGAGACGCGTATCATCCCAACCGGGCTGCGACTGATCGAGGGTGAAAGCTAATATTTCAAAACTGACTTTGGCGCGAAATTGCAGTAAGCGCAGAATCCGCAACATGGTAAATGAATCTTTGCCGCCCGAAAGGCAAACCATCACACGATCGCCGTGCCGAATCATTTTAAAATCCGCAATGGCCTTGCCGGTATAATGCAGTAGTTTTTTTTCAAGTTCAGCGAGCTTTGCCACGATGTTCTCCACGCCTGTTGTTTTATTGTTAGTCAGGGTGGGCGAGTATACCGTATTTATGCCAGAACGGGGAATAAGGGAACGATCTCAATCCCAAACTGCTCACAATCAGCCTTGAAATCTGCGCTCTTGAAATATTGATATTCATAGAACCTGGCCTGACGTATGGGGTCGTCTTGATCATCGGCTTGCCTGCCGGGATGACACATAATCAAGCCCGAGTCTGCACTTTCCTGCAAAAATCGCTGAAAATAGGCACGATAGTCTGCCGCACACCCAAAATCGTAGATGCCGGAAAAGGTGGTGTTATGCGCAATCCGAAGCCCATCCAGTCGCCGCGCAAAGCGGCCGCCGCCGGTATAATGGATGACCGCGTTCTTCAGCCCTTTACCAACGATATCCGTCATCCGCCACGGCTGTGACACGGCGCGAAGATAAGATCTTTGCGGGCGCAACCGCTCCTCATAGACCTCAAAAAGCGCCGCACTGACGACAGGCAAGTGGTGGACGTGCTGATGACCGTCGATGAAACACGGCATAAAACCCATGGCCTCGGTAAATGCATCAAGCTGAGCGTTAATTTCAGCTACCACGGCGACGCGGGATAGCGAGCCTGGCCGCACCATGGTTCGCCACAACAAGCGCGGCAACCCCATCAATTCCTGCCCCTCCCGTTCGCGGTATAAAGCAGACAGGGGCTTACCATCCGTCAAATTCAGATGCAGACCAATATCCACTTGCGATTCAAAGGGAACCAACCCCGTCGCAGCAGCCGGCCAATAGGCTTGATTGACCATACAGCTCACAGCACTCAGCCGACCTAGCGTCAATAGATCGAGAATACCGCCAGAAACGGCTTCAGCTTGCCCATAATCATCTGCACAAAGTACAATGCGTTTCGTCATTCACACAGATTAAGATAACCAGCAGGAATCAACAAGTGCCAGAATCCCCACAAGCCGCCAGCCGACTCAGCTGGCTGACAGACCTTTTCATTCTCACCACCCTTTTTGGTTTTTTTTATTTTGTCTGGCTTGGCAGTTACCCGCTGTTTACCCCTGATGAGGGCCGCTATTCTGAAGTAGCACGTGAAATGCTGGCCACCGGTGATTTCATCACGCCGCGCGTCAACGGGGTCGCCTTCCTCGATAAACCCGTTTTATATTATTGGCTGCAGGCCTTGTCGATGTACTGCTTTGGCATACAGGAAGCCGCTGTTCGCTTTTTTCCGGCGTTATACGGAATTTTTGCTAGCCTGATGGTTTATATTGCCGGCCGCCGTTTATTCAACCGCTGCACCGGCATACTGTCTGCCATCATTCTCGCGACCACCCCACTCTATTTTTGCAGCTCGCACTATGCCAACCTCGATCTCGAGGTGGCCGCACTCATCACCGCCTCTTTACTATCATTTCTCATGGCAACAGCTGCAACCAACAAAGCACGCACCGCGCTCTTCATCCTTGCTTATACGTTTGCTGGCCTTGGCTTTCTGACGAAAGGCCTTATTGCGATAGCCTTCCCGGTGATGATCGGTGGATTATGGATTTTAATTTTATCACGCTGGCGCTTACTGCTTAATATGCACCTCGTCCTTGGTATTTTCATCATGGCTGCGATCACTCTGCCGTGGTTCATCCTGGTGCAGAGAGCAAACCCTGCGTTCCTACATTTTTTCTTTGTCACGCAACAGGTCACTCGTTTTCTTTCTACGACCACTTTTAACAATCCCACACCCATCTGGTTTTACGTGCCCGTCATTCTCGCTGGATTTCTTCCCTGGACAGCGTTCCTTTTTCAATCTCTTGCAAAACAAATAAGCGCCTGCTGGCATTCTCGTCAAGAGCAAGCCTCAGGATTATTTTTGATATTATGGGCCGGTATCGTTTTTATATTTTTCTCCATCCCGCATTCAAAAACAGTCAGTTACATTTTGCCAGTGTTCCCACCACTCGCATTACTGACCGGTAAATATCTTGCGGATGCGTGGTCACAACACACCTTTTCGACCGGCATGAAAATTGCAGTTTTCATATTGGTATTGACGAATACTTTCTTAGCCGCCGCGCTCTTCATGCTGCCACATCAGCAATGGATTGATCTCGCCATCGAATTGACACCCACGCTTTTCATCGCTGCCAGTGAATTAGCCGCCAGTGCCTTATTAATTGTGTTGCTCGCGCGAAACATGCGCATTCCGCAATTATTTTATATTTGCGCCCTCACTAGCACCATCATGCTGCTTACATTTACTATGGGCGCCATTCACCTCAATCCGAACACGGCCAAACCATTAGTCACACGCTTGCAAACCTTGCTAAAGCCACAAGACACCGTCGTGAATTATTTTAAATTCTATCAAGATGTGCCCATGTATCTGAACAGAACCATTCTTCTCGTCGCTGACTGGCAATCACCCACTATCGAGCAACGTGATAACTGGGTACGTGAATTGTGGTATAGCATGCCATTTCAAAATACCGACGATATCCTTTTAAATGAAGACGCCTTCTGGAAGCGTTGGCACACGCAGGAAAAAATCTATGTTTTTCTGAATAAAAATTACTTTAATCAATTTCAATCGCATACTAAAAAATATTATATAATAGAAGAACACCGGGACATTATTCTGCTATCCAACCACCACCCTGATTAATAAGGATATGCATCATGCGGCACGTTGCGCGCCTAGCTCGCATCAATTACTCACTGTCGCCTGAATGGAATCTCACTGCCACTGAAGTGGAGCAGCGTCGCATTCAATACGGCGACAACGATATTATTGAAGCTCGCAGTAATCGCTGGGCCACACTCGTGGCCGATACCGCCAAAGACCCCATGATCTGGTTTTTGATCATCACCGGCATTTTATTCACGCTATTAAAAAACTATAACCAGGCCATCATTCTCTTTCTGGCCACCATCCCCTTAATTGGCATGGATGCTTTCCTGCACTGGCGCACTGAAGTTTCCACCCACGCACTCAGCAGTCGCTTAGCGGCCACCGCACTCGTCATCCGCGATAAAATTGAAGTGACCATTCCCTCTATTGAAATTGTTCCAGGTGATCTCGTTATTGTTCCTACCGGCACACCCTTTCCGGCTGATGGACTCATCATCGCCGGGGAAAACATGCAGGTAGATGAATCAACGCTAACAGGTGAGTCTCAGCCAGCTAAAAAAATACCGATGAGCTCGCTACCGACTGGCGCCACCGACCCCGCCATCGCCAGTGAACACTGGGGGTTCGCCGGCACACGCGTATTAACCGGGCGCGCGATGCTGAGAGTCATTAGCACAGGAAAAGAAACCTTATATGGCGAAATAGTCACCTCCGCCTTAACCACCACCCAAGAGCGCACGCCACTGCAAGGAGCCATTGCCAGACTGGTTTTCACCTTAATTCTTGCCGCATCCGGACTTTGTATCATTCTTGCTGTCGTACGTTACTTACAAGGCTTCGGTTTGATTGACGCCATCTTAAGTGCAGCCACCCTCGCTATTGCAGCTTTACCAGATGAATTCCCCGTTGTTTTTACCTTTTTCCTAGGCGTTGGCGTTTACCGACTCGCACTTAAAAATGCACTGGTGAGACGCGCCGTGTCAGTCGAAAACATCGGCAGAGTCTCGATTATCTGCTCAGATAAAACGGGGACAATAACCGAAGGTTTTTTACAACTCACCCATGTGATTCCAGTCGCCACCCTGGATGAGCAGCAAGTACTGGAAATAGCCGCCCTATCTTCACGCACTGAGAGCGGCGATTTACTCGATCAAGCCATACTGGTCTCGTGCGAGCAAAAGAAAATAAAAACACTCACGCGACTCGCAACCTTTCCATTCACAGAAAATCGCAAACGAGAAACCGCCATCACACTAACCAGCGACAATCAATGGCATATCACCACCAAAGGCGCACCAGAAACTATCTTGTCACTCTGCCCTTTAACCTCTGCCGATCAATCCACTTGGATGCATCGGATCAGCGAATTTGCGGCAAAAGGACATAAAGTTATTGCTTGCGCACACCTCACCATAACGCCAACATCCGCCCTTACCGAACCTGAATCAAACTACGAATTTGCTGGCTTGCTGACTTTCACCGACCCGCCACGCAAAGAAGTTGCAGCCGCTTTGCGCATGTGCCAACAAGGCAATATTCATGTTTTAATGATTACAGGTGATCACCCGGAAACCGCGCGCGCCATTGCAAATGAAATTGGACTTGGAAACGGTCATCCTCGCGTTATTCTTGGCGTTGAGATCGATGATTATCTACGCATCAATGGTCGAGCAGCACTACGCGACATTGATGTTATTGCCCGTGCAATCCCTTCACATAAAATGCAAATCATCCACACACTGCACGAGCTGGATGAAATCGTTGCCATGACGGGAGACGGCGTCAATGATGTCCCCGCATTAAAAGCCAGCGACATTGGTATTGCCATGGGCGAACGTGGCACACAAAGCGCACGCGAAGTAGCAGATATTATTTTACTGGATGATAATTTCAATAGTATCGTACAAGCGATTGCAGAAGGGCGTCAGCTCTTTAAAAACCTACAATCCAGTTTTAAATATTTGCTCATTATTCATATGCCATTTGTTTTTTCTGCAGCCATTATTCCATTGCTTGGCTTCCCTATATTGTATTACCCGATACATATCGTGTTCATTGAGTTAATCATTCACCCGACATCCATGCTGGTTTTTCAAGATCTTCCTCAAAATGGGATCCTGGAGCCGGTAAAAAATAGACGTCAGCACATTCAATTTTTTAATACCAGAGAATGGCTCACCCTCCTCGCGACAGGCTTTTATTCGACTCTCGTTGTCTTACTCAGTTATATGTATTTTGTGACCATCGACGCCGATCATGCGCGGGGTTTAGTGTTGACAGAATTATGTTTTACCAGCGCCGCCATTACCATCGGTTTCACAGGACTACAGACACGGATTGCAAAAATTATCGCTGCTTTTACCTTGATTTTCGGCGTACTGGTCATTCAGATCCCGGTGATTGCGCGCTTACTTTCGTATACGCCATTACACGCCATCGACTGGGTCATTGTCGTGACAACCAGCTTAATCACATTATGGCTTGCGAAACTAGCCTATCGATAAATGAGAAATGACGTTTAACTTTGAAAGACCCAGAATTTACTGGTGATGAAGGTAAACACAGGAAGAATGGCGAGCACAATTAAAAGTGCGAGAGGATAAGGCAGCCCTAAACTCAAGAATAAAAAATATAAGGCTTCATTAATACTAAAGTTGAGTACCTGCACCGCTACCAGGCGCGGATAAGCCTCACGATGTGAAACCAGTGTGTCGCTGAATGTCCATAAACGATGCCCCCAATAACTTAATTGAAACGAGACGACGAAACCCGCGACGTTCGCAATCAAAGGAGCGTAATCAAACGTCTGCACCAGTAAGACCACGACACTAAAATGGACGACTGCCGCAAGCGACCCGATTGTTAAGAATTTTGCGATTTGAGCTAGCTGAGTTTTATTCATCGAAGCCATCCTTAACCGCCAACAAATATTTGGGGCGCTGCTTCACTTCAGTAAAGATGCGCGCAATATATTCTCCCAGAATGCCGACTGATAATAATTGAATGCCGCCGAGAAACATAATGGCCACAACGAGTGTTGGAAAGCCTGGCAAATCCGCGCCGTAAATCAGCGTTACGGTAATAATGTAGAGCGCGTAAATAAAGGAAGTCAGTGAAATGACAAAACCAATTAAACCCCACACACGCAGCGGGACATCTGAGAATGAGGTGATGCCCGTAATGGCAAGCTCAGTCAGGCGCGTAAAACCCCAGGAACTTTGACCGGCGGCGCGCGCCTGCACTTCATAGGGAACGCCAATACTTTTATAACCGACCCAAGCATACAAGCCCTTCATAAAACGGGTGCGCTCGGGAAATTGTTTAATGGCTTCCACAATTTTCTGATCGAGCAAGCGAAAATCGCCAGCGTTATCGGGAATATTAATGCTCGTAATTTTACGCATCACCCAATAAAAAAGGTGCGCGAAATTTCGTTTCAGCATGGATTCCGATTCACGGTCGCAACGCTCACCATAAACCATCTCATAGCCTTCTGACCACTTTTGCAGAAAGACGGCCAGCACTTCAATCGGGTGCTGAAAATCCGCATCCATCAGAATGACGACATCACCGGTTGCATGGTCAATTCCCGCCGTTAACGCGGTCTCTTTACCAAAGTTGCGGGACAAACCCAACAGCTTGACGCGATGGTGTCTCGGCAAAGCCTGAATGGCAGGCACCGTCTGATCCCGACTGCCATCATCTACCAAAATGATTTCAAATTGATTGGATAACTCTGCCAGCGTTGCAGATAACTTCTCCACAAACTGCACCACCACTTCCTGCTCATTGAAAACGGGCACGACGCAACTGATGCGCACGGACTTGGTTTGTAAGGCATTTTTTCGATCGAGAATGGTTGTCATAGGTCGAATGATTCATTATTTCAAGGTATTCTGCGGGCGATTATAACAAATACTGGGCAGGAATTGCACCGACTTTGAAGGCATTGCGGACGGATAGCCATTTATATACTATGCGCGCAGATTTACCGCAAAATGGGTCACATAAAAGCGAGGTTCGTCTATGGATGCGAGGACTGAGACAGGTGTTGAAGGTGTTGAAGCTGCTGATGAACCCTGCTTGCCATTCGATAATATTTATTCAATTGGGGAACACCTCCCCCTCCACTCAAAAGAATTAAGTGCACTCTGCCGTCATTCATCGCTGTTCTACCGCTCTTTTCAAGAAAAACGCCTACGCACCTTGGTGTCACAACTCTTAACCGAACCGGATCTGTCCAAAATGTCCGATAACTTCAAGGCGGTTGGTAAAATTCTGCAAATCCGGCCAACTCTAGCAACCACTACAATCAATCTGAATGCGCTGCCTGCGACAACCAACCCTGAACTACAACAAAAACGCAATTATGCGCGACATCATCAATTATTAAGAACGCTCACCCGCTTCGCCACTTACGGGATTGAAGCGCCATGGGTGAACAGTGTGCTCACACTTTTCTTAAATAACGACGTCGTTTTTTTCAATCCAGACCAGACAAACCATTCCCTTTTAGACCTCGCCGTTCATGTTTGCGCGAACGATGTGGTGAATTTTCTTTACGACCATCACCTCGTCGACACGAATAAAATCGACCCTTTTATTTTGTATAACCTTCAAAATCATTTCGACCCGCAAAATAGCAACTGGAATGGCAGAAAAACAAACGTTGTTAATCGCATATGCATCGAACATCCCTATTTATTCTACCGCGCAGGCTGTTTAATTTCTGAAAGAGAATTTGCAACTTTTCTTCATCATTTAAATTTTGATTATAACATTTCTAAAAATGCCTACTGTTACGCCCGCTACCAATTAACACAGTTTTATCTCCATCAATTAACCGAAATGACGCCGCAATCTTTATTCAACCACCTCATGACTAATCACAGCGAAATACTTGAGAGAGATATTACCAAACTACTAAAGAATAAACTCGGCCTCACAACAATGGATAGGCTACCAGAGATTTTAAAATTAATTTTATTATCGGATTATTCTTCGCGACACAGTCATACCTACCAAACAATCGGCGTTCAACTTTATCAATATTACATCGCTCATCACGCATCACTTTTACCAGAGCACGCCCATCAAGCACTGATGCTAGCTGCCACGTTTATTTGCATGGCCGGCAAAAATGCCATGGCGGATCAAACTCTCGTTCACATTCTCTACCTATTACGCGAGCTACCACTCCCTCAAAATCCGCTCTCACTGGATAATTACATCTTGGAATATAGCGCCGAGACACTGACGTGCGTGAATCTCATGGTTGATTTTTATAGTGCGTTCACTCAACGTGACATCGACAATCTGGATGCGCATCCGTTTTCAACTCTCCAGAGTTATGCCGCAAGAGTCTATATCGACCAGGCAATCCACTCGCCCAAAAAATCCAGCTTCATGTGATTGACTAACTAGATTATGCCGTCAATGAACCCCGTCTTGTCCCACGTTACCCCACTGTCGCCCCGCGCAGGCGCCGGACGACAGTGGAAAGGAAACCTATTTTTCATCTATACTTAGATCAAGCCCTCCAAGGACACCGCCATGCAAGATGATGACAAAAAACCTCCGCAAAAAACCGTGTATCGACGTGACCCATTCTCACCGGCCAAGCCACGCACCCGCACTGATAACAACACAGAGCATTCTTCATCTGGCTTTCCATTTCCTGCATGGGGCATCACAGCTCTCGTCATTTTGATCATCACTTCCCTTACTTTTTTCAAGAAAGACCTCATCGTACCTCGTCATTCATCTGCCACCTTTACTTACGTCGTCAACTCATCCAGTGATCTGCACAACATTCTGGATCAGGCCAAGAACGCCCAAAAGCCGGTGATGATTGAGTTCTATGCTGACTGGTGCGGTTATTGCAAAAAACTTGATAAGAACGTTCTCTCACAACCTTACTTACAAAAGAAAATGCTCAGTCTGACCACGATTCGTATCGATGTCAGCGATCAGAATGAAGATCAACAATCCATGATGGTGGAGCACAATGTTAACGGTATTCCGGCTTTCGTCTTTTACAATAAGTACGGAAATATCAACAACACCCTCTATTACACACCCAACGTTGAACAATCACTCATAGCATCGATAAATACTGTCTTGAACTATTAACTATTTTTCATTTGGCGCCTGCACCACAATTCGCGGCCAGCGATCGTGACACACATCGAGCAATTCAGGCACGATCGTGACGATGTACACACGATATTCCTGATCACAATGCGCGAGCAAACCCTGCATGGACTGACCGCTAGTGATATCGTACCAATGCACACGACCCTCGTAATCGGTTTTCATAAACTTGGTCACCGGCAAACGTACCGGCTTTGGCAGATACTGCCCCCACTTACCGCCGTGCACAGCTTCGAGACGAGCCCAACCGCCTAACGGCATTTCACTGTTCTCATGCTGACGACGCCCCCATTTCACTAACTTAATTTCACCATTCGAAAGCAAGACGGGCAGTAAGGCTTGAGGACGCGCAAAATAAACCGTGTGCACTTTACCTTGATGTTTGAAGATGACAGCCTCTGGCATATCCCCTCCGTTATCGTGTTAAATCGTCTGACGATGTCCATCCGGTTTCCAGGCTGGCGCAATCACATTCGGCATCGCGGAACGGAATAGCAGCGGCACCGGAGCAATCGTGTAATCCCCAAAACGATCATTAATATCATCCATGACTTGATTAATTTGACTGCGCTTGGGATCAGGCTCCACAAAAAAATCGAGTTGCAGTCCGTCGCAAGAAGGATCCAGTGCTGTCACCTGAATTTGACAGACTGGCTCACCCTGCCAGCGCTGCGCCAATATAAAAGCGCCGAGCTGGTAGATTTCGCGACCATCTTGCGTCGGCTGCAAGGTTTGACTAACCATGCCTATCCAGCCGAAATCATAACTGCGCACGCCCACAAAAAAATGTTGTGCGCGATAATGATGATGACGCAATCGCGAACCAAGCTTTTCACACATATGCATTAAATACGTTTCAATCACGTGGATATCACGCGTATGTGGCGGCATCACTTTGCCATGCCCCATCGATTTTGGATTCGCCACTTTTGTGTGGACGGGATCAGGATCTGCACCCTGACACATATACCAGATGCGACGCCCCAGATTACCAAACCGCTTCGCCAAAATACTGATAGGAACTTTTTCCATATCACCGCAAAGCTGCACGCCGTGGCGCGCCAGAAAACCACCGATACCCGATTTAATGCCGCACAACTCCGTCACCGGCACACGCCGCAAACGCTCTCTCGATTCCCACGGGGGGATGACCGTAAACCCATTGGGCTTTTGTAATTTCGCTGCGTATTTTGCCGTGGTTTTATCACCGCTCACACCCACCGAACACTGCAACCCCGACACATCGTAAATAATCTGTTTGACCATGCGCCCCATTTTTTCTGGCGAGCCAAATAACATCTGGCAGCGCGTCACATCTAAAAATGCTTCATCAATCGAAAAAATTTCCATATCGGGGGTCACGGCATTCAACGCATTCATAATATCGCGTGACACTTGCACGTAGCGGTCAGGATCGGCTGGCACTTGCACCAGGTCCGGACATAAGCGCCTCGCTTCATAAAGACGCATTCCGGTTTTCACCCCAAAGGCGCGCGCTTCATAGGAAGAGGTAATGACACAAGTTCCCTGCTTTCCATTCGTCACGGCAAGTGCACGCCCGCGCCATTCAGGATGATCCAGTTGCTCTATTGATGCGAAGAACGCATTCATATCGACTAAAATAATAGCTCGCGGCCAGTGCAACGAAGGTTTTACCGCAGGCACCCACATGACGGCACCTATTTTCCAAGCCGCAACAACCCAACAAACACACCTTGCACTTGCACGCGATGCGGCAAATAAGCTTTTGGCTTAAGCTCGGGGTTAGCGGGGATAAGGGTGACACGATCGGCGATACGATAAGAAATTCGTTTTAGCGTTGCCTCCAGATTATCAATCAAAGCGACGACAATATCGCCTTCGTACGCTGTTTTAGCATGGCGACAAATCACCATGTCGCCATCGAAGATGCCTTCTTCAATCATGGAGTCGCCGCGCACCTCAAGAACGTAATGGCCATGACCCTGTAACAATTTGCCGAAATCAATCACCTGACGATCCTCAATGGCTTCAATCGGCGTGCCCGCGGCGATACGACCCAACAGCGGCAAGGTCAACGATCCACCCCCAACCACCTGAACTTTGCGATAACCTTTCTTGCCCAAGCTAAGCCGCCCTGCCTCGACTAACGCGTGAATACTGCGGCTAATCAAACTAATCGATTTCGGGCTAATGCCGATGCCACGCGCTACCTCAACTAACGAGGGAGAATGACCATGCTCGTCAATATAAGATTGAATATATTCATATATTTTTTGCTGTAAAGGGGAAACCATCTTTTCTTCACCATTTGTTCACTCTCTTCAGAATAGTGAATAAATGGTGAAATGGCAATAGGGATGACTACTTAGCAAAAATATTCAATTAGTGTGCTGAAAAATATAAATATTCGTCATATACTAGCTGCGCATGTCTACAGTCACATGCAGCCCGCTATTATTTGGGTAACGAACTATACAACGGAAATAAACCAAGGAGATCCACATGAAGAAGTTAGCTCTGGCAATCTGCACAATCGCTTTCACCACCATCGCTGTCCCAACCTTTGCTGAAGATGCCACACCAGCTGCTGCGACCGACACCACCGCTGCCGCTCCTGCTGCAGACACCGCAACCCCAGCTCCTGCTACCAAAGCAAAGCACCACAGAAAGCATGCTAAACATGCCAAGAAACATGCTAGCGCACAAAAAACAGCTGACAACGAAACAGCACAAAATGCTACAAACGCCACACAAGATACCGCGCAGCAAGCAAGCTAATCGTTCCGATTACTTCGTCAATACTGTGTAACACAGGGCCGCGTCAAGCGGCCTTGTTATTTCTACTCAATCGCATGCAGCACACTCCACGCACGACTACCCACCACCGAATAATCATACGTGTAAAAACTATCAATACGCCGCACAGCCGGTGCGTAGTGATAAATTTTAAATCCAGGGTCATTACCAAATATCGGACTAACCGATGGCACGCCATACACGGTTAATTCGCGATGACGATCCACATCCAGTGATTGCACCCAGTCATAGTGCAAATGCCCAGCAATGATATCGACAATTTCCGGATAAAACTCAGCCATCTCTTCCTGAAACCGCTGCAAATACTGCGCCCGCCAAAATTGCTGGACCGTAAAAAGACGCCAGCGGCGCGTCGCATACGCATCCACCCTGGGCGGAATATGTAGCGCGAGCAATACTTGCTGTTGCTGATCTTTAGCCTGCTGCAACTGCTCATGCAACCAATCTAATTGCGCATCAGCCGCTGCCGCCGATCGCTTGCCGCGTGATTTTTCCGAAAATAATACCGAATTTAAAACAACGAGACGTAACGAGGGATGGTCAGGAATGGTCAGCGCATAATATCCGACACGGGAAAATTCGCTACGCATCGTGGCACGATCCTTCGGGTTTTGAATGAGCGTCGACCAGACTGATGCCATATCACGAAAGAAATTTCCAGCAGGCACCGATTGATAATCCGGCGAATACGTATCGTTATTTCCGGTCACCATAAAAACATTGATGCCAGGAAAAGCTTCTGACAACTCCCGATTTAGAAATTCAAGCGTTTTCTTGGCAAAAGCCTGAAATCCACTCTCTGAATCATCTGCGCTAAATTTCCGATAATAATGCCGAAAATCATGACCCAGCGTATCACCTAACACTAAAACGAAATCGACGTCGCGCTTCAATGCGGCGCGGCTCGCTTCACCTAGCGTATTTTGCAAGAGAAGATAATTGGTATCCTGCCGATAACCCGGCTCACCATGATCGACCTCCGCCAGAATTTGCGGCCACTGACTAGCCGGCGCGGCACGCAAACGCGCCAGCGTTGAACATGGCTTTGCGGCCTGTCGGTAACAAGTGACATAAGGATCAAAATGGATATCGGCCAGCGCGAGAAAATTAAGAGAGGGATCAGCGCGACGACCCTCTGCATAAGCAAGCCCGGACATCGCAAGCACGACACAACCCGTGAGCAACAGAAATCGCTTTAACCCAATGACAGACATGGAATATCTCTTGAATAAGATGAGAGATATTTTATCAAATTTTAGGGGGCGTGGCGAGAAACCGCTAAGCCGCACAACTCCGGCAACCTAACTCACAAGCCTCAACCGGACCCTGACAAGAACGGCACTGCTTCGTGCCGTGGGCTTTTAAATCCGGAGCCAGTGCGACACGCTCATCAAACACAAAGCATTCGCCCTCGTAATGTGCGCCACCAACTTCGGCAAAATAACCGAGGATACCGCCATCAAGTTGATAGACATCGGTAAAACCGTGGCGCTCCATCAATAATGCCGCTTTTTCACAGCGAATACCGCCCGTGCAAAACATCACGAGCGGCTTTTGTTTATCAAGATTAGCTATCGCATCCGGCAGCTCGCCAAAATTTTGCAAATATAAATTCACTGCGCCGGCGAATGTACCAAAGCGATATTCATAATCATTGCGTGTATCGAGCAAGGTGATATCGCGTTTTTCATCTAGCCATAGCTTCAATTCTGCCGGTGAAATCGCTTGCGCGCGATCACACTGCAAAGGCGCCACATCACCCTGGCGCAGCGTGATAATTTCATTTTTGAGCTTTACTTTCAGCTGCTGAAACGGCTGCGCTTCGGAAAAAGTTTGATGAAAGCGCATATCGGTGAAACGCTCATCCTGCCCGAGCGCCACCATGAATGAGCGCACCGCCGGCTCAGCACCAGCAAGACTGATATTAATACCCTCGCTACTCAAAAGAATGGTTCCTTTCAGCGCCGCGACCTCGCAAAGCTGCAATAAATGTTCGCGCAGCGTCTCGAGTTGGGTAAGCTCAATAAATTTATAGCCAGCAATATTCAGAATCGGCGTCATGGTTTATACTTGCGTCTTATATTAATTATTTATAATGGCAACGAATTTACTGCACAAACAGCAAATCGTCAAATGCCTCACCATAAATTCTAATAAAATCATAACGCCCGAGGATTAAAACATGATCGCCATTCTGGATGCCTATCGAGCCGGACTACTACAGCGCCATAACTGGTGGCCCAACATTTCTGCGGGATTGATTGTCGGCATCGTCGCCCTCCCGCTCGCCATGGCATTTGCTATCGCCTCTGGCGCAAAACCTGAGCAAGGAATTTATACGGCTATTATCGCCGCACTCTTTGTCGGACTCTTCGGCGGCAGCCGCGTCCAAATTGCCGGCCCAACCGGCGCCTTCGTGGTTATTCTAGCCAGTATCACAGCTCGCTACGGGATTAGCGGACTGCAAATTGCTACCTTAATGGCAGGCATCCTGTTAATTGTCATGGGACTGACACGCATGGGCAGCGTCATTAAATTCATTCCGGACACCGTCATCACTGGCTTCACCGCCGGCATTGGTTTCATTATTTTTACCGGCCAGTTAAAAGATTTCTTCGGACTACCGATCCACACCGCCTTGGATGCCAGCTTCATTCAGAAACTCTCCGCGGCTCTCACCAGCCTGCCATCACTCAACGTCACCACCACACTCATGGCCATCATGAGTTTGCTGCTGGTGATTTATACCAAGAAAGTGACCCGGCATATTCCCGGCCCATTGGCCGCCATGGCCGCAGCCACGCTCATACAAATGGTGTTTCAATTTGACAATGTTGCCACCATCGGTAGCGTGTTTGGCGGCATTCCCAATCATTTGCCAGACTTACAAATTCCAGACATTACCACCGCGCGACTACTGGAATTAATCGGCCCTGCTTTCTCCATTGCATTACTGGGTGCGATTGAGTCACTACTCTCGGCTGCTGCAGCGGATAATATGGCAGGCACCAAACATCACTCTAATCAGGAATTGATTGGCCAAGGTCTGGCGAATATTCTGGTTCCACTATTCGGCGGATTTGCCGCAACCGGCGCGATTGCCCGTACGGCGACGAATGTCAATAATGGCGGCAATGCACCCATTGCAGCCGTCATGCATTCCGTCTTCCTGATTCTTGTCATTGTGTTACTCGCACCGCTTGCTGCGAATGTTCCGCTATGTTCGCTTGCCGCCATTTTATTTGTCGTGGCTTACAATATGAGCGATTTGCCGCATTTTATTCACATCACACGATCCCAGCATCGTTATGATGCTTTTGTTTTACAAGCAACCTTTGTGATGACGGTGTTAACAGATTTAATTTTGGCCGTCACCGTGGGCGTGATTCTCTCGGCGCTACGAACCGTCGCGAAATTAATGAGTGCGCAGCGCGCGAAGTGATCCGGCGCTGCGGTTTTCCTCGACCCAAAATTTTGCAGCGCCAGCCGCCGCGGCAGGAATCGCAAATAAATTCAGTCCTGGAATAGACATCACACACAGCAAGCTGACTCCAAATCCTAAGGTCACTGAACGGCGTGCCTGCAACCAGGCACGCACTTCGCGCAGCGGCACACGATGATTATCTGTTGGAAAATCGAGATACTGCAACGCCAAAAACCAGGCTGAAAATAGAAACCAGAGCATCATGGCAAACCAGTGGATCACAGGAATAAAATACAAAAACAAAATCAATATAGCGCGCGGCAAATAATAAAAGACAATTGAAAATTGTCGACCGACCACCCGCGGCATATCTTTAATCGTGGCAAACATCCCGCGTTCATCCGGCGCCACACC
Source organism: uncultured Coxiellaceae bacterium (assembly GCA_964527435.1). Classification (GTDB taxonomy): domain Bacteria; phylum Pseudomonadota; class Gammaproteobacteria; order DSM-16500; family DSM-16500; genus Aquicella. The sequence continues at coordinate 183,089 of CAZGPP010000005.1, read as the reverse complement.
CGTTAAAAAAGCTTCAACCTCAGCCGCCAGTAATCCATTAAATGGCGCGGCAATCACAGCACCCAGCGCGGCGAAGGCATAAACGAATATCAGGAAAAATCCCAGAAAAAATAATAGCCAAACAATCATACCAAGCCACTGCAACCATGTCGGCAGAAAGCTGGTGACCCACGCATTCAAGTCGACCAGGTAATGTTTCAGCACCACAAATAGTAAGGTAAATAAAACAATATTAATAAGCAGTGGAATCAGAACAAAACGTTTAATGCCAGGCTTGGTGATCAAGCCAAACCCGGCAAAAAGATAATAAACACCATCGAAAAATCCAGTCATCATTTCTTTTGTTTACTGAGTGAAATAATACAGAGAAGCATGATTAACGGCAGAACCAGATCATCCAGCCACAACCACGAGCCAGCGTTGCCAACATCATAATTCCCCTGCACCAACATTAAATAAATATGATTGAATGCAGCACCGAGTAAGAAGATAACATTCGCAAGCACAGCGGCTAAACGAAAACCGAAACTAGCGTTGAACGATAACACGGCCACTACCCCAAGCGCCAAATCAGCCACAGCGACTTCATATTCAAACGGACTCGCGCTCCAACCAATCGCAGCATCAGCAATCTGCGGATAAAATGCATGCATCACGAACGCGTAAATACCCGTCACACCCAAGGGAAATAAAGCCATCCAGCGGTAGACGATTTCATCGCTTGCCACCTTGTTGCGGACAAGAACTTTATGCAGCAAAATAAAACCGATGGCGACACAAAACATCGCTAAACCAAAATTATTCAGCATCCATTCCAGATCTAAAGCGAGCATATCCCTAACTCCATCTGATTAGCTAACTCACCATTTTATCATGAATGCTCAGAATGATACCGCCAGAATTTTGGGAGAAATGCACAACAAACGACCACGCCAGCCACACACAAGACGCCACCGGAAACAATGGATGCCGTAATGCCAAAGGCAGCGGCCACCATGGAAGCTTCGGTGTCCCCAAGGCGCGGGCCACTTAAGTAGCTGATCATCTCGATACCTGCCATGCGACCACGCAGCTTGTTAGGAATAGTTTGATTCCACATCGTGCCGCGGAAGATACCGCTCACGGCATCAAAACCACCCGCCAGCGCCAGGAAAAATAAGGCCAACATGAAATTGGTCGATAGACCGAACCCAATAATCGCAAAACCCCACAACATGGCCGATATCGCCACCGCAACACCATGACGTTTGATGTGAACAGACCAGCCACTCATTAATGACACCAGTAATGCCCCAACAGCCGGAGCCGAATACAGCATACCGAGGGCCTGCGCCCCACCGAAAGTTTGCGCCATCGCCGGGAAGAGCGCATTGGGCATGCCAAATATCATGGCAACAAAATCGACCACATAGGTGCCTACCAACTCTTGGCGCGAGACGGCATATTTCAACCCCGTTTTCAGTGAAGCAAATACCGGCTCATCGTGTTCGATTTCAGGTTTTGGGATATGGCTCATCATGAGCAAGGCACCCAGCGAGACCGAAAAGGTCAACATATCGGCGAGGTACGTCACCATTAAACCGGCATTAGCCAATATTAAACCACCGACTGCCGGGCCAATAATCATGCCCGCACTAAATTTGAAAGAACCGAGCGCACTAACCGTTTGCAAATCACTGCGCGCTACGATCTGCTGCACAATACTGTCTAACGCCGGACGATGCAGACCATTAAAAGCTGACATCAAGATGGCCGTGACAAAGACCAACCAGATATGCGGCTCGGCAAAACTGGCATTTAGCGCCAAGGTCAAACTCCCCGCAGCCATAAATAATTCAGCGATTAACAACAACTTACGACGATGATAGCGATCGGCAAAAACGCCCCCCAATAAAGCGGTAAACAAGATAGGAATTAACTGGGCTAGACTGAGAAAACCCACCATGAGAACAGAATGGGTTTGCGTATAAATTTGGTAAGGGAGCGCGACGCTGGTCATCATCGTACCAAAAAAGGAGATGAATTGCCCCGCATACAAAAAACCATAATTAGGATTACGTCGGAAAATAGATAAATCTGCAAAGAAACTCATGTTAGCCTAACTGAAGCCTTAAGGCTGGCTATCATAGTCCAGATTGTTTCCCTGTTGCAAACGCTTGATCACGAGGATCGCACTGACCAGCAACACCGCCACCAGCACAGGCAGATACGTGGCCACATGATTTTTCACTGTCAACCACTCAAGCAGATTGTTCCCGTAGCTGCGATAAGCAAGCGAGGCGATCGTCACAAACATCATCACTAAAAATAAGGGTCGAATTAAAGCGGCACCTTTGCTGATGGCAAGATTTGCGCCCAATTGCCCGCCGATAATTTGTCCGGCCGCCATGCACGCGCCAACTTTATAATCGATGTTACTACCTACCGCAAAGCAGACCACGGCAATCAGACTGCTATTTAAATTGAAAATCTTGGTATAAGCGGTTGCCTTGATAAGATTAAATCCGAGAAAAAACATCAGCAAGAAAACCCAGAATGAACCCGAACCTGGCCCGAAGAAACCATCGTAAAAGGCCAGCGCAAAACCGAATACGGTATAAAACAGAAAATGACTGATACGCGGATGTTGATCTTGATGCCCAAGACGCGGGGAGAGCAAGGTATAAATGAAAATAATGCCGAGCATGATAGGCGCGATCTGTTTCAGTATTTCGCTGCTCATCAGCTGGTTCGTCACGGCACCGGCAACAGCTCCCAACAAACCAAAAAACACACCGAGATAAACATCGCGCAACGACACCCACCCCGCCTGCCAATAACGACGCGCAGCAACGAGTGTACCGATTGAACCTTGTAATTTATTTGTGCCAAAAGCAACGTGCGGCGGCAGCCCCACACTCAATAACACGGGCACACTGATTAAACCACCACCGCCAGCGATGGCGTCGACGGTACCCGCCAAAAGGCCGGTTAAAAAGAGAATAAACATTAGCATGAAGATCGTCCGTTATATTCAAGATGAGCGAGCAGCAAGTTACCCGATTTTTTGTTAACACACAATCAGGAATTTGTTAAAAATTCCCTAAAAAATAATGGGGTGCGTTCTTCCAGCCAATAAACAGGGCGCCAGGGATATTTTCCCGACACAAAACCCACGTGACCGCCGCATTCTGTCACCTCGAGTTTGACCATGGGAGAAATTTCATGCGCAGCGGGAATGACATCTTCCGTCATGAATGGATCATCTTTCGCATGCAACAGCAAGGTCGGAACATGAATAAAACGCAAAAATTGGCGACTGCTGGAAGCATTATAATATTCATCTGCATCGCGAAATCCATAGAGCGGCGCAGTGAAGCTATTATCAAACTCGCGAATCGTCGCAACGGAATAAAGAAAAGAGGGATCGAGCGGCGGAGGAACAGCATTGAATTTTTGCTGTAAACGTCCGCGCAGACAACGCAGAAAATACCACTGGTAAAATTTTGAGAAACCCATATCAATCCGTTTCGCTGCTTTTTTCAATTCGAACGGCACAGATACCGCAATCGCAGCCTTCAGCGGATTGAGCTTGCCGGTTTCACCCAGCCACTTCAGTAACACATTGCCACCCAGCGAATAGCCAATTGCAGCCAATTCTGTTTCGGGTTCACGCCGCTTTAATGTATCGACAATATAAGCAAGATCACTGGTATCACCGGAATGATAACTGCGCGACAAACGGTTATGCACACCACTGCAACCACGAAAATGCATGAAGACACCACGCCATCCGTGTTGGTTAATCGTGCTCAACATTCCTTTCGCATAATGAGAATTAACAGAACCTTCGAAGCCGTGCAGAATGATAACAATAGGACCTTTCGCCTCTTTATTGATCCAGTCAAGATCGAGGAAATCACCATCCGGTAATTCTAGGCGTTCGCGCAAAAGTTTAACGTTAGCTTTTAATTTACGTTTGCGTAGCACAGCAGGCCACAAGGTCTGCAAGTGAGAATTTCGAAGCCACCAGGCTGGTTTGAAAGGAATTGCGATCATGAGTCCTCGCGAATGTAGCTGTGATTTCCATCATACCACAAACAAGAAATGAAAAGTTGAAGAGCCGCCAGAAAATCCATCTTTCACGCCACCACCAATTGGATTAAAATAGGGATGTTGGCCCAAAGTAAGACAATGATCACGGTAAAAAGGAATTTCGAAATGAATCAGCGTACTAGCCAACATATCAAGGACATTGTCACAAGTCCCTCCGCGCTGGTTGGTTACGCGGGAATCACCTGCTTTACGTTTGCCATCCTCAGTATTTATTTTGCCAACAAAAGTCATTACGCGGCCATCTGGGTCGTGAATGCCATTTTGCTGATTTTTATTTTTAGAAGTCGCGCAAGCCTCACCTGGCAATATTTTACAATTGGCCTCCTCGCCAATATCGTCGCCAACTATTTAAGCGGCGCAACGACCCTGACTGCCATCACTTACGCATGCGCGAATAGTATTGAAGTATTGATTCCCATTTTGTCCATTCATCGCAACAACGACGAGCCGATCTATCTATCGGGCTTTAACCAAGTCACCACCATGATTGCCATCGCCATTCCGGCCGGATGCCTGACCTCCGCCATTATCGCCACCATCATGACCGTCGGCTTACGCTGGGACACCAGCGCTGCGATCATCGCCTTCAGTTGGTTCACAATAGACTTACTCGCGATGATGGCCATCGTACCGCTTGGACTTGCCTGTACGAAAGATCGTGTCAAAAAATTACTATTACCCGGCAAATTAACCGAATTAGCGATTGTCATAGCGATTGCGATGTCTATCACCGTCATTAGCACGCGCTATGAGCAAATTCGCTTTATCATGATATTAATGCCCTTACTCTATGCTGCATTCAAACTCGGCGTGGTCGGCACTTGTCTAACCTGTTTTAGCATCTCATCGGTTTATACGTTAAATATCATCGCGATTAACACCAACACTCAATACTCAACCATGCCGGAATTAATCAGCTACAGTTTTCTGTTGATGTGTATCACACTCGTTCCCGCATTAATCATTGCCATCTTGATCGATCAACGCAACAACATGGAATCCGCGCTGCACGAAAGCGAACAACGCTGGAAGTTTTCACTCGAAGGCGGTAGCCAGGGCACATGGGATTGGGATATCAATCTCAACAATATGTATTATTCACACATGTGGATCACCATGCTCGGCCACGAAGAGGGCGACATCACGAACTCACCCGATGAATGGCTATCACGCATTCACCCCGATGAAAGTCAGGAATTTTATAAAAATCTGCAGGAACATTTAAGCGGTGAAAAAGATGAATTTATCTGCGAACACCGCATGCGCTGCAAAGATGGTAGCTATAAATGGTTTCTTGGTCGTGGCAAAGTCATCATGCGCACACCCGACAACAAAGCAGCGCGACTGATCGGTACGTATACGGATATAGACAATATTAAAAATGCCGAAGCAGAAACCGAGAAGCTATCCCAGCGCTTACAGCTCGCGATCGATGCAGGAAAAATCGGCATCTTCAATTTTGATATCATCACCAATATTCTCACCTGGGACGAGCGCATGTTTGAAATCTATGATGTGAAACATAACGAATTCACTCATAATTTTCGCGCATGGGAATCACGCGTCCATCCGGAGGACTATCAACGCGCCCTCGCCGAATTCAATCAGGCCATTACTGGTTCTAGCGTGTTCGATACGCAATTTCGTGTTTTGCTAACGAATGGCAAAACACGCTGGATCGCCGCCAAAGCACACGTATTGCGCGATGCAAAAGGTAACGCCACCACTATGCTAGGCATGAACTGGGATGTCACCAATGAAAAACTCATGCTGCACGAACTCTACACGGAAAAGGAACGTTTGAGCACCACACTGAAAGCGATTGGCGATGCGGTGATTGTGACCGACGAGCTCGGCATTATTACCTTCATCAATCCGATTGCCGAACAACTGATCGGATGCCAAGCACACATTGCGATCGGGAAACGTCTCTATGAAAATTGTAAAATCATTTCTGAACTGACCGGCGAGTTACTCGAAAACCCGATTGATATTTGCCTGCAAAAACGTCAAACGCATTATTTCAAAGAAGAAGGTATTCTGATTAACCACATTGGTTCGCGTTATTACATTCAGGATTCTGCTGCACCGATTATTTTACCGACGGGTGAAATCGCAGGCTGCGTGCTCGTGTTACAAGACGTCACCACCAACCGTAATCTACAAGCAGAATTAAAACACCAGGCTACTCACGATGTATTAACCGGTCTTTTGAATCGCCGTGAAATTGAATTAAAACTGAAAGCATTAATTGGCGATGTACGCGCCGCGAAACATACCAATTCATTTTATTTCGTGGATCTCGATAATTTCAAAACCGTGAACGACAATGCCGGCCATGCCGCAGGCGACGAACTATTGCGCCGCGTGGCAGAAATGCTTTGTGACAATGTCCGCACCACTGACACCGTCGCACGCCTGGGAGGCGACGAATTTGCGATCATCCTCCCCGACTGCACCCTGGAAAACGCCATCACCCTCGGCAACAACCTGATCGATAAAATCAAAAACTATCGATTTATTTGGGATCATCATACCTACGTGATAGGCGCGAGCATTGGCTTAGTCAACTTCAAACCCAAATCCATGAGCTTTGAGGAATTATTAAGCCGCGCCGACGCCGCGTGCTATACCGCCAAAAACCTCGGCGGCAACCGCGTCAGCACCTATGAAGGCTCGGAAAATTTGCATAAATAATCGGCAAGAATAGCCATCACTAGCCCAAGTCCTGTATAATAAAAAAACTTGCCACGGAAGGTGAAACCACTCATGAAGATCAAAAACAATATGTTGACCTGGATTTTGGTCAGTATGGCTCTCGGTATATTCTTCGGCATTGAATTCCCTTCCAAAATGCTTGAACTGCAATGGATAGGCCAGCTCTTCATCAACCTATTGAAATTAATCGTATTACCGCTTATTTTTTGCGCCCTCGTCAGCGCCATCACCTCGATTGGCGGCGTGGACCGCTTAAGCTCGATTGGCGTTTTCACCCTGGGCTACGTGCTACTCAGCGTCTCCATCGCGGTGACCATCGGCCTTGTCTTATTAAACGTCTTCCAACCCGGTGTTGGCATTCCACCCAACCTGATTCTCGCGAATGCGACACCGGCCGATATTGCACCCATGCCCTTATCACGCTACCTGCTCTCGCTCTTTCCACCCAATATCATCGCTGCCGCCGCCAAATATGAAATCATGCCGATTGTATTTTTCAGCATTGTCTTCTCGCTTGCCGCCATCGCCGTTGGCAAAACAGCGGCACCGGTCATCGAATTTTTCGTTGGCCTGCGCAATATTTTAATTAAAATGATTTTGTGGTTAATGTATCTGACACCCATTGGCTTATTTTCATTACTTGGCGCTGCCGTCGCTGAAGCATCACTTGAGAATTTACTGCTAAAGAGTCTGGCGGGCATGGTATTTTTTATTGTGATCTTCTTGAGCGGATTAATCTTACAAATTAGTTGGCAGATTGCACTCGCGACACTCCTCACCAAAAAAAGTCCGCGCGTTTTTTTTAGAAGCGCCTCGAATGCCTTAATCACCGCTTTTGCCACCTCAAGCTCCATGGCAACCTTACCGGTCACCATGATTGTCGCCAAAGAGCAAAATGTCAGTGATGACGTCGCGCGCTTCGTCCTGCCATTGGCTACCACCATTAATCTCGCAGGCACCGCCATGTACGAAGCCGTCTCCGCCCTCTTCTTTTGCCAGATTCTGGGTTTGCATTTATCGATCTTTTCACAAATTGGCGTGTTCATTACCGCCATTCTCGCCGGCATGGGCGCAACAGGCATTCCAGAAGGCGGCCTCATCACCATGGTCATGGTCTTACGCAGTGTGAACGTACCCACCTCAGCCATCGGTTTACTCTTACCTTTCGACCGCATTCTCGATCGTTTTCGCACCATGACCAACGTCTGCGGCGATCTGGTCTGCGCCATCACCGTTGACTACTTACAACAACGCCATGATAAAAAGCCCGTCAAAGCTCGCGGCCGCGCCAAAACGAAATAGCGCGGCTGGATTAACTATTGCCCCAAAAGCCAAATTAAGGTATATTGCGCAATAAATACACACGCATAAGGCAACACCCATCCCATGTACAGCTCAACGGAAGAACTTGCCGCACCACCACAAAAATTACATCGCAACATCAGCACCCGTATGCTCAGCATGATTGCCATTGGCGGCTCAATCGGCACGGGTATTTTTCTGGCTAGCGGTAACGCTATTCATTTGGCAGGCCCAGGCGGAACCATGGTTGCCTTCATCCTGACCGGCATCATGGTTTATTTTTTAATGACGAGCCTCGGCGAAATGTCGGCCTATATGCCAAGCACCGGTTCATTTTATATTTACGCGGAACGATTTGTTGACCCGGCACTGGGTTACGCATTGGGATGGAATTATTGGTACAACTGGGCGATCACCATTGCCTCAGAAATAGCCGCCGCCTCACTCATCATGCATTACTGGTTTCCGGACAGCTCTTCGTTTATCTGGTGCGCAGCATTTCTAGCGATCGTAACAGGGTTCAATGCTTTGTCATCGCGCGGGTTTGGCACGGCGGAATACTGGTTTTCATTTATTAAAGTCAGCGTGATTATTATTTTCATTATCGCCGGCACCGCGATTTGGCTGGGTGCGACACAATATCAAGCGGGTGGATTTAGTAACTGGACGATTGGCGACGGCCCCTTCCACGGCGGTTACATCAATATTTTAAGTGCTTTTATGATTGCCGGCTTTGCCTTTCAAGGCACCGAACTGATAGGCATCGCAGCGGGTGAAAGTGAAAACCCCGGCGAAAACATTCCAAAAGCAGTGAAGCAGGTGTTCTGGCGTATTCTCTTATTTTTTATTTTATCCATCCTGGTCATCACGCTCCTTATCCCTTACACCGATCCACAACTGGCAGGCTCGAATGTGGAAGTTAGCCCCTTCACGCTAGTCTTCAAACAATACGGCATTACTTATGCCGCGAGCGTTGTGAATGCCGTAATTTTAATTGCCATTTTATCTGCGGGAAATTCCGGCATGTATGCCTCAACCCGCATGCTGTGGTATCTCGCCGAAAAAGGTCATGTACCGAAAATATTTGCTCATGTGAATAAACGTGGCGTGCCGATGGCCGCACTCTGTGCTACCACACTCGTCGCCATGCTCGCGTTTTTAAGCTCGTATTTTGGCAATGGTAAAGTGTATTTCTGGTTAATCAGCGCATCGAGCTTATCCGGTTTTATCGCCTGGTTAGGCATCGCCATTAGTCATTATCGTTTCCGTAAAGCTTATATCGCGCAAGGAAAAGACTTGGCGAAATTACCGTATGTGGCAAAAGGCTACCCGTATGCACCGCTCATTGCCTTTACCCTTTGTGTGATTATTATTCTCGGGCAGAACTTCCGCGCTTTCAGCGAAGAGCAAATTGACTGGTCAGGGGTTGTCGTGACGTATATTGGTTTGCCGTTATTTCTGACGCTATATCTCGGCTATAAATTCATTCACAAGACCAAGCTGGTTGAATTGAAGAAATGTAAATTTGACGTGATTGAAGATAACATCCGCTAACCGATCTGTGCGGGCCCGACGTTTTTCTCGGGCCCAGCCTCAACAACAAACTACTGCCGACACAATCTCGTGTTTTCAACTTTCCCATCGAGCTTCTGCGTAGAGCGATACGAATTAATATCAAGACCACCACGACGCGTGGAGCGACCGTAGACGGTTAATGCTTGTGGCTTGCAGTGCTGCATAATGTGAATGAAAATTTTCTCGATGCATTGCTCGTGAAATTCATTATCGTTACGGAACGAGACAATATATTTTAATAAATTTTCACGGTTGATTTTTTTGCCTTTATAAGTAATTTGCACACTGCACCAGTCTGGCTGATGAGTGACGAGGCAATTGGACTTTAACAAGTCCGTGCAAAGAACTTCCTCAACGACACCTTTCTCAACGGTCAACAATGCGGGGTTCACTTTGTACTCTTTGCATTCCACTTCGAGATCATCGATGGAGGTACCGAGCATGTGCGTCGCAATTTTTACATTTTTCATTTCGCTAAGCAGTTTGATTTTAACCTTCACTTCAGCACCCACACGCTCAGACAAATCGCGCTGCATCATGGCAATAGCATTATCAACGCTTTTGCATTTGGTGTTATTGAAGGAGTTAAAATATAACTTCATCGATTTGGATTCGATGATATTCGGTGACTCACAGTCGTAAATGATTTCGGCGATCGCGACAATCGGCTTGCCTTTTTGATCCAGCCACGACACTTCGTAATGATTCCAGGTATCGATGCCGTAAAAAGGTAAATCGTTACCAAGACCAAGCTCTGCGCGCTTAGCCTGACGCGGAATCGGGAATAATAGCTCAGGATTATATTGCGCTTCATAACGGGTTTTTTTGCCTAACTCAGATTTTTCCGGAGTGAGGCTATCATCGTGAATGGTCATGGCGGTTGCCTATTTAATCGTAAGTAAATGATGGGCAATTATAGCATTAATGTTAGGCAGGGGTACAAGCCTGTTACTTTGGTGGGGTTGACTCGCTGGCCTCGATAAAGGCTTTGAGCTCTTGATTGAGAGGTAAAATCAGCGCTTTATGTCGCGCGGCATCACCCCGTCGCAAGCATATGTCGCGCTTAGGGATATGAAAGCGCTTGGCTAAAAAAGCAATTAATTCAATATTCGCCTCGCCCTCTTGTGGGCGCGCTTTTAACGCAATACAAAGACCGTTGTCAGTGACACCGATAATTTCACTACGTTTGGCATTCGGCTTCGCGAAGATTCGCAACTCAACCGCTGCACCCGTGATTTTGTACCACATAAGTTTCCTTAATAACTTAACCTATGTCACTCAATTGATTAGAAAAATGGCAAGGGTTGGCCGACGCCGCTTGTCCGTGTAACATACCCGTCACAACCATGACGCATCATCATAACAAAAATAGCGAGGGTATCATTATGCGAGCATCAAAAATTATTGATCCGAACGAAAAAGCCAAAGCATTACGACAAGCTGCCTGTGACGGTAAACTTGCCTAAGTACAAGAGCTGGCAAAAGAAGGCATTGATGTGAATAGCGCGGGTCCCGGCTCTGCCAAAACTGCCTTACACTGGGCAGCCAAAAAAGGTCACGTGCAGGTAGTGAAATTCCTGGTATCCAGCAAGGCAGAGATTAACGTCCAAGATAGCCAGGGCAACACACCCTTGATCGCCGCCATTCAATCCACTGACGGCGCATTAACCAGCCGCCTGGAAATCATGCGCCATTTACTTGAAAACCAAGCTAACCCACTGATTTACAATCATGAACGTCGCTCGGCACTCATGGCACTGGTCGTGATCCGTGGTAGTGATGAAGTCACCGACAAACCCAATATGCAAAAAGCCGTGCAAGAAATCATCCGCATGATCAAGCAAGTTATTGCGCTGAAAGCCCAAAAAGATAAACGCTCCGTCTTCATTAAACCAAATGGTGACGTTGAGTTTATGGATACAGATACGATGCTAAAGATGAATGTGGATGAGGGGATGAGACCTCAATCAGGTCAGATTGCGATAACAGTCCTTGGCACGAATGAAGGTGACCCAGTCAATATTACGCCCCACCTATAAGCAGTCTTACCCCACTCACAACTGTCACGTCCGGCCGAATGGAGCGTAAAAAAACACGCCATTCGGCCCGCGACATTTTGTCATCCAACCCCGTTAACGATCCCTTAAGGACTGGCCTGTTATACTTTTACCAAATAATAATTATAAAGAGTTTCATAACATGCAAAGAAATCCGGCCTTTTCTCGGGGCACCCAATTAAAGCCGCTAGCTGTTTACGCTGCCGCGCTAGGCGTTTTCGCGAGCTATCCTGAATACGAATGCATCGCCGTCATTCATGGTGATGACCATGGCGGCACCACGGAACGTGCGCGCATCTATCGAAAAAAAACCGATGAGGCTGAGGATCAATATCACGTTCTTTATTATCCGGGTAAAGATAATGAAAACCCACTCTCACTCGCCAACACAACACTGCCGCTAAAAGAAATTAGAGAGTACGTCGATCAACAAATCAAAATAAAACACCCAGACATTCCATCCGCACAAATCATTAAACATTTTTTTATTTGCGAATCGAATGGCTTTCGAATTCCGCTGCCATTTTCATCCAGGCATTTTATCTACGGGAAAGTCACACACAACACGGCGCACATGGAAGACTCCATGGGGACAGCAAGAGCTTGGTTATACGCTGAAAGCGGCGCCGCAGCCGCCATCACCGATTTAACAGAAGTGACATCGACACATCGCGGCTGGCAGGGATTGAGTGATAAATGGCAATGCGGCTATTACATGCTGGCAGCCTTACACAGAAATTTAGATGCCACACGGGTGACACCTGAATATTTCGCAATCACGCAAAATGAAGTGGATGACTACGAGCGATTTTTTCAAGTTGGCGCGGACGCTATAGAAACCGACGCAGAAGAAGAAAATGACGCAAAACAGCGTATCAGCAGTGAAAGCGAATCGGATGAGGGTATCGAAGAACAAGTAGACGCCGAGGATAGCGTTATTCAACCACCTGCTCTTCCACCCCGTACGTGGGTGCGAAACCTTTCCATCGCCCTGATTTTTGTAGGTGCCGCCATTCTTTCACTCGGCATCGCCGCCATCACTGGCGGATTTGGCTCCGTACTCACTCCGGTGTTTTTTGGCCTCGCGATTGCAGGCTGTGTAGCCGGTGGATTACTGACGACGACAGGATGGGCAGGCGTGATTAACTTTTTAAAAAATACGTTTGGGCAAAATAAAAAGGCAGATCAAGCATCGAGAAGCGCTGAAAAAGTTAACGGCACGCATGCAAGTGTTCATCAAGCATTAAGTCCCGGACAAACACCCCCATTGTCGGGAATGCCTCAATCGCCATCCACATCAAGTGAAGATTCAACGGAGCAACAACAACCACGATTGGATAGCCAACAGGTTACCCTCACCCATCGCCCCGCTCGTCGGCGCGGGAATTGAGGTTCGTGCTCACGCCCTAGCTTTCACCCTGCGTCAGCGCATCAGCGATGTTAATCGACAATGGCGCCGCCGTCTCGGTTGGCGCAGCGCTTGCCGCCGACGCACTGCCATGTTCACGCATCCAGTACATATACCCCATCACACAAACGCCCGCGTCAAATAACGACATGAGCCCATGAAACGGCATCGCTTTGTAAACATAGAGTGAGACATACAGACAATCGACGAAAATCCACAATAACCAGGATTCCATAACTTTGCGGCAGAGCAACCAGGAGGCGACTAAACTGAGACAGGTCACGGTGGCATCGAGGAGGGCAACTTCAGAATTCGTGTAACTGGTGAGGCACATCCAGATGGCACCAACGGTTAAAATAGCAATGACGCCGAAGAACGAAACTTGCTTCGCGCTAATGCGCATAATGGGCAAGCCCTCTTCCACGGTTGCACCATTGCGCCAGGAATACCAGCCGTAGAGAAGCAAGACGAAATAAGTGAACTGGAGAAAGAGGTCGGCATACACACCAATACTCAAATCCATGATGACGTCGAAGGGAATAGCAATGAGACTAATCAACCAGGCAACTGGCTTTTCCTTGATGTAAAAATAGCCGCTTATGACCGACAACAAAGCGCCTATTATATCGATGGTAATGTTCACTCAATACCCGCAATTCAATAGTTGTTATCAATGATTATATAGCTATTAAATTTTTTCTAAATAATAATCTTTTAAACATAACCATCATTTATGGGCACTAATAAGGCATAATCGGTCATTATCACTCTTTAATTGGCAGATTGATAAAATCGCGATTGCGTTTTTGCCTTATTCCCTGCAAAACTGATTTTTCAGAACCGCCATCAAGGAGTCGATATGAGCTATAGCAGAGGTGTAAAGACCGCCCTCGGTCAATTATTTTTTTCATCGTACGCGTTACCTGCCACTGTTGTGGCGGGTGTTAGCCTCGGCGCCGCCGCCTTCTTGATACGCCAAGAAAGACCCCTGCCCGTCACCATGAAACCTACCTTCACTCCACCACCCAAAACGAGCCACATCAGCACGGTGAGTTTTTTGAAAAATTGCCTGACATCAGATGCCAAACGTGAAGCTATTTTCCTGGCCTCACTGCAGCGCCAGTCATTGACGGCCGACGAAGCCATCATGCTCGCAACACTTGCCATCCAGCATGCGCACGTGATTGAACTGGAAGCACTCGCGCATCGATATCCGGAGGCAGTGACTCAGACATTGATGGTTGAAGTATTGATGAAGACGCGCAATCCGCATACTTTTCGCGAACTACTGGATGCCAACGCGAATGGGAAATTACATCAACTGCAATTTCTATTTGACCCCAAACAAAACGTCACGATAGTCGAAGTAGATGACAGCAGAGCTTATATCGCCGCGCTCCATGCCGCCCCGCATTTACACAAGACCATCGTGTTGGTAGATAGCGAATATTACGATCCGAGCATACGCGTGCAAGTCCTGCCATCGCGGCACATCAATACCCATGGGTTATTATTGTTTGCGAGAAATCGCTTGAGAGAGACGGATCAGAAGATGGCGCTACGCACACCAGAAACATCGATTGTTGCACGGCATACGTAGCGATCAGTTAAATAGACTTAGTTCATGCCCTGGACGATTTTCTTGCCAAGCTGCATGTATTCTTTCATGGAATCAAAAACCATACCGGAGACAATTGCTGCATCGCCGGGGCAAAGCTCGCCCAAATCATCTTCACTAAGACCGGTCAACACCATCATTAAGTGGTGCATCTGATCGGCTTCGGGAAACTGCATAACAGAACGGAAATGTTTGTATTTCAATGGCTTAACTGCAATTTCGGAACGTTCGAAATTCGCTTCTTTTTCTTCAGCCTTATTCAAATCTGCAAATACGGTTGGCTCGCTCAGTTGAATCATTTTCATACATCTACTCCCCGTTTATAATTGTCTTGAATGATCTATTATGGTAGTCTTTCGCAAAGTTTGTGCAATATTAGCACATAATCTAACCAAAAATAAAGCGAGAAGTGGCCATGGATTCCAGAGCAGCCGTACAAGACCTCAAAGCCTCCTTTAATGCAGCCATGACTGAGCTAGGAGAAGCCCTCACCCATTTTGGTCAATCGATCAAAGCCGCCTGTGGCGATGGCCTGGTCTACAGCCGCAATACCATGCGCACTTCTTATCACTTAATCGGCCAGCACACTTTTCCGATCGAAAATGAAATTTATCACCACGACGCCGGCGAACCAACGCCTTTTAAGAATTATTCCAATAAAATCGGCATCGGCATTCTCTTTCTGCCTATCATTGTTCCAACGATCATCTCCTCGTTTACCTGGATCCCCTTAATCGGCAACAGCATCACCTCCGCCGTGAAAGGCTTTGCACACGTGGCCAATTTGCCACGCCTCGATTGCACGAATAAAACAGTCGGCTATCCCCGCGTGCTCGGCATCGATACCGGCAACGACGAGCGCGGCCTCATCCGCAACCTTTACGGTGCACCGGGCTACCTCATCGGCGCTGCCATTGCATTGCCCGTTGCAGCAGTCATTGCTTTCGGAAGATTTATCTCAAATACCTTAAAATCATTTGTCTTCGCGTGGACAGCTATCGTCGATGGCGTCACTTCAGATGCCACGTACGAAGATGGCAGTCATGTTTATAAATTTGGCTTGCACGATACCAGACACACGGCCAAACGCGTGATTGGCGGACTCGGCTATGCCTTAGGTGGTGTAATTGGCGGCATTTCAGCGCTGGCTATTCTAGCTGCACGTGGCATGTTTAATTTAATTTATCATTCAAGCCGTTCATTCGGTCGTACCTTTGCCGGATTCTGGAATATTTCAACTTCTGTCGGTCGCAAAGAATCTGAAAAAGATGATTATAAAATTGAACTCGAGAATGATGAGCGCCACTGGGTTAGAAAATATGTTTTCGGTGGCATTGGTTATATTCTCGGCGGCGTCATCGGCAGCGTGACCGCACTCACTGTGTTCGCCGCACGTGGCATTTATAATCTCTTTTATCATTCCGCACGCTCATTTGGCAGCCTCTTTGCGACACTTTGGAAGTTTGCTAAAAATATTGGCGGCAAAAATTTTGATGCCACTGACATTGTCAGCACCATAGACAATGACAAGCGTCACCCCGTCAAACGATTTGGTTTTGGTGGCATCGGTTACGCACTCGGCCTCGCCGCAGGTAGCGTCGCAGCAACGATTGTTTTAGCCGTACGTGGTGTGTTTAATCTTTTTTATCATTCAGCACGTTCGTTTGGTCGAATGTTTGCAACGCTTTGGAAATTCGCTGTTAATATTGGTGGCAAACATTACGCGGACACGGACATCGTCGGTGGCCTTGTGAATGATGACCGTCATCCCGTTAAACGCTTTGGCTTTGGTGGTATTGGTTACGCGCTCGGCGCAGTCACGGGCGGGATTGCCGCGGCAGCTGTTTTTGCGGTACGCGGTGTATTTAATCTCTTTTATCATTCAGCACTTTCATTCCGCAGCCTGTTTATGATGTTCTTCCGATTTTCAGCCACCATCGGCGGCAAATATTCGGACACGACCCACATGCTGAGCAGCATCACGGATGACAAACGCCATGAAGTTAAACGCTTTGGCTTTGGCGCAATCGGTTATGCACTGGGTGCCGTTGCAGGCAGCGTTGCGGCAGCCGCCACCTTTGTCGTACGCGGGATTTTCAACTTATTTTATCACTCGGGACGTTCGTTCGGTCGCACGTTTGCAGGGTTCTGGAATATTGCCGCCTCCGACAAGCGCAACAATGATGGCGAATATGAATATCACATCGCGATCAGCCCTGAAGATGATCGTCACTGGATAAAGAGATATGTATTCGGCGGCATTGGTTATGTACTCGGTACTCTTGTCGGTAGCCTAACAACCTTCCTATCCTTAGCGTCACGCGGCATTTTTAATTTCTTCTATCATTCCGCACGCTCATTCGGTCGCTCGTTTGCACTTCCATGGAATTTTGCAACGTCAGTCGGACGCAAAGACTCTGAAAAAGACCAACAAAAAATTGAATTAGAAGATTCTGATCGTCCCTGGACGAAAGCTTATTTATTGGGTGGCCTCGGTACGATATTGGGTTTCGTTGCCGGCGGAATCGCGGCGGCAGTGGTATTTGCGGTACGTGGCCTATTCAACCTCATGTATCACACCATGCGCTCATTCAGCAGCATGTTTATGTTAGTCACGCGGTTCGCCGCTAACATTGGTGGCAAAAACGGCAGCGCGGATTACATTACCAGCAGCATCACCCAGGACGACCGCAATCCCGTCAAACAATTTGGTTTTGGTGGGATCGGTTATATCCTTGGCGCCGCCGTGGGGGGAGTTGCCGCTGTCGCTATATTTGCAGTACGTGGAATCTTTAACTTCCTATACCACTCCTTGCGATCATTCGGCAGCTTGTTTACAACCATGACACGCTTTGCCGCGAATATCGGCGGAAAAAATTACGACACTAACTACATTACCCAACCCCTCGTTGACGATCACGCCAACCGCCACGCCTTCAAACGCTTTGGTTTTGGCGGCATCGGTTACATACTCGGTGCCGCAGTGGGCGGAGTGGCCGCTGTCGCCATTTTTGCGGTACGAGGCATCTTCAATACCATTTATCACTCCCTGCGCTCATTAGGCAGAATGTTTCAGATGATGACACGCTTTGCCTACCACGTCGGCGATGAAAGCTGGGACCGTGATTGGGTGACCACTAGTCTCGTTGATGATGACCGCCATCCCGTCAAACGATTTGCCTTCGGTGGTGTCGGTTACGTCGTGGGTGCAGCATTAGGTGCGGCCGCAGCAGCGGTCATCTTTGGCTTACGCATCTTAAAAAATATTCACAAGGAGTCACTACTTTCAGCTGGCGGTGTGTTTTCAACATTTTTCTCCTTCGCCGCTACGGTTGGAAGAGAAAGTTTTGATGGTAAAGCCGTGGCAAGCGGTCTATACAACTCTGAACGCGGGCCAGTGCGTACCTTTATCTTTGGCGGTGTTGGTTATCTAGCAGGTATAGCATTTGGTCTAGTAGCCGCTACCATCACATTTGCCGTGCGCGGAATATTTAATTTAATTTATCATTCTGCTCGTTCATTTGGACGGATATTTGCGGCGATGTGGAACTTCGCCACTTCCGATGCCAGAGATGAATTTGGTGATTTGAAATATAAAATTACTTTCGACAAACCAGAAGATGATCGCCACCCGGTGAAAAAAATTCTCTTCGGCGGTGTTGGCTATATTCTTGGCGCAGTTATTGGCAGCATCGCTGCACTCGGGGTATGGGCCGTGAGAGGAATTTTCTCCTTCACTGAAAATTCTCTCTTCTCATTCCGCGCACTCGCCGGCTCCTTGTTAAATGGCGCCGGACATCGACACTGGTTTGAAGGTCTCGGTGGCGATGAACGGCCAGGGACTGAAAAAGCATTAGGGGTATTTGGTTACGTCGCAGCAGCCGTTATTGTGGCACCGATTGCGACACTCATCTTTGTCGCGAAAAAAGTGCCGATGGTCCTCGCTGCAGCACTGATGATTGTGTTATCACCGATTACCGCCTTCTTCAAATTGTGCGGTCGCGCTGATCGCTTTACCATATTCAAAGCACCAGTCAACACAGACGTTGTGATCAATCAGAAATTTAAAAATCTATTTTCATCACTGAATGGAACAGGGAAATTTGTACCCGGCACGCAGATTCAAACTGACGGCACTGGTAAAGAAAAAGTGTCATTATTCTTTTTCAAATCAGTTAAATTGAATTTGAATTCTCTGACGGAAAACGTTTTGAAAGAATTGCTGAATAGTTATTATAAATCCGACAATAAAGCAGGATTTTTTGATTCGGCTGAATATAGTGATGCTATTCAACGCGTCAAAGATAAATTTACCGTTGGCGCTTTCGGGACCGTGCAAGATATGGAAGATGATCACAGAAGAATCAGCCAGATCGCCATCTTCGTTCGCAATTACATAGCAAACAATAACGATAAGGTTCCGGCCGATCTTTATAATGTTCCAGACCGCATGACGTGGGGTCAGAACTTCAGAAATTGTTTCTGGGGTGGAAAATTAGCGGATAAGTCCTTACATGCTGCTTCGTCGGATGATAATGCATCACTCACACACGAGCACTCAGAAGAGAATTTTTTACCGGCAGGTCTATAGAAGTCATCGACCAACAGGGCCACAATCTGGCCCTGTTGGTCGATCATGCTAACCAAAGCGTTACCAAGCCCTTAATCTGCGCTTAATCAACATCTGCTATCATTTACCAACTAACGATGACTATCATCCTGCTAATCAGCCGTAACGGTATGATAT
This sequence comes from uncultured Coxiellaceae bacterium, assembly GCA_964527435.1. Lineage (GTDB taxonomy): Bacteria > Pseudomonadota > Gammaproteobacteria > DSM-16500 > DSM-16500 > Aquicella. Next base: position 163,569 of record CAZGPP010000005.1, on the reverse strand, counting down.
AACATAAAAAAGACGGGCGAACCGCTATGACCAGTAGAAAGCTGCTAGACATTCTCAACGACACAAAATACCCAGAATTACCGCTCAAGAAACTGGAAGAAGCGGGGTTTGCATTCAACGACAAGACAATAGAAGGCGAATCACTTCTTCACGTCTACCGTGACTCGATTCACTTAAATGAATATTATTTTGAATGGTATCTGACTGATCTGATTAAAGCAGGCGCTGATATCAATGCCGTGAATGCGCAAGAAATCAGTGTTTTTGAACATTATCTAGATTCAACCTCGTCCTATCTCTACAAAGCGCTGGGGACACTCCTTAGCGATAACCAACTTAAACTCAACTTAACAGATGCGAAAGGCGTCACGCTCGTTGAAAAAGTGCTATCTCGCAAATTTCACTTTCAAGATACGACCGTCACACAATTATTGAAGCACCCGCATTTTGATCCGGAGCAAACCACGAGCAAACATGGCAAGCTGATTCATTACCTAGTCAAAGAAGATCTCATGTATGTATATGAATTTATGCATGAGCTGCTTAAGCGCGGAGAAACCGATCCTAATATCGTTGATGAAAAGGGTCAAAGTGCACTAGCTGCTGCTATCGCTGCCAAAAAGTTTAAACTATCCAACATCGTTAAATCATTTTGTAGTAATAAAAAATTCAACATCAATGCACTCGATGCAGACGGAAATAATTTTGCCCATCTCACGATGATCCATCGACCCTGCGATAGAGAAGAGATTTGCGGATTACTGGCTGAAAATGGCATTAATCTCTTACAAAGGAATCTAACGGGGAAATCTTGTCTCGATTTGATCTTTAACGAAAAATATGTCAGCAGCAATGATCTTAAAATGCTACACGCAATCTTACGAAAAAAGCCAACGGTCATCCTTGAAAACCTTACCGACAATCAATCGCTCGTATGTTCACTTTTCAAAATTCGTGACAACTACAGTTACGAGGCCACGAAAATCATCGAGATATTAAAAACTCTACCCGAGGGAGATCAGGCACTCGAGAAAGCAGCCAGTGAAATTTTAGAGGAATATGGCAAAGGAGTCATCAAGAGTGAAATATTAAAAAAAGCGATATTCTCATTATTGGAATACGGCACCACCATTGATATCAATCGCTTGATGGCGATATGCATGATTAAAGGCAAAGACTACTACAGTGACGAGGCATTGAAAAAGTTAAGCGAGACTCAACAACCAAACATGGAAAGAGTCGCCGAACATATTGCAGCATTAACACCACCCGAAAGCGCAGAATATATGGCCGCCATGAGCGAAATACATCTTGCCAAACTCAAAGGAGTGTTAACACTGGATTGCTTTGACGAAGATGTGCTCGCACTCGAAGAAGGTCTGCTACGGAAGAAAGTTAACAAGACATGCAAACACGATACCAAAATGTTAGCGCACTTGTTTTCACTCGAAGGCAGCGCACCGGACATCGATGAAAGTTTTGAACTCACTGGCAGCAACTCCTCTATCTCCGGCTGGTTCCTGATTCACCTCATGAATGCCTACGTGAAACACTGTCGCGAATCGGGGAAGTTTACGGAATACAGCGATGCGATTCAGCAAGCACGCAATATAGCTGTGAAAGCCTATCGTTATTCAGAGTTATGTTCCTGGTCGAACTACTACAAAGACGTATTGAACATTCCGAAACAAGATATCATCGCAGCGATGCTGAAAGATTCAGCGCAGCATGGCCTTGAAATCATCACAGGCTGGAGCGAGCACGCCATTAGCCTCGTCATTCGCGGCAACACGCTGTATCGCAGTAATGGCGGTGGTTGCAGTACCGATGCCACGACTGAAGAATACGAAATAAGTAAACCTGAAAATCTGACAGCTGATGTCATTAATATATTGCTTGGCGACTCAACGAAACACAATCGTAAAACCTATATTCAGGGCGACTTACACGCCGTACTGGGATTAAAGCTCAAAAATAAACATAAAGGTAAATTCCAAACTGTTGGCAATTGTAGCTTTGAAAGCAGACGGATCGCCTTGTTGCCGATCTATCAACTCTTTCTGCCTGACAAACCCGCAAATGAAATCTACGCAGACACTTTATCGTTTTTCGAAAATTATTACTTACAAGAATATCTCAAACGCTATCACAACAACCCTATCCTGCCGCATATTTTAATGCGACTGATATTAACACGACTCATCCCCGGAGATAACCTGGCACTGGCCGCGACCTTAATCAGGGATCACTTCAAGACTGAGGCACAACTTGAAATATTACAGATGGAAGTCATGCTGGCCGAATGGAAATTGCAAATTGCACGCAAAGATAATGCAAAATTTACGGCGAGCATGAAAGCCATCGGCGTCACCGTCAATCCAGTATTTAATTTAAGAGTCGCTTTACTAGGAAAAGTGCTTGCGAACGGGCTGAAGCTAGAAGACCTAGACAACCTGAAAACATGGAAGAAGGAAGACCAAGTCTTTCAAGGCTATCATCTCTGCCACCTTGCTGTGATGAATAATAATTTAGATCAGACAGAACTCATTTTAAACCACGTCCCTGATGTCGTGAACATGACGGACTGGCATGACATGGAACCCTTATGCCACGCTAAAACACCGGAAATGGTCGAGCTACTGGTGAAACACGGCGCATACGTCGAACGCTCTCTGTACGATAATGCCCTGGACCAGGCAATCAAAGCCAATGATCTACCGCTAGTCCTTGCCATGTTGAAAGCTGGCGTCAAACCTAGTGAATATAGTACTTTTTACGCCGCATCCAGAGATCCTAAAATATTATCCGCAGTGATAGAAGCGCACCCAGCATCTGTTGAAAGATCGACGCACAACCTGCAAAGCGCGCTACACGCTGCCGCTGCCGGCGGTCATACAGACAATGTCCGCACGTTAATCTACTACGGCGGCGCTAATCCTGCCAGACAAGATGTTAATGGCATCAGCCCACTTGAGCTTGCGTTAAAGCATGGCAAAATGAATATTGCACGCGATTTGATTGATAACCCGCTCACGTTATTTAAACGCCCACATCGTGGTGATTCAGCCATGGAAAGCTTAGAAGACGAGACGCTTCAACGTGAAATGTCCGGACTCCAAAAGCAACGTGAAGCCGATCTTGCCTATTTCGAACAATTTCTCAAACGCGATCCAGGTGTTATCAAACAACCCGTCGACAAACTCATCCTAGCTATTCGCTGTCACGATGAACGTGCAGTACGCGGCTGTCTACTCGCTGATCCTACGCTGAGAGTCGTTCAATTCAGTGAACACTATGGCAACTCTCCTCTAGCTGAAGCGATCTTACAGCTACCAAGAAAATCCGCCCATGAAAGAACGACGCGCCTCGGGATTATTCAGTTACTCTTTAAGACACCAGGCATTGATGTGAATGCACGAATCGCAACGAGTGAGCCGCTTATTTTTATGGCAACCTCCATGGATGACGCCGAAGTCCTGGAATTATTTTTAGCGGATCCCAAACTACAAGTTAATCTTCAAGATAATGTTGGCTACACCGCCTTGCATGATGCGGCAGAGCGTGGACATGTCGAGTGCGTGAAGCGTCTACTCCAGGATAAGCGGATTAATGTCGGTGTTAAAAATGAGGATGGACAAACGGCGGCACAAGTAACGAAGCGAATATTGGAAGGCAGGTTATGCAAAGAGGCCATCAATGCGCATCAGCCTACCTCTACGCAGTCGCAGGCCTTTGAGCGAAAATAAGCAGCGATGAATATTTGTACCTGCCGCTAGGGCAATGCTGCTGGAATCGTCATTGCGAGCGCAGCGAAGCAAACCAGCCCAACTGCGGCAAAAGAACAGCATTAGATTACGTACTCAGAATACATATATTGTATCCAAGTAGTTAGTCCGCAGTAATGTTAACAGCTGGTTTGCTTCGCTGCGCTCGCAATGACGATTTCTACAATAACACTTGAAGTAGCCATGAGTGACTGATTTTACACGGATAATATAATCAGTGTTAACTTAATGGCTAGATAGTTGCACTTCGCTCGCAATGCTGGCAGCAGTACATTTTCGCTCATGCAAGCAACTGAAATATCATCATAATTCTCGACTATCCTCAAAGCATTTTCCCGACGATAACGTGTCCGGGTTATAATAGTGATATAAAAATAATCACACATCAGGGAGATTCACCATGAGCCACAAACGTCATTGCATCAAAGCATTGATCGTTATAATAACCGCAACAACGTTAATGACATTACCCTACCTCACCAACGCTCGCGGTGTTCATGGTGGCGGACATCGTGGTGGTGGCCATATTGCAAATCGCGGGGGCAGTGTCAGCCATTACAATAATGTTGGTCGTGCAAATAATAATAACCGTGCACAAAACATCAGAAACGGAAATTATTATCATAACGGACAACGTTACAACTACTACCATAATGGTCAATATTATAATTACTATAATAACGGCAATTATTATCGCTACTCAAACAACGGTGCTTATTGGTTGTATTTTGTGGGTGGTGTGTATTACAACTATCTTTACAATGGCAAGTATTACAAAAATTGCCAGCAAGTCTCTTCGAAAAGTAATGTGCAAGGTACATGGGTCAATAGCACGACGGTTTGCAATTAAAAGTGTTAATCAGCCCGTCTACGCGGGCTGATTACGGATATGACTTCACCCAAGCCTGCACGTGATTTTCCAGATTAGCGAGAGCAAGACATGCCTCACTATTCGCAAATGATTTCGATCCAAATAATGAGCGAGGATGACGGGAAGGTTGTAATCGTGGAGAAGAAAGCCCTGATGAAGCTTCCAACTCTCTGACCCTGACTTTCAAATGCTGTAGAAAACCCTGTAAGCGCTCATAAGTTAATTGGCGCTGCTTGTAACAACTCTCAATCTCTACCACTGCCGACAATATCTCAACTGAAATGAGACCACCATGAGCCGACCCTGACTTATAATTAGTTCCCAATGATTTTAATTGCGCTGTGATGTATTCGTACTCGCACTTTATTTCGCGCAATGAATAATCATCAATCAGTCTATTCACTTCAGCCGTCGTCATGTCAGCACTGATCTTCATCACCTGAAGCGTTGCGCGCTGCGTCTCATTCAAGTTAATGGGATGGTCACGCATGGTCGTAAAATAATATTTATTCCACTTCGACGAGCCTTCGTGACACAGCTTATCCTGAACGGCATCAATTTGCGCCTGCACCGGCAACCCATTTAAAACAAAGCAACGCGATCCTACAGGTACCTTTCGCTTTTCTAGCCGCTGCCTGATATCGATATAGTCTCGCTGAGTACGCAATTCAGAATCAACGAACCAGATTTCATCGAACTGCCGTAAAATATTTATGAATTTATCATAACGATTTTCAGCCAATTCCAACGACGCCTGCGCCGGTGAAGGCAAATTATTTTGAATGGTGGGTACCTCACTCTCACCCAACCTACCCCAAATTAAGTTGGCAAGCCCCGTCGTGATATTCTTAAATAATCGCTCAACACCCGAAGAATGATTCGAGAGCTTCACTGGAGCGATTGCACTTTCACGCTCTGCCGCCTCCATATCCGCGAGTAATTGGCGATACTCATCCACTGCCAGCAAACCCACCTTATGAAAGGGCTTAGGTAAAAGGTTAAACTGTAGTTTCAGGATGTTCTCAAAAAACTGGATAGCCTGCCCCACACTCAAACGCTTTTGGGGCTCAGGGTGACACATGACATCGCGACAGTAATCCAGTATCTTATGGCGCATGACGAGATCGGTGATACGAGAGCAGGATCGGTCTTCTTCTGTGTCACGCAACAGATAAATGATCGTCATACCCAAAGCAAAAATATCGGTTTCCCTGGTGTAAAGATACTTACGTTTACCTTGGACATGCTCCAACTCTGGCGCGTAATAACCTTCCGTTAAAATAAGGTTGCGCTTGGCACCACTTCTGAACCATGGCTTTTGCGCGGAGGCTCCAAAATCAATGATGACAACCTTATTTGAAACAAAATCATAAAAAAGATTATTCATCTTCAAATCGCCGTGAATAATTTTTTCTGATTCAAGCTGCCGGTAAGCGATTAATATCTGAATAATGATTTGTAGTAGCTGAACATCAGACAGTGAATATTGAGCGGCCACCAAATCTGACACCGGCACACCAGGTGCGAGCTTCATCACAATATTACTTTGATTCATCTCGTAGTACGACGGGTGTACACGCTGCTGCGCGCGCACAAACTCACTGTTATGCCCCGCGATGCGATCTAACTGGCCTATCCCCATATCAACTCGTTTCAGCAGCAGATATTCCTGATCGTCATCTTTAATGGCCGCTCCGCACTTCAAAACAGCCCACTCGCCCGTCACGATATTTTGCACCAGCTTGGCATAACCAAAACCGCCCGACCCAAGATGACAGTTTTGTTTCACACCGCGATAGATTGCAAAAGTTTCGTCTTCAAAAAAAATAATGCCGTATTGAATACCGATATCTTTCTTCTTGTAGCGCGCCGCAAGATGAGAACTTTTTTTTGATCTATCAGGTTTCTTCCCCGCTGTTTGATCGCCATGATGACGCTTGGCTTCAATGAAGGCGAAAACCTTGGCAACCTCATCACTTGATAATAATCGACCGTCAGCATTCAAATCTTCAAGACGAACTTTCGGATGCGCGAATGGCAACATGATTTCGCTCAGCAACCCATCTGCATGATCGCCCACCAGCGGCATATCACCTCTCGCTTCCATGACACTCTCCGTTTTAATAGACGACTACACACCTTCAAAGCGATCAATTTTACCAGGAATAATATAAATGATCGTCGGCACCACCAGCAAAATAAAAGCCAACATAATACTCCATTGTGCAACAATCATGGCCGCGATATAGATAGGCGGCGCAATCAAAATGCGGCCTAATGCCGCCGTCCGTATCGCATGCGTATAACTCGCTTTGTATAATTGATAACGGTGCGCGCACTCTAATGCAATAATTTGACCGATACTGCAGGCAATTAGATTTCCCGCGTAAAAATAGATACTGTCTTTACTGAAAGGATATTCTCCGAGTAAATTCGCTGAAAATGGCACAATGCAAATCACCGTCAGATAATACATATTCACCCACAAATAGACCCTGTTAAGATGATCGAGCAAACCCCATTGAAAATTCATGGCGATCCAGTGCGTGCCTAAAATCGCAAAACTACCCACATAAATAATGAGGTTAGTGTATAGGTCATTTTTAATCAGAGGCAAAATATCTTTTGTCGCCTCATGCGCTGGTACGTGCAAATTCAAAACCATAATCGTCATGGCGATTGCAAAAATACCATCAGTCAGATTTTCAAGTCGGGATAATTTCAGTAAATGAGGTGAGGACATCTATAAATTCCCTTTTATGGCCATTAGTCATTCTAGATACTAACCTATGTTTTGCCGACTTTGCGAGCCCAGTCTTGCGGCTACTCTAATAAGCTGGTTTTTCACGACATTTCAGTTAGAATGACCGCCCTTCGGAATAGGACAATCATCAGCTTGAGGACATCATGAATTTAGCACAAAAACTCGCCACCGAATTAAGCATCCACACCCAGCAGGTCGATGCCGTTATAGAATTACTGGATGGCGGCGCCACCGTGCCGTTTATATCACGCTATCGCAAAGAAGCGACTGGCGGGCTGACAGACACCCAGCTTAGGCTATTTGAAGAGCGCCTTGGCTATTTGCGTGAACTGCAGGATAGACGCGAGACCATCCTGAAAAGCATCACCGAACAAGGCAAGATGACCCCTGAGCTTGAGAAAAGCATTCATGAAACCGACAGCAAATCGACGCTCGAAGATTTATACCTGCCGTACAAACCCAAACGCCGCACCAAGGCCCAAATTGCTCGCGAAGCCGGCCTCGAACCACTTGCGACCACATTATTGAATGACCCCACCCAGGCACCAGAACAACTGGCAATGACCTACCTGAATGCAGAAGCCGGCATCACCACCATCAAAGAAGCGCTCGAAGGTGCGATGCAAATTCTGATGGAAGTGTTTTCTGAAAACGCCGCACTGCTTGGCTCAATACGTCAGTATATTTGGGATAATGGCATTCTGAAAAGTGAAGTCGTGAAAGGGAAAGAATTAGAAGGCAACAAATTCTCTGATTATTTCGCCTACTCCGAAGCCATCAAAAAAATACCTTCGCACCGCGCGTTGGCATTATTCCGCGGACAACGTGAAGAAATTTTATATATCAACCTGACACTCACCGACGATCAAATTGATCATTGCCAGGCAAGCCTGCAGCAATGTTTTGGCATCGCCAATAAAAATCGTGCCGCTGACCCATGGCTGATTGAAACGGCGAACACCACTTTCCGCATTAAAATTGCGTTGAAAACAGAATTGGAATTATTAACACAATTGCGCATGGCGGCTGAAGAAGAAGCGATTCAAGTGTTTTCAAATAATTTAAAGCACTTGCTGATGGCCGCCCCTGCCGGCCCTCACATCACGCTAGCCCTTGATCCTGGACTACGTACAGGCGTCAAAGCCGTGGTCATTGACAGCACCGGCAAGTTACTCGCTAACACCACCATTTTCCCGCATGCGCCGCGCAACGACTGGGATGGCTCGATCTCTATCCTGCACAAGTTATGCGTCGCCCACAACGTGAGCTTGATCAGCATCGGTAATGGCACTGCCTCGCGTGAAACAGATAAACTCGTCATTGAATTGAAAAAACGCTATCCGACCTTATCGCTCACCAGCATTGTAGTATCAGAAGCGGGCGCATCCGTGTATTCGGCATCCGAATTAGCCTCACAAGAATTTCCAACACTGGATGTAACCTATCGCGGCGCTGTCTCGATCGGACGCCGCTTGCAAGACCCGCTCGCTGAGCTCATCAAAATCGACCCCAAGTCTATCGGTGTGGGTCAATATCAACATGACGTCAATCAACATCGCCTCTCCCGCGCATTACGTGCGGTGATGGAAGATTGTGTGAATGCCGTCGGTGTCGACATTAATACGGCATCTGTTCCACTACTCGCTTGTATTGCCGGATTGAACGAATCCGTCGCCAGCAATATTGTCGCTTATCGCGAACAAAACGGAGCGTTTAAGAATCGGACACAATTAAAAAAAGTACCACGCTTAGGTGACAAAGCTTTCGAACAATCTGCTGGATTTTTACGTATCAGCAATGGCGACAATCCGCTCGATGCCTCAGCCGTGCACCCGGAAGCTTATGCTGTCGTGGAACGCATCCTGGCTAAACAAGCAAAAGGCATCAAGGAAATTGTCGGCAATGCGGCCGTCATTCGCACCTTACGTCCCGCTGATTACACCGACGAACGTTTCGGATTACCGACTGTCACCGATATCATCCGCGAATTGGAAAAGCCTGGCCGCGATCCGCGCCCGGAGTTTAAAACAGCTGTATTTAAAGATGGTATTGAAGACTTAAAAGACCTAACGTCAGGCATGATTCTCGAAGGTGTTGTCACGAATGTCGCGAATTTCGGCGCGTTTGTTGATATCGGCGTGCATCAAGATGGCCTGGTACACATCTCGATGTTGGCGGATCGCTTCATTAAAGATCCGAATGAAGTGGTGAAAGTCGGCGATATCGTGAAAGTGAAAGTACTGGAAGTCGATCTCGTGCGTAAACGCGTGCAATTAAGTATGCGATTAACGGAAGCACCCGTCCCTTCTTCGGCACGCAGTGGCTCGTCAGCTCCAGTTAAACCCGCGAAGATGCAGACAAAACAAACGCTGGATACCTCCATGGGCAGTGCATTAATGTCTGCTTTTGGAAAGCTCAAATAAGCACAAAACACACGTGCCCGACTTTTTGTGTCGTTGAAACAAGTCGGGCATGGTTTCAACTAAAGCGCTAAATCGTATTCATCGTCTTTCGATGCGTCAAAATTGATGTCAGCAATCGCACACAACTCTCTTTGTTTTTGTTCCGGTAAATACCGCGCAAGTAATTCTATATTTTGTTGCAGCATCTGCTCATCATTCATTTGCGGCAAGGCCTCACCCGGAAATTCCATCATCATCGCCGCACAAATGCGTTCAATGAACTCGCGCAAAGCAGCGATCTGCTCGACTAGCATTTTTTCGGAGGCATCCATCTGCGGCGCAAACAACCATTTCATTATTTTTCCTGAACAAATACGCTCAGGGTGTTTGACGGGTTTCGGTGACAACATCGAGAAAGACTGATAATGCAACTGAATAGCCGTTAACATGGTCTCACGAAGCGGTTCGAGCTTTTTATCAAAACTCGCGTTAATAAAATACCATTCGAATTGCTGTAACTGTCCCACCAGTTTTTTTATCTCGTCACGATATGCAGGGTTCACTTGAAAATACCCTAGCGTCTCTTCACTCAATACTTCCACTTCCTGTGGTGGCATGCTCCAGAAAAGCCGCACATCTTCATCTTCATGACTACGATATCGCACGATCTCACCCGATGCTTTCTTATGCTCGCGCAAAGGACCGGTGCTATGTAAATGAATATCTTCCATCTTGCCACTGAAGCGTGATACCGCACCATGCCAACTCGTAACACGCGCAATTTGTTCGGGCGTGACGATACCCGTTAACAGTTTAATCGCCTGCGCTTTGCATGTGTTGGCACCTGGAAATAAGCTTAATCTGAATTCTTTCAATCGCGGTGAGCGTTGTTGCTCATTAGCGGCCGCTGATTCCAATTCAAAAAATTGGCGCGACTGATTTTCTTGCGGATAATTGCGTGTTTTGTGCTTGGGTTTACCCTGCAAGTGCAATGGTTCTGAAAGATCACGAATCGCTTGAAATTCGTTTTCACTCATCTTTTCACATTTGGTTTGCAGCTCGATAAACTTTTCTTTGGTTAATTCGAATGTCACACCATGCAACCCACGACCGGCGTCGAGATAACGTATGTCTTCTGGGCGTAGTTTGCCGTGATTACCATGAAAATCGACATCCAGCGCGAAAAACATTTTAATGGAATGCCAGATGGTGCCTACATTCGATGAGGGTGATCCATAAAAACCCCAGGTACTCACAACTTCCATTTTCTTTGTTTCATTATCAAAACGCGAGAGCAACAGAAAGGTATGCCACAAAAAATTAGCGCCAACGTCCTGGTCTTGCGTGCAGAATGTAACGGTATAGATATCCATATCTTATACTCCTGATGGTACAGTCCGAGAGTGTCGCAATAAAAAATGTAACAGGGCTGCATGGAGGTTGGCAATGATTATCATTGTCATTCCCGACAACCAGCTTAGAACAGTATTAAATAGGCACGATTCTGCAACCATGGTAATTTATAGAAAATATTCATCTGGTTAAGGAGAAGCATTCATGAAGATTATGATTGGTGGCGGCACTGGATTAATTGGGCAAGCACTGATTCCCGCCTTGCTCGCGGCACAGCATCAGGTCGTTGTAATAGGTAGAGATAAGGCCAAAATAGGTCAACTCTTTCAACACCAGGTCGAAGCCGCTGCGTGGACCGACCTTGATCATTACCAACCCGATGACGTTGGCGCCATCATCAATCTGACGGGAGCGAATATTGCCGATCATCGCTGGAATGAGACCGTCAAAGCCGCGATTCTGAATAGCCGCCTCGAGGCCACCACCCGTTTTGTGAACTGGTGCAAAAAGGCTACCAGCCACCGACCTCATCTCTATAATGCGAGTGCCGTTGGTTATTACGGCCTGCAAAAAGAAGTCGCTCACCACGACCAAGCTTTCACCGAACAATCCTCACCACTTCCGAGCGCACCAGGCGAGTTTGCCAGCCAGTTAGTGAAGCAATGGGAAGCCGCCGCACTGGCCGCCAACGTCCCTGTGACGTTATTACGCTTCGGTGTGGTCTTGAAACGTCACGAAGGCATGCTGAAAAAACTCGAATTACCGGCCAAATTTGGCCTAGGTGCCGTCGTTGGCTCCGGGCGCCAACCGTTGGCATGGATCGATGTGACCGACCTTGTGAATGCGATTTTGTTCCTTTTGAATCACCCAGACATCACGGGCCCCGTGAATCTCACCGCCCCAGAATGTGTTTCACAGAAGGCTTTCAACCAAGCCCTTGCTCAAACTTTAAATAGGCCCGCCCTGCTGTGGCTGCCGGCACCCGTGGTGAAACTTTTGTTTGGCCAGATGGGAGAAGAACTCCTGCTCTCAGGGCAAACGGTGACCCCAGAGCGCCTGCAAAGGCATGGCTTCACGTTCATCTATCCCGATGTGAAAACGGCGCTAGCGCACGCTTTTAAGGCTTAATATCAGACAAAAAATCAGCAGGTTGCCGCACATGGCAATTTTTGAGATTTCGCCTATAGTAATAGAGTGGGCATTATTTGTACACACCGCGAGGGGGAGGACGCATGAAGGTATCATCTTCAGCTTTTATTCATTTTTTCATAGCGTTATCATTCTGTGTTATGAATCTGCTTTCTTCCGCTTCGGCCAAAACAATCAACCTCTACGACGACCCCACCACGGCAGCGAATATCGTCGATACCCTGAATTCTGCCTCGGGCGTCATCCTGATTTACTCGCCCAAAGACGGCACGTGGGTCAAAATCGCGAATCCCAAAAATGGTAATGTGGGTTGGGTCAAATCCAGCGAGCTCGGTAATAACAGCACGACACAAACCAGGGTTAGCGTTGCGTCGGGTTCGGGTGAGGATGGCAAGGAAGTCAGCACCATCATGCACTTTGGCAATTCTGTCAAAATCACCACGGAACAAGCACAAGCCATGGTGAAAAAATTGAAGCTACAGCAGCAAGCGGTACATCAATCCATGCAACACATGGTGAATGACATGAACAAGCTATTTCAGGAGGAGTGGAAGCTATTCAATCAAACGTCTTTTCCTGTGGTGATTCCCGCTCTCTACACCCCAATTGAAAAAAATCTGAATACACCGGCTAGACAAGATAAGTCAGCGAAGAATAAAGCACCACTCATCAGTAATACCACCAAGGAAATTTAAAACATCGTCATTTAAAAGGAGGGATATGGAAAAGCAGACCGTCATGGTGATTGAAGATGATCCCGCGCTCTTGAAATTATACGGGCACATAGTTGAAAAAGGAGGCTATCAACTATTGGAGGCCAGTAATGCCAAAACAGCTTTAGATATATTGAAGCATCACATACCGCACATCATTGTTGAAGATTTATCTCTTCCAGATTTAAGTGGATTACAGCTCATTCATTGCATTCGACAATTACCGAATTGCGCCAATATTCCCGCCATTATTATTTCAGGCTCTTCAGGGCGAATTGAATCAGCACGCTTGTCCCAGGAACACTTCGTCGCATTTTTACATAAACCCATTGCAGCCAATGTGTTACTGGACACCATCAACACCTACTTGCCGTAATCGCCGCACCAAGCGCGCAGCGATCATCGACAATATATTATTTAATGCCAATCCTGAATCCGAACATAAACGCACGTGTCGATCGCTTCTTTTTTCATTGCTGAAATCACACCTTGCAAAGCAGCACCTAAATGATTTGAGTGTGAAGGCGAAAATACACGCATGACCGGCAACATCGTCTCAGCAAGAGTGCGACATGACTCCTCCATGTGTCGCACCATATCACTCACGACGTTGACATAGCGCGCAGGCAAATCTACATCAGCACCCAAGTCCAGCATCAACGGAATAAGTCTGGTGAAAAATGCTATGCTCTCATCGGTCATCAAGGCGGGTTGCGCAACATAACCATGTAAATTAGCGAGGACGACCAATAATGCTGGTTTTTCATAAGCTGATTCACGTAACTGTGAAATCATAATATAGCTATTCACGTTTAAATTGGATGCCAGTAGTTTGCGACACAACTCGAGATCCTGTTTTTCAATGGCCTCTCTTAAGTCTTTAGGGGTATAAACCTTCACAGGACTTGGAAACAAATTCGTGGTTTGTTTGGATCTGATGCGCATGGAAAACTCCTCGTTTTTTTAAGAATATATTATTTATGCTGATTGTAACCCAATGTAAATATCCGCTGCTGCGTTAGCAGGATCACTGGCACGCTGATCGTATTTTTCAAAATCGGCAAGATAGGCGCGTTGACCACCCAATTGATCTTTCGACATCTGCCAGATATGCATCCAGGCCTGAATGATAATATCCGGCAGCTTGCCGGTGGATGTGGTGAATTTTTGGTACGCGGCAGCCGGAATGGTGAGCGTTTCAAAACCAGCTGGCACATCATCGAAGGAGGTGACTTCTTCACCGATAAAATAAGTGTAGTCGCCGTGTTCATTACTGGCGTAATCGGTGTAGACCGAGAACGTGACGCCAGGCGTTTTGCGATTCAGCAAGCTACCTGCCAAATTCTGCCCCCAGTATCGACCAGCCAATGGGCCAATTTTCGCAGTTTGCGGGTTCATTTCATTTTGATTATTGGTACGCGCGGTGACGCCGATCAGCATGATGTCTGGCAACGTTGTGGAAATGGACTGCACAGATTTTCCCCTTATTTTTGCAGTTGGAGGTTGAGTTTGGCGGATGATACAGGGGATTCAAGTTGGTTGCAAAACAGGAAGCAAAGAGGGGAAACGGTGAGCGCAGCCAGGAAAAACGCTTACCCGAAGCTGCGCGAGATGGTGTGACCGATGACGGCTAATGAGCCATGTAGTAATTTAAATTTGCCATAATCCACAATGAGCCCACGATCACACACACCAAAATGACGCCGGTGAAAATCAGCGACATGACATTCATGCGCGACTGCTCAGTTCGCATATTCAAACGCAGAAAGCAGATAACCTGCACAAGAAACTGCACACAAGCTGCCACATAAATAATGGTGAATGTGGTCATCTTGTCGTAACCACTCGACATGACCGCCCAAAATGCAAGCAAGGTTAAAATAGCGCAGCTGATAATGCCAAACGTATATATACCTAAGGTTTTTTCACCAGAACCAAAATCAGGATGCTTCGTTTCGTGATCAGCCATGCTACATCGCTCCCATGAGATAAACGATTGTAAATACAAAAATCCAGACGATATCAAGAAAATTCCAGAAGAGCCCCAAATACGCCATGCGTCGTTTGGTGACCGACGTAATTTTCATGATGGGTAATTGAATGATCATTAAAAGTATCCAGATCAAACCCACCGTGACATGTAAACCGTGAGTTCCCACCAGCGTGAAAAACGCGGATGCATGGCCACTCAAATCCCATCTGAATCCTTCGCTAGCCAGATGAGCGAACTCCGTTAATTCCATACCAACGAAACCTGCCCCAAACAGGAAGGTTACTAACAACCAGAACTGTGTTTGCACCACTTTATTTTTATAAAGACTCAAGATGGCAAAACAGAACGTGAAGTTAGAGGCGAGCAATAAAAACGTTTCCAAGAGAACGTCTTTTAAATTGACGTAACTTTTTAGAAATTCACCGGGCGTGTCAGGGCCTGTCAAGACGAGATAGGTTGCAAACAATGAGCCGAATAAAATGCAATCGGTTAAAATATACAACCAGAAGCCGAAGACATCGGTTGAGTCACTGTCGTGGTGGTGGTCGTGTGCCACCTGAGTATTGTCATGCATTAAATGATCTCCCGCATGTGAGCCAATTCAGTTTTCTTAACGGTCTCAGCATCGACGTAATAATCGATGTCTGTTGCAAAGCTACGTAATATAACTGTGACCAAGATACCTAAAAATCCAACGATGCCAGGAAGCATCATTTGCCAAATCAAGGCAAAACCCACGACACCGGCAAACATGGCGATGAAAAAGCCGGTAGCAGTGTTACGTGGCATGTGGATAGGTTCATAATGCATGGCTTTCGGGTGAACACGCCCCTCTGCCAACTGGCGTTGCTTTTCTTCCCAGAATGGATCCAGTTCATTCACCTCAGGAAGATGCGCAAAATTATACAGCGGCGCCGGCGAGGATGTTGTCCATTCCAGCGTACGGCCATTCCATGGGTCACCGGTATGATCACGCAAAGCATGTCGATTCATGATGCTCACATAAACTTGAATCAGCTGCGAGATGACACCCAACAAAATAATCACGGCACCCATTGCCGCCAGAATAAAGTAAGGCTGGAACATGGTATTGGCATAATGATTGTTACGACGCATCACACCCTCAAGACCGAGGACATATAACGGCATGAACGCGATATAGAAGCCAACAACCCAGCAATAAAACGCGCGCTTACCCCACGTTTCATCCAACTTGAAACCAAACGCTTTCGGAAACCAGTAAATCGCACCCGCAAAATAACCAAATAACACGCCACCAATAATGACATTATGAAAGTGGGCGATTAAAAACAGACTGTTATGCACCTGAAAATCAACGGGAGGAATTGCCATCATGACACCCGTCATGCCGCCAATGGCAAACGTGGTGAAAAACGCGGTCACCCATAACATCGGCGTCGCAAGAATAATGCGGCCTTTATACATGGTGAATAACCAGTTAAACACTTTCACACCGGTTGGAATCGCAATCACCATTGTCGCAACACCGAAGAAGGCATTGACATCAGCACCCGCCCCCATCGTAAAGAAGTGATGGAGCCAAACAATGAATGACAAGAAGGTGATGATTGCCATCGCATAAACCATGGTCGTGTAACCGAATAACTTTTTCTGACTGAATGTGGCAACGACTTCAGAAAAAATACCGAAGGCTGGCAATATTAAAATATAAACTTCGGGATGACCCCAAACCCAGATGAGGTTGATAAACATCATCGCATTCCCACCACCAAAATCTGTGAAGAAATGCATACCCATCATGCGGTCCAACGCGAGTAACGCCAAGGTAACGGTGAGCACCGGGAAAGCGAGCGCGACCAAAATCATGGAACACAAGACCGACCAAACGAACACAGGCATTTTCATGAGGGTCATGCCCTTGCAACGCATTTTGAAAATCGTGGCGATAAAGTTAATCGCACCGAGCAAGGTGCCCACACCGGCAATTTGTAACGCCCAAATATAATAATCAACGCCCACACCCGGACTATAATAAGTTTCGGATAAGGGTGGGTAAGCAAGCCAACCTGTTCCAGCAAAATCACCCACGACCAGCGAAATATTACATAACATCGCGCCAACAAAGGTGAGCCAGAAACTCAATGAGTTCAAATAAGGATACGCCACATCACGCGCGCCAATCTGTAAGGGTAAAATCATGTTCATCAAACCAAACATGAAAGGCATCGCAACAAAGAAAATCATGATGACGCCGTGCGCTGTAAAAATTTGGTCGTAATGTTCAGGTGGTAAATAACCTTGCGAAGTACCCGCCGCAAGTGCCTGCTGTGAGCGCATTAACAGTGCATCAGAAAACCCGCGCAACAACATGACGGTTGCGAGCAAGATATACATGATCCCTATTTTTTTATGGTCGACGCTGCACACCCAGTCATTCCAGACGACGGACCAAGCACGATAGTAGGTGATCGCAAACAGTACCCCGAGAAATAGCAGCGCCATAAAACCACCGGCAGCCATAATGATCGGATTATGAAAAGGAATGGCTTCGAGTGTCAGGTTGCCTAGTAATAGTTTTTCAAACATGGTACTTCCTCATTCTGACGTCGGATGTTGGTATTTAGGAATATCATTGCGCGGATGACTGCTACCGAGGCTATGCATATAAAGATGCAGAATGTCGCCAAACAAATCATCGACTACACCGGAATAAAAGACTGGCTTATCGCCAATCGTCGGTGCTAACAGTTTCTGATAAGCCTCTTCGGTGAGATGGTTAGGTGACTTTTTCATGTTCGCGACCCATTTCGTCATTTCTTCAGGTGGAACCACATGCACTTCAAAATGCATGTCTGAAAAACCAGCGCCATTGTATTGCGTATTTAACCCATCAAACACACCGGTTTCGTTTGCCAACAAATGCAAGCGAGTTTGCATACCCGCCATCGCGTAAATCTGACTACCTAATTGGGGAATAAAAAACGCGCTCATCGGAACGTTATCAACCGTCATGATAAATTCGACTTGCTGACCCACCGGAATTTCAACGTAGTTCACTGTCGCAATTTTCTGATCCGGATAAATGAATAACCATTTCCACGGTAGCGCAATGGCTTGAATGACGATGGGTTTTTCGGCATGGCCTGGAATTCGCGCGTACGGATCCATCTCATGCGAACTGCGCCACGTCATCACGCCCAAAATGAAAATAATGACACAGGGTATCCCCCACCACAAAGCTTCAAGGAAATAACTGTGGCTCCAGTTAGGTTTATAATCCGTGATTCGATGTGAGGCTTGATAGTGATAGATGAAGGTTAGACTCAT
The DNA here is from genome assembly GCA_964527435.1 of uncultured Coxiellaceae bacterium. Taxonomy (GTDB): domain Bacteria; phylum Pseudomonadota; class Gammaproteobacteria; order DSM-16500; family DSM-16500; genus Aquicella. Next base: position 145,230 of record CAZGPP010000005.1, on the reverse strand, counting down.
GATAATAACAGGCAGCACGACAATCAGCATGAGTGCCAAGGTATCAAAGAACAACTTTCGTTCTTCATACGCAATGAGACCCTTAGGATTGAGCATGCCAACCATCTCGCCTTTGCAACCCGTCAGCGTGAGCATCAACACACCACAACCAATTATAAAACAAAGCTTTGATAACCAACCCGAATTCATGAAAGCGGTATAAGTCTTTAGCAACCGTGAGACCATATTAGCTCCTGAGATTTTCTCTTTTCTATATTGTAATATAATGATAGGATTTTAAGTAGCTAGAATTGCACTAATGGAAAACTATTTTACCAACTACGGATTAACTCTATGATTTGTCTCATGTTCGCACGCTGGTTCGGTGTCGTATCTGTTCTCCTCTCACTCGGCATATTATTCAATCTCGAAGACGCTCAACAAATGGCAAGAAACATGGTGAAAACCGAAACGGGCTACATCATGGGCGGCGTGTTGCCTATCATGTTTGGCAGCATGGCCTTGTTATTCACTGACTGCAGAGACCTCGACTGGCATCTTATCGTATCCCTGGTTGGGTTCAGCATGATTTTTGCCGGCATTTTCCGCGTCATGTTTGTCAAACAATGGAAGGCCTTGATGTCACAGCATATTGAAAACATTCCATTTTTGTTCAGTCTGTTTGGATTAATGCTAGGTGTTGTACTCGTGTACGTTGGCTTCTTATCGAAAGCCTTTGAACTAACCGTCCACTAGGGGCTGAGAGAGCGCTCTCACCCCTCAGTGTAGCGGCAGGGTAAAGCAAAACGACGACCCGCCGCGCACTTTGTTTTCCACCCACATTCTGCCGCCGTGCGCTTCGATAACCATGCGACAAATAGCGAGCCCCAAGCCCAAGCCTCTCTCAGTTGTTAACATGCGACCACGGTAGTATTTTTCAAAGAGCATATTCACTTCATCGGCCACAATGCCTGGACCGCAATCATCGACACACACCTGCAAATTGTCTTTATTCACATTGACATAGATATCAATGTCAGTGCCTGCGACAGTAAACTTGACCGCGTTATCGATTAAATTAAATAACACTTCCTGAATTAGGGTCTGATCATAGGGAACGGGTGGCGGCTGATCAGGCACATGCACCGTGACCTTTCTACCCGCTAATTTTTTACCCGCCGTGTGAATGACCAAATTGATAACATCTTCGATAGGCGCAAGATTTTTTTGTAGCTTCACCTGGTTCGCTTCGAAATAAGTAATTTGCAAAAGATTATTAATCAAGCGACTGAGCTGTTCGGCTTCATCGTAAATATCTCTGGCATTTTTTTCGATGGCATGAGCATCCATCGTTTTGGCCAGCTCCATTTGAGTACTGGCCGCACCAATGATCGCGACTAATGGTTTACGCAAATCATGAGAGACAGATTGCATCAACGCACCCCGCACGCGATCCACCTCCGTGTGTAAATCACCCACTTGACTACGCTCATTCAGTCGATCCACTTCCAATGCCAATGCAATCTGATTCACACAAGCCTCTAAAAGATGCATTTTATCGATTGAAATAAATAAATCACTATCCGCAGGCAAAACACGCAACACACCCATCACTTCCTGCGAGCCTGATAATGGCAGATAAAGTGCTTTTGAAAATGACAGGGTATCGGTACCCGCACCCGCCATTTGACCCATTTCGAAAACCCAGTGTGCAATGCCTTGTTCTTTTGCATCGAGAATCTGACTGGTACGGTTTCGTGCGCGAATCACTAATTCGCCGCCATCATTATCTGGCAGCAAAGCAATGACTTCACTTTCAAAAAAATTAGCGATATAGGAAATGCCAGCATTCAGTAACTTATCAACGCCGCGTGTGCTAGCAAGTTGTTGGCTTAGCATATATAAGGCAGAGGTCTGGCGCTCGATCAGGCGCGCATTATCAGCCTGACGCCGCGTTAATATTGTTAATTGGCTAATAACCTGCGAAACAGAAAGCATCACCAACACTGTAATCATATCTTCGAGATTGGCAATTTTTAAATTAAAGACAGGTGGAACGAATAAGACATCGTAAGCAAACACACTCAGTATCGACGCGAGAATTGACGGGCCACTTCTTCCCCGTAATGACACAAGAGCAACGCCTAGCAAATACACCATGACTAAATTACTGGATTTAACATAGGGGAATAAAATAAAATTGAATAATGTCAGAAAGCCAACAATCATTAATGCAAGACCGTAATCCTGCCACGTCGTATTTTTATTAAAAGCAAGAAAGCGAGACGGCTTAGCACTCTCTGTGAGGCCCGTCATAATATAGACATCAATTTCACCGCTGTTTTTTACAATATCATCAGCAATCGTACCCATGAAGAAGTTTTTCCAGCGGCGGCGCAAATTTTTGAATATCATGATTTGCGTGACATTTTGTTCGCGTGCGAATTCTAATATTTCATGAGTAATATTATAACCCGTCAAAACTCGCGTCTCGGCACCAAACTGTTCCGCATAACGTAAATTCTTTAATGCCTCGCTTCGCGCCTCATCAGACATATTCATGCTTGGCGTATCCACATAAACAGCGATCCAATTCACCTTTAAACTCGTAGCGAGACGTTTGGCGGCACGAATTAATTTCAACGACTCGGCACTACTTCCGACACACACTAATATTTTTTCCATGGCAGGCCAGACGTGCCGAATCCCCTGCCCTTGCCGATATGATAATATTTGCGCGCCCACTCGTTCAGCCGTCATCCTCAACGCCAATTCACGTAGAGCACTCAAATTGCCTTTACGAAAAAATAAATCAGAGGCTAACGCCGCCTGTTCGGGAAAATACACTTTTCCCTCGTGCAAGCGTTTGATTAAATCATCCGTTGGTATATCCACTAACTCGATGGCGTCCGCCATTTCTATCATGGAATCTGGCACCATCTCAGTGACTGGCGCATGAATAATTTGCGCGACATCATCATTCAAACTTTCGACATGTTGAATATTGAGCGTGGTATAGACATTAATACCGCGATCCAATAATTCTTTGATATCCTGCCAGCGCTTTTTATGACGCAAGCCTGGCACATTGGAATGCGCCATTTCATCAATTAAAATTAAACCGGGGCTACGCTTCAACGCTCCATCCAGGTCAAATTCTTTTAATTGTTTACCGTGATATTCAATGATTTGTTTCGGGAGAATATCAAAACCTTTTAACATTTCATCAATTTCACTACGACCGTGCGACTCAGCGACACCAATCACGACATCCAATCCCTTGTTACGCTCGGCCAGCGCATCATGCAGCATTTCATGAGTCTTACCCACTCCCGGGGCTGCACCCAGGTAAATTTTCAGCTTGCCGCGTTTTTCAAGCCGCTCTTCTTCCTGGGCACGCTTTAGCAATTTATCTGGATTTGGACGGTGCTCTTCCATGAGCGCTCCTTAATTTATCTAACTCAAGATTTAGCATCACAACATTCACTCTAGGTTCGCCCAAAAGACCGAAGGTACGCGGGATCACTTGCGATTGAATCAGATCAACGAGTAATTCAGGTTTGATGTGTCTTGCTTTGGCGATACGTTCAACCTGGTAAAATGCGGCATACGGACTGATGTCAGGATCTAAGCCACTCGCCGAACTGGTGACGAGATCGACTGGAACTAACAGCTCAGGCTTAGTGTTGATACGTACCGAAGTGACTCGCTCTTTCACGGTAAAAATAAACTGCGGATTCGATGGACCGTTATTCGAACCACCCGATGCCAGCGCATTATAAGGATGATCAAACGTTGCCGATGGCCTACCCCAGAAATAGTCTGGCGTATTGAAAAACTGACCGATGAGACGTGAACCTATCACGTGACCCTCCACTTCAAGCATACTGCCATTCGCCTGATGAGGAAAAAACTGCTGCGCTATCACCGTCACGATCGCTGGATAGATCACACCTGTCAGCAGTATCAGCATAAGTAGTAGCCATACCGATCTTTTTAACTGTAATGAAGCTTCATGCAATATACTTTTCATCCCGATAATCCTAATGCAACTAACACCAAGTCAATCAATTTAATCGCGATAAAGGGTATGACTAATCCACCCAATCCATAGACCAATACATTGCCGCGCAATAATGCCGCCGCTGAGGCCGCCTTATAGGCAACGCCACGCAGCGCGAGCGGTATTAAAAAAACGATAATCAATGCATTGAATATCACAGCCGATAAAATGGCACTGTGCGGCGTTGCAAGATGCATGATGTTTAATTGATTCAACGCAGGATACGTTGATGCAAAGGCGGCAGGCAATATCGCAAAATATTTACCGATATCATTAGAAATACTAAAAGTGGTCAGGGAGCCACGCGTCATTAATAATTGTTTACCGATCTCAACCACTTCGATTAATTTAGTCGGATTTGAATCAAGATCAACTAGATTACCCGCTTCTTTCGCAGCCTGCGTTCCTGTGTTCATGGCGACCGCCACATCTGCCTGCGCAAGCGCCGGCGCATCATTCGTACCATCACCAGTCATTGCAACCAGATGACCCTCTGATTGCAAACGTCGGATCAATCGTAATTTATCTTCCGGTCTCGCATTTGCGAGAAAGTCATCGATACCCGCTTCACCCGCAATCGCTGCCGCGGTTAAGGCATTATCACCGGTTACCATAATCGTTTTTATACCCATTTGCCGCAATTTCGCAAAACGTTCACGAATGCCACCTTTCACAATATCTTTAAGGTGGATCACACCTAAAATATGCCTTTCTTCCACCACCACTAAAGCGGTTCCACCTTTACGGGAAATAATATCCACTGCTTTTTGCACACTCTCTGGAAACGTGCCGCCCTGTTGCTGTACGTATTCTTTAATCGCTTCTGAGGCACCTTTACGAATCTGACGTCCAGGCAGATTCGCGCCACTCATTCTGGTTTGCGCTGTAAAAGGAATAAATGAAGCGCGCAATTCTGCAATCTCACGACCACGCAATCCATAACGTTCTTTGGCTAACACAACAATACTGCGGCCTTCTGGTGTTTCATCTGCTAGCGATGCCAATTGCGCCGCGTCAGCGAGCAGTGACACACTAATCCCTTCCGCTGGAATAAACTCTGTTGCCTGACGATTACCGAGTGTAATCGTACCTGTTTTATCGAGTAATAATACATCCACATCTCCAGCCGCTTCGACGGCACGCCCAGACAAAGCCACCACATTTGCCTGGATCATGCGATCCATGCCAGCAATTCCGATAGCAGATAACAAACCACCTATCGTGGTCGGCGCTAAACATACAAAAAGAGCGACGAGAACGGTAATGCTAACAACCGTGCCTGAACCCGCCGCCGCGACACTATAGAGTGAAAAAGGCAGCAAGGTTGCACACACCAGCAAGAAAACAATCGTGAGCGCAGCCAGCAAAATAGTTAAGGCTAATTCGTTCGGTGTCTTTTGTCGTTTCGCTCCTTCAACCAAGGCAATCATGCGATCAATAAAAGTTTCACCGGGATTAGAAGTGATTTTGACAATGACCCAATCAGAAATCACTTGCGTGCCACCGGTGACAGCACTGCGATCACCGCCGCTTTCTCTGATCACAGGTGCGCTCTCACCGGTCACTGCACTTTCATTGACAGAGGCAATACCTTCAATCACCTCGCCATCTCCCGGAACAAAATCACCCGCCTCAATTAACACCAAGTCACCCGTTTGCAGTTTCGCAGATTCGACCAATGTCACGACGCCGTAGCGATTGGCTTTCTCAAGTTTTTTAGCCTGGATGGCACGGCGCGATTGACGTAAGGCACGCGCTTGCGCTTTACCTCGACCTTCGGCCATCGCTTCCGCGAAATTTGCGAATAACAAAGTGAACCATAACCACACGGTAATCATGAAAATAAAGCTGGGTGGCGCATCCGCATCCCCCATCAACGCACGCACATAGATGAAACTTGTCAAGATAGATCCGACATACACTGTAAACATGACAGGATTTTTAAGTTGATGCCGCGGCGAAAGTTTAGAAAAAGCATGACTAATCGCAGGCTTCACAATTTTCCAATCCCAAATTGAATTAGACTTAACGGCCATATTGCCCCCAGAGCATCAAATGTTCGACGATTGGGCCTAAAGCAAGCGCCGGTAAAAATGATAAAGCACCAATAATAAATGTCACGAATACTAGCATGGCAATAAAGAGCGGTGTGTGCGTCGCCATGGTGCCAGTACTACTCGGAATCTGCTTTTTACGCGCCAATGAACCAGCGATCGCAATCGCTGGAATAGCGATCCAGAACCGGCTGATTAACATCATCAAACCACCAGCGATGTTATTAAAAATTGAATTGACTTGAAATCCGGCGAACGCACTACCATTGTTGTTAGCCAACGATGTGTACATGTAAAGCATTTCGGTAAAGCCATGTGCACCAGGATTAATATCGCCACCCGATGCGTCAACTGAAATAGCGGCCATGGCCGTTGAGATCAAGACAGACATAGGCATGACTAATACAGCAATCGAGGCCATTTTCATTTCATAGGGTTCAATTTTTTTTCCTAAATATTCTGGCGTTCGACCCACCATTAATCCGGTGATAAAAACCGTGATAATGACCAGCATCAACATGCCATACAAACCAGAACCAACTCCGCCGAAAATCACCTCACCCAAATGCATCAACCATAATGGCACCATGCCGCCAAGAGGCATGAATGAATCAAGCATGGCGTTCACGGAACCATTCGATGCCGCCGTGGTGGCAGCAGCCCACAATGCAGAACTAACGATACCAAAACGCGTTTCCTTACCCTCCATGTTTCCACCCGAATAAGCATTCGCGTGTGCGACAGGATCCACACCCAGCGCCGTTAATGCAGGATTGCCAGCCTGCTCAGCCATCACCACCATGACTAGCATCGGAATAAACATAATGAGCATGGCAACCAATATCGCGTAGCCTTGCCGCCTATCTTCAACCATGATCCCGAACGTGCAACAAAACGCAGCGGGTATTAATAATATCGCCAACATTTCTAGAAAGTTGGTGAGCGGCGTTGGATTTTCAAAGGGATGCGCTGAATTCGCATTAAAGAAACCGCCACCATTGGTACCTAATTGTTTAATCGCCACCTGTGAAGCAACCGGGCCCATTGGAAGGACTTGCTGCGTAATCAGCGTTTGCCCTGACGTAGACGTACCCTCAACACGGACAGGTTGCATGAGTGAGACAGTTTGATAGGATTTAAAATTCTGAATCACACCCAGCGATGCAAGCGCTACAGATAGCATCAATGAGAGCGGTAATAAAATATAAAGAACACCGCGCACCGTGTCGATCCAGAAATTGCCGAGATGACTACTTTCACGGCGCGAGATACCACGAATTAATGCCATTAACAATGACATACCAGTCGCCGCAGAAATGAAATTTAAAACGGTTAAACCAAGCATTTGGCTGAGATAACTCATCGTTGTCTCACCAGCGTATAATTGCCAATTTGTATTCGTAATAAAACTTGCAGCGGTATTGAACGCTAAATCGGGAGAAACGTTTGAGAATGCTTGCGGATTCAAAGGCAAGTGAAATTGCATACGCTGCAGTACATAAACAAATAAGAAAGTAATGCCATTGAAAACGAGCATGGTCGACAAATATTTTTTCCAACTCATTTCCTCAGAAGCATCAATGCTGCAGAATCGGTAAAATAATTTTTCAAGACCACCCAATAACTGATTTAATCCACACGGTTCGCCTTGATAAACACGCGCCATATACCAGCCTAGCGGTTGCACGCAGGCCAGCAAAACAATCATGTACAGCGCTATCTGCAATAATCCCATCTCAGTCATGCTATGTGATTCCATTCATTAAAATAGTTCAGGTTTCAGCAATACAATCACCAGGTAAATGAATAAACCAACCGTAATCAAACCGCTAATTAAATAAAGATTCATTTGTCGCTCCCTGAGAGGGAATCATAAAATTTGATGAGGCCGAAACACAGAATGAAAAAGAGGAATGCGACGAAAATTAAGAGAATATCCATATGATTAGCCTCCGTGCTTCACAATCTACGATCTTATCACTTAATAGCAGGCGGTGAAATATTAAGATGCGGTACTTGCCCATGCAGAGAGTACGGCAATCCAGATAAGTGTAAATTCATAAAATCAGAACCTATTCTTGTTTGGCTCGATGCGAAATCACTCATCAAAATGACGATGGGTGGTCAAAATATGGCCTGAGACAACTCAAGAGATGCCAGATGACAGGCAGCTGGAATTATTTGACAACACAGGCTCGCTCTACGACGGCATCACCGCGATCATGCCGAGCCCAGAGCTGAGTCATGCGGACGACCAAGTTATTCAATAAACGATCGAGTCGGGACCCGGACTTTGCCAGGGCGAATAATGGGCTCTCACCCCGTGAAAAATCATGAAACCACTTTCCGTCAACCGAATGAAGAATATCCATGAGAAATTGTTGGATGGCCGACGCGATAGCGGGTTTTTTTATTTTATGCTTGGTCGCGAAGGTGGCTAAAAGAATAAATTCACGTGTGCGACGTAGATCATCTTTTCCCGTGAGTGAACTAAAATAACTAACGGGGCTAGAATGAACCGGCACTGGATTTTGTAGCGCATCCTTGACACGATGAAACAGTTCAATCACCTCTTGTGCTTTTTTAAATTTATCTTCCTCAACGTGGGCCCAGCTACGCTTACGCCGAATATAGTCACAGGCCTCAACGAGCGTGAGGTCACTGGGTAAATCATGCTCCTCCGGTGCGACCGTCAACAACACCGCTAGCATCATCATGCTGCGTGAGTGACCCTGCTTACAATGGATGAGAATATTATTATCGGGATTTTCTTTCAGAAAATGCCGCATGCGCATGACAACATTCAACGCATCTTCTGTCGACACGATGGCAGTTTTATCCGGTATATGCAAAAATAAATGCTCTATTTGATCTGGTAGGGTGAAACACGCTAATTCTTCATACGTGCTGATACTTACGACCATATTGACTGTCGGCGGCAAAACATACGTCGGTAACCCACCAATAAAAATGCGCGATGAAATTCTATCATACGCTTGCTCAAGAGCGATACTGCCGAAGAATTTAGTTTGCCATACGGAAGGCTGCGCACCTTTGATTAATTCATCAGAAGGTAAAGTAAAATAGATAGCAAGGCGCTCAGCATTCAACGGAGAAATTTTCAGTGATGGTTGTTGACGATTATTCAGCACGTAATGATTCTCACTCTTAATGATAAATAATGAGTAAATACTAGCAGTGACGCGCAATTCTGGCGATAAATATTTTAGGTAATAGTGGCTTGACATTCATGTTGGCACTAGAATGAAATTGATAGCAATTATAGTTTAGATTTACGATTGGTAATCATTATCAGGTACTCAGCTAGCTTATCGAGTTTAACAATTTTATCGACGGCACCCATGGTATTTGCGACATTACCCATTCCGAATACCACACAACTATCTGGGTCTTGCGCAATGGTATGTGCGCCTGATTTTTTCAAGGCAAGCATGCCTTCAGCTCCATCACTCCCCATGCCAGTTAAAAGTACTCCGACAACATTTTTTCCGCAATGCTGTGAAGCTGATTTCATCAGGTGAGTGATGGAAGGGCAAAATCCTGAAACCGTCTCTCCTTTGACTAACGAGGCTGAAAGCGCACCGTGATTCTGTTTAATTTCAAAGTGGAAGTCATCCGGCGCGAAATATACAACACCAGGTTTAAGTAGCTCACCGTCTTCAGGGTGCTTGACCGTTAAGCCAACGTGACTATCTAACCACTTGATAAAGCCGAGTATAAAACCTTGCGTCATATGCTGTACCGCTACAATAGGAACAGGAAAATTCGCAGGTAAGCGGGAAAGAACATCTTTCAACACTTGTGGCCCGCCAACGGAGGCACCGATGACAATCACACGAAAATCGCCATGTGTGAGGGCATTAAATTTTTGAAGAGGTGTCTGTGACGTCAATCGGCGCCTACGAATAGGCTTGATTTCTGCCATACTACGAATGACATCCGTCATATGACGCTTGCGAATCTGGAAAAGCTTGGATTGCACATCAACGGGCTTCGGCAATACCGTTAGCGCACCGACTTCCAGTGCCTTGAATGTCGCCTCTGAATCAGCATCAGCATCACCGATCAGAGAACTAATAATCACGATTGGTGTTGGGAACTGCGACATAATTTCCTCAGTGGCCTGAAGGCCATCCATCAATGGCATTTTGATATCCATAGTGATGAGATCTGGTTTGAGCTGCTCGGTCATCTGCAGCGCTTCGATTCCGTTGTGCGCCCAGCCAATGACCTTCATATCCGGCTCAGACTCAAAAATTAATTTGAGGATGGCCGCATCCGTTGGTGAATCATCGGTGATCAGTATATTAATCATGTCACCACCCTATGCATCATCTTCATATCATTCGGCGGATCAGTCGCAATAAATTACCTGATTCAAAATCATTTTTTACAATATAGGCATCTGCACCGACATCAACGCCACGGGATTTTTCAGCGTCACTTCCTAATGAAGTCACAATAATAACCGGCAAATTAGAAAATTTTTCACTTTTCTTTATTTTCTCAGTTAGCTCAAATCCATCCATGATAGGCATATTTATATCAGTAATCACGAGTGAAAATGACTGTTTTTGCAAAATGTCCCATGCATCTTGTCCATTAACAGCTGTCGTGACCTGGTAATGTTCGCTTTCAAGAATATTTTTCTCGAGCATCCTCGTCGTAATAGAATCATCAACCACAAGAATTCGTATCATTGTCTGCCCTTCATTGTTAGCAGACTGTTCCATTGGCTTATACCGTGCACTGGATTGATAGGAACTTTGTAATAGCTGATCGGGGTCCAATACAATAGCCATTTTATGACGGTCGAGTAAAGTTGCTCCCGATACACACTCAACTGATGATAACGGTTCTTGAATCGGTTTGATGATAATTTCACGCTCTCCTACAATGTGATCAACCACGAAAGCAATACTCGAATCGCGTGAATTTAAAATGACGACGGGAAATGATTGAACACTGACATGCTGATCCACAAACCCCAGTACAGATGAAAGTGATTTAAGTAAAACAGGATGGTCATTCACTAAAATTGCGTGCCCGCCCTCCACATGAATAACATCACTTTGATTGATGAGTGCCACACGCGCGACACTCGCCGTCGGTAAAACATAGATTTGATCATCACATTGAACCAATAAGCCACGCTCGCTTGAAAGACTCAATGGCACAGAAATAATGAAAGTTAATCCGAGACCCGGATTATTAACGACCTTTATATCGCCCTTTAGTGCCTGGACATTACGTCGAACGACATCGAGACCCACACCACGACCGGATACATTAGTTACCACATTACGCGTAGAAAAACCCGGGCGAAAAATATAATCTTCAATTTGCTGCTGGGATAATGTTTCTATTTTCTCGTTTACACCGGGGTTAAGACTTTGGACTTTATCTTTAATGACCGCATAATCAAGACCTGACCCGTCATCAGATATCTCGAAAATAACTTGGTGACCAGCGTCTTTGACATGAATACGGATTTTGCCTTCAGGATTCTTAGAGACTCGTTTACGTTGATGCGGTTCTTCGATACCGTGATCGATCGCGTTACGTAATAAATGGTTGATCGGATCTTTTAAACTTTCCAAAACATATTTATCGATATAAACATCACCGCCTGTGATTTCAAGCTCAGCCTTTTTATTCAACTCAGTCGAAAGCTCACGAATATATCGCGGCAGTAAACCCAGATAATTGTTTGCAGGGACGAGGCGCAAGGATGAAACCTCCCCCTGTAAAGATTTAGATAATCTCGAATAATCGATAGCTTGTGATGCGAAATCGTAACTCATTTTTTGCACCACACTGGAAATCTCAACAAACCCATCATTCACACGCACCAATGATTGCTTCAGCCTCGGATATTCTTCTTTCGTCTGAAATCCATGTAAGACATCTTGCATATCGTGCCAGGCATCGGAAAATATCTGCAAGCGGTGCGAGAGTTCTTTAGCATGTGAAGCCTGATCGTCCATTTCGATCTTGCTTGCCTGAATTTCTTCAGATAGTTCAGATAATTTATCGATAATTTTGAGTGAGACTCGAATCGACTCGCCGGTGACAGCCATGGCGGTTTTATCAACTTTAACCTCACTTACTTTAGATGGAGAAGTTGTGCTCCCCAATTCAACGGTCGACTGCACAGTGTTCGGTCCTACAACCGGCGGAGGAACTTCAGTATCTGCAAAGCAGGCGCCCATTCTTAATTGAAGATCATTCATATCGAAAGGTAGAGGTGTTTTATTTGCGAATGCCTGCATTGCAATTTGCATTTTATCGACAGCCTCAAGGCAGACATCAATAGTTGGCTTTGGAATGTTATCATTCGATTGCTTGATTTTGGCAAATATGGATTCGATATGATGAGCAATGTCACTGATTGAATCTATGCCGAGACCTTGCGCCGCGCCTTTCAGGTTATGAGCCGAACGAAAAACAGCCTCAATATCAGACTCTCGCGCCGCAGGATGATTGTCATTATTCTCAAGCTGAAGCAAGCCATTGATCAGAACATTACTCGACTCTTCCAGCTCACTCTGGAATATTTCAAGAAGCTTTTTTAGAATTTCTGGGTCGAATGACATGACAAAATCCTATATTTTGTATATCTCGACACTCGATTTTAATTTACGCGTGACCTCAGATAAATTGTCCATGGCATCTGAAGTCTGATTAACACTTTCAACAAAAGCTGAAGTAACCGTATTGATTTCATTCATACCAGCCGTTATCTGTTCGATGCCAGCACTCTCCTGACGAACAGCCGACTCGATTTGCTGACTGGCGATGGCAGCTTCTCGAATAACCTCATTCAGATTGCGAATGATTTCACCCGTGCGCTCAATCATTTGCAATCCACTATCAACACCTTTAGTTCCTTCTTCTGTGACCATCACTGCTTTTTCCGCTGCAATTTTGATATTTTCAAGAATTTTCTGAACCTGCGAAGTTGATTGTTCTGATTGCTCGGCAAGCGTTTTTACTTCCGCAGCAACGATAGCAAAACCCTTACCTGCATCACCCGCTTTAGCTGCCTCGATCGATGCGTTTAACGCCAGCATCTTAGATTGCTGCGCAAGATTATTGACGACCGCCGTGATTTCACCGACCTGATGAGTCTGCCTGCTGAGATCAAGAATGGTTTGTGCGATGAGTGATACTTTGTCGCGAACAGCCTTCATTCCCTGGACACTGATTTCGACAGATTCAAGACCGAGCTGTCCGCTTTTGCGAGTTTTTTCTGCCACCCCACCCAGATCTTTGGCCTTAGACATTGTTTGCGATGCACTCTTCTCAATTTCAGTAATCGATGCCGTGATTTCGTTGATTGAAGATGCTTGCTCACTCGCACCAGACGATTGCGCGTCCATGGCATGCCTTACTTCATCTAGCGTCGAGACCATACTCGAGCAGGCACTCACGATGTCATGCGTCACATTATTGAGATTTTCCGTCATGTTATTAAGATCACCACCGAGTTTAATCATAATGTCCTGATCAATTCCGTTTGCAGCAAGATCCAGCCTCTCCTTTAGCTCACCCGCTGAAACACGACTGGCATGCTGACTGAATAAGTTGGCAGCTTTCACCACTGACTCGAATAAGCGCTGATTTTCGATCGATTTTCGCTTAATTTGCTCTTCGCTGGACTTGATTGAAGCTCGCATCACAGCAAGTGAATCGAGAAGTTGACCGGTCTCATCATCACGATCGACAATAATATCGACGTGACGATCTCCCGCCGCGATACTTTTCGCAATCGCAATCGCATACTCAATAGGAATTAAAATTGACTTCGCCGTATAGTTCGCGATCAGGTATGACAACACCATGGAGATGAATAAAAAAATGAGCGTTGAGACAAACAACATCGTGACTTGACCCCTGATATTTTGCATATTTCCAATCATAAGGTCATCTAGAGAGTCAACAATTCCAGCTTTAGTATCATTTTGAGCTACGTCAACATTGATCGTATCATTCAATACCATCATGTAGGGTATAACATCATTATGATAATAATCGAGTGCCTTCTCTTGTGCGCCGCTATCGATTATTTTGTATAAATCGTGAATTTTTCCTTTGAAAATCTCGATGCTCTCCGAAGCGATAGACCATTTTTCCGTGATAGCAGGAGCATTTAGCGATGAGAGCTGTTTGTTTATTTTTATCTTAAAATCATCAATCACTGTCAACTGCTTATCGATTCTCTCACGTATTTTATTGTCGTGATAAATAACCAGAGAAGGCAGATATAGTTCGACATCCGTGATTTCACCTTGCAAATCTACAATCGCATGATATACAGGAATGCTTTCTCTCAAGAACCGTGCCGCGCCAATTTTCGCATCATGGATGAAATAAATGGATACCAGCACAGAGACAACGAAGACCGATATGATCGCCGAAAACCCGTATATAAGTCGCTTGCGGATACCAGAATATAATTGTTTGCTGCTATTCATGATGACTTCCCCTTGCGTTCTGTCTATCTGCCATGATGTCTGCGAGTATTGCATGGATATTCAAGATAACTGTTTTGCCGTTATGAATGCCGTGTAAATATGACTGTAAAATTTTCGCATGTGCCGCTAACGGTTTATCAAGAGTATTTTCTTCATATGAATCGACGCCGACGACATAGTCAAATGCAAGGCCGATCACACCGTTGTTATACGCAATCGTCGCAATATAAGGTGTAACCATGCAGCAATCATCACGGCGAATTCCAAAATAACGGCCAAGATCCATCACAGCGATTATTTTTCCATGCCAATAGCTTACCCCTAAATAATACTCAGGGCATTTAGGAATCCTTGTCAGATGTGCATTCGGCCTGACATCTAATATATCGACGTAGGGTAGACCATAATATTCGTCATCCCCCAAGATGAATTTAATATAATTAATTTTTTTTCCACGTGTAAAAGCCCTATCCTCTTCGCAACTCGCCAAAGCCTTAGCACGCTCACCCATAATCTTAACACTATAGGCATCAACTGGCAGCAACTCTGCTAATGGCGGCACACTTCTTAGAGCTGGCTTATTATTATCGTTACGCTTATCCATCACATCCTCTCTATTTTTTTATCTGATATAACTCAATTTCGGAATTCAACATTGCGCCTAATTGCTTGTACGTTATATTTTGTGAATCAGGAACCATAGACTCCGCCGGACACTGGCTAACGTAATCCAGCACACTCGCTAGCGCCTTAAGCCCTTCTTCACGACGATTCAATCGAACCAGAAATAGACCTAGCTGGTAACGGCACATCAGAAAGTTTTGATCGATGTATAATGCTTTTCTAAACGCAGACTCTGCTTCTTTGAATTGCATATTTTCCGATAAGAGAAGTCCGAGCAAATAATATGTTTCCTTATTCATCTTATCTAGCTTTAAGCTATCATTGCAAAGTGTAATCGCATTCTCAATCGAGCCATTATTGGCATAGATAAATGCCTTTGCATTCAGTGATAGTGATGGTGTAAGTTCTGCGCTTAGAGATTGAAGCGGCTCCTGTTGAGCCAGAACAGTGTGTTGCGCATCAGGAGGAGAAATTGTTGCTGATGTTTCTTGTTCGGCGTAAGAGATAGTCAATTTTTTGTCTGATTTTTTCGAGAATACTGAGGGAACGCCCTTGAATACTTCCATCTTCGATGCAAGATCAGCTGTTGGATCAGACGCTCCCAGCATCATCACACCTTGATCAGCCATACACTTAGCCAATCTTTCAGTGATGGCTTTGACATGTTCGTCATCGAAATAAATCAAGACGTTCCGACACATAATCACATCAATATTGGAGGTGCCATTGATAATAGACGGGTAGCGATCATTCACTAAATTGAGATATTCAAACGTAACCAGTTTCCTTATTTCATCAACCAGATGATAGTATTTACCATCGTGATGAAAATATTTTTTTAAGTAATATTCCGGAATTGATCGCATAGCCCACTCGCTATATTTTCCGGAAAGACCTTTTTTCAAGCCTTCGACATTGATATCCGTCGCCAGAAAATGACACTGCCACCCATCGAAATCGGGCATCAGTTGTTTCGCCAACATCACAATCGTGTAGATCTCCTCACCTGAAGAACACCCGGCACTCCAGATACGTAATACTCTTTCATTCTGTGAATATCTATTATTAATAATTTGGGGCAAAATCAACTCAGTTAGTGCCTTAATTTGCACCCTGTCACGAAAGAAATAAGTTTCGCCAATCGTAATAGCATTGACCAGATGTGCAAGCAGAGGGGAATCATCTCCTGATTTACCAAGCTCATACAGGTACGATTCTGGTGTTAAATGGAAGAGATGACAAGCAGAAGTAATCGCTTTGAATAACTCATTTTTATTGAATTTAACCAACATCCCTACACGATCATGAATCAAATTGATATAGTCTGCCTCGAGTTGCTGCGAAACATTTACTTCCTCTGATACCTTGACTACATCTCGGCTTTTCTGCATTTTATCACCTTCCATTACGCACCTGCTGCGGTAATAAGACATCCACGTTAATCAGCAAGGAAATCAGAGCGCCGTATTTAATAACTCTTTCGATTATTTTTACATCCGCCATGGCGGATACATGTTGCTCGATCATATCAGGATTTACCTTTCCCACATCAACCACCTCTTCAACAAGCACACCCAGTGCTTGTTGGCCGGACGTCTTGCAAATTAATATAGGTGTTGAAATCGTGTATGACTTGGGTGTACTGGTATTCAAACGCAAGGCCAAATCTATGACGGGGACCGCACAACCTGCAACATTCATCAGTCCAACAACATAATCAGGCGAATCGGGCGATGGCATTAGACGTGGCAGGGCAATCACTTTCACCAGATGCTGAATATCAATACTGGCACGAAAGTCTCGCGTATTAAAATTGATGACTTGTAATGATTCGCGATTCACTGCCCTCATCATCCTTTTGTAAAGTGTTACCGCCGGTTATTCCTTTTCTTTAGTGCAATTATTCAATACATCGGTGAAATGATCGTAGCTAAGTGGCCGCATCAAATAATCACCCTGGCCAATGCGACAACCATTCACCAGTAAAAACTGCAATTCTTCCAAGGTATGTATTCCATCAGAAACAACGCGTAGATTTAAATTTTCACCTAACGCAATTAATGATTTCACGATAATGGCATTCTTCTTATCGGTATCCACTTTACTTATGAATTGCCGATCTATTTTCAATGTAGCAATTGGCAAAGTTTTCAAACTTGTCAACGTTGAATATCGCGTTCCAAAATCATTAATTGAAAGTCTTATGCCAAGATCCTGCAGCACGCGCATACTTTCTTTGATATAGGCGGTAAATGTAATTGCATTACTCTCGGCCAGTTCGATCTCGATATTTTCAGCCGGAAATTTTGTTTCATGGAGCATCTCATTCATCATTTCTGTGAAATTCTCACTGATTAATTGATGAATGGACACCTTGACTGACACGATGAAATTCGGATGATTTTCGACTATCCATTTAGCCCCATGTGTACAGACATCACGCAGCACCCAGTTTCCAATATCCACAATCAAGCCAGACTGCTCGGCAATCGGGATAAATACATTCGGCGAGATCACACCGTACTCTGAGTGACGCCATTCGACCAACGCCTCTGCCCCAAGAATTTCTTTGGTCAGTAAATCAAAAATAGGTTGATAGCTCACATGCAGCTGACCTCTTTCGATAGCGAATTTCAACTCATGCTCAAGACCTAATTGATGGCGATACTTCACATTCAAAGCATCTGTATACATTTGATAATTATTTCTACCCTGCTCTTTTGCCGCATACATCGCGATATCCGCATTTTGGATAACGGTGGCAACATCACCATCTTGTTCGGGATAACATGTGACACCAATGCTCGCTGTAATTTTTATCTCCCGGCCATCCAGTTGGTAATCCTGCGAAAGCTCATTTATCAACTTTTCGGCAACCTCACAAGCGGCATGACTGTTATCGATTTGACTGAGGATAATCACGAATTCATCACCGCCAATTCTCGCAACAAAATCATCCATGCGCGTGTGCTTCAATAGTCTGTTTGCGACATCTTTCAACAGCAAATCACCCACACCATGGCCGAAGGTATCATTGATACCTTTGAAATGATCGACGTCAACAAATAATAAAGCGAGATTAAATTGATGGCGCGCAGCAGCTGCCATTTTTTCACGAATGATTTTTTCAAACTGAAACCGGTTAAATAATCCTGTTAGCGTGTCGGTCGATGAGATTCGTTTCAACTCGTCTGTTTTGTGCAGCAATTGCTGACGCATTTGTGCGATGCGCTGCATGGCTTTTATTTTTGCCTCGAGGGTAATATCACTACATGGCTTGGTAAGATAATCATCGCCACCCGCATCAATGCCTTTTGCGATACTCTCATCGGTAATAGAAGAACTCAGAAAAATAATCGGTATCCAATCATCAGGGCTGATCTGACGAATCAGTCGCGCGCACTCAAAGCCGCCCATTCCGCCCATGACCACATCAAGAATCACCAAGTCAGGCTGTGAGGTTTGAAAAAGTGTTAGAACTTCATCGCCGTTGGATGCTTGAATAACTTCATGACCGAGATGAGTGAGTGACTCACTGATCATGCTCAAAAAAGTTAAGGAATCATCGGCGACAAGAATCTTCACAGGACGCATCCCCATCATATTATAATTATCTTCAGCTACTTATATTATATCTTAATTAGGCGGCGGGTTTGAAAAACCAAGATTAAACTATTGATTATATGCAAGATGAACAAATATAAGCGACTTACTCAGCGAGCTCTTTTTTTAGGTCATTGACTTCATTGATATAAGCCGTATACGCCTTATCCTGCAGAACCTTGAGCTCATACAGGCGAGCACTGACACTATGCCGCGCATAATGGATGGCAACCATCCAAATGTCGCGCTCAGATTCAACATGGAGTTTTTTGAGTCTATTTTCTGCTTCAATGATGACTGCACCCATCTTATTCAGCACGGAGAGGATATCCGCTGTCGATAGATGGTCATCGCGCAGCTGTTTGAAATAATGATCGGTCGTAGTCGCATCGCGAAATTCCAGCGTTGCGCCGAGTAACCAGATCATATCCTCGCTAAGTGGATGATCGATATGATGATAAGCAGCTTCGAGATGCGCGAGCTCCCTATCAGTGAAATGCATCATTTCATACTGCTTGAAAGGCAACGCGGGATCAGTCATACGGGTGGAGTTCTTCCCCAATAGGTGGCTTTCATTCTCTGCTTCATGCATGGCTGATGATTTCCACTACTCTTTTTTCTATTATACCAGCGAGCTCAATTGAGGATATTGGGGATATTACAAACCTCACTACTGTGTAATACGAACGTCGCTCATGCAGCTTACTGATTTTATTCGTAATCTCACCCTCAGCAATTTGTCAAAATATGAACTATATTCTAGATAGACAGCACCAAACCTTGTCATGAGACGAAAGGAGGATAGGATGGCTAGAGGTCGCTATTTCCTCAATGAAGCTATGCATGCCATGAAAACCAATATTTCCCAAGAGGTAAGGCATGAAATTGGGACACTGGTGCGCAACACAGCCAGGGATAAACTTATTGAAGAGATTGGCGAAGGGGCAACATCCACTGCTAAGCAATTAATCAATCACGCCGATAACCTTGCGAATAGCCATAACCAGCGTGCTCTTGGTTTATCACGCGACAGCAACATGAATTTACAAATGTTTGATTACTCCAACCGATCTAGAAATCGCATGTGAAAAAAAGGAAAATCCGATGGCCACTAGAGTACCGATGTTAGTGATTGTTGCCATACCACAGGAAGCCTTTCGGGTATGGTTAAAGCAACTCCTTCTTTCATTGGATATCACACTGCCAGCCGATACACCTGAACCTGATGTAATTGATCTTTATCTCGATAGCCCACTTTTTTTAATTCCACCTCAACCTGACGCAGAGGCACTGAATCAATACATTCAAGATCATTACAAAACAATCTTCATTAATAATTTATATCTTTGGTGTCAAGACTCGGATCTTTGGCCTAAGGAATTCGCAAACAATTTTACTTATGAAGAATTTTCCAAGTTTTTCAAACTGGAGATTCATAGCCGTCTCTACAATTTCCCACTAAATGCGAAGGTAACTTAAAATGACGCGCGCCATTAATTATTCCGGACTTATTTTGAAACCAACCAAAGTATTTTGGGAATGGATCAGTAGCGAAGAAATTGCGAGACAGTTACCGGAAGATAAATTCGAATTATTAAAATCCATCAACTATGAGGTGATGGTTGCAAATTCCACGGTGGTCACAACGCCCATGATATCACGCGACAAAGACAGCATGGTGCAAAGATTTGTGCTAAAGCATGCGAGAGAGCTAATAGCAGCAGAATTTGCGCGCTGGGATTTACCGATGGAAGCAAAACCGAGCACGCCCGATGCGGATCTTGTCCATGCATGGTTTGAGATAAGCTATCATACTCATATTTTTACATTCGATCCGGCGCGCTAATTTCCGCTAATTATTTTAAATCCAAATCAAACTGACACTTTTCATCAGTTGCTGCGTTCGATTGCACATACGCATTAATCAAATGACAGATCGCAGATGGCTTCTTATCAATAATCGATTGATATTGAGCGAATATTTTAGCCAATTCGAATGGGTTATCTGGAAACAATGCGTCTAATTCCAGTAAAAGACGCGCATCCTCCAGTGTCATGGCTGTGAAAAAATTGGCATTTAGCCAGTGCAAGGTCATGGCAACTTCAACCGTATTATTTTCAATTTTCTCAGACTCAAAAAAGGCGTGTGAATTTCCCGATGAGGCCTGGCCCGCTTTAACCATTTTTAGATGATCACTCAAATTAACAAGAGCCATATGTTGCTCATGATAATCACGGGCAGACAAATAATCCTGGAAAAAATACGTAGATGTTGACGCTAAATTCTTAATCACCTCTTGTGAGTGATGATTGACATGCGTTTGATGATAGAATGATTTTTCATCATCACAACCATCATGATAACCTTCTACCGCAATCGTTTTGAATAATTTTAATTTTAGATGGCTTTCACAACTACGCAGCCGATAGACATCGCATAGGATGCCAGCAATACTTGCTGAGAGTTCGCGAATTTTTAAATGATGATGAACGACGGCACTCATCTGCAAATACTTTTCACCTATCATGCCGCGGCCAATATTTCCTGAATTTTGCGCATCTAAGATAAAATGCAAGCAGGAGTTTACTAAATCATCCGTTGCTAATTCATTCAAGCGACGTGAAATACTTTCCAGCAAAGGCTGAATATGCGGAGAGTCCGGGAGCGGTGTATTGAGCGGGTGATGAATCAATGAATCTTCCAGCAAGTGATACAATTGATGGACGCTCTTATTCTCCCAGTACAAATAGTCAGACTCAAGCTCACGCAATGAAGAGCATTTGGCCATAGGGAAAGGTCGCAACATCGGGGATTCCGCCATTTTTTGTTATTATTATAATTGCTCATACTTTAATCGAAGCAGGAATGGCAGTCAAGGCATTTTTGAGTATAATTTGATCACAATAATGTCAATGTAAGCATATTTTATCTATAAATCATGGGCATAGTAAAAGCTGCGCTAGTGACAACTGGACTTTAAAGCTTGATTCCACGATCAATTCAATCTCATTGCATCACCCACAAGTCTCGTCATTGCAATGACGGCACCTGAGTTACATACAAAAAAAAGCCCACTGAATTCAGTGGGCTTTCATGGCAACGAGATTATTATTTTTGCGCTGTGTCGTTAGGATGATCATCCGATTTAATTTTATTGGATTTTAGCACCTTGAATAAATTCTCATAAACATTATTGGCACTCCAGACATACCAACCCGACACACCTTTTGCATCTTCCACCGCGCGAATTTCTGCTAAGAGATATTTTTGCTTATCTGCATCAGAGGTTTTTTTCACGTAGTGGTAATTAGTCGCCTCAATAAAGGCATGAATCTTGAAGGGTGGATTACTGTTGAATTGACTAGACAATGCATTCAAAGAATTATTGATGGTCTTGTACGGATCAGCAGAATACTTCTGGTAAGGCCAGAAGTGTGAGGGATAGACCATTGGGTTCACACCATCGACACTGTCAGAAAACATTTTGATATCTTGGCCAATATGCATGGAAGGGTAATAACTAACCTCCCCAAAAATATCAATTTCCATCGGCACACTTTTTGCCGCGAGACGTTTTTTAAACCATTTAATAATTTCATAAACGTCTTTAGCATGTTGTGGATTCGCCGGCATTTTGGAACTATAACGGATATAATCGAGCTGAATAGCATCGGTGCCGGACTTAATGGCATCATCCACATATTTATATCTTTCTTCCCAGTGCGCTTCGGAATGAATTTGCTTCGAATTACCGCCGTCACTAAACACAACGACTCGGGTAACGGTTTTAATTCCCGCTGCTTTGACTTTCGCGATCGCAGGTGCAAAGTGTTTACTATAATATTCATGATCGATAACAAATGTATTGATACCCGATTCCTTTGATTCTTTAATGAGATAATCGAGTTTCTGGGGATTCTCTAGGGTGTATTGCGTGAGATAAATACCTTTGTCCCAAGCGTGTGCAGACGTGACCATGCAGAGAAAAGCTAGGGATGTTAAAGCAAACTTATTCCATAAGTGTCTCATGGCAGACTTCCTCGTTTGTCTTGTTATATATTTAGAATATCACAAACGATAAAAAGTGATTTGCCGAAGAGAGACAGCAGAGAGTGCTAACTACTTGATGCTATGCTAATAAAAAAAATTGTATTGCTTTCATGACGTCACGATAGATAAAAACAGGGTTTTCACGTTACCCTTATCTAATCACAAACTTATAAACATAGCCTTCTATGCCGTTAACATAGACTTGCACCTGGTAGTGACCAATATCCCAACCATCCACTGGCTTTGCGAGGGACAAATCAGCCTCAATCATCTCACCGCCGTTGGGGCGCTTGATAACATGTAAAGACTTCACACCGATCGTCTCATAAGAAGGCATATGATCGACTGTATGCACAGCCTGCCATACCGCCTTAATGCGATCACCTGTGGCGGCATTATCAGAATCACAGATAAAATAAATTTTAGCGTCGTTACGCCCAAAGCTATCTTTCTGTCGGCCGGGCCATCGATCGGGATCAAGCTTATCGGTCAGCATGCACTGGAAGGTAGGTAGAATCATGGTTTGAGCATGGGACATTTGGAGGCCAGTACTGTAAACACCGGCGATGAGAAGCAACTTAACGATAGTCTTGATCTTCATGATATCCTTATCCCATTTTTTGATCTCTATCATTATACCTGAAAAACCAAGCCCACCAAAATACTTCAGTAGGCCACCCTGCCCCAACGACCAGAGTCAGCATTGATTATCGCATGAAAGAGTGCAATCATTTGCGCTCAACTCAAATCGGACTATCGACATGAAAGCACTATCATTCGCCAAACATTTTTGTATTGGTCTATCATGCTTACCACTTTCTATGTATCCCATCGCGACTTTAGCCGGACAAAACAAACTTGCCGACTATCTTTATCTCGGTGAATTTACCAAAGAAACTGCGAAATTAGCGTTACAAAAAATGCCTCCGCTTGATAGCTTGCAACCGATGTACAATGTCAGTTTATATAAAATTCATTACCATACCCCCGCACCCGATGGAACAATGACCATGGCATCGGGTCTGGTAGCACTGCCTGTCACACCCGCGCAAGTACCGGGCATCGTCACCTATATGCATGGCACACGCGTCACACGCAACGATGTTCCCTCTAATAATGCGCCGAAAAATTATGTCTATCCGGCGGTATTCGGCTGCTACGGCGGCAACGTCGTTACGATGCCAGACTACCTTGGTATGGGAGATAACAATCTCAGCCTGCATCCCTATGTAGATGCCAAAACCCTGGCAAGCTCGAGTATCGATATGATCATGGCAACGAAAGAATTGGCTGACACACTACATTATCCACTGAATGATAAGCTTTATCTCGCCGGCTATTCTGAAGGTGGCTTCACCACCATGGTGACATACGAGGCGCTTTTAAAAAATCACCCTGAACTACCCGTCACCGCCGCGGCACCCGGCTCTGCGCCCTATGACTGGAATGAGACAACACATTTCATTACTGAACAACCAGGACCACGCTCAACACTTTATCTCGCATATTTCTTTTATGCGCTGCAAACCTATGGTCATTACTGGTTAGGTCTCGATGAAGTTTTCAGAGCACCATACCACACATTAATACCCGCATTATTCGACGGCACACATCAGCCACAAGAAATTATCGACGCACTACCAAAAGATCCACATGATATTTTCCAACCCAACTTTATTGAATCCATCATCGATGGCACAGAACGGCACGCCGCTGAATTAAAAAATAATTTCAATCATTACACTTTCACCTCAACCTCACCACTCTTGATGGTCGGCACGAAAGGCGATCATGATGTGCCGTATCATGGCGCTGAAATCGCTTATGAGGTTTTGAAAAGCAAGAGTAACAAAGTCACCATCAAACACGTTAGTGAAGTACTGGATCACTTACAGGCATTCCCCTACGTCACGAAAGAACAAGTCGAATTTTTTCAATCTTAGATTCCGGCTGAAAGGCCGGCATCACCCACAAGTCACGTCGACATTATAGCCACCGGCATTCGGTTCATCAGATCCATATTTATTCGTGATGAAACTGCCGGTGCAATGCATCATCCTGTCCGCTCTGGCAACGGAAATCAGCGGAAAATCACGCAACACCAAGACCAGCAGACAAAGAGAAATAACAGTAAGATTAAGTTTGATATAAAAATGATTCAATGAGGAAACTCCCAAATTCATTTCGATTAAGATGGCAAACCACACTTATACGATGAAACGCTTTAAATCCGATTGCTTCCCTGTACTTCGATGCTCCTGAAACAAACTATTATGATGCAGCTGCGCACCATGGACCGCACCCAGATTCCGTGTAACCTGCTCAAGGCCCGAGTGAATACTAACATTCAAGCTGACATTTTTTGGCAACTGTTGCGGATCAATCTGACACGCATGCACACAGACTGATTCATTATCATCGTAAAAATGTAATTCAATATGGGCACGAGGGTAGCGTTTTCTGGCATCGTGCGCCACCATTAAAAGTTGTAAATTTTTATTACGACCACCGTTCGCAGAGGATATATTCGCCATTTTCGGATCAGCATGCCCTAACACAACCTCTTCTGGACATGCAGGTAAAACAAAATTCGTATTCTGTAATAATTTAATTTTTTCAGCATTCAATTCCATCACTTCCACTTCAAATGGTTGAATATATTTTTCAAAGCCACTCCCACACACCTTATTCAAAACTGTGCCCGCCTCGCCAATGAAGTCATCTGGCGTTGACACCGCATGACAGGGCAACCCCAGCAAAAGTTGTAGATTCTCGGTGATAGACATTGTCATGCCGTAACAGGGATTATATTTAGTTTTATGTACTTTTAATGCGGCAGCAAAACGAGCATCACTAAAAACCGCAGAAAAAGTTGTAAGCCTTGTACGATGCGTACAACCATAGAAACCTGCACAATGATCCTGCTTAATTTCGTTGATCAGTGCTGGCGATAATTGAAATGGATAAATATTGCGAAGATGCACGCCGGGTTTACTAGACGGCACATAGTGGGTGTAGGCACAACCATCATAGTCAACCACAGCAATTCGCACCGAACGGTTTCGATTAATCATCAAGACTCCCTTCCTGATTATGACTAATGTTACCCGATCATGAAATGAGCGCGTATCTCCCTTTCATTGACCAGACACTAGCTTATTGGTAGATTGCTTTAAATTAATTGCAGATGCAAGCTGCTCTGCTGATTATCATTCGAAAAGGAAAACATGATGATAAAAACACTCGCATTAGCCATCGCTTCACTTGCCATCATTTCATCGCCCGCCATGGCCGCCACGACATTATCCCATAACCCATTTTCAAAGCCGAGCACGTTACCATTCGAGGCGCCACCGTTTAACTTAATCAAAGACAGCGACTACCCCCCCGCTTTCACAGAAGGCATGACACAGCAATTACATGAAATCGCAGCGATTGCACACAATCCCGCGGCACCGACATTTAACAATACGATTGCCGCCATGGAAAAATCTGGCCGCATGCTAGAACGTGTCTCGGAAGTGTTTTTCGGTGTTGTACAAGCTAACACCAACCCCACGCTGGATGCCGTCCAAAAAGCCATCGCACCAAAGCTCGCCGCACAACATGATGCTATCTTTCTAAACACAGCATTATTTTCGCGGGTCAAAAAACTTTACGATGCGCGCGAGACACTGCAGCTTAATACGGAGCAATTACAACTTTTAAAAATATACTACCAAAACTTTATCCATGCCGGCGCTAATTTAAATAATAATGATAAAACAAAACTGCGCCACCTAAATCGAAAGCTTGCAGAATTAGAAACCGATTTTCAGCAAAAATTATTAGCCGGCACGAAAGCGAGTGAATTAGTCATCGTCAATAAAAACGACCTAGCAGGCCTCGATGAGAACGAAATTGCAGCACTAGAAACTGATAACAACGGAAAAAAGAAATATGTCATTGCACTGCAAAACACGACACAGCAGCCTTTGCTACAATCACTTGAAAATCGCAACATCCGCGAACAATTATTCAAACACTCCTGGACACGCACAGAAAGCAGCAATAGTCACGACACAAGAGACATCATCAGCCATATCGCTATGCTACGCGCCCAGAAAGCCAAATTATTAGGCTACCGCAACTACGCCGCTTATGTCTTATACGACCAAATGGCTGATCAACCTGAAACCGTTCATCAATTTCTTAACCACCTGATTCCACCTACCGCGGAAAAAACAGCCGCTGACGCGAAAGAAATTCAAGCAGCGATCGACAAGACCAACCACTTCAAGTTAAAACCTTGGGACTGGAATTTTTACGCTGAACAAATTCGTAAAGCGAAATTTGATCTCGACCAAAATCAGGTGAAGCCGTATTTTGAAATCAATCAGGTTTTAATGAATGGCGTGTTTTACTCCGCCAATCAACTCTATGGCATCACGTTTCAGGAACGACATGATCTTCCTGTCTACCATCCTGATGTACGCGTCTTTACTGTTTACGATGCTGACCACACCCAGCTTGGCCTACTCTATCTTGATTATTTCAAGCGTGACAATAAGACGGGTGGTGCATGGATGAGCCACTTCGTCCAACAATCCAAGCTCTTAAATACCAAACCCGTTATTTATAACGTGACCAATTTTACCAAACCCGCACCCGGTCAACCGGCACTCCTCACATCTGATGATGTCCGCACGCTGTTTCACGAATTTGGACACGCACTGCATGGATTATTTGCCAATAATACTTATCCACTTTCCAATAGTAATATTGCGCGCGACTTTGTGGAGCTACCCTCGCAATTCAATGAACATTGGGCGACCTATCCTAGCGTTCTCAAACATTACGCGAAACACTACAAAACCGGTGAACCACTCCCACAAGCCTTGGCAGATAAAATGATTAAAGCTAGCCAATTTAACCAGGCGTATTCATTGGGCGAAAGACTCGCCGCTTCCGAGCTCGATATGCAATGGCATGAACTACCCGCAGAGGCGCCCCGACAAATCGTCGACCCATTCGAAGCTCAAGCATTAAAGCTGACGCACACGAACTTCGAAAACGTGCCCTCACGCTATCGCTCGAGCTATTTCCTGCATATCTGGGCAAACGGCTATCCGGCTGGTTATTACGCGTATTTATGGACTGAGATGCTTGATGAAGACATTTACGACTGGTTTACACGCCACGGTGGCTTAACTCGCGAAAACGGTCAACGCTATCGGGAGTTGATTTTGTCACGCGGGCATACCGAAGATTACAACACCATGTTCAAATCATTTTATGGTGACGAGCCTAAAATTGAACCGATGCTGAAAAATCTTGGCTTAATATAAGGACTGGAGTGAATGATCTGACCGAACAAAACGTCGTTGTACCGAGCAGCAACGACGTTTTGCATACAACAGATGATGAATGCACCACCACCCTTAAAACTACATACTTTGACGCATGGCTGGAGAACTTTCTACTTCTGCCTGTTCTTCACCCAAACGACGTCTTTCTTCTTGCGCCGCCAATTCTGCTTCAATCTCTTGAATAGCTTGATTTCGATTTGCATCAGCTGCTGATAACACGCCATTAGCACCAAACAGACCGTATGCATTGACTGCTTTACGTACATTTTCATTAGCAGGCAAGGTCGCTTTGGCATTGTCTGAATGAGCATCAAGCTTATGCTTGATAACTTTGATTTCTTGTTTTAACGCAGGTTCAACTCTTGGCTCGACCATCACCGCCATCATACCCATTAAAGATACCAACTTGAATTCAAAATTATTTGGATCTTGTAATTGTTCTTTGGCTTGACGCTCAAGCGCAATTAATCTGGCAACATTTTCCACATATTCGTCCGCACTCAGCTCCGTAGCATCGCAAACTTGGGCTAACACATTTAATAGTTCTCCGAGATTATCACCGTCAACGAATCTTACTCTCATTTTTAGCTTCCTTTATTGAGTTTGTATTTTATGTCATAAATCATACATTATAAACGCCGTCATCCTAGCTTATTCTTGCCAATAAGAAAATCACTTTCGCGCGGTAAATGCTGCCGACATTTTCTCCTGATCAGCATCAACAAATTGACCGCGTCGATCTTTAAATTCTTCAAGTTTAGTTCGAATTTTATTTATCTTATTTTGCATATGCGAACACTCTTCGGCTAATCTATCGATATCGATAGGGGTCTTCAGCATTCTTTTTATAAACTTGTGCAACTGCAATCGATACTGATCAACTTCAGTCATGCAAAATAGACGCGGACTTCCAGACGAGCGTCTATCCGATTCTTTTAATTCACCGAGCTTTTGATAATAAACCAGCAGCGATACATGCAACTCAAAATAACCGCACAAGTACTGCTGTAGCGCATCAATGATTTCCTCTCTACTTTCACATTCGCGTAATATTTTTACATCCAGTGCCATCAAAAATTCACGGATAGCCAGTGGTGACGCTGGCAGTGCATCAATTATTTCGATGAGCGCTGCATTCATCTTTTTCATGACAGCGAGGTCAACTTTATATATTTTATAATGCGCCAATAACTCACGCGCACGAACGCCAAGCTTCAATGCATTTTCTGCCTCAGCTCGACAAGCCGGCGAAATTCGATTGGTTTCATATTTGAAATCTTGATAAATTCGCTCAAAGATAATGACACACTCATGCGCGCTGATTCGTTTAGCCAAATCATCATCAGCGCAGCGGGAAAGGCATGTTACAATTTTTTCACGTACATCTTGCGTGAGGTCATCGAGTCCATGAAAAAGATCAAACTCTACTTTCCAGTCAGACCTTTTTCTTTCGTCGGCGATCTTTGATGAAGCGAGCAAATTCACAATTTTAAGTTGCTCAAGGTATCGCCACACTTGCCCTACCACGAGTGCAATTGCAAACACATCACTGGCAACAGAGTTTTTCGCATCGAATACATAACGATCGGAATACGCAGCACTGCCACCCGCATGAAAGCTTTCATCACCAATTTCAATAGCGAGATCCACATCGACAATATTGACAATCCAACCAGTCGCGGTGCGCTCGATGATGATATTTTCAGGTTTAATATCGCGGTGTATCAGCCCCACTGAATGAATTTGTGTGATTAATGCGCGAAATAAAGCGATGCTGATTTGAAATCGATCGTCCAGTGATAAAAATGACATCTCCGGATACTCCATGGCAGCAAAATCTTTATAAATATACTCTGCCAATGAATCGCCATGGATCTTGCGCAACTCATAACTCGCCACTTGCTCGCCACGCGCCGTGAGGCCGAATGTAGGCTGGCGTGGATGTAAGTGTGTTGTTAATTTAGCATTGCGATACGCACGCTTTACGGAACGCTTGAAATCGCCTGTGAAGCCCTGTTTTCGCTGAATAATTTTGACAACTCTTGTATGTTCCCCTTCACTAAACAGCGCGACATTATCGCGACCAACGACATGCTTGCACGATCCGTAGACATCGTAAACT
Source organism: uncultured Coxiellaceae bacterium (assembly GCA_964527435.1). Taxonomy (GTDB): domain Bacteria; phylum Pseudomonadota; class Gammaproteobacteria; order DSM-16500; family DSM-16500; genus Aquicella. Next base: position 114,888 of record CAZGPP010000005.1, on the reverse strand, counting down.
TTTGCAAACGCTCCTTCACCGACTTTAGCCTCGTCGTTCATGCTATAAATCCTGCAACCAAGCACACCGTACCTATCGATATTCACCGACAACGCACACGAGGTTGAAAAATAATATTGCTGCACCACGCCAAAATCATCTTCTAATTCGATCTTATGGCTGCCTGATGGAAAAAATCGCTTCGCATTGTCGACATGCAACAATGCCTGCAGAATGGGCGACTGCTCGTGCCCCTTTTCTTCATGAGAAAAATGCCCGAGATAAATTAATTCATGATCGAGCTCAAAAGTACATGTCACCGCCCCGTCAATATATGGAAAATTGTATTGATAAGTACCTGGAGTTAGCCTGCAATAACCTCGCGGCAATGAAATAATGAATTGTTCAAGCGAGCCTTGAACAAGCACACCCTGTTGCTCTTCTGCACCGTCGATGACACGCTCTGGATGTGAATACTGATTGATATAGCCATCTCTGCTATCCATTTGTGAAACAACCCTCGTTGTTGATAGTAATATTTTTATACTTATGAAGGTGAGTGTATATTATTTTCTAATGGTTTTTCTATAAGAAATACCTTGCACCGCACATAGGAATGCATACTAACCGTAGCACCATCGAAGACAGGCCTTGCCGCGCCAGGACTCGAGACGGCCAGTTAGCACCAATGAGAACGCTTGCGTAAAAATTACACTCATATTATTGTGATCATTTTACATTAAAAATACTAATCGAAAGGATCGTCATGAAACATATATTATTAATCCTGTTTTGCGCCGTACTCGCCACCTCACTCACTGGCTGTAACTTCCACGACCCGAAATACAAATTCTTTTACAATCCCGACCTGTAAGTCTAATTAAGCACCCGGTCGCTCATCAAACAAACCGTGCCATACGAGGTGTTGTTGCGACTCTCGTCTTTGCGAGGCCGCTTTTCCGCCGAAGCAATCCAGAACACGCTTCTCTCACCCCACTTTGAGTATTTTCTGGATTGCTTCGTCGCACAAAGCGCTCCTCGCAAAGACGAGATAGGCAGCAGCGCCCTACCCTCCGCATCACCCTCTCCCAGACAATATCAGTTATAATATCAAGACCAACCACATCAGGAGACTGATGAAGGAAATGACACTTCATTCCCCACACTATAATCTGGTCGAAAGTGAAAACGCACTCCAAGCCTTTGTGGCGAGTCGGAGATTTCAGCATTTAATCGATGCAGACAAAGATTTTTTGTTCAGTTTGCAAAATAGCATTACAACACTTAACGCGCAGCGCGGCTGGAATCGCAAAGGAGGCCTCATTGCAAAATTTCATGCGCAACTAGGCAATGCCAATACTTTAGCAAAAGAAAGAAATGAAAAATTATTACCGCCAGCGCTCATCCAGCAACAAGAACTTTTGAAAGAAGATATCGAGACGGATATCAATAGTAGGAAATTGACCCGCCTCGTCGTCACCACTATGCAAAATCGGATCATCCATCGTTTGCAATACCCTGCGTTACCACACATGAAGGAATTATTGGAGAAACTGAAAGAATGCAACGAAGCCATTCTTTCAGTCATGGATAACGAACAAACCGCCTGTGAAAAAAAGAGTGATCACCCTTTTGCGCGTAGTCTCGCTCTGAATGCAAACGCAATCGGTGGGAGGTATATTTCCTCGGCACAAATGTACGATCCTCTCGCGGGTGCCGAAGGTCAGAAAGAGAATGGTGTTTATCAATCGAGTGCAGGTCACTGCTTTGGCCACGTGATGGCATGGCGTGATGAAGTGGTTGAAAAAGGATACTGTGAGTTATTGAGCCGCCAGCACGCAATTAGTCATGCGTATCAGTACTCACAAAGAGATATCAAATTAGGCTTTTGGCAAGGGCGCCGCAAAGGAAGAATCGTCAGAACATGCATCATTCATCCGGCCAAAGAGATTCGCTCTGCCATTGAAAAGATGATTGCCGTCGTCTCTCCTGAAAACATCTATGAAATAGCATTCAACTGGCGGCTGACACACAGTGCGCACGCAACCGGTCTACGCAAACTCCCGTCAGGAGAATATGAATTTTTCGACGCGAATCACGGGCTTTTTGTTTTTGAGACTCGCGAACAACTAGTCGATTGGCTAGTGATACTGCTCGATGCTTACCATCTAACCTACCAACAAGATGGCCACCTTGCGCTGATTCATATTGGTTATCAACCGTGCAAGGCGAGACCCAGTATCCCGCGCGTGCTGCATACCGAGATTCCCGCGGAATATGTGAACGAACTCTTCATGCATGCCAATGAAGAGGCTCGCACCCGCTATCACGCTGCCAAGACATTTCAAGATAAAGAGCATCACCTACTCAATCTACACCAAACTTATATCAATGAAATTTGCATCATGTCAAAACGATTAAGTGATCGGCAAACGGATCTAGCACTGGAAAATAGTCTGATCTCTCAGCAAATGGAACTTAATAGAATAATCAAAAGCGCCCCTTCAAATCGCGACACAATTGACGAGCAAGTGCAGAACATACGCGCGGAACGCGACTCGTTAACGCAAGCTGTGATTCATCTTTTGGAGAATGAAAAGAAACGCGTGCGCTTTAAATATTTATCACGAAAACAATCATCGATCATCGCAAGTCTTAACGATCTGATCATGAGAGTCGCGAATAATAAGACCTCAAGTTTAGCCAGCCTCATCGATCGATGGCGAGAATCAGCACCGAGAGGTGCAAGAACAAACAACAGAGAATTGCTGACCGGCACAAAGACCGCAAAAGTTATCTTGCACTTATACAAACATCATGAGGTGTCACCGTATCGCTTAAATCTTTTGCATAGCATTTTACTAGAACGCCTCATCGAAACGATTTTCAATCGTGACTGGTCTAGCACCGTTCGTGGTTACGGTGGCGTGCTGGATCACCACCAACATAAAATTCCGCACACGATTCTCGCTCTCAGAAATAAAATTGAAACGTGTTTGGCACAAGGCCTCAGCACAAAGGAAATATTAGCCGCGATTAAAATGATCGCAAAACAAAACCACGGGAATGTTTTCTACTGCCTATTTCGTTGGCGCAGTCGGAAGCTGAATCATTTTTATCGGTGTTTAAGCCAGATTGATGTGAATAACCCGTATCAATTAGCGCGTGTGCGGGTTAAGGTAAAAAAGCTTGATGAAGAGAAGCTGCGGCTTTGCCGTGTCACGGATTCGTTAACAACAGACACTCAAAGCATCAGCCCGAGCCACCAAAACATGATTTAACGCACTGATAATAAATATATTATTTTCCCAGAAATGACCAAGGGTACAATTGTTGCACAGATTGGCAGATAAATGGTACATTATAGGCAATAATAAAAATAAGACTCACCCACATAATAAAATATAAGAGAATAAATTATGTTTCGACCTAACTTAGATCCCATTATGGTCTGGCAACAAATTTACACAGCGGCTCTCAATCTGAACAGCAGATTCTTAGACAGCATTCCAGATGAACATTTTTTCCACCCACCCAAGATAAGAGAGAAAACCATCTGGATGACGTGTGCCTTTAAGTTAGCAGCCGAGGGCAAGCTCCATGCTGTTGCAGCGCTGATTGCACGTGGGAAACGACATAGCGAGAGAACCGCTGTTGATATAACAGGCGAAGCTGTCAGCGGCCTTGCCTTCAGCGACCAACACTCGGAGGTCAATCTGTGGCTAGACGATCACGAGCATGGAGAGAAATATAAAGCTTATGCCCTACGCGGTTACGCGCTGGCGGGCAATACCAAATTCGTCGATGCGATGCTTGAAGACAAGATGCGTGAAGATGCCAGGAATATAGGCAACTTTGAGTTGGAAGCCTGCAAATACTACGCCATGAGCGGCAAAACCGTCGAAGTCGACAAACTGTTGCATAAAAATCCTCTTTTAACAAAATACGCCATACAAGGCTACGCAAGCTGCGGACATGATAAACAGGTCGATGATTTACTCGCCAAAGGCGGCAGCCCAGAACTGGCCTATAACGAATATATCAATCACAATTTTAAAGCCAAGGCTCATCAATTATTAGTTCGTACACAATATCAACGACAACTCGCCGAAGATAAGCGTCGGGTCTTTTTTGTGATTTTGTTTGCTTTTATTTTGACACCGCTTTCGCTGCTCATCTCATTGCCAATTTTATTTTGGAAAAGAAAAAACAACCCGATCCAAGTATTGGAAGTATCCAATGAAGAAGTGAAGAATGTTAAAGATATTCGCCACCATTTGCGAACCGGGCATCAGAAACACAAGAACGGGAATGACAATAACAAAAAAGTGATTCTCAGTCAGACCAGTACCACCAAAACACTGCTGGTCGACAAGCCGCAATTAGAACGCTTCAAATTTTTACAGAACCAGGATACACGTAAACTAGGTTTCGACAAACATAAAAGGCCTATAAATGCAGCGGTGAAAACCTCAAAAGCAAAAAGCGTGGTGACACATCAATGGCTTACGACAGGGCAAATGTTCAGCCAAGATGCAGAGCGTGAAGAATACCGCGACTACATGGCAAGCCACAGATTTACCTAACAATTTAAATATTTTTTAGAAACCGCCTGACGGGCACCTATATGCTAAGCTTATAGTAGATGCCCGAACAGATAAGAGGCGCCCGCCTATGGACACCCTGCCCAAACGCATCCGATTAACGGCCCTGAAAAAGCAGTGGAAGGTTTCGTACGTCACGACACCTGGCAAGTTAATTCTCATTGAACATTCTCATCGTGAAATCGTCTTATACGGTAAGCGCTATTCGAAGCGTGCCGCTCTGCATATCATCACACGCTGGGTCAGACTTAAAGCGAGCGTCTACTTAGAAAAGTTAATGAAACAAATCAATCGCCGTGTGAAAGTCAAATATAAAAAATTAGTAATAGGCTCACATGAATATCAATGGGGAAGTTGCTCATCCGCCAAATCGATCAGCCTCAATTACAAAATTATTTTCTTGCCAGCACCCCTAATGAAAAACGTCATTATTCATGAACTATGCCATTGTAGATATCTCTCACACTCCGAAGCATTCTGGAAAGAAGTGGCCAAATATGACCGTCAATGGAAGAAACACAAACGGGAATTAAACGAAGGCGATGCGTATATTCCATGGTGGGTAGATTAAAAAATAAAATCAGATGCAAAGTCTTGCATCTGATTTTATAGAGAGTGTTCTCAATTTATAAATTGGACGCGAGCGACGGGTTCATCACAAGATAATTGCCTGGCACGCATCGCAAGAAATGACTGCTCAGCACGCTTTGCGACATCCTGATTAAAATCCTTTAACTTAAACTCAGGTCCTATTGCTTCTGTATAGGGGTGGCTATCTTTACGATTGAAGGCCTCTTTCTTTTGTAAGTAGTTCGTCAACAAATCGAAGGCCTTCAAATAACTCGCCGCCTTCACCTGCCAGATATCATCGCATTGCCAAAGATGATCCAAAGGCTCTGCCGAAATCAGTGAACCCATATCGACTTGCTCATCAATGTAATGAATCGTTCCACCTGCGCAACGCTGTAAATGATCGGGGTCACCAATAGCTGCGATTTGCTCGATGGCATGCATGCCACGTGCGCGCGGTAAAATGGCAGAATGCGCATTCACGATACGATGCTCAAATATTTCCAACCAGCGTGGTTTAAGAATACAATCGAGAAATATACCGGCAGCAAGACTAGTCTTAAAACTCTCTAATTCAAGTGCGTTTAATAATTCAGGTGCATTTAAGTTCGTACAACGCTGTGTACCCGGCAAGCTCAGCACATTTGATTCAGGCACACCCTGCATTTTGATTAAGGCTAACTCAGCACGACTCAGTTTACTTTGATAGGCGTCTTCAAGACGTGCAAGCTCCTCAGGCGACAAAACAGTCTGCCTCGCGAGATCGCGGTGGACAGCGCTAAGCTTTTCTTCATCGAGATTATTTTTATCGCGAATAATCACATTAATTTTTCCGGCACTTGTTTTTAGCTTATCCACTAAATACGCCACATGAAAGCAAGACTCTGTGACAAGGTACGCGCGTAAATTCATTTTATTTATTCCTATGCTGATTTCTTAAACCAGGGTTCTGGGATGAAATTGTTAATTGAAATGCCAGCCTCGTTGACACAGGCTTGTTGATAGATAAATTGAGCCAGGGCTAGATCGAGAATACCCATCCCGAATGGGCTGACAATAGTGGGTCGATTATCCTTAATATAAGCCTGCTTACCATGCAGCAATATTCCGCCGATGGTTCCATTGATAAATTCAGTGGCAGGTTTTATCTGACTGGCGAGATGCAAGGAAGTGTTTGCACTGCAGGCATGACTGATATCATCGACAATGTTATTCGTCTTTAGCACTATCTCAGGCACAAGATCACGCAACGAGGTATGGAGCACAACCGCACCGTTTTGCAGGCCTTCGAGCGCTTGTATATGCGGCGTCACCGCAGTGGTCGCGATCGTAATGATTTGCGAGCGGCTGATCACTTCATTCATCGCTTGCACACAGCTGATAGTGAGCGCGGGATAGTGACGTTGCAACACTGATTTGAATTGTTCTGCCCGGCTCTGATCAATATCAACGATAGCGATATGCTTAATATTCGGGAAGACCACATTCAGGAAATGGACGCTTTCGAAATTAATCAAACCTGAACCGATGACCGTCAGCGTTTCCACCGTCGACTTATCTTCAATTAACAAACCGGCTGTCATGGCCGCACTGGCAGCCGTTCGTTTTGCACTGATAATGGAAGATTCCATCACTGCAATGGGATGCCCTGTTTCCAGGGAATTCAAGACAAAAATCGCCGAGGCACGTTCCATATTTTTATGCACATTATCAGGAAACGACGATATCCACTTAATGCCCGCACAATTAAACGGTTCACCGAGGTAGGCCGGCAGTGACATAATACGTTCCCGTTCTTTATTCGGAAACCGCAGGAAGGTCGAGGCCGGCAACGCAGAACGACCTTCATGATTCGCGATGTAGGCTGCTGCAATGATTTTCAATATGTTTGCATCTTCATGACGCAAGATCTTGTCAACGTCCGCTCCACCTAAAAATAATAAATTATCGCTCATTCAAAGCTACTCCCCTCTCATTAATATTAATTTGATGCTGACGACACCACGCATCGGAATAGATGGTATCGAGATAGCGCTCGCCACGATCGGCTGAAATCATGACACATTGACTGCCAGCTGGAATACGATCAGCGTAGGCAATGATGGCCGAGAGCACAGCCCCGGTTGAACCACCTGCTAAAATCGCTTCGCAATCCAATAAATGCCGCGCACCAAAGATAGCCTGCTCTGCCGTGGTGAAGACAACATCATCGATCAATTCGCGTCTTAAAATACCAGGCACCAGCCCTGCTCCATGACCTGAAATGATTCTCTTTTGTTTATGATTCGAAAAAATACTGCTCCCCAATGCATCAACGGCGATGATCTTGGTCGTTAACTCATTATCTTTTATATATTCACTACAACCACGTATCGTTCCACAGGTACTGGTGGCACAGAATAAATAATCAATGCGCTTCAACTCACGATGAATTTCTTTGAATGTCGTGTAATGCGAAGAGGCATTGGCCATATTACCGTGCTGGTTAATCCAATAGGTATTCGGCATCATTTTTAAAATCTGTTTGATCTTGTTGATCGCTGCCGGCAAAAACTCATTCGTCTCTGGATCTGGCTCTTTGATACATAAAATCTGCGTGCCATAAGCCTCCATAATTTGACGGGTTTTATCAGTTGTTTTAGGATCGATCACGCAAATAAATTTGAGCCCCATGTAACAACACGCTTGCGATAAACCGATACCCATGTTACCTGAGCTATATTCAATGATAGTGGTATCGCGCGTGATCAGACCTTTCTCATAAGCATCGAGCAGAATAGCCTTGGCCGGTCGATCTTTCACACTACCACCTGGATTGAAGGACTCTAATTTTGCATAGATATTGAAATTTAACTGGTGCGATTCCCTGATTTTACTCAGATTGACCAAGGGCGTATTACCAATCGTCGATAAAATTCCACCATCGTGACGAATGCTAACTTCCTCATCAAGCGGGTCATTGATAAATTTTTGCAAATGCGCGCCAATAATTTCATCTTTAAAAAACGCGTCATGGCCGTACGGCGAACGATGATTAATCAAATACGTTGCCTGATTATATTTTTTAATATCTTGATAGAGCGCTTCCTGTGACTCCATCGGGAACAAGACATCGGTATCAACGGAGACAATCAAACATTTAGCGGTAATTCGATCAAAACTAAAGTGCTGATGTCGTGGCTGATAATCATCCATCGCGTTAATGAAAGTGAGATACGATGACCGATTAAAATCATTCGCGAATTTCTGCGCGTTATAATTCATGTAAGCGTCGACTTCCTTGCTGTCTTTACTGAATCTTTCATTCATATTTTTTGCCGACTTATAAGTCAGTAAACCGACTTTACGTGCCGCGATGAAACTGCTTTTACACTCTGGACAATTAACATCGACGCTATTACATTGGTGCAAGTTTAGAATATCTCGCTGAATCGTATGCGCCGCAATCACACTGGCAGGTGGCTCTGAACAAGATGAAATGGACACCAATCTCTTTACCATTTCAGGATGTGCAATCGCCCATTCCAGCGCAATCATTCCACCCATGGAACTGCCCACCACCGCATGCAATGCCGTGATATTTAAATGATCGACGACGTAGCGGTGGCTACGCACAATGTCATTGATACTGATCCGTGGAAATTCATGGCCGTAAACCTGCTGAGTCGCGGGATTCATTGAAGCAGGACCTGTCGTACCAAAGCATCCGCCCAAATTATTCACACAAATCACAAAATAGTGATCGGTGTCGATAAATTTCCCCGAGCCGACAATACAGTCCCACCAACCCGAACGATCGGACTCATCTTTCTTGCAAACATGAGCGCTGGATGAAAGTGAGTGACAAATCAATACAGCATTTGATCTATCAGCATTTAACGTACCAAACGTCTGATACGAGATCACCACATCACCCAGCGTCTCACCTGATTTCAGCATAAACTGATTGACTGTTATATTTTTATTAGCATCATTCATGATTAAGCTTTCTTATATTTTGATAGGTCTTTTTTACCCTATCTGTTATTTTTCAAATCGTTTTCTTCATACTTGCGTGCATCGCTGCATGCCTCTCTTCTTCTTGCAGTTCCGCCGCGGTTTTGACAGCTTTAACTGCCGTATCATTCACCACCTCAGCCCTGAAGAATGAGAATTTATGCTTTAGCAGCTTACTAATCGTCGTCAACTCGCCGCGCAGTGACATAACCATCGTCTTCTCAATTTCACTCTGCTTTAGTTTACGACTGAATAAATACAGTAATTTTGCAAACAGCGTTTCAATAGTCTGGTCACCTGCGCTCACCATGCCGGCCTCTGCCAATACGGATCCAGCGTCGTATTTAGGGATAGTATTACTCCGCATACACTGCGATTTATTGATAAAAACAGTACCTTTCGCACGCTCTTTCACAATCGTTTCCAAGAACCCTTTATCACGCAGACTAATATTGCCGTCGCCGTAAGACCCAACAATAACAGCTTTAGCGCCATCAACCATTTTGGCAAAAATATCAGACTTTAAATTTGGTGTGATCAATACGTAACGCACATCGAAATTCTCAAGACGTGTGAGTGACAATTCCGCAATAGATGGTGCATCTAATAATTGACGCTCGTCTAATTCAATTGAGGATTGCACTCTGCCCAATACGGGATAATTTGCTGAAGTATAAGCATCGTAATCGGTTGTAGATAATTTAGTGACGCGATTGGCACGATAAATCGTACGATTGAAACATATACAGACCTCATTAATATCAGGGCTTGCCGCGAGGAAAATGGAATTGATTATATTTTCACGCGCATCATTAATCGTGGCAGACAATGGTGTTTGCGCACCCGTCAAGATCACCGGCTTGGCGAGATTACCGAGCATAAACGACAGTGCCGAACCCGTATAAGCCATCGTGTCGGTACCATGCAAAATGACAAATCCATCATAATCGTTATAGACTTCACGAATATCATCAGCAATTCTATTCCAAAGGTCTACGTTCATTTCAGATGAGTCAACCAGTGGTGAATACACTTTATATGTCACTTCTGGAAAATCACGACCAGTTGGCAACACAGCGTTGACTTCGTCTTGCAAAATCGTTGGTTTGTATTGATCTTTATCGTTCACATCCAACATACTGATCGTACCACCGGTACAAATTACATAGACCTTTGCCATGATTATTTCCTTATTTAGTATAACTAGTTGAGACTTCTTGGGTTGGAGCTTCCTCTGCCGCTTTTACTTCAGCTTTCGCAAACATCGTCACGCCAGCCTGATAAGCAGAATCCATTTTGCTTGAGAAGGCGAAAATCTTGCCTTTATCCGCGAGAATCATTTTGCGATAATCTTCTGCTGCCATTTTGAACGAAAGATCGAGTCTGCCCGGACTGAAATAAATAGCTTCGTTATCATTAACCAGTTCAGCATCCACGATCACTTCAACACTGGATGAAAACGAAAAAGGTGGCACACGACCAATTTCGCATTGCAGTAACTCTTCAACTTTTGAACGGTCGGCCATCGTGGCACTTTTAACGCCGTAGGCTTTTTTAATCGCATCAAAATCTACTTTTTTATCGCCTGGCAGAATGGCTAACACACAACGACTATGCTTATTCGAAACCTTGATACTGAGCAGCAATGCTTTAGCCGCCGCGTGAACCGGATTACCACGCAGCTCACTCACTTTTTCGCAATTACCTTCGGGTGCGTGTGGGATAGGCGTGAAACCGACGGCACTCGCCTTCAGCTTTTCTTCTACCATTCGAACCAACTCGTCTTGATCTAATAATTCTTTTTTAATCGTGCGTGCTTTCATTTTATTTTTTTCCTGTTATGGTTATGATCAATTTTCTTTCGCTTCAACACAAAGAAGCATGTCTGACTGAAGTGCCAGTATTGCGAATCTGATTTTTTGAAATAATACGTATGACTACGTAGTTGACCGGTTAATGAAGCGTATTTTTTGCACGGATTTCCGCACTGATTGCTGAATTTATTTTCATATATTAAGATAGCGGTTCAAATTTGACGGCTCCGAAACGCTATGCCTAACACTATGAATCCACTTGAAAATCACCTCAGCTGGCAACTTGCCGATGTGATGAAGGAAATTTGCGCGCCACTACATGACACGCTGCAAATTAATTACGTGGATTACGCGCGCTACTACCCTGATGGAAGAATTGTTTCTTTATTTACCGACAAAGCCTATGTGAATTCATTTGCCCAGGATCTAGTCACATCGAAAACACCGAACAAAATCATCACAGCAGGACTGCATCTGTGGTCGGAATACATCAATCGTGACTTCCTGACGTTGGCCAGCAAGCAATTTCGCCACGAACACGGTATTACGATTTTGACTGAGTTCAATGACTACTCCGAAATTTTCAATCTCGCGACTTATCCGGAAAATACTGAGATATTAGCTTTCTACTTAAATCAACAAGCGATCTTGCAGCAGATTTTAAATTTCATCCGTAAAAAGGCTAAAAAGTGGATCAATAAAGTAGAAGACCAACCGCTCATTATTCCTAATCGAAAAATTGAAACAGCTCCGATCAAACCAGTGGATGACAAGTTACTAGCCCTCATTAACGAAATGAATTCTTATGAAATTAAAATTAATAATATCAGCGTGTCACTCAGCAAACGTGAAGCGCAATGCGTGCATTACTTGCATCAAGGCAAGACCGCCAAAGAAATAGCAAGAGCTCTCGATATTTCGCATCGCACGATTGAAATTTACCTGGATCAAGTCCGCAGTAAAACAGACAGCAAAAGTCGTATTGAACTATTAAGTAAAATTAACAAAAACCAACTAGAACATCTTGCCATCGCGCTCTAAGGAAATCATGTCTATCACACGTTTCGATGATAAAAATCTAAATGACAAAGCCGCCTTTGAAATCTTCAGACACTTAGATCTTACCTCACTGCGCCAAGCGCGCCTGACCCGTAAAGACTGGAATGCCGTTATCAAAAAAACAATCTGGCCCGATGGATACTCCCCCATCACCCACGCATTTCAGGAAACAGTGAAACGTCATCCTCACGCCCTATTTTTGCAGAGCAAAGATCACACGTTGACTTATTTACAGGCTAACAAACTGATTAACCAGCTTGCGCATCATTTGATTTCCTTGAAACTGCCACATGAAGCGAAAATTGCAGTCTATTTACCGAATTCACCAGCCCTATTCCTTACCATACTTGCTATCTGGAAAGCTGGACTGGTTTACCTGCCTCTCCCATTCTCTGAAGATGTCTCCCAAGATAAGCTCAAGCTTTACGTCGACGACTGCCAACCCTCTATACTGGTCACGACAAAGGAGCGAACAAGTGATGATATCGTTCGTCATTGGCAAGCCACCGCTTCGACCACCATGCTGCATGTTGAGACAACAGGAGAATTAGTCAACGCCATCGTTAATCCCCTTGCCGATCACGATGAAAATCCAGCCATTGAAATTGCCCCTAATCAGCTCGCGTATCTGATTTATACTTCCGGTAAAGTCGGACCAACCAACCCTACCGGTAAACCGAAAGGCGTGATGATTGAGCATAAAGGCTTAGTGAATAGTCTTGCCGCGAACGCTGAGGCGATTGCATTAACTGGCGCGGATAAGGTACTGCAACTTTCTGCCACCAGTTTTGACGCGCACATCATGGAACTAGGCATGCCATTTGCCACGCGTAAAGCCGCGACACTGACCATCATGCCACGCGAAGCAAACGGTAGATTGCCCATCAGGGAAATTGGGCCGGTTTGCGCGACTGAAAAAGTGACAGTCTGCATCCTGACTCCCGGCATGCTTGAGCAACAAGAGCAAAATGATTTTCAGAGCGTACGCGCGATCATCAGCACGGGCGAACCGCTATTTGAAAAAACAATTCGTCTATGGGCAGCAGGTCGAACTTTTATTAATGGTTACGGCCCGAAAGAAGTGACCATTTGCACCACACTTGGCCAACATCGCGATGAAGATAAATCGATACACATTGGCAAAGCCATTAAAGGCTTGCAAACATTTTTCTTACCCATTCCCAAAGACGAGCGCAGCCTGCAAGAATATGAACTTGCCATTGCCGGTTACGGGTTAGCTCGTGGGTTTTATAATGACCCCGCTTTAACTAATCAGCGTTACAAATGGATTCCTCACCCTGATAAACCGGATGAGATGATCAGGGTTTATCAAACCGGCGATTGCGTCGAAGTCAACGCAGATCAGAATCTGGAATTTATTACACGCTATGATGATCAATTGAAAGTTCATGGTAAATTAATTCGTACCGGTGAAACCCAACATGTCTTGAATGATTTCAGCAATGAATTCGTCGCTCACGTTGGCACCATTAAATATAGCGATCCTGAACGTCATCCTATTATCGTCGCCTATTTATTCAGAAAGCCAGGCGTGACGCTGCAACTCGAAAAGTTGTGGGCACATATCAGGAAAAAACTAGCCTCAGGAACAACTCCGACGTGGTGGTACGATATTCCACTAGCAGACTATAACAAATGTTTAAACAGCAATAATAAAATTGACGACACACTCCTCGATAAAGTAATCGAGGATAATAATCTCAAACCTAGGTATATTTGTGGTTACAGCAACATTACTGCCCGAAATGACATTGAAAAGTCTATCGCGGATATCTGGAATGAAATTCTTTTCATTGAAGAGAAATATTTAGATGGGCATAGCAAGTCTTTATATGTAGACGCGAATTTCTTTCATCTCGGCGGCACCTCACTGATGTGCTCAATGATGTTAATGCGTATCGAAAAACTTTTCCCAGGCTTCAACGCTACGATCAATTATCCAATCTTTGAAGAAAACCCAACAATTGGCGCACTGGCGCGCATCATAAGCCGCATGCAAGCCAAACGAAATGGTGACTATCAAAGTGCCGTGGTGAAACTAGGTGGCAATTTTGCCGAAGACAAACCACTCCCACCTGATGTCGTCCCACTTTGGATGCCAGCCTCACTCATGGGCATCCCCTATCACGATTATCAAATTTTTGTCGACGAATACGCAGACAAAACACGCCCGATTTTCGGATTGCAGGCACGCGGAATCACCAACCCAAGTGAAGTATCGGATAGCTTGACTGAAATGGCACGCTGCCACCTTGAAGATGTCTATGCTATTCAAAAACACGAACCGTATCTGTTTTTTGGCTGGTCAGGCGGCGGGTTACTAGCCAATGAAATGGCAAGAATTGCAAGATCACAAGGGAAGATCGCCTACGCTGTCATGATAGACAGTGAATCGCCCACCCACTTACGCAGTCGCGATATGAATTCATTCGCTGGTAAATATTTTTTCCGCTTAATTAAAGATAGCGCGATCAAAGCAAAACTAAAAATTAAAGAGGAAAATATAAGCTACGTTACCCAAACCATCAATGGTGCCATTCTTGATAACACCATGTCGATTGTTGAGCTATCCCACTTCTTTTTCACGGAATTAGGTCACAGCCTGCGGCGATCTGGCGTTGATGATAAGAATGTATTTTACTTTATCGAATACTTGCGCGGCTTTTTCATCGCAGCCCTAAAATATGAAGTCAGTCCCATCGCGGAAGGCGTCACACTTGTCACCGCAGCAGAATCAGTGAAACAGGTCAATGAAAGACTAGGCTGGCCAGACAGCTGCCACCTCGATTTTGTGCACAGCACCGGCAACCACTTCAGCGTGATGTTAAAGCCACCGTTCCCGATTAACTATGCCGAACTCGTGATGAGCCTGCAACGCGAAGCTAATGCTGCCATCTTTGACGCCAAGGCCAGAACGCAAGTCCTACCTGAACCACCACTCCGAGGTGCAGAGGCTGATACTTACCAAATACCCAATGAAACCTCGCATAACATTCGCAGAGAAGCATTCATCAGCCAACTGACTCAGCCGCTTGCGAATGGTCGCTCAGCTTTCTACATTATTAGTGGTGCAGCCGGTGTCGGTAAATCGGCGATCACGCAATCCGTTTGCCATGATTGCCAGACTGTCGGCAGCTACACCAAAATATTATGGTTAAACGGCGCGAATGATTTAGCGCAAGAATTTCGCCTGCTCGCGGATCATCTTGAAGTTCCAAGAGAAATTACCATTGATCAAACACTCAAATTACTCTGGCATAAACTTAGAAATGAACGCGTTTTACTCGCCATTGATAACGTTGAAAATGTCGAAGATTTGTATGTGAGAAACTATATCTCACCTGAAGATTATCCACGCGCATTGCAAGTGATTGTGACCACGCAGAGAAATACTAGCAAACACCGTTTCAAGGAAATTAAAGTTGCAGAATTCTCCTTATCTGAAGCGATGACATTTCTGAAAAATAAATTTAAAAATAATCAGGATCTTTATGATGAGACAGCTGCCCTGCATATTTGCTCTGACAAAATGCTCGATCGCCACCCTCTCTCGTTGATGCATGCGGCAACCTTCATGTTGCAAAATAATGTCCGCATGCAAGACTATATCGAGCGATTCAGGCGTGAAAGCCCGATTACCACACTTCCAACGTGGGCAACAAAAGAAAGTCATGTTCAGAATGCCTTTAAAACTATCGCGATGAGTATCGATAATTTACCCATTACTAACCCGCGAGCATTTGCTGTGTTGGAAATGTGTAGCTTCATGAATTCCAACCTCATACCCAAGACATTATTACGTTACGTCCTCGGTTTTGAAAATGACGTCAAAGGATTTAATCAACTAACCGATTTTTTACAAAGAAAAGGCCTAATCAGCATCGAGCGTGGCGGCCACTTTGTTAAACTGCACTCATTGGTACAAGAGTTTGTGCAATTCACGATGTCACCTCTAAAGAAACAGCAAACACTTGAGTCTCTCGTCAAGCACTTCGCGGAGATATTCACCGCCAATTCACATAGCTTGATGAAGTTCAAACGAAACATCTACACCCATGCACAAAAGTTAATAGCCACCTATCTCGAGAAAGATGCCCTGCCACCATCACTTTCTGTCATTCAATTCTATCACTCGCTTGCACTTTACATTGTCAAGATCGATCAATCCGACTACGGGCATGCTGATGAATACATTTTCAAAGCGATGGCCTTAGAAAAAACTCTTGATGGATATTCACAGGATAACATTCTTGTTCAGGAATTATGGGTGACGTTGATTAAAGTGAAAATTGGCCTCGGTAATTTCCCCATGGCGAAAGACTTATGCCTCACACTACTCAAAGAGAATGATCTTGTCGATCCACTGAAAGAGAAAATTAATTACCTGCTTGGTTCCATGTATTTTTCTGAAAGGAAAATTTCAGAAGCGCGGAAGTATTTAGGGTTGGCACCGAATGTAACTGAAGCTCACTCTTTATTAGGCTTGATTGAGTTTTGTTTCCGCCAAAAAGAGAAGTCGTGTCATCACTATGAAAAAGCCATTGAACTCAGTAAAGCAAGTGAGACCGATCCGCTCGCCTATGCCGACACATTAATCAATTATGGTTCTATTTTACCTCAATATGGGAGAGTCGCTGAAGGACGACAATACATGGAACGTGCGCTTGAGATTTACGAAGCGCAAGTCGGCAGCCGTAATCACCGTAAAATTATTACAATTTATACCTATTTAGGCTTCTGCTACCACAAAGAAGGTTTACACGGCATTGCCATGGAAAAGCTGCGCGTCGCCGAGGGAATCAAATTAAATTTATGGCATGAATACGGTCTCAGCTCAGATCAGGATGCGCTTAACTATTCGTTCGATATGGATCTAGAGCTTGCCACGATGTATTTAGCATTATCACGTTACGGCGAAGCCAAGATTCAAATTGATAAACTATCGCAGAACCCAACGCGCAATGACAACCCAAACATTCAGGTGGTACTCGGTCATTATGCTGCAGCGATGGAAAATTATGATGAGGCCATTGCATTCTATATCGCCTCAAAAAATATCCGCTTGCGTATGTCACGCGATGAAAAGGACACTCATTACATTGATTGCTTAATTCGTGTTGCGAATATTACTATGAAAAAAGGTCAATTAGCTGAGGCTCAGACACAACTCGATGCCTTGAAAATCGAATATGCCGCACTAGATCCAAAACGAAAATGTTCTGAGACGGAATACGAAATCGATATCTTGCAAGCACGCCTCCACCTGGCCTGTGAAGAAGGACCCGAAGCCCTCACTATTTTACAAAGAATCATGCCGACAACCAGAGAACGCTATCCTGACCCAAAGAGTGCCTACGTACTCAGTATTCATTTACTCATTGCGAAAGCAAACCTTTTATGTGATGAGTGCGACACCATGGAAGTGATCAAGTCATTGGAATTTATTCGTCAGCATCAATTGTTAACCTACGGACTGAATGAGCACGCCGAAATTGCCGAGACACTACAATGTTTTGCGAAAGCTCATGCCCAGCTTGGCGAAGATCATGAGGCTTGTGAATTTCAAACAAAAGCGATCGCGATGATGAAGTCTATTCTCAAAAATAAACCTGGGGCGACGCATAGTCGTATCGCTCAGGCTGAAGCAAAACTTGCAGATTATCAGCGCTTAAATTTTAGAAATTAATGAACCACAGATTTGACAAGCCTGGCTCATGTTTTACAATTTACTTAAACCGCCACGGGAGTGGCGGCTAAGTAAATGTTGTTATCTTCCTCGATCAGCAAACTAGATTACCCATCAACTACTAGCAATGAGACGCGCACATCGCACAACTTTAGATCCTGACTTGTGCTCGTGTTCAGCCTCATTACCACTATTGGCAAAGGTTAAAGTCCAGGCATCTTCCGTTGGGTTTCTCGAGTATTCCGTCGAACTCCAGTAGAAGGCTTTAATGAATCCACCAATTTGATTACGGTTACTTCTCATGCATGAAAGCTGATTGATCGAGACGAGGAACCAATCGTTGTAGCAGGTGTTTCCACCCACGCACGGCGTATTGCCAGCGGAATCGATTTCATAATCATCACAAAGACCGGCTGCGTAGCTGGTGCCAGCACCGAGTACCGTGACGATTTTCGTCGTATTCGCTGCACCATTGTTATTGCTTTGGGCATTCGTACGCGTACCTGCACCACCCCAAATTAAGCTAGTGGAATTATTGATGGTTGCCACCACAAAATTATTGGTACCACCCGCAAGACAGGCAACGACTCCCCCACCGAAATTATCGCCGATCCTGAGATTGGCAACATTCAAAGTCGTAGACCCTGTCACCCCACCAGAAATCGCCTGGATCGTTGTCGCGCCCACACCCACACCGGTCGCCAACCCTCTTGATCCATCAGCGTTGGAAATGGCGGCTATGCTGGTCACGGTTGATTTCCAGGTCACTTCATCTGTCACCACTTTTGTCGATGCATCACTATACGTACCGGTCGCAACAAATTGCTGAGAGGTATTATTAGGTATCGTCGTGTTGACGGGTGTCACTGCAATAGAAGTTAATACTGCCGCCGATACCGTGAGAACAGTATTCCCACTGACTCCGTGTAATAGCGCTGAAATGGTGGTGGAACCCGCGGCCACTCCAGTCGCCAATCCTTCCGACCCTGACGCGTTCGAGATAACTGCTATCGCTGGCGAACTCGATACCCAGGTGACATCGTTGGTAATATCCAAGGTTGTCGCATCGGAATAGGTGCCTGTCGCAGTGAAAGAAATCTGGGTTCCGTTTGCAATACCAGGTGTGGTGGGTGTCACCGCAATCGATGTTAGGACAGCCGGTGTGACAGTTAGCAAAGCACTACCTTGTATGCCGCTCAGTGTCGCCGTAATGGAAGCCGAACCTGCCGCTATACCTTTCCCCAAACCTTTTGTTGCACTAGCATTTGAAACTACCGCTACAGCCGTGCTTGATGAACCCCAGGTGACAGCACTGGTTAAATCTTCAGAGGTATTGTCGGAATAAGTGCCTGTTGCCGTATATTGCTGTTCTTCTCCTGCAGCGAGGGATGAACTCTCAGGCGCAACACTAATCGATGTCAATACGGCAGGCGTCACTGTAAAATTCGTAGATCCGCTCACCGCTCCCAAGGTTGCTGTGACAGATGTTGAGCCGAGATCATACGCATAACCCATTCCCTTCGTTCCAGCACGATTGGACACGATGGCCACCTGCACAGACCCCGTACTCCAAGTCACTAAATCGGTTAAATCACTCGTTGAATTATCAGAATAGATGCCGGTTGCGGCAAATTGCTGAGTCGTCCCTTTTGCACCTTCTGGATCGGTGGGTGTCACTGAAATAGAAGTTAAGGTTGCCGCCGTAACGGTCAGATTGGTGCTACCGGAAACGGCACCGAGGGTGGCAGTAATAGATGCCGTCCCCGCAGCATTTCCCGTCGCCACACCGTGGCTACCAGTATTATTTGAAATGGATGCCACCGCCGTATTCGAACTAGACCAGACGACTGACCGAGTTAAATTCTGATAAGTATTATCGGAAAAAATGCCAATCGCGGCATAGCGACGCGTGGTTCCTTTTGCGATGGTGCGATTAACCGGCACCACCGTAATCGAGGTTAACGTGGCGGCTGTGACCGTCAGTGAAGTAGAACCTGACACCCCATCTTTAGACGCAGTCATGATCGCCGTGCCAGCAGCTACGCCTGTGGCAAGACCTTCTGTACCACTGGTATTTGAGATCACTGCTTTAGATAAATCGGAAGAAGTCCATGTCACAGACTTTGTAATATCTTGCGTTACCTTATTCGCATACTGAGCCGTCGCCGTAAACTGTTGCGTGGTATTTTTAGCAATCGTTTCATCGGTTGGTGCCACCTGAATAGAAACGATAGGTGCATTTTGGACCGTAATCGGTTTTTTAATGCGTGAACATAAGGTACCGTTGTAAGTACAAACCGCTATATTTAAATTACCGTTACCGAAATTATTTTGGCTAACTAACGTGTAAGTGGCTTCACAACTCGCACCAGGGCGCAAAAATCCACAATTTGTTTCTATCAATGTGGCGGTGACGATATTTCCCGCAGGAAGAATGGGCGAAAGATTCGTAATCGTCTGATTCACACCCGTATTATTCTGGGCAACAATCGTCACATCAATCGTCGTTGCTCTGGCAAGCTCAATCGTTGAGGTGAAAGGAACCACCACGATGGCTGGAACTTTCGTTTTAGCCATGACAGAAAATGGCATCAGCATTAAACTGATCAACAATAAAAAAAAGAAATTTCTGACCATGATGACTCCGAGTAAATATTGAAAAGATAAGCGTCGTTAAACTTGTCCGAGCGACAATTCCAGTATCAATACATGATAGCTGACGGGTGACAACTCGATAGAGGCACTGGTTTGCTGCACGCGCGAGCTACCCAACGATGCCTGGCCTGCATAAATATAACGGTAACCGAAAGAGGCACGCGTATATTGACCCATTTTGTGACTGATGCCGATGCCGGCAGATAAGGACAAGTTCAACTGATCGTTATTACCAAATGGCGCGAGCATCGGTGCGGCAGAGGAGTTATTAGGGGCATATTCGCGGTAATCAGAAAGCCGATTCATGGCGCCGCCCACACCCGCTTGAACATAGCCATCGAGATGCGGTAATACATTTTCTTTAGTGAGCTTGCCAGTCACCTGCAGAATGACAGAATGAATATCGTAAAAATATTTTAGCTCATCGAAATCTGGCGCCACATTCACAAGTGGCTGCAAGCGACCATTGACGGAATTATTTCTTAAGTAATCACCTTCTATACCAAGGTGGCCCATCCAGCCATGAAACGGTGCTTCATAAAGATTTTCAAAAGCTAAGCCAAAAAAGCCCGCACCATATAATCTGTTCGAGCCAAGATAACGATTCGTGAGCCCAGGTTCCGGTGTATTGGCCAAACGCAAATCCTGTTGCGTATCAGCATTCGTAAAACCATAACCAACCAGAAACGAAGGCGTCCAGTTCATAGGAGTGCCAGCGAAGGTTTCATGGTGATACATCGCAAGGGATAACAGGGTAATTAAGGGGAGAAGTCTCTTCATGAGTTTGTCGGCCACCACATCAGTCATTGATGATTTTGAAAATTGTTTGCTAATCGTTAGCGTATTAACAATAAATGCTCAGGCTGGAGAGGTCAAGGATAAAGCATGCTTGCGCCTAGCTATCAAGCTGACGTCTTATCTATGTATACGGCATTTCACCATTTATCTCATTATCTAGCTGATTATTTTCATAAAGTTATTTGGGCTCATTAATAAAACCTTAATGATGAGGCTGTATATTATATGGACAAATATAATATCGGGTGAATGATGACCACAAACAGACAAATCAAAAAAAATGAAATAGTAAAAAAAGAACGAGAAAAAATAATCGCTCAAGCCAGCGCACCGATTTCGTTGGGCAATATAACAGCCGATCTGCTTCAAGTGCTGCTATCTCATTGTGAATTAAATACCCTATTTGCGTTAACACTAGTTAATAGACATCTTCATAAAAAAATAAATATGTCACGTCACCTGATTACTTACCGATTACCAGGATTAAAAGGGCGAGATTTCGGCTTTGATGCCAAGAATGAAGATGTTTATTGTCGTGGTACCTATTCGCAATTAAAAAAATTATTTATGGAAAATCAAAATATAAAAAAATTACAGATATCAAATAAAGAATTTCAATACACTCCTGATGCGACTGGTCAAGAAACTATGTGGGGGAGTGAAAAAAATAAAAGAAAATTGGATCGTTATTGTTTTGCGATTGGTGGATCTCTTATGTCATTAATTATACTGGCTCCTGCTGCAAAATCATTTCAAATATATTGTCCGCAATCTGTTGATACTCTACCAGCACAAATCATCAATTATGGCGCCATATTATCCGCACTCAGCTGCGCTGTTCTCACGATTGCTTGTTGTAAAGAATTAGATAGATTTTCGGGTCATATTGACAAAGTTCCAGTGATTCGCGAAGAGCTTAACAAAAAAATATCTTTCTTCAGAGTGATTGAAGACAATATAAATTTGATTGATTTTAATCATCAACCACCACGACTTGGAATGGAAGAATAACCATCTAAGCATGAACCTTCCGCAAGGCTGCGTAAAGAACACACTTTAACTGACTGGAGAGGCAAGGTATAATCCTGCCTCGCCTCCCAAAATAATAATAAGAACCGGGAAAAATCATGCAAAGACAACGCGTTATCGCTCATGACAGCGTCATTTATCACCCTAAAGCAAATACGGTGTATTACTTAAAGTTCCCCAATGCAGCGCGTTACACCATCGTGACTTTCCATGGTGCAGCGATGAAGCAATGTCGATTCATTGATCTCGCAACCGGGATCTATCGAAGCATCAACGATGACCTCATTACGGTGGGTGGCGGCAACATGTTATTACTATCAACCGAATCCTTGTTTAACACACCGCCCCGACTTCCCTTATACGTATATACCGCCGAGCACGGCATTTGCATTCCCTTTCGGATTAAGGTCACGTTTCAAGACGGCGATATAAATAATGTTTCATTAAATTACCAGTCTCATCCACTTGTGAATCAACTCCAAGGGCTCGACAATAGCCGTCTGCGCGAAGAATGCCAGGCATTAGTACCTAAAACGCCGGTCCAGGTAGGGGCTTACCCAATTGCATTTCATACAGGCAAACCGACTTACCACTTACTGAATGAATTGTATCAACAATTTTTAAAATTCAATGTCGATCACAAGCTCAATCTTCAATATCAACATAGCTCAGGCAGATGTCATATCCGCGCTCACTTCGTGAATCAATTATTAGCATGCCACGGCATCGCATCGGTTAAACTATTCAAACACTGGCATACAGCGGATTGGCAGGCTTATGATAAATCGCGCAGCTGGGGTTTTCACTGTGCCGCCATGGTTGTCGATGATCAGAACCAAAAATGGATTTGGGACCCGTGGGTGGGACTGCATAAGAACTTATTAACACTCAACGAATGGCTTTATCAAAAAGATGAGCCAACCCCGATTAAATGTCTGATTGCGAATAGCGTGGTCATTGTGCCACAGACAAATGGAAATTCCGCGTATGGATCACGCTTCGAGCACCTCTCGGAAGGATATACGAACGCCTTTCAAGCAGTTTGTGGTGATGCGATACCGAATAAAACACTCCTGAATCGGTTGGGATTATTTAAAAAAGAAAGTAAGGCGATTATTAAATATGAAGAGCCGTTGTCTTGGTTAAGTCACAAATCTCATTAATGCTTATTTAAAAAAGCATCCCGCGCCTGCGCGCGGGATAATATTGAAACTAAACAGCGTAAATAAATCCAACGGTGAGTTGATTCGCATAAATTGGAAATTTCAGCGTTTGTGGCTCAACAAACGTGACACCAGCTGCGATTGATTGTCCCGCCGACCCTGTCACATAATTTCCCGCGTGAACGAATGCGTATTCAATATTAAAGAGGCCATGCTGGGTCACACTGTAATTAAGTCCCGCCATTAATTTATAAGCAAAGCTGCGCTGTGAATGACTGAAACTCACACCGCTTGCACCAAGACCATCGTAATAAGTCGCCTGCTTACCTAATTCATTACTCGCACCACCCAGACCCAAACCGAGATAGGGTTGCGTATGATCGGAGACTAAAGGTAACAATGAAGCGAGATTCGCATAAAGATTCGCCGTTAACATCCGTGTCTTTGCCGAACAATAACTGGTGGTGGTGCCATCGTTACTATTGAAGGCTGTCACCATGGTACGAGCATAGGTATCCGCCTGAAAATAACTGAGCTGTAAAGCAACACGAAATATTTCATTCAGATTAAATCCTGCGGAAAGATTGAGTGCCGGCCCGAATGCATTTTGCTGTTGGAATTGGCTAAAAAGATTATCGTCTGCCTGCAAAACACCCAATTCATCATAAGTTAATAATCTTCCGTGAGCACTCTGCGCGATGAATGCCGAGCCGCCACCTGAAATCTGAACATACGGATGCTTAAAATTAGCGGGGGTCATTGCAAAGGCTGAGCCCGCCAAACTGGCTATCAACATGACTGAGAGTGATACAATATTTTTAGTAAAGCGCATACAAATTCCTTTTTCTGGTGAGTCATTCATCGATTTATTCGAAATAGAATATTACTCCGCGATCCCCTGCCTCTCAAGATAAAAGTGCTTATCTTCCGGACAGGCATGAAAGTTGAGCCCAGTCCTACAATCAGCTATGATCTCGCGCATTGAAAATATACTCATTATAAGAGAGCAACCTCATGCAACGTCGCATTACTTTGGCACATTCACTCGCAACATTTGGCTTTCGCAGTTTCTCCACACATGCATTCGTCTCGCCAACGCTCGACAAATCCGCTGAACTATTACAATTACGAACTGCGTTGCAAGAGTGCATCGATAATCGTAGCTTGACCGGAATGAGCCAGAGCTCATTGTCACAATATATTGAATCGTTTGAAATAGCGGCGGCAATGGCCATGAATGCCGGCGATACCATCAAAAGTCATCTCTATACCGACTGCGCCGACGCCTGCCAGATGCTGCGTGAACTTGAAACCAGCAGAGAGAGCGTGAAAAAAGCGACGGAACTCACCAGAACGTCCGCTCTCTGTCTCTTGACGACCACCAGTTACGGGATTCTGCTTGCCAGTGACCTGACCATTCCAGCCTCTCTTGCGTTCGCGGCCATGACAGCGATTGCCGTCTCAAAATCGAATACTGTGCAAGCCTCTCATCTTGCCCTGCGAGAAAAACATTTAGTGGAACTGAAGCAAACGAAGATGGTGATTACGACTGAAATTGCTAAAGACATGAATAGCGCACCCGTCAAAAATAAAATGTAAGTCGCCACAAAAAAGCCCGGATATTTTCATATCCGGGCTCAATGCAAACAGACCCATCGCTATCAGAATGACGTTACGCCCTACCCTACTTGCGCCCCATACGGTTCAAGGCCAATGGCACGAGGCCAATGACAATACCGCCGATACCAATCAAGACCGTCACAAAATCAAATGTCGGAATACTATAACAGGCGATAAACACAAGAAAACTGGCACTGACGGCCGGCCATAATAATAAAACCAGGAATGGCCATATGCCCTTCATGGCATCAAATCTAAAATGCCAAGCACAGGCATAACCAGCAAGCGCGTAGTAAAACGAAACCTGAAAACCAATCGCATTCACCGAATCCTTGATGATGGTATTGATATTCGGAAAATATGACGACATAAATAACATGGCTAAACCAATCGAAACAATCACACTAGTCGCGACCCACGGTGTACGCCAGGTGCTGTGCAAGGTGGCGTAACGGGGTTTTAGTGCACCGTCGCGCGCTTTGGCATACATCGTGCGCGTGAATTGCAAAATAGACGTTTCCAGCGTGCCTATCGTGCTAAACATGACAGCGATAACGGCCATGTAGCTCCAGGGATGCGGGAACAGCTTTTCGGCCAAGGCATATAGCACATTCGTACTGGATTGCTCGATTTCAATATCGCTCATCACCATCAAGACGGAGACGAGAAACGCAATAAACAGCAAGATGACAATGACCATGGAGATGACGGCACCCAAGCCTGGCGCGCGTCCCGCATCACGGGTTTCTTCATTGAGATTGACGGTCACATCCCAACCCCAGAAGAAAAAGAGAGAGATCAGTGCGCCACTCGCGAACAGGGTTGGCGTGAACTCGGTGATCGCAAACCAACGCCAGGAAAATTCATGGGCGGCATGATGTTGGTAGTGAATGATGGCGGCGATGATAACGGCGACCAGCACACCCACCTCGACGATGGTCATGACGACCTGGACATAACTCGTCGGCTTGATACCTTTGATGATGACCGCGCCAACCAATAAGAGCCAACCGGCTGCGACGAAAGTCACCGTGCCCGGGTCATTCGCAAGATGAGGCGCAAGCAGGGTTAAGGTGGCCGTGGCGGCGGGGATGGTGCCTGAGACCATGAATACGGTGGTTGCCACCAAGAGAGCCCAGCCCGCGAGGAATCCGAGTGCCGGATGAAAAACTTTGCCAACCCAGGCATAAGAGGCGCCCGCATTGGTAATGACACGATTGAGGTGCATGAAGGCAAAGGTAATGCCAAACATGATCAAGCCGCAATAGAGTAAACTGCCCGCCGCATAGACGCCCGCTGCCGCAATTAATGTTGCCGAGGTCGCCGCCACACTAAAAGCCGGCGCGGTTCCCGCAACCCCCATGACGATGGACTCCCCTAGCCCTAGCGCATCCTTATGCAGCTCAACTTTGCCAGACGACACAAGTACCTCCCTTACTCAATTGTCATTAACCCATAGAATAACATTAGCGAGAGTCTGGACGAAAGCAAAAGCGGGGACGGTAAGCGTAGTGGTACCCACCTGGCAGAGATACTTGGTACACTCTCAGCATCTGCCGCCACTCACTAAGGCCAAACCGCCATGATGGATACGACCGTCACCAACACGCTGCGACTCCAGCATCGCACGAGGCAATTCTTCAGCTCGACACCGGTGATCATCATTTTTTCCTACTTCGTCATTAAATTCGCCATGGCAACCGCGTATTTCAATAATCTCTATTTCAACCGGTTTGATTTGCAAAATATTGAATCGTATTTATTTCTTGATGCCTTCAGCGTCCTGATCTATTTCATCATTCCACTGATCGTGGCGAAAGTCGTTCTTGATGTGCCTCCGAGTAAACTAGGGTTAGTCTGGCCTAAAAATAGAAAGCAGATATTTGCACTTCTCTTTCTCGGCATAACATTGACAATCCCTCTTTTTATCTATTGTCTCAATAACCCAAAGTTACAGCAATACTACCAACTGAAACACATCAGCTTAACTTATTTTATATTCATTCAAGCCGTACTCTTCCCCATCTATTATTTTGCAGAAGAATTTTTTTTCCGTGGATTTCTATTTCTGACACTCTTACGAAAAATTGGGTGGCATAGTTACTGGATCAGCGATTTATTTTTCACCCTGGCACACTTTGGAAAACCGCCTATTGAAATTCTTGTTTCATTTCCAATTGGCGTGGTTCTTAATTACATGACTTACAAGACGCAATCTATCTTTACTGCTTTTGTTTATCACCTTTTTTCGGGTGTGATCTTGTTTTCGATTTTTAATTATCCGGTTATTACGTCGTAATCTTCACCCGCAACACCATGATTTCATTGGAATGTGGAATTTTTAATTTCGCCTATACTCTAATAAGAGAATAATCGTGTGATTAATGGGGTCATTTGGAACTATAAGAATAATAAGAGGGCTTCCCTATGCGTGGTCACGAAGGCGAAAAAAATAACACTGTCAGAGGGCTAGAGCTAGACACTATCAAGAATCTACAAATACATTTATCCGAATTTGCAGAGATGGTTAATCAAAGAGCAATCATAATTCGCGGCGAGTTAGATTTTGATGCCAATGATAAGAACATAGATTTAGTGAAAACATTGAAAACTGTCTCTACATGCATGATACAACTTGACATCAATGGCCAGATACCGAATAAAGCTAAAGACTTAGCTGCGATAATTAATCAAGAAGTAGAAAATATTCTAGCCATTGTAAAATCCAATCAAATAAATCTCACCACACAAACGCAACCCGCTCCTAACAAAGAAAAGTCACCTACCACTGTAAATTCTGGATTGACGCCCACAAAACCTTCCGAGCAGGTAGCTCGACCAAAGATCGGGTTTTTCAATCAAGCCGCACAACCATCCCAACAAAGATCTGAAAAGAATGCAGGACTATCTAAGCAACAAATAGGTACGAATTCCTATGATTTCGATCAGATTGTAACCGAGTTAAATCAAAACCTCCCGAATAAATGGAAGAAAAAAGCATTCCAAGAGAACAAAATCAAACCTGGCGATAAAAAAACTATCGCATTTTACGAGCTACAAAAAAGCATTGCTGAAGCAAAAAAGGACGTAATAGCAGGAAAAATGACAACCGCAGAAGCGTTTGCGACCGACGGCAAAATTATCGACGCGATTAACAAACTAAGGTTTGCATCAAGAGATAAAATGACACAGTTCAGTCAGACCAACCTAAGAATAGGCAAAGTTGAAACTGGTTTAAATAAATTTCTTGCGGAATTACCACAAACATTACAGCGTTTAGAAAGCACAAATCCAAAAGAAAATTTTCAGACTGAAAAAGGAGGTCACAATAATAATGCACCGAGATAATGGCTAGGCTCACTCAATGCCCGACCCTACTTTCATAATCTCGCGTCGCTTGATAAGATGCGACATCTTCACACAGGGTCACCATCATGCCACCTATTAAAAAAATATTAGTTGTCGGCGCCAGCATCGCCGGACCAGCCGTTTGTTTTTGGTTAAAGAAATTTGGCTTCTCACCCACCTTAATTGAAAAACACCCCAACTTAAGACACGGCGGCTATGCCATAGACGTCCGCGGCATTGCCACGGATGTCGTCAAAAAAATGGGTATCTACGAACAAATTTGCGCGATGCGCACGCGACTTGAATCAGGGCGCTATGTGGATGCCAATGGAAAGATTCTCTTTGAAGAACAAGGTGAAAAATTCGGATTCCGGCAAGGCGAAGAAGTTGAAATCGTGCGTGGTGACATTGTTAATATACTCATGCAAACGATCCCTGATATTCCCTGTCATTTTAATCAAGCCATTCAAAGCATCCAACAACACGATGATCATGTGGAAGTGAATTTCAAAGATGGCAAAACGGAATATTATGATTTAGTCATCGGCACCGATGGCCTGCACTCTTCGGTTAGACGCATGGTTTTTTCCGAAGATGAATATAGCCTGGTTGATCTCGGGTCTTATATTAGTATCTTCAGCGCGCCAAATTTCCTTAACCTAAAGCATTGTGAAGTATTGTTCGAAGCCGACGAAAAGCTTGCCACCCTCACGAGCGATAAAAACCCTGACATCGCGCAAGCCGGATTCATGTTTCGCTCCGAGCATCGCTTGCAAGATATTCGCGATGAAAAAGAACAAAAACAATTTCTGCGGGACACCTTTCAAAATCTTGGCTGGGAGACCAACACCCTACTCGCATTCATGGAAAAAACTGAGGATTTTTATTTCGATTCCATTACACAAGTCAAAATGAAATCCTGGACCAAAGGCCGCGTTGCCTTATTGGGTGATGCGGGTTTTTGCGCCTCGCCACTCTCCGGCCAAGGTACTAGTCTCGCGCTCGTGGGAGCTTATGTCTTAGCGGGCGAGTTACACGCTGCAAACGGCGATTTTCCGCTGGCATTTAAGCGTTACAATGAGCGCCTGCATGCTTTCGTGGCGGCCAATCAAAGCTTTGGCGCATGGGTCAGTGAAACCTTTTTAGTGCGCGGGGAAACATCCAAAGAAATGGCCGAAGAGCGAGCGAACCAGGTACTCCAAAAGATGCAAACGGTAACGAGTGCGATCACCTTGCCTGATTATGCCAGCTCGCACCCACCCCAAGCTTAATGCAAGAATTAATGGATTCTTGGCGCTAATTTGGCTACCATGTCCGCTTAATATGATCGGCCGGACTCTTTGAGTCCCAAAAATGAGGTGAACGATGAAACCAGGAACAAAAGTTAGACGCGCAAGACTTAGACGTAAGAAATTAAAGCTAAAAAAGAAAGGTTGATTTCATGAGTTGGGTTAGCTTTGCACAGCAGATGCTAACCCAATCGCTCTTCTAGGCACAAACTTAACCCCCCCCCCTAACAGATACAACCTCCCACCCAAACCTGTAAACCTACAAATAGCACTCAATTAACCACCACACCACACCCGCATGCAAATTATGCGAGGCGCACCCTATCATTTACAAGGCTGGGCTTCGCTCTGTGCTCAACGCCCCCCAACAAACTTACGGACCCGAGACAAAAAATTGCTTTTGTATATACATAGTATATAATTATAAGGTAAAAAATATGGCTTTGAATCTACACATTAGTGAAAAAACAATCAAGAAACTCAAATAAAAACGTAAAGTTAAGCGTGACGAAATTGAAGAGTGCTTTTACAACCGCGTGAAAGGATTACTGGAAGACACACGGGAAATACACCAAACCGACCCAGCGACGATGTGGTTTATAGCCGAAACCAATAAAGGACGTGTCTTGAAGGTAGTTTTTGTTGAACACCGAAATTCAGGCTATCAAATCAAACAGCCTATGAACCCAACGCAGAAGAGGTAAAAATTTATGAAAAATTCGGATAAAAATAATCACTACGCGAAGTGGGATAACCGGGATCTAGGCGCATCAGCATCACACGTACGCAAGACATCCCCTGCACGAGAAAAAGCGCTAGATGAACGCCTCGGGATGCAGTCCATCTCAATACGCCTGCAAAAATCCCTGATTGACGCTCTCAAACAACTGGCCGAAGAAGACGGGATAGGCTACCAACCCTATATAAGACAGTTATTAACTCGCCATGTTCGTCATCTCAACTATGAAAAAGAGAAGCGAAAGAAATTAAATCCCGCAAAACCAACACCGGCGTAGACAGAGCACAAGCATCACAACCGACGCGCTGATTGCATTGATTACCTGAAATTCAAAACTGATTTTAATTCTTGTGCTGTTGATAATGATGGATCGTTTAAGATTGGCTTACTGGCGAATATCCCGGCATTCTTGCCCCAGTTACGGGTCTTGTCAAAGTTTACCACCCTCGCCTTTTCATTTCTGATTTCAGGGACAGCCGTCACACAAACTTCAGGATTTTGCTGCAAATTTTCTTCCGCCGGGACACTTACCCCAGCCTTACGCTTACTGAAATAATTTTTAACTCCCAACGCAACGCCAACGACACTCAAAACAAAAAAGACTGCATTCATAGCGATGCCGACAGGTGTTGCGACTAGATAGCCCAACAGAAACGCGAAGGCTGCTGCCGCAAAGGCGACGAAACCCAAACCAGCTGAAATGAATTGTTCATTTGCACGCTGTGTATATTTTTCTTTGCGCGCTTCATCATCCATATTAACGGCGCGATATTGATTATAAATGGCAGAGCCTAAATTAAATAAAGCCCTGCCACCGATTACCGCCATAAATATAACCGAGGCGATTTGTGAAAAAACCACACCGACCACTAAAAATCCGATCAACACCGCTATCGACATTAGCGAAGATAAGCTAGCAACCAAAGCACTTAAGATGTGTCTATTTTTAAATTTATTATCGCGTCGACGCCTATCCACACCAACCTGCACCCACAAAAGCGTCGCCTCGACAGCACTTGCGAACGCAATGACGGGAAATAATAAATACGATCCAATACCGGTCATCGCACTGCCAAAAGCACTTCGTAAAAAGCTCGCAAAGGCACCGCTATAGGTAAGACTGATACCTGATGAGGCCGTCGCACCAGCCACATTGCCTGCCAGGGTAATTTTCTCTAGAGCGGCATTTTTATTCATTTTTATTGTCATGTCTGCCCACCTCGTTGGTTAAATATCTACCATAAAGCAGGCTCAATTAATAAACAATAGACATAAATGGAGATGATTATTTACTTTTTGGACATAATCTCACTACAATGGTTCATGAGCCTATTAAACGACACCGCCATTTTCGCTACGATCGTTGCCGAGGGCAGCTTTAGCCGCGCAGCGGCCAAATTAGGCCTCTCCAATGGGCTTGTGAGCCGCCGCATGGCCACCTTAGAGGCATCACTCGGCGTAACCCTGTTAAAACGTACAACCCGGCAATTCCAATTAACCCCTGAAGGCGAAATGTTTTGGCAACACGCCAAACGCATCCAGCAAGAATTTGATACCGCTATTTCCGTGATTCATTCGTTAGCTGACAAACCCAAAGGCAGCCTACGTGTGAGTGCGCCACCTTATTTTGGCAGGCATTATTTAATGCCCATGCTAAAACGATTTTTAGAAAATTTTGATGGCATTCATATTGAATTAATTATTACGGACATTTTTCAAGATCCGATCAAGGAAAATATTGATTTAATTATTAGAAGCGCGGGTTATTTAGAACCGAATTTGAAAGACAGCCTATTGCGATCTAAATGGATTTATAAAAGCGAATTGAAACTATACGCGTCACCGGAATATTTAATTAAACATGGCGCACCCACAACACCAGCAGACTTGCATCAACATGCCATCGTGGGTTATGTCCCTCAAGACAAACCATCGTCAGAAGAAGCATGGGCCTACCAGCACAAAAATAAAGAGGAAACCCTCACCTTAAAGACAGCATTTAACTGCAATGATACCGATAGCCGAATCTATGCCTGCAAAGCAGGGCTCGGTATCGCTAAATTTTTAGAGTTAGTGCATTTAAATCAAAGCGACAAAAAATCCATGCAGGTCGTGTTACCTGATTACCACTGGGGTGAAAATAATTTTTACCTCATCTACCCCAATCAACAAGCCTTACCGAAACGGACACGCCTACTGATGGATTTTCTGACTGCGCAGACACAATTAATTTAAGCGTCATAACTCATGTGTCGATGCGGAATGCCGGCTTCTTCGTAGATCTCGCCTTCTGATTTAAATCCAAACGATTGATAGAATTTCTCCAAGTAGCTTTGTGCGGACATTTCTATCTTAGTACCAGGGAAATGAGTTGTGAGATATTGCATGATATAAACCATCATGTCCCGACCTAATCCCTTACCTTGGTGATCTGGATTCACGACCACTCGGCCGATATACATGGAATGATGCTTTTTATAAATACGTGAGTAGGCAACGAGCGTATTGCCCTCATAACCGAGCACATGCAGCGCCTCAACATCCTGGCCGTCCATATCAGGTTCGCTGCACTTTTGTATGATAGTAAAAACCCGCTCACGCAACTGCAATGCATCGTATAATTGTTGATGAGATAAAGCGTTAAATGCTGACACTTGCCACTTGATCATGGTTAGCTCCATTTTTTATAAACGCAGGATTGATTGAATCAAGCGAGTGTCACATAATTCTTTCCTCTTATCATTAACAAAAGAGAACACGATGAAAATATTTCAACTGACACTGCTGGCCCTTGTGCTACGCACCAACCCCGCACTTTACGATATCGTAAACAGATTTTAAAAATGGTGCATCAGGTGAATCCAAGCGCTGAAAATGAAAGAACGGTAGCCTGTATAACGCGCAGTGTTATACGGGATATCGTCATTGATGGCGTTTGGGGAAAAGAAATTGGCAGGAAATAATTATCATGATTTTATATATCAAATAACAAAGGTCACGTATCTTTCAGTTACGTCAACACTATGATCGACGATATTCCGTATAAACGCTGCGCGTTTATACGGGGTATCGTCATAGATGGCGCCCAGGGAAAAGAAATGGGCTAGATATAGCTATCATAATTTTACAAATCAATTATCTTTTAGTTACGTCAACACCTTGATTAGCAATGCCCCGCCTAAACGCTGCGCGTTTAGACGGGGTACACTTAGTGCTACTATAAGATAGTACACGCCCTACTATTTAATTCGTGCTAACTGATAGATTTAAGAAATTGTCACTCTACTTGTAATGCTATTTAGTATTACGCGCCCGCGCCTCATATTCAGTAGCTTTCTGATTGCACTGAGTCTTTAGTACCTGATCTTCGGTGCTATTCGCCCATTGTCGATAAGCTGGCGCCATGAGCCCGTAAATAGTGACCAGTCTTCCTGGTGTATCTTGTACTCGCCCTAGAGCTTTCGCTTGCACCAAATAATCTCTCGCCTGGCGATACATTTTGATACGTGTTTCAGGCGACGCGACCACCTTGGCTACATCTACCAAAAGAGCGGCAACACGTGACAGGATGTCGCGCTTAAATTCAGACGTCACACCACTTATTTTTTCAAGTTTCGCGAGATATTGCTGAACCTGTGAAAGAAAATCTAACCTGGCATCTACACCATCATTCTGGTTAACAACGCTAGCTGCATCGACCAACATAGATGTGTTGCGTTGCAAGGCCTGCATCATCAGAGCCTTACCCTTATAAACACCCAACCTTTCCATCATTTCAAGATAGCATTGCGCTTTATTGATATGCCTCATTTTATGATTCAAGGTCTCTGCGTGATTATCGACACCTGCGGCCTCCACCAACATCTCCACCATCAGCGGCAGAACATCTTGCATGAATTCAACCTTCAGGCCATCGGCCTCCTCAAGCTTTTCAATAAACTGCTGTGCAAGGTTGATAAATTCGAGTTTATGAGCCATGCTCATTTCAAGATTATTTAACCTCACCGCCTGCACAAGCTTAGCCGCCGCACGTGACAGTTTAGATCGCATTTCATTGATTTGGCCGCCGTTCTTAGCCAAGATTTCAAGACATCGATGCGCCTGAATGATAAATGTCATTCGTTTAGACCAGGTGATCTCGCGATTTTCCACATCGGCTAACTGAATTAGCATGCCGACGATACGCGGAAGAATATTTAGCATGAACTCCGGCGTATAGCCGCCGATCTTATCCAGTTTTTCTAAATAACGTTGCGCCTGGTTGATAAACGACATCCTGATAGCCGGCGTAATCTCTTCTTCATCTTCCAAATCACTATCTTCTATTACTGAAAGATTTGGGTTTTCGGCGCACTGCACAGACACCTGAATGTGCCGGACTAATACGGTTTTGTATGTTTCTATCAAAGTAGGCGGCACATGACCACAATCATTGACGACGTGCTTACAATCACTCATGGCTTGATGAAGC
The DNA here is from genome assembly GCA_964527435.1 of uncultured Coxiellaceae bacterium. Lineage (GTDB taxonomy): Bacteria > Pseudomonadota > Gammaproteobacteria > DSM-16500 > DSM-16500 > Aquicella. Next base: position 80,047 of record CAZGPP010000005.1, on the reverse strand, counting down.
TTGACCTTTTTGTTTTGTGCAATCAATTCGTTGTCAGACTCGCTCAGCAATATGCCTGCGCGCTCTACCCGACATTCGATTAATTTCGATTTGATAAACGGATATGCTGCATGAATCTGGGTGTTATTTCGCGGATTTTTCCAATCATGGTACTCTTTGGAAAGACGTTCTGCTTTGATTAGTAAATTAATCGCATCATTTAACACCTCAAGACGTTCATTCGGTTTATCGAGGTACAATAATGCCAAACAGATTAAGCCATCAACAAATGTATATTCATCACTTTCGTTTAAGGCTACCATCCGCTCAAATGCTGAAATAGCTTGCATCATATCTTTCGGCGTGTATCGGTTGCCGTTTCTATACAACATGCCTTTGCTATAGCATGCCTCATGCGAACCTAGTGTTATAGCAATATCGAGATTATCGATTGCTTCCCTATTTCTTTCTGGCGTTAAAGCATTTTCATGAAATAAAATGATTTCTGCGAGTGCCGCTGGGTTGGTGCAATCCATACTATTCAGCGCACAGGCATGACGAAAGCATTCTTCTGCTGCAACTAGATTCACAGAACATCCATGACGCCCGTATTGGTGAATCACTCCAAGATTGAACCAGCCGTCCGCAAACCCGCCTCGGCCTGAACATTCATATAAACTGACCACCTCGGCACTTTCAGAAGGAGTAAGAGCACCTTTAGACTCTGTCAAGCGTGCCAAATTACATGAGCAACTAGCCATTCCAGCTTGATGCCCTAGTCTGTAATATTTGATGGCTTCTGGCAGATTTGGGGCGACATCATCCCAACCTAATTCATAAAAAGCCCCGAGCTGATCGTAAGCCAACGCTGGGGTTGGCGATTCCTGCACATAAAGCAATAAATGTGAAATAGCTGCTTGAAAATCTTCGGTTCTAGCCAGTATATCTGCTAAGTTAAAACGCGCGAAATAGCAACCAAGACTGGCAGATTCTGTATACATCGCCAAAATGGCGTTGATCACGCTCTGGGATGCTTCCGGTACATATTCATTTTTTTCGGTATGCCAAGCAATCGCATAAAGCAACCAGGCATAGAACTCTGTTCCAATCACATCCTTGCCCAATTGACGGATCTCGTCAAATCGCCTAATCAGTTTATTTGTCTTGGCAACCTGCGTTTCAAGGTCCTTATATAAATCGAGAGCCAACTGATAAACTAACTTATAATTCTTACGCGTTACGGCTTCGTTTAATAATTCGAACCCTGTAGCGAATTGTGGATGTTGATAATAATGAGCAATTCTAGCCTCCAACCTCGCAACATCGTGAGCATGCTGGCGTTTATTAACCATCAATGCATCTTCATCACTCCGCTCATGATAATCAACTGCAGCATTTCGCACTCTTTTACGTCTTTGAATTTTGTCTCTGCTGGATGTTAACTCCTGCGGAGAGGATGGCATGTATTCCTCGTCATCAAGTTCTCTTGCAGAATCTTCTCCTTGTAACGGTGCGGGTGCTGGTGCTGCTTGCGGGGCTGCCGCTAGTGGTTGACTGGCGACAGGCGAATTGGCGCGCGAACTAGATAGCGCTGGTGGAGCAGGACGAGCCAACGCCGGAGCTGGGGCAAGAATTGGAGCCTCTGCAAAGGTAACTGACTGACGTCGGGGCCGGAGTTCTTCTATGATTTCTGGATGATCTTCATCGTTAGTTAAATCTATGACGATGTGCTTTTTCCATTTTTTTGTTGCTGGTGCTTCATTTTTGATTTCTGGATCTGACTCATCTCTCCGCTGCATGATATTTTACACCCCATTAGCTGTTGTTTTTTATAATTTTTATAGATTTTTGATAGCCTTTATAATGAAACAATATTGACCAAATAAGTAATAAATGTCAAGTTAAAAAGCTTTCGCGCCCACCTCGTCAACCCGCGGAAATCGTGTAAAAAAACCGAATAATACGCAGCGTTATACGGGGTATCGTCATTGATGGTGCCTAGGGAAGAGAAACGGGCGGGATATAGTAATCATGATTTTACAAATCAATTTACAAATATCAATGTGTTTTTCCGCTGCGGCAACTTCATGAATAATTCATTTAAGTGAATCGCGACAGGCATTAACGACGAGCTAACAGGTTAGGCTCGTCGAGGATAGTGTAATTTTGGCCGTACAAGCACAAAAAAACCAGCAGCCTTGATTGATGAGAATATGAATTTCTAATACAGTATCCATCACAGAGGAATAGCCGTGCGCTCAACTCTAGGGAAAATTCATTCATCACCTTTAAGGAAGATTCATATTATGAAATTCGTAACCACAAAATCAATTATTTCATCCCTGCTCGGAACATGCTTACTTTCAGTTTCCATGTTTGCAAATGCAGGATCATTAACTATCGACAACCAATCAACAACAAATCTGTCTTTTCAAGTTGAGCACGCTTGTTCTGCTGAGTTTGGTAATATGAATGGGAAAAGCTCAAAAGTCATTACTGAAACGAACTTGCAAAATGCATGCAACCCCCACACAGACACCACAGAACATTGCCACGTCAAAGTCTATGACAAGCCAAATTGCACAGGCACACATATCGAATCGATCGAACTGAGCACCAAAGATGGTATTTTCTTGTTAGAAGGTGGCCATAGCAATGGTAAAGATTTAGCTTTTATTGCGAGTGCATTTCACCTGACCATAGTCGACCATTTGATAAAGTAATATCTTAGGTTGACGTATCCCGTATAATGCGTAGCGTTATACGGGGTATCGTCATTGATGGTGCCTAGGGAAGAGAAATCGGACAAATATAATTATCATGATGTTACAAATATCAATTATCTTTCAGTTACGTCAACACCATGATTGACGATATCCCGCATAAACGCTGCGCGTTTATACGGGCTACATCACGGACTACGCTTGCTACATAGCTGGAAATGGTAAAACGCCATTTACTAAATATGAATCGATTGAAAAATTCACGGCTTCAATCTCAATTGCATTTGTTCGTAAAAATTCGACAATTCGGTGATCTGCTACACATTGCCATGATTGGAAAGAAGCATTTTCAGGTAGCTTCTTCGCAAATGCTGCTGGAGCGAATATTCCAATATTCGCTCCAGCATCTGGATCTCTTGCAGAAAAATAATTGAATCCACGTATTCCCTCATCACGCATTACTGCGCCAAGCTCTTGGCTTATCGAGTAATCTACAGGTGAAGATATCACATCTCTAAATTTTGAAAATGGATCATCGATTAATCGAATGGCATGTTCTGTATTAATTTGCACTGAAAATGCAGTAAATTGAGAAACAACGACACCAAATTGAGCTTCACTCGCCCTTAAAAAATTAAACCTATAAAAAGCCAAATCAGCCATAGCTGTCTTTAGCTTTTGCGAGCCATACCATAACGAAGGCTCATGCCTCCTTCCAAACCGAGAACCATGGCGCAATGGTGGATATCTAAATGGCGTATATAATAATGGGTGTAACTTAGCGTAACTTGAAGGTAATGGTGGCTTCACTTCTTCAATCATTTGCTCTAATAGAATTTGCTCATCAAGTGTACTAACTAATTTTCTCGTTGATGCACTATCTTGTGACTCAACCATTCGCCAAGCTAATTCATTTAATGTGGTTATATTATTTTTACCGTCGCATTCATTCCAAATATTTAGACTCACTTAATTCCTACCTCTCATGGAATCTAAATATTCAATAACAAATACGAGCCCTTCAATGGATTTAATTAAATCGATCGGAATACCGCTTAGATGTTTATTATTATTCCGCAACCATAGCTGGCATTGGTTTTGGTTACCGCCAAATAACACATCTAGACTACGATAAAGCCGCAAGAGAAGTAACGCTAACTCACCTTCTTTGGACTTAGGATTAATGTACGCATTAGACTTGGTGGTAAAAATTCTGCTAAGCGTTGCGGTACTTGGCCCAATGATCGCTGAAAGCTCTTCTCGACTAAGCTGCAAAGCAACTGACATCGCTATTAAGGCTTTAGTTAAGACCACCTTTCTATTAACCAGATTGTCGGTGAGACCGCCCTTTAAATCCTGAACCTGCATACCGACCTCCAATTTCATGTTATTTCATCTGTAATTATATGCTCCTTTTGTTTCATATGCAATTCAGAAGGGATCGCCTTATGTTTCTGATGTAAATTCAACGAATTAGACCCGTATAAACGCGTAGCATTTATAGTGGGTATCGTCATTGATGGCGCTTGGGGAAGAGAAATGGGCATGAAATAATTATCATGATTTTACAAATCTTATAACAAAGGTCAACGTATCTTTCTGTTACCTCAACACCGTGATTGACAATATCCCGTATAAACGCTGCGCGTTTATACGGGATACCAACTAGCCAAATGATTTAGACCCGTATTTTTTTGACATCATCTGGCCACTAGCCAGTTCATTAAAATCACTTTGGTGGACCGGCAAGCGGTCGTAGAGACCTTGATGAACGAAGACAACCCGCTCTTCATTTGCGGGGAGAATGGCAAGAAAGTTTTCCATGGTCATGAGCCCCACACTATCTAGAAAATGAAAGAGCGCGACCTTCTTAGTTCCTGCCTCGCCAAATGCATCGTGAAGCCTCGAATACAATCCCTCAAACCAATACCATCGATTTTTACCCTTGAATGTGATGACACCAGCCAATTCAAACAATTCATCAGTGGTTAAGTGACGCTCGCTGTCAGTCTTATCAAGTCGGTTATAAAATTCGTGCAGCATTCTCTTGCCTATTGATTCACTGCACCATGTAAACAGGAACAACCCTTTTACTGGCCGCGGATAATGATAATCAATGATCTCCTTAAAACGGCTGATTTTCATCTGATAATCTCCTTATTAATTGAGGATGAATTGTAATATCACATGAAGTGGAGTAGCAACAAAACACTTAATAAGGTGAATGGATTACAGGACAACACAGGATGTGAACTTTTCCTCGACATAGACAACTCCTTGTCATGATTGCTCTTGTCTTTTACCATCGCACCAATAAGTTTTTTGTCTAGCTAGTATATTAATGATAATTTAATTAGACTATTGATCCTGCGTGATGATGGATACCCGATAAATAAAATACGACTAAAGTATATTTTTTCATCTTTGCGAAATATTGGTAGCCCTGCCGGTGTCTCCATAGAGCATGATTTGGCTTGGATTCACCGAGAAATTGCGATCACTAGAAGAAATCAACCTCGACTTCAGCAGAGCTATAAATCACTTCCGGAATAAGGGGCGCCCTACCTCTACCTCCTTCACCCTGTGTTAATTTGACAAATCCATAGCTTTCCATGGTTCGCAAAGTTCTTAAAAGATTATTAGCCTTTCTACCCGTAACTGACTCTAATTCCTTTATGGATTTAGGTTGCATCTCAGTAATCACCTTCAATAAATCCTGATTTTCTTCTGATAATACGTGAGCCAGTGATTTCATAGAAGGAAACCAGATTTTGGGTTCATCTTTTTTAGGCTTATATTTTCCTTTAGCAATTGCAATTGTCCGCTTCTTGAATTCATCAAACGGCATAATGCCAACCTTAACTACCTTATGTTTAATTATGCTCATGACTGTTCCCCATCTAGTTTTTTCAGAAAACTCTCAACGGCCTTCCAGAAATCTTCCATTAGCTTACCTGCGTTTTCATAATGGTATGGCCGACCATTATCATCTTCATCTCTGTGCCAATGATCATAAGTTCTCTTGGCTTTAACGTTTGCTTTCTTTCCATATTCAACCGCATGCGCATTATCAAACCCCATTATTCTCTTGTTTGACTTGTCATGCATAGAAAGTGAATACCGAATTCCATGCGGACGATCCTTGGTAGGTGCTGTTCTCTTGGCCTCAAATTTCACCCATAGCCCAAGACGCTCGTGTATTACATATCTCGTTCCATCTAATTCGAGTAAATTCTCGATGGATTTGTCTTCCCGAACCATTCTATATCACCTTATGATACATTATATACCACTACTTGAGTGGGCATAAGATATCATTGGCTGATATATTATAATACCATCAAATGATACCAAAATTAAAAAATTTATAGATTAGTTGAAGCTGGACCACCTATGTCTGCTACAAATCTGTTACATATCAGATGGTCACCCCAAAATTGGGCAGGCTGTTTTCGCTATAACTATATGATTTTATTGAAATGCCGACGAGAGGAGTCGAACCTCCGACCTACTGATTACGAATTAGTTTTTTGTGTGTTTTAACGGGTTTTAGGAATCTTGAAGTAGTGTTAATTATATATTTATTTCAGTTAGTTACGTTATATTTAGCTTGAATCGTTCTGAGAATGTTTTTAATATTCCTTCTACATAGCTTCTACATGGAATGAGGGATTAATAATGGCAAGGCAAACTAATTCAGTAAAAATCACCAAACAGTTTGTTGATAAAGCATTACCCCACCCTGACAAAGATCAAATTTTTTATCGCGACAGTTTATTGAAAGGATTTGCGCTGCGAATTACAGCCGCAGGCGTGAAAAGCTTTGTCATCGAAAAGGTAATCGGCAATAAAGTTCGTAGAATTACTATTGGCAAATACAGTGGCGCGTTAACAACAGAACAAGCACGAACAAAAGCACAAATTCTTTTAGGTAAAATTGCTGACGGAAAAAATCCCATTGAAGAAAAGCAAATTGCCTTATGCACGAAACAACTCTCGAACAAGTAATGCAGGAATATTTAAAATCCCGCAAATCATTAAAGCCAAAAACTCTCTATGACTACAATCTCATTATGAATAACGTTTTTACTGATTGGAAAAATCTCCCGATCATGCAAATCACAAAAGACAAAGTAGAAAAATTTCATATCTATTTAGGGGAAAAGAAGGGCGAGGCCTATGCCAATCTCTCCATGCGCCTGCTTCGAGCTTTATTTAACTTCGCTGCCGGCAAATATGAAGACGCACAAGGACGTTCACTCATCACTGAAAATCCTGTAAAACGCCTATCACAAACTCGCGCTTGGTACCGAGTGGAACGCCGCCAGACATTCATTCAAGCCCACGAACTAAAAGCATGGTATCAAGGTGTCCAGAAGCTCGAAAATGTGGGCTTACGCGATTATTTCATGCTAACAATACTTACTGGTCTCCGCCGACAAGAAGCTGCCAGCCTGCGCTGGGAGCAAGTAGATATGAAAGCAAAAACACTGAAAATTATTGACACAAAAAATAATGTGCCTCACACTCTCCCGCTGTCGACATACCTCCTCAATCTTCTGCAAGCGAGACCTGCAGCCGCAAAAAGTGATTTCGTTTTCCCTGCACCAAGCGCCACCGGTCACATCATGGATTCCAGAAAGCAAATTGATAAAGTTGTGGCTAGCTCTACCATCCACTTTACCCTACATGACCTCAGACGCACATTCATCACAATTGCCGAAGGTCTCGATATTCCAGCCTATGCCCTCAAACGGCTTCTCAATCATAAAATGCATAATGATGTGACTGCGGGATATATCGTTTCCGATGTTGAGAGGCTGAGAATACCGATGCAAAAGATAACGGATTATATGCTGAAACGGATGGGCATCATCCAAACCAAGGAACCAGCTAAAAACAGTCCAATACAAGAAGTTGCTGCCTAACTGTATATTGATGATTCTAATCAAATATAAGCCTGGGCTTATATAAGCTTGACATTATATTAGATATGGGCAATACTTAAACATAAGCGAGACACTAATGTGGGAAGTAGAATTTACAAATGAATTTGAGGATTGGTGGAAATCGCTTGATGAAGACGAGCAAGAAGATGTCGACGCCAGCGTAGGGTTACTAATTAAAGCCGGACCAAGCCTTACATTCCCCTACTCTTCCGGCATCAATGGCTCAAAGCATCCGCACATGAGGGAGCTTCGGATTCAGCACAAAGGACAACCGTATCGTGTCCTTTATGCTTTTAATCCCAAGCGAACAGCTATTTTACTTCTGGGCGGCAACAAAATTGGTAATGATCGCTGGTACAAGTTAAATGTACCCATTGCCGATAAACTATACGACGATCATTTACTTGAACTGAAAAATGAGGGGCAAACCGATGACTAAACCATACAGCATTTTACGCAAAAAAATGTCTAAAAAGTCGCAAGAAGCTTCTGCTGCCAAGACAGATAAAATGTTCAAGGAAATGATGGCACTGAAAGAGTTACGCAATGCATTACATTTAAGTCAGAAGAAATTGGCCGAATCACTTTCTGTTGACCAAGCCAATATTTCTCAAATTGAAAACCGTACTGATATGTTTATTTCAACGTTGAGAGGTTATATAGCCGCAATGGGAGGAGAATTAGATATTATTGCTCGCTTTCCACAGGGTGAAGTCCATATCAATCTGTTCGAAGATATTGAAGAACATGTTAGGTAAATCATAATGAGCAAAACCCGTATTTTACTTGATACAGGCGTCTGGATTAGTTTTTTTGGAAGAACTGACCCTAAGCTGACTAAAAGAACTGAACTCGCAAGAGAGGTTATCAGACACTGCCAATCTAAGGGATATCAATTATTTTATTGCCCCCAAGTTGAACTTGAATTAAGTCGGGGGACAAACGGGGCCGACAATATCGCCCAAATGAAAATCATAGCGGAAGCCGTAGATGGCCACACAGGAAATGAGACATGGGATCAGATCGACGCTGTCACTTGGGATACGTGGGGCACCAAGTGGGGCGACACTGAAGAACACGAACTTGGAGAAACGTTAGAAGCTCAATTGCCGGACAAAAGTAAAAAATCTAATAAAAATGACAGGAGTATAGTGGTTACTGCCAAGCATGAAAATATTAAAATAATTCTGCATGAAAATCCAAAAGACTTTGATAAGTTAGATGTTGATGAAGTTTCATTAATTGATTTAACAAGCATTCAAAATATTGATGAGCTTGACCAACTCATATCTAAAGATTGACGATTAACTCGATTTTCACTCTCATAACCATCGCAACATTACAACTCCACAAAATCATATAGCAACTATGCATTTTCACCCCAAATATAATTTAACCTCCACACTCATCAAATCAAATTCAAATTTCCCTCTCAGCAGCTCCGGACCATCCAATCATCGCTTGTCGGTGTGAGTGGGTGGTCCGGAGCTGCTGAGAGGGAAATTTCTGCGATAAGTCCATGAATTATCAAATCACGATTATCCTAGCAGGTGTTAACTCCGAGTTAACAGGTAAGTTAACAGTAACACGCCTTAGTATAAGCAAAGTTTTACATAAAATTAATTGTGATAAATTTTCAATTGATAGCCAATTAAGCTCTATAGCTCATTGAAGATTAGATAGTGAAAATACTTACCAGAGCCAAAAACATTCCGCCAAAGAAAACTAGATGATGTAACGCTTTTTACCCCGCCGCAGCTCCTGACCAACCAATAAGTCATAGACGATTTTATTGGTTGGTCAGGAGCTGCGGCGGGGTAAAAACTTGCCGTAAGGCAATGATTGATTTTGAATTTGCAAATTTAGAGAGCGCCTAATTCGTTTAGGCACTCTATTAGGCGGACGATTCTAACATTCTATACCCGCTCACCCCATTGAACCTGAGTCAAAAAATGCGCTATTATGCGGCCTTATAATTAAAGTATCGACGCATTGAAAATAAAAATAATCTTATAAAGAATTAGGGGATAACGATGAATACACGAGAAAAACACACAGATGCACAAATTCAGTTAGCGGTAGATTATATAGCTAAACATTACACATGCGTCACCCATCCGGAAGACAAAGATTTTGGCTTGTTTGTTAGCTACGACCAAATTGAAAAGAAAGTTGCCGCACTATCAGACGAAGAACGCGCTGCAAGAATCTCACGAAAAACCCAATATTTAGAAAATTTCAAAACAGCATTAAGAAATTATTTACAAAACTCTAATCCCTGGTGTTCTGGCGTTGTTAGTGATTACGGTGTTGATAACATGCAAATACTTGATGCCATCAAAGGTACAAACGTAAATTTTGCTGGCGGCTTCTGGTCAGTGAGCTTGTCTCAGGATGGCAAGGTATATTTTACAAATGCTAAATATGGCAAGAAGAAAGAGATTCAACTTACAGCAGCAAAAGAAACATCGAATCTACCAGAACAAAAGATGTAACAAACCAGAGAGTCTATGCTGTAAGGGTTGCGTCTTACTCAACAGTCACAACCCTTATTCATACCATCCTATTGCGAATCACGATCTCTAAAACACAAAATCGACCTACAGCCATAAAAATTTACATACATCTTTCGAATAAGAAATTGCCGAGATCGGCCACACCTATCACCGACAAAACCGACAATTTATTTATTATGTCGGTTTTGTCGGTGACCCACCCCACCCTTTACAAGGAATTTTCAGCTTCAGGATATTTGAGTTTAATTTTTGGATTAACAATAAATGATGCTTGTCTTGGTCTACCTACACCGCCCTGCATGAGCTCCTGCCGTAGCCATCCCGCCTCGATTAATTCCTCACATGCACTACCAATGATTTCTTTGCTGCTCAACAACGACCAATCTTTCCTGCAAATATCACGAACCGTAAATCCCGAAACCAGCTTGCCGTCATCTATTTTCTTCGCAAGCAAAGCAGAGGCATGATGCGTCATATCTGTTGCCATGCCATAAACACGTCGCGCGTGAGATTCCAGATAACCGCACCAGCCAATAGCAGCAATAGCGTGATCAGTGGTAATGCCGGCGGATTTTTTGCCGTCTGCCAGATCAATTAAATAATGTATCAATGCCAGACTTGGAAATAGGCTGCGATATTTGGATAAGTGCTCTTGCAGTATCGGGTGATCATCAGCCTCACGCATATCTTTCTCATGATCGGTCAACCAGTAATAAAATAGGTCTTGGGCTGGTTCTTCAAAGCTAAAATAGGGAAAACGACCGCCAGCATCCATGATGGCACCTTGCTGGATAAAATCCATTTCACTTAATTTTCTTAACACAGAGAATACACGCTGTTTTGCTTTGATATTTGGTTCTCTGTCTATCAATTCCCAACGCTGGATTTCATCTGGATAAATCAATAATTGAAATCGCTGCAATAAACCGTCATTGTCTGCGCCTCTGACTGCCTGATGCAGATAGCGCAACAACTTCGTTGGCTGCGTTGTGCCGAACAACGATAAACATAAATTTTTAGTGTGGACTGTACCGCGACCAATCCGATCACTGGTCAATGAGCCATCACCATTCCACGCTTCCAGAAAAAATGTGCGATCACCTTCGCGGCCTTCCTGCTCCCATGAGGCGAGCAAGCCTATCAGTTCATCACGGAATAATAGCAAACCGCGCGGATTATCAGCCAACAATTCACTAAGTTTTTCGATAGTGGCATCATTGGTTTTAAATCGTTTCCAGATTGGTTTTGAAGGTTCTTGAAGTTGTGCTAATTTATTTTTTAAATCCATGACGTCGTAAACATCTTGCCGTGACTTCTTTCTTAACACTTGCTTTAGCGCTTTCAGCATTTCGCTTTTAATGGCTTCTTTTTCTGCTTTCAAGAATTCTGATTCTGCATAATAATTCGCGGCACTGGCATCAAACGTCTGTTTTGCTTCTGCTTCCAATACATTGATGAATCGCATTACCTCAGAAATTGCCGGGGTTTTCAGCATACCTGGCCGCCCCACTACCCCACCCCAAAGATTTGGCACTACCAACCAATCATCTTTTTGCTTAGGCTTCACAGCGCAGCCAGCGCCAATCATGGCAGCTGTGGCAACTATCGCCGCCACAGCAACAAAATCTACTGGACACTGCATGCGTTCGGCGATGTCTGTTACCCATTCACGATACGGTTCTGGAATAATATTTTGATTCAGAGGCAAAACAGGCAACAAACTATGCTTAATAGGTTCTGGGTCAGGCCAACTTAATTGTGCGCTCATCACACATCGCTCCTTGTTGTTGATGGTACGGAGAAATGCTTGTCTAGCCATGCACGGATATCTGATTTGCGATAACGTACTAGTCTGCCTATTTTTACATAACAAATTCCACCACCTGCCCAGCGGTCACGTTCTAGTGTTGCGAGGGAGCAATCGCGAATTGCCGCGACTGTTTCCTGTGAAAACAATGCTGATTCTGGTGCTTGTTCATATTCATTGATTAAATCGATTCGAGTTAATTTCTGCTTCATTGCCACTTTCCTTTACTTGATTTGCATTGAATTAATATTCAGTGCGGTTAATAAATTTGAGTGGGTATCATTGCAGAGAAAAATTAAAATTTAACTCGGGAGATTTCCCTCAGGATTTTCCTGATATACGATAGATAGAATGCTAACGCTCTGAATCAATGAAATAATAATTATTTTTTCACCTGCTATAATTTTAGTATTCATATCATTTTTGGTTAAATAAAGATGACAACAAAAATAAAAACGATGCAAACCATTTTGCAAGAATATCACCAGAGTAAATCTGATATTGAGATAATATTAGGTAGTGGCTTTAGCTATGGTATGGGCACACAGAGTAATAAAGTAAAACTAATCTATAAGAGTTTAATTGATGAGGTTGAAACACATTTAACCAATGAACGCATTCGAAGCTTAGTAACAAAAAATAAGGCTAACGAAATCAACCTTGAACATTATATTAGATTAATGCATGACTCCACTATGTGTATTCCATTTTTAAATAACACTGATTACCTGAAAAATGCCAGCTTCAACGATCAAAACATAAGAGAAGACATTGTAGAGCTTAAGAAAAATATTATTGATACTATCGAAATAATTCATCCAACATCATGGATGCCTTTTGATACTAGAATTTCATCATGCGCCAATAACATGAGAGTATTTAGAAGAATATACACCCTAAATTATGATTTAGTTCTTTACTGGGTTTTCTTGAGGCACAATGACCTGCATGTTAATGCTAAGCTATTTCGTGATGGCTTTGCACAACGACCACGACGGCTTCAAAATTTATTGACATATAGCGACTCAAATAATCATGCTAATGTACTATATCTACATGGTGCTATTCATTTGGTTGTTGACTCCAAAGGCGACACTCGCAAGATTTGCAAATCAAAAGAAAACGGGTGGCTTAGCTTAACTGAACTCATACCACGTTTAAAAAAATCAAGACTTCTGACAAAATACAATAATCTGGTCGTATTAGAGGGAACAGAAGAAAATAAAACAAGAATGATAAGTCAAAATTCTTATCTTCATAAATGCTATCAGCGCCTTCGCTCAACCACATCAGATCTAATAATTTATGGCTGCTCTATTCTTAATAATGATGAATTAAACAATGACACACATATTTGGTATGCAGCACTACACGCGCCATGTAAAAAGATATTTATTGGAATTCATATTGATGACTTTACAGATGCAGAATTCGATTCGCGTCGAACAACGATATTAAATGCCCTTGATAGAAAATATTGTCTCGGCGACCTAAAATATAAAATAGATTTTTTTAGAACCGATATTGATGATCTTTGGTCAGCAAATCATTTGGACAAATAACAAATATGCTATTGATCAAGCCAGTTTAATTCTCAAATTCCTGACCTGATCAATTACGATGAATAAACGGGGGAGTCATGACAAATACAAGAAGAATTAGAGGGCGCATTAGAAGGGTAGGTTCACCGAATCCAAGTCATTATATTATCGAAGATGAAAATGACCCCAGTGTTACTTATTTAGCGCATATAGGTGACTTACAGGAAAATGAAAACCTATTATATCAGCTCGCCCAAGGACAATCGGGTACAGTTGCTCAATTTCAAGATGGAGAGCTCGTGGAATTTGATATTCAACCCGAACACGCGATACATGTAAGAAGAGTACCTGACGGTGAATCTAGATAGCTATTTGCAACACATTTCTTCTACATGGCTTCTACATGGCGTTCTGAGATTTTATTGACGATCTGTAACTCATTGATTTTAATCTGCCGACGAGAGGAGTCGAACCTCCGACCTACTGATTACGAATCTCATTCAAACTATAAATAGCGATACATCACAACAAGCAATAACAATAAGATCAACCGGTTAAGCTAAAATAGATATTGTCATTAATTGGCAAATGTTGCGATTTGTTATCTCTGAGTGCCCCACCACCGCCCCTTAACGTCTATACTATAAAAAAATTAAGGCGTGAATATGACAAAACAAATCATACTGAAATCACTCATAATATTTTTAATCGCCACATCAACATTAATAATTTGCAAACATGCTCAATCTGCCAACGTGTGCAATTGCAGGGGTTACGCTGGACCAGGCGGCCCTTGTTATGATGGCCCTGGTGGCGCTGCTTACTCTGGCCCTGGCGGCCCAGCTTATAAAGGAACAGGCGGGGCTTGCTATGAAGGCCCTGGTGGTAGTCAATACTCTGGACCGGGAGGCCCAGCATACTCTGGACCGGGAGGCCGAGCATACTCAGGACCAGGTGGCCCGTGTTATGACGGCCCTGGTGGGGCGGCATACTCAGGACCTGGCGGGCCATGCTATAGAGGTCCAGGTGGCAGCGGCAACTCCTGCCCTTCAATTTGCAAATAGTATTTATTTTTCCACTTTATAACAGCGCTTAATGCATCAAACGCGACCTAAAACTCACCTCTACTGCATTATATGAAGACATTTGAGTTACATCAGCTAACGGTGTTATAGAACTAACCCGCATAATCTTCATATTGTTATACATATCGGCAGTAACATCGCCATAAAAAACACCTTGGGATGATTCAATATTAATCCTACATTCTCTGGTGCCTTTGCAGTAGTTAAGAGCAGTGTCGTAATTTACCTTCCCATATTGGCTTGTCAGTAATGTGCCGATAACATTATTGTTAATAGAAGTTTTAACTCCACTACCTATATTCACGTTATAAAGAATCAATGCAGGTTGCACCTTTAGAGGGCATCCATGCGCACCCCATTCTGCTCCAGAACATACCCCTTGATATGACTTATCGGACTCAGAAAATACCCATTTAGAAGGTTTACTATAATATATTTCTAAATTCGACTCTTTTTTAGCTGAGATAGATAACTCATAATTTTTATATCCATTTACCCTATAAACACAAGTCACAGGTTCCACTTGTGGAGAATGAAAACTCGCAATAACTGAATCTAATTTATATGTGTTTGCGAGAATAAATTCATTATATTTCAAGTCACCCCATTGCTCTGGATATTCAGCTTTATACATACAGCTTTTTGGATCGTTAAATTTAGTGCATGCGACTGTCTCGGGGCAGTAAAACCTAGATTGATTCCCTTTATCAATAAGTTGATCATCTGGCTGCGCAGCATAAATATTTGAGCCAAGATTGATTACAAGCGCGATTAATACGTATCTTTTTTTCATCTTTAGCCTCAGTATAATTTCTAATAATATTAGTATTTGTTTATGATTAATTGGTTTAACGCAAAAATAGCAAGAGAGCGGTTATTGCACACAACAATCAATAATTCATTAATAACCATAGGCTATCTCAATCGCATTAAAACCATCAATTTGTTTAAGCATCACCTCTGATGGGCGATTGGAATTTATACTTAAAATTTTCATATGATGAGTCATATCTACAAAAACATAACCGTATATTCCACCTTGCTGCGACGTAATATCAATCCTACATACATCAGCAGCTCCGCAACCAGCCAGCACATCGTCATAGAATATTTTTCCGTCCTGACCCTCATCAATAGGCTTATCAAGGCTAACACGCGACCCATTTACTGAAACGGTGACTCCATCAAGCATATTTAAATTATGAATGATTAGTGTAGAATGACTCGATAACGGGCACTGTTTCGAATCAGATGTAAAACAGTCACCAAAACCATCAGCTTTATCAATAATACTTGCAGCCCATGTCGGATTATCTAGTATCTCTAAATTGGCGAGCTTATATGAATAGACAGCTAGAAACATATTCCCTACATTCTCCGGAGCAGCATCTGTTGTTTGATAAGAACAAAATGACGATCTAAATAATCTTGATCGCCTATATGCCAAAACACGATAAAGTCTATGAGTTCCAGCAGTAACATTTCTATTAAAGTTCGCAGAAATCCTCTGCCAATATTCAGGATGATCTGTTTTGTATGTACAAGAGCTCACATCTCCGCCCCTTGTACATGTCACACTTTCAGGACAATAAATAGCTTCCGAATTGATATTTTTTCCGTTCATACTTGCACTTGAAGCATATCCAACTGAGTTAAGCAGGGCCAAAACTGATACAACGATCTTTCTCATTATAATAATCCCGATTTTCATTAAATCACTACATTAAAACTAACTCATATTTTTTAGGAACTAGACATATTAAAATTCACACCCTGAAGTTTATATGAATACTTTTCAGCTCTCCTGCTAACTTGGCATAAATCAGAGCTAATGAAATAATACTAACAGAACCGTCAGAAGGGTGGATCGATTTAAACACATAAATATCAAACTTGGGGTTTATGTGCATAATTGATAATTGCGGAATGTTACATTGTTACGCATTACTGTCAACCTTGCATCTAGCTAAACTATTGATAAAAAATTTATATCCAAGCCTTGATATCACTGAAAATAATAACCAAATCAAGCATCAAGACATCACTTACACAATCTCTAAACAGAATTATGTTAAAATATAATTTCGGAGGTGATTTATGAGCGATAAAGAACTTGATGACTGGGCAAACACTTTAGACCAAATTAGCAGCAATATTTCAGATATAAGCTTTGAGCTTCGCGATGATGAGTATAAAGCCAAACGTGTCGTCATTATTCAAAAACTAGAAAAACAAAAAGCTGAACTTGATAAAGCTATAGCCGCAATAACAAACTTAAAATAACTCAATCGTTCGTGAAATATGAAGGTGAGGACTATGGATAAAAAACGAGTAGCATATACATTCATTATTGTATTTTTTGCCACTCTATGCCTACTACCTACTATTAGCTTTTCATTGAGCGATGGTGAAGATAAAAATGGTAACAATATTATTGGCTACACTGAAATAGCATCAACGAGTAGCCAACAGAATTTTCAGGGAAGCCTCTATGACAAAGTTATTCCATTAGATAATGGAATGGTATTCAAATGTATACTCTTCTATGATTTATATGCCTATCATCCTCTCGTCTCTGTTTATGTACGTGAATACACCCTTGATGAAGTTAGAAAAGTACAGCCAAATGCAACACATGGAATAATCGGTTATAAACTATTAATTGACGATCATATAATTGATGTAGAGCGACTGAGATAGTAAATTTACACCACCTCCTGTACACGATCATCTAATATTCCACGCACCCGCGCGCGCAAATCCTCATCACTCATATTTTCAAACTCTTGCAACACGCCACTATGCTCAATTTTTGAAGGCGCATCGATACCAAGAATTTTACGTATATCTTCCTTAGCTTTCATTGCCGCCGAAAGATAACGCACATCATTTTTTCGCTGCGAGTTTTTTTTACTTCGCACCCATGCCCGCATAGCTTCTGATGCAATATATTCTAGCTGTGCGACCTGCTCAACCTTAACCTGCTCAATCTCGACCATATTTTCTTCGTAGTATCTTTCAAACAATCGCTTAAGAATTTGACTAACCGCCGACTGCGTAATACCGAGCTCTGCGGCTATGTTTTCTTGTGACCAAGATTTTAATCTAAGCCTCCAGACTTTTCGTTCGCGTTCAAGCGTAATTTCATGTGGTGTTTTCATTGAATTATAAGTCCTTAATATAAGTAAAGCAGGTACGCTTATACGCACCTGACGCCAGGAGACACCGATGAATATTCTACCATCTGGTTAGGTCGGCGATTAGGTCCATTCATGTACTGCTTTGATTTTGGATCAAACCATAATGCCACCTTCCCCTCCCAGTCACCGTTTCGTTGCTTATCACAGCACCATAAACAGTCAGCACTGTTGAGAGTGTTTACGTCATCATTCGTTAATACCTTACCGCCGGCCTTGAGTTGCGCGATCTCTTCCTTGCGCTTATTTCGCCAAACAGTAAAGCAGTTATCTGCCAAATCTGATATTGCACCAGTACCCTTATTATCGAGCTTTCCTGGCGGCCGCGTCTCATCAGCACCTTTACGCGGGTGAACGATGATGTGTACCTGGCAATTATACTGATTTTTAAAATCACACAATTCGCTCATAAACTCTTTCTGCGCGCGATAATCATCTTCGGCAATATCCAGCTTCATAAATGAATCGATAACAAAAAAATCGACGCCATATCTTTGGCGAGCATAAAGAAACACTTCCAGCAACCGCTTATATTTTGCGGTACCGACGAGATTAAATAGCCATAGCCGACCTTCATACCATTTGTGGATCGCGTGAATATATTCAACTGACGGCTCAGCAACAGCAGCCGCCTGTCTTGTCAAATTCATCAATAATCGTTTAGGCATGATTTCAAGACTAGCAATACATACTCGCGCCCCTTGTTGCATTACAGTCAGACAAATCTGCCCTAGCATCAGGCTTTTACCCTGCCCGTTTATCCCCGTCCACACTGAAAGATCATCAGGCCTTAAAACAATTTTACCAAACGCTTTTTCCCAGGGTGACTGATACCCACGCTCTACACCGCCAGGCGGGTAAAACGTTTCTATCACCTCATCGACGAAGGTGTGAGCAGATTGCAACTCTTCTGGATCGAGCGTGACTGAGGCATCAAAAAATTTCAGTATTTGATCTTTAGATATACCAGCCATTAAACATTCATTTGCATCCTTCTTCGGCAGTTTCACGATACGACAGCGATATCTACCTAAGCGTTGGACTATTTCAAAAGTCGCTGCCTCGCCTTCAGCGTCATTATCAAAGTTAAGATAGATTTCATCAAACCGTGCTAATCGATCAAATTCATACTCGATCCACTTATGTTTATTGCCGGTGCCACCTCCAAATGGCACCGAAAGTGCTGGGATGCCGTACTGATATAATGACATTGCATCTATCTCACCCTCCGTTAACGTTACAGTTCGCGAATTTCCAGGTAATGTATGCCAGCCAAACAGGCAAGGTTCGCAGCCTGACTCAACGTGGATGCGCTTCTTTCCGTTATCCCGATCCAACCCGAGCTGCTTAATAAAAATCAGCTCGCCTTCGCGGTAATAGGGAAACGTGATCTGCCTGCCTTGCTCTCCGATTTTAAATGTACGGATTGTTTCCTTGCTTAATTTCCTTTCATTTACTAGGTACGACATGACCTGGGATGTATCAGACACCTGGGCTATATTTTTGAGTGAGGGCCTAGCGAATTGTTTTGGCCTGTACGCCTCGAATTGTGGTGCGCCTAGCCCGAGGTATTGGCGGGCATCCCGCAACGCGTCTACAAGCGTAATTTTGCGGCTTAAAGCCCAGAGATCAAGCAAGTCCCCGCTATCGCTATCAGCAAAATCGCAAAAGATGCCCGCCTTCTCACCGATTAAGTGCACCTTCAATGACCTGCCTGGCTCGCCATTGACACTGCCAACACACCACTCTTGCCCTTCTTTTCTTCCTTGAGGTAATAAATACCGTGCAACCTCTTCTGCACGCTGCGCCAATAATGTCGATACCTGCCTATAGTTACAGTTCATTAAATCGCTCCCATCATAAGATCGGCAGCCACCTCATCATGCTGTGGTGTGACGGGTGGATTTACAGCATGGCTTATGAATTTCTCGATATGAGAAGCGTCACGCAAAACAAGCTCAATATCGTCATAACGCTGTTTCGCATCATTGAGACCCATGTTGTATGGAGTTCTGGCACAGCCATCAATTGCCAGCTTTAATTCATTCACGTCATAACCTAACTTCAATGCCTGCACTATCTTCCGTTCACGCGTTTTATCAAGCTTTGCTCTTGGGTGATTCATGACTTGCTGCCAATGCGAAAAGACTTCATGCGCGCTAATTAATGGAGTTGAGACAGAAAGACACACATGTGAAGCCTCCAATTCACCTGTTTCTTTTTCCATTCCATTACTATCCATTCCTTTCCTATCCGTAATCGAGGCATCGTCAGCTATTAGTGGAATAACTGCCGCATCATCATTAACTCCTCGTAGAGTATTCGACGAGGTATCTGCCACAGATTTCGAAGATGACAGTGGAATTGGGTGCCGATAGGTTGGCTTTTCGATGCGTTGATGTTGCTTCCAGCCAGTAACAATCCAATATGTTTTTTCATCAACGGTGTATTCACGTATTAGCGCAACACTGATAAGCTCACCGACTAATTTCTTGATTTCGTCGACCGTAAATGAATCGACTGGAAATACCTCAGCTTTAAGACGAACGTACGACGAAGGATGAACGCCATTGTCATCACAGAAATTCCACAGCCCAATAAACAGCAGGCGAGCTAGAGGCGAACAAGATACGATTTGCTCGCTTGACCAAAACTCCGGTTTAATCGTTCTGATTCGAGACATTGTTTTTGTCCTCCTCAGAATTAGCTTGTTGCCAACCAACGAAAATAGGTATCAAATGACTGACCACATGCTTTGGACCGGATTGTGACTGCCTCTCATTTAACGTAGAATTAAACTGTTCGTGTTCGTCAATCGCGCTCTCAATTTCGACTTGAGAGTTTTCATCTGGAAGGTGCTGGTTATGCTTTTTCATTAGCAACTCCCAACCATTTCCCCGACATCAAGATATACTGCGCCACACGATGAGGACCACCCCCAGGATTATTGTCATAAATCCAATGTGTCTGAATGTTATAGCCATAATGATGACGAAGCTCATATATTCGAGGCGCTACACAAGGAGCATCATCCTTATGCCTTAAATCAAACGTTGAGCACGGTCCTTTCTGCAATCGTCTTAACAGCCTATTTCGTTGAGCTGCGGATGAATTATTTTTTACTTTCATCACCGTCTCCTTTTTTGCCTTGACAAGCAACCCATTCAAAAAATGCAGCTTCATCAATCAACACTCTCTTCCCGACTTTCTTGACGACACCGAAGTCATCCAATCCGTTTTTATGCCTGTTAAAAACGAGACTTCGCAAACCTCCAACGGGTGGCCAGTCATGATGGTTGTTCCACGCCGGAATCGTTCGATAGCATTTTTTAGCTTGATATTCACATTTATTATCATTCATACTCATCATCGCCTTATGATTAGTGATTATTATTCACGATCGTCACTTAAGTAGAAGTGCTCCTAACTAACCACTATTAAGTGTGAACGTTTCAATGCTAATGATAGAAGAAGATATCTAACTAAAATATTACGGCTAAACAGAAGGGAGATTAATAATGCGAACGATGACTTCCGCACAATTTAGATTAGATGATGCATCCATTCCATTATTCGCGCTGACAGCGGCAATGATTCAGAACAAAAGCGCAGATAAGTACTTAGCACCGCACCTTAATTCCCCATACTTTAAATCGGTCGCTAAATTAGCAAAAAGTGCCGAGATTATGATGTCACCATACATACCCAATAAGGACCTGCATAATCGCGTGATCGAATTAAGCAAAAGAGATCACTTACTTAAGCCTTTCAAAGAAGATTACAAAAATGGTTACTTAGGTTCAATTGAGCAATGCGGAAACTCAGTTGAAATGATTTGCCGATACGAATACCTCGATCAGCTTTGCCGAACTTTTAATCGCGATGAAGTTACACCAGGCGCTATACTGCTTGGCTTCAACCTGAAACTTGCTGATATACCTTTTGAAATTCCAACTGAAACATCGTCATATTCAGCTAAAGATGGCATCGCTACACTTTGCAAGTTTAAAAACATTCAAGATACAAACATACAGCACAGAACAACGCGACAAATAAAAAACATTGCAAGGACTACTATTTCCGCCCATTTAAGCACCACGACAATCTCAAGCAAACAAGAAAGCATTCAAATCGTCAGGAACGCATTGCCTGACCGCTTCAAGATTCTTACAATCGTGGATCGAACAATTTATTCATGGATTGACGATCTGCTACCTGAAACAATTAAAAAACCTGGTAGAAAACGAAAAAGACCAAGCGTCAATTAGAAAATATTTTTTTATTCATCCTTGCTACAACGGCGCTTGTGTGATTTTCGCTAAGATGCATGTATCTTCTAACCATGCTGAGTGTCCGATGGCCAAGCACCTCAGCAATCTCTGCAAGACTGGCACCATTCATCGCTAGATATGAGGCACAACAGTGCCTCATATCGTGCCATTTGAAATCTGTAATTTCTGCACGTTTTAATGCAGCTTCCCACGACTTACGCATATCTATAGGTTGCTTCAAATTCTTTGCCGGAAAAACCAGATCGCAGTTAAACAGTCGTACTTTCGAATGCTCTTTCATTAATTCGAAAGCATGCCCAACTAACGGTAGAACTCGTCGATCATTATTCTTTGTATAATGTAGTGTTATCACTTTGCGCTCTAGCGAGACACTCGCCCACTCCAAACCCAGCAGCTCCATTCGCCTCGCCCCCGTAGATAACGCCAATACGACAGCGATATATAAATAAGGATTTTCGCTGCATTTGCATGCATCTAACAAACGCTGACGTTCATCATCCAACAAAAATCTTACACGGCCGCGCGGTTCCTTCATTTTAGTGACTTTGCGTAACGGATTTTCTTCTGCCCACATCCATTCTTTAATAGCCAATGTAAATACATGACTTAATGCTGCCAAATAACGATTAACCGTTGCTGGCGTTCGAATTTCACGATGCTTTGGTTTCACTTGAGCAAGCTTATCTCGATGCTGCGCAATCAGTGCCGGACCAACATCAGCAAGAGAATAACTACCGATTGTTTCTTTCCACCACTTCAACTGCCCTTCTTGGGTATATTCACTTCTTGGTTTCGTCGGTAGAACTGTCTTTATATAGCGATCTATTGCCTCACTGAGAGTGTGTCGTTTTGCGGCGGTTGTTTTGAAATGACGACCCTCACGAATAGCAGATTCCGTCTGCTGCTCCCACTTGCGCGCATCCGTGAGCCGCTCAAAGGTTGCGCTCTGCGTGGGGAACCCTTTCAGCCTAACCTTAACCCTGTATGTAGCCTTCCCATCTTTGGTTATTCTTTTCTCAATATTTGCCATGAAACACTCCATGATTATGATGGTGTAATTAACGGCAGGAAGGTACATTACATCGCGACTAATATCAACAACTGACTATTAATCAGTTGTATATGTTAATCAACATGTTGAATAAAAATAGGATTATATAACTCATCATGTAATGAGGGGCACCTAAGGGGCAATCAAACATACATCTTCATTGATCGAAAGCAAAATCAGGGTAAAATATAAACAGGACTCAAAGACTTCACCCGACAAAATTAAATAAGGTGTATATGTCAAAAAGAAAGCATATTGCCGAGTTTGCCATCCTTTCATTCGCAGACCGAATTGCAATAACACAACAAAATTGGCTAGACGAAGCATCTAAATTAGATTTTGATCCACACATATACATGATCGGTAGACGCCCGAAAATAACCCTCAAACCCGAGACATTTAACATCACTAAATTATTGATCAGCGGGGAAGTCAATATTCACAGGAAAAACGGGATTGAAAAGGCCAGATTTGAAACGAATAATTTATTGGGCACAACTGATGTAAAATTAGAATGTGACTACCCATACTCTGAACTCAGGCTAATAGATAAAAATAATGGAAAAGTTATATCTGGAATGCATACGGCAACGATATTGACTTGCTGTCAAGAATACCGGGAAGTTTTAGATATAGAAATCCTGTATGTTGGCCAATCATTTAGCGCCAAACAAAATAGGAACGCAGTTGATCGATTAAAGAAACATGAAACCCTTCAAAATATCTATGCCGAAGCCATGCGTAAGGCACCAGATCAAGATATTTGGCTCCTACTACTCCAGTTTACCCCAATAGGTATATCAAGCTTTAGTACTCATGGGTTAGAAAACCCATCAACTTCTGACGACATAGATCACATTAAAAATAATATCCACTCACCCATGACAGATCAGCAATTTATAAGCTTTACCGAAGCGGCACTAATAAAATACTTTCAGCCCGAGTACAATAAAGTATATAAAAACATTTTCCCAAGCCCTGCACACCTCACTTATAAGCAGTGTTATACTCTTGACTTAAACATGATAGGCATCGAAATCCAATCAGAGAATGTAAGGTGTCGCCTCTGGAGCCAAAGCGTTGAACCCAAATGGATTCACGTGCATAAATTCTATCTACATAACGAAGAGGAAAGGAAAAATATGTTTGACGTATTTGAATAAACGCCCTTACTTATTATTGCCACCTGACAAATATCCCCAACAGAATTAAATTTCCTCATAAATAGGCGCAAGAACAGTATTAAGATATTCGGATTTTTGATCATCAGTGTATACACTATACTCATCAAGTATAGATTCCTGGGTAATTTCAACAAAATGGGGTGCGCCATTACTCGACTCCAAATGCGCCCTTAATAAATTTCCCTTAGCCGCCCATCCAATGAAATTAATCACGCCATCTTGCTTTACTCTTTTTTCAAAATCTACTTGGAATGTCTCTATTTTTATTTCCCGATTATATGTATCAGTCATAAATCTCCTATATGGAATAATTCTGAATTAAGATTAGTCAAAGAGTTGGCATTTACTAAGAATTACAGTGATTTATTATCTCTGACTGCCCCAAGAGTGCCCCACGCAACCTGCCTAGAAGCTTAGGAAGCCACTGAAAGGCTTATGTTTACTACTGCCGACGAGAGGAGTCGAACCTCCGACCTACTGATTACGAATCAGTTGCTCTACCAACTGAGCTACGTCGGCGTTGGTGAGATGAAGATTGCGAAGTATAAATAAAATTGGGGTGGACTGCCAGATAAAATGTGTTATCTGGCAGTTGGTTGCGTTAAATATTGTCAGTATTGACGTGGTTAGGTCATGTTAGACCATTTTTCGGAGCTGCTCCCATTGTTTGCTGCCGACTTCAGGTTCGTCGGGCTCGCTGGTGGGGGATGGGGTGCGGCTGAAGATATCGAAGCGGCTTCTGCGGCGACCCGTGATGGCGTGGCAGACGTCCTCGGTGAGGCTGCTGAAAAACCAGGTCAGGCATTGGCATAAACTGTAGCGCTCTGCCTCACTTTGCAGAGGGGGCATCAGCAGGTCATTACTGTCATCGCTATCGCTCTCAGTGCCACTGAAATCGATGCGGAGTTCGCGTACGGCTTCTTCATGCACTAACTCGCTGACAACTTCATCAGGCGTGGAAGTGATGAAATGGATGTTGTAGCGATGACCGCTGGTAGTACTGATATTATTTAATGCGATAAATGCGCGCATTTCTGCGTGGGTGGCAATCATCACCTGCTGCGACACCATGATGCGATATGATTCTAACTTATGTTTCACCGCGAGTAATTCCTGATCTTGCGTCACATCACCGGCATCAAATAAATAGATGAAATGATAACATTGCAGCGATTGAATATAGTCATCAAGAGCCGGAACGCCACGTTCACTGGCTAGATAAAAATCTTCCATATCAAGAATAGCCACCCTTACCTCTTGATCGGCAAGCTCTTCGAATTTTGCCTCTTGCGTGCGTCGCTTGAAAAAATAGCCTTTACCTCTCACTTCCTCGCGCTGAGATAAATCGAAACCGCTATCAATTTCATCGATATTTCCGCCGAAAAATTGACGATTTTCATTTGCGTCAGAATTAAAATCAGGTGAAGTTTTTGCCGCGCGGAAGATTTGCATCACTTCATCGCTTGCTGAGACCACATCAGGATCACCCTTTAGTAATTTTTCTTCACGAGCCATCTCGTCCACGGTCACAGAAGCAAGAATTTTTTCATCAACCCATTCACCGCTATCAAGATTCTGCGCGACCTTTACTTTCTCATACGACGCATCATGCACTAAAAATAATTTACCGGGATAACTCGCAAAATAAGTTCCATTAAATACGAACACGGGATATTTCAACGAATGCTGCATACCGTATTCATCCACATAATGACGATAGCGACCGTTTTGTTTAAAACGTTTTTTAATGTCGCGAATTTCCAACTCTGAAAATAATTTAAGGCTAGGCGCTAAGGCTTTCATGGCCACACCATTTGGAACAGAGGGTAAAGTCTTTTGCCGCAGTGTCATCTCCGCTTCATCCTTTGAAAAATGTCTACGCTGTTCCCTGTTATGCTAGATTTTCGGAGGATTGTCCACTCCCCACCAGCATCGCATCCAACACAATGATTTAACTCAGCTTATTTTTTTAGCCGCACCCAGCAAAATTTCAATATTCACCTATACTTAGAGTAAGCCGCTTTAACTATATAAGAATGCGGACATGCGAGACGAGGATGATGATTATACTTGGAATTTTGCGTAAACACCTGACCGCAAAAACTAAGCCATTCGTGGCAGGCTTAGCTACGGCCCTGATTTCAACGGGAATCTTCGCAAATCCAGTGTTAGATAACGTCGGCGCCGGTCAAGTGACCATTCAACAAGCCCCCAATTCCACCATCATCAATCAATCCTCCCAAAAAGCCATTATCAATTGGCAGAGCTTTAACATCGGGGCACAAGAAGCCACGCATTTCCAACAACCCACCGGCGGTGTCGCACTGAATCGCATTAACCCTATGCAAGGCGCTTCGCAAATTTACGGTCGCCTTTCTGCCACCGGACAAATTATTCTGGTTAACCCTGCTGGCATCTTTTTCGCACCGGGTTCGTTTGTGAATGTTGGCGGCATGATTGCCACAACCATGAATATCTCTGATCAGGATTTTTTAAATAATTATTATCATTTCTCAAACGTGCCGGGATACAACGGCTCGATCATTAATCAAGGCACGATTATCGCTGCGAATAATGGCTTAGTGGCATTAGTGGGTGGCGCAGTCAGCAATGAAGGCATGATCACGGCTAATTTAGGTCACATCGTTCTCGCGTCCGGTGACGCTGCCACACTGTCGTTTGCAGGAAATGATTTAATTGGGTTTAGCGTTGAACGTGGCGTGTCAAAACAAGCCATCGATCAAAATGGCAATGCGATGCGCGATGGTGTTTCTAACACGGGAAGCTTGTATGCCAACGGCGGACAAATTTTAATTTCAGCGAAAGATGCAGCGGGCATACTCGATCGTGTCATCAATATGAATGGCATTGCGCAGGCCGTCACCGTTTACGATGGCGCCAAACAAAGAGATGGTGAAATTATTATTGCCGGCGAGGAAAGCCAAGGCATCACTGCCTTAAACGGCATATTGGATGCGAGCGGTATTCACGGCGGCAACATTAACATTACTGGTTACAATATATTGCTTGGCCATCAAGCAATGATTGATGCGAGCGGTGATCTCGGCGGCGGTCATATTAACATCGGCGGCAATTATCAAGGTAAAGGCCCCCTAGCGAATGCGAATGCTTTAGTGATGCAATCAGGCGCGCAAATTCTGGCGAATGCGCTTAGCACTGGAAACGGCGGCAGTGTCATTTTATGGTCTAATCAATACACGCGTGCAGCAGGCTCAATTAGCGCACAAGGTGGCAGCGAGAGTGGTAACGGCGGCTTCATTGAAACATCGAGTAAAAATTATTTAGACGTCAATCATCTTTCAATTAATGCTTCGGCACCGCACGGCATAAACGGCGAATGGTTACTCGATCCCACTAATATTTATATCGCATCGAGTCAACCAAACGCTACTACTGCTGGCATGACTGGCAGTGATAATACCGCCACCTTAAGCGGCAACCCCTTTCAGGCAAGCGGCGCCGTGCAAGATTCATTGCTTACGACTGGCGCATTAACCACCGCATTAAACACTGCTAATGTCACGGTGACCACTACCAACGCGAGCGGTATCGGCGTTGGTAATATTATCGTCGTTGATCCCATCACCTGGCTCACAGATCGATCACTGACGTTAAACGCTACCAATAATATTATTATCAATGCGGGTATTAGTGGAATCAATGGCACGTTAAATTTAACGGCTGTTAATGCAGCCGCCAGTATTACCACTGGCGCAAACGGCACAATTGATGTCGGCAACTTCAATTTAACGCAAGGTCAATGGTTGCAAATTGGCACACTCCCCGCATTCAACGTACGCAATAGCTTTTCGCTAGCGGGTGACGCTGCGTTTGGCGGACCCACCTCACCTGCGCGCTTCTTACGTGCAGCGGGTGGTGATGGCACTTCCACGGGGACCGCTTATCAGTTGGTGGATATTTACGGGATTCAAGGCATTAATTCCGGAAGCGATACAAATAGTGGTACTAGCCTGCTTTCTAAATTTTATATTCTCGCTAATGACATTGATGCGACCGGCACCGCCACTTGGAATAATAATCAAGGCTTTCATCCCATCGGCTATTTTTATGCTACCGGCGCAGGCAATGAATTCAATGGCAATTTCAACGGCAACAACAAAGTCATTAATGGCCTCTACATTAATCGCTCACAAACCGACATCGGCTGTTGCGGCGATATGGGCTCTGCATTATTTGCCGTAACATGGCACCCATCGATTTACAATTTAGGCCTCACCAACGTTAACATTACCTCGCAAAATAGTCGTGCAGCGGGTCTCGTTGCGTTCGCATCCTGGCAAGCTAATCCCGGCTGGGGCGGCGGAAGCGGCGCTTCATTTTATAATAATTATGTCACGGGCAATGTCACCAGTTACGGAAACCAGGCCGGTGGTTTATTTGGATATGTTGGCAGCGGCAACTCAATCAGCTCGTCGTACAGTGCCGCAACCGTAACAGGTATTTCACCTGGCAGCCCGGCTGGTGGTCTAATCAGTTATTTGAGCACCGGCAGCTCTGTTACAAATTCTTATAACATCGGCACCGTTCGCGCGTTAGGCACAGGGGCAGCCGGCGGATTGGTAGGCACAGCGGAATCAGGTACGACACTTACCAACTCATATAGTTCAGGGTTAGTTGTCAATGGAACTGGTCAGTCTGGCGGCTTGATCGCAACCAATAACGGCGGCAACACAATCAGCAACAATTTCTGGGATACCGACACATCACAACAATCATCAGGCGTTGGCACTGGCAGCAGCAGCGGCATCACGGGCGGCTGTTTTGGCGGTACATGCACGAACGGCGGAACGGCTAATCTTTCCGCAGCACTAACTTACAGCAATGCTGGGTGGAGCATCGCGAGCACCGGATTCACCGGCACCACTCCTCCTGCACTAGTAAGCTGGCTCATACTTGATACGCAAACCAGACCAATGTTGAGATCAGAATGGAACACATCTATACGCACACCGCATCAATTACAATTAATCAGTACCGCACTTGGTGAAAATTATTCACTCGCTAGAAATATTGACGTATCAAACTCCGGCTCATCACCTGCGGATGTATGGGGTACAGGTCTCTTGAATAACGTGCAAACTGGCAAAGGCTTTCTGCCAATTGGCAACGACACTGATAATTTCACTGGCTCATTCGACGGTAACAACTACACGATAGATGGCCTCTATATCAACCGACCTGCAAGCAATTATGTCGGCTTATTTGGCGTGAGCACCTCACTTCTTCAAGATGTTGGATTAACCAATGTCAATATTACCGGCGCCTCTTATGTGGGCAGTCTCACCGGCTACGCATTGGGTGACAGCGCAAGCGTATATAACTCTTATGTTAAAAATGGCAACGTGAGTGGCTCGTATATGACAGGCGGCTTAATTGGCTTAGGTAATTCTTACATTACCGGCTGGGTCAGCTTGTACTCTGATAATGTCGATGTCACTGGCGGCTCAGGAATTGGTGGTATTGCCGGTGGCGGACAAGGCGGCATCTACAGCAGCTACAATATCAACGGCACAGTAAACGGACCCAATGGCGCAAGCGCAGTTGGTGGTATCGTCGGCTGGTGGGATGGCAACCCGCTCATTCGGCTCTATAACGGTTCCAATATCAACGTCGGCACTAGTAGTTACTACATAGGTGGTATTGTCGGTGAAGCTGTCAATGGCGGCAATATTACCAACGCATACAATACCGGCACCATCAATGTTGGTGCAGGCAGCGCTGTGGTCGGAGGCATCGCAGGCGTTATTACCTATAACGCCATCATTAACAGTTACAACTCCGGCGCTTTCACTACCATAGCAGGCATTAGCGAACTTGGTGGCGTTGTTGGACGCCTAAATGAAGCTAACGTCTACAATTCATTCTGGGATACAAACACCACCGGGCTTGGTATCGCACAAAGTGCAAGCGGCGACAGCAGCACAGCAGGTTTAGCAGGCAACCGTGGCATGACCACAGCACAGATGATGAACCTGGATAATTTCATTTTAGCTGCGAATGGCTTCGTCACAGTTGATAATGCCTGGAGTATCACTAAAACACCCAGCACCACATCCACCGCACCTGGAACAACCTGGTATATCTTTGACGCTACGAATGCGAACCTCGGCGCCGCCACCGCCAGCAGCTACACACGCCCTATTCTGATGATGGAATATCAAACCAACATCACGAATGCGCATGGTTTGCAATTAATGGGCTCGACACTCGGCGGTAATTACACGCTGGCTGGTGATCTTGATTTAACAAACGCATTTAATAACCGATCTGAAATCTGGGGCACGAATCGCAATACGGCAACGGGTTATGGTTTTGTCGCTGCAGGTTACTCCTATCAAGGCAATGCAAATCTTTCTCCGGTTACCCAATTCGTCGGTACATTCAACGGGCAAAATCACACAATCAGTAATCTCTATGTGAACAAACCGCATTTCGGTGACACGGATAGCGCTGGTTTATTCATTGAAACAGGAGCTGGAGCGGTCATTAGTAATCTTATCTTGATGAATGCATCAGTGACTGGTGCTTCGCAAGGATATGCCAGCCAAGGCGGTTTGGTAGGCGTAATGCGCGGCGGGACAATTTCTAACGTATCGTATTACGGCACGGTTACAGGCAACGGCGGCAATACTGGCGGATTGGTGGGAAACATCGACTATGGGACAAATGTCGTTAGCAATTCCAGCTTCAATGGCACTGTGTCTGCTAACTGGATACTCTCAGTTGGTGGACTCGCAGGTTCACTAAATAACGGCACCATCTCCAACTCCTACAGTTCGGGCTCGGTAGTCGTAGTAGATAATTCCAGATCACCTAACGTTGGCGGACTTGTCGGTACGAATTCCGGTACCATTTCCAATTCTTACAGCGTTAGCAGTGTTGATGGCGGCTCTGCCATCTCACCAGCTACCAAATCAGGTGGCCTGGTTGGTGTGAACGCCGGCACTATTAACACTTCATATAGCTCTGGCAGCGTCACATCATATAACACTTACGGCGGCTTCATTGGTAACAACGCTGGCACAGTTAACAGCAGCGTGTGGGATACGGCAACATCCGGACAACCATTAGCAATTGGCACCGGCAGCAGCACAGGTATTGTCGGCATGACAACGACAGAAATGATGACACTAGCTAATTTCACGACACCGGCAAATGGTTTTGTCAGTAGCGCGTGGAATATCACAGCAACACCAAGCACAACATCGATTGCACCAACTAACACATGGTTTATTTTCGATGGCGCAACACGTCCGATTTTGACGATGGAAAACAAAACCAGCATTCGCGATACACATCAGTTACAAATGATGGGCGCAGCACTTGGTGGTATTTATACATTAGAAAATAATATTGATTTCATCAGTTCATTGAATACCACTAACAGCGCAGCTGATGTGTGGGGAACAAGATCCAGCACGGTAACTGGAAGTGGATTTTATCCGATTGCGAGTGGCACGAACTTTACAGGTTCACTCGACGGTCAAAATTTCACGCTCAGTAATTTTTACATTAACCGTGCATCTACTTTAGTTGGTTTGCTTAGCTCGACCAGTCAGCTTGCCAGTATCAAAAATTTAGGTTTAACCAGCGGTAGTATTGCTGGATCGACCAACACAGGCGGTATTGCTGGTTACAATGCTGGTACGATTTACAATGTTTACAATTCCGGCGCAAATGTGACTGGCGGTTATAATACAGGTGGCCTGGTTGGCTACAGTGCCAGCACTAGCTTGATCCTCTCTACACACAATTCAGGAAATATTATTTTTGCTCAATCAGAAGCTGGCGGTATTGTCGGCCATAATCTTGGCATCATTGCCGATAGCTGGAATAGCGGCAATGCCCATCCAGCCGGCGGTTTATATTATGCGGGCGGCATCGCTGGCACTAACTGGGGCACCATCCAGACAAGCTACAACATTGGTCACATCACCAGTCAATCTTATGGCGGCGGTATTGGCGGTATAGCCGGTGGGAATGTCGGCACGATTATTGCCAGTTATAATACTGGCTATATTGACGGCACCAATGCAGGCCAGGAAACAGGCGGCTTAGTCGGCAGAAATTACGGCAGCGTTTCTAACAGTTACAATCTTGGTAAGGTGGAAGGCACTTCTGTTCCAACGAGCTTCCCTTACATTGGCGGTTTAGTTGGCTGGAATACTACCGGCGGCACGATTACCGATAGTTATAATGCGGGTTATGTGACAGGAGCTTATGGGCCTTATTTCGGCGGTTTAATTGGCTACCATGACGGTTCCGCGCCAGCGCCGATTACGCGTTCTTTCTGGGATACCGCAACATCAGGACAATCCGCGGTGCTTGGTGTTGGCTCATTGGGTAGCAGCACTTATACTGGCGGTTGCTTTGGCAGTGCTTCTTGCACTAACGGCGGCACAGTTGATCTCACACTGCTGGCAACTTTTTCTGGCGCACCAAACAATTGGAACACCACATCAGTCTGGAAAAATATCGAAACACAATCGTATCCATATCTGAAATATTTTTATAACAGTTCGCCGCGAGCGATTACTGCCACCTCTTCTACAGCCGGCAACGCTACCAATATTGCTGTCGGAGGCGTGAATCTCGATACGTCATATACCGGCGCTAACGGCTTCGTCTATTTTCTCGAAGGTAATAATACATTAGGCGTGAATAACACCATCGCTAACCTCGCACCTATGCTGCTCTATTTTAGCGGTGCTGCTACGACATCTAATGCAATGACACTTGCACCTGCAGGCGGTGCAAGTTTGACAGGATCATTAGGCATGGTATTAACAAACAGTACTTTCACTGCTGGTAATAATGGCACATCATTACCACTGAATATAACCTCGTTTAGCACTGCAAAAGGATCGTTAAGTGGTGCAGATATTCTTTTTAACATTGCTGGAAATAATTTAACGATGACGAGTGGCAATGGATTTGCGGCAACGTCTGGCACAACATTGAATTTACTTGGCAATAGCAGCATCACAACCACCGGTGCTGGCAGTATGAATATTTCAGGTCCAGTAGACGGTGGTGGATTCACTCTCACAATTAGCTCCGATAGCACGAGCAATACGATTAGCGGGGTCATGAGTAACTTAAGCGGGTTTACAAAAGCTGGCAGCGGCACACTGACCATCACCAGCGCAAATACATTTACTGCAGACTCGATGCTTTCCGCTGGCACCTTAAGTATTGGTAATAATGCGGCACTCGGCACATCAACCAATATTCTCACCATAAATGGCGGAACGGTCACGACCAGCACAAGTGGAATTAACCTACCTAATCCAATCGTGATGACTGCCGATTCCACATTCGGCGGCACAAATAATTTCACATTAAGCGGCGATATTAGCGGAAGTTTTGCCCTGATTAAATCCGGCAGCAATGTGCTGAGTTTACGTGGCACCAATAGCTTTGTGCGTGGTCCGGCATTAATCATCAACGGGGGCACTATCAACATCACCAGTGATGCACAGATCGGTGGAATTATCGGCTCACCCGATCCAGATAACATTACAATTGGCGGTGGTGGTATTTTACAAATTGATAATCCGGGTAATACAGTTACGATAAACAGCAATCGCGGCATCACATTAACCTCTGGTGGTGGCGTGTTGCAAACGACAGGTACCACATCACTTGCTTATAACGGTATCATCGCTGGCGCATTCGGCTTAACGTTTGATGGGCCAGGCAGTTTCGAGATTGGCAGCAGCGTGACGGCGCCCTCTTCTATTACCGCAAATTCCAATATCGCTGGATTTAGTTTCGGCGGATCGGCACTGACTGCAACGGCTGGCGCGTTAACATTAAGCGCACCGATTACCTTAACAAATAGTGGTTCCATCACATTCACTTCAACAGGTGCCAGCAGTGATATGACAACCACAGGTTTAACCTCATCACTTAGTCATACGTTGAATCTTGTTTCCGCGAGATATTTATTTTTAAACGGCGCTATTTCCATGCCGAATGGCTCATTGAATCTAACAGCTATAAATAGTGCACAAGGCAGTGTGGGTTCAATAGCTTCTGGTAATACGGGCACACCCACATCGATCACTGCTGCGGTGACTGTCAATAATTTTAATTTATTGCTAGGTCAGTGGTATCAAAATGCAGGATCATTGCCCACATTTACCGTTGGCAATAATTTCCAGATTAATTCGGGTGTCATGCCATCTGCGGTTGCGCAATTTATTCGTGCGACTAGCGGGGCAGGCACACCGGGATCACCTTATGTCCTGACAGATGTTTATGGCTTGCAAGGAATAGGATCGAATGCTACCACACTCAGTCAATCATTCAATATTGGCGCGAATATTGATGCATCATCAACGGTAAATTGGAATCCAGTCTCTGGTTATAATCAAGGTTTTGTACCAATCGGAGATTCACCTACTCGATACGGTGGCCAATTTAATGGTCAAAATAATACAATCAGCAACCTCTACATTAATCGTCCGAGTACCAACTATGTTGGAATGTTTGGGGCCATTTATGTTGGCACCGCAACTAATCTCACATTATCCAATCCTACTGTAACCGGTCAGAACTACGTTGGCTCAGTCGCGGGTGAAATTTCATTTCAAGGTAGCGCGTACATACAGAATGTGCGTGTCGCTGGCGGTACAGTCCGTGGTTATACAAATGTCGGCGGCCTACTGGGTGCCGCGACTGGTAGCGGTGTTTTCAGTTCATCCAGCAGTGCCAATGTATACGGAACAGTGAATGGCTCATCCAGTCTTGGTGGCTTAGTTGGCAATGTGAATAGCGGCTTTTCTGCTGTCATACAAAATTCATTTAGCACCGGTCATGTATTCGCACCAGACAACTCAAACAGCGTGGGAGGACTAGTTGGACTTTACTGGTCCGAACCATTATCTGACTCTTATAGCACCGGTAATGTCATAGCAGGAAATAATAGTTCATATGTCGGCGGACTTGTTGGTTATGCACTAATGACCGCCACCAATGCGTTCAGCACAGGCTCAGTGACGAGCGGCACAGGAAGCAGTCATATTGGCGGGCTATTTGGCTCGCAACAAGCAGGCTTGGTTAGCTCAAGCTACAGTAGCGGAGCTGTCACCGCAGGCACAGGATCAAGCAACGTTGGTGGTTTTGCAGGTAAAATTGAGGGTGATTCCACCATTGCTAACAGTTACAGCGTTAGCTCAGTCTCAGCACCCAGCAGTACCAATGTCGGTGGGTTTCTGGGAAACAATAATAGCGGTGCCACCATTAGCAATGTTTACAGCAGCGGATACGTTTCTGCGGCTGGCTC
This sequence comes from uncultured Coxiellaceae bacterium, assembly GCA_964527435.1. Classification (GTDB taxonomy): domain Bacteria; phylum Pseudomonadota; class Gammaproteobacteria; order DSM-16500; family DSM-16500; genus Aquicella. Next base: position 44,391 of record CAZGPP010000005.1, on the reverse strand, counting down.
TACGAATGTTGGCGGCTTCATGGGTAGATTAACAGGCAACCTCAGCAATAGTTTCTGGGATGCAGATACATCTGGGTTTGCAAATCCATTTGGAACCGGTTCAGGTACCGTGAACCATCTTTATGCTGGCTGTTTTACTGGCACTTGCACTAACACCGGCGGCGTCAGTGCTACTTATTTATTGAGTGGCACCACACCCGCCAATCTTTCATCACGCGCCACTTACACCACCACACTGTCAGGTGTTGGCGGCACTGCGTGGAGCATGACAAACGCACCCAACACGAATGGCGTCAAACCATCTGGTACCTGGTTTATTTTCGAAAACAACACGAGACCTATTTTATTATCTGAATGGAGCAATGCACCAACCACCACACATGCCGTACAAATGATAGGTTCAACATTAGGTGGTAATTACAATTTAAGTGCGAATGTCGATTTCTATAATGTTATGCGAAATGCAGCAGAAGTTTGGGGAACGAACATCAACACTAGCACCGGTTATGGATTTCTCCCGATAGGCACCGGAAATATGTTTAGCACCATAACAGGCGCTGAATTTACCGGCACTTTTAATGGTAATAATAATGCGATTAATAATCTTTATATCAATCGACCGACTTATCTCACGGCTGCACTCTTTGGTGCAACGGGTGATAACGTCTCTATACAGAATGTGGCTGTTAATAATGTTAACTTTACTGGATATAATTTTGTTGGTGGGCTAATTGGCAACATGCTGGGCGGTGGTAATAGCCTGATTTCTAATGTCGGTATCACAGGCAGTCTCACCACGACAGGCAACGGCGGTAATAGTTTTGGCATAGGCGGTTTAGTCGGTCAGATCAAACGATCAGGAACAACGACTATACAAAACACTTATTCGACAGCAAATGTTAATGTCGCAGGCCCAAGCACCGTTGGCGGATTATTTGGTTACACCGAAGGTGCTAGCGGCGGAACCGTTTCCATCTCAAATAGTTATGCAAGCGGCAATATCAGTAATACGGCGAATGTGACGGGTGGCTTTATTGGTTGGACGTCGGTTAATACCTTGGTCAGCAACAGTTTCTGGGATATCGGAACAACCGGTAAAACAGCTGGATATGGGGTTGGTGGTCCTGGCAATATCAGCGGCCTTTATGGCGGATGTTTTGGCAATACGTCATGTAACGGTTCCGCTATTACTAATGCAACCAACGCAGGCGGTTCAGCAGTCAATCTCGCACAACGCACTACCTATTCAAGCGCAGGATGGAGCATCACCGAAACACCCAGCCCTTCTGCGACAGCACCTGGGAATACTTGGTTTATCTTCAATGGCAGCACCCGTCCAATATTAATGACAGAAAACAACAGCAGTGTTTCCAACTCACATCAAGTGCAAATGATGGGCGCTGCGTTAGGAAAAAATTATTCGTTATCGAATAATGTTTATGCGGCGAGTGACATGGATAACTTATCTGAAATTTGGGGCAGCAAATCCAGCACGGCTACTGGCAGTGGTTATGTCCCTATCAGCAATTACGCTGGCGTGTTGAATGGTAATCGCTATGCTATTGATGGTCTTTACATAAATGGTTATGTCCTACATGGTTTGTTCGCTTCAACGACTAGCACCGCTTACATCATGAATATTGGCATCACGGGTGGGAGCGTCACCGGCGGCAGCTATGTGGCTGGGTTAGTCGGTGCAAATGCTGGATCTATCTTGAATAGCTATAACACTTCGACCTTGCGAGCCAGCGGATCCTATTTAAATTACATGGGTGGTATTGCAGGTTATAACACAGGTGTCATTACTAACAGTTATAACAGTGGTTCGATTGGCACACTTGCTGATGGCGGTGCATTCGGAACAGTCGGTGGTGTTGCAGGCTATAACAGCGGACAAATTTCGACAAGCTACAACACAGGCACTATTAATGGGCTCACCCAGTTTAATGGTAACTTTGGTGGCGTTGTTGGCACAAACGATGCCTCAGGTACCATCACCAATAGTTTTAATGCCGGTGTTGTCAGCGCGTTTAACTCGATTAATGCAACAGGATTTGGCGGTTTAGTGGGTAACAATATTGGCACTATCACCAACAGTATTAGTTATGGTTACGTCACCATTCCTGGCGGCTCGAATTTCACAGCAGGATTTGCCGGTATCAATTCAGGTACGATCACAGGCAGCTTCTGGAATACAGACACATCTGGCCGCGCCTCGGCTGTGGCTTCAGGTAGTTCCACCGGGGTCACTGGCGGCTGCTTCACTGGCACTTGTACGAATGGTGGCACCGCAAATCTTGCTTCTAACGTTTCACCCACCACATACACCACAGCTGGTTGGGACATGACGAATGTCTGGAATGTGATTGAAGACAAATCTTATCCTTATTTACGTGCATTTTATACATCAACACCGCGCGTCGTTGCTGGGTCTTCTCCAGCGACAGGTGGAGACACCGTGAATCTAGCGGTGAATGGTGCCGTGCTTGATAGTGCAACAGCCGGCGCTAACGGCGAATTTTATTTCTTTGCAGGATACAATAATATTTCCGGCGTAAATCGATTCATTGCCGACAGCACACCTGCACTCGTTTATTTAAACAACGGCGCTTCGGTCAGCAATGCAGTGGTGTTAACCCCCGCCAGCACTGGCAGCTTGTCTGGTAACACATCATTAACATTAACAGCAAGCACGGTTACCGCAGGTAATAACAGCACATCGGGCACACTGAGTAATAGCTTGTTAAGAACGGCACTAGGCAGCTTGAGTGGCAGTAATATTTTATATGCTGTGGATGGCAGCAATCATTTAACACTAAATTCCGGAAGAAGCTTCCAAACGTCTCCTACAACTGCATATACCATTGACGGCAATATTGCTGCAACGGGCGCCAACATTATCTTTAACGCCGCCGCAACAATCGGTTCTTCGAATCCAGTGATCTCGACAACAACATCTGGCAACATTACCTTTGCCAGCACGGTGACAGGTGGCGGCAATGCTTTCACTGTTAGCAATCCAACCAGCACAACATCAACATTTAGCGATGTGATTAGCGGCAGCGGCACTTCACTCACCAAATTAGGTGCTGGAGCTTTAACCTTAAGCAGCGCATCCAGTTCATTTACAGGTGGCTTATTGCTCAATGGTGGTTCACTCACCACAGCATCATTACCAAGCGTAGCTGGCAATAGCATTATTGGTACCGGTAATTTAACCATTGATAATGGCGCCCTTCTTTCATACACGGGTGCGACAGGAACATTTAATCGCGCGATTACGGTGAGTGCAGGTGGCGGCACAATACAAACTACTAATGCCAGCGCCAATACATTAACACTCACCGGCGGTGTGACTGCAAATGGTAATTTAATATTCGATACCATCGGCGCAGGACCAACGAATATTACATTAACAACAACTGCTATTACTGGTGCGGGTAATATTACAAAGACAGGATCAGGCGCATTAACATTTGCAGCGAACAATAGCTACAACGGCACGACTACCATCAGCGCTGGTACGCTAAATATTGGTAATGGCAGTACAACTGGCAGTCTTGGCACAGGTAACATCACGAATAACGGTGGACTTGTTTTCAATCGCAGTAATCCAGTCAGTTACAGCGGCAACATTAATGGAAGTGGAACACTCACTCAATCTGGTAGCGGTGCCACTACACTTTCTGGAATGAATTCTTATGGTGGTACCACGACTATCAATGCAGGCACCTTAATCGCCAGCAATAATTCTGCATTAAGTTCTGCAGGTGTGACGGTTAATTCAGGCGGTACGTTAAAAATTACGAATGGCATTAATCTTGGTAATGCACTGACTCTAAATGGCACTTTAGGTGCGGCAGGCACAAATGGATTATTAGATACAAATGGCAGTGGAACTTCTACAGCCTCTGGTGTGATTACACTAGCAGGCAACTCCGCTATAGGTGCAGCATCTGGCGGCATCTTAAGCCTCACCAATACGATTGATGGCATCAGTAATGGTGGTCAGTCGCTCACGACAGCAGGTGCAGGCAATGTCACCTTTGGTGCCGCTGTTGGCAATGGCACAAACACTGCATTAAGTGCATTAACAACCAACTCCCCTGTCACATTAAGTGCTGGAAACATCAAAACAACAGGCGCACAAATCTATAATAGCACCATCGCCATGGGTGCAAACACGACCCTCACCAGTTCAGCTGGCAACATGACATTCAATGGCGGTATTAATGGTGGGTTTGCTTTAACAACTCTTGCGCCTGTTGGCACAACCACCCTTAATAGCAGTATTGGCACCACTACACCACTCGCAGCATTAAGCATTTCCAGCAGCTCACTAAACATATCGATAATAACCCTCAGAACAACAGGCGATCAATCATACAGTGGCGCCATGACGTTACAACCCTTTACTACTGGTGGCACAGTGAATATGAACACAACTGCTGGTGGCAGTGTCACACTGAACGGATCAATAGTTGATTCTAATGGTGGCGCGCACATACTTGCCATTAATGCAGCAGGAGGACCGACCGCCACTGCGAACTTCAATGCAAGCATCGGCAACATACATGGTGTAAATGTCACAGCAGAAGGTGGCATCAACCTCAATGCTAACATTAATGTCACCGGTAACTTCGGCGCTAGCAATACATCGGTTATTAATTTCTACAGCCCCGTTAGACTATTACAAAATGTTTCAGTAACAAGCGCATACCGAAACATTACATTTGATAGCACAATAGACGGCCCTTTCAGCTTAACCATGACCGCGAACCCAGTTAGTGGCTTCGATGGCTTCATAAACTTAAATGGCTCTATTGGCTCAATTACTCCTTTAGCGGCATTAACCATTAACCTACCCAACCATCAAACAGTTCCAAATCTCGCGTCAATCAATATCAATAGCCCAATCATTAATGTAACAGGATTATTGAACATTAACATTGATACTAACTTCGGCGCACAACGAGGTGAAATTCATTTCAACGGTGCCGGTTCAACTTACAATGTTGGCTCATTAACCGCGTATGCAGATGTCACCGGTACAATTTACATGAATGGCCCCACTATTAACTCTGCAACGGGTCAAACCTATAATAGTGAGGTCCAATTACAGGCCAACACATCTCTTGTTAACTCAACGAGCGGTAATATTACATTTGCTAATAAAATTAATGGTAATGGTATAAGCGCCTGGGATTTGACAGCTAACTCAGCAGGTTCAGTGTCATTTGCAAGTGCGGTCGGTGACGTTCAAGCTTTAAATAATTTAGCCATAACAGGAACAGCAGCGCTCAATGGCGGCAGTATCACGACAGTATTAAATCAAACCTATAACAATGCTGTCAGCCTAGGTGCAAACACAACACTAATCAGCAGCGGCAGCGGAAATATTAGTATAGGTAGTGTTTTAAATGGCGCACGCTCACTCACTATTAACTCAGGCGTCAGCTCACCTGGCAATGTAACCTTCTTTGGAGCCGTCGGAAATACAACGGCGTTAACAGCACTAGATGTTACCGGGAATTCAATTAACGTGTATGGTGGCAGTATGCGAACGTCAGGTGCACAAACGTATCGCAATACTGTTACTTTATTTAATAATACAATACTAACCAGCACAGGTAGCTCACTTAACTTGTTAGCGAATATCACGAGTGATACCACCGCTCGTGATTTAACACTGACTGCTGCAAGCCCAACGGTATTAACCGGTAATCTTGGTGTACCGAATTTATTGAATGCTCTCACGATTACCAATGCGTCTACTATTGGCGCTGCAATCAATACTGTTGGCGCGCAAAGCTATGGCGGCGCGATGACATTATCCGCCAACAGTTCACTCACCTCTAATACCGGTGATATCACCATTTCAAGCACAGTCGATGGCAGTGTTAATAACTATGCTTTAACTGTTAACAACGCTGGCGCTGCCACTTCAATTGCAGGCATTGTTAGTAATGTAGGCGATTTAATCATGGCGGGCAGCGGCACATTAACATTATCGGCTAACAATACTTATGCTGGTACCACGCACATCAATAGCGGCACGTTGCGCGTTGGCACTGGCGTTGGCACGGGTGCGTTAGGCAGCGGCACGGTAACTAACAACGGTATCTTGATCTTTAATCGTAACAATAGTCTCACTGTTGCCGGTTTGATTACGGGCACTGGTTCTGTTACACAGGCGGGAACGGGTACCACTATTTTAGCGAATAATAATGATTATACTGGCGGCACGACGATTAGCGCTGGCACCCTGCAAATTGGTAATGGCGGCACAACAGGTTCTCTTACGGGCAGCATACTAAATAATAGTATTTTGATCTTTAATACCTCTAATAACTTTACTCTTGCCAATACCATTAGCGGCACAGGTTCACTCACACAAGCTGGTTCAGGTACTGTTACGATATCAGGAATAAATACTTATACCGGTGCTACTGCTATCAATTCAGGTACGTTATCGATAAATTCGATTGGTGATGCAGGTACCGATACCGCAATTGGCAACAGCTCCTCAGATATCAATATTGGTGCCGGCACGTTGCGTTACACCGGCGCCGGCCACATCAGTGGTCGTGAGATTAACATCACCGCAGACGGAGGTACGATTGATGCCTCCGGCAGCGGCACACTGACCTTAGGACTCACTGGCGGCATTACCGGTGCAAATAATAATGTGGTGTTAACCGGTACTGGCAATGGCGTGGTGGCTGGTACGATCACCAATACATTAGCAACTCTAACCAAGAGTGGGTCAGGCACTTGGACACTTTCCAACACTGGTAATACGTATGGCATGGGTGCTAGCACCATTATCAATAGCGGTTTGTTATCGATTAGCAGTGATGCCAATCTTGGTGCCGTCCCTGTTGCATTTGATTTCGACAACATTGCGATTAGTAATGGCGGTATCTTACAAACGACTGCCACATTTACCATGCATAGTAATCGTGGCATTTTAATCAATGCAACTGGCGGTACGATACAAGCTACCGCTGGTACATTGACGATACCAAATAATGTGTCTAACCCAATTATTGATAATGGTGGTAATTTACTAACGCTTGATACAAACACAGGAAATATTACTGTTGCTGGCGTGATTACTGGCGCAGGTGGTCTTAATAAATCAGGCAGCAATATGTTGATATTGTCTGGTGTCAACACTTATAACGGCAACACCACCATCAACGCCGGCACACTGCGTCTTGGCGTTGCTAATGCTATCAGTAGCAACAGTGCAGTTGTTCTCGCTAATGCTGCTAACACATTCTTTGATTTGAATTCCTACAATGTATCAGTACTTTCTATTGCAGGCGGCGGCACAAACGGCGGCAACATTACCTTAGGCGGCGGCACGTTAACCGTTAACAATATACTAGACACGAATTACAGCGGTATTATTTCTGGTACGGGTCAATTAACAAAATCGGGCAGCGGCATGCTGACACTTGGTGGTGTCAACACTTATAACGGTAATACCAACATTAACAGCGGTATCTTGCAAATGGGAATTGCGAACGCTATCAGCAGTAACTTCGACAACAATGTGATACTTGCAAACACTGCCGGTGCGGCACTCGATTTGAATAACTACGACCTGCAAGTCTACACTTTTTCCGGCGGCGGCACGAACGGTGGCAACATCACCTTGGGCAGCGGCACACTGATCAATGGAAATTCTAACAGCGGCCACTATACTTACGGCGGCGTCATTTCCGGTAGTGGCAACTTAATACATTTGAGCCGCGTACTGACTCTGACAGGCAATAACACTTATACAGGCACCACCACTATCAGCAATGGCACCGACGCCACCATTCAAGTTGGTAACGGCGGCACATCAGGTTCGATTGGGACAGGCAATGTGCAAAACAACGCAACATTTGGCGTTAACAATCTTGGGACATTAACTTTCAATCGTTCCGACAATATTACGATTAACAACAATATCAGTGGCGGCATGCAACTTATCAAGAATGGCGCTGGCATGGTAACACTCACCAGCGCTAACACTTACACCGGCAACACCACGATCAACAGTGGCATCTTGCAAATGGGTACTACGAATGCTATCAGCGGCAACTTCAACAACAACGTGATACTGGCAGACACTGCCGGTGCGGGACTCGATTTGAATAACTACGACCTGCAAGTCTACACTTTTTCCGGCGGCGGCACG
>CAZGPP010000005.1:0-36097 GCA_964527435.1 uncultured Coxiellaceae bacterium | reverse complement strand
AACGGTGGCAACATCACCTTGGGCAGCGGCACACTGACAAATGGAAATTCTAACAGCGGCAACTATACTTATGGCGGCGTCATTTCCGGTAGCGGCAACTTAATACATTTGAGCCGCATACTGACTCTGACAGGCAATAACACTTACACAGGCACCACCACCATTGCTAGCGGCAACCAAGCTGCTATTCAAGTTGGTATCGGTGGCACATCAGGTTCAATCGGTAGCGGTAATGTGATCAACAATGGATCCTTGACATGGAATCGTTCCGATAATATTACCATCGCTAATAATATCAGCGGTAGCGGCTCAGTCACCAAGAGTGGCGCCGGCATGCTCACGCTCACTAGCGCTAACACTTACTCCGGTATCACCGCTATCAACAATGGCATTTTGCAAATGGGCACTAATAATGCCATCGGCAGCGGCAGCAATGTGATACTTGCAGACACTGCCGGTGCGGGACTCGATTTGAATAACTACAATCTGCAAGTTTACACTTTTTCTGGCGGCGGCACGAACGGTGGCAACATCGCGCTGGGTAGCGGCACACTGATCACAGGAAATGATGGCAGCGGCGACCATACTTACGGCGGTGTGATTTCTGGCAGCGGCGGCATCACCAAAGAAAGCGTGCGCACACTGATACTCACTGGCGACAACACTTACACAGGTACTACCACCATCAATGGGGGCACACTGCGTATTGGTACCGCGAATGAGCGCATCAGTGATAGCAGTACAATCAGTGTTGCATCAGGTGCAACATTCGATCTTGCCGGCTTCTCTGAAACAGTCGGATCAATTACAAGTACAGGTAATATAACGTTGGGAAGCGGTACATTAACATCCGGCGGCAATAATAGCTCAACAACATTTAGCGGCGTGATATCTGGTACTAATGGCAGCATCACAAAAACAGGCGCAGGCACATTAACATTAACAGGTGCTAATACTTATACCGGTGCTACTACTATCAGCGCTGGCACGTTGCAAGTCGGCAGTGGTGGCACATCGGGATCATTAGGAAATAGCACAGTCACTGTTAGTTCCGGCGGCGCACTTGTATTTAATCGCTCAGATGATATCAGCGTGAGCAACTTTATCACCGGTGCAGGCACCTTGACACAAGCAGGTCCTGGTGTTTTAACGCCGACGAATGGCAGCAACAATTACACCGGACAAACATTTATTAACAATGGCACCATCAGTATCAGCTCGATATCTAATGGTGGTAACGCGAGCCCGATTGGTGCCGCACCGAGCACCACACCGATCTCTATTGGTAGTGCGTTGACCGCAGGAACATTATTATATACGGGTGCTGGCAACAACATTCAAACGGATAGACAAATCATTATTGGTGGCGCTGCAGGCGGTACGTTCGCAACCGCCTTTAATTGGGATAGCCCTGGCTTCACCGCTCAATTAATTTTAAACGGTACCATTAACGGTAACGGCCATCCTCTCACACTCGATATCAACCGAGGCATCAGTTCGGGTGGTGGACTTCTCACTATCAATGGACAAATCAGTGGCGCCGGAACCTATTTAACGAAAATCGGCGACGCTAATCTAAATCTCGTGAATGGTAACACTTATAGCGGCGGCACCAATCTGAGCTCCGGTTACACGTTCATCGGCAATGCAAATTCGCTTGGCAGTGGCACAGCCACGATTAGCTCGACTACCTGGTTCGGCAACAGTCTCACGCTGGCTAATGATATCGTCTTGCAAATCGGTGCTAATTTCTTTGGCAATGGCTTCCCTTATTATGCAAACGTGAATCGTGATGTTGTTTTTAGCGGCACCATCAGCGGCGCGACATCACTTAATTTCAATAATTTCGGGCAAGTAACATTATCAGGATCCAATAGCTATGGCGGGGCTATCTATGGAATCTTATTCAGCTCCAGCACTAGTTTAAACATTAGTAGCGACGCCAACCTTGGTCTCGCTTCCCGTACTGTCATTATGAATAGCGGGACACTCAATTTCACGGGATCATCACCCGTGATTGACAGCACACGTACCGTTAATTTTCAATTTGGTGGAACCATTCTGAATTCAGCCACCAACTTAACCGTTAACGGCAACGTCCTCGGTGTCACAACAATTAATAATGCGAATACGGCTTCGTTTAATGGAACAATCAACACACCGTCTGCGCTTACGATCACTGGCGCGGGGACAACCACCTTGTCCGGAAACAATATCATGAGTGCAGGTACAACCTTCACCGGTGGTACGCTCATTACCAACCATAATAATGCATTAGGTAGCACGACCCTCACATTCAATAGCGGCACGTTACGAGCAGGCACCACGGGTATCAATCTTGCCAATAACATAACACTGGGTACCACAGGTAATTTTAGCGGTACAAATGATTTCACCTTAAGTGGCGCCATCAGTGGCGGGTTCGGCATTTCGCAAGTCGGCAGCAATCAATTAACACTGACGGGCGCGAATAACTACACCGGTGTGACCACCATCAATAACGGTGCCACCTTGCGAATCGGTGCTGCCGGCACCACTGGCAGTTTAGGCTCAAACTCTGTAAGCAATGCAGGATCGTTAATATTTGATCGCAGCAATACCAGTACAGTTGCTAATAACATCAGTGGGTTAGGATCCTTAACACAAGCAGGTGCGGGAACTACCATCTTAACCGGTAGCAATAACTATTCCGGTGGCACAACAATTAGTGCCGGTTCATTGCAAATTGGTAATGGTGGTGCAACAGGATCTATCACCGGGAATGTCGTTAATAATGGCAACCTTGCTTTCAATCTTTCCAGCGATTTTGTGGAAGGAAATATCATTAGTGGAACTGGCACACTCACACAAGCTGGCAGCGGCAAGTTAACGCTATCGGGTCTTAATACTTATAGCGGCGGCACAACACTTACAAACGGTACGCTAGAGCTTGGCACCAGCAGCCAGGTAGTTTTGGGTAGCATCACCCAAGGACCTGTTGGCTTGGGCATGTTAACAATGACTGGCGGCTCATTAATGGCAACCAATAGTTTTGCCTACACGCTCGATAATCCTTACACAGTCAATGGAGCAGTGAGTATTGCGCCATTGAGCGGTGGTATAACTTTTAATGGTCATGGCACGTTGGCCAGCGGCACCTTCACCGTCAATCCATATTCAACAACGTTTATGTATGGAAATCTGAGTGGCCCAGGTAACTTGACGATCGCAACGACTGGCGGAGGCGGAGCCTTACGAATTTACAGTCCAGATAATTCTAATTATAGCGGCACAACTACGGTGACAACGGCAAGACTAGAGCTAATGACCGCAACAAACGCCCTAGGAAGTGGCCTGCTTGTCCTGAATACTAGTTCCGGTGCCAGCTTAGGAACGTACCTCACGACTGTGACACTTAATAATGATTTTTCAGTCATTGGCGCGGGTGAAATTGTCGGAACATCCGCTCTCATCATGAACGGTAACGGTGACTTAAGCGGTGGTTCATTAACGATTGCAAAAACTGCCAATGTCACGACAACATTTAATGGTGCAATCAGTGGAGCAAATGACCTTATTCAAAATTCTTCTGCTGGCACCGTTGTCCTAGCGGGTGCTAACTCCTACGCGAATACCACCATGACGGCGGGAACATTGCAAGTTGGCAATGGTGGCACAACAGGAAGATTAGGTAACGGTACGGTTAGCAATAATACAGCACTTATTTTCAATCGTTCCGATAATTTTACCGTTAACAATCCTATCAGCGGCGCAGGATCCGTCACGCAAAGCGGATCGGGCATCACAACTTTAGGAAGTGCCAACACTTATACCGGCGCTACAAATATTGATGCCGGCAGCTTAAAGAATGGCGTCATCAATGCGATACCGAACGCCTCTGCCCTTTCTGTCAGTGCAACAGGTACTTATGATCTGGGTGGTTTCTCACAAACCTTAAGCAGTATCAGTAGTGTGGCGGGCGCGACGATCACTAGCAGCTCAGGCACGCCGATACTCACTGCGAATACAGGCAGCACAACCACTTTCGCCGGGAATTTAACAGGCACGCTTTCTCTCACAAAAAATGGTGTCGGTACCTTAATCTTGATCGGCACGAATTCCTATGATGCGACTGTGATTAATGGTGGCACGCTCCAAATCGGGAACGGAGGCATGACAGGCACACTGGGTACAGGCACAGTAAGTAATGATGGTATTCTAGACATTAATACTAGTGCATTATTCACCATTCCAAGTGCCATGACGGGATCGGGTTCATTCACACAATCCGGTACTGGCACGACCGTCTTCACGGCCGATAATACTTATTCAGGCACGACCACGATTAACGCCGGTGAATTGCAGATTGGTGACAATACGACAACCGGCACACTAGGCAGTGGCAATGTCGTGAATAATGCAACGCTAACCTTCGAAAGATCAGACGATTACATGGTGGATAATGTGATTAGCGGTAGCGGCGACCTTAGCCACTATGGCAATGGCTTACTGACATTAACCGGTGCGAATTCATACGATGGAACGACGTATATTGATGGATCGCTAACCGTGACCCATGCCAATGCACTGGGGTCAGCGGCAGGCGAAACATTCTTATCACCGGGCGCGCTTCTCAATTTAAATAATGTCGCGCTCGGTGCTGAAAATATAACGGTAAACGGTACGAATATCGGAGGCACACTGAGCAGCACGGGCACTTCTTCGATGGCAGGCAATCTGACTATCACAGGCGGCGAGGTTGTCGTGGATAACACCGGCGGGTCGTTTTCGATCGGCGGGACCGTGGATGGTAATGAAAATCTCATCTTAAACGGCATTAGCGGCATCACCATCTTTAATGGCGCCGTCGGCAGTAATAATAAAATTGCAACCCTGACCGCCAACACGGCGGTGGCTGTCAATGGCGGCAGCGTATTGACCACAGGCGATCAACATTATTTCAGTACGGTATCAGTAGGGAATGATGCTGTGTTTGCAACCGATGGTAGTGGCATACAAGCCATCACGTTTGACAACAACTTAAGTGGCGCCACTCACAACATCACATTAAGTGGCACGCAGACACTCGGCACACCGACCTATCAATTTACATTACTGGGTGTGAGTGCCGCGAATATCAATGTAACAGCCACCAATAATTCGGTTGATAATGTGTTATCACTCAATACTGGCGGCACACAAAACTTTACGATTACCAGCAATAATACCGGCAATATTAGCGGCATCGCGAGTGTCACTGGCAACTTTAATTTCAGTAATATTCACAATCTTAATGGTGGCAGTGGTGCTGACACGTTCAGAATGGCGGGCGGCTCACTGGCTGGGAATATTAACGGTGGCGCTGGCGTCAACACACTCATCGGTGCTAATGCTGCCAATACGTGGGCGATTACGGCAAATAATGGTGGCAGTCTTACCGGCATTGGTGGCACGTTTGCAGAGATCAACGATTTAATCGGTGGTACCAGTTTGGATATCTTTAATTTCACGGAAGGATTCAGCATATCTGGCATGATTGATGGTGGCGATACTAGTAACATCAATCAAATTAATTTCAATACTTATGCTACCGCGACACCGTTAACATTACGCTTAGGAACACCGGTACTCGGTGTGATTGACAAAGGTGGCGTCTACAATCCATTGAATCAATTAATCGCGGATTTCACACGCGTGCAAAGCAGCTTAGGTAATAATACCAGTAACATCAGAGTGCCGACCAACAAAAAAATTACGGTCACGTATTATGATTCCACGAAATTAAATGGTGAAATCGGTGATCCGTTTTACTTCTACGGTTGGATGATTGGCAACCCACCACCTGTGACGCCAAGCAGCACACCTGCACCCGTATTTCTAAGTCCATACATCGCGCCCATCGTGAATCAACCCATTACCAATTCCGGCAGTAACAATAACTACAATATGGCGAATCCGAATACCAATTATTATGATATTAACTCAACGATTATTAATCAGACTTACACGGATCCGTTATTGACTACAACCAATGTCGTAGAAACGGGCAATTACTGTTATCAAACAACGAATTAATTTTTCGGATGCCGAACTTGCGTGAATGACTCAGCCCAACCGACAAGGAAAGCGCAAGGGCATTGTTGCATCAATCGTCATTGTTTACGCAACAACACTCCACGCCGCCTCGCTGACACAAAATAATCATAAAATTCAGCATCTTAGATCGCACCCTCCTCGTCAGGCAAATCTTTATACATCACCTATACTTAGAACAAGCCGCTTTATATATTATGTTGCTCGCAGGACGGGAAGATGAGGTTTACAAACATTTTGCTGGTACGCACCAAAGCAAAATTCAGACCATTCGTGGTTTGTCTTTGCTCTTTGTTCTTTTCCACTTCCACTTCCACTTTCGCCAACCCCATTCTCGATAACGTGAGCGCAGGACAAGTCAATATTCAACAAGCCCCTAATTCCACCATCATCAATCAATCTTCACCAAAAGCTATTATTAATTGGGAAAGCTTTAATATCGGCGCACAGGAAACCACACATTTTCAACAACCAGCGGGGGGCGTTGCTCTTAACCGTATTAACCCATCACAAGGAGTTTCGCAAATATATGGGCGGCTGACGGCGACAGGGCAAATTATTCTGGTCAATCCCGCTGGTATTTTTTTCGGGCCCGGTTCATATGTGAACGTGGGCGGTATGATGGCAACAACGCTTAATATTACTGATCAGGATTTTTTAAATAATTATTATCATTTCAGCAGTGTGAATGGATACAACGGCTCGATCATTAATCAAGGCACACTGATTGCAGCCAATCATGGATTAATCGCACTAGTCGGCGGCGCTGTCAGAAATGATGGCATGATTTCAGCTAATTTAGGCCATATTGTGCTGGCATCCGGCGATGCAGCGACTGTGACATTTGCAGGTAATGATTTAATTGGTTTTAGCATTGATGGTGGCGTCACAAAAAATTCCGTCGATCAGGATGGCCGTATCATGCGTGATGGTGTTAGCAATAACGGTGCGCTCTATGCGAATGGCGGACATATTTTAATTTCAGCAAAAGATGCTGCTGGAGTCTTAGATCATGTCATTAACATGAAAGGTATTGCACAAGCACAATCAATTTCTGACGGCGCTAAAAAGCACGATGGTGAAATATATATTCATGGCGAGAGCAACAATGCGATTGTTCGTCTTGCTGGATTATTTGATGCAAGCAGTATTAACGACATTAAAGGTGGAACCATTATCGCGAAAGCTGATCACCTGATTGTAGAAAACGGCACAAGATTTGATGTCAGCAGCCAGTACGGTAACGGCGGATTTATTGATACGTCCGGCATGAAAACCATTAACATCGGGCATACCCTTATCAATGCTGCTGCGCCGCACGGCATTAATGGCTCATGGTTAATCGACCCTACTAATATTTTTATCGCACTAAATCAAACTAACGCGACAGCCGCCGGCATGATAGGCACAGATACCTCAGCCAATACTGGCCCAACACCTTATCAAGCATCCGGCGCGATTCAAGATTCGCTCGTACTGGTTAGTACGTTAACCGCAGCATTAGCCAGTGCAAATGTCACTGTCACCACCAACAATACCAGCGGCACCGGATTCGGTGATATCACGGTAGTCGATGGCATTAGCTGGAACTCTGCCAACAGTTTAACCTTGAGTGCTTATCGCAACATCACACTCAATAACACCCTCTCCAGCACGGGCGGTGGCGGATTGAATTTGGTGGCGAATAATTCCGCGGCATTTTTAGTGGGTTCCAGTCATGGCACCGTTATCAATAACAGTGTATTAACTATCAGTGGACCCGTGAATATCTATTACAACCCGCCCGTTAGTTACAGCGCACCCGTTACCTACACCAATACCGGCGGCGCGGTCAGAGCTCACATGCTCATCAATAACGTGACTGAGCTGCAGAATATGAATACCAATCTAGCGGGCATTTATGCGTTAAATACAAATATTGACGCCACGATTACGAACACCTGGAATGCGGGCTCCGGTTTTCTTTCCGTGGGCACGCCCGCCACACAATTCACCGGCAGCTTATATGGCCAAAATTATTCGATTAGTAATTTATATATGAGCCAACCGAATGCAACGATCAGCCACATGGGTTTATTCGGCCAAACATCTGGATCAACCTTTAGCGATATCAATCTTGTGAATGCTTACGTGCGCTTGAACTTCGATACTTTCGCGGGTGGCATCTTGGCAGGCAGAACATTAGCGGGCACCACTATTTCTAATTCGACAACTTCGGGCACGATTACATTTGGTGTATCGGGCAGCCCGGTGAGTGGTTACGCACGCATGGGCGGAATGGTCGGTGAAAATCAGGGTACGGTTACTAATAGTTATAGCACAGCCAATGTTAGTGCTTATCAAGGCAGCAATACTTTCATTAATGTCGGCGGATTTACGGGAAATAATATCGGAACCATTAGCACCTCTTATAGTGCAGGCAATGTGTTTTACTCTGGTGGGAGCTTTAACTCGAGCCGCCAGGTAGGCGGTTTTAATGGTGCTATGTTTGGCACGATCAACAACAGCTATTCCATTTCTTCTGTCACCATCGCAGGGAGTGCCTCGTCAAACTTGTTTGTCGGTGGATTTGCTGGGCAAAACAACGCTGGTAGCCTATCAAACTCCTATAGCAGTGGACTTGTGACTAACACACTAGGTGGATTTACGGGTGGATTCACAGGACAGAATGCGAGTACGTTTGCTAATAACATTTATGATACACAAACATCCGGCATGGGTGCGACCGCAGTTGGGACAGGCTCCGCCGCCAACGTCACCGGCAGGACCACCAATGAAATGATGACATTAAGCACATTCACAACACCCGGCTGGAGCATAACAAATATTCCCAGCACGACATCGATTGCGCCCGGTAATACCTGGTTCATCTTCGCGCCCAACTCGGGCGTCGGTTATACGCGTCCCATGTTAATGATGGAAAGGAAATCGACTATCACGCAAGCTCACCAATTACAAATGATGGGCTCAACACTCGGCGGCACTTACACACTCGCGAATAATATTGATCTCACTGCTGCATTGAATAGCACGTACAGCACTTCAGATGTTTGGGGCACGCGAAGTAGCACGCCAACTGGCACGGGCTTTGCGCCCATCGGCGGCACAGGAAACTTTACCGGTTCATTCAACGGACAAAATTATACGATTAGCAATTTATACATTAACCGCAGTGCGAGCAGTAACATCGGCTTATTCGCACAAATGAGTGGGAGTGCCAGCATCAGCAATCTTGCACTGACGGGTGTCAACATCCGCGGTGCTAGTTCCGTGGGCGGATTAGTCGGCGCCAAAAATTCAGGCACCGTCACAAGTGTATCGGTTGCGGGAAATATGACAGGCTCAGGTGATTATATTGGCGGACTCACCGGTTACAACGTCGGCACCATTTCCGGTCACTCTTACGTGTTAGGTAACGTGACAGCGACAGGCACAGGTTCGAATATTGGCGGATTTGTCGGACAAAACTGGGGAAATATTACCGCCGCTGTGGTGGGTGATATTTATTATGGTGGCGGCACCGTCCATGCAAGCGGCGCGGGTGGCTCACTAGTCGGTGGCCTTATCGGCTGGAATCGCGGAGGGGTACTGACCAATGTATTCACGGCGAATTCGGCAACCGTCACCGCTTTATCGCACGCCTACGTTGGCGGTTTGATTGGCCAAAATGATGCGAGCGTTGTCAGCTCCTATTCTGCCGCCACGGTCAACGGTGGCACTTACGTCACGGGTGGTCTCATCGGTTTTAATTACGGTAGCATTTCCGGCAATACTTACGCGACGGGTAACGTGACAGCAACACAATTTGTCGGTGGGCTCATTGGCGCCCATCAGGGCGCCGCGATTACACCTGCCACTCAGGGTTTAATTTATGCGACCGGTAATGTCACAGGCACCTGGGAAGTCGGCGGCCTTATTGGCGAAAACTACGCTGCACTCAGTAATGTCAGTTACACTAACCATAGCGGCGGCGTCACGGCGTGGGGCGCCGAGTACGTCGGTGGACTGGTTGGACTCAGCTTTGGTTCCAGCATTCATAATTCCTACGCAGACACCACGGGCGCTGCGGTGACCGGGGCTTCGCAAGTAGGCGGTCTCGTTGGTGGCAACGCGAGCACCATCACCGGCAATAGTTATGCGATCGGCAATGTCATCGCAACAGGTAGCAATATTGGTGGCCTGATTGGTATTAATTACGCGGCCATTACCGGGACCACTCCACAACCTATTTATGCAAACGGAACCGTGTCAGGCGCGACGAATGTGGGCGGGCTGGTTGGCAATAACAATGCAGGTATCACGATCACTAATGCTGCCGTCAACAGCACCATATCAGGCAACACGAATGTCGGTGGCTTGGTCGGCTATAATGCCGGCACGGTGACAGGTTCAGCACCCGGCTCCACAACCGTATCTGGCAGCGTCACTGGCGGAAGCAACCTGGGCGCATTCGTCGGGCTTGCAGCGATCGGCTCTTCACTCTCAAATGCCAGTATTGGCACGCTCACCTTGCAGGGCTTATCTGGATACAATCATTACGCGCTGACAACCAACAACATTACCGGCGTATTGAATATCATCGGCCCCGGCAGCGAAAACAATACGCTCGATTTAAGTGGATTTTCTGATCCCGGCATGACGGTGACATTATCTGGTAATAACACAGGCAGTATTACATTTAGCGGTCAAGCAGGCACGCTCAGTTTCAGCACCATGCAAAACCTGATCAGCGGTTCCGGTAATGACACGGTGAGATTACAAGGTGGTAGTTTAACCGGTAATATTGATGCCGGCGCAGGCAACAACACGCTCATCGGCGATAATGTTTCGAATACTTGGATCATTAATGCGATGAATGGCGGCACGGTCACAGGACTGAGTGGCAGCTTCAGCAATTTCCAAAACTTAACAGGCGGCACGGCTCTTGACACTTTTAATTTTATGCCAGGATTTCATATCACCGGCCTAGTGGATGGTGGCGACGTTGTCTATCGCAACAATATACGTTTCAATACGCATGTGGATCGACTTAATTTATTTTTGGATATCCCCACAACTGGCGATGTATTTAATGCAGGAACCGTATACACGACGAGCAACACACTACTCAGTACCTTTACGCGCATTCAACAAAGTGACGGTAATAATCTCGGCTACCTCTACTTACCGAACAAAAATCGCATCACCGTTTCATTTTATGACGCGACATTTAAAAACGGTGAAATAGGCGATCCCTTCTACTTCAATAACTGGATCATCGCTAACCCGCCAACGCCGCAATCTAACACTAACGCACCTAGCGTGGTTAACCCATACATCGCGCCCATCGTGAATCAACCCCAAACGAATGCGACGAATAACAATTTCTACAACCCCACCTCTCCTGGCACTTACTACAATATCGACTCAACGATTGTTAATAAAACTTATACAGACCCATTATTAAATACGACGAGTGTTATCCAAACGGGTAACTACTGCTTTCAGTCGACGAACTAGTGGTGTCTCGCCAACCTATCATTACCCTCAACTGGCAGCGGGTAATGATAGGATCGCCAATTAACCCGCTTGCCCCGTGCCTACGCGCGGGACGACAGTGGCGCAGCGAACAAGACAGGCCGCCATTTCACCACAGCGCCAGCTTCTGCTCAAATTATGCACCCCCTCAACATCACCCCACCCCCAAAAGCCCTCCCAGGGGCAAATTTACCCCCTTCCTGCCCCCTCCCCCTGCAAAGCCGAGCCTGCCGGCCCTCCCGGGCACCCTGCCGATAAAAAGCTTTAGGCCAATCATTTAAAATACTGATTTATATGAAATTATATTTTCCCCAAAAAGTGGAAATTCCAGCCACATCTCCTATAGTTAATGTATAACAGCATCACATTATGCTCGTCACGGGAATAATAATGAAAATACCGGGACAGATTTTCGCTATGATTAAACAGCACTACCAATCCTTCCTTGCAGGAATGGGTTCGTTCCTACTGACTACCTCGATTTTTGCTAACCCCGTTTTAGATAATGTTGCAGCAGGCCAAGTTACCATCCAGCAAACTCCCACCTCCACGATCGTCAATCAAGCCTCACAAAAAGGTATTGTGAACTGGCAAAGCTTTAATATCGGCGCTCAAGAATCCACGCACTTTCAACAGCCTGTTGGTGGTATCACCCTGAATCGGATTAATCCGACTCAGGGTGCTTCACAAATCTATGGACGTTTAACGGCGACAGGACAAATCATCTTGGTCAACCCAGCCGGTATTTTCTTTGGACCGAATTCGTATGTGAATGTGGGCGGCATGATGGCGACCACCATGAATATTACGAACGAGGACTTTCTCAATGCTTATTATCGTTTTGCGAATGTGCCGGGCTACAACGGCGCGATTGTCAGCCAAGGAACGATGATTGCTGCGAACAATGGTTTGATCGCGTTAGTAGGCGGCGCGGTGAGTAACGAAGGATTGATTGAAGCGAACATGGGTAAAGTGATTCTCGCAGCCGGTGATGCAGCAACCTTAAGTTTTGCAGGGAATGATTTACTGGGATTTACCGTGGATAACGGCGTCACGCAAAAAGCTGTCGATCAGAATGGCAATGTTTTAAATGATGGCGTGAGTAACACAGGGACTATTTCAGCGAATGGCGGCAAGGTTTTAGTTTCAGCAAAAGATGCAGCAGGTGTTTTAGATCGTGTTATTAACATGGATGGTGTTGTAGAAACAAAAGCTGTTTATCAACAAGGTGGCGATATTGTTTTATCGGGTGATACACGCGGCGGAGTCGTGAGAGTTGCCGGAAAATTCGATGCCTCAGGTAAAAATGCTGGCGCGAAAGGCGGCAATATCACGGTAACGGGTTACAACATTTTACTCGATCAAACAGCGAGCATGGATGTCAGCGGCGATATCGGCGGCGGTAATGTGAATATCGGCGGTGGCTATCAAGGCAAAGGCCCGCTCGCACATGCCAATGCGTTAGTGATGGCACCGGGTGCAGTGATCAATGCAAACGCTATCACGAATGGTAACGGCGGCAACATTGTGTTGTGGTCGGATAGATATACGTATGCGAATGGACTCATCACCGCACAAGGTGGCAGCGCAGGTGGTGGTGGCGGATTGGTTGAAACATCCAGTAAAGGCACATTATCCATCGGTGATTTAATAGTGAATACCACGGCAGGATTAGGCGAAGTGGGGACATGGTTACTCGATCCGACTAGTATTTATATTGCAGATGATCAAACGAACGCAACGAATGCTGGCATGGTCACTACTAACACGAGTGTAAACAGCAGCAACGCTAACGCTATTTACAACGGCGTGTTTAACGATCTCTTCGCAGCATCAGGCGCAGTCAATGATTCACTGCTGACAACCGGGACTTTGGAAGCCGCATTAGGCATCAGTAATGTGATTGTCACCACCAACAATAGCAGCGGTGCAGGTAGCGGCGACATTGTCGTTGTTAATAATATTGATTGGTCGAGCCCATACAGCTTAACCCTCAGCGCCTACCACGACGTCAATCTTATTGGCACCGCAGATATTACCAACACTTATTCCGGGCCCTTAAGTGTCACCGTCAAACTACAAGCCGACAACACTGGCACCGGCTCAGGAACTGTGCTCTACGACGGTGTTAACAACAACATCACACTCGGCGGAACTAACTCAAAAGTAGAAGTGTATTACAACCCAACCACTTTCGGCACACCCGATTCATTCTCATGGGCGTCAACGACGGCATACATGCTGATCAACCAACTAGGTGGTGAAAACGATACCACGACACGCAGCTTGGCGACCCTTAGCAATCAAAATCAATCTAACTCCGTGTGGGCTTCTAGAAATTTTGCATTAGCGAAAGACATCGATGCATCTGATACCGTTAATTGGAACAGCGGCGCAGGGTTCAAACCCATTTGTAATTATTATTCTTGCTCGTTTTCAGGTGGATTTGATGGCCAAGGTCACAGCATCGATAATTTATACATCAACAGCGCAAATAATTATGTCGGCTTATTTGGCTACGTAGATCATCATTATTCCGGAACAAATCTTGGCATCAACAATCTCACCTTAATCAATCCAACCATCATTGCTTCTGGCACCTATATCGATGCGGTTGGTGGAATGGTCGGTGATCTCGGTGGCGGTACTTTTAACAATAACTCTATCATTGGCGGCAGTATCACAGCCTCTAATTTTACCGATGGCTTACCGAGGATCGGCGGCTTGGTAGGTTACGCTAAATTCGATGCCGTTATTAGCAACGCTTACAGCGACACCACCATCAATGTCACCCAACAAAACATGACTGCAGCGAACAACTGGGTCAGCATCGGCGGCGTTGTGGGAACATTATCCTTCTGGAATCCGTTCTGGGGGAGCGCCTTTGTCTATAACTCAGTGAATAGCTCCACCATTAATCTTGATATCACCCATATCAACAATGGTAATAGCATTTCCTACTTTGTCGGCGGTATCGCTGGTAACAGTGAAGCGTCTGGCAGCATCGTTTCGAATATTTACAACACCGGCAACATCAACATTACCGGTGCTAGTAGCCCACCACCTGGAATCGGCCTACAGGTTGGCGGCCTACTAGGTTCCAACTGGGGCACTGTCAGCAATGGATATTCAAGCGGCCACATTGACAACGCCAACCCCAGCTACTGGATAGGCGGCGTCATCGGCGCACAGAGCGGCACCGTGACAAATACCTTCTGGGATACAGACACGTCTGGCTTATCTTTTGGTGCCAATTCTGGCCGCTTCAATCTCGGTGGCATGACCGGCGGCTGCTTTAACGGAACTTGTACGAATGGCGGCACAGCGAACCTTTCGTCGAAAGCTACTTATGCGAATGCGGGCTGGAATATCGCGAGCGACCCCTACGTAAATAATCCAAATGGCACTAGTTACACACCCGGATTAACCTGGTTTATTTTCGATGACAACGCTGACCTAAACACTTCCGGTAACTTCCGTCCAATGCTCATGATGGAAAACAATTCCACCATTACCAATGCTCATGAATTACAAATGATGGGCGCGAATCTCACGGGCAATTATACGCTCGCCAATAATATTGACCTGACCTCGTCTTTAACCAATAAGGCTGAAGTCTGGGGCACCAACACCAATACATCCACCGGCGAAGGCTTTGCGCCAATCGGCTCTGACCATGATGCTGAATATTCTCTCGGCAAACGAGTCTTCAGCGGCACATTCGATGGCGGGAATCATATTATCAATGGTCTTTACATAGACTATTACGGGAGCAGTTACTCGAGTGTTGGATTCTTTGGTACTATATGGGGCGGCACGGTCAGTAATATTGGCTTAACGAACGTAAACGTTAATTCTGCCTCAACGTATGCTCATGTCGGCGGCTTGGCAGGTACTGCCATCTACGGCGCCAACATCAGCAATGCTTATATATCAGGCAGCGTCAGATCACAAAACACACTCTTTGATAGTGTTGGCGGTTTAGTTGGTTCATTTGGAATAAATGCCAGCCTCACGAATTCATATAGCACCGCAAATGTTTATGCCAATGTTAATGGTAACGGCGGGGCAAGCCACGTGGGCGGCCTCGTGGGCTCTACAAACTACCAAACCACGATATCGAACTCCTATGCAACCGGTAATGTCGCCGCCGGCAATGTCGGAAACATAGGTGGTTTCATCGGGAATAATTATGGCAACGGCGTGAACATTATCAATTCCTATAGTAGCGGCACCGTCACCGTCACCGGCACAAGTTCCAATATCGGCGGATTTATCGGCATCAATGGCACCTCCGGCGCATCAAACATCACTGGCAGCTTCTGGGATAGCGTTAATAGCGGACGAACAGCCGGCATCGGTACGATATCTAGCGGTAACGTGAGCGGTTTATACGCCGGTTGCTTTGCAAACGGCAGCGGCGCGTGCGGCGCACAAACGATTACCAATGCCACCAATACCGGCACGATTATTCCATTTGATTTGTCTGCTGCCTCCACATATTTCCAGGTTGGCGGTTGGGATATCGCGAACAACAACCTCGCCAGCAACGGTCTCACACTGAGTGACCAAAGCACAAATGCCATCACCTCATACAACAACACCAACACCGGCGTCTTCACCGGTACCAGTGCACCCTCAGCAGGCTGGCTCATCATCGAAGGCCAAACACGCCCAATGTTACGCACAGAGTGGAGTACCACTCTCTTGACACCGCATCAAGTGCAGTTAATGAGTGCGGCACTTGGTGCGAATTACACACTGGGAGAAAATATCGATTTAACCAGCAGCATGAATAGTAGAGGCGATGTCTGGAACACCCAATCCAGCATCACTAGTGGCTCAGGATTCAAACCTGTTGGCACCGGCAATGAATTTACCGGCACTTTCAATGGTGACTATCACACGATTAATGGTTTATATATTAATAGCAGCGCTAGCAACCTCGGTCTATTTGGTGTGACGAGTGCCGCCGCAACGATCAATGCAATTGGTCTCACCAACATTAATGTCACGGCAACCGGCGGCGATAATGCAGGCGGCTTAGCAGGCATCAATCAAGGCACGATTTCGAATTCATACACAACAGGTACCATGACCCGCACCAACGCCGGCTTTAACACAGCCGGTTTTGTCGGCGTAAACGTCGGCGCCGGCACGATTAATACCTCATTTAACGAAGCGAATGTCACTGATCTTCTTGGTCATTCTACGGGCGGTCTCGTTGGCTACAATACCGGCACCGTTAGTCAGTCTTACAATAATAGCGCCGTCGCCGGCGGCTGGTGGGTAGGCAGTCTCGTCGGTGTGAATGATCCGAACGGTCTCGTTATCAACTCTTATGCAAGCGGATCTTCTTATGCCGATCTAGGCGTTGCAGGCGGTCTCGTCGGTTATAACTACACAGACGCCACCATCACTAATTCCTACTCCACTGCAGTGGTGACCATCACACCCTTCAATGGCGTCATTGGCGGATTAACCGGCGCGAATCTCGGCGATATCAACGATAGTTACTGGGATATGGATACCTCAGGTCGATCCTATTCTGGCGGCGATGCGATTGGGCTATCCACCACCAATATGTTCGATGCCACCAACTTTCCCACCTGGGGCCCAGAATGGAGCTTCATTACTTTAAACGCCTATCCTTATCTCAATGCGTTTTATAGCAGCGCACCACGAGCCATCTCCGGCAGTTCAGCCGCCGGCGCATCTACCAGCATTAATTTAGTCGTCAATGGCGCCGTTCTAGACTCAACCCGCACCGGCGCAAATGGTTTTTATTATTTCCTGGAAGGTTATAACAACGTCTCAAGAGTTGATCGCCGCATAGCTGACAGCACACCCATCATGGCATACATCAATAATGCCGCCAACTTGGCGAAATCCAATATGATTGCCTATACGTCAACGAATAACGGCAGCATGAAAAATCTCTCGCTATCCAACACTTCATCAGTTGTCGTTTACAGCAACGGCAGTAATATTTTATCGAATAGTGCACTGGCAACGGTACGCGGCTCGCTGTCAGACACCGATCTTTTATTCTCTGTTTCGGGTAATAATTTAACGTTAACAAGCGGTAATAGTTTCATCGCAAATTCATTATCGAGCGGCACGGTGTATAACATCGATGGCAATATCTCCACGACCAACGGCAATATCACCATGGAGGGCGCCACGCTCGTAGGCTCAGCATCAAACACTGATCCAGTTCTCACGACAACAACGTCTGGTAATATTGTTTTTAATGGCAACATAACAGGCAATTCTTCCGGATACGGTCTCACCGTTAATACAGCTGGCAACAACAGTTACACGTACTACGATATCACCAATCTTGCCAATTTCAGGAAAGGTGGATCAGGCACACTGGCCATGCACAACAGCCGATCTGGTAGCTTCAACACTTACCTGAATAGCGGCACCATATCAATAAACGGTAACGACGCACTAGGCACAGGAACGCTCTATTTAAACGGCGGCAACTTATACGATAATAGCCTTGGCTTCATCAATTACAGCCTTGCCAACAATTATGTCGTCAGTGAAAATTCAAGCATCACTTCTACTTACACCGGTGATCATTTAACACTAAGCGGCAATGGTACGATCAATAGCGGCAAGACCTTAACCATATCAAGCAACGGGACCACGGCATTAACTGGCAATCTGTCTGGCAGCGGTAATCTGGTGATGAGTGCCGGCACGTATGTCATCGGCAGCGCCTTATCTGACAATAGCGCTTATTCAGGTAATATGACTTATCAAAGCTTCAATGGCACAACGTCACTCACCATCGGATCCAGCAATGCAAATCCGCTAGGTACAGGAATACTATACCTAAACCTTGGGCAACTAAATCTGAATTACGATACCACGCTCGCTAACACGATCTCATCGAATAGTGATTTAACAATCACGGGCGCGCACAACT
The DNA here is from genome assembly GCA_964527435.1 of uncultured Coxiellaceae bacterium. Lineage (GTDB taxonomy): Bacteria > Pseudomonadota > Gammaproteobacteria > DSM-16500 > DSM-16500 > Aquicella. The sequence goes on along the minus strand of CAZGPP010000005.1, from coordinate 17,568 downwards.
TAACTCTGACTGGCGCTGTCTCAATTGGCAATCACTTCCGTTTAAACACAGGCGAAACAACTATTTTCGGTAACACTGTATCTGGCAGCGGTACCGTCTATATCAACTCAGGTACGTTACAAGTGGGCAATGGCAGCACCAGCGGCTCGCTTGGTAACGCCAGTGTCTCTAATAACGGTTCATTAGTCTTTAACCGCTCGAATAATTTCACCATCAACAATAACATTACTGGCAGCGGCAGCGTCACCAAAAACGGCGCTGGAATTTTAACACTAGGCGGAACGAATGATTACAGCGGCGGAACCACTATTTCCGCAGGTTCGATCGCCATCACGAGCAGCAGCGCCTTAGGCAGCAGCGCGCTAACATTAAATGGCGGTAACTTCAGTACAACCGGCTCTCTCGCTATTTTCAATAATATTTTACTGGATGCGTCTACCAGCTCGATTACCAACGACAGCGGTACCGTCACTTATTTCGGCAACATAGACGGCGCAAACAGCGGCAATTCACTCACTTTCAATGGTTCAGCGGCGCTGGTGATGAACGGTGAAATCGGTCAAACGACTCCGATCCATGATTTGACGATCAATAATAATGTGACCATAAACAGCAACAATATCACCACCGACAACACTCAATTCTACGGCGGCACCGTTAATTTAAGCTCGAGTATCGATCAAACCTTCCTCACGAATGGCGTCAGCGGCGATATTAATTTTGATAACGCCGTCTACGGTCATAGTCACGCCTTAACTTTAAACGCTGGCGATACCGTGAAATTTAATGATGTTGTCGATCCACTCACCGATTTAACCATTAACGCTGCTAACATTGATTTATCCACTACTCCTGAAATTACCATCACCGGCTTACTCACGCTTAATCAAACCAATTCCAGCAATGACATGCTAAACGGCAATGCCGGCATCATCATTAATGTGGGTAGTTTTAATTTAGTCAAAGGTAATTGGAATCAGGTTGGCACCTTAGGCACCTTCAGTGCACCGGATGACTTCCAGATATCAGGCGGCATCACCGGTAGCAATCCTGATGGCAGCGGTGATACACAATTTATTCGCGCATCAAGTGTCACCGGTTCCGGTCCTGCGACTTACACAGTGACAGATATTTACGGCATACAAGGTATCGGTTCAAATTTATTTACACTTTCACAAAACTACATCCTCAGCAGCCACGTCGATGCAGCCATCACAAGCACCTGGAATAGCGGCGCTGGATTTAATCCGATTGGCTTCGCACCCGCCAATAGCTCCGTATCAACCGGCAATGAATTCAAAGGTGATTTCGATGGCACCGGTCACGCCATCAGTAATCTGTTTATCAACAATCCCAACAACACTCAAGCGATCGGCTTCTTCAGCGGACTATATGGCGGCAATACCATTGCTAACCTAGGTCTGATAAATGCCAACATCACAGGCAGCCAAACAACTGGCGGTATCGCCGGACACGTGCTGCAGAATAATAGTTCCATCACCAATTTCAATAAGGTCTATGTGACTGGAAGCGTCACGCAAACTTACGGCAACGCTGCTGGCTATAATGGGGTGGGCGGTTTGGCAGGTGTTGGTTGGCTGCTCCATATCACTGACGCTTACTCACAAGTAAATGTCACCGCTGCAGCTGGCGGCGGTACAACAGCAGGCATTATCGGTAATGCAATCGGGGCTATTGTCACCCGTGGTTATGCCTCCGGTCTCATCACTGGTAATGGCGGTGCGACTGCAGGAATATTTGTAGATGGCGGCTCCAACTCTATCAATAGCAGCTTCTGGGATAACACCGTCAACCCAAGCATATCCGGTGGCTTCGGCAGTGGCGAGCCAACAAGCTGGATGCAGGATCCTGCGAACTTTATCGCAAACGGCTGGGATTTTACGACTATCTGGGAAGGCACGTTGGGTAACTATCCAACCTTGCGGGGCGCCGCGCTTCCCGGTCTAGATTTTAGTGGTTATGCACCCGGCGCGAATTATATTGTTTCACTTTATCGAAACGGCAGCTTACTCGGCAGCACCACTTCACTAGGCGACAACAGCTTTAGCTTCAGTCAAATCGCCGGATTAAGCGGCTCTCATGTTCTAATGTTAATATTGGCAGGCGGTGGCAGCACAACCGGTAATATCTTTGCTTATGCAGAAGGCGGATTAACAAACTTAACCTTCTTAGCTAATTCAATTTTATTGAATAATAAAACGGGGAATGCAGCCACAACCTTTAACTCTTCCAGCATAGCCACGAACTATGTTAACAATCCGTATGTATTGTTCACCGCTTCCGGCAACAATATCACACTCGGCAATGCAACGAATTCAACGGTCACACTCTCGACAGACTCAATTGCCGTCAATGGCGGTTCCGCCAACCCAACCTTGAATATCGATGGCAGTATTAATACCGTTGCTGGCGGAAATAGCACTATCTTCATCAACGGCGCCGCCGGTACCGCTTCGAATGACACCACCTCTGCGATTAATGTCTCCAACTTCAGCGTGGGCCCAACGGGTCAATGGACGCAAAATGGTGCTGCACTACCCGCCTTCACCGTTACCAATAACTTCCAGATTAATCAAGGCGGCAGCGCTTCCTTCATCCGCGCCCAGAATGGCACAGAAATTATGGATATTTACGGACTACAAGGCATAGGTGCCAACTCAACATCGAGACAAGGTAATTACACATTAGGCGCCAATATTGAGGCCGTCACCACTGTTAACTGGAATGGCGGTTCCGGGTTTACGCCTATTGGGTATGCCTCAGGCACCCCCTCGTATAGCGGATTTAGTGGTTCGCTCGATGGTCAGGGATACACGATTAACAATCTCCGCATTAACCAGACTAGTTCAGAAGTTGGTTTATTTGGACGGGCCTATAACGCCACCCTCTCCAATTTAAATATCACCAACGCCACCATTAATCTGAACGCTGAAACGACAGGCGCCGGCATCTTGGTTGGCGTGGCTCAAGGCACGACTATTCACGATGTTTTCACCTCGGGCACCATTAATTTTAGTGCCTATTACACCGGTAGCCGTATCGGTGGCGTGGTCGGTCAAGGAACAGGCGTTAATATTTACAATAGCGGCACGACGGCCAATATCAACATCTTCATTGGCGGCTACATGTGGAATAACGCCGGTGGCTTTATTGGTTACCTCGAAAGTGGAAGCATTGCCAACTCTTACAGTGCCGGCACCCTAGCTATTCAACTTAACGGCTATAATTATTCTTACAATAATGACAACGGCGGTTTCGTCGGCGATGCGGCTGGCACCATCAATAATAGTTACAGCCTAACGCCTGTCTCTGTCTTTGGGAGTGGTTACGCTGCTTACATGAATGCAGGTGGATTTGTCGGCCGATTGGAAGGCAGCGGTAATATTCAGAATAGCTATAGCACCGGCCCTGTTGTTAACTCTTACGGCGGCTTTAACGGCGGATTCATTGGCAAGTATGAAAGCGGATACAAAAATGCAAACTACTTCGATATCGCGACGACCAGCGTCCCTGGCTATAACGGTTGCGGCAACTCCTCGTATTGCAGTGGCATCACCGCCGGCACCTTCAACGGCAGCGAAGGTGTTACGCTAAATAATGTTTCGAATGCTTATACCGGCTGGAATATTGCCAGCACCGGCTTTACTGACGCAACACCGCCGAGCGGCTACGACTGGTTAATTTTACCTGGTCAAACACGCCCGATGCTCCGCATGGAATGGAGCACGAACGTCATCACACCACATCAAGTGCAGTTGATGATGACCGCACCACAAGCTAGTTATCAACTGGCTGGAAATATTAACCTAAATGGCACAGGCACGAAGGCATATGAAGTCTGGGGCACAGATATCTATAACAACGGCGCAGGGTTTGTGCCGGTTGGTAATGGCACGACCGCCTTCTCCGGCAGCTTCGACGGACAAAATTATACGCTTTCAAATTTATATATTTCTCAAGCAGCCAATTCCTATATCGGTTTATTCGGCAACCTTAGCAGCGCCGCCTCTGTCCATGATTTGACTCTCTCCAACGTCAATATTACCGGTCAAGGAAAAGTCGGCGCCTTGGCGGGAGAAAGCAGCGGCTCGGTACAAAATATTGTGATTAATGCCGGAACGATCACGGGCTTATCCACCCCAGGTTTCCCATTTGCCGGCAAAGGCAACGTCGGCGGCGCCATCGGTAACAAACTGCTGGGAACACTGAACGATATCTCAGTCTATGATCTGACGGTATCAGGTGGCAGCTACGACGGCGGTGTTGGCGGTGTCGTGGGTGCGGTCAGAGCGGGTGTCACCACTGATTTGCATGCAACTAACACCAACGTTTCCGATGCCAACAACAATTGGAGTGATATCGGTGGCGTCATTGGCTCTATCCATAATGCGGCCGTCAGCAATGTCTCTAACACTAACGGTGTGGTGACCAGCCGCTCCTTCCAGATTGGCGGCATTGCTGGCGTCTTAGCTGGCGGCACCATCGATAATGCTTACAATACCGGCACAGTCACTTCAACAAATGACGGCAATGTCGGTGGTATTGTTGGTTACGCCTATCACACTAGCATGTTCCCTAACCCGACCATCACCAATGCTTATAATACCGGAACGATATCGGGTGAATATGAAGTGGGCGGCATAGTCGGGCGCATTGACGGCAGCACGACCAACTCCCACTACGGCAACATTAGCAACGTTTATAACACCGGCAACATCGTTGCTCTCAACCACTTTGGCAATTTTGGCGGCATCGCCGGCACACTGGTATCAGTCAACGTCAGCAACGCCTATAACAGCGGCACGATTACCGATAACGGCAGTAATAACACCGGCAATTATGAGTGGGGCGGCTTAATCGGCTGGGCGAATAACGGCGGCTCACTTTCTAACTCTTACAACGTCGGAGCAATCACACTAACAGCAGGGGGAAGCGGCTCTGAATTTGGTGGTCTCATTGGCAGAATTAGTGCCACCTCCACTCCGTACACCATCACTAACTCCTATAACTCTGGCTCAGTCACCACGACCAACGTCACCCGAGTCGGTGCTATCGCCGGCGAATTAGATGCGGCTAACTCGGGCAGTCTGGTTCTCACGGGCAATACTTATTGGGACAATCAAACCAGCAACGTGAGTAACGCGATTGGTTATAACGGCGGCTCTTATGATGCTGGCAACAATCCGACGGGCACAACAGGTATTACCACCGCAGACGCCTTACTGAAAAATACCTATAGCGGTTGGAATATTTCAAATGATCCGGCCGATACCGCTGGCAAAACCTGGTTCATCTTTCAAGACAGCACCCGCCCAATGTTGATGATGGAAAACACGGCATCCGTCTCTAATGCACATCAATTGCAAATGATGGGCGCTAATTTAAGCGGCACATACACACTGGCTAACAATATTGATTTGTCAGTGTTAACTAACGCGCAAGACGTATGGGGAGCAAACAGCGCCGGGTTTGTTCCGATTGGCAGCAGCTTTGCAAGCGCTTTCAATGGCTCATTTGATGGTCAGAATTTCACGATTTCCAATTTAAACATCAGTCGCGGCGGTCAACACTACATTGGTTTATTCGGTGTAACCGGCACCAGCAGCAACATTCAGGATCTTACACTCAATAACACCACCATTATCACTGGCAGTTCCGCACAAACCGTAGGCTCATTAGCTGGATACGGCCAAGGCAACGTTTCAAATGTGCATAGCACGAATGTCAGCATCTCTGGCGGCTCAAATACCAACTTCATCGGCGGCTTAATTGGCACCGCTTCAGGCACCGGCTCTATCACGATAGACGATGTTTCCGTCTCAGGTTCAGTGACCGGTTCGACCTACATTGGCGGCATCTTTGGCAACGTTAGCAACGCCGCGATCACTAACGCGGTCAATTCAGCAACCGTTACTGGCTCAGGCACGTATAGCTCGGTCGTTGGCGGCCTCGTCGGTGCCGCTGGCAGTACCACCATTTCTTATAGCTACAACACCGGAAATGTAACCACGACACAATCCAGCTCCAACTACGGAACAGCCGGCGGTCTTGCCGGTGGACTAAGCGGCGGATCACTCATCACCAAGAGTTACAATACCGGCATTGTTACCAGCAGCGGTACACAAGTCGGTGGTCTGGTCGGTGAGCTGTATAATGGCAGCACCGTGGAAGACTCCTTTAACCTTGGTAATGTGACAGGCTATAGCCAGGTTGGCGGCATCGTCGGTAACAATGTGCTAGGGGGCGGCACCAGCATTGTCAATCGCACTTATAATGTGGCCAAAGTAACCGGCAGCGTAAATGTCGGCGGCCTGGTGGGTGAAAATGCGGGGGACCTCACCAACAGCTTCTGGAATATCACCACGTCAAAACAAAACAACGCAGTTGGTAGCAACTCTGGAACAGTCAGCAACGTTGAAGCTGGCACCTTTGATGGCAATGGCGGATATGAGATATTGTCACAGCAAGCAACGTATACCGGCCCGACAAATTGGAATTTTAGTAATGTCTGGAACATTCATGAAAATACATCCTACCCTTACCTGCAAGGCTTGCCAGAACCTACCTGGCCAATTTTTGGTTATGACTTTAGCGGTTTCGCACCCGGTCCGAATTACACCGTTTCCTTATATGCCGGCGGCGGTCTGATTAGCTCTGTTATCTCACAAGGCGATTCAAGCTTTGCCTTTAGTCAAGTCGATGGTTTTAGCACTTATTCAACCTTATTATTCGTCCTGTCTGACGGCAACGTGAAAGCTAATTTAATCGCACTCGCCGACGGTGATATAAGTAATTTAACATTCACACAAAATAATATTTTACTCTACTCGAATATTAACGACACCAATATTGCGGCTTACAGTCTAGGTTCATTTGGTCATAGCAATTTAGCTGCCGCAAAGGGCTCAGCGACTAATTCCGATATCTTATACTCGTATTCAGGCAACACGCTCACGCTTGGTAATTCGCTGAATCAAGGTAGCGCTAACAACCCGATTACCTTAGTCACACCTGCAAATTTAACTTATGATTTCTCAGGCACCACCAATACTGCCCAGGGCGGTACGAGTGCTCTCGTTATTAATGGCACTGCTGCCGGTGGTGCTGGCATGCAAAATGCAAATATTAATGTCAGCGATTTCACTGTTACCAATACGGGTAACTGGAATCAATCGAATGCATCAGGCACAACTTTCAATGTCAGCAATGATTTCAGTGTGGTCAACGGCGGCTATTTTGCTCGTACTGAGGATGGCGGCGCCAATGCATTGATTACGGATATTTACGGCTTGCAAGGTCTCGCTACACATCCTGACGCTAGCATAAACTATCTTATCAATAACAACATTGATGCCACTGTCACCAGAAACTGGAATAACGGCGCAGGCTTTGTGCCGATTGGTAATGACAGCGTATATTTCAATAATGGTGCGTTTGACGGTCAAAATTATATTATCGATGGTCTTTATATTAGTGCCGCCAGAGATTATGTAGGCTTATTTGGCAGTTCTGATAATGCCATTAGTAACGTTGGTCTTACTAATGTGAATATCACTCAATTAGCCGGTAACTATCGATACACAGGTGGCCTTGCCGGTTACACGGACGACAACGGTCACATCACCAATTCGTATGTCACGGGTACCGTCACCACCCTTTCTACCGCTGTCACCACTGAAATCGGCGGCCTTGCCGGTAGAACTTTCGGGGACATTCTTAACTCGCACAGCGATGCGAATGTTGTTGGTACGAATTATGTCGTTGGCGGTCTGGTTGGTAAAAACTATGGTTATGTCACCAACTCCTATGCCACCGGCAATGTCACGCAAACACTGACGAGTGGCAGGACTGACGGTGCTACGGGCGGCCTGGTTGGTTTTGTCTGGGGCTATGTTGAAAACTCGTATGCCACCGGTAACGTCAGCGGCCAAAATCTCGGTAACTCCGGTGCCGGTACCGGCGGCCTCGCTGGTTACAATGACGGATACTATGTATACAACTCTTACGCCACAGGCAATGTCACTGGTCAAACAAACACCGGCGGCGCATTTGGTTACATGGATTATGGTGATGCCATCAATGTTTATAGCACGGGTCATGTCACGGGCGGCAACCGTACCGCCGGCTTCGTCGGCTACCTGGATTACGCTGACAACATTACCAACAGCTTCTGGGATGTAGGCACTAGCGGACAAACCAGTGGTTTTGGCCAAAACGATGGTGTCGCTATTAATAACTTGCTAGCCGGCTGCTTTGGCAATACCTGCACCGGTCAAACCATTACGAATGCCACCAACGCTACCGGCAATACAGCAGGTCCAGGCGGCTCTGAATTAGCACCGGTTAATTTAGCACTCATGCAAACCTATGTTGACGCAGGCTGGACGACTGCAGGTTTTGACATCGCCAACGACCCAACCCTATCTGCCGGCAAAGAATGGTTTATCTTTGAAGGTCAGACACGCCCAATGTTGATGATGGAAAATACCGATGTCATTTACAACGCGCATCAATTACAAATGATGGGGGCAAGACTCGATGGCAATTACACACTTGGCGGTAATATTGATTTAGCTGCACCGCTTGCCAATGTGAATGATGTCTGGGGGGGCAGCACAGCAGGTTTTTCTCCAGTTGGTAATAGCGCCAATCCATTCTCCGGTTCATTCGACGGCAACCATTACGTCGTCGACGGCTTATATATCAATGCACCTCTCAACACCAATTCTGGTTTATTCGGCCACACCAGTTCCACCGCCATGATCCAAAATGTCGGCGTCACCAATGCTGACATCACTGTTCGCAATACAGCAGGAGATGGTACTGCTACCGCCGGTATCATCGTCGGCGGTAACGCCGGCACCATCCAGAATGTATACACTAGCGGCAGCATTGAAGGCGCTGTCGATATTAATTATTTCACTGGCGGCATCACAGGCATCAACTACGCAACCGGCATTATCAACAACTCTTATAACACAGCCACCGTCACCACCGGTTATGACAACGGCCTTTATCACAGTAGTCGTAAGACAGGTGGTATTGCAGGTGCAAATGAAGGCTCGATTACCAATTCATACAATAGTGGTAGCATCAATGCTGGTAATAATTCCAACTGGGTCGGCGGCATAGCAGGAGACACAAACGGCACCATTGCTAATTCATATAATATTGGCACAGTCCATGTCGGCTACGGCAGCCTCATCGGCGGCTTTGCTGGAGCAATTTCAGGTGGAACCGTCACCAACACTTACAGCTCCGGGGCATTTACAATAGCCAATGTACCAGCAAGCTTGAATTACGGTGCATTCACCGGGGCGATCGCCAGCAGCAACAACATTATTAACAGTTTCTGGGATACCGACACCTCATCACAATCTACAAACAATGGCATTGGCTCCGGCAGCAGTAGCGGCCTAACGGGCGGCTGCTTCTCAGGCACATGTACGAATGGCGGCACAGCTAACTTAAGCAGCCTCGATACTTATCTGATCTCTGGTGGCTATGTAGACGCAGACTGGAACATCACCAGCGATCCAACACAATCGAGCGGTAAAGACTGGTTTATCTTCGATGGCGGCACACGACCCATGTTGATGATGGAAAATACGTCCACCATTACCAACGCGCATCAATTACAAATGATAGGCGCCAATCTAGGTGGAACGTACACACTCGCGAATAATATTGATTTAAGCAACACCAGACAAAATGCATCAGATGTCTGGGGTACCAATACCACCAATAACGGTTCCGGTTTTGTGTCAATCGGCGGCAAAGGCAGTAATTCGGCGCCGGCTTACACAGGCGTCTTCGATGGTCAGAATTACACGATCAGCAATCTCTACATCAGCGCCGATGCAGCCGTACGTAATATCGGTCTGTTTGGAACCATCTCCGGAACCGTTAAAAACGTTGGCCTGATTAATGCAAATGTTTCCGTATCGACAGATCCAACCGATTATCGCTGGTCTAACGTTGGATCGCTGGTTGGTAACAGCTCTGGTCTCATCGATAACGTTTATGCAACAGGTAGTGTGACGGCAAGTGCTGACACCTATGAAGCATCGCTTGGCGGTTTGGTTGGCTATATCCACGATGGTGCCGTGATTTCAAATTCACACGCCAGTGTCGATCTCATCAGTTATCAATCGAATCCTACCGACAACTATACCGATATGGGCGGCCTTGTCGGCGAAGCCTATAGCGGAACCACCATCACCAACTCCTATGCGACCGGCAATGTCACTAATTACAATAATAACGATTGGTGGCCGGGCACGGGTGGATTGATCGGCTATGCCAGCGGCATGACCGTCAGTGATTCATATGCTACCGGCAATATCACTGGAACCTACTCCACAGGTGGATTAATAGGCTACACTAACAGCAACAGCCTCTTCACCAACGTCTATGCAACTGGCAATGTCACTGGCAATATAGGCGTAGGTGGATTAATCGGATATTTACGCAACACCACCGTCTCTAACGCTTATTCAAGCGGAACGGTCACCTCAACATTATTCGCAAGCGGCAACAACGGTTTCGCTGACAATAGCTCTTCATCAACAGGCGGCCTCATCGGTGAAGCTAATGGCGGCACCATCACTAATTCCTACAGTACCAGTCATGTCAGCGGTGAAAATGCCGATAGCTCAGGCGGCATTGGTGGCTTTGTTGGTAGAATACGCAACGGTGGAGAAATTTCAAATTCTTACAGCTCAGGCAGCGTCAGCGGCATCAATGGCAGCATCAATATCGGTGGTTTTGCTGGATCCTCGTATGATGGTGCCACGATCACCGACAGCTTCTGGGATACCGATACATCAACGGTTGCAACGGGCGTAGGCAATGATCAAGGCACAACGAATCGCCTAATTGGCGGCTGCTTCTCCGGCACTTGCAGTAATGGCGGTAATGTCAATCTTTCTGCGCTTGCCACTTACACTGACGATTTAGTGACCGCTGGCGGCATCGCATGGAGTATGACCAACGATCCTGCTCTATCCACCGGCAAAACCTGGTTCATTTTCGAAGGTGGCACGCGCCCGATGTTGATGATGGAACATACGTCCACCATCACCAATGCACATCAATTACAAATGATGGGTGCCAATCTAAGTGGAACGTACACACTCGCGAATAATATTGACTTGAGCACCAGCCTAAACAATACCTCTGATGTTTGGGGCACCAATCAAGGCACCTCAACAGGTGCTGGTTGGTACCCAATTGCTCCCGTAACCGGAACTTTTAATACTGGATTTACAGGCTCTTTTGACGGTCAAAACAATACCATTGATAATCTTTATATTAATGTTGACGGTATACATGAAGCAATTGGTCTGTTTGGAAATCTTGCGACAGGTAGCTCAGTCAGTAATCTCGGTTTAACTAACGTCGATGTCAATCTTATCTCTGATGACACCTATGTAGGCTGGCAAGAGATGGGTGCGTTGTCGGGTTACATGAATGGGACCGTTAACAATGTCTATTCCACAGGTCAAATCACGGCAGGTGGCACTAGTTACGAAGGATCTTTTGGTGGCCTTGTTGGCAGTACTAATGGTGGCACCATTACCAATTCATATAGCACGGCGAGCGTGACCAGCAATCAAATTAACCCGTCTGATAACTATTCTGAGCTAGGCGGTCTTGCTGGCGGCACCTATGGCGCTTCAGTCATTAGTAATTCTTATGCGACGGGCGATGTCACCAATAATAATCTTATAAGTTCTTGGGGAACTAGCGGCGGGCTTGTAGGTTGGGGTGGAGGTAGCACCCTTATCACAAATTCATATGCAACAGGTGACGTTACTGGTATTTACCAAGTTGGTGGTCTAGTAGGCTACGCACGAAGTTCTATATCTATCACGAACTCTTACGCAACGGGCACGGTCACTGGTAACTATAATGTAGGCGGGTTAATAGGGAAGGCTTTCACTGCCGGCACCATTTCTAATTCATATTCATCTGGCAATGTCACCTCTACACACATACCAGGCAACGCAAGTGATGAAACATCGGTTGGTACAGGCGGTCTAATTGGCTGGGTTAGCATCAATACTAACATTCAAAACGTTTACAGTCGTAGCAACGTCAGTGGTGAAAATCCGAATGCCGCGGGTGGTATCGGTGGCTTGATTGGTGTAATTGAGAACCCGTTAATGACACTTACGAATGCATATAGTGCCGGCAGTGTTACGGGTATAAACGGTAGCCTGAACGTAGGTGGCTTAATTGGTAATAATAACGCATCAGCAGTTGTTACCAACAGTTTCTACGACTCAGAAACTTCCGGACAATCAGATGACACAGGAAAAGGCACGCCCAAAACGACTGCAGAAATGAAACAAGAGGGTACTTTCACTAACTGGGATTTCTCAAGCAGTATCTGGTCGATTGATGAAGGCAATGACTACCCCTACCTCACCAGCTTAGGTGAAACGGTTCTCCCAGCTCCACCAGGAGGCTTCAGTTTCAGCGGCTTTGCACCCACCGGCTACACCGTCTGGTTATATAGCGACGGTACATTAGTCAATTCTGCACTGGCCACTAATAATGAATTCAGCTTTGCGAATATCAATGTCAATGCGGGTGAAACCCTACTCTTCTACTTATCAGGCGGTGCCCTGAAAGGTAACTTACTGGCAACCGTCTTTGGCACGAATAACCTGGCCGGGTTAGATTTACAAAATATTACCAGTGGCGACATTCAACTGATTAATGGTGGTTCCGATAGTTTTGCAAGCTCACAATTTACCACTGCCATTGGCTCTATCAGCGACGATAACATTCTTTTCAGCGCACCCGTTGGCGGTAGTCTCACCCTCGGCAACACTAGCAATTTAACCACGCGCTTAGTCACGCTAAGCGGATTAAACTTCACGATTGATACCAATATCGATACCGTGCAAGGCGGCACCAGCAGCTTGAATGTCGCTGGCACCACCACTCTCGCTGGCAATGTTTCGACAACTGGCGATCAAACTTATAACGGCGCTGTCACCGTTGATGGCGCACGCACGGTAGAATCCACCGGCGCAGGCACGATTTTATTTAACAGCACCATCGACGACACGACTCAAGGTGCTAGTGATTTAACAGTGAATAGCCCAGATGGATTCGTTACCTTCAACGGAGCGGTTGGCGGAGGCGTAAACACGGCATTAAATACATTAACGATTGATCCAACCTTAATTACCATTAACGCCGACATCACCACCGTTGGCGATCAAAATTATGCTTACGATGATCTCTATCTCGGTAACAGTGTGACCCTCGCCACCACCGTCGGTGGCGGCGGCAACATCATTGCTTACGGCAATATTGATGGTGATTTAGGCGTCAACTTAACCATCGACAATGACGGCAGCGCAGGTGAATTAGGCGGAAATATCAGCGCCAATATCGCGAATTTCACCAAAACCGGTGCCGGTAGCGTCTTAATGTATGGCGACAATGCTTACACCGGGACCACGACAGTCAACGAAGGTACGTTACAATTAGCCAGCAACACCGCTGCCAGCACCGGCGCGATCAATGTTAATTCAGGTGAATTACAATTAATTGGTACTGCACTGATACTTCCAAATAGCATGACCTTCCAAAATGGCACCACATTAACTGGTGCGAATTCATTTGGTACTGAAATTCTAGGTACGATTACGTTAAACGGAACGGTGGCAATGAATGTGCTGAGCACCACCAGCCATATCATCACGAGCTCCGGTATTATTAGCGATGGCGGCGCGCCGGTGATCTTGAATAAAGGTGGTGCTGGTACGTTAACATTGAGCGGCATCAATGATTTTGAAGGCACAATCAATGTTCTTACTGGCACGTTACGCGCTAGCAGCAACGATGCTTTAGGTGCAGCAACCAATGTGGTGAATATCAGCGGTGGTGTGTTACCAGACAGTGGCGCAATACTAGAATTGGAAGGTGCCTCACTCACACTACAACAAGCTTTCAATTTCGGCGACAACAGTACCTTGAAACAACTCTTCAGTGGCGCTGCTAACACCATCAGTGGTGATGTAAGCTTAACGGGGACAGTTGGATTTAACATCGGTAATTCAGCTACCGATTTATTAACACTCACCGGCGTAGTCAGCGGTAGCGGCATCACACTTAACAAGACCGGTGCAGGCACCTTGGTGATGTCAGGCACCAGTGCAAATACATATAGCGGCTCAACCAATATCGACGCCGGCAATGTCAGAGTCAGCAAAAATGATGGATTAGGCACCAGCGATGTTTCCGTTGCAACCGGCTCAACGCTGCAATTGCTCAGCAGCTCTGGCATCACACTGAATAATAATATCACCTTGAATGATACCGGCAGTATTGTCGACGATAGTGTCAATCAAAACAACACCATCAGCGGCGCGATTACATTAGGCAGCAACTCCAGCTTAAGTGTCACTGACACATCTTCATCATTAACACTAAGCGGCATCATTGGTGATGGCTCGAACGGATTCGATTTAGTGAAAGAAGGCGCAGGTAACTTAATCTTGACTAGCGCCAATGTATTCGGCGGCAACACCTATATTAATACTGGTACTCTAACCGTAACCAATAATACCGCAATGAGCAGTGGCACTGTCAGCATAGCTAACGGCGCGGCACTAGCACTGAGCAAACTCACCGGCTTTATATCGGTCAGTAATAATATTGCCAGTGTATCTGGCTCGGGTGTTGGCGGCACTGGCGCAATTGTGGATATCAGCACTGGCAAATTCAACATCTTATCGGGCAACATTACGCTAGCTGGCGACACAACATTCGGCGTATCAAATCAAAACACGTTAAGATTCAATGGCATCATTGATGATGGCCCGGCAAACTTCAACATCACTAAAGTTGGCGACGGTAGATTAATATTTATTGGAGCAAATACTTACTCTGGCACCACCACGGTAAGCGCCGGTCGATTAGCTATCGGGCATGCTGATGGATTAGGCACGGGTGCAACTTTTGTTGCATCAGGTGCAGCACTGAACATCGATATAACGAACGGTCAAACGCTCAGCAACACTGCTAGCATTTCGATTGAAGGCATAGGCATCGGCCCCGACTATCTTGGCACCAACCATGAAGGTGCGTTAATTGGCGTAAACTTCATCGCCAACAGCACCAACACCTTATCCAATCCAATTATCCTGACTGGAGACGCCACCATCGGCGGGTTTGGCAATCTCGTATTAAACGGTTTGATAAGCGGAGGATTTGCACTCACTAAATCAGGAAGTAACACGATAACACTTGGTTCAGCGAATACTTACACTGGAACCACAACCATTAAACTAGGCTCATTAAATAGTGCGATTTCAAACGCATTACCTTCAACTGATGTAAATATTGCATCAGGCGCAACATTCAACTTAAATAATAATAACAACACCATCGGAGCACTAATCGGCGCCGGCAATGTCACCTTAGGCAGCAGCACATTAATCACCAGCGGCACCACCAGCAGCACATTCAGCGGCAACATCAGTGGCACTAACGGTAACTTCACGAAAGGCGGCAGCGGTACCTTAGAATTATCAGGCACGAACACTTACACCGGTGCAACCAGTGTCACCGGCGGCTCACTCACCTTAAGCAGTAATAACGCACTCGGTAACGGCACTTTAAATACATCAGGCGTCACCGTTGATAGCGGTGCGACTTTAAGACTTAACAATGTCACGCTCACCCCAACCTTGGCATTATCTATTAGCGGCACCGGTGTCAGCTCAGGTGGCGCACTTGTCGCGATTGGCACCAACACCTGGAATGGTGCGATTACCTTAGGTGCAGGTGCAACGCTGTTCAACACCACGATTGCGGCTGATTTATTAAAGGTTAATGGCACCATCACCGGTGCGAGCGCTGATTTAACCATGAGTGGTTTTGGTCGATATGTGTTAGCGGGTGACGTGAATATTGCGTCATTGACGTCTAATTCAAAAACAACGTTAGGTGATGTGAGCGCAGTTACCATCACCACCTCAGGCGCACAAAATTATAATTACGTATTGAACCCAACGGGTCTATGGTTAGGTGGCGATGCCACCTTGGTTGCCGGCGGAGACGTGACGATTGCTTCCACCATCGACAATATTGTTACCACCGTCACACCCAGCATGACGTTTATCGCACCACACTCCTTAACGATTAATGCTGGTGCTAACAATATTACATTAAGCGGTAAAGTCGGTAATGCTGCCAATGGTGAAATTAGTGGCTTAACCTTGAATTCAACCGGTGCAACCGTTATCGGTGACACCGTCAAAGCAGCTACCGTTACCACCAATGCTGGTGGTACCACCGCAATTAATGGCGGCAGTGTGATTAGCTCTGGCACACAAAGTTATGGTGACAGCGTCACATTAGGCGCTAACACCACCTTAACGGCTGGTGATGATTTCGTTGCTGCAGCCATCAATGGTAACAACAACACTTTAACCGTTAGCGTTGCTGACCCTGATATTACCGGCCTCAGCGCTATCTCAGGTCTAATGAGCAACATCAGTGCCTTCACCAAGAATGGCGCCGGCAAATTAACGATCAGTGGTACGGCTAACACTTATACCGGCAAAACCACGATTAACGACGGCACGTTGAGCGTAACGAAGTTAGCCAATGTTAGCTCGAACAGTTCATTAGGCGCACCAACCACCGCTGGTAATGGCACTATCGACATCGGCGCAACCGGCGTCTTGCAATATACCGGCACCACTGACAGCAGTGATCGCGTCATCAACTTGTTAGGCAGTGGCGGCACTATCGATGCTTCCAACGCATCGGGCACACTGACATTAACCGGCGGCGTCACCGGCAACACCTACAATTTAGTGTTAACCGGTTCGGGTAATGCGATTCAAAGCGGCGTCATCGGCACCACCACCGGCACACTTTCCAAGACTGGCGCAGGCACATGGGAACTTGGGGCTGCGAATACTTACAGCGGCGCGACCGGTATCACCGGGGGCACCTTAAGAATTACGAATGAAAATGCACTAGGCAGTGGCGTATCCGCCACCACTATCACAGGCACAGGTAATGACGTCATTTTAGAAACCAACTTCTCTGGTAGCACAGTGTTGGCCAACGACATCACCATGAATAGTGGTAAAATTATTGTTAATGGTTTAGGCGCTGAATTCACGGGGGATCTCGTCCTTAATAGTGGTACCAACACAATAGAAAATAATGCAAGCGCCGTTATGAACAACACCATCTCTGGCACCGGTAACTTTAAAAAAGCCGGTGGTGGTCAAATGAATATTTACGGTAACAATACTTACTCCGGCACCACCGAACTCACTGGCGGTCAATCAGTACACATCACGAGTAGCACGGCACTGGGTACCGCTGGCAACCCAACCACTAACTATACCCTCATCAATAACGCAACGACCCTAGTACTGTTTGGTGCGCTCAACGTTGGTGAATACTTCACACTGGATAATGGTCGTATCTACGCTTATCCAGCATCCAACCCATCCACCATTTCGGGTAACGTCATTTTAGCTGATAGCACCTCTAACACAC
>CAZGPP010000004.1:0-241776 GCA_964527435.1 uncultured Coxiellaceae bacterium | reverse complement strand
TTGCTGGTGCGAATACTGGCACACTTTACAACTCCAGCAGCAGCGGCACCGTTACCGCCAATAGCAGCACTTATGTCGGCGGTTTGGTTGGATCCTCAGCTGGTGATGAAGATGATAATTCAAGTTCCAGCACCATTATTGCTAGCAATAGTACGCATGTTGGTGGTTTATACGGACAAACCAATGGCGGCACCTTCACCAATGTCAGCGGCAGCGGCACCATCAATGCAACTGGCAGCACGAATGTCGGCGGATTAATTGGCCGCATGACGGCCGGTACGGTTACCTTCGCGCATACCACTGGAACGGTTTCTGCAGCAAACGGTACATCAGTCGGCGGCCTGGTAGGTTTAAATGACACCGGATATAGCTACACAGCGATTGCTGATTCATACAGCACCGCAACCGTTAACGGCGCCTATAATGTCGGCGGCCTCGTTGGTGTCAACAGTGGTAAAATTGCTCGTACGTATTTCGGCGGCGCTGTCAGCGGTGCGATGGTGACACTGCAAAGCATCGGCGGCCTGGTTGGCTGGAATCCAGGCAATATCGAAAACTCATATAGCTATGGCACGGTCACCAGCACGAATAGCAATGGTTTTGTCGGCGGGCTCACTGGTGCTAGCGCCGGTACGATTACGAATTCATACGCCACAGGGTTAGTATCAGGCGGTGCCGTGCGCGGTGGCTTGACTGCTTATAATATCGGCGCCGGCGATATCACGAATAGTTATTGGGATACGCAAACTACCGGCCAAAGCAGATCTGCACTGAGTGGTGGTTATTCACCTGTTTGGGATACCACTGCCGGCAAGACAACAGCACAGCTCATGACAATGGCGACATTCGGTGATGGTGATAGCCAGGCCTCCACTTCTGGCGATTGGAACATCATCAATTCAACGAGCAGCTTAACATCAGACAGCACTTCAGCCGCAAATCCATGGATTATTTTTGAAGGTAGCACGCGTCCAATGTTGATGATGGAAAGGCAAGACAATATCACCAACGCACATGAATTACAGATGATGGGTGCGGCGCGTGATGCTGATTACACGCTAGGAAATAATATCGACTTAACTTCCGCGTTAAATAACAAAGCCGATGTCTGGGCAACGCAAATCAACATGGCATCTGGTAAAGGATTCTCTTCTATCGGAACTGGCATCAACAATAACGGTGCTGCCGGCACCGACTTTACCGGGACATTCGACGGCCTCGGCCACATCATCAATAACCTTTATATTAACAATACAGCACTACAAACTTTCGGGTTATTTGGAACAATTGGCGCTAATGTCACGTTAGAAAATATCAGCATCACCAATGCCAATATCAGCGGTGGATCAGTGGGTGGAATTCTGGTTGGTAATGTGATTGGTAATAATACCTTGATACAAAATGTTTATACATCAGGCGCCATCAGCAGCATACCGAATGGCTATAATGCAGTCGGTGGTCTCGTCGGTGTCATCTTTAACGGCGGCGTCACTGTCACTAATACTTATTCAACTGCTAACGTCACCGCACCAGGCGCATCGCGCGGCGGCCTGATTGGTTATGCCAATGGTGTTAGCAATCCTACTGTTATTTCGAATAGTTACTCATCTGGTGTCGTTAATACAAACGGCGGCGGAGCTGCGGGTGGCCTCATTGGTTTAGCAGATTCTGGTGCAAACGTCACGAACAGTTACTTCGACAGCACACTGAACCCAACGTTCGGCGCCAGCCTCTCTACTTCAGACATGATGAACTGGACGAACTTCACAGGCTGGAGCATTGCGAATAATAATCAGAATGGCAATACGAACGGTTTATTCAATGGAACAAGCACCCCTAATACCACATGGTTAATGTTTGAAGGTGCGACACGTCCGATGCTAGCAATGGAATACAACACCAATGTTTCGAATGCACATCAATTGCAATTAATGGGTGCAGCCCTTGGCGGCAGTTACACACTAGCCAATGATATTGACATGACTAACTCATTTAATAACAAGAGTGAAGCCTGGAATACGAATTATGCTTCATCACCAACCGATAAAGGTTTTGTACCAGTTGGTAACATGAGCAACGACTTCACCGGTGGGTTCAACGGCAATAACTATACGATCAACGGACTCTATACCAACCAAACGAATGTCTTTGCTGGTTTATTTGGCACCATCACATCGAGCCAGGAATTCAAAAATGTTAAATTGACAAATGTGAACATGCAGTTGAGCTCACCATCGCTGGGCGAATCTTATCTGGGTGCGCTGTTTGGATATGCGAGCGGCACTTCCGTGTTTAGCAATATCATGACTAGTGGCAGCGTTGCCGGTAATACAGGTCTGATCACACACGCAGGCGGCATCGGCGGCGGCATCAATTCAGGCGTCACACTCACACGCTCATCTAGCACAGCCACCGTGAGCGGCGGCGGCGATGTTGGTGGTATTCTCGCCCGCAACTTCGCAACCGTTTCTGAAACGTATTTCGGCGGGCAACTAAATTCAAATGCGCCCGTCATCGGTTATTCACACGGTGGCATTGCTGGCGGCAACTTTAACGCAGCTACGATTAGCAATTCATATAGCACCGGCAGTGTTACGGTGACAAATGGCGGCAGCAATAATATCGGTGGTCTCGTTGGGTATCAAGTCGGCACGGTTAACAATTCATATAGTAGCGGTGCTGTCTCCGGCAGCGGCAGTGTTGGCGGCTTCTTCGGCGTTCTGGCTGGCAATGTCAACAATAGCTTCGTTGATACCGACACTTCTGGTCAAGGCAGCACCCTGGTTGGTCAATACAGTAGTGGCAACCAAGGTTATCAGGGTAAAACAACCGCAGAAATGATGTCAGCCGAAACATTCAGCAGCTGGAATATCGGTAATAATACTCATATCAGCACAACTGATGTCGCACCGAATTTCACATGGTTTATCTTCTCACCAGCATCAGGCACTGCCGGTTATGATTCTCGCCCGATGTTAATGTCGGAATACAGCACGAATATTTCAACAGCGCATCAATTGCAATTAATCGGAACGACGTTAGGTGCAAATTACACGCTAGCCAATAATGTTGATATGACTAACAGCTTTAACAATACTGCTGAAGTGTGGGGAACAAATCGCAACACAGCAACTGGTTCTGGTTTCCTGCCAATTGCAAAAGGTAGTGACTTCAGCGGCTCATTCGATGGCAAAAATTATAGCATCAATAATCTCTACATGAATCAAGCGACTCTTGGCACTTATGATGCCGGCCTCTTCCAAACAGTGTCTGGCAGTATTGCAAATGTTGGGTTAACGAATGTTAACTACACGTTTGGCGCACTTCAAAATAATGGTGTAGGCGCATTAGTTGGCGTGCTAACGGGGACAGTCATGAACACTTACACCACTGGCGCCATCACCGGCACCAGCGGGGGTAATTCACGCTTCGGCGGCCTCGTCGGACAAAATTACGGGTCGATCAGCAATTCATATGCTGATGTCGATGTTAGCCTGACCATCAATGGCGGCGGCTACAGCGTCGCGGGCGGATTGGTCGGCATGAATATTAACACGAGCTCCATTAGCAACTCATACAGTTCGGGCAGCGTGACAGCCAATGCAACGAATGCCGCGCTTAATTTTGTTGGCGGCTTTATCGGTGAAAATCAGAATCTGGCTACGATTAGCAATAGCTACACCACTTCTCCCGTTACAGCAACCATCTCAGGCACCACGTATGTCGGCGGTTTTGCTGGTGCGACCACAGGTCTGATTGAAAACAGTTTCAGCACCGGCTTTATTAGCGCTCCAAATGGTGCGACTAGCGGTTTCGCACACTTTGTGAGCGGCACTATTACTAATTCCTACTGGGATACACAAACATCGGGTAAAGCAACCAGTAACGGCGGCGAAGGTAAAACCTCAAGTGAAATGGTCGCTAGCTCAACATTTACCGACTGGGATTTCATTAACATCTGGAACATCGATGAAGGGGCTTCTTATCCGTACTTGCGTGCGATACCAAATCCAGTTTACCCAACACTCGCAAATCGCGTCTTCAGCGGCAGTATTGGCGATGCATTAAATACAGCTAATTACACGATCTTACTATACATAAATGGTATAGCTGGTCCAACAGCAACTTCTTCTGGGGGCTTATTCAGCCTGAATGCCAATGCCGATGATAATGCGATTTTATTATTCGTATTAAGCGGCGGCGGCAACAGCAAAGCTAACTTACTGACAAGCGCACCAGTTGGAGCATCTGCAGGGTTAAGTAACTTACACTTCCTCGCTGACACCGTGAAAGTAGACGGCAGTGCCACTACCTTCTCTAACACGAATATCAGCAACGGCGCGTATGCCTCATCGGATGTGTTATATACCGCTTCCGGCAACAATATTACATTTGGTTCAAATTATAATTTCCTGACAACTTCTGCTACGCAATTTAGCTTGAATGGCAATCTTACGATGAGTGGCACGGGTAATCTCACGCTGGGCGGGGGCGTTGCCATTGCGACAGCAAACCCAACATTAACAGTCACTGGCAGCAATAGCAGTATTAGTGGTGTCATGAGTGGTGCAAATGGATTTACCAAAGCTGGCAGCGGCACATTAATATTAAGCAATGGTAGCAATAGTTATTCAGGCGGCACGACAATCAGTGACGGTACATTAGCTGCAAGCCATATCAATGCATTAGGAACAAGCGGTGCAATTGCTGTAAATGCAGGCGCATTAAGTCTGAACTTTGCTGGTACGTTATCAAATACATCCAACATCACATTGAACGGTACAGGTATTAGCAACACAGGCGCATTGTATAATGGCGGCAGTGGCACCGTGACCTTGAGCAATGCGATTACCTTAGGCAGCGCCGCCAGCATCGGCGGCCTTGCCAGTCGCACGACGAATTTAAATGGCACTATCACGAATGGCGGCTTCACACTTTCAAAGGCAGGAACGAGTGGTTTAGTGGTGAATGGTAACATCAGTGGCAGCGGCGGTGTAACCGTTGGCGCGGGTGAACTAACACTAAATGGTACCAATCAATACACTGGCGTAACCACGGTGAATAGCGGCGGCATCTTGTGGGCACAAAGTGCAGGTGCATTTGGTAATGGCACTAACAATACTTCATCTATCAACAATAGCGGCAGTGTTTACTTAACTTACGCTGGCACTTACCTTGCCTCACCCGCAACAACATTAAATGCAAACAGCAACTTTAGAACGCTTACTTCATCCGACACGACCACTTTTGGTGGCGCAATCACATTAGCTGGCAGCGGAACCAGCATTGGCAACCTCACAGGTAGCCCCACACTCAACTTAACTAACAGCATTACGAATGGTGGATTCCTTCTTAGCCTTGCAGACTTTAGCGGCACCATTAACTTATCTGGTAACATCACTGGCAGCGGCGGTTTATCAGTATCAGGTTCCTCTGGCACGCTCGTAACTTTATCAGGAACAAATGAATATACTGGCGCCACCACTATCAACACTGGTGTATTAAGAGCAAATAGTGCAGGTGCATTAGGTAACGGCACCAATAACACTTCTTCTATCACCGTTAACAACCCAGGTGAATTAGATCTAGGCGCATTTACATTCCTGGCCTCACCAACAACTACACTGTATGGAACAGGCCCTGCTGGTAATGGCGCCTTGTACGCATTCGCATCTTCCGGCACGACTAATTACGGCGGTCTGATTGCACTCGGAAGCAACGCCACGATAAAAACGAATGGCGCAACATTCAATCTCACCAACACAGGCAGCATCACCGGCTCCGGCTACAATTTGACATTGACTGGTACCGGCACAGCATCACTCGCATCGAATATCACTACCGGCAGCGGTACTCTGACAAAGAGCGGCACGGGTACATGGACCTTGTCTGGTAACAATAATTATACCGGTGCTACCAGTGCGAGTGCTGGCATACTCAATATCAGCAATGTTGCTGCATTAGGTAACGCAGGCGTTGCTCAATCAAACGGCATCAATGTTGGTATCAATGCACAGTTAAATTTTGACTTTGCTGACAGCACATCAAACACTATTCTGAATGACAGTATCATCACATTGAATAGTAGCACCAGCTATCTCTCAATGGATGGCAATAATACGACTGTCACATTAAATAACCCAATCGCATTAGCGGCTAACTCCACGATTATAAGCGGTCCTGGCTCAGTCAATGGTGGCAGCCGACTCATCTTAAATGGTGTCATCAGTGATGGCGGCAATGGATACAGCCTGACGCAAGCAGGATTACCTGGTGTCACCTTAGCCGGCGCAAATACCTATAGCGGCGGCACTATATTATCAACCCTCAGTACTCTGACTGTCACACATGCTCAGGGATTAGGAACGACCGGTAATATTACTTTGAATGGTGACGCGAGCAATGGCTCTGACTTATTCATAAATTTAAGTGGTCAAACACTTTTAAATAGCAGCACTATTACCCTGAATAACAGCAGAATCATCACACAAACTGCTGATGGATTAACAGACACGCTGAATAATCCATTTGCCGTAATAGGCGTCGCCAACACAAGAACAGGATTTATTGTTCAAAATGCAAATGCTGTGTTGAACTTAACCGGCGACATGACGAATAGCGCTACCAGCACAGCACATACTTTGCGATTCAATCAAACGGGTAATATTACTGCATCAGGTAATATTTCAGATGGAGCTGATACTTCTACTTTAGCGGTTACCAAGACTGGCACCGGAACATTAACATTATCCGGCACAAATACTTACACAGGCACAACCAGTATTAATGGCGGTACTGTTTCAGTTGGTGCAAGCGCTAATCTCGGCAGTGCTAGCAACACAATTTCATTTAACGGCGGCACATTACAGAACACAGGTGCATTCTCAACATCACGCAATATTTCCTTAGCAGGTGCTGGCACAGTTAACACTGGCGCTGATTTAACATTAAGCGGTGTCATTTCCGGCAGCGGTGCATTCACAAAATCTGGCGCGAATATTTTAACGCTTGGCGGCAGCGGCACCAACACCTATACCGGCGCAACCACCGTCAGCGCCGGTACACTTAAACTGACAAATAGCAGCGGACTTGGTAGCTCAACCAGCATCTCGGTTACTTCAGGCGCGACACTGGAAATCAACACCATACTACTTGGCAATACAACTGCCCCCATCACATTGAATGGCAGTGGTGTCGGTGGTGTTGGTGCTCTGACATTTACAGGATCAAGCTTCCTTATATTGAATAATGTCAGACTCGCCAGCGATGCGAGCATTGGGCATTACGGCACGCAGAGTGGTGCAATTTCGCCGTTCTATGGGAATATTACCAATATTGCAGTCAATACACCGTTAACCTTATCCATCATCGGCAGCACCGTCGGCCACTTCCAGATGGACGGCACATTTGGTGGCGGCATTATCAGCAATGGCGCCGACGCCTCAACATTAGGGCTGACTGCTGCACTTGGCGGTACATCACAGCTGATACTGGGCCTTGCTAACACCTACACCGGCACCACTACCGTTAACTCGGGCTATCTGGTAGCACAACACGCGAATGCACTCGGCACCAGCAGCTCTTCAAGCATTGTTGTCAATAGCGGTGGCTCACTCTCACTATCAGGCTTTAGCGGACAATTACAAAATACGAGCCCGATCACAATCACTGGCACCGGTGTGCTTGGCACACTAGGCGCAATCTATAATAGTGGCACACATACTCTGGCTAACGCGATCAGGATTGCTGATGATGCCTTGATAGCAAACCTTGGCACATTGACTTTAAGTGGCGGCATTTCTAACAGCAATGCCAGCGCCAAGACACTCACCATTAACAGCAATAGTTCGAATACAGTCACCGCATCCGGCATGATTACAAATGGTTCTGGCGCTCTGTCATTAACCAAGACTGGCACTGGCACACTAACATTATCCAATAGCAGCAATAATTTCAGCGGTGGCACCACGCTTACCGCCGGAACACTTTCAGTCGACGTAAGCAGCACGGGTGCAGTTGGCAGCGTAACCAGCGGTCCGTTTGGTACTGGCACGTTGAACTTGAACGGTGGCACGTTGTATAACAATGGCTTTGGCTTGATTGCCAATACAATCAATAATGAATTTACTGTCGGTGGTAACGTGACTGTTACTTCGACTTACGACGGTGATGTCTTCACGCTGGGTGGCAACGGGACACTGAATAGCGGCACGCTTACTATTGCTGGCGCCGGCACAACGAATTTAACCGGCAATTTGTCTGGGGCTGGCAATCTCACCCTGTCAGGCCGCATTATCTATCTCGGCCAATCCACATCTGACAACAGCGGATTCACCGGTACCATGACTGTCGACGTACCTAATTATTCCGGCAGAGCATTGCATCTTGGCGCTGCCACTCACAACTTTGGTGCAGCATCCGCCACACTGAATTTGACGAATGGCGATATTCAGGCTGATGTGAACAACACCACTATTGCACAAAACTTTACGGCGAATGGTGATATCTATTTTAGCGGCGCCAACAACATCACCTTCAGTGGCACCGGTAATTTGAGCGGTTATTCGTTTAATGCCAATGGTAGCGCAACGACATCATTACTCGGAAATTTAAGCGGCAGCGCAACGCTTGTCAAAGCTGGCAGCGGTACATTGATTATCGGACAAAACGGAACAGATAACAGTGGTTTTACTGGCAACGTTTACCTAGACGGTGGCACGACACGCATTGGTGTAGCAAGTAACGCACTGGGTATTAATAGTGGTGCTTCTGCTCTTACCATCGCAGGAAATAGTCATCTGCAATCATCCGTTGGCACTACACTTGCGCACAATATTCAGATCGTGAGTGGCACAACGCTTACGATCAATGGCAGCAATGATATGACTTTGAGCGGTATCATTGCTAATTCCGGCGCACTTACACAAGACAGCAGCGCCGTCACATCATTACTGGGCGCTAATACATACAGTGGTGGCACGACAATTGCTACTGGTACATTGCAAATTGGTAATGGCAACACGACGGGCACCATAGGGCATAGCTCAGGTGCAGTGACAAATAATGCCTTGTTAGTATTTAATCGCAGCGACTTACACACCGTTACGAATGTTATTAGCGGAAGTGGCGCAGTGACACAAGCTGGCAGCGGCACGTTGGCATTAACCGCAACCAATACTTATTCTGGTGCAACGAATATTAATGCCGGTACTTTATATGCAGCTGCAAGCGCTACTCTGGGTAATGCAAGCGGCACGAACATCATTACGTTCAATGGTGGTAAATTACAATTTGGCAATGCATTCGAAACTTCTCGCAATGTCACGTTGAATGCTAGCGGCGGTACACTTGATTCAAATGGTAATCTTGATGCGCATCTATCAGGTGTGATTTCAGGTAATGGCGCATTAACCATTGCTGACAGTGTTGGTGATACTGGCAGAATTTATTTAAGCGGTACGAATACATATACTGGCGGCACGGTATTAACTAGCGGCACACTGCAATTAGGTAGTGACAGCGCCATCAATTCTAACACGCTAACCCAGGGCGCACTCACCATCAACGGCGGTGTCATTCGTGCAGCAGGCACTGGCAGAACACTCAATAATTTAGTAACGATCAACAACAGCTTCACAGTCGGCCGCGCGACAAGCTTTACCAATACTGTGACATTAGGCAATAACGTTACTATCACTGCCAACAACTACGACAGTATCGCCAATGGCGATTCTACTTTCTCGGGTCAAATCACCGGTGCATATAATATTACTATTGCAGAGGGTTCTAATGGTATCGGTGCTGGTGCCATTGTCTTCGCGGGTAACAATAATTACAGTGGCAGCACCACCGTCAGCTCCGGGCGATTACGTCTTGATAGCAGTAACGCACTGCCCTCCTCAACGGTGACCGTGAATGGCGGTGAATTATTAGTGAATGCAGCTGGCAGTATTAATGATGCCGCGGCTGTGACATTAAATGGCGGTCAATTCAATTTAAATAATATTAGCGAAAGAATCGGATCACTGACTGGCAGTGCTAATGTAATATTAGGCAGCGGTACCTTAACAACCGGTTCAACGGGTAACACAACTTATAGTGGCATCATTTCCGGCAGCGGCGGCTTGACGAAGATGGGCAGTGGTATCTTCACGCTATCCGGCAATAATACTTACATCGGTGCTACCACTATTTCTGCAGGCACATTGACACTCGGAGCCGCGAATAGTATCGACAACTTCAGTGCAGTCAGTGTAGCCACCGGCGCAACATTTAATCTTGCAAACTTTAATGAAACTGTAGGTTCCATTGCAGGGGCAGGCAATATTACGTTGGGCAACGCTACCTTAACCGCTGGCGATAATGGCAGCACCACCACATTCAGCGGCGTGATGTCAGGCACGAATGGCAGAATGGTGAAAGAAGGCAACGGCACACTCACTCTATCTGGCGTGAACACTTACACCGGCACCACCACCATCAACGGCGGTGTCATCAGCATTGCCGCTGACACGGGTCTTGGTGCCACACCAGGAACAGTGACGGCTGGTAAATTAATATTAAATGGTGGCGCATTACAAACGACTAGCTCGGTGACATTAAGCAGTAATCGCGGTATCACACTCGGTGCATCAGGTGGTACGTTTACCACTAATTCGGCCTTAACCTACGGCGGTATCATTTCAGGTACGGGATCCCTCACCAAGACTGGTGCGAATACCTTAACCTTGTCCGGTGCCAATACCTATTCCGGCATTACCAGCATTACAGAAGGTGCCATCAGCATCCGCGCAGACAATAACTTAGGTGTCGCACCTGTCAGCGCCACAGCTGGTAAATTAGTATTAGACGGCGGCAACTTAATCACGACAACTAGCTTAACGCTAAATAGCAACCGCGGCATCACACTCGGTGCAGGCGGCGGCACGTTTACGACTAATACAGCCTTAACCTACGGCGGTGTGATTGCTGGTAGCGGTGCACTCACCAAAGCTGGCACAAATACATTAACCCTGTCAGGTATTAACACTTACGCAGGTGGTACCATTATCTCTGCCGGTACCTTACGCGCTAGCAATAATAATGCCATTGGTACTGGCACACTCATCTTTAATGGCGGTAGCTTCCAAGCCAATAATGCATCAGGCATTACACTTAACAACGCAGTGCTCATTAATTCAAGTGCAACTATTTCAGGTACGAATGCGGTGACACTCGGTGGCGTGATAAGCGGTACCGGAACATTAAATAAAGCCGGTGTAGGCTTACTCACCTTATCAGGTAGTAATAATGACTTTGCAGGCATACTGGATATTAATGCTAACGGTGGTACGGTCGCATTAACCAATAGCAATAGCCTGGGTGCAAGTAATAGCTCGGTCACCGTGCGTAATAATGGCACGTTATTCCTATCAGGTTCTGGCATGAATCTTGCAAATAATCTCACGCTGTTATCTGGTAGCGCCGTATTGAATGCCGCAAATGACAACACGATCAGCGGAAATATTGGCGTAAGCGGCACCGCCACCTTGAATACCTCCTCTAGTACGTTAACACTGAGTGGAGCATTGTCTGGCAGCGCTAATATCACGAAGATCGGCACCGGTCGATTACGCTTAAACGGAGATAGTAATATCGGTGGTACAACAACCATCAACACCGGCACACTAGAAATTGGTAGCAGCACGGCACTGGGTAGCAGCACATTAGCGCTTAATACCACTTCTAATTTGATTATTAACGGCAGTGCATTAGCCATCGCGAATAATATTAATATGAATACCAGTGGCTCAATCACAAACCTGGGCGGATCCAACACACTCACTGGTGATATCAGCTTGCTCGGCGCTACCAATCAATTTGTCGTGACCAATGCCAATCAAACCCTGACATTATCAACGGGTGTCGTATCAGGTGCAGCCGGTAAAAATATCATTAAAACCGGCAGCGGTACCCTTTCATTAACCGGCGCGAATACCTATAGCGGTACCACGTCTGTGAATGATGGTACCTTAGCTGCTGGTCATGCCAACGCATTAGGTGCCACCTCCAGTGGAACGACCGTCGCAAACATTGCCACCCTGAAGATTAACAATGTTGCCCTTGCGGCTGAAAATATTACCTTGAATGGTGGGGTCATCACGGGCGAAGGTGCGGATGCAGCTATCAACGGTGCCATAACCTTAGGTGCAAACAGTATCTTTAATGGCAGTGGCACTTTAAACATGAATGGCGCAATCAGTGGTGGATTCGGCATCCTGAAATCAGGCAATGGTAGCCTGCAAATGAATGTTACTAATACTTATACCGGAACGACTACTTTGAACAGCGGAACGCTCATTGCTAATCAAGCAAGTAATCCATTTGGTACGGGTGCTCTCACTTTAAATGGCGGTGAATTGAGTATCGCGCAACAGGTAACACTCAATAACGCAGTCACGATCAACAATGGTGCCAACGCCACAGTCAGTGGCAGCGCAAATGTAGACTTTGCCAACACTGTTACCTTAGGCGCTAATAGTACTTTAGCAATTACTCATTCTGGAGACACCACGTTTAGTAATGCCATAATCGGATCAGGTGCGATCTCTCTCGCCAATGGTAACAGCATCTTTAGCGGTAATAATGGTGGTTACACCGGCGGATTAACACTCCATAGCGGCACACTGACGATTAGTAATGACAATAACAATGTATTAGGTAGCGGGTCATTAACATTAAATGGCGGCACATTAACAACGAATCTAGCATTAAGTAATAATATTGCGAACAACTTTAGCGTTAACAATAACGTCAGTATCGACAACGATCTCGACATGAATTTTAGTGGCACCGGCACACTCAATTCAAATGCGGTCTTAACCAAGGCAGGTGCTGGCACCACAACATTTAGCAACACCGTCACGGGTAGCGGAAATATCCTCATTAATGAAGGCACCTTGGTATTAGCCGGTGACAATACCGGATTTAGTGCCGTCAGCAGCTACGCAGGATTAACAACAATTAACAATGGCGGCACATTAAGCGTCACACATAATCGTGGTCTTGGCTACTCCACCGTTCTCGCCACTGGCGGCAATAATACTACTCAAGGTGGCATCTTTAATCTGTCCAACGTCAACATTGCAACGGGTAACACTGTGACCTTGAGTGACGGTGTCTTTAGCACCAATGGTAACGTCACCTTTAACGGCCAGCTCTCACTGATCAGCACACCTGATATTAATAACCCAGATCCTGAACCAGACGTTATTATCTATAATTATCTAACCGTGAATGCAGGCAGTGTCTTCACACAAAATAGTAATATCGAAAGTTTGGTGACAGATAACGGCAATCTATGGGCAGGTGGTAGTGGTCAATGGATAATGAATGGCGAAATCGGCGAGTCGCGTTCGCTCAATAATAAAGAAAGTTTTGTTAGTGCGACATATGGCGGAACCAAGGTGTCGACTTATGGCAATCAATCTTATCACGCGCCCGTCAATTTAATTAATGACACCCAATTTATCAGCCGAAATGGTAACGTCAGTATTTATACCACTATTGATGGCGCTCATCCATTCACCGCGAGCGCCGTCAATGGTCAGGTACTCGTTACACAAGGCATTGGTCAAGGTGTCGCTGTTGAAAGCATTAACCTGAGTGCTAACTCGCTAAACTTACAAGGCGGCGCTTATATCTCATCTGGTCATCAAACCTATCTGGGTAACGTCGTGCTCAATGGCGATACCACCTTCAATGCAATTAACCAGAACAGTCAAATTCGATTCAATCAAGGTTTGTCAGGAACAGGGAATGTCATCATCAACGGTAGCGGCGATGTTAACACGCTTGCGATTACAAATAATGTCGTACAAAACCTGACTCAAACTAACTCACACAGCGGTCAGATAACATTATCAGGATTTAGCGGATTAATCAGTTATCAAAATATTCAGAATTTAATTTTATTATTTCCACAGCCTGTTATAACGCCTGTTGGCACACCAGGCATGACAACCGGTGCTATCAACCCATCGACGACAATGCTAACGCTGCCAACGGTGAGCGATAAGCTGGTCTCACCATTACTACCAGGATCCATCATCAATATTAATTCCGTGCTCGGTCCAGATATCCTCGATGTCAATGATAATTTCTATGGGAAAGATATCACCTGTGATAGCAGCACGGATAACTGTCTTATCCAGGTGCGACCTGCACTCAACCTGACAAAACTGTCACTTCCACCGTCCAACTCATCGAGCAATTAATTTCAAATGACTACGTTGCATTACGTGCAATCGTCATCACTTCAGGCATATAGACAGCCGGAGAAGACGTCCATTGTTTCAGCGCCATATCATTCGCTGAGGAATAATCATCTTTCAGATTTTTGTGCTTGCGTGATGTCGTTGCGGGTTTAGTGTGCCAGTCTGCCAGTAAATTCACTGACGCCATGGCATTATACGAGCTTGGCAATCCATTCTTGCCAACAATGTAGCCCGCGCCGAAACCAAACACCCATTCACCGATGTGATTGTCCATCGTCCAATTGAGATTAGCTTCGTAATTATTAAACGGCTGACGTACACTGGCCGCAAAGCCAAAATCAAAATCGTCAATCAGTGCCTGATTCAACTTGCCCACCACACCAAATCCATGTGGGTACTCACCGCCTAATTTGTAGCGAACCGTATCGTAATAAATTTCAGCACTCACGCGCGCACCTTCCCAGGCATCTAACATCACACCAGGCGCAAGGCCGAGCGCATACGAGCGTGCGAGATGCCCGTAAATGGGTGTCAGTGTTTTACCAGGTGTATCGGAGTAATAGCCGGTTAGTGTCACCGTCGGATTATGTTCATAAGAAAAATAATCATATTCAAAGCGAGCACCGATTGCGGCTTGGGAATCCCATTGCAGCGTCGTACCAGGCGTGAAACTGTAATACAATTTCTGGCCCATGTATTCGCCAGTGAATTTCAGTCGCAGATCTTCTTCAATGCGCCAGCCAACTGTCGCGCTACCGCGATAATTGCGTCCACCACCTTCACCCGCAAAGGAAAACGCTGTCGCTTCTGTCAGCATATCCGTATAACCAAGATGCAAGCTCGGACCGATAAATGTCACAGGATGCGTTGCATGGGCTGTACTTGCTACAAACTGCGCACCAGCAATCAGAGCGGCTGCGATCAATAAATTCCGTTTCATTACAAATCCTCACCTTACACGCCATAAAAAAGTGTTAACAGATTAAACGTGCGCGTGTGAGGTGTAAATATATAATTTCATCACCCCTAACGCAGCGAAGGAGCCTGCACATGATGAGTCATAACAGGTCGAGGTGGTGTAGCAAACACATTTATCTCGGCGGGCTTCTCATCATGCGCGAGATCAGAAAGTGAAACGTATCCACTTCTTTCCGCACCTAAAGTTTGCATCAGATTCGCATTATTCGTGCGTGGACTCGGCTGCCCTTCCCATTCATTGTCTGCTGGCTGACAGTCAAGTTGATAACGGTCCGCGGGATACTTCATCTTCGTGCGACTAAACGCATAGGCAAACACACTAGCCGCGACCCCGACAACCGCCATGGCAGTTTGCACAACAGGTGCAGCCACCAGCAACATGATCAGCATCGCACTGGCAATCGCGGCGCCCAATATCGCATCGACGACCGCGTATTTGGCTTTATCTTTCCATTCTGCCTTCACATCACCTTCTGTCTCTCGACCCGCTTTCACCCCGCAATATATGGCAAAACCAGCATTGAATAGTGCCTTGGCACCAACAACGGCAGCGAAAATAGCTGGGCCCACGAATGCAAATATCGCTGTCGAAACCAACAACCCAATCGCTGCCGCAAGTAGTGCCGCAGTAGCAAGAGATTGCATCACCGCGCGCGCAACAGCGACACCTTCATTTTTTTTCAAAATAGCTCGACGAATCGAAAAGGCGGCATTAACGATAGCAGCGAGTGCTGCCACAGGAAGAAATAAATAACCTAACAATGAATTGAATAAAGGACCATTACGTTTTTCAACCAGTAATTTGAAAAGCATGAGCTGCATCGTTGCAAAAAAACTGATAGCGTCCGTGGCATGCGCGGCCACATCAATGCGCCGACTTTCATTTTGCAAAACAATTTCATCTTGAAGTTTCTGACTAACACGTGGTCTCATCCTGAGCCTCCTGTCCATTATTTTCCGTCATGAGTATAAACTAAATGAAATGACGTCAAGATGACATCTTCATGACATTTCTGTCATTAATCAATCCCTGAATATAGAATTATTTTTGCCCAACGCTGACGGGTTTGGGTTATAATATCAAAATCAGGGATCACTCAGCACAAGGCTACCACCATGCAAAGAAACACACCCGCAGAAAAAATTTATATTGTCATGATCGGCAGCGCACCCATGGCAAGCTTAGACGCTCTACTCATCACACTCGATCGCTTTAAAAACTCATTAAGCTCAGACAGCGCGCAGGAAAATTACGAATCATCCATACGCAGCATCCAGCCCGATTTAAAATCAGTCCACGCCTTCGTTGATGCTTTTTATGCAAAGAAGGATCCCAAACACACGATTAACTTAAAAGGCCGAACACTGGTCATAGAAATTACTCTATCCATGCGTGATTTTTATGAATGCATGCACGATCAAGATATTGATGAAATTTTCAAACACGTCGTCGCCGTTGGCTCCATGCCAGCTGAGAAAACCGGCGGTTTCAAAACAAGAGAATACACGGTGTTTCCGATTAAATACGTTAACGGGCGCTTTGTTAAACCTTCAGGCGCATTTTAACTACTGCCGATACTGATTTTGATAGCTTGTATACACAGCGTCGCCGCAAAACGGGGCATCCTTGACGGTCATCTGTTAATTATTTAATATCTTAAGCATTCACCCCTCATCAAGCTCGATTTTAAGGATTTCACATGAAAAGAATTCTCACAGCCACCCTCATTGGGTTAGCCATCGTTGCCATGTCAGGATGCGGGCGCGAGCACGTCACCGGGACAGGCCAGGCCAAGATGCAAGTGCGTAAAGTAGCTGAATTTAACGGCGTGAATGTCAGTGGTAGTTACGCGGTGATTGGCGCCATGGGCACACCAGAAAAAGTCGTCATCAGCACCAATGAGAATCTCTTGCCGTACATCGAATCAAACGTTAAAGATGGCGTATTGATCATTGAAAATAGCAAAAAAGCCGATATTGAACCGACGGTTAAGCAGGATATCTGGTTCTTCGCTTCCTCGTTTAAATCCATTGCACTGAATGGTTCATCGAAATTCCAATTCTTCGATATGAAATCCGATAAATTAGATATCAACCTCTCCGGCTCACACCGCCTGTTGCTCACCGGCACGGCGACGGATATGCACCTGGTAGTGAACGGCGATTCAGATGTCGATGCGAAAAAATTATTGATTGATAATGCTACGGTTGAAATCAATGGTTCTGGCACGGTTTCTCTCGCACCAGCGAAGAGTTTAAACGTGAAAATCAATGGCAGTGGTAAAGTGACGTATTTTACGAAATCGCCGAAAATTGAAAAATCGGTGAGCGGCGCTGGCGAAGTTATTAACGGTTTTGGTAATTTCAACGATCTGTCAAAACCAAAGTCTTAACTTCAAATAAACTGTAACTGACGGTGATCGCCATTCTCACAACAGAGAAAGGCGGTCACAAGACTGGCACTCAACAAACCCACCTGAATAGCCGCAACCAAACACTGAGTTTCATAATACACGCTCAATCCACACACGACGCCACCCATCGCACCAACAGCAGCGGGATCAAAAACAGTGCGCCAAAAGCTTCCGTGTAAGGCGCTCGGTTTAACACCATCTTTTCCATCATCTTTCATGAGTCATCTCTCAAGATACTGATTTTTTGGAAAGCACCGGATAGCCGAGATAATTAATGATCTTCCAATGTCCTTTCGCATCTTTTTGGAAGATATCAAGGCCCTCATCCCTACTTTCAGAAATAAACTTGCCGTGCTCAGAAATCCGTAAATACCAGGTCACGCGCACAGCCGCTAACGGACCGGTGCGATGCACTTGTTTTATTTTGAAGGTATATTGATATTCGCGTGGATCTTTAAATGTTTTCTTAAACGCGTTACACAAGGAAGTGTAATTTATTTCAGAAATGCCCTGATAGTTAGCCGTGATATGCCGAGAAAACAAACTGCACGTAGCAGGAAGATCTTTTTGATCGTATGAATGCGTCCAGCTTGAATATATTTTTTCGAACATCAATTCATCTGAATGTTGGCCGGCGGCGGCTGCGTGAGTGGCGGCCAGTGTCAGCCCGGTGATAACCAGCGTTTTTAGCCAATGATGCATTGTATATTCCATTTGTTAGTTGCTATATTGGTAAACCAGTCCATAAGGAGAGGCGGAGTATGCAGAATAAATTTTTTCTTGTCATCACAATTTTCATGCTATTTTTACCTGCCGCCCATGCCAAATCCAACGATGCTAACATCCAGGCTGCATTAAATACTCACCACACCACATACAAAGATCAAGAATATTTTTCAGGCATTGCGCTGGCTGTCTATCAACCCAATCATCCTATCAAAAGTTATTATGTCGGCCACGTTTCTCACGAACCGAACAGTGAAAAAATATCGGGACAAACGTTATTCGAAATTGGCAGCATTACCAAATCATTTACTGCTGCGCTGTTATTACAATTAGAAAAAGAAAATAAACTACACTTAACCGATACCCTCAAGATATGGCAACCAAATTACCCTAAGTGGTCATCCATCTCACTCGCCTCCCTGCTTAACATGACGAGTGGCCTACCTAATTATTCAGATGCACCCCTGCTTAATGGCGATGTCTACAAAGATATACAACGCGTATGGACGCAAGAGGAATTACTCTCTTATGTTTATCCACCCGCAGAATTTACCCCGGCTTTACGCGCTGGCTATTTCTATACAAACACCGGTTACATTTTAGCGGAGAGGATCATTGAAAAAATAACCGGCCGCTCTTTCAAACATGAAATAGAAACTCGCTTATTTCAAGCTGCGGAATTACACGATAGCTTTTACCCGATTCCCAACATGACACCGGATGTGATCGCGCGTCTTGCGCACGGTTACGCTTATAACCCCTACACCAACCCTGAAATGCTTGGTAGAGATATGCAATTAAATAGCATGACATGGGCGGGTGCCGCAGGCGCTATCATTTCAACACCAGCCGATGTGATCCGCTGGACAAAAGCGCTCTTCATCGATAATAAAATTCTAGATGCCGCACAAAAAGCAAAACTCAAATCACTAGTGTCAACGACAACCGGCAAACCGCTTAAGCAAACATCACCGCAAGAACCACGAGGGTTCGGCTTAGGCGTGAGCCAGGGTTACGATAAAAAATTCGGGAAATTTTGGTTCTACGAAGGCGAAACCGAAGGTTTTCGCGCACTCTTCATGTACGTGCCAGTGAATGGCATCATCATCTCAGCTATCTTCAATAGCGCGGTTAACGGAGAGAACGACCATGCTGGCGAGCTCATGAATAAAATTTATAGCATACTCACTTTATAACGTTTGTTGGCAGGCAACCCCTGACACTGCTCTTTTAGCACCGCCAACGCCTCAGCAATTTGTCTACGCCGAATCGCGAGGACATGAATAAACATTTGCTTGTCATAGTCCACATCCATCATGGTTAAATCCATGCGCGGAAAACAGGTCGGCCCACGATAATACGCAAAATCCTGACCGAGTACACATCCATTTACTTTCGTGGGATCATCGGGATTCACCTCACCCCATTTCCTACTTGAAATACGCCACTTTTCCGGCAGCGGTTCATCAAAGTCGTGATTCGTCAACTGCCATCGATCATCTTCACCTTCACCGATAACCAGCATCTCTTGCAGTAAATGCAAAGGCAAATAGCAACGCTGCGCTCCACCTACCTGGGTACGCCAAACTTCAATCACACGTTGTGATTCATCTTCTGAATCTTCATCCCCAGAAAGATTGTCGTCATTCCAGCGCTGATGAAGATCATGATAGCCATCACAACAACGCGTAAATAAATCCAGGTCCAACTTTTCTTCTTGCGCACTGGCATGCTGTACAAACGTTTCAAGATGCTCACTCGCGTAATCTTTAAAAACATCAAACATTCGTTTATGTGAAATTCTCACAATGTGATGCAATGGACTTCTATCTATTTCAACACCATCGACATCAACCGCTAGTCCTTGCACAAACATAGACGTCGGTGATGTTTTTAAAATAGCAGCAGCTTGCGCATAGCGACAGGCAATCACACAGTCCAAAAGTTGCGAAGCGAGATCTCTAGCACGCGTGAGGTTCGGCTGACACACCGCATACATTCCCCAGCACGTTCGTGATAACCTTGCGAGTGTTTGCAAGGAGTCATCACGTACAGCAGTGACGACGACATCCTTCACAACGCTCATCGGCACGACGTTGGCGAATAAATACTTTTTTGAATCTTCTTGTTCAACTGGAAATAATAACCCGCGATCAAAGGCCATCTTCTTCTCTTTTTTTATTATTATTTGAATGATACGCGAGGCTACCACATTTTTATTGGCGAAAGATTAAGAGGCGCTTACGGCGCCAGCCTGTCTCTCGCTAAGGTCGCAACACCATCGACCGCCCTCGCCAATCGATGCTTGCGGCACCCATGCGTGATGAGCGCAATACCGCCTATCATCACACCACCACCCGCAAAAATCCCAAACCCGCTAAGACCTCCAGTAAACGGTAGACCGAGCACCGACAAAACCGTCATGGCCACCCCAACCAACAACGTCACCGCACCCCAAAATTTCGCCCACGCGCTGGGCTTACCGGGCGCCGCCTCTGCGGCTATCTGGTCAAGCTCATTGATTCTGTGCACATTGCGCGGCGATTCCAGGACCGCCACGACCCCCTTCACCGCCAGATGAAACCCTACCACCTCAGCCGAACGATCCAGTGACATCGATTTGCGTAGCGCCTTGGCTTCGTCATAAACCAATTGCGCTGCCGCCGCCAACTCGGCATCATGCGTTTTAAAGCGAAGATGAAAATAAAATGTATGAATTTTGCGCAAACATTCGCGACTTTCCTCATCGATCTTCTTAAGCGTATCAAGCGAATAATTCTTATTTATCAATACCATATAAGTCACCTCGACATCATTGATTGCTTATTGTCCATATATTGCGATGTGGCTAGTATTTGTGCTACTCTAGCGCCCATAATTATAACTGATAAATCGTGGAGTCCTTAATGCTAAGTCAGCGCATCCTTGCCCCCCATCTTACAGCCGAAGAACTGTCGAACCTTGCGGCGGACATGACCCCTGAAGACCTTGAGCATGAACTCAGCGCTAGCCAGGCGAGTGTCGAAGCAATTTCACGTAACATTGCCATTGAGGAAGATAATAAAAAAGCGCCCCGCGCTGCGCGAAACGCGGCAAAGAAAGCACTCAAAGGCACCATCAATAATAAAAAAACATTCGATGCACTCCATGCAGAAAAAGAAAAAAATGCCGCTCTGGTTAATGCAATTGTTAAAAGAGTTAAAGAACTCACTCTTGCAAAAAATAATGAATTAGCACTACAAGAACAAATTAAGTTACTCATCGAAGCAAAACGAAATCAGGCAGCAGTTCCACCACAAGAAGAACCGGAAGAAGATGATGATTTTGACAGTCAGCCTTATCTAGACCTGATAGCGTGCCTCAATACCCGAAACACCAACCCAGACCTCAATGACGCCGATAAGCTTTTGAATGACGCGGGCTTAGCCCTGGCACAAACATTTCGCTACATCGAGACAGATCACGCCGACACAGTCTTAACACAGGCCAAGCAAATTCTGGAAGACAATACCCCTGAAAACCGCAATGCTTTGCTTACATCCATTCAATGCGAACCCGAACGCCAGCATAGAACTTCTCACGCTCCACACGCCATCATCATCACTTTCCTCTCCATAGCAGCCATCGCGGCAGGCATTGCACTACTGGTCACCGGGGTTGGCGGTTTGATCGGCGCAGGGTTAATTGCAGCAGGACTGTTAACATTCCTCGCTTTTGGTGCACCGGCTATTCGCTCACTGGTGAAACAATCGGAAGAAGAAAGATCATTAACCCACTTTGGTAATCAGGCGCGCCATGCTGCTGACGTTACCACTAAAATTGGGCTTTTCTTTCATCGCCAGGAAACCATCCAGCCCGCTAGCGAGCCTGACTCACCACAAAACGCAGCGACTCCATCATTAATATAATTGATTCCACACAAAACCGAGGATACCAACATGCTCCGCAAATTAAAGTTAAGTGAACAGCTGACACAAGAACTAAAAACCGAACGGAATAGCCGTCAACCGCTCATCGCTAAGTACAGGAAAAAACAAAGCAAACTTGACGCTTTAACCCTATCCCAAATCACGAATACCACAAAACTTTCCGCCCTGAAAAAACAAAAAAAGGCAGCGACAAAAAAATCAGAAAAAAAGGAACTTAAACAAGAAATTAAAAAAATTGAAAAAATCAATATCACCACCAACAACGACATCCAATTACTTCAAGACAGCATGGATGCACTTATAGAGAAGATGAAAAAAATCGATCAAGCCTGCGCTACATTATCCGCAGCTCGTCGTGAAGCGATTAAAAAAGAAGAAAACATTCTTGCCGCCCAATTAAAACAAGCTGCCGAAACAGCCTTACCA
This sequence comes from uncultured Coxiellaceae bacterium, assembly GCA_964527435.1. Taxonomy (GTDB): domain Bacteria; phylum Pseudomonadota; class Gammaproteobacteria; order DSM-16500; family DSM-16500; genus Aquicella. The sequence continues at coordinate 219,048 of CAZGPP010000004.1, read as the reverse complement.
GACAGCACACCAGAAGAAGAATCAGCGTTAAACGATACGCAAGAATACAGAGATTTTATCGACTGCCTAAACACCTGCAAAGCAAACCATCAGCATACGTCAGAGTTACTGAGCGCCGCTAATGAACTTGCTGCAACCTATCGCAACCACCCGGACACGAACTACAGCAAAGAAGTCTTGGTAGCTGCGAAAAATGTGTTAGTGGCGAACAATGCAGACACACAGGCTAGATTCAGAATTGTGATCGATAAGAATGAAAATCTTGATAACGGTGAGCGTAATTACAGCTCCATTACAGCGGGCGTGGCCATCGCGTTCCTCAGCGCCGCCATTATTGCAGTTGGCATCGCGCTGCTCTGCACGGGCGTGTTAGCTGAACTAGGCGGACCACTCATACTATTAGGAGCGATGGGCCTAATAGCAGGCATCAGCTGGGCCGTGGCCGGCTCCATCCGTTGTGGCGATGCAAAAAAACTTCATCATTTCGATGACGCCGCGGTTGAATCAAGCAAGTTGGGATTATTCGCCGCGCGTGAAAAGCCATCGATGATCGGCGCAGCAGTAGGACATGTATTTGCACCAGGAATTTAAATCAACACACTTTTAGAATAAAAAATTGGAGTATTTATGCAAACAAGATTATTTAAACATGACATGACAGAGGAAGAGTTCAACGCCTTAGCCGGCACCTTAGAACTTCACGACATCAGCGGAGAATCCCACAAAATTTCATGTAGCATCACTCAGATGCAACAACTCTACTTATACGCAGACTTTGCAAATAGCAATCCAGTCCTGCATAAACACTTACAGGAACAGATCAATAAAGAACAAGAAATTCATGAGAGACTTCAACAGTACACTACCAATAAGCTCCATCAAAACGCTGAAATCAGCAGACGGCAACGAGCAGAAGCATATACAGCCTTAATGCAGCGACTGACTCAATTAAACGTACAGGAAAATAAAACGCCCGCACAACAATTGTTAATTGATTCAGGGTTTGCATTGGCATCGTCATACGAGCCAGGTCAACAGAAGGGACTTACGGCCGACGTTTGCATCGCTGCTAAAAAAATCTTGGACAATAACACGCCTGCTAATCGTGATGCATTCGCAGCCGTCATCGAAAGAAATCATTCCGGTGAAAAACGTAATTACCCCGCAATGGTAGGATCGCTTGCTTTAGCCTTCCTCGGCGCTGCAGTGATCGCGTGCGGCGCCTTCATGGCGGCCTCGCTATTCCTGCTGCCGATCGGACTCGCTTTCGTTGGGCTTGGTGTTTGTTTGACAGCGACCGCATGCGTGATGGTGCACAAGTCTTTAAAACGAACTGGCGATGAGTATGCCCTGCATCACTTCCATGATGCGGCTAGCGCCAGAAAAGTGGGTTTGTTTTCGAAGCCTGCAGCACAGCAAGAAGGCTCTGAGGCAGACGTTCGCCGTGACCCAGTTATCGAACTTTAATCTAAGCCTGGCATGCCTCGCGGAATCGCGAGGCATGACCTTCTATTTATTCACTTTCTTCAACGCTTTCTCAATCGCCTCAGCATCGACCGCGCGCATTTTTTTACCGACATACTGCAGATGACGCCGGATGGATTCATGCGTTTTCAATTTTTGTGCGGCATGAATTAACTCCAGCAATTCTTCGGACAGCGGCAACTTGGCCAACTGGGAGTCTGAGAGCTTGGTGAGACGCTCACCCAGCTTTTGCAGGGCAATCATGTCTTTCTTGCGCTGCGTCTTACTGAGGACATCGGGAAGCTGTTTTTCTGATTCTGGCATGGCTGGGGTCTACTTGATTGAATGATGCCTATATAACCCGGATATTGCCCGCATTTCAAGTGGCCCGTGCGAATGGCCGCAAAGTCGAACTGCACAATTCCTGACGCTGTGGTAGAATGCCCGTCTGCCCAACATAAAGTGGGCACCATAACTAAACTAACTATAGGTCTTGTAAGTGAATTTTAATTCTTTCGATTTAAACCCAACGATCCTGGCAAACATTAAAGCCCAAGGATACGAAACACCAACCCCCATTCAGCAGCAAACCATTACCCCAATTATGCAGGGTAAAGACGTCATGGGCCTCGCCCAAACGGGTACGGGTAAAACAGCCGCATTTGGCTTGCCGATTATCGACCGCCTGATGAAGGGCCCACGCGGTGTCGTGCGCGCCGTGATTATTGCGCCAACACGTGAACTCGCTCAGCAAATCCATGAAGCGATTGAAGAATATGCCAAAGGCACGAAACTGCGCAGCCTCACCTTATACGGTGGCGTCAACATTAACCCGCAAATCAAAAGCCTCGCCCACGGCGTGGAAATTGTGGTGGCCTGCCCTGGCCGTCTGCTCGATCACATCCAGCAGCGCACCATCAATTTAAGCAAAGCTGAAGTTCTGGTACTCGATGAAGCAGATCAAATGTTCGATATGGGCTTTTTACCAGACATCCGTAAAATTCTCCGCTTCTTGCCCAAGCAACGTCAGACTTTATTATTTTCAGCGACCATGCCCGCCGCGATTCATGATTTGGCGAATGATGTGTTACACGATCCGCTGAAAGTTGAAATCAGTCGCGCGGCCCCTGCAACAACTGTCAAGCAAGCTTTATTCCCAGTGCCGAAACATTTGAAAACCGCTTTGCTGATGCACATTCTGCAGCAAACGGCGAAGGAATCTGTGCTCGTTTTCACGCGTACCAAACACACAGCGAAAAAAGTCGCACAGAAACTGAGTGACGCCGGATTTAGCGCCACGTCGTTGCAAGGTAATTTATCACAAAATAAACGTCAGTCAGCGATGCGCGGCTTTCGTGATGGCACGCTACAAATTCTGGTGGCAACCGATATCGCCTCACGCGGTATTGATGTGTCCAGCATTTCACACGTGATTAATTACGACATTCCAAGCACCGTTGAAGCTTACATTCACCGCATCGGCAGAACCGGACGCGCGGCGAAAGAAGGCGAAGCGTTTACGCTGATCACAAATGAAGATAAATCTGAAGTACGCGCCATTGAACGCGTGCTGGGTCGACCGATTGAAGAAGTGCACGCGGAAGGCTTCGATTACACGCTGGCCGCACCGCAACGTGCGTTAGGCGATGTCGCCACCACCCGACGCCCGCAACAACAACGTCGTCAGGGTAGCGGTCGTTCTTCACAAGGTGGTTCACGCGGCCGTGATTCAGGACGCCGTGATAGGGATTCTTAATTAGCTTCACACGCATCGAACAAGCGTCAGTCATCACTGACGCTTGTTTAGATGGTTAGCTCATTCTCTGCAGCTCAAACCACAAATCTTCCGACTCCGCCAACAACTCGACCTCAGCAAGGCTGTTCATCAAGGCCGTATTGCGCCCAGGATGTTGATAGAGACTGACGTGACGCAAGACGTGTGGCACGGATTTTTCTCTGCAAGCGGTTAACTGATGCTCTGCATCGTTGGCTTCTTCAAGACGCAGCTTCGTCTTTAGTTGCCAATAGGCTATCGCGAGTTTATCGGCAGGTAAAAAGAAACTGAATACGGATCGGTCTTTCCTGCTGGGATCTCTGTGTTGCATAGCATCTACCGCAACAGGGAAAGTTCTTAAGTGTCTCAGTAAATCTTTTTGTTGCGTGCAAGCATCTAGCAAATCGCGACCTTCCTGAAGCTGAAAAGCCGGCTCACACAAGGCGACTATCTTCATCAAAATATCTTTTGGCAGGCTTGCGAATGTATAAGCCATCACAGGCTCATATTGATCGCCACCGACGACATACATAAAGCAAAGCGCGAGAAAGGTATTTTTAGACAACCCTGTCACTGACACATCCTTCACGACTGCAGGCGCTACCAAGCTTTTAACTTCGGTCACACTAAAAACTTCACTGCTCATCAGACGCAGGGCGAATGCGCTGATTTCTGCATAATTGTCCGGGAAATCAAAATGGATAAGTAAGTTAACATTCACATAACGCAGCATCGCTTTATAAATGTCGAGTGTCAGGGTTTGATTCTCAACCATGATACGCAATATTTTAACGGGGTCTTCCATGTAAACGCCGTATGCTAAAAACCTGGGGATATAATCTGCTTTGATGGCCGCGCAATAACTCAGTGAGGGTTCAAAATCAATAACGGGTTGGTTCGGGTTGCAACCATGCTCAAGTAGCTTGAATAACACTTCATATTCATTATCACTGCGACAACGGTTCTGGCGGCTTTGCATAAAATAGGCCAGCGCATCTTGATCATCACCTGGTAATATCACAGATGGATCGTCACCCAGCTCGACATAAAACAAAGCGGTATTTACAAGGACGTGATGCGTCACCACCATCGAGACCAGCGAAATATGATGTTGTCTTAATTTTTCCATGATTAACTTGCGTTGTTTCAGCGACAACTCTATCAGGAAGGCATGAAATTTCTGGAAGGCAGCGGAGCTATATTTTTCACTCTGATACCCCGGCACCATCTTTTCACGAACGAGATACGCTTGCCATTCTTCTGCATCGTGCCTGAATAATTTATCGATGATGATGTCATCGAATTTATCTCTCAATTTACTCAACAAAAATGTAATGCCGCGCCGACACTCTAAGATTTTTCGCCAAGTGATATCATAATCAACTAAACGCTGCAGAATTTGTCTAGTATGTTTCGGTAGAATCCGCTCCGCCATCGGCACAATTTCTTCACGACAGATATCTTTCGAGCTGAAAATATGCGATTGACCGACGTCGCGTCGATCTCTCAGCACGACCTCCCACGCATCAAAACCCTGCATATACCGCTCGAAAATTCGGTCGGCATATTCCATTGGCAAGTGGATAGATGCTTGACGGATAATGACGTACCACGGCAAAACATTAGCCGTAAATTCAGGTGACGCAAATATCTGTGTGAGTATCACTTCGAGGAAATCCACCTCAACCACCGACATCATATCTTGCATAAACTTCATATCTTGAATGAAAAAAATAAACGCAAGCGGTTGTGTCACAAACGATAATAAAAATCGACTGAGCTCATTCTTCGACAACACGCGCGGCGCCACTTCGCGCACCATCGTTTTGAGTACTTGCATGGCGCGACTATTACAATCCACGACGCGAAGACGCAACTGTTGATCCATAAATTTGGCAAAATGTTCAACCCGAAGCAACCCTACAACCGCAAGCGCCTCACTCAAATTCGCTGCATCTACCTCTTTTGCCTGCTCAATCAAAGCCAGCATGTCATCCCAATTTTCAATGAGGATATCGACATCCTCAAAACTAAGGGCTAGCGTAATGGGTGATTCGTCAAGAATATTTGATATTTTATCAATGCGTTGCATCTATTACTCCGGCGTGCGCGTTTGTTTTAATTATTATGCGCGGAGTTTAGCATAATAATAGGCCAGCGAGGTACTGGCCTGGATAGGGTCAGAGTGGGCAATGCCGCATCTATCACCCGTCATTGCGAGGAGCGCTTTTTGCGACGAAGCAAACCAGACCTTGGCATATTGTATCTCTACCTACAAACGAGACATTCATAATTTATTAATTCGATAAGATGGAATTTCTTTTCCTCGAGCCTGGTTTTATCTATCGCTCTCTTGCAAAAGCTTCATAGAAAACAAAGTCAAGAGCTTGGTTTGCTTCGTCGCAAAAAGCGCTCCTCGCAATGACGGAGAGTCTAGCTATCGCGCTCTTCACAAGCTTCTAGCCACTCTAATTCCACCTTTTCAAGCGCAGCTTTCGATTGGCTCAAGGATAATAACTGCTTTTTCAACTCTTCTTTTTTATCGGCTTCATACAGCGTTTGATCCGTCAGCAACACTTCAATGCGCGCCGTTTCTTTTTGCAGTTTTTTCAATTCAGCTTCGAGCTTGGTAATTTTTTCCATTAATGGACGACGCTGCTCGCGCTCTTCCGCATTCAGGCGACGCTGCTCTTTCTTCGCATTCAAAGCGGGAGCCGCTGAAGTGGCGTGACGGTTTTTGCAGTAATCAAATAACCATTTCTGGTAATCATTCAAATCACCGTCGAAGTCTTGCAGTTTGCCATCGGCACACAATAATAAGGTATCGGTGGTGCTGCGCACTAAATAGCGATCATGCGAAATTAAAATCATCGCACCATCGTATTCCGTCAACGCCAAACTCAAGGCATTTCGCATTTCAAGATCAAGGTGGTTAGTGGGTTCATCTAATAATAGCAAATTCGGTTTCGCCCACACGAGTAAAGCCAAGGCTAAACGCGACTTTTCGCCACCTGAAAAACACTTCACCGCTTCATTAACGCGATCACCCGAGAAGCCATAACTGCCCAGAAATTTTCTGAGATCGAGTTCTGTTTTCTGTTCAGCAATACGACGCAGCAACACTAATGGCGAAGCGTTTAAATCCAGTTGATCGACTTGATGTTGCGCAAAATAACCGATACGCAAGCCGGATGACGTGACGCACTCGCCATTCACTGGCGGCATTTCTTGCGCGAGCACTTTAATTAAAGTGGATTTACCCGCACCATTCGGTCCGAGAATACCGATTCTATCTTTCGGCGTAATGGAAAAATTTAAATTACGGATAATGATGTTATCGCCGTATCCCACATCAACGTGATTTAAACTAATCAGCGGATTCGGCACATTGACGGGCGATGGAATTTCAAAATGAAATTCCGATTCAGACTGCACGGCACTAACCAGCTCAATACGCTCAATCGCTTTCAAACGACTTTGCGCCTGTCGTGCTTTACTAGCTTTATAGCGAAAACGCTCGACGAAATCATGCATGTGCGCTAATTGTTTTTGTTGTTTTTCATAGGCGGATTGTTGCAGTAACAATTCCGTGGCACGCTGAGTTTCAAACGAAGAATAATTCCCCGTGTACATCTTCAAATTCTGATTGGAAATTTTCGCAATGTGATCAATTGTCACATCAAGGAAATCACGATCATGCGAGATAATCAGCAAGGTACCTTGATATTTACTGAGCCATTGCTCCAGCCATAAAATGGCATCGAGATCCAAGTGGTTAGTCGGTTCATCGAGCAACAGCACGTCTGAACGCGTCATCAGGGCCTTCGCCAAATTAAGGCGCACACGCCAGCCGCCCGAAAACGCTGACACGGGCTTTTGCTGTTCTTCGGCTGTAAAGCCTAACCCGCTCAACAACTGCCCGGCACGTGCCGGCGCGGTGTAACCATCAATCACCGATAATTTTTCATATAATTCAGCGATGCGCATACCGTCGTCGTCGACTTCGGCTTGGCGAATTTTGGCCTCGAGCGCGCGCAATTCATCGTCACCATCCAGCGCATAATCTAGCGCCGACATACTGGCCGATTGGGTTTCCTGCGCCACGTGGGCAATTCTCAACTGCTTCGGGCGATCGATATCGCCCGCATCGGGCTGAAATTCGTTTAATAAGAGCGTAAATAGGGTTGTTTTGCCGGTGCCATTGGAACCAATAATCCCAATGCGCTGTCTTGCAAAGATGGTCCAATTGACGTTTTCGAGCAGCACGCGGGGGCCGCGGCGTATTGTTATATTTTTAAGAGTAATCATAGTGAGTGAAATATAGAGAATCTCACCCCAAGACACAAGGAAAGATCCGTGCCAATTTTAAACACAGCGGCATCTTTCAGATTCTGGAGAGTATTCGCGCGGTTTGGCCATCTTTTCCTGAAGCTTCTGCAGAAACGCCTGCCAGTGGATAGGCAGATTACCGGCTGGCACAAATCCAGGAAACTCCTCCACACTGTGATCATGATGCATCGTGAATAGCCCGTGAATGGTCGCAGCAGACACCCCCTGCTCGAGATAACCATCCAGAATTTGCAGAATTTTACACCCAGCCGTTTCAGGTTCTCCCACCGCAAAGACCTGCATCAACACCGTCCTGCCACCCCTGTCACGCACCGCCAAGGCTGCCAGCACTTTCTCAGGCTCTGCATTCGTGACGTACAGGTTCCACCAGGTGTTAGCTGGCGTCGAAAAAAAGCTTCGCAGCATGCGGCTATCCTTTTCTATTCATTTTACAAATAATCATAACAAGCAGAGATGACGGAACGATGACGTTAAGATGACAGTTTTGTCAGGCGTTATTGCGTAAACCGTCTTTGCGAGGCCGCTTTTCGGCCGAAGCAATCCAGGAAAGAACCAAAGTCCCACGTGATGAATATTTTCTGGATTGCTTCGTCGCACAAAACGCTCCTCGCAACGACGAATCCCTGCATGACTTGATTCACGCAGCAACGTTGTTTTGTCATGAGAGAGGCAGCAACGAACATGTCTCCGAAGGAGAGATAAGGCGGCTACTTGGTTTTCTTTGAGGATTTTTCCGGATGGAAATTCTTAAACACATCAGCTATTTCATCCATCGCGCTATGTGCAGTATTGAGCGTGTTCAGCTCTTCGTTATCACCTGGCAGCTTACCCTTGTTATGCGCGTCACGCATCGCTGTACCAAGGCTTTGCGAAGCATTCACAACCAGATTACTCGCCGCTTCAATCTGTGAAATATAGTATTTTAACTGTTTGTTTTGTTCCGCTAGCGCGGTTTCATATCTCACAATCTTTTCGCCCACGAGGATACGGCTACGTAATTCAGCGACATGAAAAGGCTTGGTTAAAAATTCATTTGCCCCTGCATCAAGTCCGCGCACCACATTTTCGGAGCCACCGGCATGCGTCAATAAAACGATATAGGGATTATAGTCTGAAGAGAGTTCTTTGCGAATGCGAGCAGTCAGTGCGTAACCATCTTGTCCCGGCATATTGCAATCTAGCAGCAAAAGTTGTGGTGCATCAAATTGATTGATGGCGCGCCAGGCGGCATCACCATCTTCCACTTCCACGACTTTAAAGCCCCAACCAGTTAAGGCGGTTTTTAACATGATACGGGTGGCAGGATCATCATCCGCAACCAGTATCGTGAGGGCCTCAAGTTTATCAGAACCCGATGACATCATTTCCATCAGCCTGACCTCGTGGTTATAAAAAATTAACCTGCTGCGTGCCACACCCCGTCGTCACCAATACACGCCGTGCCGCCGACTTTATCGGTCACGCCGGTTTTCGTCATGGTGATGCTGTAAGCGCGACAGATACCTTCGCCACTTGATACTTTGCGTAAGGGTGTCACAGCAAAGCTTGCGCCACTGACCGGGTTTTTCCAGGAGATGGATTTACCTAACCCGCCATCCAGCGCGCGAATCATTTTGGATCGGTCGTTCGCGTCCATGTACTGTTCAATGTAGCCGCCAACGGGGCCGCCGCTAGCGGTTTGCAGTGCGGTGGCTGGTCTTGCTGCTTCGACAGGGCCGCCATTGTTGGCAACCGCTTCGGGGCCGCCCAAGGCGACAGTTTTATTCATGCCGGTGGCTTCGGTGTTATACATACAGCTGGTAACAGCCATACTTAGGGTAATCAAAAAGACTGACTTAGTAATAAATAATTGCCTCATGTTTCTGCACTCCATTCACGTTGTTGTCCATACTATGTCTATTATCGCAAATTTTTTGACTTCAGGTATGGATTTCAGACTAGAACGCACGTTACAGGTTTCATTTAGATATGTAAATTCAATTAATTATAAAGTTATACTACCCCCTCAATCATTTTTGCAACCTGTCATTTTTTAAACAAAAAGCCGGCCATGAAACGCATCCCCAAACTTTTAAGCAAAACCAAACTCATGCGCGGCTACCGCTGCCTGAAGTCCATTTATCTCACCATTCACCAACCCCAACTTGAACCCCCTGTTACCCCAGAGCTGCAGGCTCTTTTCGATCAGGGCAACCTCGTGGGTGAAACAGCACGCCGGTACATCCCCGGGGGCACACTGGTGGATTGCAAACCCTGGGAGTTTGGTGATGCTCTCGCTAAAACGCGCGAGTTGATTGCCGCGGGCACACCCATCATTTACGAAGCCGCGTTTGAATACATGGGTTGTTACGCACGCGCCGATATCATTACCTACTCGCACGAGAGTAAACGCTGGAGTATTTACGAAGTGAAATCGACGACCAGCGTCAAGCAAGAACACATTGATGATGTGGGCTTGCAAACCTGGATCATGGCGAAAGGTGGTTTACCCATCGAGAAAATTCACATCATGCATTTGAATCGTGAGTGTCGCTTTCCAAATCTCGAGAATTTATTTTTGAAAATTGATGTCACGCAGGAGATGCGCGAACATTATCCTAGCGTTCAACCTGACATTAAAGAAATATTAGAAACCATTTACAAAGATAAAATACCAGAAGTGGATATTGGCCCACATTGCAATGAACCAACGGAATGCCCCTTCAAGGCGCATTGCTGGAAAGATATTCCACCTGTCAGCATCTTTAATTTACCCGGCATCAAAGATCGCAAATGGGAGTTGTATCAGGCAAATATTATCGCACTCGATGATCCGCGCTTAACGGATTTAACCGAGGCACAGCAACGCATGGTCGATGTTTTCAAATCCGGAGAACGCTTCGTGAATCAGGCTGCCATCAAAGAAGCCATCAACACGTGGACGTTTCCATTAGTATTTTTAGATTTTGAAACGATTAATCCTGCGATTCCGCGTTACGTGGGTTGCGGGCCGTACATGCAAGTACCGTTTCAATTTAGTGTGCATATTCAGGAACAACCCGATGGCGACTATACCCATCATGAATTCTTATATACGGAAAACGATGATCCACGCCCTGCCTTAATTAAAGCTTTACTTGCCGCCTGCGGAACATGTGGCTCGATAGTCGCTTATTACGGTAAATTTGAATCGTCACGCATCATGGAACTTGCCGAGTTTTCGCCAGCTGATGCCGAAGCATTACTTGCCCTCACCGAGCGCATCGTCGATCCCTTACCCATTTTCCGCGCTGATGTTTACGATAATGCGTTTGCGGGCAGCTTTAGCTTGAAGTATGTCGCACCTGCTATCTTAGGCGATGAGCAAAGTTACGCGGGGATGACCGTTGCCAATGGTGGCGAGGCACAGCGAGCCTTCGAAAAGATCATCGCGCCAACCACCACGCCAGAGCGCAAGCGTGAGCTTGAGGTGGCTTTATTGGATTACTGCCGCAAGGATACGCTGGTGATGGCAGATCTGGTGAAGTGGCTTTATAGGCAGTAGCGCGTCTTATATGGAGACCGTCATTGCGAGGAGCGCATTTTGCGACGAAGCAACCCAGAAATCACCTAATATATTGTATTTACATACATTAATGGATTGCCACGCCCCCTGCGGGGGCTCGCAATGACGACCTACCCAACAAAGCCACTAACCCCCCAATCGTTAATTTTTGAGTTATAATAAGGGAGTAAAGCCCCAATCACTAACACGGACCGTTACAGTAAGCCTTAACATCATGACTAGGATGAGACAATGGCAGACCTGACTGATTTGGAAATGAGAAAAATTTGCGTCAAGAAACAAGCCTGTTTTGCGAATCTGAACGACGCAGAGGTTGATGTGCTCGCCACCTTGCTCGTCGAAACAGTGTTCCAACCGGGGGATGTGATTGTTAAAGAAGGCGCGCATGTGGATAGCGTTTTCATTATCGTCAAAGGTCAGGCAGATGTGACCCACTCTCACCTGGAAAATCACCAAACCATCACTGAAAAAATTGTTACGTTAAGCGATGGTGCGGCAATTGGTTTAAGCGAACGCGGGTTTTACTCATTAACAGGATTACGCACGGCAACCGTTACCGCAGCCACTGAACTTGTCACCCTCAAATTAAGCGTCGCGATCTTTCGCGGTTTTGCACTGGCGCATCCCCATGCCAGTCAAGTCATGCGCGAGCAAGCCGAAAGATTATAAGATTGAACGCCAGCGATGCGAACGCATGGCTGGCTTAGTTAAGCCTGTCTTGGCAAAATCACTTCAATCTGCGTTCCCACACCCGTCTCACTCAACACCGTAATACTGCCGTGATGCAAATCCACAATTGACTTGACGATGGATAACCCCAAGCCAGTACCGCTGATTTCAGCTGAACGTGCGTCATCGACACGATAGAAGCGATCAAATAAACGTGGAATATGACGCGCTGCAATCCCGATACCGTTATCTGCCACCAGGATACGCACGTGACGATCATCACGACTTATCTTGATATGAATCTCGCCTTGGCCCAAGGTGTATTTAACGGCATTCGAAATCAGATTATTAATCATGCGACGGAACATCACGACATTCACGCGACATTGTGCATGACCTTCCTGAATGATTTTGATATTTTTCTCATCTGAAATAGCCTGATAATACTCGCAGATTTTTGCGATTTCATCCGCGGCATCGATCATCTGCTTATCTATTTCGGGTTGCTGACTCTCTGCGCGCGCTAAAAATAATATATTCTCGACCAACGAGGCCATACGTTGCAATTCTTCGAGGTTAGAGGATTGCGCAGCGCGAAGGTCTGCCTCAGAATGATTGTAGGATAATAATAATTCCGTTTGGCCGATCAAATTAGTGATGGGCGTGCGTAGCTCATGCGACATATCAGCAGACATTTGATGCATGCGTGCAAACGATGTTTCAATTCGATCGAGCATCTGATTGAAGGACTCGCCGAGCGTCGACAGCTCCTTCGGTAGTAATTGCAGATCAAAGCGTTGATTCAGCGAACTGGTCGAAATGGTTTTAACCGTATCGGTCAACATATCAAGACTACGCAAACCACGGCGCGTGACGTACTGACCGATCAGGAGTGACAACAACATCCCAACCACCAATAAGCCGACAAAAATACGGCGATCGTGCGTAATAGCGTGCTGATACGAAGTGTCTAGTGCAACCTGTACATAACCACTCAAGGCACCATTAGCCGATCTAACGGGTGCAACATACGTCAGGTAATGATCACCGTGATAAGATTTCCAAGTGAATTGATTCTGTAACACCCCATCAAGCTCGTGTTTCACCGGCACAGCAATCAAGGTGCCAAGACCCGGCGTTTCCATTAAGGGCTTGCCGGCAACATCAAAAATACGCACGTAATAGCGATACAAAGAATTACGCGTACGCACCGGATGATCGATCACCGCTTTTTTCAACAACTCACTATCTTGTTGATCGTCGGACATAATTGAAATGATGTTGCCAACCTCTTCCGTCACGAAATTATAATCCGCCTGATTCATGACGTTTTGCGTTTCCCAATAAAAGGCAAACGCCACTAACATCAGCAAGGAAACAATAGCAATGGTATATAAGAAGGTTAACTGTGCATAAATCGAATAAATTTTTTGTTTCATTCACGCGCCTCGAGCAAATAACCCATGCCGCGCACAGTGTGAATTAATTTATTTTCGAAGTTATCATCGATTTTTTGGCGCAGGCGACGAATCGCCACATCGACAACATTCGTGTCACTATCGAAGTTAATATCCCACACCGCTTCAGCGATAAACGTCCGTGACAAGACTTCACCATCACGCTGTGCGAGTAAAACGAGCAAAGCAAACTCTTTTGGGGATAAATCAATACGATTGCCGTCGCGCTCGACTTTATGTTTGACCAAATCAATCTTCAAATCAGCAATGGTGAGCTCGTGATTATTGCGCGGCGTGTTGCGGCGCAAGGAAGAGCGCACCCTCGCCAATAATTCCGCGAATGAAAAAGGTTTCACCAGGTAGTCATCCGCACCCAATTCAAGACCGCGCACCTTATCTTCCACAGCATCACGTGCGGTTAGGAAAATAACGTGGACGTCATGATTCAGCTGCCGCAACTGCGATAACACATCAAAGCCATCGAGCTTTGGCATCATGACATCGAGAATAATAAGGTCGTAGGGAAGGTTCAGCGCGGCGTGTAACCCATCTTCACCATTATGTTCAACATCGACAGAAAAGCCGCTGCTGCACAGGCCTTTCTTGATATATTCGGCGGTTTTGATTTCATCTTCGATGACTAAAATACGCATCTGCCTGCACCAATCATATTATTATAATAGCGGCAGTATATTATTAAAGCAGGCACTCTGACAATGCTATTGATAACTGATTGTTATTGCGGAGGAATCAGTCATTCTTTAATTCAAAGAATAGCTCATTTCTACGTAGAAATGGCAAAATCCAGGGTGGGTTATAAAATGCTAAAACGGGCTCGCCGGTCACCGTCAGATGGTTCTTTTTGACAAACTCAAGCAACATCAGTTTATGTTGCTCAATATTGCTATCCGTATTCCATCCCGAAAATTTGATCACGACGTATTTAAGCGCCGGCAATTCAATAATCTTCACCGCCGGATTCACCGGCATTGGAATGGTTTCACGATTATAATTCTCTGGCATCACGAATCGAACCGCCCACATCTCGCCTTGCTGGGTTTGCATAACAGGCGCATTCATGGCGATTTGATTGTTTTGCTGCGTCACAGGTGCTGACATACCCATTTTTGCATGCTGCTTATTATTTCCGAAAATATAATCAGCCAGGATGCGAAAGCCTTGATTGATTGCGCGATAACGCTCGCCTTTGACTTGCACTTCCGCGACTAGCACTTGGGGATAATCACGAATTTCTATATTACCATCCGTGCTCACAACTTTATATTGTGGCTCAGGCACTTTTTCCGCCATCATTTGCCAAATGATTAAGCCAGTAAAAGAGATCGCGAAAATAAACAACACCAAAAATATCACCCGAAATGACATCACTGACTCCTAATTTATCTTGCAAGTCCATGCGCCTGTAAAGCGGCGGTTGGCGGGCTGCGATAGATGAAACTATTTGAGTTAATGGGCGGTGTGGTGACACCCGCTGTATCGACCGAAGCATTAACACTCGGATTGCTCGCGCAGGCTGTTAGCGTGAGAAGGAAAATCAGATTGGCTACTATTATTTTATAAACGCTCATCAAACACCTCCTTTCTTCTCTCTATCATACCACAAGCACAATACCCGCAAGCCTTACACTGGACATCACAACCACAAAAATTCAAATTTATCATCCAGCTAGCTAACCATGGAGAAGTTGCTGCGTTAACCGTCATTGCGAGGCCGCTTTTTGGCCCAAGCAAACCAGGATATACCCAAAGTTAGATTTCACGAATTTCTTCTGGTTTGCTTCGTCGCACAAAACGCTCCTCGCAATGACGAATCTGTAGAATATTAATTGGGTTACACAACAACGCCTGCCATGACCTACGCACTCTTTTATGCCTGCTATACTATAGGCATAACTATAATTTGCGGGTATAAGTGATGACAAAACCACGCAACAATACAAACAATGACTTACAGCCATTCATCAAGGCCTTAAAAGAACAAGCGAGTAACGCTGATGACGCCTATGCAGAGGCGATTGCCTTAAATAAAAAACCACACGAAATCGATCAAGCCGCGAAAGTACGCGACGCCACCAAAGCAACGCTGGATATTTTTTTAGGAATACCCAAGCCTGACCCTAATCTTCTCGCAATGCAAACCGTAACAAACCGCGCCATCTCTGCTAAACTGATCATTGAATTCATCACCAACTTACCGATCATGAGTTTTTTAAAATCACCCCAACCTGATCAAGTTAAGTTTTTGCAGTCTCAAGACCCGCAACAAAGAACTGCGATCAATCAACTCTTAAAAACACTGAAAGAAGAATACGGTCATGTTGCTGTTTCGAAAATTCAAGAACTTGGCAGCACAAAAAACAACGCCAAAATCGAGGAGAGTATTCAAAACCTCAGCGACAAAATTAATTCCATCAATGGCCTGCAAAAAGGACTTGTTAGCTTCGCCAAAAGTGTCGGGCACGGAACAGAAATGAAAGCCGACCCCGACGGACCGAAAACGCCAGGCATGCGTCATTAATCAATTTTTTTCATCCAACTCTGTCCAGCGCAGATAACTACGCTCCAACTCTACCTGAATCTTCTGCAAATCCGCCAACGCGGCGGTGATTTTATCTTGCGGCTGCTGATAAAATGCGGGACGCGTTGTCACCTCTTGCAGCTCTTTTAAATCTGCTTCCATTTTTTCGATACGTAGCGGCAACTCTTTTAATTCCGCCTGTTCTTTGAAACTTAATTTTTTACGCGGCGCGACCGAAACGGCCTCAGGCTGTTTCACTTCTTCTTTTTTGCGCGTCTGCTTCACCACTTCTATCGTTTTACGTTGACGCAGCCAATCGTGGTAACCACCAATATATTCCTGAACGACACCGTTACCTTCAAACACCAGCGTACTCGTGATCACATTATCTAAAAATCTTCGATCATGGCTGACTAATAGCAACGTGCCGCTATAAGAAGCCAATATTTCTTCCAGCAACTCCAGCGTCTCAATATCAAGATCATTCGTCGGTTCATCCATGACGAGTAAATTACTGGGGCGACTAAATAATCGCGCCAATAACAGTCGATTACATTCTCCACCGGACAATGCCTTCACAGGTGTGAGTGCACGTTGGGGTGTAAATAAGAAATCCGACAGATAACTAATGATATGACGTTTCTGGCCGTTTATTTCAACGGTATCGCTACCCTGGCTAATATTGTCAGCCACGGTTTTTTCCATATCGAGTGCGGCACGCATTTGATCGAAATAAGCGACCTCGAGTTTAGTGCCTTGCGTGACACTCCCGTGCTGCGGCGCCAACTGTCCTAATAAAATATTTAATAGGGTTGTTTTGCCTGCACCATTTGGCCCAATTAATCCGATCCGATCACCGCGCATAATGCGAATGGAAAAATCTTTAATCACGGTGCGATCAGTAAAAGCATGTGTGACATTTTTTGCCTCGACCACCAGATGCCCGGAAGAGTCGGCAACACTGACCGTCATATTTACTTTGCCCAACTGTTCACGGCGCTTACTACGTTCATTACGCAAGGCTTCCAGTGCCCGCACCCGACCTTCGTTACGAGTACGACGCGCCTTAATACCCTGACGTATCCATTTTTCTTCTTGGGCTAATTTTTTATCGAAATCAGCATTTTGTTTATCTTCCGCATGCAGTAATTCTTCTTTGCGTAACAGAAAATTTTGATAATCGCCCGGCCAGGAAGTTAGGTTGCCGCGATCCAATTCAAGAATGCGCGTCGCCAAACGTTGCAAGAGTGCACGATCGTGAGTAATAAAAATAAGACCGATCTTGCTTGTTAATAAATATTCTTCCAGCCATTGAATCGCTTCGATATCCAAATGGTTAGTGGGTTCATCGAGCATTAATAATTCGGGTGCGGTGACTAAAGCTCGCGCTAAAGCAGCGCGACGTTTCCAGCCGCCCGATAAGGATGAGATTAATACATCCGGATCCAATTCAAGACGCGTCAACACGGTATTAATTTCACGCTCAAAATCCCAACCGCCTTGCACATCAATTTGATGTTGCAGCTTTTCCAGTTTCAGCAAATCACTTTCATCATGACCTGTCATTAACTTGTGTGTCAGCGTGTGATAGGCCGCAAGAATGGCACCGGTTTCAGCGAGCCCCTGTGCGACAAATTCAAACACGGTTTCGGTCGTCGTCTCGGGGATTTCCTGGGTGAGCCGTGCCATCCTAAGGTTGGGCTTGCGCCAGACGGTGCCGCTATCGGCGGCGATACTGCCATCGATGACCTTCAAGAGCGACGACTTGCCGGCGCCATTGCGACCTATAAGACAGATGCGCTCGCCGGAGCCGATCTGGAGCTTGACCTTGCCGAGCAATTCATCCAGCCCATAGGCCAGCGAGACGTTTTCTAGTGTGATTAAATTATCCATGTGATGGCTTTTTACCCGATTATTCTGTGTTGGCGCGCATAGTAGCACAATTCACCCGCCACGACATTTACACTTTAACTTAATGTTTATTATATAAATCTTGCCTAAATTGGGCTTTTTTAGCCCCCTCACGGCCGCCGGCCCCACTAAATTTTGCAATTATTACTACCAAAAATGTTCCGATTTCTGGTAAATTATGTGAGTTCATTTCTACTATCGCTAGTCGCTTTGAACATTTACAGTTTTATTTACATTTTTTAATAAAGGTTTATTACTTATGGCAGCACGTGAAAAAGGAACCGTTAAATGGTTCAACAACAGCAAAGGTTTTGGTTTTATTCAGCGCGATAGCGGAGAAGATGTATTCGTACATTTCAAATCCATTACCGCAACTGGTTACAAAACTCTGGAAGAAGGCCAACGCGTAGAGTTTACCGTTACGCAAGGTCAGAAAGGCTTGCAGGCTGAAGAAGTTACTGTTGTTGACAAATAAACAGTTACTCTCACAAAAAAGAATCCAGGCTCTCGAGCCTGGATTTTTTTTGTCTTAAAACAACTACCGCTAATCACGACTCTCTAGCTGATACAACAAATCACCACCGTTCTCGAGCGTACTCGTTTCCGTCTGCACAGCCAGATGGCGATTGATTTGATAGCGCAAACTAAACACCTGAATTTGCTGGAAGATACCAACGCTATAATGCACTGACAAATTCCGCCCAAGATTACGACCAAGGTTCACGGTCGTGGTGTTATGCGTTGCTGAATTGGTGACGCCCGTATTATTCGCGTCATAATATTCCGTTGTCCCCACACTCAACTCATCCAAGCCTAACGATTCCTGCAAATGATTGACGACATTTTTTTTATCGCCGTTACCATACATCTCCGTCACCACATTCAAGAGCGCAAGACTACTGGTGCCTTTCGCTTGCGCCTGCGGATAACCCAGCAGTAAATACGAAAGAATATCGCCCTGACTTAATCCAGCAGGATCTGAGAATAAACTAATGCGCGGCTTATCCAGCGTGCCATTCGCTTCAATCCCGACGACCAGGGAATCGGCACCCGCATACACCGGTTTAAAATTAGATTCTTCAAATTGACTGCTGCCCGAAAAGCCAACTTTTTTGATGGTCTGCGTCGCACGCAAACTGATCCCAGGGTTTGTTAACAGATTGCCGGTATAAATTAAGCGGCCTTGTTGAATCACCAGTGAACGTCCGTAAGCACGGTAAGTACCATCTTTTGCAATGCCAAACTCACCGGTTGCGGTAAAGGGATTGCCATCCTCACTGAGAATGGTGATCGCACCTTTTAATTTCGCTTCCAGACCGCGATATTTAATTTTAACGCGATCCCCTAATATCACCTGCAAATGCAGCGATAAGTTAGTAGGCACCGAAGCTGACGCTGATTGACGATTCACAATCACGACATCATTCGGTAGCGTCGCGGTACCACCAAAATCAAGTGGCTGAACTTGCGCGAGCGGAACGAGAATTTTACCGTCAATCGCGAGATCATTATTACGGTAATCGAGCAGAATCTCCGGCGAGATTTTTATCGTATATTCCTTGGTATCTTTCACCAAAATATCCGCGCCACGTACGGTCAGTTTCAGCGGCAGCGCCGCCTCTTCAATACCGTAAGTACCAGATAACGCCAACGTACCACTACCTGCGGTAAACGTACCGCCGAGCTTCACTGCCTCACCTGTACGATAGCGCGTCGTTAACTGAATATCAGTTAGCGTTGTCGACGCCGCGGGAATATAAACACTGCCTTGAGATGCCTGCAAGCCACCCTCAAACACGGGATGCAATAAGCTGCCGCGACCAGTGAATCCCCCCGTGACGCGTCCCGTCAGTTGCCTGACTTGCGGCACATCAATGAAGAGTGTTTTAAATTGCGAGAAGTCTTTCACATCTACTTTGGCAGAGGCTTTAAATACCTGATTGATGCCATCCACTTTTTTCAGCGCCGGGAAAATAATATCCGCATTAATTTTATTAACAGGACTCAGCGTCACCACTGCCTGTTGTGTTAACTTGTCGCCGCGCAGCTGTCCAGTGGTTTGTAAATTGAAATCAGGGACGAGAAAATCATCGATATTCAAACCCTGCACGCGCAGCTTACCATCACTCATAAGATAATTTTGATACTGTGTCCGTAGATTGCCCTGCAACGACTGAATAGAAACCACGCCACTCGCAAATTTATCTAACGTAAACGAAGTCTGTAATACTGGCTGATAACGGCTGCCGCTGACACGCCCATTCGTGACCAGACGGCTGTGCAAGCCATTTAATACGTGACTAAAATCTGGGATCGTCGCCGACCATTCCATCTGCCACGCGGTATTTAAGGTACCGTTAAAGCGAATCACCGCTTCAGCAATTGTGATTTCTGCATCATGAATGACGGCCTGATCCATCGTGATGCTGCTGATCAAACTCACTAGCTGACTCGGATCAAACGGTGCTGATTGATCGGTTGTGGATGGTTTCGGTAACTTCACATTGACGCGCAAGCCATCGAGCTGTAGATCACGAATAACAAGTCGATGCCCAATTAATGAGATTAAATCCGCATTCACCGCCATCGCGTGAATCGAAACACTGACGTCTTCATCGACGTAAGAAAAATCTTTCACGGCCAGTGTCGACATTAAAGTGCCTTGCAAGCTGCCAACGTGAATTTTATCCGGCAGCAATCTTTCCACACCCGACCACACCAGATTCAAACCCGCCTGCGTACCCGCAATATAATAAAATGAACCCAGCACGACAGAGACCGTCGCACTAATACGAATGACAGCCTTGCACAAGACTTTCCAATTCGTCATTAAAATTCGGGCCCCATGCTAAATTCAATTTGATAAGGATGACCGCGTTTACTTAAGGCACGTCCAGCATATAATTTAATCGGCCCCACAACGGATTCGTACACAATACCGACACCCGCACCGCGATCAAGCGGCGCACCAAAGTGATTGGTCGCCGTACCCACATCATAAAACACCGCGCCCGAAAAATCATAAGCAATATGCTGACGATACTCGATGCTCGCGACACCAAGATATTTACCAGGACCAATACTGCTATCTGGAAAACCGCGAATAGACGTCATACCACCGGTTAAAAATCGCATACTGAGCGGTAACTCAGATAAATCATTCACAATGGTATAACCGACATCGCCGCGCACAATGACATGCCCGAAACTAAACGGCGTCATGAATAATTTTCCTTTCACCTCGGCTTGCAAGAAACTCGTCGAGGATAAGAAATTATTGGACGCACCTTGCAAGATTAAATTCAGCGAACGCCCGTAACTCGGTTGTACAATATTGTCAGTCTTGAGATAAGCAAGATTGATATTGGGATATAACAACTGACTGGTACGTTGCGGCAGATCATTCACCGTATAACGTTCATAAAGATAATTCATATTCGCCGCGAGCTGCCAGTGCTGCATTTTACGCGAATAGCCAAAGGTCAGCATCTTGGAATGACTCGAACCATTCTTAGGCACAAATTTTTGATAATTCGCCCCGATAATCCATTGCTCCGTCAGCGGGTTCGGGCCTGGGATATAATATTTCAACCCAACCCCTGAGAGCACCGAAGATAATTTTAATAATGCCTCTAATGATTGCCCCGTATCCGTCAACCGGCGAAAGTGCACACCCGCCGTTAACCGCGGACCGGTGAAAGTACCGTAACCCAAACCAAAATCATAACGACGATAATTAACTGGCACGACAGACGCTTGAATCGGTATACGATATTCTTGTGCACCATTTAAATCCGGAATCACTAACACTTGCTTAAAGTAACGACTGCCATTCATGGCTTGCTGATACTGCAGCAATTTATTACTCGAAAAAGGTTCATCCACACCGAGCACATCAAAACGCTGCATGAAGTCAGGATTGTAAGCATTTTGATTGAACGTCACTTTACCGAAATAATAGCGTTCTTTGGTATTGATGATTAATTTAATCGCCGCCGTATGCGCATCGGTATTCACATACACCTTACTCTCACCCGAAACCGCTTTGATATAACCTTCATTGTTAACAACATCAAATAATTTATCGCGCGCGGCAGTATATTGAATGGAATTAAAAACATTCCCTTTTTTCAATGGGAAATTATCGATGGTCTTTTTAATTTTTTTATTATTGGCACCCGACCCATTAATTTGAATGTCCACGCTTTTAATAACGACTGCTGGCCCGAGGTGAATGTGATACTGGATGACCCAGCCATTTTTTTTCGGCTGACATTGCGCCGTGACCACCGCATCGTAATAACCAAAAGGTGCCAGTGCATCACGCACGGCCGCCACCGACGATTGTGCAAACGCCCGCACACTCTCCTCACTGAGGTGCCCATCCACGTCATGACGCTCAATGACCAAGCGTGACTCGACGTTTGCCAAGGCAGCACCCTTCACGCCCTGTACCTGCAAAACTAATGCCGGCGCCTCGCCTGCACGCGCTGACACGAATGTGAGAGCACCTGCCAGTACGATGAGCGGAAGGATTTTTT
Organism: uncultured Coxiellaceae bacterium; assembly: GCA_964527435.1. Lineage (GTDB taxonomy): Bacteria > Pseudomonadota > Gammaproteobacteria > DSM-16500 > DSM-16500 > Aquicella. The sequence continues at coordinate 196,799 of CAZGPP010000004.1, read as the reverse complement.
TCATGGGACTCATTCTTTCAACTAATAAGTGAGCGGCAATTTTAGTGGATTATCTAACAATAAGCCAATAATGAAACAACCGCTGCGCCCACTACGCTCACCCTCTATCAACCCATCTATCGACCCAAATTTTGTTATTTAAGCCACGATAACTGCTCACCAAGGGGTATTCACACCACTCGCGCCCACCCCGCCAAAACCGCTTAAAATTCGCCCAGAGCCAACCCTAAAAACAGGCGGCGATCGGGTCGGTTTAATCGGAAGGGTCAGCGCCAAAATGACGTAAGTGATTGATTGATCGAAACCCTCTCAGTAAAAAATAACAACTAATAATCATATAGATAGATTGTATTTTAGAAAATAAAAGCCAGAAAAGGTTCCCGCAGGCCGTCTTTTCAGGTAAGATGCCCCCATGCAAATGATTACTAATTTATCAAAATATTTACTTCTAGCTGTACTGAGTGGACTCTTTTTAATAACCTGGAATGACATCAAATCAACCGATGGCGTTCGTTCTTTGGGTTCGATTGAGGCCTACTACAGTCCAAGCGAAGTCACATCTATCTGGCGGAATGTCAGCAGCGAATTTCAGCTCGATCACAAAGCGCAGTCGCGCCAAGTGCAGGCTGAGATCCGTAAGCTCATGGCCGACAAACAGAGCTTTAACGAAATTTTGAAAGCGGCGACCCCGTATATCTATTTCATCTATCAGCAGACACAAGCCTACGGCCTGCCCGCTGAAATTGCACTGATTCCTTTCATTGAAAGTGAATTCAACCCTAACGATCACTCCACCGCTGGCGCACTCGGTTTATGGCAGCTCATGCCTGCCACCGCACGCGACCTCGGCGTCAAAGTGAAGTCTGGTTACGATGGCCGCAAAAACATTATTGCCTCGACCGATGCCGCACTCACTTATTTCAAAGACTTAGGCAACCTGTTCAAAGGTAATTGGTATCTCGCGATTGCCGCTTACAATTCTGGCGAAGGTCGTATTCTTTCCGCCAAAAAGCGCCTTGGCGGCAGTGAAGATTTCTTCCAAATGATGTCTTTGCCACGCGAAACGCAATTATACGTACCCAAATTACTGGCCGTTGCCGAAATCGTTGAACACCCAGCTAAATATGGCATCACCTTGCCAGCGGTCAACAACGAACCTTTCTTCACCAAAGTGGAAGTCAGTAAGCCCGTCACGCTCGATAAAGTCGCTGAAACCACCGGGATCAACATTAAAACCCTGCGCAAGTTAAACCCGGATGTCAAACCGGGCATGACGACCATTGCCAAGAAAAATGGCACGCATGAACTCTTGGTTCCTGCTGCAAAAGCCGATACGATCAACGTCTAACCGATATCGCTAATCTAACGCTCAACCTTGCCAGTTACTAGCAAACCCCTGAAGCAAATTCCAACTTGTTGAATAAAATACAATGGTAACAACAGGTTAACCCAACATGGCGGGGCGGTATTCTAGCCCGCCATTGTAAGGCAACCCTCGCCAGCAGAGCTAGAGTTTTACCACCATCTATCATATAGTTAATATGCGAAAATCATAATACTGTTGACAATTTGATCATCTTTAGGCAGAATGTCCGCAAATATAAAAACAATGAACCACCCCAATAACGAGGATTAACCCATGCAATTTTTAGGCTCAGATCTAAACCCCTTTACTTACGTTATCGGCAATCGATTTGCACCCCATGCTCATACGCTTAATTCTACTTTATGGGGAAAACTCAAAACGGCTTTCCGTACTTTTATGGGTGACACTGACTCCCATGGCCTAACTGATTACGCTACTTTATTCATTTTTCCCCTATTACGCTCCCTTTACAAGACACTGCGCGAGGTGTCCTCCAACGAAAACAATCGTCTATCCACTCGGCGTGCTGCATGGGTCGTCGGTAACATTATCATTCTCCCCTTAGCGTACATCGCCCTTGCAGCTAAGGCGATTGTCTCTGCAGCCTTAACCGTGGCAACAGCATTGGTCACGGGCATTGTTCATGTGTTTAGTCTCCTTGCTAAAAGTGTATTATGGGCACGAGCAGGGAAAGCAGAATTATCAAAAGTTCTTAAAGATGGTGAAGATCCACAACCCGCAGTGACATTAGCAGCAGTGACAGCGGGTAAAACAGCGGAGCGAACACACGCCCCTACAAACCCAACTATTATTCGTGGTAACACGGATTCCACAACTACAATAATGCTATCACTCCATGTAGATGAGACAGAGGATCGCGTAGCAGAATACAAGACGACAGCCGTCACCACTGAAGCATTATTATCGAACGCACAATCACCTCAGGCACGAGCTGTATCCGCTTTAGTGAAGCTAGACGTAGATGGTATTTCTGAACGTCTTGACCACCAGTTTCCTGAGCCTTCATCAGAAGCAGAAGATACTTTCAGAAATAGAGTGTAGTAATCGAATAGCCTCGAATGAAATTCATTTCAATTTCATTCGAGGTTGCTTTTGGGCAAGGTGGATTGCTTCGTCGCATAAAGCGCTCCTCGCAATGACGAATATTTCACATAATTAGATTGACGCAACAGCACCACGCGCACATCCTTCATGGCAACCACACACCACTAATGCAAGCGATTCACACTACCTTCCTTTTCCCGCACAAAGCGAATTTGCGCACATCGCGTTTCAAGGCTTGCGATCACTGCGCCTAATTCCGCATGCGGGTCAGCAGGCTTTGCTAAAATGGCGTTCTCGCCGAAGACACGATCGGTGAATAACGTGACGCCGTAATACCCGGCACCCTTCAGCAAACCGGCGCCTTTGGCTAATAAAGTTGGCTCTAATTCTTTTTGTAATATTTTTAAAAGATCACATAAGCCCTCAAGCGCATCGAGTACCTCAACCCGATGTTCGGCTATTTTTTTGCGTATGGATTTTACATAAGCTTTAACAGGCTCTCTGCTTTCCTCATCAAGTTGCGTCATGCCTTGTAACATCATTTCCACATCATTCAACTGCGTTAAAAGTTCACGTTGTTCATTGAAGAAAGTCAGCTCCGGCATCACACGTACAATGGCTTCGGAAAAATCACTGCGTAATTTATCGGTGGGCGCCAAACCATTATCGTCGAGGGTTTTGTCAAACGCTTTTAGTAATAATTCATATCGTGCCAGATGTTGCACGGGATGTGTTACGTGCATGCCCACCTCACTCCAACTCTGTGTTTTTAATTCGTCTAGAAATATTTTTTTCAGTGAGGGATCTTGTCGTATTTTTTCGAGTAATTGCTGCAACTCAACAATATTTGCAGCAGAGAGCATGAGAGAAGTGAGTAGCTTATGAAAATGTTCATTTTGCGTATTAATCACTTTTAAAATATCTTCGATATCTTTACTCAAATCACCGCACGACTCGTCAGGAAAGGGATTTAAAATTAAGGTGCCATACGGTGCTATCAATTGTTCGAGCAACTGTTGCTCCGCGGCGGGTAATTTATCTGACACTTCACGGCAAGCATGTAAAAGTTTTTGCATCTTGGCATGAAAAGTGCGATGCACCTCTAAAAACTCGGCGGCCATTTTAATCACTTGCTTACGTTCAAAGAAACGATTTAATTCGGTAATTTTTTGTTTGACATCGTTGCCTGTCGCGACAGCGGATTCTGATCTAGCGTCCATCACACTCTCCTTGTTATTATTTTTAAGCGAACGACATTATCCAAATATAATACCTATCACAAGAAACTCTGGCTCTGCAACATACTCGTGGACATCCCCAATCGGTGACATGGCTGCGACCGCATCATGCGCGGCATCATCCAATACGCCAGCACCACTTGATTTCACAATCTTGGCACCTGTGACATAGCCTTCCGGGTGTAAAGTAAAGCCGACCAGGACGATGCCGCGTAAATTAAAATCAGCCGCCACACGCGGATAAAATAAATGTTTGGATAAGGCACGCGCAATGATGCGCACCAAGGGCTTCACAATTTTGCTTTCACCCACTAAATGTAAGGGCTCTTGATCACGGGGGCTGGTGATGTCTTCAGGAACATCATTTTTATCAAAGGTGACTAGCTGCGCGTGTAACGGTTTTTTAGCGACCACTTTCGGCTTAGCCGGCGCTTCTGCTTTTTCTATTTGTTTGGCGACTGGTTTTTCAATGCCGTCTTTTGCGGTTTCAATCGGCTTCATGGCCGTTGACTCTTTAGGAACGGGCGCAACCTCCGTGGGAGGAGTCGGTGATGTCGGTGCAGCTGGCGTCTCAGCGGGGCTAGGTGATAAATACGAGGGAATCGCCTGTGCAGAGGCTGAAGACGATTCAGGTGGTTCATCCTGTTTAGTGATGAACACGATATGCATAAACATTAGCAAGACTAACAGATGCCCCAACAGGGACAGCCACAGGGAATGACGTTTAATTTTCTGGATCGTTGCACTTAGCATTCGAACATCTTAGCACACGAAAAAATACCGTGACGACCGAAACCGTCACGGTTATCCCCTTTAGGTAGGCAGGGTTTAATAAGGCTTCACAATCACCTTGGTACCCATCTTCGCGAAATTGAATCGAACCCATTCGGCATCCGAGACACTAAGACGCACACACCCGTGACTTTGGTTGCCTTCCATCACGTATTGCGAACCGTGCAATCCCTGATTTTTGTTAAAGAACATGCAATACGGCATGGGCGCGCCGCCTCTTGGTAATGGGTAACGCGTGGACTTGCAGGTGCTCTCGCCTAGCGATTGAATGCGGAAGGTGCCCGCACTGGTTTTGCAACCACGCTTGATGTCAGGGCAATATTCACCACCGGCGGTGGCAAGACCTGCTTTGATTAATTGACCGTCATGATCGTATGCACCCCAGGCATGCACATTGGGGTCAACCAAGACGACACGCTCACCATTCGTGTTAATCGACTGTGGCAGTCGATCGGCATAATTGGATGCATAAGACGGTGATGCCTCGGCACGTTGCGCAGAGGTATACGCCGTATCTCTAGAATGATAAGAAGCACACGAGGTCAGCGTTAAAGTGAATGTACAGATAACGGATAGTAATAGACGCGATGGTATCCTTCGCATAACCACACTCCTTTTTATTATTATTTTTTATCCTACACCCCTATTTTAACCCACATTCGCGGCCAAATGTTAAAGCATTTTTTAACTGGAATTTTATATCTGCATGGTTTTATTATTTATTTTTATAAACCTCCAAACTTTGAATGGTTTAGGATGTGACGGCAGGTTGTTGATTGTAATACCAACATTCACTCACTCGAAAAAGTGAAACGCATCGTCTCTTCTCAAGCGGGATTTTTTGGATATACTCATAGGCTGTATCGTTAAATGGACTTGCGTGCAACTATGGAAAACCGTCGTTATACCGTCACTTATTATCCCAGATTTCTTACTAAACAAGCGTCGACCCTCAGCATCCACGATCTGATGTTAGATACTTACAAATCGTTTCATGAAGAAAAAGTGCTAGGCGCCGGCGATCACGGCTATGTCAGATTATTTACCCACGGTCATGAAAAAATTGCCGTGAAAGGATTATCAGAGGATGGCGCGAAATCGGTGCCCGTGGAAGACAGTGATGAAATCAAAAAAGCGGCTAACAGTGAACTCAAATTTCTGCGCAAAGCCAATGGCAACAGTCAGCTTTGCACGCTCAAGCACTACATAGAGCCTGCTAATGAAACCCATCCCACTGAACATTATTCTTATCGGATGACGATCCCCTTTATTGAAGGGAAAAGCCTTGATGATTTCGCCGTCGAACACATTAAACATCCTGATGAATTGGCTCTCCTGATGTTGCGTGTTGCACAAGCCCTACAACAATTACATGACGATGGTGTCATCCACGGCGATGTCGGTTCACGCAATATTTTAATCAGCGCCGATGGTGATGATTTTATCGTGCAATTTATCGATTTTGGATTGTCATACCCCATCAATGGATACGCTACGTCAGGATTTTTACGCGCACCACCGAATGCCAGCTACGTCCTCGATATCGCGGAAGAACGCTATGCAGCAGGAAAAGTGCGCGCCCATCCGTCACAAGATGTTTTTACTCTCGGGAAAGTTTTCGAAACACTCCTGATGAAAATGACCAAAAAGATTGATAAAGAGATCAGGCTAAAATTCCCCTGCATCATGGATTTTATTAAAACCGCTATCACCGACACAATCGAAGACAGACCGACGCTACATTCATTGATCGTCGCACTGGAACCACTTGCAGACTGGAAAATGAAATTCAACCCGTGCACACGTGCCTTGATCCACGCTCTCACCTTGCCAACATACAATGAGGCCAAAAAATTACTGGAAACAAAGTCAGCCGAATTGACAGTAGCCAATCTCGAATCTTTGTTAATAGCATTAATGGAGCGCCATCAATTTAATAGCGTCATTCATTTACTACGTTTGAAAAAAAGACTATCACTTGAAAAAATAAAAGATACCCTGACCACAGCACTGAATACGGTGGACAACGAAGGCAATACCATCGTGCATGTCGCTGCCCAACAAGGCATGACATCGATTGTTTTTTCTCTATTGAAGCTAAATCCTGATTTAACTATCCTCAATCATCGCAAAGAAGCAGCTATCACCTGTGCTGAGGCATCGATAGCGCCTGTTCTGAAACTTTTTAAATTTATCCAGAGAGCGCAAACGGAAACCGCGGAAATCGCTAAGCAAAGTTTTTTCCGATCTTTTATGCGAAAAAATCGTGCGAGCTCTCTCACTGCAGCGATGGCTATTGGCGCTGCCATTATTAACAACCAACCCGGCCATGAAAGAGATTCATTGTTAGCCACACATAAAGAAGGCATCATGGCAGACAAGGACTTACAGGAAATTTTACGGGAATTAGCGGAGATTAAACTTCTCTCGGCTAAAGAACTCAATAAGTTCGGACTCAACGTTACTCTTTTTAAACGTTGATAAAATAATTGACCGCACATCATCTGTCATAATGGAATAGGACAGTTAACATGGATAACCGCATCAGTTTTGGTAATAATGACCCATCTTCAAAATCGCACGATGACAGTGCCATGCTCGATTTACTCTTCGCCGACCTAATGGCAGACACACCAAAAGATCAAGACTCATCGAGTGAGGAAGACAATAATCTTGAGAAAAATACCGGCACACTCTACTTACGCAAAGCTCGCCTGACACGCACCACTTCAAAAATTTTTGTTCAACCCAATTCTGCTCTGCAGCAGTCTGAATTTACGCCCGTCGCTAAACTTGGCCAGGGAACCTACGCGTCCGTCAGACGATTTACGGATAATCTTTATCACAATTCCATCGCTGTCAAAAAGCCGCGTAAAAGTCACCTGCCGTGTGCAACGAGAGAAGAACAAGCGAAAATACTGAAAGATGCAGAGCTTGAATTGTCGTATCTCAGACGCGCCTACCCACAAGAAGGACCCTATTCTCTCTACAAATTTGGTGAAATCAACCCTGAGCCCAATACAACATTTCCCTATATCGCTGACTGGCGTATCATCGAACCTTACATTCCTGGCGAGACTTTCTTAAAATTTTCTGAACACATCCATGACCCTGATTTGATCGCCATCATTATCTTTAATACGGCCGTTGAAATACAGCGTATTCATGAACTAGGGATCATTCACGGCGATATCTCTTCGAAAAATGTCATGATTCTCCCCGATCTTTCTGCCCATCTTATCGATTTTGATTTTGCCTATGATATGGGGGGATTGGCGACAACAGTAGATATCCACCCGAAAACACCGTGCTATTTTGCTCCGGAACGCCTCAACACAAAAAACTGCCCGGCACATCCGGCGCAAGACATCTATTCATTCGCGCTCATGCTCAATCCAGTCATAGATCACTTTCGAGATGCGATGACTAAAATTGAATTTCATGACAAATATGGCTGCATTACGGATTTCGTCGCCAAAGGTTTAAGTCGCGACCCCAATGAAAGACAAGACTTGATCACCTTTCTCACTCATCTCAAAAACTTATTAATGATTTCACGCTTGAAAGTACTACTGAGTGAAGAAGCCTCCCCCGAGCAAATCAAATTGATGGAACAATTTGCGGCCTCGGTGTCCGAGAAGGACGCGCTGCGCTTGCTCTATACACTTTGTCAAAACGAACAATATACCTCGGCACAAACGCTTCTCGATTTTTTGATTGGCAGAGCGCCTGGCGGTGAAGATAATGCCTCGTTTGAACTCATTAATTTGATCATTGAACTTGGCACAAAATTTCCGAAATTTACTGCCGGGTTTTATCATGAATCAACCCGCCGTGACATGATTCGCAACTTGCGCACCGCTTACAAAGCGATGGATATCATCATCAACCACCCGGAAGCCACGGCAAGCGTAACCCTTGACGCTGAAATGCACGCGACACCCGTACTGAAGGACATTTACCAACGACTTTGCCAACAGGCTTACTTAGTTCGCCCCCTCGTGCAAGAAGCGTGTCGCATGTTTTGAAAATTAATAGTGAGTCAGTGGGCTCATCATGGTAGCGGCCGTATTGGTTGCGCCACTGGAAGTGCGCTGCACACCAGCATAGTCATCTTGTAATTGCGGTGATTCATCGGTGTTGGTGGTGGCGCAGGAACTCAGCAACAGTAAAGAGGTGAGTACGGTGCAAATGATTCTAAACATGAAATAACTTCCCTATTTAATTGATAGCTCAGTTATGACATAACTCAGCGGCTTCAGTAAAGCCAAAATATCGTTCGCATAATCGTGAAAAATTAAATAAATCACTGCACTGATTCACTGCCTCATGGAACTCAGCACGCTCTGGTAAACTTCGTGCATAATATTTTGCAAACGTGCGCGCTTGGAGCAAGGCAAATTTTTCGCTCCCCACCAGCGCGACCAAGCGCTGCACGTGCTCAATCAAGACAGCAGCTATTTCTGCGTGATCCGGTGAGCGATAATCCTGTTGCTGTAACGCCGCCGTAATTTGCGCAATCAACCACGGCTGACCCACCCCCGCACGACCAATCATGGCACCTGCGCAACCCGTTGCCAGCATTTTCTGTAATGATTCCGCATCGGCGACATCACCATTACCAATCACGGGAATTTTCAGCGCATCGACAAAAAAAGCAATCGCATCATGTCGACACGGTGTTTCATAATGCTGCGTCCAATGCCGACCATGCACAATGAGAAAATCGGCGCCCGCGTCACTCACCACGTTGGCCACTTCCTGATTGAATTTTTCATCGCCGCCTTCCACGCGAATTTTGATGGAAACCGGTACATGAGTGTTCGCTTTCATGGCGGTAATGAGTTGACCGAGCAAAACAGGATTCGTCAATAATTTGGAGCCCGCACCGCGACTGCGAATTTTCTTCACCGGGCAACCGCAATTCAAATCAATCAAATCGGCACCCGCATCGGTGACGCGTTTGACGGCTTCCGCGAGCTCCAGAGGATCAGTACCGGATAATTGAAAACACACCGGGCCTTCCTGCGGGTCTTTTAGCATATAACGCTGACGCGCGGCTTCGGGTTGATGGATGATCGTCTTGCACGAAATCATTTCCGTGCACGAAAAGGCCGGGCGGCTATAGCGCCAGGTCAGCAGCCGAAAAGGGGCACAGCTAATGCCGGCTAGGGGTCCCTGAATGAGGTTAACTGGAAACGTCGTGTTGCCCAGTGTCAGCGGCTTGATCAATAAAGTTTTCTCAGAAGTGATAGAATAATTGTACCTGTTTTAGCCCTTTTTGGAAATCGCCCATGTTACGCATCACACCCTCCATCAGCCTCGATATGCGTGAAATCCAATTCACCTTCATTCGATCACCCGGTCCTGGCGGCCAGAACGTCAATAAACTTGCGACCACGGCGGTTTTGCGCTTCAACCTACCCACCTCAACCTCCTTCAGCGAAACGACCCGTCACCGGCTGTGTCACGCCCTACAAAGCCGCTTAACCCAGGAAGGCGACCTCATTATCAAGGCAAGCCGCCATCGCACCCAGGAACGCAATCGCCAAGATGCCCTCGAGCGCCTGACCGAACTGCTCCAGCACGCCGCTGTGCCGCCTAAACCAAGGCGCAAGACGAAGCCGACCAAATCATCTGTGCAGAAGCGTTTGACTAAAAAGAAAATATTGGGAGAGCGCAAAGCGTTACGCGGGAAGCCGGGGAGAGATTGACGAAGGATGATCCCGTGGATTGCCACGGGATCGATCACTAATAAGATTTAGCTCTTATTGTTAACAGCCAGCAACTGCACCTTGAAAATCAGGGTTTCGTTCGGGCCAATCGCAGGTGGTGCGCCTTGGTCGCCATAAGCAAGTGAAGCAGGAATAAATAATTCCCAGGTTGAGCCGACTGGCATTAACTGCAGAGCTTCCGTCCAGCCTGCGATCACGCCGGCCACTGGAAACGTAGCGGGTTCGCCGCGCTTGTAGGAACTATCAAATTCTTTGCCATTCACAAGGGTACCGGCGTAATGAACGGTGACCGTGTCATTCAGGGTTGGCTTCGCGCCCTTGCCTTCGGCTATCACTTTATATTGCAGACCATCTGGCAGTGTGACGACACCTGGCTTTTTAGCATTCGAGACAAGAAACATATCGTCTGTATTGGTGCCTTTGGCTGGGGTATTGGTTGGGTTATTCATATTGTTTCCTGTTGGGTTTGCTGCATAAACGTTAGCGCATAGCATGCCAAGTCCAAGTAACATTGCAATTGCAGATGATTTCATTTCAAGCTCCATGAAGTAAAAATTAATAGTGACGGTGATTTATACCATTAAATGAAGATTGAAGGCAAAGAGGGCTGAGTACAAATTGAACCCGCACCCTATTTTTAATCAGGCCTGATAAGCTATACTGTCTAGATGAAAAAACCACTCATCGCATTGGTATTACTACTCTCAACAGCGGCCCTCGCCACCAGCGAGCCGGTATACACCAAACCCAGCGCCGCCGACATACAAAAAAAGTTATCGCCGATGCAATATCAGGTCACGCAGTTAAAAAGCACCGAGCCGCCGTTTAAAAATGCCTATTGGAACCATAAAGAACCCGGCATTTACGTCGACATCGTGAGCGGTGAACCCCTGTTCATTTCAACCGATAAATATGATTCAAAAACGGGGTGGCCGAGTTTCACCAAACCACTAGAGCCCGGCAATATTGAATATAAAACAGATAACGAACTCGGCATGTCGCGCGTCGAAGTTATTTCAAAGAACGGCCAATCACACCTCGGACATGTTTTCGACGATGGCCCCGCACCCACGTATCAACGCTTTTGCATGAATTCTGCCGCTCTCGAATTTATTCCCGTGAAAGATTTACAAAAACGCGGGTATGGAAAGTATTTAAAATATTTTAACAAATAACGCATCCCTTGCTTTGGTCTTTCTTTTCATCGCGCGCAAGCGGAACATCAATTTTCTGAAAGAAACCTGCGCCCGATTGCTGCAACAAAAGAGTCTGATCAGGATGATCATAACGCTCACGGTCCACCACTTCCTGTACTTCACGCGATAATAATCGTAATAATTTGACACTATCAACGTGCATGAGCACATCCACTAAGCGCGTACCCGCAAATACTCCACCCTCGACTCTCGCTAACAATACTCCCGGACGAATCATTTCGCGCAATCTTCTATCGTGTAAAAATATCTCGCGCCCCTCTGGATTGTTCAACAACCAGAATAAAGCCGAGTACCCTGCCTCTTCGCCGTAACGACAGGTACTATTCAAAGCGTCTTCATCAATCAATTTTCGTAAATGCTTACTCACTAACAGTGCACGACGCCCCGCGGGTGATTTCGCCAAGAGATAGAGAGGACTATGCGATTGTTTTTTGAGTGAATTGAAAGCCTCGGCATTAATTTTATTTCGCAAGTCAGCATGAGCCGCGATGATTTCACAACCCTCCTCTGTCTGGCAGATATTCGACAGCGCTGAGCAATGATGACTATCCATCAAATTCAAAGTAGCTGCCTGAATTTTTAGCCTGAAATTATCGTCAGCCAACATGGCCAAGCCTTCGGGATGTTTTGTCATGAAATTAACAGAAGAATGATAATACGAAGAGACATTCAGGCCTTCTGCTGTAATTTTTTGGCGAATGATAGGGTCCAACATGACTGCCACGCCTGATTTTGTTTTAGATAACTCATAAACAATCGGCATGGATTCACTAATCGATCCTTCATTCAAAACATCAGACGATATTTTTTCTTTTAAATCCGAGTGCCTCAATAACAAATCATGATTGACCGAATACACTAACAATTGATAAGCAGCGGTTCGTGATTTCTTACCGGCATTCATCCCTTCATAGGTTATTTTTCGACGCAGCGACTCATTCTCATCTAACAATAGGCAACCTCTTTTACTTCGACAAAGTAGACTGATCGCTGTCCGACCGTAAGAATCCAATTCATTTAACTCCTGCACCGTTAGCGACGCATACCATTCCTCATCGTCGCAAAACAATTCCACGCCTAGCGCATGACTCAGCAACAAGCACGTGATTTCGACCACCTCTTCACGCTTCTCAGCCGGCGTTGATTTCCATTCGTCGATGATTTCCATTAATTGATCGCGATTTTTGTCACGCAGTGCTTTTTGAATAGTTGCGATCATAGGGTTTACCGCTTTCTTGTCTTCCCTGACATGCATGGCTTGATTCCTTTTCTATTAACTTATCCTGTTTACACCTTAGCAAAACGACTTGTAAATGCAAATCACCTGCACATTCACTACCCACACCCACAAATCAATGTTATATTCTTTGAGTGATTAATTTAACTACACAAGGACGTTAATATGACACTATCAGCGCGTTTCATTGATCTCCATCTCGCAGCCTACGCCAAGAACTGGAATAAATTTCTGATGTGGGGCCTGGCCTTAATGTTAATCGGAGTCATCGCTGTGACCGCTACGGCACTTACCACGCTCGTAACGATTATGATGTTAGGTTTTCTTCTATTATTCAGTGGCTTCGTGTTGTTACTGGATACGTTTACTTTCTGGCACGGCAAAGATCATGGATTTAGCATCCACTTACTCGCGTCACTTCTTTATATCGCTGGCGGCATTGTGTTACTCGCCAACCCTGTTGAAGGTTCTGTGACCATAACCTTCCTACTTGGTGTCATCTACACCTTCCTTGGTCTCACACGTATCTTCTTTGCTTCCGCCATCCGCTTACCAAGTTGGGGCTGGACATTCTCTAACGGTATGATCACCTTGTTGATTGGAATATTAATTTTGATGAGCTGGCCGGCTTCCAGTCTTTTCATTATTGGTTTATTTGTGGGTATTGATATTTTCTTCTGTGGCCTTGCTTATACGATGGCGGCGTTTGCATTGAAGAGTAAATTGAAAGCTTAGTACTTTCCCTAAATGTAATTAAGTAGTCAAAGACGTAGGATGTTAGAACAGCCTTACAAAAAAGCAACGGCTCACCTCTAACATCCTATGGAGCACGACCATCATGAAGACGACGCTATCTAATCTCGCTCTCCTCATCAGCGCTACAACGATTACCCTAGTTGCTTGTACGACCAACACCCAAACGCAAAACACAACCGTTGGGGCTGTCGCAGGGGCGGTATTGGGCGGTGTTGCAGGCAGCGCTATCGGACAAGGCACAGGACAATTAATCGCAGCCGGTGTGGGCGCGATTGCAGGCGGCTTATTAGGCGGAGCCATTGGTCACAACATGGAAAACGCTGACACAAATAAAATGCATAACACACTTGAACACAATCAAGTGCGCAAGACTTCGAAATGGAAAAATAATCACACCGATACGAAATACACGATGACACCCATGAGTTCCGTGATGTCTTACAACGGTCACGACCATTGCCGTAAATATCACAGCACCGTCACCTCATCAGGCAAACAGCAAGTCGTCAATGGCGTGGCTTGCCGCAAAGCCGATGGCACCTGGGAAGCAGTTGCTTAAACACAACACTGATACATTCACTCACGGCAAGCGGTAGAGTCTCGCAGAATTCTCTGCTATAGTTCCGCCATCCGCTTGTCGAGGGTTCATCATGCAAAATCAAGAATATGTTCCGTGGAAACGTTACACATATGCCGTGACAGAAGTACTGCTTACCTTCACCCTCGCCACCTTCCTGCTCGGCCTTTACATCATGCATTATCGCGACAGCTCGATCTTCCTGACTGTTTTTGTGGCATTAGTCTATCTTGCCGCCGTCATCACAAGTGTCACGCGTATGGTGCGGAAATTTTCTTTAGCAGCGAATATGTTGATGATCCCCATCGCACCATTAATCATTTTAGTAATCGTGGTGTCATTGGTGCATTTGCTGGAATGGTTTAAGTAATTTGCTGTACAGCGCCAGGGCGTGACGATAATAAACGACACACCCCGGCGTTGCTTTAGTCTCTTGGAATTATTTCAAAATAAATCAACTCAGGCTTTGCCAATAATAAATCTGGCAATACAGACAACACTTCATGGCGTCTGCGCTCAACCTTCGCTGTTTCAATCATTTTAGGAGCTTGGTATTCACGCACAAAAACTCTGTCGCCTTCCACATCAATCGCGAAGGAATACTCGGGCAAATCGGCATCATACAAACGATAGTTTTCTGTCTCCGCACGCAAATGCTGTTTTAAATTTTTCTTGATGCGATTCACAAACATTTCAATGGCCGTTTGATTGCCGCCTGCCACCGATTTTTTAGCAAAACGAATACGACGTGCATTCTCTGCTTCGGGACTGCGATCCACGAAATACGGTTGCTCCACATCAAACAATAATAATTGCGCAGGAATCGCGCCATTAAATAAGGCGTATTGTTTTTTAGCACGTAAACCCATTTGCTTGCCGAGATCAGGATTGCTGGTGAAAACGCCCGCTTTCCATCCTGTAAAGGCCTGCTTCAAACGCTCACCCAACTGCGTGTACAACGGCTTCACTTCTTCCAGTTCGCCAAGGCGTTCACCGTAAGGTGGATTCACGACCACCAAACCCGGTACAGCGGTGGCGTTCGGTGCAAAGTCATTGACCTCACGTTTTTCAACATGAATTTTTCCCAGCATGCCGGCGCGTTCAATATTTTCAAAAGCGCTTTTGATCGCTTCCGGATCATGATCGTAGCCGACAATCGCCGGACAGTTTTTCAAACCCGCTTCGCGACGCTGCATGGCTTCATCCAATACTTTACGCCAGACTTGCGGTTGATGCTGTTTCCAGCCTAAAAACCCGTAATATTCGCGCTGAATACCCGGCGCCACATCGGCCGCCATCCACGCCGCTTCAATCAATAACGTGCCCGAACCACACATGGGGTCCATTAAGGTACCGCGTTCTTTCGCAATACTTTCCCAGTTGCAACGCTTTAAGACGGCGGCTGCTAAATTTTCTTTTAAGGGCGCTGTTACGGACGACAAACGATAACCGCGCTTATGCAAACTGTCGCCGGATAAATCCAGACTAATGGTCGCGATATCGCGTTGCACGTAAACGTAAACACTCACATCCGGTTGATCACGATCCACATCAGGGCGCATACCGTGTTTATCACGCAATTGATCGACAATCGCGTCTTTGACTTTTTGCGCACCAAACAAGGTGTGATTAATCGTAGAATTGGATGTGACGAATTTCACCGCGATGGTGGCATTCGGTGCGACATGCTCATCCCACGCAATCGATTGCACGCCGGCATATAATTCTTCGGGCGATGCTGCCGGCACGGTTTGCAAAGTTAAAAGAATGCGATTCGCAAGACGCGACCACAAGCACGCTTTGTAAGCGAGCGCCAAATCACCTTGAAATTGCACGCCAGCGAGCTTCTCACGCGGCTCAATGGCGCCGAGCTCACGCAGTTCTTCTACTAATAATAATTCCAGATTTTTGGGTGTGGTCGCAAACAATTGTAGCATTTTGTTATTATTTTCTAGTGACATTTTTTCCTATCGAACAGCTGTCTCATACGCATGTTGCAAACCCTGCAAAACTAAATCAGGCAGGATGACATCAAATAGCGCTTTGTCTTTATATAATTGTGAAAAGCCACCAGTACCGATGACCAACACTTCTTCGCCGGCAAATGCTTCCTGCTTGAAGCCAGACACCAATTGCAGCAGCGCTCCGAGCTGCCCGTAATATAAACCTGACTGAATACTTTCACGCGTCGTTTTACCGATTAAACTCGATGGCGTCTCGATATTCACTTCCATCAATTTCGCGGTATTCGTTTTCAATGACTCCATCCCCAAACGCAAACCAGGCAAAATGGCCCCACCCAGGTAATCGCGGTTTCTGGTCACGGCACACAAGGTCGTCGCCGTACCCATATCAATCAGAATGAGATTCTTGCCAGGATATAAGTGCACCGCCCCGATCGCGTTAGCAATGCGGTCTGCACCCACTTCATTAGGATTGCTGTAGTGGATATTCAACGCTGTCTGCTGATCGCCACGCAGAACGAAATAATCGGCCGAGAAATACGTATTAATCGTGTGGTTCAGGGTGTAATCACAACCCGGGACCACTGAGCTCACCGCGACCGCCGTCACACTGGCAGGATCAATTTGATTCGCCTGCAAGATATTGAGCAAAAATATGCCAAATTGATCGGAGGTGCCCACCAATGGCGTCGCGTAGCGAAACCGCGCAACCAGCTTACCGCCGTGATACACGCCGCCTAGTATATGAGTATTTCCAACGTCGAGACATAACAGCATACTGATTTTTGCCCGTGTTCTTGTGACCGAGGGCATACCTTAATAGATATAGGGCAGACGCACAAGATATTGCCAGTGCTGGCGGGCGTCTATCACGAGACCGACCACCGCGCGGCACTCGTAAACTAGCTTGCCGGAAGTGGCTAAACGTGTTAATAAATCACAAGATTTTTATAACTAAAAGTTAAGGGATTATTGATGACACCAAGTCGTTCACGCTTTTACGTTTATGCCGTCTCTGCCATTGCCGCGATCGCCGGCCTTCTGTTTGGATTCGATACCGGCATTATCTCAGGTGCCTTACTGTTCATTGAAAAAGACTTCACGATCTCCACCGAACTCAAAGAAATCATAGTCAGCAGCGTCTTGCTCGGCGCGATGATTGCCTCCCCGATCAGCGGCAGACTCACTGACCGTTTCGGCCGCCGCCGTCTCATGCTCCTCACTTCCGGCCTATTTATCGCCGGCACCATGATCGCCGCCCTTGCCGTTAACGTTTACGGCATTATTGCCGGCCGCATCCTCATTGGTCTTGCGATTGGCATGGGCGCCTATACTGCGCCACTTTATATCGCCGAAGTAGCACCTTTTGAATTACGCGGCGCACTCGTCACCCTGAACCAACTCGCGATCACCATCGGCATTCTCTGCTCTTACCTCATTAATTACGCCTTCACCAACATTGATGGCTCGTGGCGCTGGATGTTTGGCATTGGCTTCGTACCCGCGCTGCTACTCAGCCTTGGCATGATTGTGCTGCCCGAAAGTCCGCGCTGGCTGGTTAAACAAAACCAATCGGATAAAGCAAAAAGAATTTTGCAACAATTACGCTGCACCGATAACGTCAGCGAAGAGATGGCCGATATTCAAAGAAGCCTGACCATGCGCCCCACTTCTTTCCGCGAAATTTTTTCGCCGTGGGTGTTACCAGTTTTATTTCTGGGTGCCATGATGGGCTTCATTCAACAAGTCACCGGCATTAATACCATTATTTACTACGCACCCACCATCTTCCAGCTCGCAGGTTTTCAAGATGCCTCGAGTTCCATTCTCGCAACGGTCGGCATTGGTGTGGTCAACGTACTCGCGACTGTTGCTGCGATTTTCTGCCTCGATCGTATTGGACGCCGCCCACTGCTTTTAACCGGCTTGGCTGGCATGGGTTTAACACTCGCTGTGTTAAGCCTCGCTTTTTATATTGGTGCCAACAGCCCCATGCTGCGCTGGGTCGCGATGACGTGCACATTTCTTTATATTATTTGTTTTGCCTTCAGTCTCGGCGCGATGTTGTGGTTGTTGGTATCTGAAATTTTCCCGCTTGAAGTACGCGCCACTGCCATGAGTGTCGCCATCTTAAGTTGCTGGTTCTGGAATTTTGTGGTCTCTGCGACGTTCCTGACATTGCTCAATCAATTCGGCCCTAGTCTCACCTTTTTAGGTTATACCGTCATGTGCGTTTTCAGTCTCATCTTCTGCTATTACAAAGTGCCCGAAACGAATGGTGTGACGCTCGAGCAAATTGAAAATAATATTCGCCAACGTCTTCCACTGCGCCACATAGGCCAGGGTGCAGCCACCACAGAAAGTGAATTGCCGCATGCGAGATAAAACGATTATCACACTTGATCTCGGTGCGACGAAATGCGCGGCCGGTGTCATTCAATATCATCACGACACGCAAGATTATCTGTGTCTGAAATCGGCAGCGATTAAACTCGCTGACACCAACTCATTGATCGATTTAATCCGGCAAATTGAAGCGAAACTTGGCATGTCGTGCAAACAAGCCGACGCCATTTGTGTCGGGGCAGCTGGACAATATAATGGGCGCGAATTACGCCATTTGACCGGCGCTTATCCCTACCCCATGCGCTTCGCTGAATTAGCTAACGAAGAAAATTGGCCGCATTACGCCATCATTCACGATTATGATAGTGTTGTCTGCGCAACCTTCACGTCTTACATGCACCATCATAATAATCTCATGCGGCTGAATGACTGTATGCCAGACCCGTATAAACGTCGAATCGCACTCGGTTTGGGAACAGGGCTAGGCATGAAAGATGGCGTGCTCTTACCCAGCGGTGAATTTTGGTTGGGCAAAAATGAAATTGGACATATCGGTGTGATTTCGCCGCCGCTTGCAAAACCATCTCGCGTACAAACACATCAAGCACTGATGCAACATCTGTTGCAATATCAACAGACGCACCAACAACAAATTACCTTTGAAAATATTCTCACGGGCCGCGGCATGGTCTATCTCCATGAGTTTTTATATTCCTCCTCAGCACAGTTGACACCTGAAGGTGTGGGTGAACGACTTTCAGCAGGACAAGCGCCGGAACTGCTGGATCTTTTCGCCTGGTATCTCGGTTTATTCATCGGTAGCGTACAACTGATGTTTATGCCAGAAGGTGGCATCTGGATTACCGGTGGTGTTGTCATTAAGCATCTTGAAATTTTCAAGCAGGCGTCATTCATCGAGGGAATACAAACATCACCCGCCTATCAACATGAACGCAAATCTCACCCACTTGGCGTCATGACCAATCCTGAGCATGCATTAATGGGAGCGGCATTTTATGCGGTAAGACGATTACTGCAACCGTCTATTTCTCTTTCTTCATCTCTTCCGTAATGCCGTAGGTATAACCACCGACATCTACTTTGGAATCTAGCTGTGCTTCAATTTGCATGCGCACCGCTTTGGTATTCGCACCGACGAATTGAATGCCGATACCGGGTAGTACATGGTGTAAGGCGTTTCTTGGTGTAATCCAGACAACCTTACCTTCAATGCGAAGTTTGTCTGCAAGACCTGGCAGGGTTAAGTCGACAACCACTCTATCACCCAGGGAATAGCTGTTCATGGTAGGGATAAAAAATCCGCCTTCATTGATAAAAGGCATATAGGAGAGATTGCACTCTATCGAGTCCTTGATAACATAATTAATCACATCCGTTTCAGACATGACGCATCTCGCTTTGAGTCAACCGTTTATGTCGGCCAGCAAATTGCCGGGCTTTTGGTAATGGTGCCACTACTAACCGTTAATGTCAGCACATTACACGCTGTACCATCACTTTCAGCATCCGAGGTTTGTGTACCGGTGCCAGTCGCGGTAATGGTATAACTAGTCGCTGTCACATTCGAAATCGCCAACGTATAATAGCCTTCTTGTGAGGCCGTCACACCACCCCAGACCTGAGCAAGCGTGCCGTAAGTCGTATTACTACTACGATAACGTTCCTCAGCCAGCGAGATGGATAAAAGAGCATTGATCGCATCAATTCGGCGCGACGATTTAACCTGACTGGTAAATAGCGCGAGTGCGGTTAATGTGGTGATAGCTATAATGACTACCGTAATCATCATTTCAATGAGCGTAAAACCCATTAAGGAATCGGTTTTCATATTTCGTAATTTCGAATGATTCATGAGTCCACCTAAAATAATGAGCCGATTTTGAAAATAGGTAAATACATCGCGATCACAAATGTCCCGACAATCACACCCAGAACAACCATAATGACGGGTTCAAGTAAGCTACTTAAATTATCGACGATACTATTCACTTCTTCTTCGTAATAATCAGCGACTTTATTCAGCATTTCGGACAAGGATCCTGATGCCTCTCCGACTGCAATCATCTGCACAGCCATATTCGGAAATAATTTAGTGGATGCCATCGCAACGGACAACTGCTTACCATTCACCACATCATTACAAATATCCAGCACCGCTTTACTGTAAATACGATTACCCATAATGAGTGACATAGCTTTCATCGATTCCACAATCGGCATGCCTGCTTCCAGCGTTGTCGCTAACGTTCGAGCAAATCGTGCGACCGTACTTTTCTGCAACACATTACCAATGATATATACCCTGAGGGCGTAACGATCAATCATGAACTTTGTAGGCTCAGAACTTTTGATAAATTTTTTCATCGACCACACACCACCTACCAGCCCAATCATAATTATCCACCAATAACCTCGCAGAAAATCGGATAAACTCACAATCATGCGCGTAAATAATGGCAATTGTGCACCAAATGAAGCAAACATTTTTTGGAACTGCGGCACGACGAAAATTAATAAAATCAAACTCACGCCTAACGCAACGGTCATAATCGCAGCCGGATAAATTAATGCTTTTTTCACCTTACGTTTTAACATTTCTGTTCGCTCTAAATAATCACCGAGTCTTTTTAATATTTTTTCCAGCGTACCCGATTTTTCTCCCGAACTGACTAGATTACAGTACAAGTCATTAAATTGTTCTGGAAACTGGTGAAACGATTCAGAGAGCGTTTTACCGCCAGCAATACTATTCTTAACGTTGATAATCATTTCCTGCACCGCTGGATTTTCCTGATCCTTAGAAACAATATCCAGCGCCTGAACAATGGGCAAACCTGCCGCCAGCATCGTGGAAATATAACGTGTGAAAAGGAGAATATCTTTGGGTTTAATTTTCTTTTTTCTTGATAGAAAGCTTGGACCCGCCAACTGAAATTGGCGTTTTGCCTGTAAACTTATGACCTCGATACCCATTTTAGATAACTCAGTTTGCGCATCCCGCAAATCATCCGCCTCAACCATGCCATCCATACGCTTGCCGTGCGTATTGATGCCGGTGTATTGAAATGTCTGTTTAGATTCAGCCATGTTTTATCCGTCACACTTATTTAAACACGCGGTTTAATTCCGCAAGACTCGTCTCGCCTAGTCTTACTTTTTGCAATCCTGATTCTCGCAACGACATGACATTTTCAATCTTGGCTTGCTCGATAATTTGTAACGCGTTCGCACCAGCCATGATCAATTGAGCCATGGCAGGTGTAATGGGCATCACTTCAAAAATTCCGACGCGACCGGTAAACCCATGAATACAATGTTCGCAACCGACCGCCTTGTAGATTTTCAGAGACTTGATTTCATCGGGGTGAAACCCTTCCTCAATCAGTGCTGCCTCCGGTAAATCTTCCGGCTGCCGACAGATCGTGCATAAAACACGGACCAGACGCTGAGCAATTACAATCGCCAATGAACTGGCAAGATTAAAGGGCTCAATACCCATATTCATCAATCGTGTCACCGTTTCTGGAGCACTATTCGTGTGCAGGGTAGATAACACTAAGTGACCCGTTTGCGCGGCTTTCACCGCAATTTCTGCTGTATCTAAATCGCGAATTTCACCCACCATAATAATATCAGGATCCTGACGCAGGAATGAGCGCAACGCTGCAGAAAATGTTAACCCTGTTTTCAGATTCACATGCACCTGATTAATACCCGGCACTGGAATTTCAACCGGATCTTCAACCGTTGATATATTGACTTCGGGTTGATTCAAATGATGCAACGCCGAATACAGTGTGACAGTTTTACCGCTGCCGGTGGGTCCTGTGACCAATATCATCCCCTGCGAGCGCGACAAAGCTTTGCGGAAATGTTCATTTTGTTCAGGCGTCATACCGACCTTATCAATTCCCTGCAAGGTACTCGACGTGTCTAAAATACGTAATACGATTTTTTCTCCAAACAACGTTGGGCAGACACTCACACGAAAATCGACGGATTTCTTTTTCGAGATAATTAATTTGAATCGCCCATCTTGCGGCATGCGATGCTCAGTAATATCCAAATCTGACATCACCTTCATACGTGCCAGAATATAATTAGCCAGTTTTAAAGGCGGCGAAGTAATGGGATATAACACACCATGCTGGCGAAAACGAATTCGGTAGGAACTTTCATAATGTTCAAAATGCACGTCGGATGCCTTTTTCTCGATGGCATCCAATAACACACGGTTGACGTAATTCACAATCGGCGCACTTTCCACATCGTACGCACCAAGATCCGCCACATCTTCTTTATAAGCATTTACTTCAATATTTTTTAACCCTTCATCACTACCCTCACTCAGCTCTGAAAGAATCATCGAATTTAATAATTCATCGATGACCATCTCGAGCTTCGATGCTTCCGTGATAAATAACCGTGTTTCATGTCCGGTCAAAAATCGAATTTCATATAATCCTTGAATCGTTGGGTCTGTAATCGCGAGGTATAACAATCCGCTCTTCTTGAATAATGGAAGCGCGAGGCGTCTTTTAACTAATTGGATATTTAAATACTCAGAAGGAATCAAATCTGAATTGAATGCACTGAGATCACAGAGTGGCAAACCGAAATATTCTGAAGTTGTTTTGGCAACATGCACTTCATCGACCAAACGCTGTTTGACGAGATAATCAATATAGGAGGTGCCATTAGCGCTTGCTTGTTGAAGTGCATTGAGAGCAGCATCTTTATCCAATAATTGCTGCTCTGCCAGGTAAGAGGCATATCCACTCAGTACGCTTTTAGATGAAGATTCTTCCATTAAGGCCACCTGCTTCTTAGCTGGTATCCCATTGGGCAAATACCAGACAAGCTCGTACCTTCAAGGTACTTGCCAACCTCACAAGTACCCGTCATCATCAGCGCAATAGCAGATCACCCTTTCTCAATAATTATTGCGCGTATCCATTTGTTACACCGCCACCTGATGAAACCCAGGTAATGGAACCGTTCGCGGCTTGCGTTGGCGTCAGAATATAGGTATCGGTTGCAAGAATACCATTCTGAGCCACAGGCGTGACGGTAATCACACCGTTTGCAACGGCTAGTGTTCCAACAGCACCCACGGCTGCCGTAATCGCAGCAGGAATGTGATTAGAACCCGCATTGCAGCCAGTCAGCGTATTCAAGGTCTGGACGCATTCGCCCACGGCTACCCTGTATGGCGCTGTTGCTTGAACGATTTCACTGAAATAAGCTCTGCGTGTGTAGTTTTGATAGGACGGAATTGCAATTGCAGCAAGAATACCGACGATCGCGATCGTAATCATCAATTCGATCAAGGTAAAACCTTGCTGTGTTGACTTGATGGATCTCATTTGACACCTCCTGTTAGATAAAACCTACCCACCATCATGCTCCTTGCATACGATGAATGACTTTCCATTGAATCCAGTATTTATTATAACACTTTGCTCAGGGCAATATTTGCACATTGCCAAAATTACCCTATAACTGATTGTTATGATGAAACATTCTGCAGAAGCGACTTGGGAATTTTTCCCTTCAATGGAATCAGGTTGTTATCGCCAACGCACTGTAAACATTGAAAAAAGCCTGAGCGCAAAAGTTAGTTTGCGCTCAGGCTATCAGTCAAAAAGCTAGTGAAGATTATTGTGCGTAGCCGCTGGTCACGCCGCCACCTGAAGAGGCCCACGTTACCGTACCATTCGCGCTGATAGTTGGCGTGAGAATATAGGTATCCGTCGCCAAGATTCCGTTCTGAGCCACTGGAGTGACGGTAATCACACCATTTGCCACCGCCAAGGTTCCCACTGCGCCAACCGCTGCCGTGATAGCTGCGGGGATACGATTACTACCCGCATTACAGCCTGTTAACGTATTTAAAGATTGCACGCATTCTGTGACGCCAACGCGGTATGGCGCTGTGGCACCCACCACTTCACTGAAGTAAGCCCTGCGTGTGTAATTTTGATAAGAAGGGATAGCAATTGCTGCCAAGATACCCACAATCGCAATGGTGATCATCAACTCTATTAAGGTAAAGCCACTCTGTCGCGTATGTACGTCTCTCATTTGACACCTCCGGTCGAAGTTGTAATTCACTGGATTATTGAGCATATCCATTCGTTACACCGCCGCCTGAAGTGGTCCAGGTGACAGTTCCATTCGAATTCAATGCAGGCGTCAGAATATAAGTGTCCGTAGCAACAATACCTTTAGAAGCAACTGGCGTCGCGGTAATCACACCATTAGTGACCGACAAACTAGCCACTGAACCAATGGGTGCAGTAATGGCAGGCGGAATGCGATTCGTACCCGCATCACAACCCGTCAATGAGTTTAAATTTTGTAGGCATTCCCCGACTGAAACACGATACGTCGCTGTCGCTCCGACCACTTCACTAAAGTAGGCGCGGCGTGTATAGCTGGTGTAAGAAGGGAAAGCAATGGCCGCAAGAATTCCAACGATCGCAACCGTAATCATCAGTTCGATCAAGGTAAAACCATGCGGTGCAGAATAGCGCGATCTCATTCGACATCTCCTGTTCATTTAAATCAACCACCACAATGCTAGGCATAACGATGAATGACATTCCTTTGTCTACAAAGCCATTATATCACCTTTAAATGTCTTGTTATTATACTAACAACAAGAAAAGCTCGTAACGCCTTGTTAAATAATCAGTTTTAGATGAACGTATCTTTATTCAGCGCCGCTTCACGCGCAATTTCGATAGAAATCAATTCCTTAGAGACCAACATTTGCAAATATTGATCGAGCGTGATCATACCCATCTCGCTACTGGTCTGAATTGCGGTATACATTTGAGCAATTTTATCTTCTCTGATCAAATTACGTATAGCCGTCGAACCGAGCATGATTTCGAGTGCCGCGATTCTTCCACCCTGCAGACTCTTGACCAGGGTCTGACAAATCACCGCCTGCAAGGATTCCGACAACATATTACGAATCATATTTTTTTCTTCGCCAGGAAAAACGTCAACAATACGGTTGATGGTACGTGGCGCCGAACTAGTATGCAGTGTCGCCATCACCAAGTGCCCCGTTTCCGCAGCAGTGAGTGCCAAACGTATCGTTTCAAGATCACGCATTTCACCGAGGAGAATAACATCCGGGTCTTCACGTAATGCGGAACGCAGCGCTGCAGCAAAATCGTGCGTATCACGATGCACTTGACGCTGGTTGATCAGACATTTCTTACTGTGGTGGGTAAATTCAATGGGATCTTCGATGGTAATAATATGACTTTCCTGACGCGTATTAATGTAATCGACCATCGCGGCCAGTGTCGTACTTTTACCTGAACCTGTCGGCCCTGTTACTAAAATCAAGCCGTTAGGTAATTCCATTAATTGCTTGAAAACCGGGGGCAAACCCAATTCATCGAGGGTAGGCGTTTTATCTGGAATGGTTCGAAAGGCACCCGCAACGCCATTATTCATCCGGAAAGCATTCACACGAAAACTCGCCAAACCCGGGACGGTGATTGCATAATCAAGCTCCCAGTCATGCTCGAACAATTTGACCTGGTCTTCTGCCATGGAACCAAAAATAATTTTCTTCAAGGTGTCTGCGTTGAGAACCGGCTGATCTTTAATGGGAATAAGATCACCATTAACGCGCACTAATGGCGGCAAACCGGGTGACAGATGCAAATCCGACGCCTTTTCTTGTACGCTTAACGTTAATAGCTCTGCTAATTCCATGTCATCTACCCTAGTTTTTTGTCAATTTGTGCATTTAGCTCGATGGATTCAGGCGAAGTCGGCGACACAAAAGAATATTGCGTTAAATATTCTTTGGCATCTTTATAATGACCGAGCTTCGCTTCCACGACAGCCAGTTTTAATAGTGACTGTGTGCGCGCAGGATCCTTCAATAATGCCTGCTTGAAATATCCTGATGCCTGTTTAAAGTTATCTTCCTTCATAGCACAAAGTCCTGCGTTTTCGTAAGCAGCCGCAGGATCAAGATAGTCAGTGGTATTGGCAGCAATCATGAAATGTTTAATAGACTCTTGGTACTGCCCTTCCCGACAGAGAAAGGTTCCATAGTTATTTTGCGTATCGCCGCGATTCGGGGCGATTTGCACGGCTTTCATATAATATTTACGCGCTTCATCTTTGTTGCCCGTTGTCTCTAAAAAATAGGCCATGGAATACCAGGGCTCGGGGGTTTCCGGGCTTTGTTTCAACGCCATTAATAGTTTTAATTTGGCACGCTGAACATTTTTTTGTTCGAGATAGGCAATGCCAAGTTGCGCATTGATTTTTGCAATTTCTGATTTGGGTCGTTGGCGTGGTTCGTTATTAGCGTCGGCGAGATCATTCTGAGCCTGTTGACTATTATCAGGAAAACCATCAGACATCGATGAAGGAGTTTTACAACTCGACAGTGCGCTTATCAATAAAACCAAGCCTATCATTTTTATTTTTAATGTGTGCATCTAGTTAACCTGCTTCGTTATAGGGTAAATCGGCTGAATCCATTTTAGATTCTGCTAAGCGACTTTTTGCGGTAATAATTTTGGGCGTAATGAAAATCAATAGTTCGTGTTTTTCATTATTAACGCCTTTATGACTGAAGAAATTGCCAATCACCGGCAACGTGCCAAAGAAAGGTATGCGGTCCCAGGTGTTTCTTTTAATCTCCTTATAAACACCACCGACTACGATCGTTTCATTATCATTTAACAAGACGTTAGACTGTACTTCTTGAGTATTAATAGCAGGAATCGTAATGGGCGTGCCAGAACTTGTCGCACCAATCGCCGTATTGGTGCCACGACTATCCTGAGTTGCCTTCAATTTCAAAACAATTTTGTTATTCGGTGTAATTTGCGGAATAATTTCAAGACTTAACACCGCTTTCTTGAATGATACGGATGTTGCGCCACTGGAAGTGGACTCCTGATAAGGAATTTCTTCACCCGTCTGAATAATCGCTTTTTGTTGATTGGACGTCACAACACGTGGACTTGCAATAATCTTTGCATGACTTTCACCCTCTAGTGCAGATAGCTCTAAGTCAAGATAGACCTTTCCAAGATGTGCCAGCGCAAGACCGATACTACCTGGAGATTGCCCATTGAATAGCGCAGCGGCTGGGACGTTAAAATTAAGACGTTGCGCAGGTGTCGCACCTAGCACACCAAGCGTGCCAACATTCGCAACACTGGTACCTTGCGCGAGTTGATTAGCACCTGCGAGGGAACCGGAGAGACTGCGTGTATTACTCGTACCAAATCTCACACCTAACTGTTCTTCGTAAAGAATATCGATATTGACAATCCGTGCTTCAATCAAGACTTGTTTCGCCGGAATATCCAGCTTTTTAATTTCAGGCAAAATGGCTCTTAAATTTTCAGCAGTGTCACGGATAATAATACTATTTGTTCGACTATCAATGGAAACCTGCCCGCGCGTCGATAACAAATTGCCAGTTGCACCTTTCAATACATCCGCTATGTCTTTGGCTGTCGCATATTTGAGTGTAACAAATGCTGATTTCAGCGGCTGTATATTTGACATGGAATCCGCTGATTGCAGAATTTTAGCCTCGTTCGTCGTGATATCTTCAATGGTACTAATATAAATGACATTGCCAACCTGGCGCGAGGTTAAGCCCTGTGTTTTCAAAATGACAGAAAGCGCTTGCTGCCATGTGACGTTTTTCAAATTGAGCGTCACATTGCCTTTAACCAGATCACTAATAATAAAGTTGAATCCGGAGCTCTTCGCTATTAATTGGAGCAAAGATCGTACTTCAATATTTTGAAAATAAAATGATAGCGATTTTTTCCTCTCTTCCGCCGAAGCCTGGTGCACCACACCCGATATATCATCGGTGACCGCTGAATAAACGGTACTACTCATCATGATAGCGGGGGACATCAGCATCATTAAAATTGATTTGTATCGCCTTGCTTGTCCATTCATTAGTTCGCTTCCTTTAACTGCAACGTCACAACACGTTTGATGGGGGCACTGCCGTTTTCAGAGTACTCTTCCATTAAACTAATCCGATCTGATTCGATTGAAACGACCCGACTGTCTCGGTCACCCAACACGTCTCCGACTTTCACTTGATAGATCTTGTTATTCGGAGCGGAAATAAAAGCACTGGTTTTGTCTTGCTGACTCACTGTTCCTACAAATCGTAGCATATCCAGAGGATAAGCCTGTAGGGGATTTGTGGTTTGCACGCCTTTGGCAGGGGCCACATCCAGAATTTCGAAGGGGGATCGTCGCTTTTCTGCCTCGTATTTCACACTCGCAGGTTCCGCCTCTTCCCTGGAACGGACAATATCATCTTTACTCGGCTCGACTTTCTTTTGCTTAAGATTTTCAACATACGCACGCAAATCTTTGAAAGGCTGACTGCCGTCACAAGAAAACAAGAAAAACACGGCCGTAAGAAAGACGAATATAAAACCTATTTTACGAGTAAAGTTCATATTATTTACTCTCTGGTAGATGGTAAAGACTCAAAGTCATTTCAGCGGTCAACAAATGCTGTGCGGCAGCTTGTTGCGCCAGCTTATCACCGATCAGCATTGTTTGATTGTCAGTTGAAACGGTGAAATCGCCGATCACAACAATCGATGACATGTTTGCGAGCTGGCTAATGAAATCAGCCAATTGATGATAGTTACCCACCACAACAACTTTGATGGGCAGTTGCGCATAGGTAATGTCTTTAGTGGCGTTATCAGCCGCTGGGGCGGACGCATCGGTCGCAGGCGGTGTAGCCGGCGGGGGCGTCGCCGCAGCAGTTGTTGCAGCGGCATCGGCAGCAGGCGGCGGTGGGTTACGCGGCGGAAGTTTGACGATGACAACCTGACCGGGTGCAAACAGACTAAAAAATAGATGATTATCGGCACCAATTTTTAATATTTGATTGAGCACCTGAGGAACTTGATCAGCCGGTGTAAATTGCTTACCCCATTTCGACAATTCAATTCTTAGCTTCGGCAATTTAATGACTTCAGATTCTATGATTTTACTTTTACGAATCACAAATTCAATTTGCTGGCGCAAATCACCTTCTTGTTGTTCCGCACGTGACAATGCTTGTGACTGGCTCGACAAATCGAAACGATATCCGGCATAAAAAGCTGCCGAGAACACTAATCCCAATAACAGCAATCGTGTCATCAACGGCCATTCATGAATATTATTCAAAGTCATTTTCTGCATCGTCAGACTATTCCTCTTGCTGTAATTTCAACTGGAAGACCCTCACATCACCTTCGGCTCCCCCCTTCCCTTCAATCTGTGTCAGCTCTGGCTTTGCAAAAAATTTCGATTTTTCTATATTCTCAAGGAACAAGGTAATCTGGAGATTCGATCGCGCCTTACCAAAAATGGTAATCTCATTACCTGTGCGTATTAGCTTATACAAAGTCACACCATCAGGGTTTAAGAGTGTTAATTCATTGAGTAAATGCACCGCGTTATAACCTGACTCTTTCAAGGAAAAAATAAAGTGTAATTGATTATCGACACTCACCAATTCAGTGTGTTGCTTATTGAGCTCCATTAACACCTTCGATTCATCATCGAGCGTTGTTTGCAGCAGCGCATTACGCTCCATCTGGTGATTAATCACATGTGTATAGTGAAGATGAACAAAGACCGTACAAAACAGCCCAAGCCCCGCCACACAAGCAACAATCGCCGCGAATCGTGCTTGCTTTTTTTTCCTTGCCTGTTCGCGCCACGGTAAGAGATTAATTTGATACATGCATTACTCCCCTACTTTGCTTAACGCAAGACCGCTGCATAACATCAAGGTGGGTGATAACCTTGATATTTCAGCAGCATTTAATAACGGACTAATTGCCATATTAGCAAATGGATCGGCAAGTACTGTTTTGATACCAATTTCATTTTCAATGAAAGTAGCGAAATCGGGAATTGTCGTACAATCACCTGACAACACTATTTGATCGATAGTGATATTCGAACGACTGGAATAAAACAAGTGAACAGCGTGTCGCAGGTGCGAGAGGAAATTTTCTTTCAGCAGACCATGATAGGCGCTGTCTGATGCAATGATAGGCGCATTTTCCATGCCAGGCTCGCCGTGTTTGCTGTTGACATAGTCATCAACCTGCTTCATCAATCTTGCACCATCGAAAGTCTGATCATGTGCATGAATTAATTGCTTATTGTGAATTACAATCATTGAGCTTTGTGTCACATTCACATTTAGTAATGCAAGCGTTTGAACTTTCGCAACACCGTGAACGACAGACTGCAACGCGCGTTCCAGTGCATAACAATTGACATCCACAATCTTGGGCGTTAGCCCACTCATCTGGATAATTTCAAGATACGGCTTAATGTGCTCTTTACGACAGGCAACCAGCAACAGATCCACTTGATCAGGGACTTGTAATGACGGCCCTGTCACCGCAAAGTCTAGATAAATATTCCCGACCAGATCGGGAAACAACCGGTTGGCCTCAATCCAGGCACGGGATTCTATCTCTTCAGCATTCAAGCGTTTATCGATAGTGATATTTTTGATGATGGCAAGCGTGCGCGGAATAGCCACCGCTGCAAACTTGGCTGAGCGGCCAGAACGCCTCAACAGCTCTTTCAGTGCATTGGCAATAACCGCCGGACTTTTTATTTCATCTTTGACAATGACACCGGCAGGGAGCGGGATAGAATCGTAATCGATCACTTGATAAGGAGTCGTCGTGGTGTCGATTTTAATGAGTTTGATGCGATCAGGTCCAATGTCTAACCCAACCAGATCACTCGCGCCTATCGGCGTGCCATTGACTAATCCAGAGATTTTGTAGCTGATTTTGCTCAAAAGAGAGGCTATCTTCTCATTATTGCGCAAATCTGAAACTTTATCCTTCCAGTTCTTTGCAGACAAGATTCCTCCTTGAACCCTTCATGACATCACAGCGTCATTCGCACTCATAAAGCAGTATAGCAAAACCTTAATTGACTGTTACAGCTAAACCTTTATTATAAATAGAATAACTGGAGATCACCACATTTGTCAGGTCTGAGACAGCGCAAAGGATTAACGCTGATTGAACTACTCGTGATGCTCACGATCGTTTTGGTATTAGCCTTAGTGTCCATCCCTGTGTTCACCAGCATCATCCAATATTACCGTGTGACCTCCGCCGCCCAACAACTTTATTCAGCCATGCAATATGCGCGGTCTGAATCCGTAAAACAAAACACTAACGTTTATATGTCTGTCACCACCGGTGACTCGTGGTGCTACGGCTTCAACACCAACAGCGCGTGCAACTGTGGCACACCTAGTGGTTGTAACTTAGGGACATTCAGCGCAACAGCACCCCAATTACTATCACTCAGCGCAACCGGGCTAACCAGCAACGCCATCTACTTCACCAGTCTACACGGCGGCGTCAGCAATGCGGCCACCTTCACTTTCACGCTATACGGTCAGTCATCACTCATTAAGACAAGTATCAGTTTGTTAGGTGCAATTTCAGTTTGTTCAACAGGGGTTAACGGGTATACAGCATGCTAAAGATTAAATTCGGAAACAAGAATAAAGGCTTTACCTTAATCGAAATTTTAACATCACTGATTATCAGCATGTTATTATTCGGCGCGCTATTCACCATTTTTTTATCGAATATCAAGCACTATTGGGCGAGCATTAGCACCAACCAGCTTAATCAGCAAATGCAAACAGCAATGATGATTATGACCACTGAAATTCGCCGCGCTGGCTATTGGGCTAACGCACAGAATGATCTCGGGTCTACGACCAATAATAACCCCTTCATGGCAAGCGGCGTCGATATTAGCGTGGGCGCTGGCAGTAACTGCATTTTGTTCGCCTACGACTCAAGCGGCAATGGCACCCTACCGTCTATCTCTTCCTCTTATGATGATGAACGCTATGGCTTTCGACTAAATAGCCAAACACTACAAGCTCGGCCTTACGGCGCACCATACGACTGCAGCGCAGCCGCTAATACCTGGGAAAATGTCACGGATAGCAATGTCATTCAGGTGACAGGACTGACTTTCACGCTGAACACCAGCACCATCGCAACCGGCCCCGGCTCCAAATCACTCATTCAACGCAGTGTCGATATCTCCATGACAGCACGACTGACCAGTGACAATACGATATCTAAAACGATTACTCAGCATATACGTATCATGAATGATAAATTCACAGATGTTTAATCAAGGATAGTGATATGCAAATCCGTCAATCAGGCGCATCACTTTTAATTATGACATTGATATTGATGTCATTGACCATGGTCATTATTATTTTTGCTGCCAATTACGGCGCGATGCAAAGCAAGTCCATCGCGAATATTAACCGTCAACAACAAGCAATGAATGCAGCTCAAGCAGGCCTAGAGTTTGGGATAACTTATTTAACGGTGAATAACGCCACCATTCTTGCGAGCCCCGTCAGTGGGCATCTAGCAGCGTTCTCAAATAGCAGCGTGACAAATGTTGCGTTGAGCAATGGGAGTAAATTCTCGATCACCTATAGCAACCCGATTGCAAACGATTACACGCTAATTTTGATCAGCTCAACCGGCACCAGTGATGATAACTCAGCCACTGTGGGCGTGAGTCAACTGGTAAAGTACGGCTCCATGCTTTTGAACATACCTGGTGCACCGTTAGTTTCGATAGGCAGTGTCGCATTAGGTGGTAATTCAGAAATTGTAAACACTTACAACAATACAACCGTCGTCAGTGGCAGCACAGTCAGCATGAGCGGCAGCTCCGAAACAACCTTAAGCTCAGGTACAAGTTCATCGCCGGGGAACATCCAGTCCGATATACAACAAAATTCCTCCAGTCTCTCCGCCATCTCTGCGAACGATTTTTTTGCATCGTACTTTGGACAATCACCCAGCACGATAAAAAGCTCTGTACAGAATTATTATACCAATAACGTCGCGACTAATTATTCAGATCAATTAAACGGAAAAACAGGCACGTCGATCTGGATCGACCAGACAAGTGGGCTCGCGACACTGAATGGTAGTACGACTATTGGCTCCGTCACCAATCCGGTGTTACTCATCATTAATGGTGATATTAGATTTAACGGCAATCTGACAATCTACGGTTACGTCTATGTGAATGGAACGGCAACCTCGACCATCATAGGTAACACAACCATTATTGGCGGAATTAGTAACACAGGTGCACTCAGCTCCGCCTCAGGCAGTGTGGAAGTGAGTTACAGCCCGACTGTACTGGCGAATTTGCAAAACAATGCCAGCATGCGTTATTACGCAAAAGTACCGGGAAGCTGGAAAGATTTTTAAGTCAATCAGGATAGATGATGCGCATCTTCACACATAACAAGTTAAGCGATCGCCAGCATCAGGCAGGTGCGATCGTACTTATTATGGCAGTGGTGCTCATGACGCTGACCACCCTCATCATCATTTTTGCTGCTAATTATTCTATTTTATTAAATAAATCCATCAGCAATATTACCCGCGCTAACCAGGCATTCGAAGCTGCTGAGGCAGGTCTCGAATTCGGGATTGTGTATTTACAAAAATATAGCTCAACCATTCTCGCTAATCCGGTGAGTGGTTTCATTCCGTCTTATTCAGATAGCAATATCACAAATGTCACCCTACCAAATAACAGCAAATTTTCTATTACCTACAGCAACCCAACTGCCTATAACTACAATTTGATTAAGGTTTCAGCGACGGGCACAAATGATGATGGCTCATCTACTCATACTGTTAGCCAACTCATCGAATTCGGATCACTGCTACTCAACATACCCACTCGGGCTATTAACACGATTGGTACGATGACGATTGGAGGGTCGAGTACGGTTACCAATAATTACAACGATTTTACGGTTCGATCAGGCTCCACTGTCTCCATCACGTCGAGTGGATCAACAACCATCGACTCAGGCACTAGCTCTACGAGCGGCAATATCAGAAGTGATATCACCCAAAATGACACGGCATTGGCAGCCACTTCAGCGGATGATTTATTTTCCAATTATTT
This sequence comes from uncultured Coxiellaceae bacterium, assembly GCA_964527435.1. Lineage (GTDB taxonomy): Bacteria > Pseudomonadota > Gammaproteobacteria > DSM-16500 > DSM-16500 > Aquicella. The sequence continues at coordinate 162,426 of CAZGPP010000004.1, read as the reverse complement.
CGGATTATCACCTAGCATCGTTCAGGGTACCGTAGCACAACGCTTAACAAATAATACCAATACGGATTACAGCAGTACCCTCAGTGGCAAAAAAGGAACCTCCATCCAAATCGATCAGACCAGTGGCACAGCCAGTTTAAGTGGTTCTACGATCATAGGGTCCAGCACCAACCCGGTGATTCTGATTATCAATGGCAATGCCAGCATCAGCCAAACTGTCATCATTTATGGATTTTTATTCCTGAACAATCCATCTCAAGTCACGCTGCGAGATAACGTCATGGTGATCGGAGGCATTGTATCAACAGGAGCATTAAGACTTACCGATTCAGCACATGTGTGGTATAGCGGAAATGTACTCGACAATCTACAGAGTCAGAGCAGCATGAGATATTACACAAAAATTCCAGGCAGTTGGAAGGACTTTTAAAATGAATGTGAAATCAAAGTGGAAAGTTAACGTTACCCACGATCAGAAAAGTGGACAGACGCTGATTGAAGTTTTAATTACACTGCTATTTATTGCTGTCAGTGTGATTGCACTGATTCGCTTTCAGAATTATCTTTCATATGATAATAGCCTCTCGCAACAAAAAGCGCATGCAACGACTATCGCACAATCTCAAATCGAAACATTGCGTGATTTCCAAGTGCTGAATACGACATCAGGCTATACAGCGTATCAAGGCATTGTTTCTGGATCGAGCACCGTCACGGGCAGTGCTGCCACCTACACCGTCACTTGGACGATTACCACCACTGCGAGCCCAAGTTATAAACAAATTTCTGTGACAGTCGCCTGGACAGATCGTTATAATAGAGCTCAATCAGTGGTGTTAGTGACGAATGTAGCAGGCATTCAACCTGCGAATTCAGCATCAGTTATGTAAGCATCTACCCGCAGAAGGATGTCGATATGAGACGTATTATTACTTTCTTACTTCTATTAGCTTCTTGTGCCTCTTTCGCTGAAGTATATGTCAACCAGACGAAAGATGGCACAGAGTACACCGACACACCGAGCTCGAATTCGCAGGCAGTGATGGTGCCACCGGTGAATACCATCACGTCAACACAGCCGGCCATCCCTGCCACAGCACCCACAACCTCTCTTGTGCCAGGTAACAGTGTCGCCACCTCATCAGGTACAGAGACGCCACCTTCCACCCAAAATGACACCGCTTATACAACCTTTGAAATTGTCTCACCCAAACCAGAAGAGAATATTCAAAACCAGGCAGTGATATCGGTTGAATTTAAAGTTGAACCTAAACTTGCCTCAAGCGACAAAATACAGGTCATGCTGGATAATAAGATCGTCGGAACACCTTCAGGAATGCTTTATCAGGAAATATCAAATGTCGAACGCGGGACACACACACTTGCTGCCATGATTGTAAACAGTAATAATCAGACCTTAAAGACAACATCTGCGATCACGATTTACGTCCACCGTAACAGCACGATTACCTCTCCCGCAACAGCACCACGCTCTTCTAATGAGGGCCAAACATCTTCACCGACTCTGTTTGAATCAGCTGAAATTGCTTCTGGATAGATTCATGAATAACGTGCAGCATCTTCCAGTCTGATTTAGCCAGAACCTGCTCGGCGGAAATACATAACTCATGCATAATCATCATGCCACTATTTCCAGCTGATCCTTTCAAGCGATGAAAAAGCTGCTTAGCAGAATCCATATCTTGCTTGCTCATGCTCACATCAATTTCGGTTAAGGCTTCGCTCGTCGATTTAACGAATGTTTCGATGAACTGGCGAATTACTTCATCATTATCACCAAATATTTCACGTATTCTAGTCTCATCAATGACACAAGACCTCTTTTCAGGTTCTTTTGCCTGCACAGCCTGACCATTGTGTGGACGAGAGACAGGATGATGTTGAATTTTGGATTTAGTAGCCGTAGAAGAGGGAGCTGAATTAGACTCAGATTTATGAGATTTATCGCCTTCAAGCCATTTTACCAACACGTCATTCAATGATTTAGTGTCGATAGGTTTAGTGATGTAATCATCCATGCCGGCTGCGAGACATTTTTCCTTATCACCTTTTAGCGCATGCGCCGTCATCGCAATAATCGTGATGTGCTTGCCTGAACCGACTTCATTCTTCCTTATCATTTCCGTTGCAACATAACCATCTAAATCAGGCATCTGGCAATCCATTAAAATAACATCGTATTTACCAGATTCTGCCGCAACGACAGCTTCTCTGCCATTATTGACAGTCTCTGCGTGATAGCCTAATTTGCTCAAAATTCTGATCGCGACCAATTGATTAATGGCGTTATCTTCCACCAGTAATAACTGACCTTCTTTTTTCTTTAATACTGCGTGTTCCAACGAATTCTCTAGAATTTTTTCACCAAAGCCAACCACGCCACTAAACACATCAACAATTGCTTCATATAAACGAATGGTACGCAGTGGTTTACTCAAAGCTGCAGAGATTCCAAATTGTTTCATTTCATCATCGCTAATCGTGGCCCCAAGAGAAGACAACATAATAACTGGGGTCTTAGATATTTCCTTCAAACGTCGCATGATCTCGACCATTTCAAATCCACTCATGCCGGGCATGATATGGTCGGTCAACACCAACGCATAAGGTTGGTTTTCAGCAGCAGCACGGCGCATCATGGAAAGACCTTCCGCGGCATTCACGGCCACATCGCATTGTAACTCCCAATTTTGAGCATGACGTTTAATAATGTCGCGATTAATCGTATTGTCATCAACACATAAAATGCGAGTATTACGGTATTCAACCGGGAATAAATATTCCACCTTGGTAGCAGCCTCTTTCGATTCAAGTAAATTAATCGTGAACCAGAATTTTGTACCACGACCAGGAAAGCTGTCGACATCAATGGTGCCGCCCATCATTTCGATTAAGCGTTTTGAAATAGCGAGACCAAGACCAGTTCCACCATATTTTCTGGAAGTGGAGACATCGCCTTGAGAAAATGGCTGGAATAATTTTTCACGAACTTCAGGTGTGATACCGATACCTGAATCGGTGACTTCTACGATTAATGTGACTTGATCGCTATCATCGTGGACATCACGTTTGATAACTTTAACCTTAACGCTGATTTCACCTTTATCGGTAAATTTCACCGAATTTCCTAAAAGGTTGGTCATGACTTGCCTAATACGCGGCGCATCACCTACCACCCACTCCGGCACCTCAGGCTCGATAAACACGCCTAGTGCGATACCTTTACGCTGCACTTGCGCACTGACCATATCGACAGTGCTTTGCACCAGCGAATAAAAATTGAAATCCGTATTCTCAAATTCCATACGCTCGGATTCAATTTTGGAAAAGTCGAGAATATCATTGATAACCGACAACAAGGCTTCGCCTGATATTTTGATTGTTTCGATAAACTCACGTTGTTCAGAATTCAATTTCGTATCGAGCAACAACCCCGTCATTCCAATCACACCGTTCAATGGTGTGCGAATTTCATGGCTCATGGCTGCTAAAAATGCGCTTTTGGCATTATTCGCTGTTTCTGCTTGCGTCGCCATTCTTTCAGCTATTTCTTTTGCATGGCGCAATTCATCTTCTTCGCGTTTATGCTGCGTTACATCCCAGCACACACCTGTCATTCTAAAAGGTCGCCCACGTTGATCACGGTAAACTTTACCCTGCTCGCGCAAATAACGTATGGACTTATCGCGATAAATAATACGAAACTCTGTTTCATACTCATCACCACTTTCAAGAATCTTTTGGACGCCCTCGTGCACTTTATCGCGATCTTCAGGGTAAATCATATTCAAAAACGAGGAATAATGCAGAATAGCAGAACCCGGCATCAATCCGAATAATTGATGCATATACGCATCCCAGCTATAAACATCTTTATCAACATCCCAACTCCACGTACCTGCCTGCGCTGATCGCAGCGCCAAATCGAGACGTTCCTTATTTTCAATCATCGTTGCCTGAATATTCTTAAGATCGGTAATATCAGTAGAGATACCACCGATAGCATATGGAATATTCTTTTCATTTAATAACGGAAATTTATTCGAGAGATAGATGCGCTGCGTACCGTCATCGTTAGGCAAAATTTCTTCGACGGCGATCGGGCTTCTCGATTCAATCACCATCATATTATTTTCAACTAATTTATCAGCGACACTTTTCGACATGACATCATGCGTCGTTTTACCCAGCACCTCATCAGAAGTTCGTTTGACTTGTTTTTCCAATTGCTTGTTAATCAACATGTATCGACCGGATAGGTCGTAGATATAAATCACCGCACTGGTATGATCGAGAATGGCCTGTAATTTAGCTTGATTAAGCTTCAACTGCTGCTCGACCATTTTACGTTTGATATCGACCCTCTCGACCAGATAAGCATTAATGACAATAAAGACGATAAAAAATATGATGGTTGCCATCACCAGCAATGAAATACCAATTTTCGCTTCGTAATAAATTCCACCAATACCGATTAAACCAATATATCCCAACACTACGGGAATAATAATCGCCGGTGGAATCATGCGCCGTGTCATGGTTCCGCCACTATCATCACTGACGATCAAAGACGTTATACCATAAGCAGGACGCAGGAAAAATAAACCCATTCCAAGCATCAAAAACATAATAATCGACAGCATGGGTAACTGTGAATAGCGATCAAATCCGAAGAATGAGGCTGAATTTTCAATTTTATAGAGATGGATCAGAAACGGGAAAAATGACATCAAGACTAATAAAAGTATTAAGATCTGATGCACACGATAACTAACCACTTTATTATCAATAAAAAATAAAATAAAACCAATCATCACGAAGTTTGCCGCAGCGAGTGGAGGCATCCTCCCTAAGGGGAAAATCAAAGCCTGATTGGTCTGCGGTGTATGTATAAATCCTTGATCAATCCCTAAATCAATTTTAAAAAAATACTCGAACAAGGTTAGAAACCCAATCAGAAAAATGCAGGCCGAAGCGAGTCCAGCCAGTATTTGGATATAGTCTTGCTCACTTTCGCAACGCACCCATAAAACAATACCCGCTAGCACAAAACATAAAGCTTCATTGGGAGGCATTCTCACCAGGATATTGACGGAATCCTGCGGCAGCCAATAATAAAATGCCCAGGCAAGCAAGACAGATATGCCAAGAACAATCACTGAAGCACTCACAACAGAGGCAAAGATAGCAGGCCAACCGGAATTGGCGCGAACTCTTTCTAAATCGTAATTATAATAGTTTGCCATCACTCACCACCATTATCTTGCTGGAGCTCCCTGTTTAATTCATCCAGCAAGGTAATCGCTTTTTTAAGATCAGCGCTCACTTCATTACCTTGCTGTTTGTTTGCAATGTCAGACAGCATCTTGATCAGCTCTTCTACCTCTTTGCCGTACTGCTGTAACTTGAGATGCTTTTGCTGCAGTTTTTCTTTATAGCGAACAATGCGCGCACCGACTGAAAGTCGACTCTGTAACTCAGCCATATTGAATGGCTTGGAAAGGAATTCGTTAGCACCCGCTTCAAGGCCCTTAACGATATTGGTGGTACCGGATAACTGGGTCAGCAGGATAATATACGGACTGATCTTCAATTCATTTTTGATACGGCGACACAAATCAATGCCATCCAATTTTGGCATTAACCAATCGACGATAATAAGTTCGGGAGTATTTGGCTGCTGGAGAAGATTCCAGGCTTCTTCACCGTCTGATGCCTCAACGACTTCATAACCCCATTGCGAGACAGCTGCACGCAACAATATTCGGGTGGGCGCATCATCGTCAGCAACGAGAACCTTGATGGGGTGAGCATCTGACTCCATAGACTTCTTGTTCAGTTCCGCTAGTTCCATGTGACACCCTTATTGTTAGTATAATGTAGGTATGACTGAACGACGCCTGCGGTGCTCGACCATTCTCTGGTGGTCTTAACTATATTTTAGCACCAGTAATTTATTTTTGTTTTTTTAATCAGATTTCAATAGTATTTTTCGCTATTAATCAGATATTTACATTATTTATTTGGTTGTTTGTCTATTTTCTGACTACCCCTATCTCCATAACCGCCGTCTTTGTGAGCGCAGCGAAGCAATCCAGGCTAAAACGTGGCAGGAAAGCTGAAAATATGTCGATCAATGGCGCACCCCTACCTTCTTTATCAGGCTCTGCTGCGTCAGATAGGCTGGGTTGCTTCGCTGCGCTCGCAATGACAGGCGTTGCGGGGAATGACAAGGAACCAACAAACCCCAGTGATGAGTTCTGACAACAATCATGATATAATTCAATATAGTTAAGGCTTAGGTGGAACGGACGCCATGTATTTCGACTACTACCAATTAAAAGAAAACCCCTTCAACGTCACGGCCGACCCTGACTTTTTCTTCGCAAGCCAATGCCACACCGAAGCCATCTCAAACCTCCTCTACGGCATCGATCAACGTAAAGGTATTCTTGTTATCACCGGTGAAGTGGGCACAGGCAAAACCACCCTCTGTCGCAAGCTGTTATTTGAATCATTAGACAATGTTAAATTTGCATTCATCCTAAATCCTGATTTTTCTGAAATTGAATTATTACAGATGATTCTGGAAGATCTTGGCATTAAATCGAAATATAAAACCAAGTCTGAACTGATTAAGGCATTAAATAATTTTTTAATTGCTGAGTCGATGCAAGGCAATAATATCGTTTTAATTATTGATGAATCACAAAATTTAAGTGTGGAGCAACTCGAGCAGATTCGTCTGCTGTCGAATCTGGAAACCGATAAAGAAAAATTACTGCAAATCGTTTTAGTCGGACAACCCGAGCTTGCGGAAAAATTACTACTGCCGGAGCTTCGCCAATTACGTCAACGCATTTCAGTACACTTCAAACTGGCTCCGTTAAAACTAACAGATATGAGTGATTACATTCACTACCGAATTTTGAAAGCAGCGATTCGCGAAGGCGTTCACAGTCACCCCGTCTTCACCGATCAAGCTGTCGAGAAAATATTTCAGCTCACTAAAGGTTCGCCGCGCACCATCAACATACTTTGCGACCGCGCCTTACTCGCAGGCTTTTCTGCGAATAAACGCTCAATCGACGAGAACATCATTCAACATTGCGCCAAGGAGGTAATGTACTTTGAGCATAATCTATGATGCATTAAAGAAGTCACAAAAGGCACGTTCTGCCAGAGCACCATCAGTGGTCTCTATCACACGTCATCTCAATCGCAAAAAAATGATTATGGTACTTGTGATTGGTGTCGCACTTTTTGCGACGACAGCAACCTTGCTATTAACGGGGCCGTCCACTTCGGCTAGCATCCTTAGCCAAAACACTGTCAAGACACTCCCTGTACCGGTGATAGCTTCTGCACCACGACTCATGCTGGAAGGTGTTTTTCTATCGGAAAATGAACGCCTCGCGATGATTAACCATCACACTTATCACGAAGGTGACCGTGTGAATGGCATGCAAGTGATGAGCATTGCTTTCGACCAGGTAACCTTACAAAATAAATCGCGCTCCCTTACGCTGCGCAGCGCCCTCACGCAGTTAGACTAAGCCCTGAAAGGAGTTTCATGGATGAAACACATTAAAACACTAGTCGGCATCTTGATTGCGGGTGGTTTATTGCTGGGTTGTACGAATAAATCATCAAATTGCTTTCCCGGCCAACGCTGCAATGAACACGAAGTTTATACACGCTGCGGGTCTTATTTGAAATATGAATGCGAGAACATCTGCAATCGCTGCAAAGCTTACGAGCCCTCGTGCTACTCTTGCTGGGCCTGCATTTCATCAGACCCAGAAGCCTGCCTCAACTCACATGAGTACGGCGGCAGGTGCGGCAACTGACACTGAGCCTAAAAGTTCACGGCCAATGCCGTAATATTCAAATCCTGCTTCGCGCATTTGCGCAGGATCGTATTGATTGCGACCATCAAAAATAATGGGCTGACGCATCAACGATTTCAACATCGTGACATCCGGATAACAGAAAGGTTTCCATTCGGTCACCAATGCCAACGCATCAACATCTTTCAATGCATCGTATTGCATCTCAGTCAATGTGACTTGACCTGATGCGAGCAATCCCGCAGCAATCATGGTTCGTGCCACAGGCATTGCTTCCGGATCGTAAGCGCGCACACGACCACCGCGTTTGACAATCTCTTCTATCAATATCAATGACGGCGCTTCGCGCATATCATCTGTGCCGGGTTTAAATGCTAAACCCCACACGCCTATCGTCACACCGGTTAGATCATCACCGAAGCGTTTAATAATTTTTTCAGGCAGCACTTGTTTTTGCATCACATTACGCTTTTCTACCGCATGCAAAATCATTGGCTCTACATCATGCTTCTCGGCCATTTTAACCAGTGCACGCACATCTTTTGGAAAACATGAACCGCCGTAACCACAACCAGGATTCAGGAATGAACCGCCGATGCGGGCATCAGAGCCGATGCCAATACGAACATTTTCGATATCCACACCCATGCGTTCGCAAAGCACAGCCACTTCATTCATAAATGAAATGCGCGTGGCGAGCATGGCATTCGCAGCATATTTTGTCATTTCCGCATCTTTCACGTTCATGAAAAAGATACGCTCAGGACTGCGTAAAATTGGCTGATATAAATCCAGCATCGTTTTCCTGGCGTGATCGGTTTCAAGTCCAATGATGACACGATCTGGCCGCATAAAATCTTCAATGGCTGCGCCTTCGCGTAAAAACTCCGGATTGCTGACCACATCAAAACTGACAGTAACTTGACGACGGTTAAGCTCACCTAAAATGATTTGCTTCACTTGATCCGCCATACCCACTGGTACGGTGGATTTATCCACGACCACACAATATTTGTTAATGCGTGCGCCAATATTTCTGGCCGCTTCAATGACATACTGGGTATCCGCTGCGCCGTCTTTATCACTTGGCGTGCCAACAGCAATGAAAATCGCATCCGGTTCAACACTTACATCGGCGATCGAGGTCACAAAATGCAAACGACCCTGATCACGATTACTAATCACCATGGGTTCAAGACCGGGCTCATAAATAGGCAGGATGCCATTTTTTAAATTTTCAATTTTAGTGATATTCACATCCACGCAAGTCACATGATTACCGAGCTCGGCAAAACATGCGCCCGTCACCAAACCTACATAACCTGTGCCTATGACTGTGATATTCATGGTGGATTCTCCTGCTATCTAGCCCGCTTGTTGCGGAATCTTATAAATAATAACTTGATCGCCGCTTTGATTTGCGAATGTTTGCACAATCGGTGCGTGAGCCTCATTCATCATATCCACCAAGCGACTATCGCGGTTTTTTCCCGTACGCAAGGCAGCATATTCATATTGCTGCAACTGGCTTTGTAGTGCGGCATTGATGTCATGATTTTCACGCATCAAAACAAAAATGTCATTTCCGTAATGCTGCGAGTAATACGCGACTTGAATATCATTCGTATAAAACCGTGCCGTTGCAGGAATATTCGCAGCCGCCCAACCACCGGCATCGCGCACAAATGTTTTGGAAGCACCGGATATCGTCAACACACCTAATGAAGAAGCAAATAACACCAACATGGCGAAGTAACCGACGTAGCGGCGTTTGACATCGGGTGCGCGCAATAATTTATCAAGCGCAAACGGCACCCATAACAACAAGACCAGCACCAGTGCGATCAGGTAACGCTTGGAAAAAAATAAGCGCTCGGCAAAAAAGAAAGCGAGCACGACGAGATTAATCGCCACATAACTCCCCAAGACCCATTTTGCGGAGCGAGAAAATTGCGCGGTCACACCCGACCACCAGGCATAAATCACCAAGGCCGTTGCGGCGAAAGAAAGAATATCGATTATGTTCGCAAAATATAATCCGATTAGCACCGCACTCCAGACCATGCCGGCATCACGCGCCGCTTCTTCAGGTAATACATGCTGAATCAAAGCGGTTTTGGCAGCCCTGAAATGTTCCGCGACCAAGCTAAATCCGTGCAAAGTTTGATTCCACAATTCGGGTGCACGCCCTAACTTCGCCAGTGATTTTTCCGGATGCGCGATCACCCAGACAGCGAGCGCAATGACCGCAGCAATGCTCAAGCTATTCAATTTCAAAAATTGCAGAACACGAACTCGCCAGCTGCCGTGAATCACAAACGCAAGCAACGGCAGGATTGCCAAAAAGACAGCGCCTTCAATGCGAAATAAAGCCGCGACCGCTAAACTGCCGCTGAACCCCAGTGCATTTTTCCAGGAATGTTCTTTCAGAAAGGAAAGCAAAAATAAGATCGATAATAAATAAAAAGCCCAGAAGCCATGATCGCGCACGATATATTGCCGCACAGCATTGAATTGATGCGCGCTTAAAATGACAAATGCCGCCAACCACATGACGCGACGCGAGCCGCCGAGCTTTTCGACGATGGCCATAAATGCGAGCACAGATATTAGCGTTAATATCCCATTTAAAACGTAAGCAGACGTTGTGAGTGAAAGAAAACTAAATTTGGAAAACGCATAAACGAGCGCAGAATAAAACGGCCACGAAGCCTGCCCACATAAATGCATGGCCGCACTCACCCCTGCCTTACCCACTTCATTGGCGCTCAGTAAATAACAAATAGCGTCGGTATTAATCACTGATTGCTGGGAACACATCCAAAATGAAATAACGAGACTAATGAAACCCGCGATGAGATAGATGCCACGAGTCGAGATCACACCCGCTCTCATGCTGTCACCGCCTCAAGGGAACGACGAAAATCTTCGGCCACTTCAGGATGTTTCAACGCGTAAGCGACGGTTGCCTCAAGATAGCCAAGCTTCGTTCCACAGTCGTAACGACGACCCTTGAATGAATAGGCATAAACTTGTTCTTCACGCATGAGCTTGGCGATCGCATCGGTCAATTGAATTTCGCCACCGGAACCCACTTGTGTACTGGCTAACTGGTTAAAAATTCCCGGCGTCAGAATATAACGACCGACGACGGCTAAATTGGAAGGCGCGCGTTCAGGTGTTGGCTTTTCAATAATACCGCGAATCGCGGTTAAGGATGAGGACCCGGCGGGCACATCGACAATACCGTATTTACCCGTTTCGGCAGGGTCAATTTTTTGCACAGCGACCATGCTGGACTGTGTGGCAGAAAATTGCTCAATCATCTGACTGAGACAGGGGTGATCACCACCATCGATCAAATCGTCTGCCAGCAACACAGCAAAGGGCTCGTCGACAACAAGCTGACGGGCACATAACACCGCATGACCCAGGCCTTGCGGATATTTCTGGCGAATATAAGCACATGAGACACCGTCCGGCAAAATGCCACGCACGATGTCGAGCAATTCATTTTTACCGCGCTGCAGCAAAGTGGCTTCCAGTTCAAAATTGGAATCAAAGTGATCTTCGATCGCGCGCTTCGCACTGCTGGTGACAAAAATAAGCTCGGTAATGCCAGCCGCAATCGCTTCTTCCACTGCATACTGAATGAGCGGCTTATCAACAATAGGCAGCATTTCCTTGGGATTCGCCTTGGTGGCCGGCAAGAAACGTGTACCTAATCCCGCCACCGGAAATATCGCTTTGGTAATTTTTTTCATTGGGTAATTTTTTATCAAAAAGTTAGGGCGCTAAAATATTATCATATCTTGGTGGTTGCGACACCATCTGTTGTTGCTCATTAAAAAACCGCAAGCGTTTTGACCTGACATCACCACTGGTATGCCACGCCGCTAACTCACGCTCTTCGACGCTCCTTTCTTCCTGACGCGCGGCTTCACGATCTCGTTTACGCGAGGCAATCGCCTGTAAACGCTCAGCGATTTCCTCTTTAATCAAATAATTAGAAGGATATGTCAGCGCCTCAAGCTCAATCGGCTGTCGGGTTTCCGGGCAAGGCATAGATTCCTGATTGGTATAATTCACAGCCAGATCAATTAATGTTTTACGGTCGTAGGTACGTCCGTTACGAGACGTGACCGGAGAGGACATAGGCTCAAGCGTGACGCAGTCAAGATAACGATGCGGCAATTCTTCCTCCTCGCTTTCTTCGGGCGTCTCACTGACCGGCTCTTCCAAAACAGAGTCTTCAGCAAAATCTGAAATTAAATCATCACTTAAATCCATCGGCATGACGCCTAAATATTCAGCAGAAGAAATATCACGAATGATGTTAACGGGTTGCGGCACGACAGGCACAGCCGCCAATGTGACAACCCGCCGGTCTTCAGCCGCACGTTCTGCGAGTTCACGGCGTTGACGATTCAGCGCGAGCCAGGATGGATGGGGTTGAAAGGTTTTAATCGGAGCGATGACGTCTTCATTGCCAAAAAAATAATGGTATATCCCTGCGAGTCTACTTAACATGACATTCCCTTGTCTGTGTTATGAGTAAATTTAATCTAACACTCTCGTCAGCGCATGGAAAGTGTTATAAAGTATGAAAAATTTTTCAACAGCTGAACAGGTAAATTCGATGCGCAAAAATGTGTTAATTCTTGGCCACAACGATGCCACGCAATTTATTGATATTTTCAATCAATACACGCGCCTGTTCGACCCCGCTCACTATGCGGTCACTGTTGCTTACCTCACAGGAAAAGAAGATCAAACTTCACGCGAGCGCACCATCGCTGAAGAAGTGTTGTTTCTCGAAATTCCGAAACGAAAAATTCGCGGTGTAAAATTTAGCGCTATTCGTCAGCTATTAAAATTAACGCGCGCTAAAAATTTCGACATTGTCATTTGTCATCGTTACAAACCCAGTTACATCATGATGTGGGTCGCACGCTTTCATCACATCCCCGCACTCTTAATGGTGATGCATGAATTAAAAACCATGAACCCGATTGGGCGTAAACTATTGGCGAGTGCACTCTGGCACGACAACATGTATTTTGCCGGCGTGTCGAACGCTGTGCGCGATGATTTAAGAAAATCATTAAGCCGCATTCCAACCGATCATATCGTCACCTTATACAATGTCATCGACACGGAACTCACCGAACCGCAACTCCTTTCACGTAGCGCGGCACGCGCTGAACTCAACATCGGTGACGACGACTTTGTCTTTGGCAACATTGGCCGACTCGCTCGCAACAAAGATCAATCGACTTTATTGCAAGCTTTAACCATCATTAAACCTTATTGCCCAAACGCGAAATTAATGATCATGGGTGACGGCGAACTCCAATCCCAGCTGGAACAACAAATCACCGATAATGTGATCAATAAAGATGTCACGCTCGCAGGCTTTGTTCCAAATGCTTTTAAATATATTAAAGCATTTGATGCATTTGTTTTATCTTCCATACAAGAAGCCTTTGGTCGCGTCCTAATTGAAGCCATGATTGCGAAGTGCCCGATCATTGCAACAACGGTGAACGGCATACCGGAAGTCATGGCTGATGTCGGCGTACTCGTGCCACCCAAAGATGCCACGACGCTTGCACAAGCGATGAAGAAAATTTACAAGATGACGACCGCAGAACGTGAAGCGATGGTCGATCAGGCGTATCAACACGTCTACGCGCATTTTTCAATTCCAGCCTTCCAACAACAATTCTGGCAACTGCCCATCATGCAGTCGCGCCAACTCTTATCGACCCAAGGATCATTATGAGAATTGCTTACACCACGATTTTTGATGCTAACGATGTTCACAACTGGTCTGGCACACCGTATTACATGTCACGCGCTTTCAATAGTGATGATACCCAGGTTGAATATATTGGTAATCTAGAACGCAAACTGCCCCCATTCTTTAAGCTCAAACAGGCTTACAAAAAATTTATTTGTGGTCAGCGTGAAAGTCCGCGTTTCAATATTGTTGCGGCCAAACATTACTCCGAACAAACCGCCAAGAAATTAGAGGCGATGTCAGTCGATGCGATTGTTTCTCCACTCATTAATCCGATTGCTTATCTAGATACGAAAAAGCCTGTTGTCCTTTGGACCGATGCGCTCTACGCCTCCTTATTAGGATTTTACTCGCCGTTTTCAGCGCACTCAGCCTCGACCATCGCCGAAGGCAATCAAGTCACCAATGCCTGCTTATCTCGTTGTGATCTTGCGATTTTCTCATCGGAATGGGCGGCCAATAGTGCACGTGAACTATATGGAGTGAGTCGTGAAAAAGTAAAAGTCGTGCCTTTCGGCGCCAACATTGAAACATGGCCAACCCCTAGTGAAATTGAAACCATTATTGCGCGTCGCGCGAAAGATAAAATCAAATTATTATTTTTAGCTAAAAGCTGGGAACGTAAAGGTGGCGATGTTGTGCTAGAAGTGGCACGCACATTGCATGAAGCCGGTTACCCCGTCGAACTCACTGTGGTGGGCTATCAACCGCCTGGCATCACGACACCACCACCGTACTTGCGCTGCCTCGGTTATATTTCCAAGCACACACCGGAAGGCAGTGCACGCATTCGTGAATTACTCGCTGAAACACACTTCCTGTTTGTCCCGTCGCGCGCCGAAGCTTATGGAATCGTTTTTTGTGAAGCGAATGCGTTCGCCGTACCCTGCCTCACCACGTATGTGGGCGGCATTGGCACCATCGTCAAAGACAACATTAACGGCATGACCTTTGGCCTCGACGCCTCCATTCAAAGTTATTGCGAATACATCACCAACTTAATGCACGAGCGCGCAAGATATGACGAAATGGCCAAAGCTTCTTATCATGAATTCATTACCCGACTGAACTGGCCGGCGGTAACGAATCAAGTTAAGCAACTCATCGCTGAAATTAAATAACCCACATCATTTGCTGCGCACACGAATGTGTGCGCAGTCATCACGCCTAGCAATACCATCGATTTGCATGCCATCTAACACCCATGCTAACATGCACAAAATAATTACAATAAAGAGAGTAACATGGCAAACTCAAGGCTGTCCCTCTACGATCACCTTCTCACCAACCTATTGGATAGATTAACTTATTTGGTGACACCAACGACCACCACTGAACCACATGTGAATATTCTCGTAAGAGAAGCACAGGCTCAATTAGATCAAATTAAAACGAGCTTTAGCCTGATCACGAAAAATTCCGCAGCCTTTTTTGAAATGCGTGCACACTGTATGCTGTGAGCGCGACCCAAGAAATCCTCGACCTTTACCAGACCGATCCGCTTGGCCATGAGTGGAGAGAAAAGATCGCTGAATTTTTAAAGAATCGTGCCAATCTCATCCTGAATACTCCGTATTGCTATACGCTCAATCGCACCTATCCGGTCAACCTGCTCTGCTCCACGCTCGCACGCCTTAGCAACGCAGAAAAGCAATGCAGCCTACTCATGCCGTTGGTTCGCGAAGAAGATATATACGGTAATGAACTAGACAAGATGAGCTTAGGCCAATTTATCCTGGCTGACGACGGCAAATCATTTATCAGCTTAACGGATATCATCGATACCGTGTTCAGTCGCAGCACGGAAGCAGAAGAAAATATTTACCTGACCACGACTGAAGACGGCCAGCAACGAACCTTGTCTAAAACCGAAATTCAACGATTGGGCGATATTTACAAGAGACTAGAAGAAATTCGCCAACAAATTAATGACCGTGGCTTTATCGAACGTTTAATGAGTCGGAATGAAAATAAATTACGCCGGGAATTGATTGCTTTACGTAATGGCTTGCGTGACGGCGACAGAGATCACGGCGGTGATGAAATGAATGCAGGTGAAGCAGCCAACCATGCGATTGTAAGATTTCGTCTTTATTATGAAACATTAAGCACCGATAAACAAACACAGATTAAAGCCATCGCCGGTGCTGGCACAACACTGGGCGACCTATTTGAAACGATTTTCCGTGACCCTGAACGCGCACGTAGCAATGGTGGCACCGATGTCATTTATTGCATGCAGATTGTCGGTCATAATCTCGGGATCATTATCAATGAAAATGCCGCAATTCTGGATGGCATTCGTGATACGAAGCAAGAATGCCTGATCAACATGAAGAATCAGCTCCTACGCGACATAACAGAAAAGAATTTTCTTCAGGGTGTCGCCACACTCACTATCAGCATGCAACAGCAACTCGAATTATTGTTCAATGATATTCAAGCCATTATCAACCGTCACACTAAAAATCCCAACTCATCAGCCACGCTGCTCGAGATGATAGAATTCGTCATCCGCGAATGTGAACGAAACATTAAAAATGAAACCTTCGGCGCAAAATTCGACTGCTACGCAAACTTATTACTGGCGATAGGCTTTGAGGCACTCACTTTCGATCATCGCTCGCCGGAAGATAACGAGCTAGTGTTACAAGAAATATTCTTCCGAATATCAACCTTGAGCACCTGCTCAACCGCCATGCTTTTTGCGATCAACACACCGACATCAGTAAGTAATTTTGCAACGTGGCTTGCCAAGAGCCCCCTCATGCAAACGCTTGCTCTCCAACCAGCACCAACAGGACAATTTAATTACGTCAATGATTACTTAAAACATTTCCCCCAAGAAAACCAGCGCATCATCCATAATCTCACCATCGATTTTCAACGCGAACGTGAAGCCATGGAACGCGCCATTGTGCAACAAGCCATTGATGAAGAACGCAAGCGTCAATCACGCCGCGAAGGATCCATCTTTAATTTATTTTATCCTGCTGCCGCGTTAAGAAATGGCAAACCGCCATTAACGCCGACGCAAAAAACGGTGCTTACAGCTCGAGCCGCTGCTGGCGCTACCTTACTAGCATATAGAATATTGATGTAAGCAAAACAACCATACAGTTCATCAATAAACGTAACGGCACTGCACTGCAGTGCCGTTACGCCTCTGCCCACTCTTTGCTTCTATTCAAGATTGAACTTATATATAGTCTGCGTGCATTGTCATGGCAGACATGACATTTGTTGCTATCACGCCATTTAAGGAGAAATAATGCGTATAACTCAGCTGTTTGCGTTGAGCCTTGTCTCAACCGCCGTTCAAGCAAATCCATTAGCCGATGCTTTAGTTGAAAATCTCTATGCTATGAAAAGTATTTATAGAACCGAATATGCACCAGCAGACTGGAAACGACAATATGCCCATTACGATCTTGATGCCGCTTTTCATCAAGCCGTGACAGAGGCTAACGCCAATCCAAACTTAACTCAAACAGAAGCACGTGACATCTTGCGCAGCTTTATTTATGCGATGAAAGATTATCATGTCAGCATCACTTTTGTGGCAACCGAAGAAGCCAGCCTACCACTCACCATCAAAAGCGCTGATAATCGCTTTTTCCTTGCCTATATTGACCGCACTAAATTACCTGAAAGCGCTTTTCCATTTCATATCGGTGATGAATTAATTAGTTTTGATGGCAAGCCAGCACTGCAAGCCGTCACTGAATTACAACAGGCACTACCAGAAAATGTCGCCGGCACAGACCGCGCCAAAGCGGAACTGGCATTGACCTATCGCACAGCGGCTCGTCACGTTCACGTACCACAAGGCGCCGTCAGCTTGGGCATTCAAGCAGCGGAGAGTGACAAGGTTTCCTATATACAAATGAATTGGGATTACAAATCAGAACAAGTGCCCACGCACCATTCATTGATGCACAAAAAAACCAATCCCTTATTTAAACTGCCGGTCATGGACGTCGATTTCGATGAAAAATTCGCTGCGGATAATCCTTATGGTCTGGGTATGCGCCAATCATTTCTGCCTGATTTAGGCACTAAAATTTGGCAGAGCGAAGCCAATAACACCTTTCACGCTTATATCTACATGGACAAACAAAAGAATCTGATCGGCTACGTCCGTCTTCCGACTTATCACGTAAATGATTTTGATAAAGCGATTGCTGATTTTAAAGCAATCATCACGCGCTTCGAAACAAGCACCAATGCCATGATTATTGATCAAGTTGACAACCCCGGCGGATCGGTACTTTACATGTATGCACTCGCATCAATGCTATCTGATCAACCACTGAAGACACCGCAACACCGCATGTCGATCACCCAAGCAGATGTATTAGCTGCGAGAAAATCGAATGAATTATTGAAGAATGTTAAAAGCGACGAAGAGGCCCGCAAAGTGTTAGAAGAGATGGATGGTTATCCGCCCTCGTATGAATTCGTTCAATTCCTGATGAGTTATAATCGTTTTATCATTTCTGAGTGGGAAGCCGGTAGACACCTGACACGTCCATTCTGGCTAGGTGGCGTAGATCACATTAATCCTGCCCCACAACATTATACCCACCCCATTTTATTACTGACCAATCACCTAGACTATTCCTGCGCAGACTTCTTCCCCAGCATTTTGCAAGACAATCAGCGCATCACTATTTTGGGTTCACGCACAGCTGGCGCGGGTGGATACGTGAATAATGTGAGTATTCCGAATAACATCGGTATTGATTATTTCCGCGTCACCGAATCGATCGCTGAAAGAATCAACGGGAATCCCATCGAAAATCTAGGTGTGACACCGGATATTCCCTACGAAATGACACCGGCGGATTATCAATATAATTTCCAGCCGTATACCGTTAAAATAAAAGCCACATTGGAAGCGATGTTATCTTAATCGGCATCCGTGTCTCTCCGGGTAATAGGGTTTCCGACCTTACCCGGAGTTACAATTTAGACTTTAGATAAACATGTTTGGCCGCCACATTCGCTTGTTTCGCGTTCGTATCAAAAAAACCAAATTTTGTATCTTGGTAGAAACTGACCTTACCTGTCGTAATATCATGATGACCGCCAATAATGCCACACTCACCTTTTTCAATGAGCTCTTGTAATATCGCGCTGCGCTGCATCACCGCACTAACCGATCGGTGTACATTAATAGCGGTGACTTTTTCCAAAAATTCATGATTGCTCGATGTGCGATTTTCCGTGATGGTTTTTTCTTCTCTAAGCGCCGGTTGAATTTTGCCTAATAATGCGGTCAAATTTCCCATCGTCACATTATCACAAGCCCCTCTTATCGCACCGCACCGTGAATGACCTAATACAACAATAATTTTTGCGCCGGCCACCTTGCAAGCAAACTCCAAACTCCCCAGAATATCTTCATTGATGATGGTCCCAGCTATACGCGCATTAAAGACATCACCTAAGCCCTGATCGAAAATCAACTCAACTGATGTGCGCGAATCAATACAGCTTAAAATAATAGCAAAGGGATGTTGCTCAGCTGAGGTTTCACTGGCTTGCTGCAAGAGATTACGATTAATTTTCAAATTTTTGACGAACCGCTCGTTTCCTTCTTGCAATAAATTTAATGCGGTTAATGGGCTAAAATCTGCGGCCTTGTCATTGCCAACTGTTCTTGTTTTCATCGTATTTCACTGCTTACAATTACCCATAATGGGTAATTGTAAGCTACGACTAATGACAAAATGATGACGCGAACATTACAATTTTGTTATTTGTAACCCATTCTAAAGGCGCTGAACTGACCTTCACCACATTGTTCCATATCTTTCTTCCGAAGCTCATAAACTTCAGGGTAAAACACATCATAACCCTCTGGAAACGACTCGAGTGTGTGTGCTTCACGCTCGGCCACTTGTCGTAGCGCAGAACCGTAAAAGCGAGTCTGTTGACTGAGAATATGTTGTGTATAGTCCAGTGAATAGATCAACGATTCATTGAGATCAACGAACTCTACATCAAAATACGTCTCATCATTCACTTTGCGCATATCTAATAATTTAAATAAAGTTCCCTCTAAACGAATCGTGAATGCGATCAGTGACTCTTGCACCTGCTTTACTTTCTCATAAAGGATGGGGTCCGCTTTCACGAAAATTCGCAAGGGGACTGTGTTCGCTGCTGCTTGTTTATAGAGGGTTAATTGTTCCTGCTCTTCGTGTGACAGAACCACGCCCATTCTTTCCTTCGTTAATAACTTCGAAAATTCACGAACACGCTCATCACCTCTCTGCAGTGCTGCGTTGAAATTGACGAGTGCTGGCTCGTCAGCTGGAAACACTGGCACGGCTGCCTTAGAGATACTTGGCTCATAACAGGCTTCACTTTGGTGCCTCAGATGATTATTCGCATGATAGAATTCGTGAATCACATCTCGTTCTGTCAATTTTTCGAAGGGAATATAAAGTATTTTCAAGGCAGCATTATAGAAAGCCTGTAACTCGTGGAAAAACGTGATATCGTTCTCACCAATATTTTCTTTCAATAAATTGCGTGATGTGCAGACAATCTTGAAATCAGGATGATTCAGTGGCGCCTGCATCAAGCTCTGCATGACAGAAGATCGCTCATAAAGAGACGAGAGAAATGTGAGGATACGACCACGATCAAGCTGCCCTGCCTCCGTTAGAGAAAGTTTGGGATCGACGATTAATTTGGCGTCCATTCTTTTAATAAAGGAATGATCACGCTCCTCATTCGCTACTTGCAAGACACTAAAAATCAATGACAGGAACAACATTCTTCGCATAAAGCCCGAGCCGGCATACAGATGAATAGCATGGCTAGTCGTCAGGGCTACTGAACGTGACCGGTCAAAAAAACCGGCCTTCTTCTGGTTCTGGTATTGTTGCTCTTGCTCAGTTTGCTTAGTAGGCAATTTATTCGATTTATTGGGCTTTTGCTTAAATTGCCGGGCATGACTCATTGCCTGATTACCTTAGTGATTAGTATTGCGGCGATTCTAATTTTAGCTTTCTTGTCTGACAAGGTGTTTCTATAATCGCAGAAATTACACAGAGCGCCTGGAGTTACTCATGAAAATACCCACCATTGAAATGTTGAAGGCCCCCGAATTGCTACGCAAGGCGTCACACTATTCGGCAGCCGGAAAGCTCGCCGTCTCCACCAATCAACTTGTTTATCTTGATGTCGAGGATGCTTACGTGCATCAGCTTTACCCCCTCATACAGACTGACAACATTCAGAAGCCTGACTATTTTAAAGAGGATTCGTCAGGCGCGCATATCAGCGTTTTCTACCCCGAAGAAAAAGCAAGCTTACTTCCATCCACCTTAGGCGAAGTGCATCGCTTCACCATTCGTGATTTAGTGGCCGCACACATCGGACGTAAAATTTATTATGCCTTGATGGTCGAATCTGCTTCGTTATTAATGTTGCGCAGAAAGCACCGCTTGCCAGATCTATTAGACTTCAAAGGGTATGCGATTGGTTTTCATATCACGATAGGCGTGGAAATCACTTAGTCATTTGCGACAGTCTTGACTCACCAGCCACTATAGATGATTCTATATTGGTCACATTTTATTTATCTAGCATATTAAGGGAGTAATCATGCAAGCAAGAAAAAAAGTTGTTCGTGATGAAGATCAACCCGTCGTCAAAAAGCATTTCTTTGATCGTCATCCTGGTGTGAAGTGGGCGTTGATTGGCCTGGCTGTGGGTTTATTTGCAGCTGCGGTCGCCGTTTCATTAGCCGTCACATTAGGGGCAGGCATTGGCCCATTCATCCAGATTGGTGCCGCATTTGGTCTAGCTGACGCAACAATTGCTGCCACCACCGGCATCGCTATCATTGCGGGCGGCGCCATGGCAGCCTTTAGCGCGGTATTCGGCACACTTGCCAGCATCATCAATCATTGCAGAAGACCGAAAGCTGATGCGACAGAACTAGCTAGCACGCCTGCTACAACGCCCCTGTTGGCGCGCCGTCCAAGCCAAACCAATGATGCGATCGCGCAACAGCAAGCAGACCTGAGAGCATCCGCAACAGGTGCCAAGATGTTTAACTCCTCAAGCGCGTCAGCGAGTGACGAAGAAGAACCCGAGGAAGCAAATCGTCTCGTTGTGTAATACCTAAATTAGAAAGCCCATGAACCGGTAAAGGGTTGATGGGCTTTTTTATGATTAATTCTATAAATAGCGAGCTTTAATCTTTTCTATCAAATAACTCGGGTTCAAAGACTCCCCTGTTACCTTGGTCAGTAGTGCATCAGTACTGAGAGAGGAAGCAGCGCTATGAATATTACTCCTCAGCCACTCTCTTATTCGCTCAAAACGGCCTTGTTTTAATTCCGTCAGGAACACCGGATGCTGCTTGATGAACGTTGCAAAGAGTTGCGCGGCTATCATTCTTCCCAAGGTATAGGCAGGGAAATAACCGAATAAACCCGCTGGCCAGTGCACATCCTGCATCGCTCCATCTTTATCGTTACCCTTGGTAGAAATGCCTAAATACTTCTGCATGAGCTCATCCCAATGGTACGGCAAATCTTTAATCGCGATATCACCATTCATCAGCTGCTTTTCGAGTTCATAGCGCAACACAATGTGCATGGGGTAGGTCACTTCATCGGCATCCACGCGTATCAAACTTGGCTCTACTCGGGTCACGAGTTGATATAAATTTTTAGCGGTAAACGCTGGCTGCTCACCGAACTCATGTTGAATGAGTGGCGTTAGGTAATCGATAAATTCGGGCGAACGACAAACTTCCATTTCGATGATCAATGACTGGCTTTCGTGCATAGCCATGCTATTCACATGACCTACAGGCTGAAATATCCACTCTTTGGGCAAGCCTTGTTCGTAAAGCGCATGTCCAGTTTCATGACACATACCCATGATGGAACTCATCAATTCCTCTTCGTGATAGCGCGTGGTGATGCGCGTATCGCTGCCATCGCCACTACAAAATGGATGGTGGCTAACATCAATACGTCCATGCGCAAAATCAAATCCCAAGGCCTGCACCACTTCGAGCCCGACACTTTTTTGCTTTGCGGGCGCAAACGGGCCGACTGGAATAATCAGCTCACTACTCTTTTGCCTATCATGCACCTGCTTAATTAAACCCGGCAAAGCCGCTTTCAAACCGGTGAAGGTATGGTCGATCATGTTTTGATTGAAACCGGGCGCGTATTCATCCAGTAATGCATCGTAGGGATGCAAGCCCATCCATTGTGATTTCCTTTCTGCAATTTCTTTCAGGAGCTTAAATGTCGTTTCCTGATAAGGTATGAAATCTTGCCAATTATTTTCTGCGCGCAAACGACGCCAAACCTGCTGAGACACAATCGCGGCTTCAGTAAATTTTTCCGTTAAATTGAGCGGGATACAAGTAGCATTGCGATGCTTTTTCTCCATCCACTTGAGATTTTCTTCATCCCATGGCGCAAGCGTTTGGTTTTTTTTCACCTCCGTAATCAGTGGCATAATTTTTTTAGAGCCTTGCATCTTTTGTGTGAGACGATTTAACGTCCCCATCACTTTAGCGCGATACTCACCCGCCCCTTCCGGCATCATGACCGACTCGTCCCACTGCATGACGTGATCGATATTTTGTAAATGATAGAGACGTGTAAAAATGGTTTTGAGTTGTTGATATGAATTCATAAATGTGAGTCCTGCATCCTCAAAAAAAACCGGACACTGAGGCGTGTCCGGTAGGTGATTAATATATTATTGTTATTTAATTCGCAACACTGCCTTGGATAAGTTTGGCTCTGTGACTTCACGTTGCAAGGTCATGGAGGTATGTGCGCAAATACGATCGCTGAGATTAATCAATAACTCGGTGATGTCAGGACCAAGATGCGTACTATTATTACCTTGTAAACAATCACGCAATTCAATCACACGCAAAATTTGATCCCTGACATCCGGTAAACTATTCAAGTCTTTGATCGTCTCATCGGCGTGATCAAAATTAGATTTATCAAAATAACTTGCGCCTGGCAAACTTCTGCCGAACAAGCGGATGGGATTCACAATACTTAAAGTGGATGGGTCGGTATATTTTTTCAGCACCCTTATCGCACTATTTTTAAAATTGCTAAGATTCATTTTTTGCATTTCAGAAAATTTATATATCTTGAGCTTGGCTTCAAGTGTTTCAATACGAACATCTTCATTATGATGAGCGACTTGTCTTAACTCCATGGCTAACGGATTCGCCAGCATATCTTGAATCGTATCACAAACTAATTGTCCGAACTCTGCGTTACTTTCATCTAGCTCAAGTTGTACCGTAAATTTTTTCTTACTAGTCGCGCTCGGCATCACTTCCATTTTATACTCGATCGAGCCCTCCAATGGCTGCGTCTCGGCCTCAGCACTCATTACTGGTTCAACCGCTACAACAGGCACTGCTTTAACAGGATGCTCAACGCTAACAGGCTGTGACATTTTGCGTACTGGAGTAAATTTCGCAATTTTTTCTTCAATGCGGATGGCTGCACGATGATAATGAATCGAAATATCCATCTTGGTAATACTCAAGAATAAATAAATCGCATAATCTTCGGCATCTACCGTCGGGTAAAATCCATTCTTCTTTTTCTTAGGCTCATTGTTTGCATCACGTTCTTCTATCTTATCCGCCGTACGCTTATATAAACCTTCCATCCAGATAGCGAGTTCAGCCCAAAGATCTTTGGTATTTTCAGTGATCTGAATTTTCGCGACCTCATTCACTAAACGTTCTAACTCAATGAACGGATGCTGGCCTGTTACTTTCGCATCATCTAATAATTTCTTGATATAGGCTTTCTTATCACCGAGTGAACCGCGTTGCACTCTATCTGTTTCGCCAAAAATGACAATAGCGCTCTCCAGGACCTCAAGCGACTCAGCCAAACTTTGATCCGGAGCATTGTTAGAATTTTCGGCGCCCGGTGACTCTAGATTATTTTTGATTTGAAGCAAAATTTGCAAGATAACCGGCAGTGAAATTTCAGCCGGATGTTTCGCAATTTCTTTTTGCATTTCGAGTTTTTTGGGAAGAGCGGATATCGCTTGACGATTTTTGCAAATCTCACTGTCTTTTTGATAAAAGTTGACGCGTTCTGCCGGTAATCTTAATGCTTCCTTCCTGTCAGAGATCGCCCTGTTTTGAGCCATATCCATCTCCCTAGCTATGATGTGATCCTAGTCCATATATAGCACGCATAATTCCAAGCCAGCAATCACACTTATTCACACTTAAGGAAATGTTAAGTTTAATGTGGATTTTTTTGCTGATATTGCCAAGCATGTAAAATAATTGTATCGAGGTCAGTGTAGCGTGGTTGCCATTTCAATGTTTCCTTGGCGAGTGTCGGGTCGGCTATCAATATGGCTGGATCGCCGATACGCTTGCTACCTACTTTTTGACGTATCTCGCATTTCGTCACGCGCTTCACAGCGGTGATCACTTGCTTGACCGTATAGCCCGTTCCCGTTCCCAGGTTTAACACAAGATTGGTCGAGCCTTTTTGCAAGGCTTTCAATGCAAGGTAATGCGCATTGCAAAGATCACTCACGTGTACGTAATCACGCACACAAGTACCATCTGCTGTTGGGTAATCCGAACCATTAATCGTAATCAAATCTTTTTTACCCTGAGCGACTTGCAGCAGTAATGGAATGAGATGCGATTCAGGCGAATGGCGCTCACCGGCTTTTCCAGAAGGATCCGCACCGGCAGCATTAAAGTAGCGTAAAATGGCGTAATTCAATTTACCCGCCTTGGCAAAATCCATCAGCATTTCTTCCGCCATTCTTTTACTGCGACCGTAAGGATTAATCGGTGCTAACTTATGCTGTTCATGAATGCGCTCGGCTTGTGGCTCGCCGTAAACGGCCGCACTAGATGAATAGACAATATTTTTAACGCCAGCTTTGGCCATGGCATTTAAAAGTATTAAAAAATCAGCGACATTATTTTGATAATAGAGTTCGGGTTTAACCATGGATTCACCCACTTCCATCAGAGAAGCGAAATGCATGACGGCGTCAATCTGATGCGTTGCGAAGAGCTGCTCCAGTAAAGCTTTATCGCCCATCTCGCCCTCAATCAATTCCACATCGTGAACCGCGTCACGGTGACCCTTGCTCAGGTTATCAAGAACAATAGGCGTGCAACCCACCTGACGTAACAGTAACAACATGTGAGAGCCAATATAACCGGCGCCTCCGACGATAAGGACATTATTAGTAGGCATTGCGGCTGATGAATCCCCGGAAAAAAGTGAGTACGATAATTTTCAAATCAAAACCGATCGACCAGTTGTTAATATAATATAAATCATACTCGACGCGCTTTTGCATTTTTTCCAGCGTATCGGTTTCTCCGCGCCAGCCATTCACTTGCGCCCAACCGGTGATACCGGGTTTAACGCGATGGCGCTGCATATAGGTGTGTATCACTTCTTTATACTGTTCATTGTGCGCCAGTGCATGGGGGCGCGGCCCGACTATCGACATACGGCCTTGCAGCACATTAATAAATTGCGGCAACTCATCGAGACTGGTACGGCGCAGGAAGCGGCCAAAAGCGGTGATACGCGGATCATGCTGACGCGCCTGCGTGACAGCACCATTCGCTTCATCATGCAAAATCATGGTACGGAATTTGTAGACATTAATAACACGACCATCCCAACCGAGACGTTTTTGCTTGAAGAACACCGGTCCACGCGAGCTCAGCTTCACCCCTAAGGCAATCAATGCCAGAATTGGACTAATCAATAAGACAATAACCAAACCCAACAAACGATCTTCAATGGCTTTCGTAAAACGGTTCACACCCATCATCGGCGAAGTACTGATATCCAGCACCGGAAAACCCGCCACATCACTGATAGAGTGATTCAATAAATCGAGATCAAAAATATCCAACACAAAACGGGTGGTTATCGTTTCATGCCGCAACTCATGCAGAATAGATTTCACACGCGCTTCAGCACGCAGCGGCAGGGCTAACCAGATTTCATCAATATGGTGATTCTTTAAATAATCAGACAACGAGTCTGGCGTCTGAATGACACGGACACCGTTGATAAATTCAGGCTTGCGGTCAGCGTGGTCGTCAATGAAATTGACGATGCGAAAACCGGTCCATAATGCCTGCTGCACGGCATCCGCAAATCGTGAGCCAAGCTGGCCTGCACCAAAGATCACCACCACCCGCTCGTTCAAACCACGCGCACGCATAAATCGTAAGCACAACAATAGAATGCAGCGATAAGAGATCAGTGCCGCCAACGCCGTCAACATCCAGGTGATAAACCAGACACGTGAATAAATTTCACCCGTTTTGGTGAAGAACGACAACCCTGCCAATAACATGACCAGCGCGGCCAGCGCTTGCATGAGGTTAAAAAAGTGGCTGACCAATCCTTTACTACGTACGGAGGTGTAGATTTCGAAAAATGAAAACACCGCCGGCGTTGCCATGACGCCCACAAAAAGAGCAGTGCGATAACTAGGGGTTAGTTCAAACGTATTAAATTTACTGACATAGACAAGCCATCCCGCACCAAACACAACGGTCATGTCGAGCAAACGGATGAGCAACGCGAGGGCGCGCGAATATTCTTTTAGCAATCCTTTAGGCAGCATAATTCTATATGGTATCCTACCGGTCTTGTGATATGACTCAACATTGGATTCTATTGGAAATCAGATCTCTTATCTATGAAAACTGCAATTGTATGTGACTGGCTGGTCGCAGTAGGCGGCGCCGAAAAAGTGATTGGACAGATACTGGACTGCTATCCGGACGCCGATGTCTTTGCCGTCGTCGATTTTGTAGAGCCAGGGCAACGTGATTTCCT
Source organism: uncultured Coxiellaceae bacterium (assembly GCA_964527435.1). Lineage (GTDB taxonomy): Bacteria > Pseudomonadota > Gammaproteobacteria > DSM-16500 > DSM-16500 > Aquicella. The sequence continues at coordinate 134,866 of CAZGPP010000004.1, read as the reverse complement.
CAAAAATAAAAAAGTCACGACCACCTTCATTCAAAAACTGCCCTTTGCCAAAACCAAATACCGCCATTATTTACCGCTGATGCCGCTCGCCATCGAGCAGCTGGATTTGTCGGCTTATGACTTGATCATCTCAAGCTCACACGCCGTGGCAAAGGGTGTCATCACAGGGCCCGAACAAACCCATATCAGCTACGTTCACTCCCCCATGCGGTATGCCTGGGATTTGCAGCATCAATACCTTCGCGAAACCGGCCTCGATAGCAAGCCACACGGCTGGCTGGCACGTTACTTACTACACCGCTTACGTCTGTGGGATTTACGCAGCGCGAATGGCGTGGATCATTTCATCGCGAATTCCAATTTCATCGCCAAACGTATTCAGAAGACATACCGTAGACCGTCCAAGGTCATACACCCGCCGTACGACGACAGCCGCTTCAAGCCGGGAGCCGTTAAAAAAGAATTTTATCTCACCGCTTCGCGATTAGTGCCTTATAAGAAAATTGATTTAATCGTTGAAAGTTTTCAGGCGATGCCAGACAAACAATTGATCGTCATTGGTGACGGCCCGGATATGGCGAAAATCAAACAGAAAGCCGGCCATAATGTCACCCTTATGGGTTTTCAATCGAGTGAAGCATTAATTGAACATATGCAACAAGCCAAAGCGTTTATATTTGCCGCTGAAGAAGACTTCGGACTGGTGCCGGTTGAAGCACAGGCTTGCGGGACACCCGTAATTGCCTTTGGTAAAGGTGGCGCATTGGAAACCGTGCGTGGACTGGACCAACCCGAACCGACGGGCATCTTTTTCAGTGAACAAACCGTGGCATCATTAGTCGATGCGGTACACACCTTCGAAAATAACCAAACGCGCTTCACACAAGAGGCGTGCGTACAACAAGCCGCTAAATTCAAACCAGAACAATTTAAAACTGAACTGAAAAAATTTGTGGAAGCGTCGCAAACACTCAGCAACTAGGATGTCATCATGGATCAAATAATCATACCGGTCATTCTATCGGGCGGTGCCGGCGCAAGATTGTGGCCAATTTCACGCGAATCACACCCTAAGCCATTTATTCTGTTACCTGATGGACAAAGCTTGCTGCAAAAAACGTTCGCACGCGCTTGCCAGATTCGTCATACCGAAATTATGACGATCACGAATAAAGAATACTATTTCAAAAGTCTTTCTGAATATGAAGCAGCGGGCATCGCGCAGCAACCCAAGCTCAGTTTTTTACTCGAGCCTTTTGCACGCAATACATGTGGCGCGATTGCTCTCGCTGCGTTGCAAATCGCCCATCAATATGATCATGATGCCATCCTCTTGGTTTTACCTGCGGATCATTTAATTACACCTGTTCCAGCATTCGTGGTAGATTGTGAAAAAGCGATCGCATTAGCATCGACCGATCAGATCGTGACATTCGGCATCCAACCTACCTCACCTGAAACGGGGTATGGTTATATTGAATGTGGCGAAGCGCTGCTTTCTCAGGCTGATTCCCGCCACGTAAAAAGATTTGTCGAAAAACCATCGCGTGAAGTTGCAGAGAACTACCTTACCTCAGGCAATTACTTGTGGAATTCAGGCATGTTTTGCTTCAAAGCAGGCACCATTCTGAATCAGCTGCGACATCATGCGCCAGCGTTACTGCAAGCTGCTGAAACTTGCTTTGCTGCAACACAACGTCAGTCGCGTCGCTCGTTAGCGATCGACATTGATGCCACCACCTTTCAAAACATCCCAAGCATTTCTATCGATTATGCGGTTATGGAAAAATCGGCTGATATCGTCGTCGTGGATTGTCATCTGGATTGGCAAGATATCGGGTCGTGGGAAGCCTATAAAAAATTATTCTCACCCGATGCGCGCGGCAACTCGATTTTAGGTGAAGCCATACTCATCGATTCAGACAATAATTTTATCCATAGTGAATCCCGTTTAGTGACCTCAATTGGCATACAAAATCTCGCTATCATCGACACACCCGATGCACTCTTAATCACCCAACGAGAACGCGTACAAGAAGTGAAAGATATCGTACAAACGCTCAAGTCCAATGCACATGAAAGTTACATGACGCATCGAACCGTGATACGCCCGTGGGGTTCATACACCGTGCTCGAAGAAGGTCCGTGCTTCAAAATTAAAAGAATCAGCGTCAAACCTGGCGCTTCGCTATCGTTGCAAAAGCACGAAAAACGCTCGGAACATTGGGTGGTGGTCGATGGCAGAGCTAAAATTGTAAATGGCGATCAGGAATATTTCCTGGAAACGAATGAATCGACGTTTGTACCGATGCACACACAACATCGCTTATCGAATCCGGGTACTCAACCACTGATCATCATTGAAGTTCAAACCGGCAGTTATCTCGGTGAGGACGATATTATTCGGCTAGAAGATCACTACGGTCGCGTGGCAATGACTGAAGAGCGTATTGCCTAAAAGGCAACTACGCTCTCAACCGAACGATTAGCCACACCAAATACCTTGAGCGATGTCAGCACATCAATGGATGGTTTATCTTTATTGAGCGTATAGAAATGCAAACCAGGTGCGCCGCCATCAATCAGTTGTTCGCACATTCTTGCCACGACCTCCAAACCAAACTGCTGAATAGAGAGAACATCATCACCATAAGATTCCAGACGCTTGCGTATCCAGCGCGGTATTTCCGCACCGCAATTATCGGAAAAACGCGCCAGATTACAAAATTGTGTGATGGGCATAATGCCCGGCACAATAGGAAGATCAATGGCATGACGTGCGCACTCATCGAGATAATAAAAATAGGAATCCGTATTGAAAAAATATTGGGTGATAGCGCTGTTCGCGCCAGCCTCATATTTTCGCTTCAAGTTCAGCACGTCATCTAGTGGATTTTTTGCTTGTGGATGAATTTCAGGATAAGCCGCGACCTCAAGGTGAAAGTAATCGCCGGTTTCCTGGCGAATGAAATGTACCAAGTCACTGGCAAAGTGAAATTCACCCGCGTTCACCATACCAGAAGGGATATCACCGCGTAATGCGACCAATCGCTTCACTCCCAGCAATTGATACTGACCGAGAATATCGCGGATATCATTCGCGGCAAGTCCAATGCATGCGAGATGCGGTGCAACACTGAGATTAAACTGCCTCGCTAACATCGTCACCGTTTCAAGCGTGCCAGTACGCGTTGATCCACCCGCGCCAAATGTCACTGACATGAAACCCGGCTGATAGTTGGCGAGGCTATGGGCGGCCGAAGATAAATTTTCAAGACCTTCCGGTGTTTTAGGTGGAAAAAATTCGAAACTGATTTTCGGAGCATAGTGCGCTGTCATAAAGTCCTTTTATCTTGCTTCTTTAGATCACTTCTTTCTGAAGTTTCTCTTTTGCATCATAACCCAACTGCTGCGATAACCAGCGCTCCATCACAACGATATTCATATCCTTGCGACGCGCATAATCATCAACTTGATCTTTGCCAATCTTGCCGATACCAAAATAACGTGACTCAGGATGCGAGAAATAAAACCCACTGACAGAGGCAGCAGGTGTCATCGCATAGCTTTCTGTAAGATGAATATTAGCATTTTGTTCGGCATTTAATAAACGAAACAACACAGGCTTATCAGTGTGGTCTGGACAAGCAGGATAACCTGGCGCCGGGCGAATACCGACGTAGGCTTCCGCAATTAACTGTTCGCTGCTTAAATTTTCTGAACGGTCATAAGACCAATATTCCTTACGAACGCGCTCGTGCATACATTCGGCAAATGCTTCCGCCAAACGATCAGCGAGCGCCTTAAACATAATCGAACTATAATCATCAAAATTTTCAGTAAATGCTTGCAGCTTGGGCTCCATATTCAAACCAGCCGTTACCGCAAAACCACCAATATAATCGGCTTTGCCGCTTGATTTCGGCGCCACGAAATCGGCCAGACAGTAGTTCGCCTTACCGGTTTGTTTTTTGGTTTGCTGTCTTAACATGCAGAATCTGGCAATCACTTTACGCCGCGATTCATCCGCGTAAATTTCAATATCATCTCCGACGCTATTCGCCGGGAAAAACCCAATGACAGCATTGGCTGACAGCCATTTTTCAGTGATGATGTTTTGCAGCATTTTTTCGGCGTCTTCGAATAACGTCCGCGCACTCGTACCGACAATTTCATCATCAAGAATATTCGGGAAACGACCTGCCAACTCCCACGTACTAAAGAATGGCGTCCAGTCGATATATTTTTTTAATTCCGTTAACGAGTAATCATTAAACTTCAACACACCGGATAGCGCCGGCTTAGGAGGAATATAGTTTTGCCAATCGCAAGTGAATTTATTGATACGCGCTTCTTCAATCGGAACGATGACTGTTTCCGATTTTTTATTTTTATGCAGTTCACGCAGGCCAATATATTCTTGACGAATACGCTCTTTATATTCGACAGCCTGTGAGTCACTCAGCAGTGAACTCGCAACAGCCACGGCACGTGAAGCATCCACCACGTGGATGGTGGCATGTTCGTAATTGGGTTCAATTTTAAGGGCAGTATGTGCGCGCGACGTGGTGGCACCACCAATCAAAAGCGGCTGCGTAAAACCTTGACGCTGCATTTCGGTCGCGACATGCACCATTTCATCTAGCGATGGCGTAATGAGACCACTCAACCCGATGATATCAACATTTTCCCGACGCGCAGTTTCAAGAATTCTTTCGCACGACGTCATCACCCCCAAATCGATAATCTCATAACTATTACAACGTAAAACGACACCCACAATATTTTTACCAATATCGTGAACATCACCCTTCACGGTTGCCAGCAAGATTTTACCTTTTGCTTTCATGGTCGATTGATCTGCTTGAAGAAACGGCTCAAGATATGCAACAGCCTGCTTCATCACACGTGCACTTTTTACCACCTGCGGTAAAAACATTTTGCCTGCACCGAATAAATCGCCGACCACATTCATGCCATCCATCAAGGGGCCCTCAATAACTTTCAAGGGGTGACCTAGTAAAACCCGCGCCGCTTCTGCATCTTCAACAATATATTGGTTAATCCCTTTGACCAGCGAATAAGATAAGCGCTCACACACCTCTTTTTCACGCCAACTTAAATCTTCTTTTTTCGTCAGCGCCTGCCCTTTTGCGCTATCTGCTACTTCCAATAAGCGCTCCGTTGCATCGGCGCGGCGATTAAATAACACGTCTTCAATTCTTTCGAGCATGTCCGGTGGAACATCGGCATAGATGGCAAGGCTTCCCGCATTGACTATCCCCATATCCATGCCAGCTTGAATGGCGTGATATAGAAACGCCGCGTGTATCGCTTCACGTATCGGGTTATTGCCTCGAAATGAAAAAGAAACATTGCTAACCCCACCGCTAATTAACGCATACGGTAAATGTTCTTTGATGCGCCGCACCGCATTGAAAAATGCCACGCCGTAGGTGTTATGTTCGTCAATACCGGTTGCGACCGCAAAAATATTCGGATCAAAGATAATGTCTTCAGCTGGAAAACCCACTTGCTCGACAAGAATATTGTACGAGCGCTGACAGATTTCGAATTTGCGATCTTCGCTATCAGCCTGACCTGCCTCATCGAACGCCATGACAATGACAGCGGCACCGTAATCGCGCGCCAATTGCGCCTTTTCAATAAAACTCGCTTCACCATCTTTCAAGCTAATGGAATTGACAATGCCCTTACCTTGAATGCATTTCAAACCTGCTTCGATGACCAACCATTTTGAGGAATCTATCATCACGGGAACCCGCGAAATATCGGGCTCAGAGGCAATAAGATGTAAAAATTTCACCATGGCTTTTTCGGCATCCAACATGCCTTCATCCATGTTGATATCAATGATTTGTGCGCCATTCATAACTTGATCACGCGCCACACTCAGTGCCGTTTCATAATCATCCTGGCGAATCAATTCAGCGAAACGTGCTGAACCGGTGACATTGGTGCGTTCACCGACGTTCACAAATAAAGATTGCTCATCAATCACTAATGGCTCAAGACCGCTTAAACGGCAAGCTTTAGCAATGGAGGGTATTTTTCTGGGGGGAATGTCTTGCACCGATTCTGCTAACGCACGAATATGAGCGGGCGTTGTACCGCAGCAACCGCCAATAATATTGACCAAGCCTTCGCGTGCAAATTGCTGAATAACGGCCGCCATTTGTTCGGGAGTTTCATCATACCCACCAAACGCATTCGGCAACCCTGCATTCGGATGCACACTCACAGGCACATCAGCGATTTTCGATAGTTCTTGCATATAAGGTCGCAGTGCTTCCGGACCTAATGCACAATTCAGCCCAATCGAAATTGGATTAGCATGGCGCACGGAATGCCAAAATGCAGCCGTGGTTTGGCCGGACAGGATGCGCCCACTGGCATCGGTGATTGTGCCAGAAATCATGACAGGCAGCCGCACGCCGGTGCGTGCAAAATATTTTTTGATGGCGAATATGGCCGCCTTGCAATTCAAGGTATCAAAAACCGTTTCAATCATCAGCAACTGCGCACCGCCATCCACCAGGCCGCGCATCGCGTCATGATAAGACAGCACCAATTCATCGAAGGTGACATTGCGATAACCCGGGTCATTCACCTCGGGCGACAGGGAAGCCGTGCGACTGGTAGGCCCTAAGATACCCACCACAAAACGTGGCTTGTCAGGCGTGAGCAAGGTTATTTCATCGGTGACGGCCCGCGCCACACGTGCGGCAGCGAGATTAAATTCATAGGCAAGATCACTCATATGATAATCAGCGAGTGAAATGGCGGTGGAGTTAAAACTATTTGTTTCTATAAAATCAGCACCAGCAAGAAGATAAGAACGGTGAATATCTTGAATAATCTCGGGCTGGGTAAGGGAAAGAAGATCGTTATTGCCTTTCAGGGAATGCGCAAATTCGGCAAAACGTTGGCCGCGATAATCGGACTCTTGCAGACGGTATGACTGGATCATGGTACCCATACCACCGTCCAGCAACATAATACGTTCACGCATCAGCGCAGTAAGCGTGTGTTCTAGCTGATTCACTTGCATGACGCGCCTTTCATTCCTTTTAATCGCTCAAATCCTGTTCCGTAGGGGCACACTGATACAAGAAAACTCGTCAAAGCCTAAAATGCATAGCCTGCCCCACCACGGTTTTACTATCAGCTAATCTTTAAATCGCAATGATTATGCACCGCGAAGAATGATAAAATCAAACTATAAATATTTATGCGAATGATCGATAAAAAAGGCGCAAAAGCGCCTTTTTTATCGGCTTAAATTACTTAATCAATCAACAAATGATCGGTGATGGGTTTCATGGTTTCAGGCGTCATCCGCTTGAAACCTTTGACCTTATCCAATTCACTGACCGCTTTAAACGCACCGTTCTTATTACGATAGGCGACGATGGCATGCGCCTTGTAAGCCGTCATGCCTTTAATCTGCATGAGCGATTTTACATCACCCTTATTGAGGCTCACCTTGGCATTCTCAGCCAACGCGCCCGTCTCCGCTTTGACGGGACTTGCCGCCGCATTAACATTCCCAACAATGGGGCCGAGCAGCAGTGTGGCTGCCATAACGATAAATAAACGACGTTTGATAGTCATCTTGAACTCCTTGATATAAATTAAAGTGATTTTCCAGATAAACGGCTTTGACCGGCTGAATGAAAGGCATAGCACTAAGCCTAACGCGGCAGCGGGACAAATTACGGAGAGACAGCGGGTAAAGCGTCGGCCCAGGTAACGGCCGTTGATGAGGAAAGTTAAAGGTTGGTGCTTCTGGCAATGTTTGCAAGATCAGAAGCGAGCGAATCTTACCTGCATTTTTTGCACTTGGCTACTACAGAATATCGCATTTATTTGTTAAACTTTCGGCAATGTAAAATTGCTGTGACTTAAAGGACGCTTCCATGAATGTAAAAAGTTTGATGAAAATACTATCAACCCTGACTGCCCTGTCTGTCTTTTGCAGCAGTGTGATGGCCAACCCAGTTATCCCGATTCCAACCCAACCGCAACAACCCACTTTCACCCCCTCTGCCCCCAATCTGAATGCCACCGGCTTTATCATGATGGATGCCACCAGCGGCAGAATTCTGACTGAAAAAAACTCTGACCAACGCATGCCGCCAGCAAGCTTAACCAAGCTGATGACCATGTACATTGTTTCCAATGCACTCAAAAGCGGCCAGATCAAACTCGACGATAAAGTCATGATCAGCAAAAAGGCCTGGCAAACGGAAGGCTCGCGCATGTTTTTAAAAGTCGGCAGCGAAGTGCCTGTGCGTGAACTCGTACAAGGCGTGGTCGTTGCTTCCGGTAATGACGCCGCTGTCGCACTGGCAGAACATATTGCCGGCACAGAAGAAGGCTTTGCTGAACTCATGAACCAGCAAGCTAAAATTCTCGGCATGAATAATTCGCACTTTGTGGATAGCACTGGCCTTCCCAATGAACAGCATTATTCCACCGCGCATGATCTCGCCATTCTGACCCAGGCTTACATCAAGAACTTTCCGGAAGAATACAGCCTCTATTCAGAAAAATGGTACACCTACAACAACATCCGCCAGCCCAACCGTAACCGCCTGTTATGGCGCTATCAGTATGCTGATGGCTTAAAAACCGGACACACCAAAGAAGCTGGGTATTGCCTGGTAGGTTCCGCGAAGAAAGATGGCATGCGCCTCATTACAGTGGTTCTCGGCGAACCGAACGATGCCGGCCGCACCGAAGATTCCATTCGCTTAATGACGTTTGGTTTCCGTTTCTTTGAAACCCACAAACTCTACAACGCCTCCACACCACTCGTACAAGCACGCGTCTGGCAAGGTCAGCGTGGGGAAGTGCCACTCGGTCTGACCGAAGATTTCTACGTCACTGTTCCAACCGGTCAATACAAGAAACTGCAAGCTTCTCTGGAGTTAAACAACCCCATTAAAGCCCCGATCGTCAAAGGCCAGCCTTATGGTAACTTGGTCATCAAAATCAACGATCAAGTCATTGCGACCAAACCCTTAATTGCCCTCGATGGCGATGACAAAGGCGGTTTCTTCAGAAGCATGTCGGACTCGGTGAAGTTTAATATTCACAAATATTTTTCCAGCGGCACCAGTAATGACAAGTTAAATAGAAGCTAACGCTCTTGGCAAGGCAGTGCCGTACGCACTGCCTTTGTTATTCTCTCAATAGACAAACTGAGACTCTCATGGCAGAAAACATACCTCCTACTGAATCACTCCTCAAATTTCCCTGTGAATTTACGATCAAAGTATTTGGTGAAATGGCAGCCGACTATGAAGAAGTGATCCTGGATTTAATTCGCCCATTCGCCCCCAACCTGTCTAGCGGCGCATTGCAATCGCGGACGAGTGAAAATGGCAAATATCTCTCGCTGTCGATTACCCTTTACGTTGAATCACGCGAGCAGCTGGATAACATTTACATGGCGCTTTCAAAATCGCCAAAAGTATTAATGGCGTTATGAACGCGGAACGCCTTACCGTCCGATGGCTGGGACGACAGGAATACGAGCCCTGCTGGAAGGCTATGCAGGATTTCACACAAAACCGCACCGACGCTACCCCTGATGAAATATGGTTATTAGAACACAACCCCGTTTTCACCCAAGGCCAAAACGGCAAACCTGAGCACGTGTTGAATTCAGGCAATATCCCCATCATCCAGACAGACCGTGGCGGCCAAGTCACGTATCACGGCCCTGGCCAACTGATGGTTTACACACTCATCGACTTAAAGCGTAAAAAGCTCAATGTACGCGAACTCGTATCAGTCCTTGAACAATCGGTCATCGATTTTCTAGCAGCTTATCAGATCACTGCCCTGGCCAAACGTGAAGCACCGGGTGTCTACGTCGATCATAAAAAAATCTGCTCAATTGGCTTGCGCATCAAGAAGGGCTGCTCTTATCATGGCATAGCCTTTAATGTAGCCTTGGATCTTGAACCGTTTTCGCGCATTAATCCTTGCGGCTTTACGGAACTCCAAATGGCACAATTCTCTGAATTAGGCGGCTTGACCAGCACCCTTGAAACTGGGCGCGGATTAGTCAAATACCTGATGAAAAATTTGGGGTATACTAGCGTTAACGATCAAATAAATATTGAATAATTTCAGTTAGTTATATACGAGACGAATCATCTGGCCATATCAAAACCACAGGGTTTTGATACAGTGTCCCGCAGTCAGGTTGAGCCCGACACGATGTGGCAGCAAGATAATTCGTATCACGCAGATAAACAAGCTGTTGGAGAAGAGGTCATTCATGTCAGGCGTTGTCACACCCATACTGCAATGGTTAAACGAAAATCCTGAGCTCGCTGGGCTCGCAACATTTGTGATTTCTGCCGGAGAATCGGTTGCGATTGTCGGCACGATTGTACCGGGATCTGTCACCATGACCGCGATTGGCGCCCTCGCAGGGGCCGGCGTGATTCCTTTATGGAGCACCATTATCTGGGCTATTCTCGGCGCCATTGTGGGAGACGGCATCAGCTACTGGATCGGCCATTATTTCAAAGACCGCTTACGCCGTATGTGGCCATTCAAGGACAATCCAGGCATCCTCGAAAAAGGAGAGGTATTCGTTCATAAATACGGCGTCACCAGCATCTTCATCGGTCGCTTTGTCGGGCCAGTTCGCGCGCTCGTCCCCGTTGTGGCTGGCATGCTCGGCATGAAACCCCTGCAATTCACGGTGGCGAATGTCACCTCCGCTATCGGCTGGGCTCCTGTTTACATGATGCCAGGTATTCTGCTAGGTGCCGCCTCGCTAGAACTACCACCCGATATCGCCTTGCACGTCATGCTCGGCTTCTTTCTTATTCTATTATTCTTTACCCTTTGCTCGTGGCTGCTCGTCAAAATACTGCTACTGGTCCATTTGCAAATTGACCAGATGCAAGATAGCTTTTGGCGCATGATGAAATCATCCCGTATTCTCTCACCCATCACCCAACTGCTAAAACATCACGATCAGGAACGTAAACACGGTCAATTGAATCTCGCTCTCTATTTTTTGATTTTCTCCGCCCTGTTTATGGCGCTCGCCCTGTCCGTTAAATTCTATGGGGCGCCGAGCTTCACCATTAATGAGGCCGCCTATCACTTATTCCGCGGCATACGCAACCCGGCACTCGACCAGGTCATGATCTGCCTAACACTGTTAGGTCAGAAACAAGTGATCTACCCCGTTATTCTGGTTGTATTCGGCTATCTTGTTTATGCTAAACATTATCGTGCCGCCTGGCACTCGTTCATGCTGGCATTTCTGGCAGTCGGCGGCGTCTTCACTTTCAAGCACCTTTTGGAATCACAACGTCCTTGGGGTATTTTCAATAGCATTGAAACGTATTCCATGCCTAGCGGTCACTCTGTGCTGGCTACGACTCTCTACCTAGGCCTCGCATTTCTGATTGCGAATAATGTTAAATCGAAACGTAACCGCTGGCTGATCTACCTGACCGCTATCAGCATCATTTTTGCTGTAGGCATCTCGCGCATGTATTTAGGTGCGCACTGGTTCACGGACGTCATCAGCGCATGGCTGCTCGGCGCCGCTATTATCTGTTTTGTGATTGTCTCCTATGAACGCGAAGAAGTTGACCGCGTGAAATCACTCCCACTCTTTCTACCTACCCTCGCGGCCTTGGTGATGAGTTACGCCGTCTATTACCATCTCAATATTGATAAACTGACCGTCAACTACGGCCAATTAGATTCACCCACCGTCACCATCAGCATGAAAGACTGGTGGTCTAACGACAATGAAATTCCAGAAGCGCGTAGCAGCTTATTTGGCTTCCCATCACAACCCATCAATATTCAATGGGTCGGCGATTTGAACAAAATCAAAGAGACTCTACTGGCAGAAGGCTGGGTCAGACCACCCGCTCGCGACTTAGCGAGCACCATTCACCGCATTGCCGATATCAGTAGCACACAATATCTGCCGATGATTTCACCGCAGTACGAAGACAAAGCGCCAGCACTCATTCTGACCAAAAATATCGTTGGCTATAAAAGTATGATTGTCATCCGCATCTGGAATTCCACGCGCGTCGTCGCGGAAAATAACCAGACACTTTGGGTGGGCATTATCGGCATTGTGCCACGCACTTACAGCTGGGTGTTTAAAAAGAAAAATCAGGATGCCCTCAATATCGATCCGAAGCTTATTTTTCCAACCGCACACCATCCTGAGTGGTCTTATAAAATGGTGAAGATCGACCATCCCGATAGCAAACACAACAAACAACAGCGAGTGATATTGATTCGCCCTCAATAGTATTTAAAGAATAGGTACTCAACATGTCTCAAGCATTTATGGAACTGGCATTATTCGCCTCAAAATCGCTCATTATTCTCATCATCAGCTTATTAATCATGCTGGGTTTTTTCCTGATTCTGGCAAAATCAAAACAAAAAACCACTGGACGCTTGTCGATCAAAAATCTCAATAAGAAATTTGCTGAAAATAACGAAATGCTTATGGCAGAAATTTTGCCGAAGAAAAGCTTCAAAAAATATCTCAAAGATCAGAAAGCCTCTGAGAAAAATCGCGAGCAGACCGCGGATGAGATTAAAAATATATATGTACTCACCTTTCATGGGGATATCAAAGCTTCCGCTGTTAGCAGCCTAAGTGAAGAAGTCACGGCTGTTCTAAATGCCGCCAAACCAAAAGATGAAGTAGTCGTGCGCCTGGAAAGCGGTGGCGGCGTTGTACATGGTTACGGACTCGGTGCCGCTCAATTGATGCGAATTCGTGCTCACAATATACCTCTCACGGTGACTGTCGATAAAATTGCGGCAAGCGGCGGTTACCTCATGGCGTGCACAGCCAATAAAATTCTGGCAGCACCGTTTGCAATCATCGGTTCAATTGGCGTCATCATACAACTACCAAATTTCCACCGCGTTCTCAAAAATAAGCAGATCGATTTTGAAATGCAAACGGCCGGCGAATACAAACGTACCATCACGATGTTTGGCGAAAACACCGAAGCCGGACGCGAAAAGCTTCAGGAAGAAATTGAAAAAATTCATCAGCAATTTAAAGATTTAATCAAAACCAACCGGCCGCAAATTAATCTTGCTGAAACCGCAACCGGCGAACACTGGCTCGCTCAACAGGCACTTGGTCTTCAGTTAGTAGACGAACTCAAAACCAGTGATGAATACTTATTAAGTCAAAGCCATTCTTCGAATATTTATGAAATTAGCTTTGAAGAACGCAAACCATTACTGACGCGCTTGACTGCCGCTGCCAAAATGATGCGCGAGAAATTTCTGCAGTTCGGAATTTGAAACAAGGACTGAAGGGGCATATACCCCTTCAGTTCCGATATCTTTACACTCCCCGCATGGCAACCTGCTCATAAAAATATCACGCATAAATCGCCTATCAAACTGATTAAATGCTATTAATATAATCTTAAGTTGAATAGTCCACGATGATCATAGGAAGCCTCTCATAATAACTAAAACGGGGATGCCGTCATGATGTCATCGAATAATCCGTTAGGAAGTGTTTCTGCACTGAGTCTCGCCGCTGATCCTGTCTCATTACCAGTCATTGCAGCCGCCGCGGGCGTTGCCGTGACGGTCGCCGCGGCCACATTCACCTATCGCGCCTACAAAAATTATGAAGAAAAAAAAATGCGGGACGAAATGACGCAAATTAATCATTTGCATGAGAAATATCTTGCGCGAATTTTTATTCCAGATAATCACGAAATAAAAGGTTTTCCGACGATCTTCAAATACAACCCGGATAAACCTGAAGCGGGCGTTGATTCTATGCATTTTACCGATGATCAAATCGATGATATTGGAAAAAAAATACCACGCTCCACCGACATTATCCTCACGAATTACCGACAATCCGTGCAAAACGCCATTCTAAAATTAAAAGATTATTATTACAGTCGTGATGATCGCAAAGATTTAACAGCAGGCGTGATCTGCTACTTATTATATATTCTCGATTCCAAGTGTCTTAATTTTGAAGGTTACGAATACGACATTGCTTATCTCGATGCGATCACGAATTTTATCAACGCCTACTCTTCATTGAGTGAAACTGAAAATACACGTAAATTTAGCCGTCTGGCGCCAGTCTATTCTTATCTTTTAAGTGCCCAACAAGACCTTGAGAGACATCGCGATTCATTATCACTGGAAGAAATGATCGGCGAATTACGCGATACATGCGTCAATCAAGCCAACCAACTCATGCGTTGCTTAACAAAAATAGTCTCTCGCCAGGAAGACTGGGGACTCATCACTTACGTGACGATGGACGAACTTGAAAAAGGAATTCTACGCAGAAACTATATCAAAACCGGCATTAAAGGCATCGTATTACGTTCAGATGCAATCGTGTCACTTCCTGACTCATTGTTTAAAGACTGGGTCAGCTCACTGGCCAATTATTATAGCCGAACGATTGACCCTGACACGGATATGCAGTCACAAGATATCACCAGCCCCGAGATCTTACTGAGATTGCCCGCATTTGAAAAACTTGAATCATTGCAAAGTAATCGATCCAAATTGAACGCCAAGGAACTTGAAAATCTCAAAAAACTCGAGGCTGATTTCAAAAACACGCAGAAGTTTTTCGCGACGTGTAAAAATTTTATGACGACCATTCTAGAAGACAACAAAGACAACAGAATTCCTAAATTTATCGCGATCGATAATCCTGTCGATATCCGCATTCGTTCAGGTATGATCGCGCAATTCGCCAAACTCATTCACCAAGTCATTTCACTCCAATATATGAGCGTGAATTTACTTAAAAGCATCAAACAACTTGGTGAAATTTATGTTAAAAGTCCGGCGAATTTCCGCCAGGTTTTTAATGTCTTTAATATCTTATGCAAAGATATTAAAAGCGGCATTGATGAATTCAGACAATCACTCACCATCATCCAGCAAACTAATAAAAATTCGATGAAACTCGAAGATCAGGAATTATTTCCAGAACAAATTAAGTCGATTTTGAACGTCACCTATGCAAAGGTTTCACGACTCGATCGAAGTATCAAAGAATATCGTGATCGTGTACCGAAAGACAAAAGTTCGCCTACTATCGAATCGGTTAAGCACGAAATGTTTGAAGTTGCAGCGAAATTATCTAAATGCTACCGCATCGCCATCGAACCTGAAATCGAGGCCGCGTCATCACAACCACTGCCACCCATTACCCAACCTCAACCAATTGTTGAGTCTTCTGTCACCGTGGCAGACATTCTCAATTTTCTCAGCAAAATTAATCAGGATTTAAAAACGATTAAAACGAATTTGCCCAACCCAACACCAGCCGAAAAGGAACTGCACGATACCTTGTTATCGCTTCGCGATAATGCAGCGGTCACACTCAATAACATGCAATATCCAATCGGTATCAATGACATCGCCAAACTCTTTGAAACCCTCGAAGACATTACTTCCGCGATGTTAAATTATAGTAAATTAACGAAACTTGACCGGGAAGCGACAACCAAAACTTTCGCCGGATTTGTGACCGATCATTATCAAACATTAAAATCATGCGAAAACTATAATGGCAAAATTTCCAGAATCGGCCTGTTCGGCAAACGAATAGAGAAGGATATCAAAGGCCTGGATGTCATTTGCAAAGACATGGTGGTGTCGGTACAAGCGTTATAGCTAGATTATCGCCCACTAATGAGATAATCCTCGCCCAACACACCGAGGTTGCCAACACGCACACGCGGCAAGCAGATCAATCCCTGGCGATTGATCTGCGGCACTAATTTCTCTTCGAGCACATGCATCAATCTTTTCACTAATTGGGATTTCATCAACGCCCGCTCTGGGTTTTCTAACCATAAAACTTCCAGGTATGCCTTAGTATAAGCATCATCGCCAGTACCAATATAAGAATAGACTTCCTGCAAGACACCGCTATGCAAACTTTTGATGTCCAAGTTTGGAACGTGGCTCATTTCATCATGAATAGCTTGAAAGACTTCCACAAAGTTAAGCTGATCAACCGCTATATTTTGAGATAATTTTAAAGTGAGCTGTGGCATAACTTCCTCGTCTTTTAATATTGCTGGGCGTTATTCATCAAACCCCAGCGGGAATCAATCCGAGTTTACAGAAACACTCGCGATGTCGGTATCTTTGAAATTATAGCAAGGTATTACCACACAATGGTTCCACCAATAGAATATGATGCTGACTTAGCCCCTGCCCCCACGAAAATCCTGCTTCGTTCTCTCTCATTTGGTGGTACAATTCTCGTCCATAACACCGACCATAAAGCCCATAAAGCGAGATTAAGCGCTGTGAAAAGTAAATTAATTGATATCCCTGTTGTCGTCGAAAGTGGCTCAAAATATCAAACCCCTCAAGGCTTTAACGCGGTTAAAGATGGGGTTAGCAGCAAATTCAGAGATGACAATGAGGTTATTTTAAAAAAGCCTGACTGGCTACGCGTGAAGCTATCTAGCTCACCCAAATTCGGTCAGGTGAAAGATCTGGTCAATAAACACAACTTATCCACGGTCTGCGAAGAAGCGAAGTGCCCGAACATGAGCGAGTGCTGGTCGCATGGCACGGCCACCATTATGCTGATGGGCAAAGTTTGCACAAGAGGCTGTAAATTCTGCTCGGTAGATACCGGCAACCCCAACGGATGGCTAGACCTTGAAGAACCCGCCAAAGCAGCTGACACAGTCGCTATCATGCAACTCGAATACGTCGTCCTGACCTCAGTCGATAGAGACGACCTCCCAGACGGAGGCGCTAAACATTACGCTGATTCTATACGCGCGATTAAAGCACGCTGCCCCAACACAAAGGTTGAAGCCTTAACCCCAGACTTTTCTGGCGATCGCGCCGCGATTGATTTATTACTGGAAAGCGGCGTGGATGTCTTTGCACAGAATGTGGAAACGGTTGAACGCTTAACTCATCCCGTCAGAGATCCGCGTGCCGGCTATTGGCAAACCATTCACTTACTCGACTATGCCAAGAAGCAGCGCCCCGATGTCATTACAAAAACCAGCTTAATGCTAGGACTTGGTGAAGAAAAAGAAGAAGTCATTCAGTGCATGCAAGATTTGAAAAATGCGAATGTCGATGTCGTCACCTTCGGACAATACATGCGGCCTACACTGAACCATCTGCCCGTCATCCGTTACGTGACACCTGAAGAATTTAATGAATATCGCGACATCGGCTTAAAAATGGGTTTCCTTGAAGTCGCCTCCGGCCCCATGGTGAGATCCAGTTATCGTGCCGATCGTATTTTCAAAAAAGATAATTTGGGATTATAAGCAGAAAAATATTCTTTTATTCGGTCGATGCGTCTCTGTAGAATGAATATGTAATTTATACAGTTGCACAGGAAACAGGCGAACGTTCAGGAGGAACAATGCTGTATTCAATTGCTGGCGTCATCTCTCTATTGGCTCTCTTTTTTCTTATGATTGTTATGATCGCTTCTGGTCAACGCGTGGGAAAGAGCATCAAGAAAAAACCGGGCCTCGATATTACCGAAGGCGCACTCTTCACCTTGATGGCACTACTGGTGACGTTTACTTTTTCGAGTGCATCACAACGCTATGATCTTCGTCGTATTGCTATTATTAACGAGACAAATGCGATTAGCACTGCTTATCTACGCCTGGATATTTTAAAAGTCGCTGATAAGAAAAATCTGCAGCGCGATTTTATTGATTACATTTCTTCACGCATTGCAATCTATCAAGCGGTTCCTGATTTTACAGCGGTTGAACATGAAAAGCAGCGTGCACGCGTTGCGCAGCAAAAACTATGGAGTGATGCCATTGCTGCTGTTGGCCATTCATCCACATTGACGGCACCCATGCTGATTCTACCTTCGCTAAATACCGCGTTTGATATTGCTAGTGAGCGCACAGCTTACTCGATGCTGCATCCACATGCTTTTATCTTCGGATTAATGCTGATAGTGGTATTGGTCAGTTCATTTCTAACCGGCTATGGTATTGTTGATCGTGGCGCATGGGGCTCCTTGCACGTGATTTTATTTGCAATTATCACCGCCCTTACCATTTCCATCATCATCGATCTTGAATATCCACGGCTTGGATTCGTGCAAGAAACTGAATTCGATACGCTATTAATTAATTTAAAAAATCAGATGGAAATATCAGCTACCTGACAGCATGGGAAGAATGGATATGAATACAGAATTTAAAATTGCAGATCAGGTTATACAACCAGGAAAGAAAAATGTTATTTTATTCCCAGCACCAAACATCAACATGCAAGCAAAAATAGACATCCCAGTCCATGTTTTTCACGGCAAACATTCCGGCCCAAAAATATTTGTTCTAGCTGGTATTCATGGGGATGAATTAAATGGCATTGAGATTATACGTCGTGTACATGAACACATAAGCATCAAACAACTCGCTGGCACGCTGATTACCATGCCTATCGTCAATGTGCACGGAGTCATCATGCAAACGCGTTATTTTTCCGACCGGCGTGACTTGAATCGCTCCTTTCCCGGAAAAAAAACCGGCACTCTGGCTGCACGACTTGCCCATAATTTGATGCACCATGTCGTCAAAAAATGTGATTACGGAATTGATCTGCATACCGGTGCGGTTGGTCATATGAACATGCCACAACTGAGAGTTGATTTTTCAGTTCCTGGTTCTCGTGAATTCGCTCACAGCTTTGGTGCACCGGTCATACTCGATTCAAAACAGCGTGACGGCTCCCTACGACAAGCAGCGAGTCAGCATGATATTCCTGTGATCGTCTACGAGGGTGGAGAAGCGCTGCGGTTTAATGAGTTGTGTGTACGCGGTGGTGTGCGCGGAATAATGAATGTCCTGAAACACCTTGGTATGATACAAACCAGTAAACCATTACATAAAGCATCAAAGATGATCGTTACACAATCCAGTAGCTGGGTGAGAGCCCCGATTAGTGGCCTGGTTGAGCCTGCTGGCGAGATGCTTACACGCCACGTTAAGAAAGGGCAATTGCTGGCACGTATACATGATCCGTTTTTAATTAATCCTACACTATCAATCACGGCACCATTCGAGGGAATTGTCATAGGTCAATGCTTACGAGCAATGGCGACTGAAGGCGACGCAGTATTCCACTTAGCTAGCTTTAAAAAAATCGAAGGTGTCAACGCGGGGATCGCTGATTATCGCGATGAGATAACATCGTGAATTTATATCGATGTGACACTGACTAAAGTGAACCGCACTCTGATTAATCACCTCATAGCATCCAAGCTGAGGCCAGGGTGTGTCGCAACCCATTGTTTCATAGTAATCACGTTCAACCACCTTGTTAAATCACGCATCAACAACGTAACACTATGATTGTTTCAAATAACTTTCAAAAATACCGCATTTTTCAGCTTTCATTTTATCTCGCCCAAATATTTCTTCTCAAAAGAATCAATCACTTCAACCCATAGGGAAACGCCCCAATAGCTGCCAGTCTTAGCGAAGTGTTAGGATGGTAATAACGACAGAATAAAAAGAATGTAACAAAACTCAGTAACGGAATAAAAAGACACTGATAAAATTGATTTCCCGGACGAAATCATCATAATAAAAAAATTTGTCTTTCCGCTATTTTTGTTTTGTTACTCCTCTTCGCATGACGCAAGTTGTGCGAAGAGGGTGTATCCCCAACGGCAAGCTTGTGAGCTTGCCGTTTTTTTATATCTCGCAAACAGCCTGACCCGATAACATCATTTTGAAGGGTGAATATTTATTGGAATCACGCATCACTTGCGACAATACAACTTGCGGATCATGCGTATAAAAAATAAAAGCATCTTTTTCGAAAGCGTAATCCAGTAATGCACGCTTTTCATCGACCACTAATTCCGGTGAGCGATCGTATCCCATAGTAATCGGCAGATGCACCCAGTGCGAGCCGGGAATTAAATCCGAAGCAAAAATAATCGGCCGCTTATCTGGCACGTTGACAATAGTATGCATTAATCCTGGTGTGTGGCCGTTTGAATAATAGAAATGATAGCCATCGCCTAATAATGCAGACTGACGTCCGTCGACGATTTCAAGGCGACCCGAAGCTTCCAATAGTGGCTGTAGCTCCGGAATAAATGAAGCGCGATCACGCTGATGCGGTTCGCTAGCACGCTGCCACGCTTCCCTACCCACCATAATCTTTGCATTGGGGAAGAGTAATGTCGGCGCGGTATTGTCAGCCCACGCCGCCAGCAGTCCGCCAGCGTGATCAAAATGCAAATGTGAAATCACAACGATATCGATATCTTCGTGGGTCATGCCTAAGGTCTGCAAGGATGATAATAAGACGTGCTCAGACTCAACCACACCGTAACGCGAGCGTAGCGCGGGTGAAAAAAAGGCTCCGATCCCGGTCTCCAATAAAATATTGCGCCCCTGCTCCTGAATCAGCAGCGCCCGGCAAGCAAGTGGGATACGGTTCATCTCATCGGGTGATATCCACTGGCTCCAAACCGCTTTTGGAACGTGACCAAACATGGCCCCACCGTCCAACCTCTGTGAATTACCCAGTAGTGCAAAATATTTAGCCATAACAACCTCAATTGCATTTTTAATAAATACCGACAATCCTGCTGACACCTATCAGGATTTGATATAATGCCAGAAAGGAGAATTCACTCATGAAAAATTTTACGCTTTTAATTACGCTACTATGTGCTTCTTCCATTTTAGTTGTTTATGCTGATACCGTCGCGTCCACAAGCCCACAGAACACCCAGGCTGCGACAACGGCACCCGCAAAGACCCAACAGGCTCCTGAGAAAGAAAAGAAGCCTACAGCGCACCAAGGCGAAGGTAGCCCATCCGTTTACGACTCAGTGAAGTCCGGCTGGAATAGCTTCCTTGATCTGCTAACGGGGCCGACCACGAATTAAGATGTTTTGAAAATAGCCTAGTATTTCATATAATTAGGCCGATGCGGCAACCCCGAATTGCCGCCAAGACCCAGTAGGCGTAAACTGATAGTGAGTGAGGAGCCATCATAAAATGGAGTGTGTCATGCAGAATATCCAAAAAATAATAAAATTACGTAGCATTCAACTCCTTGCCGCTTTACTAATCATGTCTCTCATCGTCTTCAAACTGCTCGCTCCGTCTACATCGGGACTAAAAACACCGATTGAAGCCCAGTTACATGCACTCCAGATTGAAGACCTCGTCACGGCTTATTCATTCACTTCACGTGCTTTCCAGAAATCTACTTCACTGGACAGCTTTAAACGCTTCGTCAGAGATTATAGCGGCTTGAGAAACAACGAAAGCATCGCCTTCAATTCAAGCGCGGTTAAAAACGGTATTGGCGTTGTCAAAGGAACACTGATCTCACGTGCCGGCAGCAATACCGCTGTGACCTATCAATTAGTGAAAGAACATAACAAGTGGAAAATTGAAAGCATGGTCATCATCCCAAATGGTGATGAGCGCCCTGCCGATGATGTGCCGGCCGTCAAGCCAGTCGCGACATCTGACGCAATACCCACACCAGCCCCCACAGCCGCCACCACTGATACAGCCAGTGCACCAGCTGCCGAAACAAACACACCATCCACAGCGGTCGCATTAGCACCGAATGTTTACGAAGATGCTACAGACAACTACACACTGCATTACCCTACCGGCTGGGAATATGCCAAAACCGACGAAGGCATGCTGGTCTTTCACAAAATTGATAGCAATGCTGACAACCAGACTTTACTTAGCATCACGCCACTCGTGAGCGATGATAGTGCACGTTTCAGCGTCCAACAGATCGCCGACAAAAGCGAAGAATCCATCAAATCAAAAGCGGGCTCTTATAAAATTGTAGAAGATGGCTTGCTGCCACCGGGCGCGAATAAAAATGAAAATATTCATGGTCGCTTCACGGTCTATAGCTACACATTAGACAACGACACCACGTTTAAACAATTACAAGTGATCTACTTCAAGAGCCCCAGCCGCGCCAAATACATCATCGATTACGTTTCACCTGAAGCGGAGTTCGATGCTGATTTGCCAGCGGTCAGAGCAATGATTGCTTCGTTTACGATACCTTCTTGATGGCGCTATCACAGGCAGAGCTTACTAATAGCAATTAGTAAGCTCTCTTCTATGTCCTTTAAATATCAACCGACAATTTTCTTGACCCACGCCACATACTGATTCATCCAGCCTTGCAGGAACTTTAGGCTATCCGGACCGATGTTACCTTCCGCATCAAACAAACCATCTTTAGCTTGAATGAACGCCTCAGGCTGCCCGAGGGTTGGCATATCGAGATAAGAGAGAATATTGCGTAAATGCTGTTGTGCTAAAGAGCTGCCAAGCACACCCACAGAGACGCCCAATATACCCGCTGGCTTACCAGCCCAGGCACTTTGACCATATGGCCTCGATGCATTATCGATCGCATTTTTTAACACACCCGGAATCGAACGATTGTATTCCGGTGTCACGAATATCAAACCATTGGCAGCGGATATCTCTGCTTTGAATGCTTGGACCGATGCAGGCATATTGGCATCGTTGTCCTGGTTGTATAATGGCAAATGTTCGATATTAACAAAGTTGAAAGAGAAATCGGCCGGAGCCAGCTTTGTGATCGCTTTAGCGAGTTTGAAATTGAGCGAATCTTTACGGATACTACCAACAATGACAGCTATTTGATAACTGGACATAGATACCTCCTAAAAGTGTTATATCTTTATACGATAATTAATCCTGCATCACAATGGTCTGCGCATGGGTATAATGGGTGTCACGAAACACTCTTCAAATCTTTCCGCAAGAAATAAAATGATGAATTTTTTTCGTAACCGATGCGCTCGAATTCGACGTAAAAGCCGAGTTTTTTGTAGAAATCTAAGGCCTCCCAATCCATGGTATTCACCGTCATTAATTTGCAGAGATTTTCGATCCCATGACTTTCTGCCATCTGCATCAATTTCACACCATATCCTTGCCCACGCAAGAACTCTGCAACCCACAGTGTATCAACAACCAGACAACCATACATGATGCAACCAGTCAGCCCACCCACCACCTTATTCTCCTCATCGCGAATAAAATAAGCAAAAAAACTAATAGGCTTAAGATCACGCTGCGCGATCATATGATCTTTAAGGCCATCATATAAAATTTGAATATCTTCATTATCTGCGCTGGAGGTATAGCTAATTGAGTATTCCATGCTGAGACACCTTCTATATTCACTTAATATCATTAAACCACGTATTTCAGCTTAAAAATGCATACTATATTTTATAAGCGAGAGGACCCTCCCACCTAAATTATCCCTGTAATTGATTGATGATAAGAATAAGATTGAGTATTATGCCATACGAATTCAAAAGTAGCGGCACTCAAGGCTCAATCAGCCTCTTGACCTGCCCCATGATGATGAAGACTGCTACCACAAACGATGACAGCCACCATTGTGCAGTCATAAATGGACGTTTCAATATTAATAAGGCCAATCATGCAAAAAACTCTTTTATGCCTCGCGCTTCTCTGCCTGCTAAACACCTCAGCTTATGCCTATATTGACCCAGGCACAGGAAGCTTCATGCTGCAGGGACTTATTGCAGCTGTTTTAGGTGGGTTCTATTCCATCAAAATATATTACCATCGAATCAAATCGTTTATCTTCAAAGGTAAAAGTTCCGAGGCAAAAATAGAGAGTACCGATGACACTACAGCTATCAAATGAAGCCATACAAGCATCGCCGGCATCATTCCGTGATCCGGCGGGATTTGTCTTCAAGCAAAATCATTCCATCTACAGAAAGATTAATCCCGTAGGGTTTGATCATTATGATTATCTCATGCAGTCTGGACTGTATGATTGCCTGGTTAAAAAGAACCTATTAATTCCACACCAAGAAATTAGACGAAATGCTGATGAAATAATCATACAACCAGAATTAATACCCTACATCTCCTATCCATACGAATGGTGTTTTTCGCAAATAAAGGATGCGGCACTAGCAACACTTGAAATTCAAAATATAGCCGTCGATTATGGTATGACATTAAAGGATGCCTCAGCCTATAACATCCAATACTTACGATGCAGACCGATCTTTATCGATACACTCTCATTTGAAAAAAGGCAGGATGGCGACTCATGGGCTGGATACAAACAATTTTGCCAGCACTTTCTCGGGCCATTGGCATTAATGGCTTATACCGACGTCAGATTACAAAAGATGCTGACATCCTTCATCGACGGAATACCGCTCGAATTGGTTGCGTCGTTGCTACCGGCAAGAAGTAAATTGAGCTTCGGACTTTACATCCACCTCCATCTACATGCCAAATTTCAAAAGAAATTTGAAAATTCCCAAAAGAATCAGGTTCGAAAAAAAGTAACTACATTTCAATTAAAAGCTTTGATTGATAGCTTAAAATCGAATGTATTGAAAATTAAAAATCGTAAAGTAGATTCCGAATGGGCTGAATATTATACCTTTACGAACTACGGTGAAAATTCATCCGCCCATAAAGCTGAGATCATTTCATCTTATCTCGATTTAATTCACCCCAACAGCCTGGTGGATGTCGGCGGCAATGACGGCAGCATGACCAGAATCGCAACAGCGAAAAAGATCACTAGCATCGCATGCGACATTGATCACGCAGCCGTTGAAAAAAATTATTTATTAAGCAAACGAACAAACGATGTCTACATGCTCCCGCTTGTTCAAGACCTCGTCAACCCAAGTCCGTACATTGGGTGGCACCATCAAGAGCGAGACTCCTTCCTTTCGCGCATTAAAGCGGACTGCGTGCTAGCGCTGGCATTAATTCATCATTTAGCCATTTCGAATAACTTACCCCTCGAGAAAATTGCTGAATATTTTGCTGAAATGACGCACCATTTAATTATTGAATTCGTTCCAAAATCTGATAGCAAAGTGGCAATTCTCTTGACCACTAGAAACGATATTTTTCCGGGCTATACTCAAGAGAATTTCGAATCTATATTCTCTCGATTTTTTCAAATTATGAAAAGAACTGCCATCAAAGACTCTGATCGAACCCTGTATTGGATGCAGAAGAAATCATAATGAAACTTAAAACTATTGTCGCGGAAGTTTGGCATAAAGCTAAGGTACATTCCGTCGCGATCGCGATCGCTTTACTATTAGCATCTGCTTTCATTTTTTCATTTTCTTCTCATATGAACTACATACCGATTTACCATAACAAAATATCACTAGATAAATATGATAGCCGCTCGAAAGACTTGATCATTTCCGCAATAAGCAAACATGCTGAAAAACGCAGCTCTGATTACAAGGAAGTAAAAATTAGTGGTGAGTTTGTCATCTATCCAAGCTCAAAAAAATATCAGGATATATTCCAAACAAGCGGCGTCAATAATGGCTTACGCTTTGAAATTACGAAACGACCCGACGATACGTACCAGGCAGGTATCGCTATCAAAAGTGATACTAGCGCGGATGGCATAACAGGGCTGACAGTGAGTAATGAAATCGCAAGATTAGCGAAACTGACGAAGTATCACTTTGATATCACAGTCAATACAGACAATGCGCTGAAATGCAGTTTATACATAGTTGACAATGGCAACTATCGCCCCATCGTTGCTCCAGTCGGAGTTGTCCTTGATAACACCCGGTTCTCGATCGACGATATATTAATAGGCCAAGGCTTCGATAGTTCACGTCAATTTGACGGGATCGTTCAAGATTTTAAAATGGAATATATTTATTATGTCGAAACTCATCTAGGGGCTGTGTCATTGTATCTTTCAGCCATTTTAATGCTGGCTGGTTTCATCATTACTGGTGTAGCACTGCGGAAAAAAACAACGCTAGCCTCCAGAATAAATAGTCTAAAATACTATATATTAGTTATATTATTATTCAATTATCCTATCTTACAAATGTATGCGATTAACCTAGTAAACATCACTTACATAAAAATAGTGAAAATTATTGCGGTAACGACACTTATCGCTGTAACACTCTTCACACTCCTGAGATGCTCATATCAAAGCACAACTAAGGCCTTTATTTCTTCTATAGCTTGCGCTTTCTTATTATTATTTACAGGTTGCTTTTACAACGTCATATCCAACCTAGTCCATCCTGACATTTTTGTCTTTGCTGCATTATCTCTATTTATCATAATTCATTTCGCTCTATTAAGGATAAATAGCGTTAATTCAACCATGACGAAATTTTTTGAAATTTCTATCACTGTCCTTTTCGGCATGAGCATCATCTCATTGATCTATCATCAAGCCAAATTATGGTTAGCAACGAATACATCTAATATTAAAATGCTGAGCGCTGATAATCAAAGTCGAACTCGACAGCCCGATATCTATTTCATCATCAGTGATATGTATGCCGGGCAATCCGTGTTGAAAAAACATATGGGTTACACAAATAAGGCCTTTCTTTCCTCATTAAAATCTCTGGGATTTTTCATTGCTGAGACTGCCACCAGCAATTATGCCTATACCCAATTCTCTGTTCCAAGCATGCTCAATTTCTCTTTGCTGCCGAAACACATCACTCAAACAAGTCAGCTAAAGAGTTACTATGAGAATAATGAAATGGCTATGTCGCTAAAAAATATGGGGTATCAATTTATTTATATCGATCCCAGACACCCGATTATTGCTAGCAATCATCTCGCCGACCTCAACCTATCTTGCAGCAAAATTTCCGACTTTGAAGGCACGCTCCTGGCAAATTCCCTCTTCTTCCGCATGAATAAGTTAGGTGATGTTTATCGAGACGATACGCTATGCGGTCTTAATCGCATCAAAGAAGCAGCTCTTATAAAAGGTCGAAAATTCGTATTCGTCCACCTGCTATCGCCGCACTTTCCCTATGTATTCGACAGCCATGGCGACAGAGTTCCCTACAAAAACCAGATGGATAAAAAAATCAGCAGCTCAAGATATGAAATGAATAAAGAAGGCTACCTGCAGCAACTACAATTTATGTCCGATAAATTACTCGAGACTGTTCAATACATATTATCCCATTCAGAAAGTACGCCCATCATCATTCTACAGGGAGATCACGGCTTTTCACTCTACGATGATTCATCATTTGCAGAGAAATTACCCGCTGATGAAACCGTCAATGCTAGATTGCGTCCATTAGGTGCATACCTCTTCCCTGAAGGTGGAGATTCTGTTTTATACGATTCCATTAGTCCTATCAACATGACCCGAGGATTAATGCGTTACTACTTCAATCGCAAAGATTTGGTAAAAACCGAAGATAAGGTTTTTTGGTCGCCGCCTGGAGGGTCGATGAATTTTACGGATGTGACGGACATTGTGAGAAATCAGGCTTAATTGATGGAGGGAATATTGCAGATGATACTATTCCTTTGTCATCCTAGATAATCATAAATGCGCACCACATTATTACAACTGCTGCTCATCATATTCACGACAAGCTACCGCCGCCTGACTCCTCATCATCATCTTAGCTCGCTCGATCCGCTCGAGGGTAACGCGTAATTTTTGCCAGCGGTAGCTTGCTAGTTTATAGGCGGATTTCCGTGCAATGGGCGGTATCGACAGCGGGCATAATAGAAATAAGAGATAATTGAGTTTATTCTTCGTACCGTCAATTGTCGGCCACGCGCGGGTTGCGAGGGATAACATCTCCCAGTAGTCATCGAGGTAGGTCGCATAAAGCACACATTTAAGTAGAGTTGGCGCCCTGGTGGCAATCGAATGGTTCAGTAGACTTTGAAAGAAAAGTGGTTCTAGTAAAGGCTTCAAGGCCAAGATTAAAGATTGATATTCGAGTACTAAAATTTTTAATAAAGTTTTACCGTTGAATAATAAATTATGCCAGTTTGCAGCAACTAGTTGATTGATGCCGTAAGGCAAAATCAGCAGTTTATTCTGGGAATTATTTAACAATACGATTAACCAGGCCAAATGTGGCCAGGGTGTACGAGTGGATATCACGACAGGTTCAGTGAGTGCAATGACAGGCATGACACTCGATTTATGAAATATCAAACCGCTGATTTTGCCGGCCAAACCGATTACATCTTCTTGTGTAAGAACATCGCGATTCGTGACAACCAACTGGTGGTAAGATTGATGTGTGGCTTTTTCTTGTGTGTGATCGTAAATCGCAGGACCGACGGCGGCCGCTGGAGAATTCTGTTTAATATCCCGAATAACATTTGCGATGACATCTTCAGCGATTAAATCATCATCACCTAACAACCAGACATACTCACCTTGTGCCGCTTCAATGACATATTGAAAATTAGCATTGGCCCCGCGGTTTTGTGGATGACAGTGGTAGGTCATAAATGAATGTTGTGCGGCTAACTCGTGGCAAATGTTTGCCGTTTCATCGGTAGAGGCATTATCAGAAATCAGTATTTCCACATTTTCATTCAACTGGTATTGATGTATTTGTCGGATAAGCGCCGTCAGATTTTTTTGCAAATAAGCGCAGCGATTCCAAGTTGGAATACCAATGGTGATAGTTGGTTGCGACATAATCAGTATTTCCTTTATAGCCTGGAACGATCCACTTGAATCGTCTTTGGCGGAAGTTTATTTAATTTGAAATATAATTGACGTAAGCCTGATAAAACGACTTTTGGTGTGACAAGATTGGTGAACAACAAAGCGGTAACGCTTAGGCGTCTACCTGTTCCATACGCCAACATTGATAATAAGTACGGCCACTGATTCAGCCCAAAACTCTTATAATAGAGCAGCACTTTCGTCAGCCAGATTTGTTCGTGAAGCAGGCCAGGTTTTTCACGGCACATGTAATACGTCACTTCGCGGACGAAAGATTCTCTGAGCTTAGCGTCTGTCAAAAATCGGCTTGAACGAAACCAACCAGCGTACCATTCAAAATCGCCACTAAAATATCCGGGGCCTTTGCTCGGCGTGTGGAGCATTAAATCCTTGGATAAGGTGTAAACTGCGACAGGACCGTGCTGAATGGCCAGCATCGGCGCGACTAACTGTGGATAGCTGTCGCAGATATTCATATAGGATTGCGCCAGATACTGGGACACCAGTCTTCGCCGCAGGATAGTGGCAGAAACCATACTTAAACTCGCAAAAAACATTTTCTCTTTCGCAATGATTTCTCTGGCAGGCTTTAATTTTCCGCGCGTATCCGATGAGACCAACCAACCTAAACGCACGATGTCAGCCTTATCTTCCTGAAGAATAGTGCCGAGCTCTTGCAGTGTTTCTGGCGTCAATGTCCAATCATCGTCATCACCAATGACCCAATGATAGCGACTATCGGCGATTTCGACTGCCCTTAAAATATTGCCGTTACCACCGATGTTATAGGCATTACGGTGATAGGTTAGATTGGGCATACGTGCTTGCATTTCTTTGACAACAGCCGGTGTTTCATCGGTCGAGGCATTATCGAGGATATGGATAATCGCATCGCTTAAATTCGACTCGGAGAATGCTATTAGGGTTTGCCGCAGATGACTCGCACGGTTATAGGTAATGATAACGGGTTGAAGCAGATTAGATATGCTCATACACACTCACTAAATAACCACTCTTTATTAACCGGTATTGGGAGGCAACTTTTTTGAAGACACGCTTGGACTCGCTCAGCACTCTCACGCGACCTGCGCTTAGTGAATCAGGATCAATCATTTTCTTGAGTTTGGTAGACGGATCGAGTATATCGCCGAAATTGGTCGAGTTAATGTCTGAATCAACAAATAAATATTTCGGCTTATTGACCAATATCGCATTCACAGCCGCTGCCACTTCATGGTCTGTCACTAGTGAAGTCGACAGCTCAAGATAAGGCATCGCGCTGTATTTGCCTGCTAAAAATGGCAATAAATTGTCGTACTTGGAGATGATATAAATAGCGTTTCCATCCGAGTAAGACTTTAGCATTCCAACACCCTCTTCAAAGACGGACGGGTCCATGGTTGACTGGAAATGCGCGTTGGGAAAATTCCATTGGTAGACCAAATGGTTATTGAAAATATTGCGATAGCCGTGCTCACCAATGAAATAGCGTGCACTACCGAATAGTAAAACAAATACTGCCATAGCAGTGCCAATTGCTAACAAGCTTCGCTCAAGTGGTTTGTTCAATAAAATAAGTGGAGAGACTTCTTTATAGATCATGACAAAAAACAACACCCAAATCGCACTGGTCGAAAACAAGTGGCCGGGCTCGGTATACCATGCAAAATAGACCCATAAACATTGGCAATAAAAAAACAGTAATAAACAGACGTATAGTGGCGAATAACGCGAACCTTTTTTCATATAAATATAGAAAAGGCAGCAATAGCTAACAAATACCATCAGCAACAACAAGATGGCAACCAGCCTATTGGAAGGGGCCACTGAGACGCCAAGCATTGCATAGATACTCATGTCGCTCGCTGCTGCGGATGCACTCTCATACGTATGGACAGCTATCAATCCGAATGTCGCAGCTATTAGTAATAATAAATCTCGGTATCGTTTACTCGATGACAAAATATAAATGCCAGCCGCCGCTGCCAACGAGAAAAACATCATTAAACCGAATTCTTTACTGGCATAAATGGCGAGCAATCCGCAAATAAGACTAATCGATAAAAACAAAGCATTAAATCGACGGGCATACAGATAAGCGTAAAACGAAGCAATCAGAAATATATCCAGAAAATGCCGTAATGGATTAAATCCGGGCGCGACACGGATCAATTCGTGCCCTACCATTAACGTCAGTCCTACCACAATGGCCGTTGTCAGGGCCACATAACGGATATCACGCAACAGAATATAACAACAAAATCCGTACAAAAAGAAATACAAAAGATAAAACGAATAAAGCGTAAACGTAAAATACTCGAAGGTCATCTGGTGCCAAATATTGTTGAAGGCAAAGGCAAGGAAATGTGCATTACCCAAACCATACAGATAATTAATGCTAGTTGGACTCTTGCCCAACATCAATTCATTTACGGGGCCTAGCATGGCGTATTGATGATGAAAGTAGTGTCCGGCAAGAATTTGACCGAGTAACTCGCGCATATTCTTTATCGTAAATTCGGCAGCCTCAGACGATTCCGGTCGATTAATATCGCTAGTTAAATCACCTTTACTGATCAATTGGCAAGATTCTTCACCTACCTTTCCACAGAGCCTTTCCTTATCTTCACTGGTAACCCTTAACTTTTTAATCAATAAGGCTTGCAAGGGAACGACGTATTCATAATGATATTTATCTGATTCAACCAATTCATTCACACCAGTACCTTGCGGCACACTAATGTGATTAAATTGATTGATATTCAATTCATCAGCCGACCGAATAGCATAACCTTGGTAGAGTCCGCCTATTCCATGACTCATCACGAACTGCCGATTATCAACTAGCTTATCCTGCAAATATGTTTTTTCAGGAACCCACAAATAATCGTTCGATACCTGCAGACTAGTTAACTTTAGGAACGGAGCGATAGCGAGGCACAATATCAGCCATGCGGCAGCCACTATGCCGTAATAAATATAATTATTTTTGTTTGCCGCAGAAAAGTAGCTTTGAATGAGAGACTGCGATGATAAATAAATTGGCACCGGTAAAATAAGGAGTGCCAGCCACATCATCGACATATAAATCACGAAATGCGGGGTTTCAACAAAAACTGACATCAACAGTAGACAACCATTCGCGACAATCATTAAGGCTAGAAATGAAATGTGTTTAGCTTGATGACCAAAGGTCGTGCTCATATGACGATGTAACAGCTTAGTCACCAGCACGGCAAAAACAAAATACGCGAATATACCAATAATCCCTGTCAAATAACTCGTCAGCAACACAGCCTTATGCATCGCCAAAGCACTCAGCGCCCATTCTGTATACGGCATCATAGTGTTTTTAGCTTCAAAATACGGCTCAAGTAGGGTGCGTGTCGCGCCGAAAACCAATCCTAAAAAGCCTATGCCACTGATGATTAAATGCGTCAGCAATGTAAAATTTTGCTTTTCATCTCTTAACATGCAGTGATTCTATCCCGAAGAGGTAGCGCTGTTTGAGTAACCGGCTCAGTAAAGTTTATGCGCTCTTGCACGACAACCAATGGCCGTTTCTGGACATGCGTATGAATCGCAGCTACGTACTCACCCAGCAATCCAATAAAAAATAGTTGCACGCTGGAAAAGAAAAACATTCCAATCAGCATGGGCGCCACACCCACTGAGAAATGTTCCCAGAAAAGTAATTTCAGCAACAAGAAACCAATCGCGGTGAGCAAGCTCAGCGCTGCGCAGATAAATCCCGCTAAAATTGCCAAACGTATGGGTAATTTCGAGTAACTTGTCACACCCAAGATGGCCATATCATACAAAGTGACAAAATTATTCTTTGTAAATCCCTTATGTCGATGCGGCTGGTGATAAGGCACTTCCGCGATATTAAAACCCACTTCAGCAATCATTCCACGAAAATACGGGTACGGATCGTCAAATGTTTTCAGTACATCCATTACTTCGCGATCGTAAAGACCAAACCCAGTAAAATTTTTAATCTGTTTGGTATTGGCAATCTTGGAAATAAGGCGGTAATAATTTTTTCTTATTTGGCTCATTAACCAATGTTCGTCACTTGTTTGCTTGACGCCAACGACAATCTTAAAGCCCGCTTCCCATTGCGCCAAAAATGCCGGTATTAACTCTGGTGGATCTTGCAAATCGGCTACGACTGAAATGACAGCGTCACCTTGCGCCTGCATTAGCCCAAAAAATGGTGACCGGATATGGCCGAAATTCCGTGAATTGACGATGATCTTTACGTTGTGATCATTTTTTGCAATATTTTTCAGCATCGCAACTGTTTTATCAGTGGACGCGTTATCGATAAAGATGTGCTCGTAGGTATGCTGAGGTAACAAATCAAACTGAGCTTTGACACGCTCATACACTTTTTCAATATTTTCTTCTTCATTGAAACACGCGGTAACAATACTAATATAAGCCATAACCCAATTTATCCTTCCATAGGTGTGCTGTGTTTCGACGCCAGATCCATAACGCTGTTGGCAATCCAAATAAAATGTTCAAAAATAAATAAGTACAAACAATCCCTGAAGATCCATACAATTTTCCAAACCACCAGGCAAATGAGGCATTAAATAACGCACCGATGAGCGAAACCCAAACGAAGGGCTCACGCTTAAATGCTCGTAAAAATAGAGCAATCGCGCCGATAATATAATTTATCAGAGTACCCAGCAATAATAATCCCATGTAGAAGGGTGATAAAAATCTATCTGTCACAAAGCTCAGTGCCGGCACATACATGGCCACAATAATACCAGTTGCCGCTAATGTCGACACAATCAGGGAATTAAGAAACACTCGTTCAAATAATGCATACAAGGCATCGTATTTTTCGCTGGCAATTAACTTACATAGATCAGGATTATAAGCATTCAGCAGTGTAATACTAAATAAGGAAAGCATATTACAAACCGCCATACTCGCGCCCAATTGGCCGGCTGAGATAGCATCATGGTAATAAAATAAAATGGGCGTATAAATCTGGCTCAAGAAATAACCTGAAATCCAGCTGATCGCAATGCGCCACTGCATCGGCCAAACTTCTTGCATCCAATGAAACGAATAGGCTGGGCCAGTTTTACGCACCACGCCCAATAACCCCTGATAGGCATTACGCAGTAAAGCAAAATAATGACGCCACAGCCATACAGCTGAGATTAGAAAACAAGCCAGGGGGTCTAGTGCAATACTGTACAAATCAGCGCCGGCAACCATACCCAGCCACATGACAATGGCACCCGCGGTATTCTGAATCGTTTTAAATTTATTGATTTTTGCGACCTGACCACTCCCCTCGATACTGGAGAGAAAGGGTAAGGTCACAATATTGAGAGCCGTTGCGATACAGAGACCGACCCATGGCAGGCCCCAAGCGATGCCCGATTGACCAGCCGCCCTCGAAAAGAAAATAGCACCCATCGGCCAGACCAATAAAAAAACACAGAGACCAATCACAATATAAGCCAGTACAGCTTTTGAGAAAAAGCCCTGGAACCTAGCGAGCGAGGCAGCCTCACCGACTAGCTGGCCCTCTTCCCAGCGAATCGCGGCAAATTCATGACCGGTAAACTGCAAAATGATAAACGACAGGCCCATTTCAAAGATGATCTGCAGGGCGAGAATACTATCGAATGTATAATAATAGCCCTGCTCCGACTGATTATAGTATTTCGCGATAATCAGAATGGTCACCACCCCGACAAATGCCTGGCTGGCACGGTAGATTAAGGCATTGATGACACGTTGTTCCAGCTTGAATGGTTGTAGTAGGGTTGCTGTGATTTTTTGAAGGCCATTCATAGTGACTGTCGGTTTGTGAATAAATAAGGGGTTATAGTACTTTCATCCCATGTTAGCATCAATCTATCCATTACCATCCTGGTAAAAATATAGCTGTACAATCGATTAGCAGGAGATGATTGTTAGTCATATAAATAGGTAATAGTTTGATATGCAAGGTTAGGCACCCAGCAAATATTTCTAGTTATTATTCGTACAACAGCGCAATGGGTGGCCAGCAATATGACAATTATGAACGTCTGCCAAGTTCACGCTTTCTCTGAAAATTAGCACAACACAAATCGCCTATTCTTGCTTCATACTGAATTTTGAATAACTCAAAAAACCCACATCGGATTACCGCTGCGTTAATATTAAATTGCTTAATTAACGATATATAAGATAAATGGCTAGTATGACTAGATAACATCAAATAGGTAACAGGGTAAATAGGCGTATGCCTCTTCAAAGCATCGTATGTTATATCTTCGACAAGCACATGCTTGGTCGAATCAGCAATGCCACATTTACGTTTGAGTTCATTAATAGAATCATCAATACTTTCCCAGTTTGTAGATAACGGTGTAGATGGCCCTGTATACCCACCCTCGAGCAATGGACTGATTGTGATATTAGTTATATAGATACTACTTATACACACACCTACCGCTAAAAGCCCAATGGCGCCACTTAAAATTAAAATAAAATTATTTTTAATAGTTGTGAGGCCAATCTGTAACAGAACGGTCATTGCTAAATTGAGATAAAAAACCCTATAAAAGTTGAGCTGCGTATCGTAAAAGAATAATGCAAGGTGGGCCAAACAAACACAATAATAAAGAAAGAAATCTGACTGAAAAAATGTAGCGATAGAACGAATATTAGCTTTTCGTGCGTAAGCTACTAAAATTACTTGATTGACCATCACCCCTGTTAAATACATACATAAACCAAGAAATGTAAAAAGAATTGCATAACTTAAAAAATTGATAACCTTATTGAGAATTAATAATAATAACGGAAACTTCAAAGTCTCAAAAGCAACAGCAGGAAGGTAACTTATTTGAAATGGCGGGCTAAATGAGATTCTGTCATAATGATGAAAATGCTCAATTAACTTTAATATTAAGTGCTGACGATCATGGCTAAGCATAGAAGGAAGAGTCATGTGCGATACCATCTCAGCAATACTTGGTGAGTTGGCACAGGTAAAAGTTAAATTGAGTAGATACGAGTAATAGCAAAATGATGCCGCACTTACTAACGATAAAAGCGCAAACATTAGGGAATATGGCTTCCTGATTGTATAGGCTAAACGACACAACATAATTAGAATTGCTGGAATTAGTACTAGACTTTGCGCATGAACATAGATTGTTATAGAACCAACGTAACAAATAACAAGCCAAAGGAAAATCGATTTTTTATTAGATATATACGATGAATTACAGTACAAATAACAACCAATGAGTATTGCGCCACATAGAATCAGATATGTCTCAGGGCGAAGCAGAACAAGCCCCGAACCTGCAACCCCAATAAAACCAGCCGATAAAATAAATAAGCGAGATACACTGGCAACCTGTGATCTCTGATACACAAAAGCTAATGTAGCAGCGACCAACAACATCAACGAAGTAGTAGGGACAATACGATTTAACTGCCAGTGAGATATCGAACCCAAACCTGACAATGAATATGCCGCTGCATGGAATAACGAAGGGATGAGCTTTGCATTAGATTCACAAATAGAATAAAGACTATAAAGAATACCGTGATCGACAACGAATCGTGTATTTAAAATCGCATAAGCAACTTCGTCAGGATAAAGTGGCATAGAACGCCATTGCCATAAATACAAAAAAATAATAAAAAAACACAAAACATAATAGGTTCTGAAAGAGATTAACTTCATTTGATTGTCACTTTTAATTCTACTTTGAGGTCCCGACGTTTAAACATTTCGACTACAGTCATTTCGCACGCGCCGACGTTACTTACCAAAATGCTGCTGTAAGGCTGAATGATGGAATAGCCATAAGCCGATGTATTGGGAAGACCAGCAATCATAATGTTACTCAATTTATTGCTAATTTCGGAATTTTTCATGCAGCTAGATGGACTCATACTAAACCTGGCGATTAGCACGCTTGGACTCCTATTGTCCATCCTGAAGGATGCTTGAGAAAGCTTAAGCTTGTGTAACCTCACAGAAACGTAGTTTTTATTGAAATAGTTTTTACTAATATAAATACGATTTTTATATTGATCAACAGTTGTGAACCTATCAGCTTTATCAAAATCTGCAATCAATATATAGTTGGAATTAACAATCTTTTGAAACTCATCGCTATCGGGCAAATAGTCAAATTTTGATTTTAATATCAAGATATCGCTAACTTGATTTGATAAGTGATCCCACTGATCTCGCTTCAATGAACTGAGGTTAAGATTGTCAGGGGCAGTTAGATCAAACATGTATGGATACTGGAAGTCAATGGGTCCGTGCAATGAAAACAAAACAGGATACATTGCATTAGCACTTATTTTACTCGTACGGGGTAAATCTTCGAGCACTGACAAATTTCTTTCGGTTACTAAATTACGGTTGCTCGAATAATTCTGGTCAAGCACTTGGTAGAAATTAGAAAAGCTTAGTCTTATATTGCGCACGGCATGCAAGCTCAATAAGACTGAGCAGAAAAAAAATATAACAAATAACGCGATATACAACGCTTTTCTGAGTTTACCCAGCTTCGTAGTGCTCTCATTCTTAATGAAATTAACAATGTTCTTATAACACTCAGTCCAAAAGAAGATGGATAGAATAATACCCATTACAAGGGTGGGTATAATGCTATAATTTGCAGTTTGATTTATAAGCAGTGCCTCCGCCAAAAAAAGCGGCACAAAAAAATATTTGATCCATTGGATGACTGGGTAATTTTTTGATGTCATCACGTAACTTAGGCAAGCAAAAAGCGCAATAGGACAGTAAAAGCGGTCATAACACCAAGCCAAACTAGATAAATTAGCAGAAATCCGCTCGATAGATAAAAAGCCGGCCTGGTATCTAAAAGATGTCCCCGAATGAAGCATATCGATAAAGTAATTATGAAGTGACCGATAATAAAGCAAAATTAAAAGGTTCACTAAAAGCCCAATAATTGCACCGCTCATAAATTTAATCAAAAGCATACGATTTAGGATTAACTGATTGCTTTTGTTGGACTTAATTAGAACAAATAGCCTGACCAATGCATATCCAACTAATACAACTGCGAATGTTTCACGCGTAATTGATGCAAGCGCTAACATTAAGCCGAATAATAACTCTCCTCCATGTGATATTTTTTGGTAAAAACCAAACAATATTAGCGCAAGACACCACATGATCTGATTCATACCGAGATCTGCAGAAATATAAGGTATAGTAATAAATACTAACGATAGTATCCCAGCAAGTAGAGCCTCGTGGCAGGATCTTTCATGACGTACTAATTTGAAAATAGCATAAATAAGAATAAAACATCCAACAGTATGCACCGCCCTGTACACACTCACTCCTGCACCAAATAATTTAAATATAAAAGCAGTGATGTATATGAGGATGCTATTAGTTGTTATTGGTACATCATTATGAAGAACCATCCCATACATGATTTCTTTCGATTGAAAAGCATAATAACCAGCATCTTCTGTGAGTGAGATGTTGCGGAAAAGATATGCGTAAGTTAATACAACAAATAGCAAAATAAAAAGATAAACATAATCGATATTAAGTGGATGGACAGCCTCTCTTTGACGTAGATTGTGGGACATTCTTTTCCTTGAATAAGATCGATTTCATTGCAAATAAATCGTCGCAATAATAGCCTCTTCATACGTAAGTGTCGACATTAATGAGCATCATATTTGTATTTCATCTTGACCATGCAACCACGCGATAAATGTGAACCCACAATCAAGAACGAAGCCATAGTCACCAGCCAAAAGGAAAAAAATTGACATGTATCTATAGCAACTTAATCCAGATTAATGCCACATTAGTCACCATTATATACAGCTTGCACTGACCTATAGTGTCAGTTATTGTAAGTGCGATCAGCCATATTTTAAACGGAAATTTCTTCACTAAATTACATATTCATCACCAAGCATAGATCATGAACAATCCCATCTACAAATAGCTCGACTGAATGAACAGGATAAAGGAAAGAAAGGTAATGAAATTATGCCTTCAGTGCAAATCACAATTTGAAAACATAGGCTGGACCTGCCCTACCTGCCTATGGACCCCCGCTTCAATCGACGGATTTGCTGCTTTCGCACCCGACCTTGCGATTTACAACGATGGATTGGCACAAGACGCACACCATCAACTAGACACCTTACAAGAAAAATCATTCTGGTTTCGCGTCCGAAATCGTCTCATCCAGGACGTGATTCGCTCTCGTTTCAGTAACGCACTAAAGGTACTTGAAATCGGATGTGGCAGTGGATATGTTTTAGCTGGAATTCGGTCAGTATTGCCGCTAGCCACTTTAACTGCTACGGAGATTTACTCTCATGGTCTCACATATGCTGCGCAGCGTGTCACACCGCCCAGCCAATTTCTACAAGTTGATGCTTGCAATCTTCCATTTAAAAATGAATTCGATTTAGTAGGTGCTTTTGATGTACTCGAGCACATAAGTGATGACGAATTAGTAGTTAAAAACATGCGTGCATCATTGAAACCTGGCGGAGGACTGATATTAACCGTACCCCAACATCCATTTTTGTGGAGCAAGGCTGATGAATTAGCCTGCCATAAGCGCCGCTATACCTGCAAACAACTTTCTTCATTATTATGTAACAACGGATTCGACATCATAGTCGATACATCCTACATGTTTTTCTTATTTCCCCTTATGGTGATGCAAAGACTTATGAGTAGCAAAAAAAATAATTACAATCCCTCCGCTGAATTAGCTTTACCTAAATTGATTGATAAATCATTCGAGTATTTAGTTGATCTGGAGCGCCACGCAATTAATCATGGCATAAAATTTCCTTTTGGTGGAAGCAGACTAGTTGTTGCCCGACTGAGAACTTAGCAGCATGGAGACACATGCTTGAAAAGTTTAGCCTCGAGATTGCAAGACCCTCCCTACGCCAGCTCCACAGTCTCTGTTGATTTCTCATTCACACTAACAAAGCAAACCCCATAAATTCCAAGAATCACTCCTGGCAAGTAAGCTATATTACTCACAATACGAAATGCCAAAAAGACCGTTGCGAATGCTAACGTAGGCCCTGAACTTACCAACAAGAGTACACTCGAAAACGCCGCCTCGCCTACGCCTATACCACCTGGCGTTAAAGGAATTAGACTTGCAATTTGGGCTAAAACCAAGGCAAGCATATAATCTGGTAGGGATAAAATAGGCAAACCCATCATTTTTATAATGACACATATTATCGACAAGAACACGCACTGGCATAATATTGCAACAAGAATACTTTCCAGTACAACAAGCTTAGCGTTGCTATATCTAGCAAGAGCCTGAGTTATCAATATAAACGTTGCAGAGAATACAGTTGATCTTATGAATGTTGTAATAATTCTCCCAACATTCCTGTAACGTAACATAATATATAGAATGATCGATAGTATGGGCAGTATGGATGCGCAGACTGCAAGTGTGAAAAAAAATGTTGGCTTGTCATAAAATTTATACAAATAATAAGGCGCCATCAAACTTACAATAGCCAAAATCCCTATTAGCCCGCTGACACGATCAACTAATATGGAAATCGCGCCAGAACTTTTTTTATCGGGATATTTTTTTGCGATAAAATATAGCCGCATAAAATCACCACTTATACTCCCTGGTAGCACACTACAAAAGGCATCACCGAGATACGTAGGGATAATTGTTTTGGACAATGGAAGCCTTATACCCTGAATTAAATTCAATCGATACCAGCGCCAAGCATGCATCGCAACCATAAGGTAAATGAGACTAACCACAAGAAGTGCATCAATAGTATGGCTTACTAAATTAGTGAATAAGGCCAAATCTAGTTGTGAGTATGTCTTTAGCACATAGAAGATAATTGCCGCTGAAATCAGTTTCATTATCAATATCGCATACCCAGAAAGACTATCGCGCCATAAACGACTCAATTGCGTTCCCCTTTGATTGTGAGGCGTTAGCTGCCATTACTAATTTCAATTAAATCGACCAGTGATGATTTTCTATAATTGAAATGATTATTAACTTCGTCAATAATTCGTGACTGCTGGATAAGGGTCAAATCAGGATAAATTGGGAGTCTCAGCAAGCATCGACCTGCGCGAATCGTATTTGGTAACTCTATCGGAGATTTACCATATTTTCTGCCGGCTGGGCTGTCGTGTAATGGAACGTAATGAAATGTGGCTGAAACTCCAACATGGTGCAGATGATCCAGCAAACCGTTACGTGAAGCCTCATCAGGCATCATTAAATAAAATATATGACTATTATGCTCACAGCTTGTAGGGACGAATGGTCTAACACAATGTCCATCTCTTTCTGCTTGCGCAAAGGCCGCATAATAGCGATTCCAAATATCACATCTAGCTTGATTGATACGATCAACTCTTTCCAGCTGACCAAGAAGAAAAGCTGCCGTAACCTCACTCGGTAAAAATGAAGAGCCTATATCCACCCAAGTATATTTATCTACTTGGCCACGCATAAATTGGCTACGATTCGTTCCTTTCTCCCATAATATTTCAGCTCGCTCAATATACTGAGGATCATTAACTAATAGAGCCCCACCTTCGCCACATGAAATATTTTTTGAGTCATGAAAACTAAAAGCACCTAGCTCACCAAACGTACCCAGCGCTCTTCCGTGCAAGGTTGAACCGATAGTTTGCGCCGCATCCTCGATCACTGCGAGAGAGTGTTTACGAGCAAGCGAACTCAAGGAGTCCATATCACACGCAACACCCGCATAATGAACAGGAATAATAGCACGTGTTTTCCAGTTTATAAGCTTCTCCACTGAAAGTGGATCGAGACACTGGGTTTTTGGATCAATATCAGCGAATACTGGTGTTGCCCCCCTTAAAACCACAGCATTAGCGGTTGATGAAAACGTGAAAGAGGGGAGAATAATCTCATCACCCGCACCGACTTCAATTAACATCATCGCAAATTCAAGCGCAGCAGTGCATGATTGCGTTAAGAGTATTTTATCTGCCTTGGTCATTCCACTGAGACGCTCCACGGCGCGTGCAGTGTACGACCCCGCACCGTGACGATGACTACTTTTCATCGCATCTATCACGTAATTAATCTCTGCCACATCTTTTGATGGCAAACTATATGGTATCTTGCTAGTACGCTCAGAAAGATTGTTCACCGCACACTCCTTTATCAATATTCTGAAAGATAATCTTCTTTCGCACAAAAAGCCAGTTTCAGCCATGAATTATTCTGTACAGCAATCCAGCTTGACGTTTTTTTGTGTACTGTATTAAACTCCTCCTCATAGAATAGTAACCTCCTAGGATATAGCCGCATGTCACACACGGAAATGAATTTTTGTAAAGAACATGAAATCGACTCTGCTTATGAAAATTACTACAAAAAACGTGACTCAGATCGCCACATATACCCAGTTGAATTCGTCGTAAGAGTATTTTTAGGCACATATCCGCTACTTAAAATGGATAAAGAAAACTATTCAGGCAAACAAATACTTGACCTTGGCTATGGTGATGGGCGGAATTTTCCACTCCTTAACAACCTCGGCTTCAGCATCACTGGGGTCGAAATTTCCGAACACATCAATGAGCTTGCCAAACTTAAATTTTCCAACCTTGGCATACCTATCAATTTAAAAGTTGGGCGAAACTCTAGCATTCCATTCGATAATCAACAATTTGATTATGTGTTAGCATGCCATGCCATTTACTATGTTGATGAAGGCGAATCCTTCGCCGAAAACCTAAAAGAAGTCGCACGCGTGATGAAGCACGGTGGCCGCCTTATTGCCTCCCTGCCAAAAACAACAGGAACGATCACCCAGAACACAAAGCCACTCGGTGACGGTCATGTCGAAATAACTTGCGATCCATTAGGGTTGCGTAATGGAACGATCTTCCGCGTATTCGAAACCAAGCAAGATATTATAGATACTTTCGGTCAATATTTCGAAAACCTCACCATCGGCGGTTGCGATGATGAGTATTTTGGTATCCAGCAAAATGTATGGACTCTCGTTTGCGACCGTAACAATTATGCTGTCACATAACCTGAGTTCTTAATTTCATACCCCTGGAGCGCCACTTTATCCACCTTGCCATTTTGATTTTTTGGTAAATGCTCAAGTACTACGATTTTGTTCGGGATCATGTAAACTGGTAGTACATTTTTAACATTGTCTCGAATGTAACTTGCATCAATAGCTGATGTGGAAGCTATATATGCAATAATCTTTCCGTAACCCAGGGCATTTTTCTCATATACTACTGCGACCTGATTCACCCCATGAACCAACCCAAGCGCCATCTCAATTTCTTCTAACTCTATACGGTAGCCCATATGCTTAATTTGGTTGTCTTTACGACCTTTGAAATATAATAAATTATTACTCATCGATACAATATCGCCAGTACGGTACATTCGACTGCGGTAGTAACCATGACCAGTAAATTCGCAAAATGACTTATTTGAAGGATCAATATGATTGTAATATCCACGACCTACGTTCGGTCCAAATAGACATAGCTCCCCTTCACTAGCCAGATTATTATCATCATCCAAAATAATGAAAGAGAAATTAGGGTTAATCCGCCCAAGAGATGGCAGCGATTTCATTTCAACGAAATCTGCCTCAGATATATCATAACTCGAACAAATACATGTGCATTCTGTTGGGCCATACACATTCACAAACCTGACACGGCCGGCATAGAGTTCGTAAAGTTTTTTAAGTTCAGACTTTGGATACCCCTCCCCACCAAAACTAATCAGTCGTAATGTATGCATACTGCCAGAGACAAGCGCCTTCATTGTCATCATATACATGAGGAGTGATGGTACAGAAAACCATATTGTACATTGCATCTGCTCAATATATTTAACAAGTGTATGCGCAGCAGAGACAATTGATTTATTAACGGGAACGAGAGAGGCACCTGAAAACATGGATGTATAAAAGTCGAAAACAGAATTATCAAAATACATTGGATTCACATTGGCAACGACGTCGCCAGGTTTAACCTCAAATGCAGATATAGACCAATGTATAAAGTGGATGAGATTTTGGTGCGTAATTGCCACACCTTTTGGGCGACCTGTGGAGCCGGAAGTAAACATGATATATGCGATTGCGTCACCATCTATCGACTGCATAGCGGCGATCAGAGATTCACCTTGGATTTCAAACCCTGTATCTAGAGTAGAAATATCCTCAACAACAACATCAGCAGCAGTCGCAAGGCTCACAGCATGCTCCGACTTTACATCGCTAGAAAAAACGCGCACCGGAGAACATGTATCTAAAATATGCTTAAATCGTACTATAGGTATATCAGGATCAATATTTGTATAAATCACACCGACTTTCAAACATGCAATCATTAAAATATAGGATAGATATTCTTTAGAATGAATGATAGCGACTACATCACCTCGTTTTAATCCTTGAGCGAGAAGTAGTGAGGCGATGGCATCAGAATCATTATCAACCTCAAGATATGAAGAGCTATTATCCGGATATTTAATGCAACTAGCGTCCCCATACATTTTGAGATTATTTTTGAATT
The DNA here is from genome assembly GCA_964527435.1 of uncultured Coxiellaceae bacterium. Classification (GTDB taxonomy): domain Bacteria; phylum Pseudomonadota; class Gammaproteobacteria; order DSM-16500; family DSM-16500; genus Aquicella. The sequence continues at coordinate 90,609 of CAZGPP010000004.1, read as the reverse complement.
TTAGTCCAAGATTATATTGATATGTCATCGTAAAAACCTTATATAGGAATTTTAGAAATGATCGCGTGCTGATATGTGCTATTAATTTTGAAATCGAGTGATTTCGCGAGTCTTATCGATGGAAGATTATTTGTATAGCAGTCCCAATGCGGGATAACATTTATCTGCTTACATTTTTTTATGAACTCAGCCACAACAATCCGCCCCAGACCAAGCCCACGAAATCGCGGCATTGTAAACACATCAATTTCAGCAAGATTTTTCTCAACAGCGCAAGCGTAGCAAACGGCCACGACGACATCTTCCTTATAGGCAACAAGACCAAATGAATTCTTGATAAACGTCGCTCTCGATGGCCAAAACCTACCAGCAAGAGACAGCCCCGATTCTGAATCAACCTCATCGAAGTTATCGTCCCCGATTCCCTTGATACTATAATTGAATGCATCATCGCACTCACTCAGGACCAGCGAAGTTCTCATGAACTCAGTCCTCTCGACTATGGCGACCTGATTAGAATCCTGGAGAGATAATGTTGAAATCCATCTTTTTGGCACCTGATACCAACGCATTTTTTCACACTTAAATTGACCCCGCATCAAAAAATCAAGAAGAACAGCATCAAATTCATCGCTTTCATTGGTCTCTATCAAATCTGCAAAACCAAATTTATGGACAATGAAGAAATTATTACTATTATTATGTGTATAAACCAACCCTTCTTGTCTATTAGTCAACACAGCCATGATTAATGGAAAAAAACGCTCTTGCGATTCATAACGCGCTGCAATATCAGCCAATTCGTGGCTTTCACATAATCGAAACCCTTTCATAATGAAAGGCCACCATGGACATCAATAATCGATCCGTTTATATATGGGTTCTGTACCGCCAACAAAACAGCGTGAGCAACATCATCAGCCGCCCCGAGTTTACGCAATGAGATTCTTTTCGTTAATGCGTCGATATTACCTGCATCAAGGCTAGCATTAGTAGATGGAGTATTTATAAAGCCTGGCGAAACGCCAACCACACGAATACCGAACGCGCCAAGCTCTTTGGACCAAGTTTTGGTTAGTGCATTCACACCTGCTTTTGCAGCAGAATATGCAGTTTGACCTGCATTACCTTCAGAACAGATAGAGCTAATATTGATAATAGTACCTTTCGTACGTTTTATTATCATTTGCTCAGCTACTATAGAACCCATCAAGAAGACTGAACTTAAATTAATATCCAATATTCTCTTGAAACTTTCATAGCTATGCTTACGTTCTGTTTTAGTAATATTAATTAAAGGCTCATTATAAATTACACCGGCATTATTCACTAAGATATCAATACGTGCATGCAACGATACAATATTATTGACGGCATGTTGCAAAGACATAGGATCTGTTACATCAACTACAACCGATTGTATTGTATCTGGGAGTTGTTTCAGCTTACCTTCATCCTTATCAAAAACAACAACTACCGCACCAGCTTCAACAAGCATATTTGCAATAGCCAAACCGAGCCCGCTCGCACCACCGGTAACAATAGCAATCTTTCCAAGGACATGCGTACTATGCGATGACATGAACATCAACCCCATGATTGGCAAGCACATCATATATTTTCTGCACTGAATCAATACTTATTATCTCTTCCATTGTCATTTGCATCTCGAATTCGTTCTCTAACGCCGTCACAATTTCCATTTGTACAAGAGAATCCCATTTATAAATATTATCTTTAGTTAATAATGGATGAACATCACTTAGTTTCATGTCGAATATTTTCGACAATATTTTATTTACTCGCTCTAACATTAAGCCCTCCCTTTAGGCTAAAAAATGTTTCGCATAATCTTCGCTTGTGAAGCGGTGCGGCTCTCCAGGTCTAGATAGATAAACCCCGTTTTTCGATGTATTTTTGGCAACCATTGTTTGTGCACCAATAATATTATATTCCTCAACAATAATATTGTTAACAACTGTGGCATTCACACCTACAAAACTATTTCTCTTCACAATCGCACCACCTGAAATAACAGTGCCGGATGCTATCCAGCAATTGTCCCCAACAAATGAATGATGTGCTATAACTGTATTACTGCATATTACCGTATTAGTTCCGATCTCAGAATATGGCTCAATCACAGCACCTGGCATAACAAATACACCTTCACCGATTCTTTCGGCAAGATTGATTGCACTGGGATGAATATAGCTGATTAGACCATAGCCAGCGGTTTTCGCTGCGATGTAGGTCTGCTCACGATTTTGATTTACATTACCATAGCCAACTGCATTCAATATTTTATATTCATCTGGATGAAATTGGTCAACCAGCTTCTCAAACGAGACTAGTGGAATGCCAAAAATATCGTTTTTATCGCGATATCTTTCATGCACCGAAAACGCTGCAACTTCGATATTAGGGTCGTCCTTCAATATTGCATAAAATATTTGGGCCGCGTTTGTGTGGCCCAATATCACAACTCTTTCCATATCAATCCTTTTTAGCTATCAAACACAGCTTCTGCATAACCAAACCCAGCAGAACCATATTGACTACCGCTATAAAACATATAGATTTTATCTTCCACTTTTACGACATGAGGATAGCAAACCGCAACCGAATCCCAACCAGATGGCGATGGGCAAAGTCCCGCTTTTGAATCATCACGTGTCCAATTAATTAAATCATTCGATGACGCATAACCAATTCGGTATTGCTTTTGCTCGGGTGTATTTGGAATAACATCTCTAAAAGAAAAAAACATATGATAAAGATTGTTGTACTCAATCATAGTCGCACTAGATTGACATTCCTTATTGCAGACTGATGCTATCGTTTGCTCTCCGCTCAAATTCCAATCAACTCCATTATTGGATGTGGCATTCATAAGTACATAAATAGGGTTCTTAACGCCATTCTCTTCATACCACTCTACACCTCCTGCATACCACATCACCCACTTACCATCTGATAATTCAAAAACACGTGGGCATGCCTGTAGATATGGGTATTGGTATGTTGAGGAAATGATTGGGCCTGCGCCAACCTTATTGAAGCTTTTGCCGCCATCCTTACTAATAGCGAGACCATTAGCCCACTGATACGGCCGTGACTCGGGGCGGCTCCATCCCACATAGTACAACCACAATTCATCATCACGCCGCACGATACTACCAGGCATGGTACCAAACTCATCGAAGTAGCCAGCGTCACCTAATCCGCTAGAATTAAGTATAGGCTTTTCATGAACATCAATTATCTTAGACGGATTATTTTTATCTACATCAACAGAAAAGATATAGCTTAAATATTTGCCATCAACTTTGCTTTTCATTCGACTAGAAAAGTAGATTCTAATTCGATCATCCATCACAACCGCATTTGGATTTTGTCCGTATTCTTGCATCCATTCATTATCCAAAGATGGCGCCCAGATTTGCCCTTTCTTTTTCCATTTAAACATAATTGTTCCCTTGTCAGCCTTATACTTGGTTTGCTACAACTGATTTGAGCGTACGCTCAAGCCACTGATGCACACTAATTTTTTCCTTTTCAGCAGCTTTCAAAACCAGTTTTTTTGTTTCCTCAGTCACCCCTTCAAGCTGCCCTGCATAACGTGTTCGTAATGTACCACCCCTTCTCCCTGGAATCTCTAAATCAAAATTTGCGACAGGCTCACCTACACCAACCGCGAACGAAATTAAGTAATAAACTCCACCGATGACCCACTTCAAATTGACATCACGAGCTTCCACAGGAAGACACTCTAGCGGCACACGAAATTTAAATAATGGATTAGCATTAAGAAGCGTCTTGCCGAATTCAGAACCATATAACCATGGCGGCATACTTTCATCGCCAACCACAATTCTCCCATTCGGCTTGGTGACACGCACCATCTCTTTCAAACTGCGACTGATATCATCAAAAACATTCAAACCACCGAAACTATAAACGGCGTCGAAATAATTGTCTGGAAATGGTAAGTTCGTCGCGTTACCTATCGAATATTCGACAGGTACACTAACATTTTTCAACTTCATTCGGCACTGTCGCAACATAGCTTCTGATAAATCTTGTACAAACAATTCACCACTACTATCCAGTAACTCCGCAATATGCATTGAATCTCGTCCCGTCCCACACGTGAGCTCAAGCACCCTGGAGTTGCTTTTCAATCTTAATTCACTCACCATTTCCTTTCTGACTTTATTCTCATTTTCATTTTGCAAAGCAAAAGTAACACCCTGAATATCATCATAGCTCTCTGCATTCGCTTGATAATAATCATATTGCGATTTTTGCTTATCGCTCAAATTCAATGGATAAGTGAAATCAGGAATACCATCTTGAATTTGATATCTTGCACCAGCATTGCCCTGAAAATATCCTTCGATAATTTCGCCATTTTCATGACGTGCCTCATGTAAAGTTAATTCACCACCCGATGCAGGGCAGATGTAAATATTATTTTTCACGTATGATTTCTCCATTCATTGTGTTCACCATCATTGAATCATCTGTATTGATATTTCCACTATCAGAGTCTAATACGATACTACGTATATTCCTGCTATCGTCATATATCTTCCTAATGATAGTAAATGGTCGAGCCCTTACCTCTCGAAAAATATGTAGTACATAGACGGAAAGAATACCCATAAAAAATATATTCACGCCCCCAAAGAATGAAGTTGAAACAACCATACTAGTCCAACCCTCAATCGCCACGCCCCAAAATATTTTACGTATAACAAGGTAGATCATGTATAGGAATGAAAGCGCTGTAAGACAACTACCAAAATAAAAAATGAAATATAAGGGCTTGGAGCTAAACGTAAAAATAGAATCAAGGAACATATGATATTTTTTTAAAAAACTATAACTGGTTTTCTTTTTGCTTTTCTTATTGAAATAATATCCTTTTTGATTAAATCCAGTCAGACTTGATATAGGGCCAAAGTAATAACCCTGCTCCTGATATTGAATCAGCTCCCTAACATATGCGCGTCTCATTATCCTTACAGTCGATATATTCTCGGCTGACTTTACTTCATCTGCCACCTTGTTCAGTATTTTGTAATATAAACTACCACTCCACCTCTCAAACCAGTTACCTTTTCGAAGAATCTGCATGCCGTAAACAACATCAATGTCATCATCTTTTTTTAGTTCATCCCAAAACTCAGACAATAGTTCAGGGCTTTCTTCCAAATCACAATCGATCAAGAAAATAACATCCCCTTTAGCGTATTCCAGCCCAGTTGCCATCGCTTTGTGATGACCGAAGTTTCTAGATAATTCTACAATTTTTACTTTACTATCGCGCAAATACAGCTCATGGGCAATTTTTAGAGAATCATCTGGCGATCCATCGCAGACGAAGATAATCTCAAAATCATGTGTTATTTCCTGAGTGGTAGCAGAAATACGCCGATAAAACTCCATAATATAAGGCGCGGAATTATACAATGTAGTAACAATAGATAGCTTCATTGGAAATGATCCTAATACGTGCTATGTGTACTGCAATTCGTATTGCGCTTCTTGGTGCGCGGTGTTTGGAAATGATTTCATATAACTGGCAGCATCCATTCCAGTATTAAAAATCAAATCCAGAATGCTCACCCCGTGCTGAAATTCACCATACAATTGCTGGTACGCGGGATAGCCAGAATAATCAATATAAGTGATATCAATTCCTGCCTGATCGAATAACTCATGTTGCATATAAGTACGCGCTGAAGGCCCAGATATATACTCAGTTGCATTCGCGCTCCTACAAAGAGCGAGCAAACGTTCGGTCTTTCGTAATTGATCGTCAACCGCATAATCAGTCGACCAACTGAGTCTTGTATTGATGTTGAGAAATTTACAGATCCCACTCATTAAACGATAGTTAACCTGACTCAGATATTCCTCATTTTCACATTGCGTGTATAGCTCTGCAAAATATGATTGATATTCCTTAAAGCATTTCGCTCTTGAATAGTTTGTAGTAATAGACTTCCAATGCTTCACAACCCAGCCTGGATCACTAATAATAGTCTCATTGATTCTTTGTAGATACTTACCTTTCACATTCACTGGGATCGTGAGCCAATCTAGCCCATTGGCTGTCTTTATTATATTTCGATTTCGCCAATCACGCCGGGTAAACTGCATATCATCATAAATTATGAATTCATCAACCATATTGATCAGATCAAAAAAGCCCTTCCAAGGAATATAACACGACTGAACTATAGCTATTTTTTTTCCCATTTTTCATTTATCCCTTAACGCTATCTTTCAACCATTCGACTATTGTAAGTTATTTCTTGAAACACCCTTTCGCTCACAATAGGTTCTATACAGGCTCATATGACTGTATCAATTCCTGCTAGTAACATTAACTACAATACAGTCTTAGACTTGATTCTTCGTTTATTTCGAAATATAAATAGCCTCAATGAACTTGATCCGCTAGACTTAAAATCATTCTCAATCTAACGAAGCGCAAAATGCTACCATCTATTAAGCAAAAAATTAAACGCGCCTTTCTCTCAAACCAACAATTCTGCACCTTCCTACTCGTCGGCGCCTTAAACACATTATTCGGCTACTCTCTATTCGCCATCTTCATATTACTTGGATGTCACTACACGCTTGCAGTTCTGTTATCAACCTGCGCCGGCGTCCTGTTCAATTTCAAGACCATCGGCTTTATCGTTTTCAAAAGTCATGACAAGCGCGTACTACTTAATTTTTTAACGGTATATGCCGGATTATACGGGATCAATATCGCACTCATTCGACTACTGCACATTGGAATATCCAACATATACATAGCGGGTGGAATTTCGACCTTGCTAATCGCATTACTCAGCTTTTATCTAAACAAACATTATGTCTTCAACAAAACTACGGGCCCCATTGAGAGCCCGCATTCTGCTAACTAATTCTTACTGCCCAACCGCCTCTTTCGTCTCAATCGACGCCAACGAAGCACGGTAACGCGTTTCCATCATTTCAATTCTTGCTTCATCTTCTTTAGCAATCGCACTGTAATGATCACGCTTGTTCTTTAACCACATCAATTCGAATTCTACGGCTTTAATGAAAGCAATTTCCGGGTTATTGATGGCGCTTGGGCACTGGAATACCACTTTTCTGGTTTCGAAACGATCCAGATTACCCGCCGGGAACTGTTTGAAGAATGGGATGGAATCAACAGAAACACCACCACCTACGACAACCGTCAAGCCTTTGGCTTTCGCTTTCGCTGCCAATTCGAGACAGTAGGGTAATAATTCTGCGCTATTAATTTTATCTCTACCCCAGCCCATGGAGCCGACAAAATCAACGCGGCCAATCACGATGCCGTTAAGATCGGCAATTTCTGGCACTTCGAGCATTTTGTCGAAATTTTGGAAGGCGGTAATGGTTTCAATGTTCACCAGCAAATCGATGTTGCTTAATCTGTCGCCGTAAACCAATTTGGCGGCGCGGATGAATTTTTGCAAGGCATACGGAGTTTCAACCATTGGCCCAATAATGCGCTGTGCACCTAAGCTGATGGCATCTAGCATGTCTTTAATGGCTTCACAGCCACCGATTTTAATATTCAGCTCTAATCCTGCTGACGCGGTGACATCTTTTAAGCGCATTGCCTCGTCAAGTCGTGTGCCTTCCGCTTCGAATTCGGCCTTAATACCCGTCACATGATAATTCTTTTTCAAGTCGGCCAATAAACGAACCATATCCAATTCAAGTTTATTCATTATTACTACTCCTTTTGCTTAATCTAGCACACCCATGTTTGACGATTATCAGAAACCGCTAATTGTACACGCCCTTTTAATCAATCTCACGCCATTCGTCATGACAAGCTTAATTAAAAGTTTGTCGCAAAATTTTACCAATGTATTGCTGTAATGCATCATCCAGTTTCAGCTTGGTCAAACGTGTCTCACCTGGTTGCTTCATCACCACATAACTAATATGTTCACCTTCCGTCTTTTTATCATTCTTTAAAAGACCCAGTAAGGCATCAACGTTCATGTTCGACATAATTGCTAAAACTTTATCATCTAGCAGTTCGCGGCAAAGCTGATTCAACTTTATCTTTGTCGCCTCTGCTAAAAATTCACGCTGTTGACTGATCTCGTTCGAGAGCATCATGCCAACGGTCACCGCCACACCGTGGGGGATGGCATAATCAGACATAACTTCAATGGCATGCCCCAGTGTGTGGCCGTAATTTAAGCTCTTGCGATAACTCATGTCAAATTCATCAACTTCAATAATGGCGCGCTTGATACCAAGCGCTGTCAGTATGAGAGCTTTATAACTCGCGAACTCTTTGACTTTGCCATGCATGACATGCTGCTGATAGATTTCCAAGTAGGGTTCACCACCGGTAATACAGAGCTTTAGAATTTCACCTAAGCCTGATTTCAGCTCAATATCACTTAATGTCTTAAGAAAATTCGGATTGATGATGACTTGCGACGGCGCAGAAAATAAGCCGATTTGGTTTTTGGCTTCTTTAAAATTGACGCCAGATTTTGCGCCAATGCAACTATCACACATGGATAATAAAGTGGTCGGGCAATACACCCACTGAATGCCACGTTTATACGAGGCAGCAGCGAATGCGCCAATATCCTGAACGATGCCACCGCCAACCACAACCAGGCGCTCACCCTTGGTAAATCCGCGGCGATATAAGAAATCAAAAACCTGACTGACGCCCTCTAACGTTTTAAAGTTTTCCGTCGCAGGGATGGCAAGCGTCTGCTCGGCGGATACGGTGATATCGGCGCGATATAGTTCATAAATTTTTTCATCAATGAGCAGTACGTTGCCTTTATTTTCTTGCAACAACGCATTGATTCTCTCAAAAGGATTGGCGCTATCATTCCAGGAAACTTGATAAGATCTTGGCGAAGACTTGACTTCAAATTGACCGGAATGCTGAATGGTCGCATCACTCTGGAAAGATTTATCCTCAATTTTAAATGCTGCGTTCTGAATCATTCCTGAAAACCCCCTACCGAATAGCCGCCATCGGCGATGATACATTGGCCATTAATATAATTGTTTTGCGGCGAACATAAAAAATAAATGATTTCCGCGATATCTTGTGGCGTCCCCAATCTCGCGAGTGGGATTTTGCGCTTAAACCCTTCAATGACTTCAGCGGAGTTATTTTTACGTGTTAATTTCGTATCAATAAAGCCCGGCGCAATGCCATTGACTTTGACATTGTACTCACCCATCTCAATAGCAAGCGATTTCACCATGCCATTCAAGGCATGCTTGGAAGCGGCATAAGCCAAGCGGCCTTTCCGTGAATAATCGCCGTATATGGAAGATACACCCAGAATATAGCCTGATTTTTTTTGTATGAAATTTTTCGATAAAAATTTGCAAATCGAATAAAAAGACAGAGTATTAATCTGAAACGTTCGTTGGATATCGGCTTCCGTTAATTCATGCAAACGCTTGGGGTCGTTGATACCGGCACAATGCACAAATACATCCATATCAGTCGGCAATTTCGTAAGATACTGATGAATGGAGCCCTCATCGTTTAAATCCATGTCTTGTCGAGTTGGCGCGTGCACCGTATAACCGTGCAACTGAAATAAATCTCGAATGGCTTCGCCTATGCCACCGGTTGCGCCAGTCAATAATAAATTTTTCATTAAGCCACCTCTGTTTCGGTAAACAAGATATTTTCGGCTAATTCTTCTCGGCTCAAGAAAGGCGTCATATCTTCCAGCGGGCTTGTCACCATGCGGCCATCTTCAAGACGTCGTGACGAAAGCTTAGGCGCGAATTGTTGTTTCAAATCGATCATGACTTCGCAAATCATCGGGTCATTATGCTCGAGAATCTGTTTAAAGCTCGACTCCATCTCCGCATGCGTTTGACAACGCACAAAGGGTAAATCGAAACCAGCCGCTAATTTACTGAAATCTGGAAAACCTAAACCACTATCAGGGCCAACACCAACTAATTTTTCACCGAAGAAATTCTGTTGTGTCTGACGAATGGAATGGTAACCATTATTATTCAAAATAAAGATTTTGATCGGATAACGATTGTAGGCAATGGTCGCCAATTCCTGGATGTTTTGCATGATACTGCCATCGCCAGCGAGACACACAACGGATTTACCATTTGCACCGACGCATGCTCCAATAGCGGCCGGCAAATCATAACCCATCGATGCACAGCCTGAATTAGTGTAAAGACGCTGGCCTTTTTTCAAATGCATGGCTTGAAACGAAACGACGCACGCCGTGCCATCACCGGTGACAATAATTTGATTTTCGGGTAAAGCTTTACTCAACGCCTGCATGAAGCAATAAGGGTTTACCGTTTCCTTATTTTCCCAGTAAGCAGGTAACACAACGGGATATTTCACTTTGCGCATCTGGCACCAGCTCACCCATTGTTGATGCTGGGCTGTATTTTCTTGAATGTCGGCCGCTGATAATAATTTCGGAATTAAATCGGCAAGGTCAGCATGTATCGGCATATCAATTTTAAGCGTAGGTTTCGCAAGTTCTGCCGCATCAACATCCACCATGATTTTATAAGCGTGGCGTGCGAAGGAATCGTAATTATAACTAATTTGGCGAATATTGAGACGTGAGCCTAATACTAAGAGCACATCGGCATTCTGCACGGTAAAATTGCCAGCACGATCACCGATCGACCCTGGCTTACCGCAATGCAAAGGATGATCATCATGCAACACATCGTGAGCATTCCACGCCGTGGTCACCGGCACACCCAATTTATCGATTAAAGCCAGGAACTCGGCGTGTTTACCCGATAATCTCACCCCAGAACCTGCAATGATCACTGGGCGCTTGGCAGCACGCAAACGTCGCAGAATATCATTCACGTCCTTCAAGGCGACTAAAGGCACGGGTTTTTCAGTGACATCCTCATCTGGGTGATAGGAACGCAACGTTTCCGGATCTATCGAGGCACCTTGCACGTTCATAGGAATATCCAGCCACACAGGGCCAGGCCTTCCCGCTTGAATCAAGTGAAGCGCTTTTTGTAACTGATATTTAATCTCGAGTGGATCTTTCACCATCACGGCATATTTAGTGATGCCTTTCACCATCTCGACTATCGCGCATTCCTGATCACCCAATTGACGCAAAGGCAGGCTGGTACTAGCAATCGTGGTATCGAAGCGCACCTGACCCGACACGATCAACATGGGCAATGAATCCACATAAGCGCCAAATACACCATTCAGTGTATTGATACCTCCAGGACCCGTTGTCACATTGACGATAGGAATTTGTCGGGTCAACCGCGCATAACTTTCAGCGGCCATTGCACTGGCTTGCTCATGATGATTATAAATTTTCTGTAAGCCAGTATGGTTACCAAAAGAATCATTCAAGTGCATGGCGCCGCCGCCGGTTAACATAAAAACGTGCCGCAATCCGGCATCATGTAAAAACTCGGCGATATAATTACTTACTTTCTGCATTGCGTTGATTCCATAAAATTGTTCGATTGATGGCATCTGGTAAAGAGATCCAGGTTTCCAACTTTAATTCTTGTCGAGCTCGCGCGGTGCACGGCACGTAACGCTCAATGTGCGCATGTGGATTTTTTTCTTTGGCAATCGACATGGGCAAGGCTGGTGTGACTTGCTCACTCACTAATTTACCTAACTCTGCGATCGAGATACTTTCTTCTGAGCCGACATTATAAGCTTTGCCGTGATCGCCGAAGCAAAGCAGCGTCCACAGCCACGCGGTGAGGTCCGCCGCATATAAATAGGAACGACACGGTGTGCCATCGCCTTGAATATGGATAGGTTCCCCATTCAGTGCATTGGCAATAAAATTCCCGATCGCAAAATGCGTGGTGAGTGGCAAGTACGGACCTACAAAAGCAAAACAACGGGCAATTTTAATCGGCAATTCAAATTGACGCGCATAAAGACTGCAAACATGTTCAGCGTATAATTTACCAATGGAATAAGCATTGCCAGGCAAAAGCGGATCGGCTGTACCGAGGAATGACTCAGGTACATTCACACACTCAGCAGGTTGCTTGCCGTATACAGCACCGGAACTCACGAATAAAAACTTTTTCACCTGCACGTGTCTTGCCATCTCTAACACGCGGCGTGTGCCTTCGGTAATCGTATCCAGCATAAGAAGCGGTGCATCACGATTCAAGCTGGCACTGGCTTCAGTGGCTGCATGTAAAATGTGCGTAAACTCGCCTTCTGGGATCGTAAAATTTCGGACATCCCCTTGCACCCAGTGTAGCCACGATGCATTTTTAAATGCCGGTGCTGACTGCAAAAATTTTTGTGGATCACGTGTTAACACCACGACTTCCGTCTGGAGTTGCACATTTTCCACGGCGTAAGCAAGGCTTTCAAGCAACCAACGGCCAAAAAACCCTGTTCCACCGGTGATAAAAATGCGACTGCCTGCCAAATCTGGCAGGCAGCGGCTTGCTTTATCCCAAATATGTTTTAAATCATTTTCAAGCACAGGCAGCATTCTTTACCTTGTCAGCGCCAACATGTTGTTGCAGAAATATGCTTAATGATTCATGAATATGGGCCACCATTTCATCGTTCAAGCCGTGATGAGCAGCGATTAACATGCCACCGCGCATGACTTGATCGGTGTGTGGATAACCACCTTCCGCCGCACGATGTTGAATATTCTTGAACCCTGGTTGACGCAATATGTTGCCAGTGAAGACTGTTCTTGTCTGGATGTTGCGTTTTTCCATGAATACTTGCAAATCAGTCCGTGTGAACGGTGCTGAATCACGCACAACAACCGGGAAGGCTAACCAGCCCGTATTGGTGTTGGGTAATTGTTTTGGCAAGATGAATAAATCTTCGTAATCAGTAAAGAACGCACGGTGACGCGCGATCCATTTATTTCTGAGCTCAATGTTTTCCTGTAATTTTTTCAATTGCACCAACCCGAATGCCGCACCCATTTCGGATGGTTCGAGATTATAGCCCAAGGCTTCGAATACAAATTTTGCATCGTAGCGAATGCCTTCGACATCAATATTGAAACGGTTTTCAATGGCTTCCGATTCCACAAATAACGAAGAACTGCGACCCCAGCTACGCAGCAATTTTGCCCGCGCTTCAAGAGCTGGATCATTCACGCATAACATGCCGCCGTTGCCACCGCAGTTGATGACGTGTGAACCGTAAAAACTGGTAGTGGAAATATCGGTTAAACGACCAACAGGTTGGTCATTCAGTGTGGCACCGAGGGTGTCGGCGGAATCTTCTACGATAAACAAATTATGCTTTCTGGCGATGGCATGTAATTTATGCCAGTCTGGTAAATTACCCAGCAAGTTTGGAATCATCATGGCCTTGGTATTCGGCGTAATCATGGCTTCGACTTTATCGGCATCAATATTGTACGTGCCTTCTTCAACATCAATGAAAACCGGCACCAAACCACTCTTCACCAACGGAGCAACCGTAGTGGAGAAAGTTAAGGCTGGAGTGATGACTTCACTACCCTTAGGTAAATTTAAAATTTCAATCGCGAGATAATTGGCAGAAGAACCGGAGTTCACCATGATGCCGAATTTCTTTTGAAATAATGCGGCAACTTGTTCTTCCATCCCTCTGACGTGCTTGCCCATTTGCGTTGAAGTTTGCAAAACATGGACAACGGCATCAATTTCATCTTGACCATGCACGGTGCGACCATAAGGGACGTGAATAAACGATTCTTTATGCATACTGTTTCTCCGATAGATTCTGATAATTCATAATTTGTTGCTGTGTGAGTCGCACAGCATCCTCACCCTGGCTCAAGTCTCGATACCACTCAACGGTGGCAGCAAGCGTTTGATGTAAGCGCCAGCGTGGGTGCCAGTGCAATAATGCTTTAGCTTTGGAAATATCTAATTTTAAAAAACTGGCTTCATGCGGATGCTGGCCGCTGGATAATTCCCAACTCGCACCCTTGCCCCAGGCTTTACATAGCTGGTCGGCTAATGCGGCGACCGTTTGGCAATCTTGATCTTCCGGACCAAAATTCCAGGCGCCGACCAATTCAGTCGGAGCGTGCCAAAGTTTTGCCGCTAGCGTTAAATAGCCTGAAAGTGGCTCAAGTACGTGCTGCCAAGGACGAATGGAATGAGGAAAACGAATAATCGGTTGTTTGCCTTGCGCCAGCGTGGTGATGATATCGGGAACGAGTCTATCTTTCGCCCAATCGCCGCCACCGACAACATTACCAGCCCGTGCAGAGGCTACCGCTTTGCCATGTTTGGCAAAATCAGCAGGGTTAAAATATGACTGTCGATACGCAGCCGTCACTAATTCAGCACAGCCTTTGCTGCTGCTATAAGGGTCGTAACCACCTAATGGATCGACTTCGCGATAACCCCAGTGCCACTCTTTGTTTTCATAGCATTTGTCGGTGGTGACGTTCACCAACACTTTCGCCGTTTCACAAATGCGCATAGCTTCCAGAATATTCACGGTTCCCATCACATTAGTTTGATAGGTTTCAACAGGCTGTTCGTAAGAATGGCGCACCAAGGATTGAGCGGCCAAATGGAAAATAATATCGGGTTTGGCTTTTTTGACGGCAGCGGTCAACGCCGCGAGATCGCAGACATCAGCAATGATGGATTGTATTCTTTGCTGCTGCTTGGCTAATTCAAATAAGCTTGGGTGCGTCGGCGGTGATAAAGCATAACCCGTCACTTCCGCGCCGAGCATCTGCAGCCACTCGGCAAGCCAGGCACCTTTAAAACCGGTGTGACCGGTTAGAAAAACACGCTTACCGCGCCAAAATGACGCGCTTAATCCCAGATCTTCCATGGTGCTTTTCCTGTTTGCCACAATTCTTCCAAAAGATGTTTTTCGCGCAAGGTGTCCATGGGCTGCCAAAAGCCATCATGAAAATAAATGCTCATTTGCTGGTCGTTGGCAATTTGATGCATGGGCTCTTGCTCCCACAACGTGGTGTCATCTTTGATGTAGTCAATGAC
The DNA here is from genome assembly GCA_964527435.1 of uncultured Coxiellaceae bacterium. Lineage (GTDB taxonomy): Bacteria > Pseudomonadota > Gammaproteobacteria > DSM-16500 > DSM-16500 > Aquicella. The sequence goes on along the minus strand of CAZGPP010000004.1, from coordinate 75,573 downwards.
CTTGGGTGACAAAACAAAAAAGCCGCCGTTAATCCATGCGCCATCGCCTTTGGGTTTTTCTTTAAAGGCTTTGACGATATCGCCGTCGAAATCAATGGCGCCAAATCTTCCGGGAGGCTGAGTTGCCGTCACCGTCGCGAGGCGCTTCGAAGCGCGATGTGTTTTCAGTAATGCCTGTAAATCGACGTTGGCGACGCCATCGCCGTAAGTGAGACAGAAATCTTCGTCGCCGAGATAGTCTTTAACACGACGTAAACGACCGCCGGTCATAGTGTGATCACCCGTATCAACCAGCGTGACCGACCACGGTTCTGCATAATTTTGGTGAACACTCATTTTGTTTTGTTTCATGTCGAAGGTAACATCAGACATGTGCAGGAAATAGTTAGCGAAGTATTCTTTGACGATATAGCCTTTGTAGCCAAGGCAGATAATAAAATCGTTGATACCGAAAGATGAATAGATTTTCATGATATGCCAGAGAATCGGCTTGCCGCCAATCTCCACCATGGGCTTCGGCCTAAGCGTTGTTTCTTCCGCAAGCCGCGTTCCAAGACCACCCGCCAAAATGACACATTTCATTCCATTTCCCTTTCAAACTTCTGTGGATTTAGACCCCTAAATAAGTTCGATTTTTATAAGGCAAACAGGGAATGAAGTCAATCAATACGAGTGACGGTTACCGGTCACTGTTCACTCATATCACCACCCACGACTATCGTCTTTGCGAGCGCAGCGAAGCAATCCAGACTAAAAAGTAGCAGTGGAGTTGAAAGAATAACGATCGATGACGTAAGTGTACCAGCCAGATCAGGCTCTGCTGCGTCAGATGGGCTGGGTTGCTTCGCTGCGCTCGCAATGACCAGCTGGCAGCTCGGGGTAATGATATGTGCGCCCCTCGCCCCACCGGTTACTAAAAAAAATAATTTCAATCTATTCATGATATAAGCTCTTATTAGCCACCCCTCACCCGCCCTAAAGCGACGATTTAGCGGTAAAATATAGGTATCTCAATACCGATAATAAAAATATTCGCCAAAAGGGATTTCAAATGAACGAGCTCAAAAAAGTCGCGATGTGGGTGGGTATCTTTATTGGGTCAGGTCTTTGCTTTCTGGCCATCCTCTTTATTGCCGCGTCGGTTCTGACATCTGGTTTGAAAAAACCCATTGAAAAGCAACTTGCCGCTATTCGCACAGAAGATTATGCGAGTGCGTATGCCTATACGACTCGCGCGTTTCAAGATGCAACCACGTTTGAAGCCTTTAAAAAATTCGTCAACGACTATAGCGCGCTTAGAAATAATGAAAGCATTTCCTTTGATGAGCGCTCCATCGAAGACGGTGTTGGCGTGGTACATGCCACTTTAATTTCGCGCAGTAAAGCGAAAACGCCAATTTACTATCGTCTCATTAAGGAAAATGATGTCTGGAAAATTGAAAATATGGTGATCAATCCAGATCCTGATATCGACTCTCAAATTTCTTCCCGCGGCAAAGTGAAAGCAGAAAACACTCACGAAACCGTGGCGACCGAAACGACGCATCATGAGCCAACAGCCATCACCCATACATTCAATGAACCGCGCTATCATTTTTCAATCGGTTATCCGGGTGACTGGCAAACTTATCAACCCGCCAGCGGGATGGTTGTCTTTGTTGACAAAAATAATCCGGATGCGGGTCAGGTAAGCCTCTCTTTGCAAACACTCGCAACCTATCGCAACCGCTCGGTTGATAAAGTTGTCGCAGAAATTGGCAAGGCCTTAAATCAGAATGCTACCGACGTGCAATTCGTCGATGATGCATCAATCCCTACGCTGCAAGGCAAACTATATCAAGGGCGATATGTTGTTTATAGCTTCACCCTAAACAATCAGCCCATGTCACAATTAAGTGTGATCTATTTCAAAAAGCCATCAAAAGCCATGTATTTTCTGCAGTTCATTGCACCGCTCGCACAATTTAATAAACAGTTGCCTATCGTCAAATCAATGGTGGAATCTTTTACAGCACAATGACGGTTAATAAAGTTCACGTAGCATACTGACATCATAAGGCAACCATTCCTGGCCACTGCTTAAGCGTGCAATTAGATCTGGATTTGCAATAAACGGCCTGCCAAAAGCCACGAGATCAAAATGATTTTGACTGATACCCTGCACCGCTCCTGCAAGATCATAACTACCCGCCGCAACCAACGTACCCTGATAATAACGGCGCATAAAATGCGTCATGCTCAAACCATCCAGCTCGGAAAATAATTTGGCATGATCAAAGCTTCCAGTATGCGTATACGCAAGCCCCAAAGGATTTAATGTTTGTAATAAATACTTAAAAACATCGCCATCGCGCGGATCCGCAACAATTTCATTTAAATACGCACCTGGCGAAAGACGCAACCCAACGCGGTCGTAACCAATCGCAGCACCACAGGCCCGCACAATTTCCAAGGCAAAACGTGCTCTATTTTCGACACTGCCACCGTACTCATCCTCACGTAAATTCGTGTGATGATGAAGGAATTGGTCAATGAGATATCCGTTTGCACCATGAATTTCGATGCCATCAAATCCAGCCGCGATGGCATTTCTTGCAGCAGCAGAATAGGCTTCAATGAGATCAGCGATTTCTTCGATCGTTAACGCTCGCGCGGCGCCAAACGTTAAGCCATCACTGCGTGAAATTTTACCTGTCATCGTGGTGGCCGATGCGGAAACAGGCAACTCGCCATCCAGAAAATGGGGATGAGACACGCGACCCACATGCCAGAGCTGTGAAAAGATCAACCCGCCGTTGACGTGCACGGCATCAGTCACTCGCCGCCAGCCAGCGATTTGCGCATCGTTATAGATGCCTGGTACAAAATCATGGCCGCGAGCGTGACGACTAATCAGCGTGCCTTCAGTGACGATGAGGCCGGCATCGGCACGTCGCGCGTAATAATCAGCTGTCGCTTGAGTCGGCACCAAGTCTGCATCCGCTTTTGCGCGCGTCATGGGCGCCATGAGAATTCTATTTTTAAGCGTCAGCTTGCTGGTTAATGGATACGGCGTGAGTAAACCATTCATGTTCATAGTCTGTTTTTCCATTCGCGAATTTCGTGAAAGACTTCAGCTGGACTAAAGAGTTCACGCCCGGCGCAATCCTCGGCACGCACAATCACAGCCGGCACTTCGCAACGTAAAAACGGATTGGTTTTCTTTTCAAGACCAAGCGTGGAAGGCAGAGTGGGCTTATTGTCAGCACGTAATTTTTCAACCTCAATCATGCGAGCTTGAATGTCGGCGTTTTCGGGCTCAACCATTTTTGCAAAACGTAAATTTGCCAATGTATATTCATGGCCACAATAAATCGCCGTGTCATCGGGTAAGGCTGCCAATTTATTCAGTGACATCAACATTTGCTCTGCCGTCCCTTCAAATACGCGCCCACAACCGCCGCCAAATAAAGTATCGCCCGTGAATAAAATGGAGGGCGCGGAATAAGCAATATGACCGAGGGTATGGCCAGGAATATCGATCACCGTGAAAGCATCCGGTAAAACGGTCAGCTGCACGCGATCACCTTGCTTAACAAACTGCGTCGTCGTCGGCACATTTTCAGTGGCATGAGCATAGACAGGCACATCGGGATAGACCTTCAGTAAATCAGAAATGCCGCCGGTGTGATCCATATGTTTATGCGTCACCAAAATCGCCGCCAACGTTAACCCATGTTGCGTCAGATAATCGATTACTTGCGGGGCCTCACCAGGATCGACGACGAAAGCCTGTTTGGACTGACGATTCACACCTAGCCAGATGTAATTGTCTTGGTAGGCAGGGATGGGGATGATTTCTAGCATGGTGAGATTCCTTTTGGGTGGCAGTCGCACGGCATCATATTACAGAGATGCGACTTCTCCAATATTTACCCGCTGAAGCGGGTAATTTGCATTTACCCTCTGTAACGGGTAAAATAAGGTTTACCCTCTACAACGGGTAGATTTCCTCATCACAACGGAGCCGGTAACCATGTTTATTCGCTCACCGAAGGAACTCGCGCTACTCATTGCCAATCAGCGCAAAAAACTCAAACTAAGCCAGTCTGAGGTCGGCAAGCTAGTCGGTTTAAAACAACAAACGATTTCTGAATTTGAAAACAACCCCGACGGCACCAAACTTGAAACTTTTTTTCGTATCATTGCCGCCGTTAAACTCGACGTCAAACTCTTTCAAAAAGACGACGCACCTAAAACGAAATGGAAAGAAGAGTGGTAATCATGAAGTCTACTCACATACTACATATTTTAATGAATGGCATGCTTGTCGGCCAACTAGAGAAAAATGCAAATGGCAGCATGACCTTCACTTATGAAAAATCATGGATCAACACCCCAGGTGCACGTCCAATTTCGCTATCGCTGCCATTAGTTGACAAAGCATTCACCGGCAATGTTGTTTATAATTTCTTCGACAACTTACTACCCGACAATTCGCAAATCAGAGCTCGCATCCAAGCTAAATTTCAAATCCCCACCAATCAGCCTTATGATTTACTCGCATCCATTGGGAGAGATTGCGTCGGCGCGATTCAGCTAGTAGAGGGCGAAATACCACCTTTTGACAAAGATATCAAATTCGAGCGATTAACAGACAAAGAAATTGCAACCATTATGCAGGGATATCAACAATATCCGCTTGGCATGACAGATCCATCCTCTGACTTCCGCATATCCCTCGCGGGCGCTCAAGAAAAATCTGCTTTTTTATACCACCAAGACAAATGGTGTCGACCACTAAGAGAAACACCCACCACGCATATTTTCAAACTACCCATTGGATTTCTTGAACATCAGCAAATAGATTTGAGTGATAGCTGCGAAAATGAATGGCTCTGTTCTGAAATCGCCGCCGCATTCGGTTTACCTGTCGCGAAATGCGAGATTCTTCTTTTCGATAATGTTAAAGTCTTGGCCGTTCAACGCTTCGACAGAAAATTATCTGCCGATGGAACCTGGCTCATGCGATTACCGCAAGAAGATATTTGCCAAACATTAGGTGTGTCGCCTAATTTAAAATATCAAGCCGATGGTGGGCCCGGCATTCGAGACATTATGCGATTACTGCTCGGCTCTGAAAAACCCACTGAAAATCGTGATACCTTTTTCCGTTCGCAAATCTTATTTTGGCTATTAGCTGCGATCGACGGCCATGCCAAGAATTTCAGCGTTTTTATAGATGCCGAGGGAAAATTTAACCTTACACCACTCTATGACATCATCTCTGCCTATCCACTCATTGCCAAAAATTATCTGGCTGTACAAAAAATTAAAATGGCGATGGCGCTAGAAGGCAAAAACACACATTATCATTGGCATCATTTACAACGCCGCTATTTTCTAGAGACGGCTAACCAAGTCAATTACCCTGTTGAAACAGCTGAGTCAATTCTGGATGACATGCTACAGAAGGTCGATTCAGTCATTGCAACGGTATCGACCAAACTGCCGGCGTCATTTCCGCGCCATATTTCTCAGCCTATTTTTGACGGAATTAAATCAGCCGCACTCAAACTCACTAAATAATGGCTGCGTCGATTTCGTCAATCAGCGCATTGAAAAACACCGGGCTAAACAACCCATGCCCCAACCCATCAATAATGCTTAATTGCGCGTGTGAAATGGCTTCCTGCATCGCATGGGCGTGATCGATTGGAAAAACAGGATCCACATCACCGTGAATAATGAGGGTCGGCGCTTGCACTTTTGCGGGTGCTGCAGCTAGCAAATCATGTGAAGCATTAATCGCATGAAAATGATTCATCGCACCTTGCTCGTTTTTCATGCGCGCATAATTCAATAAAGCTAATTGACGACAGAGCGCTTCATCGACGGGAACTTTTCCGCCGCTATTAATACGTGCGTAATTAATAAATAAATTTACTTTCTCTTCGAGGGTTTCAGGTGGCGCGACAATATCTTTCGACATATTCAGCACCGTGTCGCTCGGCTTAGATAACAAACTATCTGTTGGCAACCCTTGAAAGGAGAACATGGCGGGACGCATATCGTAGGTTGTCATCATGAGCGTGAGACTCAACACGCGATCCGGAAAATGCGCCCCGGCGAGCAAGGCCACCGCGCCCCCCATCGAAGCACCGACTAAATGCGCGCCTTTCAAATCGTAAGCATCCATCAAGCCAATGATATCCGTCGCCATATCCAGCAAGTTATACGGCGTCTTTTCATAATCCAGAGAAGCTGACAAACCGGTGTCGCGATGATCGTAGCGCATCACGAAATAACCTTTATTTGCTAATTCCTCGCAAAATAACTGCGGCCACAACACTCCCTGCCCACCACTTCCCATGATTAAAATCACAGCGGGATGCGCCTTATCGCCAAATGTCTCGGTCCAGAATGCCAGATGTCCGAGTTGAACAACTTGTTGTGAATAGCGTGTCATATCAGGTCTCCTGAGGTTGTGTGTGAAAGGTCGTGATGAAATTTTGCAGACAAAAAAGCCCGCTAAAAGCGGGCTTTCTATTATTAAGCGTCCCCACCGGGATTCGAACCCGGGTTATCGCCGTGAAAGGGCGGTGTCCTAGGCCTCTAGACGATGGGGACGTAGGACGCTTAAATCTGGAGCTAGCCGGGATCGAACCGGCGACCTCTTGCATGCCATGCAAGCGCTCTCCCAGCTGAGCTATAGCCCCTTTTGTAATGTATCTGAGAGAGACGCGATTCTATGAAGCATGTGAGTGTTTGTCAACAAGCTTCGAGCACTTGATCCAATCTATTTATCGCGCGGTCGCGTCCGATCAATTCTATTGTCAAATCAATGGGCGGTGAAACCGTGCCACCCGTCATGACCACACGCAGTGGCTGCGCCACTTTGCCCATTTTTAGCTCGGCGGCTTCTGCTGCGGCTGAAATAATGGCGTGAATCGGCTCTTTTGACCACTCCGCCGCATCCGCAAAACTTTTGCGCACATTTTCGAGCGCGGCACGCACTTCTGGTGTGATATGCGCTTTCATCTCGTCGGTCAACGCCACTTCTTCATAAAAATACCGGCTGCGCTCAGCCATTTCTTTCAAGGTTTTGGTGCGCTCGCCTTGCGCCTTGATAATATCCACCAGCGCCGGACCTTTACTAATATCAATGCCCTGCTGCTGCATATGCCAGGCCAATTCTTTCGCAACATGCGCGGGATCGCCATTTTTGATGTAATGCTGATTCAACCATAATAATTTCTCGAGATTAAACGCAGCTGGCGCGCGGTTAATGCCGGTAATTTCAAAGTAATCGATTAATTCCTGCATCGAGAAAATTTCCTGATCGCCGTGCGACCAGCCAAGACGTGCCAGATAATTCAGCAAAGCTTCGGGTAAAAAACCATCTTCGCGATATTGCATGACGCTGACAGCACCATGACGTTTCGATAACCGTTTGCCGTCACTACCCAAAATCATCGGCACGTGCGCATATAAAGGTGGTGTAACGCCCAGTGCACGCAAGATATTAATTTGGCGTGGGGTATTATTAATGTGATCATCACCGCGTAAAACATGCGTGATATTCATATCGGCATCATCGACCACCACCGTAAAATTATACGTGGGCGAACCATCGGTTCTGGCAATAATTAAGTCGTCTAATTCCTGATTAGCGAAGGTGACTTGACCACGCACCAGATCATCGAATGTCACTTCACCATCTTGTGGGTTTTTAAAACGCACCACATACGGACCCTCTTGCGGCGCGGTTAAATCGCGACATTTACCATCGTAACGCGGCTTTTGTTTGGCGGCGGTTTGATCTTCGCGCAGCTTTTCCAGCCTTTCCTTCGAACAATAACAACGGTAAGCCGTGCCATGGTTGAGCATTTCTTCCATCACAGCATGGTAACGATCGAAGCGTTTGGTCTGATAAAACGGGCCCTCATCATAGTGAAGACCTAACCACTGCATGCCCTCAAGAATCGCTTCCACCGATTCCGGCGTGGAACGCTCAAGATCCGTATCTTCGATACGCAGAATAAAAGTACCTTTGGTTTTGCGGGCATATAACCAGCAATATAAAGCGGTGCGAGCGCCGCCAATATGCAGGTAACCGGTAGGACTGGGTGCAAATCGAGTACGAACTTGTGCCATGCTGAGTGTGCCTTTGAACTTATGAAAATTGGGCGTGTATTGTAGCAGGTTAGACTTGATGCGCCAGCGGGATGGGCGGATATCATTGACCTTTTAGCCGCCACCCCCTAAAATCCCTCCTCACATTTAGGGCGATTAGCTCAGGGGTAGAGCACTACCTTCACACGGTAGGGGTCAGTGGTTCGAAACCACTATCGCCCAAACAATTCAGGGAATCGAACGCATGCATGAGTCCATCTGGCAAACCATCGCTTACACACCCTGGTGGATGATCGTTTTATTCGGCTACCTTGCTCATGCTAGCTATCTCGCCACCAAACCAAGCGCTCTCCCCATCCGCAAACTCATCTTCTTACCCGTGTTCTTTTTTGTAGCGAGCCTGCTCGGCATGTTTATTCTGGTGAAGCCCAATACGGCTAACCTTGCCTGCTGGGCTGTGATGCTCTTGTTAGGCACCGGGCTTGGCTGGCTGCAATTTCGCGTGAGTAACATCAAGGCTAGTAAAGAAGATCGAACACTCCATATACCAGGCACGTGGAGCGCCCTCATCCTCCTCATCGCCGCGATCAGTGCAAAATATTATTTCGGATTCCAGCTTAACCTCAGCCCCGAACTCTTCCAAACCACCCCTTATGCCAATGCCTTGATGGGCTTGTACGGCTTTGTCACCGGCCTTTTTATCGGGCGCAGTTATTATGCCGTGCATGCCGCCAAACATGGTCCGTTTGCCCTCTCTGCCTAATTGATACCCCCTCTGACCTGTGTTATATTTCGCCAATAAATATAATATAGGCCAGCCGAAATGCAATCCCACGCCAAAATGAGACCGCTGTCTCAAGAATCCAAAGCTCTCTACGTCCAAGCACTTGCGAAGACTAACCCGACCACCTTAAATGAAGTCGTGACCCGCGCCGCGCTGCATCCACAAAGCTTTGATTTTCCAAACCCACTCAAGCAAAAACTGGGAACCCTCCAACTAGCGCTTAAACAGAATGCCAACCTCCCCAGCCTGCAGCCGTTACTGACGGCGGCGATCACTGAATATATGAAGGTTGAAGGCTGCCCATTATTCAGAGAGCTCATCACCAAACCGATTAAAGAGGATGAGTGGAGCTCTGATTTACTCCATCACCTCGCGGGTGAATTAAAAATTGTGATGAATACCCCGCCCGTTGTGCAAGCAACCATCAAGCACGGCAAAATATATTGGCGTATTCTGCAAGGAAACAACGTTATTTATGATCGCCATCAGGGTCGCAATGAGGGCATCGTTTTCACTGAAGAAAATTCCTGGTTGACGGATTGGCGTTTATTTCGCGAGTTCAAAGACAGCGGCAAACGCTTCAGCCCAGTACGCATTACGAAAGCAGCCTTCCTCGCCACCTTTCCTGACCCCGCCTGGCATGGTTTTGCCGGTGCCGTATGGGATGAGCTAAAACAGATCGGCATTCTCAATGCCAAAAATCGTATCTCGCATGGCTGGCGTGCGCTCTTCAATCATGATGTGAAATTGAACGTTATTGAAAGGCAGAAATTTACATCAGTCAAACAAGGCAAGCAAAGAAGAACGGAACTATACAATCTTGTGATAGCCAACTTAGAATCGGCCGCTAACAATCCTAACCTTGCAGAAACCCTCCCAGCCATTCCTGGTGCGCGACTTTTCCGCCAGGAACGCACACACAAATCGTGGGCCGGAACAGGTAAAGTGAGTTATGCAACCCCCGAAGGCGAGAGTCATTGCACGAAGCTCTGGGATGTCAGTGTTTATGAAGAATTAACACAACATCGCTCATCCGCCGATGAAAAAAAGAACCACGGCGAGATATTAAATTACGATCACATTCCTTCATCATCTGCACTGAAATCGAATCCATCATCGCCTGTTAAAATTGCAACGGATGCCAAGATAAGGGAACTCGAAACAAGATTAGCGGAAGTTATCGCTGCGCGCCCCAAAAACACAGGACATGATTTACGTGATACGCCGGCAGAAGTCCTTGAATCATTCAAAATGGAGAAAGCACTTCTCGCACAAATAAACGCGATAAGAAAAAACTTTCATGACGAAGCTGAGAAATGGGCCTACACCATCGCCATTCCGAAAAAACTGCATCAAGTGGGTGACACCTTCATGGAAGCTGCCACCACGCAACAAGCATTCAAAGGTAATGTTGTTTTAAGAGACGTTTCAACACATTTAAAAAATATTGAAGAAAACCCCGAAAAATACGCACTCAAACATCCTAACGATTATCTAAAAGCCATGGGCGCTCTCCGCTATCTCTATCATGCAGAGTGCAAACCACCCACAGCAATCGTCGGGAAAACTATTTTATTGGGCAGACTGGGACAAAGTTTCTTTCAACCAGAAAAGGTAAAGAGCGATCTTGATAAAATGTTTATCGAGAAAATGCAGGCACATATGAAAAAACGTTAGACTGACATCAGTTGGCGAAGTAAATCTCTTGCTGCGATAAGATCAAGTTGGAACTACCATATATCATTTCTTACTCTAGCTTAGAGCTATTTTAACTTGCGTCATCGCTAATCCTTTTAACGAGTCACGCTTCGCATCTCTTTAGCAATTAATTTTCTAGTGTGACAGCATACCGCTCCCTACTCTTAAACAAAAACAGACGGCGACACACCAAATCTCTTAGCTAATTTTCTAATATGCTCAACTGTCAATTTCCTCTCCCCACTCAGGATTTTAGAAACCAACGATTGACAACCAATTTCCGGCAAATCATCTTGCTCTAAACCATGCTCACCTATTAGGTATGCAAGCATCTCGATAGGTGACAGCGACTTTGTCAAATAACGGCGAGATTCATAAGCCTCAATATTCTGGGCTATTAATCTTAAAAGACTCGTAACGCGTTCATCTTTTTTGTGTCGTGAAATTTCCATTAAGTCATCAACAAAAGCTAATAACTTGATATATTCATTTTCATTACGTGGAATATGGGTATAGGGAAGCAAATGCTCCCAATGATTAATCGTGTCTCGAATTGCAGTATTCATATTTTATTCCCCCTGATAGCGTCTTCATTTTTCTTCATGCTGTATTCGGCATGAGTCCAAATTCTTTTCACATTAACAACACCAGCAGAATAATCAATTTCAGATATCAGTCGGTACTTGTTTCCACACACATCAAAAATGGTGTATTGGTGGGCGACATGATCTACACTCGGAAATGTCTTTTTTAGCTCATTAAAACTTTTGTAATCAGTTTTAGATATAGCTAATTCCCAGCCAGCCAATGGCTTTCTGCTATGCGAATGCACGCTTCCAAATGCAGTAATTAATCTTTTTCCGACGAGTATCATACGTCAACTATATGACATTTTGTCATGTATGTCAAGTTGTCATATTCAATTTATATCTACATGTATATATATATTAATAAATTAATTTCTAGTAAAGGGGCAACGGGAGCTGTTTACCCCCCCCGATAGGCGCCAGGCCTTGAAACTGCATTTACCCGAACAACTAACTACCCCCATCATTTCTCAACCAATTCATTAATATGCGCCGGCACCACGCCTGCCAACGCGTCGAGATCATACCCACCTTCCAGCACTGAAATCATTCTTCCCTGACTATATTTTTCAGCGATGCGACGAATGCTTGCGGTTAGCCACACATAATCCTCATCTTTAAATTGCAGGTCAGCGAGTGGGTCATTCACGTGCGCATCAAAACCTGCGGAGAAAAAGATGAGTTGCGGTTTAAATTGATCTAAACGTTCAAACCACGCATCAGCGGCTTTCTCGCGAAATTCAGCGCCGCTTGTTCCTGCTGCGAGTGGCAGGTTAATCATGAGAGCATTATCATTGGCAGGATCATAACCAGGATAAAAGGGTGACTGAAAGGATGAGCACAGCATGACTTGTGAGTGATGCTGAAAAATTTGTTGCGTGCCATTGCCGTGATGAACATCGAAATCAATGATCGCGACACGCTGAACAGGATAATGAGCGAGCGCATGCATCACACCTACTGCTACATTATTAAAAAAGCAAAAGCCCATCGCTTTTGCACTTTCAGCATGATGACCGGGCGGACGAACATTACAAAATGCAGCGTTTACTTTTCCGTTCATCACAAGATCTACGGCACAAACCACACTACCCGCCGCTAAATAAGCCGCGCGTAAGCTGTGTGGATTCATGGCAGTATCTTCATCGATTGCCACCATACCGGTCTGCGGCGATAGTGCATTAAGCTCATCAATATAATGAGCAAGATGAACACGGAGTAATTGCTCACGCGTCACCATAGGCGCTTCTAACTGAATAATCTTGTCGCAAAAATCAAAGTGCGCGATCGCATCGCGAATCACTTCAATGCGTTGCGGGGCTTCAACATGCGCGTACCCTGCTTGATGCAGCACACATTCTGGATGAGAAATAATAGCGATTGTCATCGTTTATCCATCCACAATTTCAGCATCTGTGACCGCTTGGACAATCGCTAATCGCAAAGCTTCTGCAGCCATCGTGCCAACGGTTAACTCAGACGCTTTGTGCGCACCGAGTGAAAAGCAGAAAACAATATCCCCATCATAGCCCGTCGAGACCGGTTTGATAGCACGCGCAAGACCGGCTGCGGCCATCTTCGCCATGCGTAAACAACCCGCTTTATCGAGTGCCGCATTTGTAAAAATAGCGGCGAGCGTTGTATGAGCTTGTGAGAATAATTCAATCTCGTCGTGACCCGCTAAAATGTATTTTTCACAATCGACGAAATGACCGTCTTTGTCGCAAGCGCCAGCCATAATCGCACCCTCTTGCCAAACATCGCCCACACTATTCACCGCGACGTAGGCAATCACTTCAAGGCCGTCTGGCAACACTAACGCATAGCGCCCAAGACCACCGGTCATACAGCGAGCACCGGGAACTAGCTTGCCCACCGTGGCGCCGGTTCCCGCCCCTATCCGCCCGTGTGCGATATTTTCTTCTGTCGCATTGAGACAAGCCTGATAGGCATCATCAGGTGAAGGAAACCCGGGGGTTTTGTAAGCAAGATCATAAAGAGCTGCCGCAGGGACGATGGGAACGACACCGGTCGGCACGGGATGGCCTATCTGACGCTCAGCGAGATAGCGGTTTACACCTGCCGCGGCATGGAGGCCGTATGCACTCCCCCCTGTTAAAACCAGTGCCTGGCAGTGCGGGACACTGCCGGCTGGATCCAAGGTTGCCACCTCATGCGTCGCGGGCGCCGCACCGCAAATCCAGTATCCACCCACCGCTTGCGATTCAAACAAAAAAACCGACGCCCCGGTTCCAGCTGCGTGATCCGAGAAATGGCCCACTTTTAGTCCATGCATGAATAAGTCCCGTTTTTGATCTGCCAAAAGAAGTGATATTATACGCCACATTCACTTATTCAAATGGATTATCACCCATGATCAATATGACCCTTGTACAAGCTGCGAGCATTCTAGGATTGAACGCCATCAGCACCGACACGACTTTCACCGGAATCAGTACCGACACTCGCACCCTGACGTCCGGCTGTCTCTATGCCGCCATTAAAGGTGAGCGGGTCGATGGTCATCATTTCGTGGAAGAAGCTCGCCAGAAAGGTGCGGCAGCGGCATTGGTCAATTATCCGGTCGCGGTCGACATCCCGCAGATTATCGCCGGCGATATCGTCCTCGCACTTGGCAAATTGGGCGCAGCCTGGCGCAGCCAGTTCAAGATTCCCGTCATTGCGGTCACCGGCAGCAACGGTAAAACCACCACCAAGAATATGCTAGCCAGCATCATGAAAGCAGCGTGTCACGGTCGCGAAGAAGAAGTGCTCGCCACAAAAGGCACACTCAATAATCATTACGGCTTACCGTTAACACTGGCGCGCCTTGGTAAAGAACATCGCTATGCCGCCATTGAAATGGGGATGAATCATTTTGGTGAGATTAAATACCTGACTGAATTGACCCACCCTGATGTCGCCATCATTACCAATGCGGCGGCAGCCCATTTGGCAGGTGTGGGTGATATCGCCGGCGTCGCACGCGCCAAAGCAGAAATTTTTCTGGGCCTGCCTGCCAATGGCATCGCCATCCTTAATCGAGATGATGATTTTTATCCCTACTGGTGTGAGCAAACCAATGGCCGCCATCACATCAGTTTTGGTTTTCATCCCGAGGCGGATATTTGCGGTGTATTACAAGAATCAGAGGGGCCTCACCAAACATTAATCATCAAAACCAAACATGGCAGCACCGAGATTCACCTGCCACTGCTCGGCAAACATAATGCAGCGAATGCACTCGCTGCCGCTGCAGCCTGCACCGCCGTCGGCATTGAATTATCCGCGGTGAAAACAGGTCTTGAAACGATCGCGCCCGCACCCGGACGTTTACTGATGCACACGCTTGCAAACGGCGTGAATATTATTGATGACACGTATAACGCCAACCCATTTTCATTACAAGCCGCCGTTGAAACACTGGCCTCGTTCGCCGGTAAAAAAATTCTAGTGCTGGGTGACATGGGCGAACTCGGCAACGATACCAAAAACATTCACCGCGGTGTCGGTGAAAAAATTCGTTCGGCCGGCATTGATTATCTTTTCACTTTTGGTGATTTGAGCTCGAACGCTGCCCAGGCATTTGGTGAAGGCGCCTATCATTTCAATGAACAGGAAAAGCTGGTCAACGCACTCAAACCATTTTTATACAATACAACGACCATTCTGGTGAAAGGCTCACGCTCCATGAAAATGGAAAATGTGCTGGCCGGATTAATCAGCTAAATCAGCAACCAGAACAACGAGGAGTTTATCTATGAGTATCAAAACACCGATTACCGTGGCGTACGGCGACGGCATTGGCCCTGAGATTATGACAGCCGTCATGAATATCCTGACTGCCGCGAACGCGCAGATTGAACCAGAGGTGATTGAAATCGGCGAGAAGATGTATCTGCAAGGTTGCAGCTCAGGCATTCCCGATAGCGCGTGGCAAGCCTTAAAACGCACGAAAGTCTTACTGAAAAGTCCGATCACCACACCACAAGGTGGCGGTTACAAAAGTTTAAACGTGACCTTGCGCAAAACCTTAAGTTTATTTGCTAACGTGCGTCCATGTGTTTCCTATGCGCCTTACGTACCGACCAATCACCCGAAAGTTGACCTCGTGATTGTGCGTGAAAATGAAGAAGACACTTACGCCGGTATTGAACACCGCCAAACGGATGAAGTATATCAATGCCTCAAGCTCATCAGTCGTCCGGGCTGCGAACAAATCGTGCAATATGCTTTTGAATACGCGCGTAAATTTAATCGCAAAAAAGTAACTTGTCTCACCAAAGACAACATCATGAAAATGACGGATGGTTTATTCCATCGCGTGTTCGATGAAATTGCAGCCGAATATCCCGAAATCGAGCACGATCATTTAATTGTCGATATCGGCACCGCACTGATCGCCTGCAACCCTGAACGTTTTGATGTGATCGTGACACTGAATTTATACGGCGATATTATTTCTGATGTGGCCGCACAAGTCACAGGCTCTGTCGGACTTGCAGGCTCTGCCAATATTGGTAACCAGATGGCGATGTTCGAAGCCATTCATGGTTCAGCACCGGACATCGCTGGCAAAAACATTGCGAATCCATCGGGTTTATTAAACGGCGCGGTCCAAATGCTCATCCATATCAATCAACCAGAAACAGCAACCCTGATTGAAAATGCCTGGTTACGCACACTGGAAGATGGTATTCACACAGCCGATATTTATTCGAAAGAGTACAGCAAAGAAAAAGTCGGCACGAAAGAATTTGCGGATGCTCTGATGGCAAGACTGGGGCAAGTACCAACACAGTTCAAACCTGCCGATTACAAAGCAGGCGCCTACACCAAGATTGAATGTTACGGCGGTCGTCCGCATGTCAAAACCAAAAAAGAATTGGTTGGCGTGGATATTTTTATTGATAACCCCACCGATATCTCAGCGGAAGAACTTGCGAAAAAATTATCGCAGCAAGGCAGTACGCTAGAATTAATCGTCATCACCAGTCGCGGCTTGAAAATCTGGCCAGACAGTACGATTGACGCACCTTATTTACGTCATTGTTGCTGCCGCTTCCAGTCTGCTAAAAATGTTAAAGAGTTACGCGGCGTTGATCATCAGGATATTTTAGATTTAATGCAAAAAATAACCATGCTCGGCATCGATGTGATCAAAACTGAAAATCTTTATACCTACGATGGTCAAATTGGATTTACACTGGCACAAGGACAATAAAGGAGTGGATTCATGGCATGGACGCGGCGGCGAGCAGAAGAGAATTCATCTTCCAACCCCGCAAGTTGCTGCCCTTTTCATGATGACCTCAGTTATGATTCAGATTCAGCAGAAAGTTCCAGAAAATATGCGGCGTATTTTTCACAGCAGAAAAATACGCCGCATATAAATGCTGCGACCTTATCGCAGCGCCAACATCAGTTAATCTTTCAGTTTCCAACCTGTGCTTTTGAAATTAATGCCCTCGCTTACTACTACGGATTGTTCACACCAGAGAAACATACCGCCATCGATGCCGCCTTCAATCGTTTATTTTGTTTTTTTCAGCCTGAAGAGCTAAAGTTATCAAACCCGGAAATTCAAACATTCAGAGAAGATCTCAGAAAATTTTCCGGATAAATATAAAGGACTACTATTCATGTTATCGCAAATTCGGATTGCTCCCAAAAAACCTGCCACTGATTTTTTCATCCAATTAGATAAATATTTCCATGAACATCTCATCGACGGCATGGACGTTAACCAATATATCGCAAGCTTCGGCAACCCTCTCCAGATGCCATTAGAAGTTGCGACTGAAATCGCCATGGCTATTCGCCGTCATGCCCAACAATCTGCCTGGAAACACTATGCGCCGAAACCTGATCCAGCGGCATTCGGTCATCCTCCTGCACCGCAAAACCCTGACGTATTTAGCGTACCCCCCAAACACCATTTTTTATTTTCGCTGACCCACCCAGGCATCACACCTGAATCCGTCGCAGCTGCCATTAATATTTTTGCGAATGCCATCAAAACAGGATTGCTCTCAAGAGGTATGGCGATTGATCTCGATGCACCTGTTAGAGCACCCACCAACCAACAACAATCTTATCTCAACCATGCGCTCGCTCATTTTTTCCGCGCATTCGGCATGGGCCATCAAAAAGCCCTTCAACGCCGCAGCCACTATGAATGCTGCCAAATCCGCTTTCATCCAGGTACGATTAATCCTACCTGCATCGATGCTTTCACTGATGCACTCACGAGTGGTGAATTCCCAGAGACTATGCAAATTTGCTTGTCGCCCAGTGAACTCCATTTGGCCGCACAGATGATGTTCGCGTATCCTGAAAAAGGAAGCGCGTTTCCGCGTAATTTGTCAGTTTTCTTCCTTGCGGACAGAACTGAACAAGGCGCCATCAGCCATAAAAGGATCTTCGCGACTTACGTGATTGAGTCGGAACCCTCATCACCACCGTCACCTTTATCTGCCTCACAAACCGGACTATTTGCGCCAGCCAACAAGGCTGACGATCTTTCAACCATGCCTGCTATTCAGCAAAAACTCATGGAATTTAAAATGCTCTATCGGTCAAAGCTCGACACCAAATCCCTAGAACATCAATTAGGCAAATTAAAACTACGGCAAAGTTCGGACCCCGTCGTTCAATACAAACACTAGAGATGGATTGCATCCCCCTGCAATATGCGCTACCTTTTTCCATGCCGAGTATGGAGCGAGTGATATGAGTAAAAAACCGAATAAACAACCTGACCTTGAACAGTCACTGGCTGAAATCACGCAATTGATTGAAAAAATGGAACAAGGCGAATTAACGCTGGATCAATCTCTCGGTCATTTCGAGCGCGGTATTACCTTAGTAAAACACTGCCAGAAAATACTGGTTGAGGCAGAACAGAAAGTTCAGATACTCATTCAAAATAACAAACAAGACACGTTAACCGATTACGGTAGCGAAGAGGATGACAGCGATGAAGACAACGGAGATGCGTGAACTGACGGTAGAACAACTGGAAAACATGGCTTCAGAACGCCTGAACCAGCTTTACACAGGTTACCTGGATAATACACCCTCGCTGGAACTCAAAAATGCGATGGAATATTCGCTGCTAAATGGCGGCAAACGTTTACGACCTCTTTTGATCTATGCCACGGGCAGCGTCTTTAAAGCGCCCCTCGAAAATCTGGATACCGCTGCTGCGGCCGTTGAACTGATTCACACTTATTCGCTCATCCACGACGACTTACCCGGCATGGATGATGCGGCCATGCGTCGCGGCCGGCCCGCTTGCCATAAGGCCTTCAGCGAAGGGATGGCCATACTCGCCGGTGATGCCCTACACACATTTGCCATGCAAATTATGGCGAGCCACCCGGCCCCGATAAAGCCTGAGCGACGACTGCAAATGATGACCTCACTAAGTCAGGCTTGTGGTCCATTCGGCATGGCGGCCGGTCAGGCACTCGATTTAACCGTAATGCTAGATGACAGCATCTCTAGTCGCGTCCTTGAAGACATCTACCGCCTGAAGACGGGCGCATTATTGACCACCAGCATCGAGCTAGGCTGGCTCGCATCTAAAGATGATGACGAAGCCAACCAGCGCGCCATGCGCGATTTCGGCAGCCATATTGGCCTTGCCTTCCAGATTCAAGACGACATCCTGGATATCGAAGCGTCAAGCAGCGAGATCGGCAAACCTAGTGGCCTCGATAGCAAAAATAACAAATTTACTTACCCCAAGCTGCACGGGGTCGATGTCGCCAAACAGAAAGTGGAAACGCTCTACGAGGAAGCATTGCAAGCGATTGATTATTTGGGTAAAGATGCGCATATTCTGCGCGAATTAGCACAACGGATGCTAAAACGTAAAAAGTAGAAATATCTACCCTTTATCGGCGTTTTAGGATAAACTTTGCGCATTATTTAATCTTGCTGGTGAAACGATGTATTGTCCATTCTGCCAAGCAGTTGATACGAAGGTTATCGATTCACGTTTAATACGTGAAGGCAATCAGACGCGTCGTCGGCGCGAATGCCCGGAATGCAAAGAACGCTTTACCACTTATGAGTCCGCGGAATTATCGTTGCCGCGCATCATTAAACGCGATGGCCGACGCGCACCCTTCAACGAAGATAAATTACGCGCCGGCATGTTACGCGCCTTAGAAAAAAGGCCAGTCAGCGTTGAAAAAATTGAAAGTGCTTTGGCACGAATTTTACGGAAAGCCATGACTTGCGGGGAACGAGAAATCCCGTCTGAACAAGTCGGCGAGATGGTGATGGATGAATTGCAGCAACTCGATCAAGTTGCCTATGTCCGCTTCGCCTCCGTCTACCGCAGCTTTGAAGATCTAGAACAATTTAAAAAAGAAATCAGCAAACTAACAAGAAACGCAAAACGAAGTGAACCCAAAACCGATGACAACCGAAAATAATAAAGATAATACTGAGAATAAAAAAGAAAACAGCATTAACAACCCTAGTGAACGACATAATGCCAGACGTTATGCCTTGCAAGCCATGTATCAATGGCAAGTAGCAGGCTCAGCGCTGACGGATATCGAACAGGAATTTTTGCTGCATCACATCGATAAAAAAATCGATATGCCTTATTTCAAGGAATTATTGCACGGCATTCCGGAAAATAAAGAAGATATTGATAACGCTATCAAACCCTTTCTGAATCGTAGCATGTCTGACATTGATCCGGTTGAGTTAGCTGTTTTACGTCTTGCGACTTATGAATTATTAAAACGCCCTGACGTGCCCTATCGCGTCATCATCAATGAAGCCTTGCAGCTCACGAAAAAATTTGGCTCGATTGAAGGCTATAAATTCATTAATGGCATCCTTGACCGCATTGCCAAAAGCAATCGCGAACTTGAAATCAAGATGCAAAAATAGCTAATCACGCTTGCATGCAAAAAGACTGCGCCACATTTAATAAAAATGTTTCGCATTTTTCGAGTTGCTCGACGGTTACAAATTCATTCGCGCGATGCGCCTGCTCAATGCTACCAGGGCCGCACAAAATAGATGGGATGTCTGCCTGTTGAAAGAGGCCGGCTTCCGTCGCATAAGCGGCTTTGCGCGTTGCGTTATCTTGTGTGATCTTGCGCACTAATTGCGTGATCTCTGCTTCTTCTACTTGCATTAATCCTGGCGCACCTGCAAATTTATCTAGCGTCACACTAGCTGCAGAAAATTCGCTCTGCATGCGCGGCATGATATCGCTTTGTAAATAGTTCTGAATTTTTTCTTCTATTTCAGCAGGACTCACTTCAGACAAATTTCTAAATTCAAAAACAAATTCGCACCAGGCTGGAATCGTGTTGGTGGCATTACCACCTTTAATGAGGTTGGTGGTGAGCGTGGTGTACGGCACATCATAGGCAGGATCGAACGGACCTTTCGCACGATACTCATCAGCAAGATCACGGATAAAAGTAATGATACGCGCCGCATGTTCAATCGCGTTACATCCTTGATTTGTTAAGGACGAGTGCGCAGCACGACCGTGCACCTCGCAACGAAAAGATTGCTTTCCTTTGTGCGCCACAATCGGTTGCATTTCTGTCGGCTCACCCACGATACAAGCGCGCGGCTTGAAGCCCGTTTTCGGTAAATCTGCAATTAAAAATGGCGCGCCGCGACAACCAATTTCTTCGTCGTAAGACAAGGCAAAATGTAGCGGATAATTCAAGCGCATTTCTTTAAAACGCGGCACCAGCGCCAACATGACGGCGATAAATCCTTTCATATCTGACGTGCCACGCCCAAAAATTTTGTCGTCTATTTTTGTCATTTCAAATGGATTAGTATCCCATTGCTGACCCTCAACCGGTACAACATCTGTGTGGCCAGACAATATTAATCCACCTTCCGTACTGCCATTGGCTGCAGGCAATGTCGCAAATAAATTTGCTTTTGGTTCTAAGGGATCTTGCGTCAGGGTGCAAATCGCATCGTGACGATGCATCCACTCTTTGACGCAATCGATCAAATGCAAATTTGAATGATGTGACGTCGTATCAAATGCAATGAGTTTATCCAGCCATTCTAAAGTGGTCATGCTAGGCTACCTTTTCATCTTGATAAAAAATTGCCGCGACAAAACTGATGGCAAACGAAACTATTAAATAATAAACGATGGCAATCGGAGAGTGTAATGACTCAATTAACCACGTCACAATAAATTGTGCGAAACCACCGAAAACCATCACGGTTAAATTATAACTAATACCCAGCCCCGAAGATCGAATAGCCATCGGAAACAATTCGGCAACTGCTGCAGCAAACACGCCGAAATAAGCAGCGAGCAGCAAGCATGAACATAATTCGACAATCATTAACTTACTGAGCGATGGCTCTGCCACTAACCACGCGAATAATGGATAAATAATGATGAGATAAATCAACACCGAGGTGACTAGAATTTTTTTTCTGCCAATCCGATCAGACCAGTCGCCAAAGATTGGAATAAGGATAACCATTACAAGGACGGCCACACTCAATGCAATAAATGCGGTATTGATTGGTAAATGTAAATACGCCACACAGTACGTTGGCAAATACGAAACATTAATATACGTTGCGACGGTGCCACCGACAACCAACCCCATCGACACCAAAACCTGCCGCCAGTGCGCACGCATTTCAGCCCATAAATGATTTTTTTGATGAAGTAACCGACCGGCTTGCGACGAGGGTTCGGTGAGATGACTCCGCAAATAAAGTCCCACCGGCGCAATTAACAACCCCAACATAAACGGTATACGCCAGCCGTATGATTCAACCTGCGACTCACTCAATACATTCGTCACGATGTAGCCGACGATAGAACCCAGCCACATCGCGAGCATCTGACCGGCCATTTGCCACGAACCATAATAACCACGCTGGTGCGGGGGAGCCATTTCAATTAACGCTGACGTGGATACGCCAAATTGGCCGCCCGCTGAAAAACCCTGCAACATCCGCGCCACCACCATAAAGATGGGAGCGAAAATGCCGACCGCCGCATACGTCGGCGCAAATGAAATCATCAGTAAGGCGATCGTCATAATTGCTATCACGATGGTAAGTGCCGCCTTGCGTCCGTGACGATCGGCATACACCCCCATCACAATCCCACCTAAAGGACGAACACAGAAGGCCACACCGAAAGTCGCTGTCGTCGCCAAAATAGAATTCGCGAGATTCAACGAAGGAAAAAATTGCCGGGCAATCACCACGGTCATGAAGGAGTAAACGACGAAATCATACCATTCGAGAGCATTCCCTATCACAATGGCAATCATATTCCTGACTGAAATTGAAACTGCCTGCATAGGCTTCCCTGAATTTGATTCGCCCGCTATTGTTAAGGTTTTCGATAGCACGGTCAACATCAGACTGTTTACCCCACCTAATCCGAGCTACAATACCCACACGCTCCGAAGGAAAACTATCCATGTCGCTACACAAATTAACCGCCTCATTGGCTAATCTTGAAAAACGCTACCACCACATTCCACCCGTTCCGCGCGAGGTGTGGCGCAACCCACTTTATTTCATCGCTTTTGGTTTCGGCAGCGGCGCCGTGCCGTTTGCACCCGGCACCTTCGGCACATTAATGGCAATACCGTTCTATCTCGGCCTGCGATGCCTGCCACTGACGGCTTATTTAATCTTCTTGCTGGGTTTTATTATTTTCACTTCCTGGCTCTGCGACGTCATTAGCCGCAGCACCCACACCCACGATCATCCTGGCATGTGTATTGATGAATTCGCAGGATTCTTCGTCACCATGATTGCCGCCCCCGCAGGCTGGCAATGGATAGCCGCCGGTTTTGTTCTCTTTCGTGTGTTCGATATTTGGAAGCCCTGGCCTATCTCCTACGCAGATAAAAATATTCCCGGTGGTTTTGGTATGATATTTGATGACGTCCTGGCCGGTCTTTATGCCATGATAGTGATACAGGCGATCTATTACTTCAGTTGAGGATGCAAGCATGACTCCATCATCATATTGGCTACCAGCAACTATTTTATCTCTAACCTGTTTCGGACTATGGGGCTTTTTCTGTAAATTGGCGGTCGAACATATTGAAGCTAAAAGCGCTCTCTTTTTTCAATCCGTTGGCTTTGCCATCGTCGGCCTCATTGCGCTTGCCATCTTGCAATTCAAACTCGAAATGCAGCCCAAAGGCATTTTATTCGCGGTATTAGCTGGCATGGCCACCGGCTTTGGCGGCCTCTTCTTTTTCATCGCTGCTAATAAAAATAAAGTCACCACCGTTGTCACTATGACAGCACTCTACCCTCTCATCACCATCTTTCTGGCTTACGCCGTACTGCATGAAGTGATCAATCTTAAACAAAGCATCGGCATCGCCTTGGCGCTGATTGCTATCTATTTAATGGCCTAAACCTAACTATGAAAAAGCCTTATCCGCTCGCCTTGCATATCTTTCGCCGTGATTTACGCCTGCAAGATAACTCCGCCTTGATCGAAGCATTGGAACTATCGGAAGCCGTGATCCCCTGCTTTATTTTTGACGACCGACAAATAGGCGACAACCCCTATCAAAGCAACGCTTGCCTACAATTCATGGCCGCGTCACTGCAAGAGCTCAATGTTGCCTTGCAAAAACGCGGTAGCCGTCTCTATTGTTTTCAAGGGATCGCTGAAAACATCGTGAATGACTTACTCAGCCAACATAAAATTGATGCCGTTTTTATCAATCGTGATTACACCCCTTTTGCCCGTGAGCGTGATGCCAAGATTGCGGCACACTGCCAGCAATATGGCAGAGCTTTTCATTCGCATGCCGATGCTTTACTCCACGAACCCGAAACTTGCCTCAAGGCCAATCACGAGCCTTACACCGTCTTTACTCATTTCTTTAAACGCGCCGCTATGCACGCCGTCTCAGCGCCTCGCGTCAATCGCCACACGAATTACTATCAAGGTAAACTCGCCGGTAGCAGCAACGCGATGCTCGATCAATTATTAACAATTAATAATCCGGCACTCCTAGTGAAAGGCGGCCGCGAGGAAGGTATCTCACTCTTGAAAAAATTGGTGCGTATCGAAGACTATCAAACGATGCGAAACTTTCCCGCCAAGACACACACCACGCACTTATCTGCGCATCACAAGTTTGGCACCGTGTCGATTCGCGAAACACATGCCATGATTACCGAGGCCTTCGGTCGTCACCACACCCTCATCAACGAACTCTATTGGCGTGATTTTTTCACACATATCGGCTTTCATTTTCCACAGGTGTTCGGCCATTCTTTCAATCAAAAATACGATGCGCTACCCTGGAGCCACAACCCTAAATACCTAACCGCCTGGTGCCAAGGCCAGACAGGGTTTCCCATCGTTGATGCGGGAATGCGCGAACTGAATACAACCGGCTATATGCATAACCGGGTCCGCATGGTGACTGCCTCGTTTCTGACAAAGGATTTACACATCGACTGGCGCCTCGGCGAAAAATATTTCGCACAGCAATTAGTCGATTACGACCCAGCGGTGAATAATGGTAATTGGCAATGGTCCGCTTCCACCGGCTGCGATGCGCAACCGTATTTCCGCATCTTTAACCCTTGGTTACAGCAAAAGAAATTTGATCCTGATGCGGTCTATATCAAGCGCTGGGTTCCCGAACTTGCTCACCTACCTGCGGCAGTCATTCATCAACTGAATGAAAAACGTCCCCCACAAGCGCTTGATTATCCAAAGCCCATTGTCGACCACGCCGTTGAAAGCCAAGCATCGAAAGCGCTGTTTAAGGGTATCTCACCATCGGTCTAAGTGACTAAGAGATGCTCCACTATGGTTGCACCCTATCTGATTGGGGAGCCGTCAATACAAATACATAATGTTTTCTTAATAATTCTTTGTTATGGTGAAAGTAAGACACAAATAAGGAATTGTTCGTGGATGCTGACAACAAGGATTGATCCAGCGATTGGCAACAATAGCGACGACCCTTCCAAGAATCGACCGGAACCGCCCGGACCCGATCAGTTGGCAAAGTTACTACGCGTGACACTCCCACAAAAAACTCGCCCGTTCAATACCGATAAGCTTGCCCTGAAACCAGATAAACTAGTCGCAGCCTTACCGGAGCAAGCTAAATCCTTCCATGCGGTCGAGAAGTTCTCCCAAGGCGATCAACTCAGATTCTTTAAACACAATACACCTGGCTCACCCATGTCGCCGCTCGAAGCCGCGGCGTGGGCGATGTACCAGTTACTGGCACCGGACTATGTGCCCGCTAAAGCTAATGCACACGTCAATGAAAACGGCACGTATATCGGTGTGAGCTCGCAACTGATCGCCCGCTTTGTGCCAGCGAAACAGTCAAAGCTGACTGACGAACATTTGAAAGACCCTGAAGTTGTGAAAGGGAATGCGATCGGCCTGACCGCGAGCTACATTTTTGAAGAAGATGATTGTCACTCAGGTAATATTGACACTGAGGGTGATCGCGTTGATTACGATATGTCATTCTGGCCGGTCTTCGGTCTTTTCAAAGTAGGCAATACACTCGATAAACTGATTCGATCGAGCTCGCAATCTAAATTCCGCGCCACCCCGCGGGACCTCAATCAATTCCCTGATATTGAAGATGCCAAACCTCATTATTGGCCCACCAAAGCGCAGCCGTATATCAGCGAAGGCGTCAGAGAAAAATTATCGAAATGGGCAGACGTCTCGACCAATGCTTTCACCACCGATGAAAATGAAGTTTACAAAAAGTTCAATAAAATACCCGAATTCCACTATTACAAATTCAGAACCTGCCTAAAATTCCTGTTGATCAGTGATGACATCATTGACACCGTCATCAAGCAACATATGCCGGAAGCTTTCACTTACGTAGACGCGAGCGGTAAAGAAAAGAAAGTGTGCGACATCTTGCGCGATCACATCATTGAGCGCAGAAAGATTTTACGCGGCGTGTTAACCAGCATGGAATCATTTGTCGATTTCCTGGTTGATTCAGGCAGCAGAGCGATGGATGAAATTCGTCAGGAATTCGCAGCACGCAATGAACATATTCAGGAAAGTGAAGCCAGAAAATGGCTGAAGAACCCACAACGCTCGGCCTCTATTCTCATCAATAACATCATTGAACCGAATGAAGTTGAAGAGACTTACGATGATATTTTTGAAGAAGCCCGCGCACAAGAAGACGCACGGGCGAAGTTAGTCAAAACCTCTACTCAAAGACTCTAATCACTTCCATGGCTGAAAACGCTGACATGATCGCAGGCTCATCATTTTCTTGAAATAACAATTTCAAATTAGGGCCGGCATCTTGTGTGAAATACACTTCAGTACCTGCCTTACGCAAATCCCAGACGGCATGCATGGCATGCAATGTTTCCGGCAGGAAATAACATATCGGCGGCCAACTGCTTAACATGGTGGCATGCATGGACAAAGCATTCGATTCAGCGGTACCGGCCAGTAAAGAAAAGTTTTTAGTTTTCAATGCCTGTTTGAAAATCGCGAGATCCTGCTGAACTTTACGCGGCCAGCAATTATATAAAGAACTGGTATTCACTGTGCGCAACATGGCATCGCGTGATGAGACGGGTTTTTCGGCATCGGAAATCGGCAGAATGCCCACGCGTAACGTTGCCCATTCAATCGGTAATGGCTCACCAACACTATCCATGCCATCTTCCTGCATGCCTTCGTGCCACAAGACAAATCCATTCCAAAGGGAACGCGCCGCACTGCCACTCCCCAAACGAGCTAACACTGATAAATCTCGCGGTTGAAGCTTCCATTGAAATAAATCGTTCAAGGCACACACTAACGAGGCGAACCCACAAGCAGACGAAGCAAGCCCTGCCGCGGCGGGAATATTCATTTTAATATCGACGTTAAGATGCCATGTGTTTTCGGCACGAAACAAATCGAGATACTGTACAAGGCGCGTCACAAAGGCAGATTCGGGTGCAAGCGGCGACCCGTTCAAGATAACGATATCTTTGGCCTGATCGTTTAAGGTCAGGGTCGTCATGGCACCTTTATCAGGTAAAGCAATCGATAAACTAGAGGTAACGGGCAGATTCAGTTCGGTATCACGCTTGCCCCAGTATTTGCATAAGGCAATATTGGTGGGTGCGTAAGCCATACCCTGCTGCTGTGAAGCAGATGATCGCGCGTCATTCATGTGCAAAATTTTCTGCACGACATCAATTTTTTTCACTTTGCACTCCATGCAAGGTCATCTCCATTGGTATGGGTTGTATACCGGCATATTCGCCGCCAAAGTTAATATTATCATCCAGATCGCCAAGTCCTACCACACAATCACCGAGCCCAGACCCAGATATCTTAGCACCTCTCACGCCGCTTTGTTGACGAAGCACGCGTGTCATATGCTGCATGATGGGCGGACTGACGCCTAGCGCCTCCATCAAGCCTTGTTGAATATTCATCACCTCACCCAGTTTTTGCCAATCTTGTTTACGCACTAGAGCCATGCCTTCTTGGGCACACTGACCGATGCTGGCGCATAATTGCTTAAAAACTTGCGGGTATTGGTTGAAGTGCGTTTTTACTTGTTGCACCGCTTCCACCGTCGGCGTTTTATAGCCCGTGTAATAGAGTGACAGCGGCAACTTAACCGCGATCTTTTCAGCCATTAAGGGTTGCGCATGATAGAAGACCACGCCTCCGTAAACGGAAGCCGCCACATCAGCACCCGAACCCAAGCCCTGGCAATGCCGAATGATGCCGCGCGCCTGACGCACCAAGTCGATGGGTGTGACCCGAATTTCCAGCCAGGTAATCAAGGCTGCGAGCGTTGCAACAGTGACGGCCGCTGACGAACCTAACCCCACTTTGCTGGAAAACTCTGAGGTAATGGCAATATCACAACCGCGGCGCATTTTGGTTTGTACGTGCTTGACCGCACCCAAGACGAAATCGAATGGTTTTTCGAGAGTGAGATTGAGCAACTCTGTTTGATAAGTGCCGAGCACATCAGAATGAATATGGATTTCCATGTCGTGGCGCGGCGTTAACGTCACGTGAATGCGCTTGTCGACGGCGCAAACTAGCGCAGGCATCCCAAATAAAACGCCGTACTCACCTAACAACATAATGGAGCCTGGCGCAGAAGTTCTAAATGACATGCACACCTCGTGATTCGCCTTGCACAGGAATAAGGGAGTAATGATACTGCTTACATAAGTTCGCCAGATGGTCGGCGTCTTCAATTAATACCATAACAATGCCAGCATGGTCACCTGAGACAGCACCCGCACCGCAAATTTTTGCCGTACCGCCTGCGGTTTCAACTTCAGCAATGAATTGTTGCACGCGCTCTGGCACCACACCTATTTGCGTCAATAATTGATGATTATCACGCACCGTCGCTTGCATGGCCGACCAGGATTGTTGTTGCAAGGCGGCATCCATCGCATCGGTGACACTGCCAAATTCCGCCGCAAGCGTCGATGATGCGAAATGCTTTGCGACCTGATTGACACATTCACCTGTCGAAGAAAGCGGCACACCGGTGTGAACAAGATGCAGCGTGAAGGCTGGAACAGGTCGCGCTTCAATCTGCTGACCTTTCACATAAATACAACCGCCGTGTAATGACACACGTAAATCAAGACCACTGGAATTACCATGTTGTAAATTTTCAGCCTCGAGTGCCATCTGATACAAGATTTCAGATGAGACAGGAATTTCAAGATGCAGAGAAGCCGCTTTCATGACGCATAAAATGGACGCAGCAGAAGAACCCATACCGCTGCCGATAGGAATATCGGAAGTGACCTGAATCTTCATACCGTTAGGCAAAGTCACATTTTGCGTGCCCGCCATAATGCCGAGTGCGGCTTGCACCAACTCAAAAGGTTTACGCAACACATCCCGAATGTGGTATTCACCGCGAATAAAACGCTGATATTTACGCTTCAGTTTATTTTTAATTGAAACGAGGTCTTGTAATGACAAATGGCTGCTGTGTGACAAATCTGATAAATGGAGTGACACATCTGGAAAGGATCCACGCGCAACCGTCGCAACGGCATAACGGTTCACCGCCATCGCGAGCGCTGGTTGGCCGTGTACGACCGCATGCTCACCCGATAAGATTAATTTTCCGGGTGCATAAACTTTCATGAGACCTGTGCCTGCAGCGGAACTTCTTGGCCACCCTCAATCACACGTAGTTGCGGTATCGCTGATTTGGTGTAAATGCGTTTATGCCCTTCGATTTTAGCGAGACAAAAATGACCGCCATCATGTTGTGGAATGTCGACACTGGAACCATCTTGTGGATATTGATATTGATAAAACGCCGCATATTCTTCGTAAGTTAACCGAGTACGTGAGGCGAATAAATTTTGGTGATAATCGGTATTCAATGCTTCGCGGTAACCTGGCTGAATAATCGCACTAAAAAATTCGGCGACACAACCCGATCCATAACTATAAAAACCAATGCGCTTGCCCGCCAGATCTTCACTGACATTATCTAAAAGCGAAGCGAGACCCACGTAAAGCGATGCCGTATAACTGTTACCAATAATACGACCGTATGCGAGCGAATAATTGATATCACGCATCCAGATATCTTCTGGAATTTTCTTTTCATTCCACTTCATTAAACTTTGATGCGCTTTCTCAACCAGACGCGGCACCGCGGCGTGGTAACAAAAATAATCATGATCATCGAAGCGACGGCCTGAGAGGTTGGCATAATCGCACCACGAGGCTTCCAGCATGGTGAGATATAATTTACTGGAATACTTGCCTTCCACCAGCGCCTCATCGAGATAATTCGGACGCCAGAAATCCATCACGCTTTCTGAAACAAAACCACTGTGCTTTTCCAATACGGCAATGCGCGGATTAGCGGATAAAACCATCGCGATGGCACCGCAGCCCTGGGAAGATTCACCGGGCGTTCCCAATCCGTAACGCGCGATATCAGAAGCAATGACCAACACTTTTTTGGTTGGGTTTTCACGTAAATAAGGTAAGGCTAATTGCAAAGCAGCTGTGCCGCTGTAACAAGCTTGTTTCAATTCAACCGTGCGACAACGCGATGACAGTCCTAATAATTCGTGAACATATAAACCTGAAGCTTTGGATTGATCAAACGCTGATTCGGTGGCAAATAATAACAGATCAATTTCGCTAAGATCGTAGCCTAGAAGCGCAGTCAACGCCGCATTTGCGGCCATGGTGATAATGTCTTCGGAAGGTGGTGGCACAGACATGACATGCTGGCCAAGTCCCACGTAATATTTATCGGCATCAATGCCGCGGGCTGCGGCCAACGTAGCAAGATCAAGCGCGTAGCGCGAGGTATAAACAGCAAGGGAATCAATTCCGACAGTGACCAAAACATTACTCCTTTATAGTTCGCTCAAGTTTGACATGGCTTTGCATTAATTCGCCTTGATTTGTTAACGCTGCTAACAATGAAAGCTCACCGCTCAACACCGTTGCAGCCGCAATGACAGCAAGACGTCGCGCATTCACGCCGGTTTCACGCTCGGCATGGCAACCCATCATTTTTAAATTTTCCTGAACATATTCCAGCGTTTTGCCGCTACCAATCGCACCAACAATAATATTTGGCAAGGTGACCGCAAAATATAAATCGTCGCCACGCACTTCGGCGGTGACAAATCCCTGCGAACCTTCGATGATATTTGCTGCATCTTGTCCGGCCGCGAGATAAAAACCTAATAACATATTTGCAAAATGTGCATTGGCGGTGCGTAACCCACCCGCAGCAATATTACCGATCAGATTTTTTTTAATATTAAGATCGACTATTTTTTCTGGCGTGGTTTTCAAAAAACGTTTGCAAAGTGCGCGCGATATTGTGACTTCTGCAATCACATTTTTACCGCGGCCTAAAATGCCATTCACGGCAGAAACTTTTTTATCAGAACAAAAATTTCCTGAAACCGATACATAACGTAGCGCTGGATAACGTTTCAAAATCCAATCGAGAAGATGCTCCGAGGCCAGCGTCACCATATTGTGGCCAGCCGCATCACCGGTTGAGTATTCTAAACGCAGATAAAGCAGCGAACCGATAATTTGAGTGTGGATGTCGAGTAACTTGGCATAACGGCTGGTTTGCTGGATCACTTGCTGGAGTTCGTCGCGGTGTTGCTGTAAATCGAGAGAGGCTTGATAAACACTTTCAACACTATCCGCTTCAACCAGGATGGAACGCGTCATGCGCTCATCGACCACCACCGCACGTATGCCGCCGGCGTGCGTACACGCACGCATGCCGCGATGGGTGGACGGCCACAGCGGCGCTTCGAGTGTGGCAAGCGGTACTGGGACTTCTTCATCGATTTCCCGGCTAATAATTTTCACCGGACCAATGACGCGCATAGGGATAGCTGCGATTTGTTGTGTATTTTGCCAGCGCATAGTTTTTTTTCTTGAAATCCGCATGCTAATAGAGCTATAAAAGGCCACCATTCTACTGGAAAACGCGACGTGACAGCAACCGAATACATCGTCCTGGTCGACGAGCAAAATCGTGAAACCGGCACCGCTGAAAAAATGGCGGCTCACGAGAAAAATCAACTGCACCGCGCTTTTTCTGTATTTATTTTCCGCAAAGGCCAGCAGCTTGAACTCTTGCTGCAGCAACGCGCCCTCGGCAAATACCATTGTGCAGGCCTCTGGACCAATACCTGCTGCTCACACCCCCACCCTGGGGAAGCAGTCGTGGCGGCCGGTGAACGTCGCCTGATGCAAGAATTGGGCTTTACCGCCCCACTCAAGGATCTTGGCTGGTTCCACTATAATGCACATTTTGAGAATGGCTTATCCGAAAACGAAATCGATCATGTTTTAATTGGAGAAATGCCCGCTGGTTTCGAACCCACCCCCAATCCCGATGAGATTCATGCCTTTCGCTGGGTGACACTCGCCGATTTAGACAGCGAGATGCAACGCTCACCTGAGTTATTCACCCCATGGCTGCGTGCGGCATTGAACATCGCGAAAGAGCACACCCCCGCTTATTTTTCTTAGAAATTCATACTATTCAACGTGATACCCCAATCGCCACGAACCTGCAAAAAACCTAGGCCGCTCTATACTTAAAGAATGATCGCTTCGTCACCCCTATGGAGACGTTAATATGCCTAGCTTTCGAGAAAACCTTGCCACAGGCTGGAAGGCCATCAAGGAAAAAGTAAGTGAGAAATGGCAAGACTTTAAAGTCAACCTCAATAGGGAGCCGGTTAAATACGGATTGATGATTGCGCTCGCCACACTGGCAGTCCTTGCTGTGACAGCTGCCGTGGTCACCGCCGTTGTATTTTCGGGGGGAGCCGCTGCCGTACCCATCGCAGGCACTGCGCTCGGTGCGACCGCCGCAGTAGGCGGTTCATTAGCGACCACCGCTGTTGCCGCAGGCGTAGGGGTCGGCGTCATTAGCGCGGCCGCCGCCACCGCCGTCATTGGTTCAAAAATTCATAAAGACAAGCATGCCAACGCAATCGCTCAAGCCAGAGCAAGAATGAATGGTGTCAACGAGCCAGTGCCCAAGGGTAATAACAACCTCCAAAGTACCAGCGTGTCCCTGCAAACACTAAATGGTGGCGACCCGAAAGCATCCGGACCAACCAGAGCGGCAAGCGCTGCACCAGAAGAAAGACAGAGAGTTAATCCCGGCAAAGAAACTAGCGCTCCTGCCGTGCAACAAGAGGAAGTTCGTAGTGAAAAAAACACACCACACCTATAAGATGTCCCAGGCCGGAAATCACGGCCCGGGCATACCTGCGATTATAATGCCACGCTTTCTTTGACATAAACGGGGAAACGTTTACAAAGCGCAACAACATCCTTACGAATGCGCTCGATTAATTCTGCGTTATGAATATCATCGAGAATATCGGCTATCCAGTTCGCGACCTGCTCACATTCTTGTTGACGAAAACCACGCGTGGTGACAGCCGGTGAACCAATTCGTAACCCACTCGTAATGAACGGTGATTGCGGATCATTCGGCACAGAATTTTTATTCGTCGTGATGTAGGCAAGCCCAAGCGCTGCTTCAGCATCTTTACCTGTAATTTTCTTGTCGATCAAATCGATTAACATCAAATGATCATCCGTGCCACCACTCACAATTTTATAACCGCGCTTCATGATGGTGTTTGCCATGACGCGTGCATTATCGAGCACGTGTTGTTGATAGACTTTGAAGTCAGGTTGCAACGCTTCTTTAAACGCAACCGCTTTTGCGGCGATAATATGCATCAGCGGACCACCCTGACCACCGGGAAATACCGCGGAATTTAAGCGTTTTTCGAGATCAGGATTAGACTTCGCCAAAATTAAACCGCCACGTGGTCCACGTAATGTTTTGTGCGTGGTCGTGGTGGTGACATCCGCAATTTGCACGGGTGATGGATATAAACCGGTTGCGACCAAGCCTGCAATATGCGCAATGTCAGCCATTAATAATGCACCCACTTTATTGGCGATATCACGAAAACGCTGCCAGTCGACAATGCGCGAATACGCCGAAAAACCCGTGACAATTAATTTGGGACGATGCTCGAGCGCAAGACGTTCAGCTTCATCATAATCAATTTCGCCGGTCTCGGGATGTAAGCCATAAGAATAGAAATGATAAAGCTTTCCTGAGAAATTAACCGGCGAACCATGCGTTAAGTGCCCACCGTGCGCGAGACTCATACCGAGCACAACATCACCCGGCGTCAACATGGCGGCATAAGCGGCGACATTCGCTTGCGAACCCGAGTGCGGTTGTACGTTTGCATAATCCGCTCCGAATAATTCTTTCGCGCGCTCAATGGCAAGCCTCTCTGCGATATCGACGAATTCACAACCACCGTAATACCGCTTACCGGGATAACCTTCCGCATATTTATTCGTGAGGACGGAGCCTTGGGCCGCGAGCACAGTCGGGCTGACGTAATTTTCAGAAGCAATTAATTCAATGTGTTCTTCTTGTCGCTGCTCTTCTTGTTTGATGGTTTGCCAGATTTCTGGGTCGTATTGACGTAAGGCTTCGTGATTTAACATTTTTGTTATCCTTTTAATTTAGAATTTTCAATCACCGCTTTCGCACGCTCGGCGCGCTCAGCGCGTACGGCGTTACGATATTCAGGATATTTATTGCCAAGAATACTGGCCGCAAGAATAGCAGAATTCACCGCCCCGGCTTTACCGACAGCGAGTGTTCCAACCGGAATGCCAGCGGGCATTTGCACGATGGATAATAATGCGTCCATCCCGTTTT
Organism: uncultured Coxiellaceae bacterium; assembly: GCA_964527435.1. Taxonomy (GTDB): domain Bacteria; phylum Pseudomonadota; class Gammaproteobacteria; order DSM-16500; family DSM-16500; genus Aquicella. The sequence continues at coordinate 41,086 of CAZGPP010000004.1, read as the reverse complement.
CAAAGGTAGAAGATGTCATCGGCACGCCCAGCACTGGCAGCAGCGTTTTCGATGCCACAACACCAGGCAGATGGGCAGCACCACCGGCCGCCGCAATAAATACTTCCACACCGCGCGTTTCAGCATCTTGCATATATTCAAACAAAGCTTCCGGTGTGCGGTGCGCTGAAAGCGCGCGCGCTTCATGCGGAATGTTTAATTTATCAAGCATGTGTCCCGCGTGTTCCATGATGTCCCAATCTGATTTGGAACCCATTAAAATCGCTACGAGTGGCTTAGTCATGATTTTTCCTATCAAAAATTAATGTCTGAAACATCGCTTGCCGGTAAACACCATGGCGATATTGTGTTCATTGCACGCCGCGATCACTTCTTCATCGCGCACCGAGCCGCCCGGTTGAATGATGGCGCGTACGCCCGAATTGGCGATGCGATCGATGCTGTCGCGAAACGGAAAGAAGGCATCGGAGGCGAGAACGGAATCGGTAATGCTATCACTTGCTTTGCGCACCGCCATATCAACCGCATCAATACGTGACACTTGTCCCGCGCCAATACCGATGGTGGCATCGTGTTTGGCAATTAAAATACCGTTAGATTTCACATGTTTTAACACACGCCAGGCGAACAACATCGCTTCTGTTTCTTCCAGGGAAGGCTGCAAATGCGTCACCACTTTCAAATCATCACCTTTGATTTCTTGGGCGTCACGTTCTTGTAATAACACGCCGCCGTGAATGAATTTCATTTCCCACGCATCGCGTTTTTGCACGGGCATGGCGAGAATTCTTAAATTGGGCTTGCCCGCAAAAAGGGCTAGCGCTTCAGCTTCATACGAGGGCGCAATGACAACTTCAATAAAAATCAGATTGATGGCTTGCGCAATTTCTTTTGTACACGGCCGGTTTAACGCGACGATACCGCCGAAAGCAGAAACGGGATCCGCCTGAAAAGCTTTGCCATAGGCTTCATCTATCGTTGCCGCCGTCGCCGCGCCACAAGGATTGGCATGCTTGACGATCACGCAGGCTGGCTGCTCAAATTCATTCACGCAATTCCATGCCGCTTCGGTATCCAGGATATTATTATACGAGAGTGGTTTGCCTTGATGTTGCTCAGCCGACAAAATACTGCCGGGCACTTCGCCCAGTGCATACGCACAAGCTTTTTGATGAGGATTCTCACCGTAACGTAGTTCATTCTGCTTTTGCAGTTTCAAGTCGATGTGCAGAGGGTATTCCTCTGAATGACCGACACGTGATGCAAAATAATGACTGATCATGCTGTCATATTGCGCGGTCAGTGCAAACACTTTGGCGGCCATCTGCTGGCGGGTTTCAAATGCCAATCCTTGTTGGGTCTTGAGCTCATGAATCACGGTTGCATAATCAGACGGGTCGACGACCACACCCACCCAGGCAAAATTTTTGGCTGCCGCGCGCACCATGGTGGGGCCACCAATATCGATATACTCGACCACTTGCGACCACTCCATCGTGGTGGAGGTCACATTGGCAGAGAATGGATAAAAATTTACAACCACAAGATCGATCCACTCGATTTGATGTCGCGCAGCCTCATCCGCGTGCCGATCGCGTTTCCCTAAAATGCCGCCGTGTACTTTCGGGTGCAGAGTTTTGACCCGACCTTCCAGCATTTCTGGTAACCCCGTCACTTCATCCACCTGGCGATGCGCAATGCCCGCCTCCGTGAGCAGCTTGCTGGTGCCACCCGTCGATATAATATCAACGCCGAGCTTTATCAATTCTTTAGCGAAAGATTCAATGCCAGTTTTATCTGAAACAGAGAGTAAAGCGCGCTTCACGGGAGTGATAGTTGATTGCATGTTTTGCTCAGCCTCAAGGAGATTTCCATAGAATGGCGCGTATTATATACGTCAATCGCGGCTCCGTCATCGCGAGACTCACGGTCAACCACCTGCACGACTCGGTTGACTAATCCAGCCCATACTCCAATAATAGTTTTTCGACCATTTGATTGCTGCGAGTATATGGCACAAAAATTGAACATACGCATTCTCAGCCTTTTTGCTTTTATCGTCATCTCCTGGGGCCTCGCCTGGCCTGTCAATAAAGTTGGACTCGCCTATTTATCACCGCTCTGGTTCACCACCATTCGCCTCCTGGTCGGCACAACCACCATGATGGCACTGGTGCTTGCCATGAATGAGTTCAGACTCCCCTCACGCAAAGATATACCACTCATCCTGATTATTGGCTTTCTCCAAATCAGCTTCTATATTCTGCTAACCAATCTCGGGCTTGCTTATTTGCCTGCCGGACGGTCCTCACTGCTCGCTTATACCACGCCGCTTTGGGTGATGCCGCCCGCCATTCTATTTTTCCATGAAGAGGGTAGCTGGCTGAAATGGACAGGCTTCATCCTCGGTATCACTGGCCTGATGTTATTGATGAGCCCGTGGGAAATGAATTGGCATGATGGAAACATTCTCTTTGGTAGTGCCATGCTGCTGCTGTCCGCACTCTGCTGGGCGATCTCTATTCTCTGTATTCGTTATATGCATTGGTCAAAATCACCCCTGCAATTAATTCCCTGGCAGCTACTCGTTGGTGCCGTACCCATTTTTATCTACGCCTGGATCAATGAACCTATCGTGCATGTCGACTGGAATATGCCACTGATTTTATCGTTAGCTTATACGGGCTTTTTGGTGACGGGACTGTCTTACTGGAGCGGGATTGTCATCAACAAAGAATTACCGGCGAGCGTTCTATCGCTAGGGTTTCTTGCGGTGCCCGTCTTTAGTCTCGCGATATCCGCAATATTTATGGGCGAAATGATCACCCTCAGCACCATGACAGCGATGGGCTGTATTTTGCTGGGGTTAGTGTGTATTGCAGTGTAATCCGAACTGGAAAGCACTCTCAATGGAATGGCAAACATATGAAATCAACCAGAGCATTTTTAGAAAGCCCATTCAAACCCGTAGGCACGAATCAACAACGCCATAAAAATCTTGAGGAGCTGCTCGGCAAACACGTCGAAGTCCCCGAACATTTTCTCGATCAAATTTCCGAAGAAATTATGGATAACCCTTGCAACATCAAACTCACGCCAAATGCGAATGATTACTACATTGATCTTACCGTACATAATAAATTGAAGAAGCACCCGTATAACAGCGATAAAGCGGTGCCGCCAGCAAACATAGACAAAAAACTTGCTGGACGCATTCATGTCACACTGATGATTGAAGAAATGATTCTATATGTTCACCGTATCGAGGCCATACGTCAGGCTGCGTTGTCGACACAGTTATCGGGCAAATCAGCCACTGACATCAGCGCATTACTAGCATTCCGCAGCGAGGATATTTTAAAGCATTATCACTGCAAAGATCTAGTCGTACCCCAACCACTATTATCCATGCTGAGCCACTCCATCATGACCTTGCCGGTTAAGCTGGATGGCAATGTCGTCGTAGACTTTTTCGAATTACTGGTCACTCAACCAGCCCGAAAGGAATCACAAGAAGAGACGCATGAAAAAGAGAAGGATTTGGCTGAATTGAAACGCGCGGCACTCCTTCGCGCCACCGCGGATTACGAACGAAATTTATATCACATCTCTATCAACATTCATCACAATGATAAAGTCGATACCAACAAGGATCCGATTGTCGATAATGAAAAACTGGCGAAAATTCCAGAATTGATTGCACTGGAAATGCAATGTTATGAAAATCGTACCGCCAAAATTATGGAAATGACCCTCGAAGATTTCAACGAATGCCGTCGGCATAAGTATCTGCATGAATTTCTGCATCCGTTCACCGATAAACCGCTCGAGTCGCTTGAAATTGATTTTGAACGACTGGCGGCTCTCGACGATTTTCTTAACAAAGCGCGAACGCATCAGTTGCTGAAACCGATTTACCAGGCGATGGCCGAATATAATGCGATGATTGCACTGGCTGAAACGAAATACGCCCATTGCACCAATATGGAAATATTGGAAAAAGAAGCATTTCCGAATGACCGCATTCCTGACAACTTATTAGTAGCGATTGAACCGGGCAGTTCATTTACGATCATTCCGACACATCCTGTTATTCTGGATGAGTCGTACACCACCGATTTTCTGGCGCTGCTACAATACTGGCAACGCACGACGTGGGGACTAAATCCTACTACCAACGAACCCATCAACACGATCAAGTATGATCGCGAACTAAAAGATAGTGCCAGTTATTTTGTATTGAATAACCACTTATTCAGAACAGACGCGCCATCCACTCCGGAGAAGCTCACCATCATACGCGGTAGTACGCCGGCCTGCGGAGCGTTTTCACATGGCCGGTTCGCACGTATGTTTGATAAAAGCTGCCAACGCAGGCAGGAAAAAAATAAAAAAGAAAGCACTGAAACTGATAAAGATGCGGCGACTGCTACACTATAAGATCAAGGGCTGCGATTAATGCCTCACCTTCTAGCTGTTGCACGCGTTCTTTTAGCTGTAAGGCTGTATCACCGACTCTAACCGGACATTTTTTTTGTAAAATGATGGGGCCTGCATCAACCTTTTCGGTGACGTAGTGTACGGTACAACCCGTTTCCTGATCTCCCGCTGCAAGCACCGACTCGTGAACATCGATATCCATTTTGCCGGCATGCGCTGGTAATAATGAAGGATGCACATTCATCATTTTATGCTCCCAGGCACGCACAAATGCTGGCGATAAAATTCGCATATAACCCATCAGAATAATGAAATCAATATCATAAGCTTGAAATGCATCCGAAACACGCGCGTCGTAAGCTTCACGTGACAACCCTTCGGGATCGAGGAATTGAGCGCGCAACCGACATTCGCGCGCACGCTCTAGAATGAGGGCATCTGGCTTGTTAGTAATAACCAGTTGCAACGTTCCATTCAATTGCCCCTTGCGCTCAGCTTCAGCGAGTGTCGTTAAATGCGTACCACGTGTTGACCCAAGAATTCCGATACGTTTCATAAGGTGCGGAGTTTACGCATAGCATCCACACGTTTTTGTATGAGCCGTTCGGTACCGATATCTTCACGATGATAAAGACGACCGCCGATCGCACACACTTCCGTTTCAGCGATTTTTTCAGCCGCCGTGATGGTATCGGCGACACCGACGTAAGCGGCTGTACGTGAGCCTAGCGCATAGATGGTGCCATCACGTGCATCAACGGCAGAGAGGTATAAATAAGCTTTATTTTTAACGGCCGCAATTTCGATCGGAGTATCTTTGATCGATTCATCCGGATAACCTTCTGGAACAGCATATTTGCAAACTGTTGCCTTGTTGGCGAATTCGACGAGATCAGGCGTCAAGCTGCCACTCACCATCGCTTTACACACGGCAACAAAATCGGAAGTGAGAATGCTTAATACATTTAATGATTCAGGATCACCAAAGCGGGCATTGAACTCAATCACGTAAATACCCTTCGCTGTCGCGATAAAACTGCCGTATAAAATGCCGATATATTTTTCTTTGACATCACCCGACAAAGCCTTGAAAACGGCTTCATTAATATTCCAGGCGGTCGTGACTTCCTCTTGCGTCAGGAATGGCAGTGAATGATTGGCATCAGAATAACTCCCCATACCGCCCGTATTCGGGCCTTCATCATTCACATGCGCACGTTTATGATCTTGCACGAGAGGCATGGGGATCAGGTTTTCACCATCACAAAATGCCATATAAGAAAATTCCTGACCGACCAGTTTTTCTTCGATAACAAACGCTGGCTGGACTCTGAGAACTTCTTCACAAAACGCTAAGGCTTCAGCAAATGAATGCAAATGATCGCCCGCGACTTTCACACCCTTGCCGCTCATCAATCCGTTTGCTTTCACCACATAACCATCTTCACCCAGCTCTTGTAAAAACTCAGAGACACCTTCCATATTGTGGAACGCACGATAACGCGGCAAGCCTGGAATATGGTGGGCCGACATTAGATCGCGTGCGAATTCTTTGCTGGTTTCGATTTTGGCGAGTGCCTTGCGTGGGCCGATCGTTGGAATATCGTTTTGCCACAACACATCGGCCAATCCCTTTTCTAGCGGTGCCTCTGGGCCAATGATGGCAAGATGAATGCCCCACTCCTTCGCGATCGCTGCAACGGCTGCGGTGTCTGAACAATCGCCCACCCAATAGCCCTGCGTCATTTGTTTGATGCCAGGATTAGTCGAAGCACCACAGCAATAAATGGCTGGTTTTTGTGGAGAACGATGTAATGCAAACGCAATAGCATGTTCACGTGCACCTGAACCGATAATTAATATATTCATTATTTACGCCCTTTCCGTTACACGCTTATGTTCGAGTTCCTGAATTTTTGCTTCGGTTATATTACCACATACGTAATCCCCATCCATGCAAGCCATGCACGGACGTTCTATCTGATGCTCGCCACGCCGAGTCACGGCCTCAATTAAATCGTCGTGCGATTGATAGAGGAGATGATCGACACCGAGATACTCAGCAATTTTCTTTTCGGAGTGTGTCGCGGCAATTAATTCGCTGCGCGATGGCATGTCGATGCCATAAAAGCACGGATTAACAATCGGCGGACAAGAGGAAACCAGATAAATTTCTTTCGCGCCGTATTCACGTATCATTTTGATAATTTCGCGAGACGTTGTGCCACGCACGATACTGTCATCAACGACCAAGACTTTTTTATTTTCAATTTCAGTTTTTTGTGGCGTCAATTTATAACGCACACTACGCGAACGTGCCTTTTGATCGGGCATGATAAACGTACGGCCAATGAAGGGGTTTTTATATAACCCCTCGGAATAACGCACGCCGATTTCATGCGCAAAAGATAAAGCGGCGGTGTTTGCGGTAAAGGGTGCGGGTATCACGACATCCGGCAGGCACTCAGGAAATTTCTGTTTCCATTGTTGTGCGAGGTTTTGCCCCATGCGTAATCGTGAACGATACACACTGACACCATTTAAAACGGCGTCGGGACGCGCGAAATAAACATATTCAAAAACACAGGGGCGAAAAGCTTTGTTGGTCAAGACACGACGAAAGAGCTTTCCATCTCTATTCACAAACGCAACCTCGCCCGGTTGCAAGTCGCCTTTAGGTTCAAATCCTAAAGCGTAAAACGCTGTGGTTTCTGAAGCAAAAATATAATCCACACCACCGTCAGCGCGCTGGCGTTCGCCATAAACCAGCGGTCGAATGCCGTGGGGATCACGAAAAGCAATGAGCCCCTGACCAATGACTAAACCCACGACCGAGTACGAACCTTGCACGCGATCGTAGACAACCTGCACCGATTTGCATAGCCGCTCGAAAAACCCATGGCTATCGTGCTCTTGTTCAGCACCCATCGCGAGATGATCAGCGAGAATATGGAGCATGGCTTCGGAATCGAGTGTGGAATTTAAATGGCGATGCTGTTTATGACGGATTTCATCCGCAAGTTCCGGGTAATTCACCAGATTGCCATTGTGTGCGAGCGCAATACCGCGCGGACTACCTATCCACATTGGCTGAATTTCAGCTTGGGTGTAACCGCCCGCCGTTGGGTAACGCGTATGACCAATACCCATATTGCCTTTCAACAAGCCAATGTCATGCGGCGTGAAAATTTCCCGCACGAGACCGAGTCCATGCTTGGGATAAAAACGCGAATCAGACGTTATCATCCCGGCCGCATCCTGACCGCGGTGTTGCAAATGAATCAAACTATCGTAAATCTCCGCCGCGACGGCGTCCTTGCTAACTATCCCGACTATTCCACACATATTTTATCCTAGCCAGCCAGCTATATTGCGCATGATGCGCTTTTCAACCGGCACTGCAGTTTGAGTGAAGGAAAAAGGCTTGCCTGTAATCATTTCATATAACTGGATGTAACGCGACGCCAGCGTCACGATTAATTCATCGGGCGCCTTGGGTAGCTCTGCATCCTGATAAGGATCGCAATGATCTTTGAACCAAATTCGTAAGAATTCTTTATCGATATTGTCAGGCTCTTTGCCGGCAGCGAAACGCGCTTCGTAATCGGCACTTAACCAGTAACGACTGGAATCGGGTGTATGAATTTCATCAACGAGGACAATGCGGCCCTCTGCATCACGGCCCATTTCATATTTGGTATCGACGAGTATCAAGCCGTGTTCGGCTGCTTTTTTCGACCCGAATGCAAATAATTTGAGAGCTGCTGCACTCGCTTCTTCCCAATCCGCCGCGCTCATCCAACCTTCTGATATAATTTCAGCCGGACTGATCGGACGATCGTGATCTTTATCTTTCGTAGTGGGTGTCAGCAATGGTATTGGTAAACGTTCATTTTTACGTAATCCATCTTTGAATGTAATGCCGCAATATTCACGCACACCACTGTTATAAACAGTCCAGAGTGAAGTGCTGGTTGTGCCGGTGATGTAACCCCGCACCACAAATTCAATGGGGAAAACTTCACATTTTTTAGCAATCGTGACATTCGGATCGGGTATCACAATCACGTGATTTGGGATTATCGCTTCCGTCTGTTCAAACCACCAGGCACTTGTCAAATTGAGCACCTGGCCTTTAAACGGCACAGCAGCGAGCACACGGTCAAATGCGCTTTGGCGATCGGTGGTTACTAAAATTAGTTTGTCACCCAGGTCGTAAGTATCACGTACTTTACCCTGGTATTTTTTGCCGAATGTATACGAGGTTGTCGTCAGACAATTCGGCAAAGCTTGACGGATGAGGTCAAGATGCGGCGAGATGGTATTGGAAGCAGTCATGGGCATAGGGATTAAATATTATGTTAGTTGATAAAATTTTTGCGGCAAGCGCAGCAATCTTGGCGTCTTCTGCCTCGAAATACCACAACATACCGTGACTAATGGAGTTAATGCCCTGAATAGCAAAATGATCTTCGAGTGTTTGCTGCATTTGTTGTCCGTGCAGATCTTCCTTCGCACGCACTAAATAAACAGCCGCATTCGGAGACTTCACTTCGCCAGGCGCTAATTCCATCTCCTTGCGGTGATTGTAAAGCACACCCGTTTTTTTGATACGCTCCAGCGTATCTGCTGAATCGCATTTAATATCATAATGAACTTGCCGACGCACTTTAACGGGAATACCCAATTGGCGCAGCGTATTTTGCACGGTTAACGCATGGTTATCCGTAATCATTAACTCAACGATACATTCGTGATGCGTCGCCTGTTTTTTATAAGGTGAAATCTGTGTTTGACGTGGATAATAATACAAAGGAATCGTTTCCTGTCTGTGTCCTTCCGCAATATAGTCGCGCATGGAGTTGAAAATGGCGTCGCCGTTGGTGGTACGTTCCGGATGCGGCATCATTGCCATCACATTGCCGGCTTTATTTGAAATTGCGGCAATATTCCCCATTGAACCATTGGGGTTAACGGGAAAGTGTTCGTCAATCTGTCCTGCTGCATCACAGTACTGGAAAACATTCAAACCTTGAGTTTGAATTTCTTGCAGTAATGCCTCTGACATGACAAAACGACCTTCGCCATGCGCCACAGGAATATGCAAAATATTTTGCGTGTTGAGATGACGCGTGAAAGCGTTACGTTGATGGCGATCACTCAAACGCATGTTAACCCAGGCATTGTAAAACCCGGTTCCTAAAATTTTTCCGTGTGCGGTACGCTTATTTTCAGCGAGCACCATGCCTAATTTATTATTTTCGAGTCCAGGGACCAAGCCGGTCTCAACCAGAATTTGTGCGCCGTTGCAAATACCTAAAATGGGTTTACCCGCTTCACTTTGCACTTTAATTTCCTGCATCACAGGATCCAATGCGGCAATCACACCCGCGCGTGAGCGGTCTTCATAAGAAAAACCGCCGACGATAATATAGCCGTCGAAGTCGCGCAATTTCTCATGCGACTCATTCCAGAGAAATTCAACCGCTTCCATGCCTGCGCGTTTGACCGCAAGAATCGTTTCACGTTCGCAGTTAGAGCCTGGAAATTGAATGATGCCAATACGCATTACGTCAGCCTCACTTGTTGTTCACCGACGGTGACAACACCCAACTCATAGAGCGGAAATTCTGGATATGCTTTTAACGCTGCCTTCATTGCTGGCAACGCATCTGGAGACACGATCATGACCAAACCAACTCCCATATTAAAAGTACGGTAAGCTTCGTGATCGTCTAATTGACCTAGTTTGCACAACATGGAAAATACTGGCAAAACAGGACAGGCGTTCTTACGAATAGCGACCGCACAGTGTTTCGGTAAAATTCTTGGAATATTTTCTAATAAACCGCCACCGGTGATATGCGCCATGCCTTTGATCTCTATTTTTTCAGCCAGCATGTGCAGCACGGGTCGCGTGTAGTTAATGTGAGGGATTAATAAAGTTTCACCGACACTTTGTGATAATTCTGGGGTGATGCTATCAACGGTGTAGCCGCCAACATCAAAAAATAATTTGCGTGCGAGAGAATAGCCGTTGGTATGCAAACCGCTGGAAGGAAACGCGACAACGATATCACCCGGCGCAATATTCTTGCCAAGAATCGCTTCATCTTTCTCTACCACACCGGTAATGACGCCCACCAAATCATGTTCGCCCGGCAAATAGGTTCCCGGCATTTCAGCCGTTTCACCACCGACTAGCGAGATATTATTTTCGCGGCATGCGAGTGCCATACCGTGCACAATTTTCTCGACGACATCAGGTTTCAATTTATCGTTAGCGATATAGTCGAGCAATGTCAGTGGTTTCGCACCGAGAACGATAATATCGTTGGTCGTCGCAGACACCAAATCCATGCCAATGGTATCGAATTTCTGCATCATTTTGGCAACCATCATTTTAGTGCCAACGCCATCAATACTTTGCACGAGAACGGGATGACGGTATTGCTGCATGATCGGTTTCAAATCGAACATGGAGCCGAAGCTACCAATGCCAGTCAATACTTCCGGCGCAAACGTACTTTCAACATCACGTTTAATCCGGCGCACAGCTTCATTTCCAGCGGCAATATCCACACCGGCGGTTTTGTAATCGATGGCTGTCATAAAAGTCTATCCCTTAATCCATGTTCCCAAACTGCTTGTGCTTCAGATACTGGTAAATCGATGACGCCGTTCATGATGAGACGCTTATCTTTGCGTGTTTCACCAATGACGATGCCGACCAGCTTGTGTTCAATCAAGATGGTTTGTATCTCACTTATTTTGTCGCGCATGACTTCGAGAATAAAACCGCCGGATTCGCCAAATAATTTTTTACTGGTGGCCAAGTTGCCGGGTATTTCGGCTTTGACGCCGATATTGTTATAAAAACTCATTTCTGCCAGCGCGACCGCAACACCGCCTTCGGAAATATCATGCGCGGATAATACCAGACCTTGCTGGATGAGGTAAGACACAGCGTGCACTTCTGCACCAAAGGTTGCGAGGTCGGGCTTGGGTATATTCGCACCTAGCTCATTATGTAATTGATAATACACGCTACCACCACATTCATCTTTACGATCGCCGACCATAATGAGGAGTGTATCGGTGCGCTTTAAGTCGTAGGTCAGTGCAAAATTCACATCGGGCATTACACCAAGGCAACTAATCATGGGGCTCGGTGGAATGGCGCCTGTTGAAGATTCATTATAAAGCGACACGTTGCCCGCAATAACCGGCAGCGTGGAAGCTGGATATTCCACTAATGGCACGGCGCCACAGGCATCAATGATACCGCGCACCGAATCAACGAAATCAGCCATTTGCTCGGGCTTTTCAGGATTACCAAAACACAGACAATCACTGAGTGCGACAGGCGATGCGCCGGAAGCGACGACATTGCGAATGGATTCAGTGACAGCGTTCACCGCACCCCAATAAGCATCGATTTTATTAAAGCGTGGGTTTTGATCGAGTGACAACGCGATGCCGGTATTGCGAATTTCTTCTGGGTATTTCTCTTCATTGAACGGTTGCATGACGCCGGCATCCGCACGTCCCGCTTCGATGACAGTGCGGCCCTGCACTTGTTTGTCGTACATTTCCATGATGGGCGCACGCGATGCAATATTTTCATGCGCGAGTAATTTTAACAAGACGCTGTTGTAGTCAGTCGGCTCAGGCAAGACAGGTTCTTGCAGCGATGTGATTTTTTTTGCGTAAGGGCGGTCATATAAAATGCCTTGTGTCACGTCACTCGCTTTAGCGCGGACAATTTCTTTACCGTGGTGTTTGACGACGTACAAGCCATCGGTACGAATTTTGCCGATGACCGCAGCACATGCACCTTCTGACACTTTGGGTAGCGCAAAGGTTTCGTTGTAATGCGTTAATACCATATCGACCAACGTTGGCGGCACCACCCACATGAAACGTTCCTGGGTTTCCGAACACAAGATAACGGGCGGCATTAAATCAGCCATGCTGACCGGAACTTTTTCGAGATCAATTTCAGCACCGTAGCCACCGGCCTCAGCTAATTCAACGCTGGCACAAGCGACACCACCTGCACCCAGATCTTTATAACCCACTTTATCGATCAGGTTTTCATCGCGTAAGCGCTGAAATAAGGCGTTACTCGCCTTTAAAATATGACGCTGCAAGAATGCGTTCGGTTCTTGCACGGCGCCTTTATTGCGTTCTTTCTGGTCTTCGTGCAGCGTGGAGGACGCGAAGCTCGCACCGCCAAAACCGCTATTATCTGTGGGCTTGCCCACGAGAATGAAAACATAATCATCGGCATTCACGGGGGCGTACGAATGGATGACGTGATCTTCACGCACCACACCGAGGGTCACCACGGTCACCAGGCAATTTTCGTTATAAGCCGGATCGTAATAGACATCGCCTGCAATATTGGGGATGCCGAGTGGATTACCGTAACCGGCTATCCCACCAACCACACCTTGGTGGATCCAGTGGGTTTTGGCGCGATGGATGTCGCCAAAGCGCAGGCTGTCGGCGACGGCGATCACTTCAGCGCCCATGCAACTGACATCACGCACGTTGCCACCCACGCCCGTGGCGGCGCCTTCATAAGGCACAATCTGTGAGGGGTGGTTATGTGATTCGTGACTGACCACAACGCCGTAACGGCGGCCTTGATGGTCTGTCGCAACCGTCACGACACCGGCATCTTCTTTGGCACCGAGAATGACGTGCGGGCCGTCTGTCACAAATTGCTTCAAATGACGGCGACTACTTTTATAGGAGCAATGCTCTGAACCCTGAATCGACCATAATATGCATTCAGCCAGGGTCGGTGGTCGTTTTAGAAAGTTATTTTGGATCGTGAGAGCTTCGTCGACACTGAGATTGATCTGGAACTGACGCAGCTGATTTTGCGCATCGTCACTGGATAAGTCATTGAAATCAATTACTTCGGTTGTTGTTTGCATAAACCCAAGCCTGCACTATGTAGAGATCGCGGAAAGTTTCCAGTCTGTGCTGGGATGGTGAATTCTTACAAATTGGCGGCAAATAGCAAGGAGAAGTTTTACGGTGGCTGAATGGTGCCACGACTGACCAGCTCTTGGTAGGTTCCGCTATCCTTTAAACGCCCAGCCTCGAGACAATAAATGATGTCGGCATTGACGATCGTACTATACCGATGGGCGATCACTACGCGAGTGAGTTGCAAAGCTTCTAGATTTTTGAAAATAAGTGACTGGCTATGGTTATCAAGTGCCGATGTCGCCTCATCCAGTAACAGCACCTTGGGGTGCGCCGCGAGTGCGCGCGCTATGAGTATTTTTTGCTTTTGGCCGCCGGAGATGGACTCACTGGCATTATCTGAAAGGTAGGTATGCATCTTCATCGGCATCGCATTGATCTCTTCGTCTAGGCCAACGAGGCGCGCGAGATGCCATGCTTCATCATGAGTCAGAGGGCGATGGGCGGATAGGTTTGACAGAATGGTCCCCGGCAAAATATTGGTCGTCTGGAGGACAACACCGAATTGTTTGCGAATCGCGCTGATATTGAAATTAGAAAAGGGCTGGTGATCGATGGTGATGGTGCCCCTAGCTGGCTTTTCAAACCCGAGTAGCAATTTAAATAGGCTGGATTTTCCGGCGCCGGAATGACCGATGATTGCAATGAATTTACCCGCGGGAAAAGTCAGTGAAAGATCACATAATACGGCTTGATCGCCGCCGGCTTGAAACAAACTCACATTCGTGAGGGCGAGCTCGCCGCGCATCTCTGCGCTAGCATGAAGATGCTCATCGAATTTTTCGGGTTCTAATTCTGCAATTTTTTCCATGCGCTGGAGATTTGGCAAAAAATGAATAAACAAAAAAAGACGTGATGATAATTTATCGAAGAGAGAAGCGAATTGGGCAGAGACAATCATAAATTGTAATAGCGTGCCAGTGTCCGTTGTCGATGGAAAGAAATAAAGCGCGAGATAGAAGGTCATCAGCAAGGTGATGGGGATCCATGATTCGAGTATCATCACTAGCAATTCAATTAACAGTGATTGCTCAGCATGTGATTTGACCATCACTAAATTTTTAAGCCAACAGCTGAATACTTTATCTTCAATACCTGCCGATCTAATTTTATGTATTTGCAATAATGTTTCATTCACATATTGTGTGAGCCTACTTTGCTGAGCCAGCATGTGATGAATGCTCCGCATATTCGCTGGCGCATAATAGAACTTCACTGCCGTAAAAACCACACATACGATGAGATAAATCAATGCGAGATTGGCATGACAAGTCGCCATATACGCGAGCAAGGTTAAGATGGCGACGCTATACAACAAGATAGATAGTGACGTGGACAGCAGCGATGACATCGCAATTTCATAGTCGAATAATTTCTGGGATAGATCGCCCGTGGTGAACTGCTGAATGGATTTCAGCGGCAGTGACAATAAATGACTCCACAAGCTTGGCAGCGTGAACATCAATAATTTTGTATTCAACATTTTTTGCTGAATACCCTCCATGTACGCCATCAACGTCGCACTAAGAAAAACTAAAGTGAGGCTGAGGAATATGGGGATGCAACGCCCGCCAGCCAATTCGTGAGCATGACTAACCAGATAACCCGATACCATAGAAATCATGATCGAGAAAATGGTGACAACACAGCCCAATATAAAAGCGAATATAAGATCGCGCCTAAAGTTAGACAAAACGGTGGGGAACAGCTGCGACAACTTGGAAATGATAGGTAATCCGGCTGGAGTACATTGCCACGCATGAGTGAGTTTTAATTGGTTAAGCTGAGAGGAATGCATCAACCTATTACTAGTGCCATCATAAATCTTCTTTCCCCGCGCAGAGAGAATATAATACTGATCATCGCCTTCAGCTTGAAGGAGTAGCGGACAAAATGATGCCTGAAGATCCGTGTATAACTGCAAAGCGATTGGCAGAGATATCAGCTTTACATTCTGGCCACCATAGCACTGCGCCGCATATTCTAGACAACGTTGTTTCGCACTGGTCTTAGAGTAATGCGGATGGGTTTTCGATAATAAATCCGCGAAGAATGGACTGACGGCTTGCATTAATCTAGGCTCTCACTCAATAATAATTGTTGATAGTGTGTGAGCTGGGCTAACAGTTGCGCGTGGGAACCCCGCTCAACAATGCACCCCTTCTCCATCACCAATATCTGGTCGCAATGTTTGATGGTGGAAAGACGATGCGCGACGAAAATGATCGTGATATTTCTACGTCTCAGGTTTTGCAGGAGACGGTTCTCTGTCTCGACATCTAAAGCAGAGGTCGCCTCATCTAGCGCCAACAACGAAGCACCTTGAATCAAGGCACGCGCAATATCAATTCGCTGGCGTTCACCACCACTAAAATTATTGCCGCTCTCTTCTACACAACCGTGTAATCCGCGCGCCTCGATCAACTCACCTAAGCAAGCGTCTTCGATGGCCGATTGGATAACTGACGGATCAATGCCTTCGTGCCACATCGTTAAATTTTCATAAATGGTACCGGCAAAGAGCGAGACATCTTGAGAGACATAAGCGAATTCTTTCGTCAGTTCGTGAGCGGAATAGGTTTCGATACGCCGGCCGTGCAGCCAAATATTGCCGGATGAGGCTGGCTGCAAATGACATAATATTTTCACCAGCGTTGATTTACCCGAACCTGTGCCACCTACCAAAGCAATATGTTGCCCGGCAAGAATCTCGAGCGTGATATTCGTCAACGTCGGTTGTTCAGCTTTATTGTAAAAAAATGTAATGTCATGACATGAGAGAGCCGCTTCTGACGAACACCCCTCTTCTACTAGGCGCGGTAAAAAACGTTCGTCTATTTTATATTGTAAGATGTCATTAATGCGGGAATGGGAGGCCAACGAACTTTGCGTGTCTTTCCCTGCATTCAGAATACTGATCAACTGGCCGCAGAAATACATTTGCAACGAGTAAAATGCCATTAGCTCACCGACAGAAAGTCGACCCTCAGCTACCCTTGCAATGCCAAGATAAAAGGTGACGAGCATTGAGAGAGAGCTAAATGATTGATAAAGGCAATCCATCAAGATTGTCACGACATTAGTCTTATCTTGCGCTTGAATTTTCGCACAAAAAGCTGAATACCATTTCGTGAAAGTTGAGTGCTCAATGTCGCAGGTTTTGATCGTTTCAATATTCTTGATAGCTGATAATGTCAGCCCATAAAATTTTCCAAGTGCGTGCATATTCGATTGTTCATAATGATAATTGAATCTGGAAAGGATAGTGATGCCTGTCAACAACACAAGCGCTAGCACCAACAACGCAAAAACAAGGACTGAGTCGATTTTTATCAAACAGAACAGACTTAATAATATCGTCACGCTATTCATTAAGAGGACTGCCATGCTTTTGAATATCATATTAGCCACCACTTCTGAGCGCATCAGAATAGCGGAGATGTCCGTTTTTTGTCTCAACGAATAAAACAATAAAGGCAGCTTCAGCATGTGCTGCATAATTTCAGATGATTTAATGATGCTAGCTTTGGTCGTTAATCGAAATTGCGCCAACCTCTGCCTGCTCATTGTGAGCGTTAAAACCAGACCCGCCGCAAGCGTCGCGAAAAAAACACCTGGTATCATGTTATCATTACGCCCAATCACCGCGTAGTCGATGAATAAGCTTGAAAGCTTTGCATTGAGCAACGGCACACTGGCAGCAAGCACCATGCACCCAATAACGAAGGTCAAATCGTAACGGTATCGGCTCACCCACTCATTTAACATCGGTAAAAATTGGTGGCGCTTCTTAAGGAGCGTGATATCTTCATTCGGATCGATTGAAATAATAATACCCGTAAATGCCCGATCAAATTCATCAAAGCTGACCGTCGTGCGACCTGACGCGGGATCATTAATGTATACTTTATCGACGCCGACACCCTCTATCACGATATAATGATTGAATTTCCAGAAGGCTATTACTGGCTGCGTCAACTTACGGATATCATCCAGCTCAACACGATAAGCTGCAGCGCTAAACTTAAATTTCTCCGCAACATTGATTAAGGTTGCGGCTTTGGCGCCATCTCTTGACGTGCCGCAATGTTCGCGCAGGACATCGACACTGACATTCACCCCAAAGTACGCAAACAGAATCGCCAGTGAAATCACGCCACATTCCGTCGCCGATAACTGCAATATCGTTGCTGTTTTGATACCATTATAGGGACGAAGAGAGCCGATTAATTTTCGCATCACTGACATCAGCCTGCCAGATATTGCTTCATGAGCAGCTGGTAGGGGCGATAATGACTGCTGATTATTTTTGCTGAAACAACACTTCCCGCGTCAATTCGGAATGGCGCACCATTATCAGTGGTCCAACGCAGACCGCTTGCGCTGCCAGGCCGCGACTCGAGTTTGATTTTCACCACAAACGGCGACCCACCGGAAAAATACTCATCGACTAAACTGGCATTACCAAGATAAGCGTACACCGATTCCTTTGTTGCGGGAAATTCTGAAATACTTCTCACGCTGCCGTTAATATAACCATACTCATAAGATGACAGCGTTGAAGGCAGTAAATACGCTTGTGACCCTTTCACAATTTTCTTCCCTTGGTCGTGACTAACAAACACTAGCGCCTCCATGGGTGCCAATTTACTAAAATCGGCATCGTCAAATAATCGATCTAGTTGCTCAGGATACGCTATCGAGTAAGTATTCATATTCGATTTCGCATCAAGGTATTCTTGCCGCGCCTTATCCACTTCATCGATCGTTAAATAGTGCTTGTCATAGAGCATTTGTTTTTTGAGTAACAGTGATTTTTTCTCTTCCAGTGAAACACGTTTTTCCTCTCTGGCTTCTCTATCACGCTGTTCTGCGATTTCAATTTGTTGACTGGTGAGCAATATGCCTGTTGCTGGAATTTCAACAGTGAGACTTCCGAATATTCCCCAAATTACAATCCCACTAAATATCAAGAAAGCTGCCATTAAATAAGTGATCGACTTGACGTCGACCACCTTGAGTGAGTATTGAATATCAGTGATAGCATTAAGGCTATTTAAAGCATTTTCCCGAAAAATTGACTTAGTATTTGAGATAGAATTCGTCACGATAAATCCTCACACCATATCAGGAGCAGGACAATTTTTAGCAACCCATGACTCCCATGCAGCTACATCATCCATCGCGTAATCTTTTCCACTAATATTCTTCAGAGCTGAATAAGCACCACTATGCAGATTCAGCTGCACCAAATGGTACTGCTCGAGTAATGCATGACAGGCGTGATCTTTGATATATTGTCTATAGCGTGGCTTTTCTGCTAAAGAACCGAGGAGGTAGAGGTCTTTGTTTCTATCAGTTGTCGTAGGATAGCTTAGTGCATGAACTGCCTCTTCTACTGGAAAATCAAGGTCGTTAACCTTCGTAACAGCTTCCAGCAACACTCGCATCACATTATTACGAACACCTGAACTGGGGTCGCGCATGGAAGGTGTAAGAATACTAATAACCTCATTACCATCTTTCAAGTGGGCTAATAGAAACGCGGCGGTTCCTCTCTTCATTTCATCTTTATCATTCCTCAAAATAGTCACCAGCTCATTCTTATACTTGGGAACTTCGGTATTGAATAAAACCGCATATTTTTTCACAGCAGGATCATTGAACCCAAACAAACAGTGATAGGCCGGGCAATCTTCAAGCATTGCCTTCATTGTCGCGTTAAATAAATGATTTCGTCCATATTCCTCATAAGCGCCCCAACTTGCTAGCAACCCATTAGGATCAGAATAACTTCCCACTGGCGCCATGGTCATGCCTTGCAAGCGCTTAGCATCGCTTTTATCTACAACATCGATGCTGATACCAATTTTCTTACCTCCAGGGTATACAACGGGTGTCATTCCCACATAAGAAAAATCACCACTCTTCCTAACACCATCCATTACCACATTAAGAGGGCCCTTAAGATCTATCGCACTTTGCATATTTGGCATCGCGTTCAGTGCAATTAAATATTTCGCAATTTGTGTTATTTCTTTCTGATACTTCCTATCCACTTCTTCAGCTGTAATCGAATTAGTTTTGTAAACATCTAGTGTATAAATATCCCGTGTAACACCATTCATTTTTGCAAAAACATTAGTCGTCAACATCATGGCTAATACTAGGAAAAAATTTGCGGTTCTGCTTAGTTTTAAACTTTTCATATTTCTTACCCTTATAAATTATACAAATAATCCTAAATCTTTATGTACAGCCTTTGCACTAGCAAGCATCGCAGACACCTCATCCTGGAAATCTAACAAAGATACAGGGCATTCTTCGTCACCTCTATCACCACCCGCGCAATCGATTAAATAATTTGTAAAAGCCTCGAGCATTTTAATGCTCGGATTTGCTTCTTCGATCCAAAGAAATTGGCCTTGTTCATTTATTTCAAGGAAGTAATATTCACCTTCAGGTGTAACGATAAAATCAAAACAACCAAATTTTACATTCATCCTCCTCATAAACTCCTTACACTTTTCATCTATATCGTCTGGGAGTTGATAAGCTTCAATTCCAATCTCAAAACATGGAACGGACCGCCAATCAATCTTTGCCTTAGGATGATCTTGCGAATTTAATTTCACCGCAATCGCCTTTTCACCGAAATATGTGATTCGTAATTCATAGGATTTCTCAACCCGCTTCTGATATATACCTGGCGTACTTTGTAATAAAGCATCTGAAGGTAATAGTTCTTCCGAAATTCGATTGGTATAAGTTAATCGCAACGCATCCTCACTAACCCAATAAACTGGGAAGATTGGCTTGTAGATCACCTCACCTTTTTCATAATTTCTAATGAATTTCCTGATTTCGTCCGGATCATTTGAGAACAATGACTCAGGTATAGATAGACCTATTTCACTGGCTATTTTGAGCTGATATAGCTTCGAATTAACAGATCTTAAACTAGCAATAGGATTCACCCAGATCGCGTTCGGGGCAATCACTTGCCACATCGTTTTAAAGAATTCGCCATTTTCATTCTCAGCATTGGCAACATCATCAGGGTGCAAATAGTTAGGCATGATTGGCTTTTTGGGCCGTCTCATCCATACAACATCGAAATCACTATTATTCTTAATTTCTAAATCTAGCCCTTTTGCGCACCAGTCGATATGACCGTCTTGCAAACGGAAGGTATGCTTCTGTATTTCAGGATAATCTGCCGTATACCACAGCGTAACTGAATGACCTTTTTCTTCTAATGCTAACTTGACATAAAGAGCATGCGTGTCATCAGGCATGGTGGGAATCAATATTTTTTTCATTAAAATTGCACCTAAATTCTAAATATTCTCACCTCCTATTCGGCCTAAATAAAAGGTGAGATCAGTTTTTCTATTGAAATATCAGCCTACATCACTTTCAACATCAAAAATCGTGTCGGTACCTGATTGACTATATGTCCCGTTATTTGTTACTACTGCGGTATGGCCTGCACCACCAGCAGCAGAAATATCTTTCAAATCATCAATCGTTATTTTTTGTGATAATTTATATGAAACAATTCTTTCTTTTTTCATCCTTTTTTCCTTTTCAATTACATGTCAATACTGACATCAACGCATCCATCCCATACACCAGCATGATATGTTCCATTCGCTGTCCAAGCATTCGTTTGCCCTGCCGCCGACACATCCTTCAACTCATCCTTCCCAATCACTTGCGACATTTTAAATGACATAATACGTTCGTTTTTCATAATTATTTCCTTTTGGTTTTTTTTGATTTCTCGCGAGATTGCGAGTGTGGTCATTATCATTGGCATCGTGCATTTCAACAATATTGTAGAAATACAACATCGGTTTAATTCATTTCGTTGAGAATGTTTTGCTGACTTGCAATGAAGACAGCGTGGGCGATATTTTTTGCGTGTAATTTTCGACGAATATTCCCGACATACACTTCAATTGTGCGATGCTCAAGGCCAATTAATTTTGCAATTTCTTTCGCGGTGAAACCGCGTGCGGTTTGTCTGATGATTTGTACTTCACGTCCGCTTAGTGCTTTCATGACAGTTCTCCATTTAATCTAGAATTTTTCCGTTTTTTTGTAGGGTAAAACTGATGTGATCTTGAGCGCTCGACTTGAATGCATACGAGGCATCGTAGAATAGAACAAGGGATGAAGCGGGTATGGCAGTGTGGTGAGGGGATTTGTTGCAGTGACGTGAAAGATAATCGATGCAGCGTCTATTGACAAGCATTTTATTGTCAAACTCACCGCAGCCAAAAGCACACCATAGAGATAGACAATGCCTCCATTTCTCTCCATAATTATACCCCTCTTTTAATGCTATGCTCTTCGGCCTGTCGGCTTGCCCGACCGGAGAGTTACTGGGGGAATATGAGTTGGCCAACAACGTTGTTGAGTTACGAGGTGTCTTCAAGTCTATCCACGACCATGACATCCTGCACGACATTAACCTTGAAGTTCGCGAAGGCGAATTCCTAACCTTGCTCGGCCCTTCGGGCTGCGGCAAGACCACCTTGTTGCGTCTCATCTCAGGCTTCGAAAACCCCACTAGCGGCACTATCTACATTGATAATAAAGATGTTAATGGCTTGCAGCCGCATCAGCGTCACGTCCACACCGTTTTCCAGAGTTACGCCCTGTTTCCGCACATGACCGTTTTTGAAAACGTTGCTTTCGGTTTGCGCTGCCAGCACGTTCCGCAAAATGAAATCGAGTCACGCGTCGCCGATGTACTCGCGATGGTCAAACTAGAAAAATTCGCTGAACGTAAACCTAACCAGTTAAGCGGTGGCCAGCAGCAGCGCATCGCGATTGCCCGCGCTGCCGTGAACCGTCCTCGCGTTTTATTGCTCGATGAACCACTGAGCTCCCTTGATTATCGCCTGCGCAAGACCATGCAGATTGAACTGAAGCAGTTACAGCGCAAACTCGGCATCACCTTCATCTTCGTGACCCACGACCAGGAAGAAGCGCTCTCGATGTCTGACCGCGTCGTTGTCATGCAAGAAGGCTATATTGAGCAAGTTGGCACGCCACGTGAGGTGTATGAAGAACCACAAAGCCTTAAGGTCGCTAAATTCATCGGCGAAGTTAACATCTTTCAGGCAACCGTCCTGACCGACGAAGGCAACAAGCAATTCCTCGTCAACATTCTAGACAAGAAACGCACCATTAAAACTAACCTGCCGCTCCAAATTGGCCAGCGCATTAACGTATTGGTGCGACCAGAAGATCTACGTGTCTGGAGCCCCTCTGAAGTGCAAGACACGCGTGAAATGTTTACAGCGGCTGTCGAGGAAGTCACCTACAAAGGTTCAACCGTCGACTTAGTCGTGCGCCTGCCGGATAAAACACTGGTTTCCGCCACCGAATTTTTTGATGAAGATGATGAGCGCCTCGAGTACAAACGCGGTGAGCAGGTCTGGTTAAACTGGACCACGGGCTGGGAGGTCATCTTGCCCCATGAAGACTGACAACCGCTTTAAATTATTCTCGCTAACAACCGTATGGACGTGGATGTTCCTGTTCGCCATGCTGCCTTTCTGCCTGGTTTTCGGTGCCAGTTTTTTGAGCCATGATGCCAGCAGCCTGCTACATTTGCCACTGACGCTCGAGAACTACAAAGAACTGAATAACAGTATTTATCTGCGCATTTTCGAGAATTCAGTGCTCATTGCCGGGAGTGCAACCCTGATCTGCCTGCTATTAGGCTACCCGTTTGCTTATATAGTGACCCGCATGCAGGGCCTGTGGAAGAGCATCTGCCTGATGCTCGTTATCATCCCTTTCTGGACCAGCTCACTCATTAGAAGCTACGCACTGATTGCCATCATCAAAGGCAAAGGTGTTTTAAACACCCTCCTGCTCGCGACTGGCATCATTCATGAGCCTCTGTCACTACTCTTTACCAATACTGCGGTGGTGATCGGCCTGGTTTATAATTTATTACCGTTCATGATTTTACCTATCATGACCAACATCGAACGCCTGGATCATCGCCTTGTCGATGCGGCACGCGATCTTGGCGCCAATCGTTTCACCACTTTTCGTCGTGTCATTATTCCTTTATCCATGCCAGGCATCATTGCTGGCTGCATTCTGGTCTTTCTACCTGCGATGACCTTGTTCTACATTTCTGACATTCTAGGCGGCGCCAAATCCATTCTGGCAGGCAACCTTATTCAAAATAAATTCTTGATTGCCGAGAACTGGCCGATGGGCTCCGCACTTAGTATTGTATTAACACTGATCCTGACGGCACTCATTCTCGTCTACCTGTGGTCAACACGCGGCAACAATAAAGGAGAATGGCTATGAACTCGCTCGCTCTCTCCCGCACCTCATACTTAAGCGCCATTTATCTGTTCTTTTATATTCCGATCATTGTCCTGATTGTGTATTCATTTAATGACACGCAATATTCATTAGTCTGGCAAGGCTTCACCTGGCATTGGTATAGTGATTTATTTCAAGATGGCGACTTGTGGCTCGCAGCACTGCATTCGCTGGTCCTCGGACTCGCGTCTGCCACCATGGCGACAACCATCGGCATGCTGGCAGCGGTTAGCATTTATCGCTACCGTTTCACCGGTCGCAATTTTCTATACGGTCTCATTTTCATCCTGATTCTTTCGCCAGAAATTGTCACCGGCGCGGCGTTATTAATCACCTTCACCCTTTTGCATATACAACTGGGTTTCACCACCCTGCTTTTGTCTCATACCAGCTTTTGCATTCCCTTTGTGATTGTCACCACCTACGGCCGCCTCGTCAGCTTCGATAAAAATATATTCGAAGCCGCAAAAGATCTGGGTGCGACCGACTCCATCATTTTCACCCGAATCATCTTCCCCATGCTCTGGCCAGCGCTTGCTGCCGGATGGATGATGAGCTTAACGCTCTCACTGGATGACGTGATCATCAGCTATTTTGTAGCAGGACCTGAATACGATATTCTGCCACTACGCATTTACTCCATGGTGCGCTCCGGCGTTAAACCCGAAATCAATGCACTCTGTTCAGTACTGTTTTGCGTCACCCTGACGCTGATTGTGCTCTCCCAGCTTGCCCTCAAAAAGAAAAATTAGGAGCAGATATGAAGCATTTCCTGCGATTTGTATTGTTCATGCTTCTGCCTATGGGCGTGTACGCCGAACAAAAAATTGTGAATGTTTACGCTTGGACAGGTGAAATTTCCGATACGCTCGTGAAGCAATTTGAAAAAGAAACCGGCATCAAAGTTAATTTTTCAACCTATCAAAGCAATGAAATCATGTTTGCAAAAATTCGCGCCTCTTCGTCAGCGAGTTACGACGTTATCATGCCATCCAGCTATTTCGTCGACCGCATGCGCAAACTGAACATGCTAGCCGAGCTCGACATGAGTAAATTGCCTAACTGGAAAAATCTCAACCCAGAATTCTTGCACCCCCTTTACGACCCCGAATCCAAATACAGCGCACCGTTTATTTGGGGCGTCACCGGCATCTTCGTCAACAGCCGCTATGTCGACATGAAAAAAATACATCGCTGGGATGATTTATGGAATCCACGTTATGCCAATCAGCTATTAATGCTCGATGACACACGCGAACTCTTTTCCATGGCACTGATTACGCTTGGCTATTCTTCGAATGACACCAACCCTGAGCACATCAAACAGGCTTTCGAAAAACTCAAATTGCTGATGAAAAATGTCAAAGTGTTTTCAAGTGAGACGGTCATTTCAATTATCGTCGATGAAGATGCGATGCTGGGCATGTCCTGGAATGGTGATGCCTACAAGGCGTCACGCGAAAACAAAACCATTCAATTCATTTACCCGGATGATGGGTTCGCTATCTGGGTCGACAATTTTGCGATTCCTAAAGGGGCTCGTCACATAGATGAAGCTCATGCATTCATCAATTTCATGCTGCGAGCTGAATCAGGCAAAGAGACAGCGATGTTGATGAACTATCCGATCGCCAATCTTGCCGGACAAAAACTGTTACCACCCGAAATTCGACAAAATACAGTCATCTACCCGCCAAAATCCGTTTTAAAGCGCGGCCAATTTCAACAGGATCTCGGCGAAGAGACCATGAATCTCTATGAAAAGTACTGGGAAGAACTGAAGATGAGCGGTTAGTGCTAACCAGCATTCACCTTCATCATAATGTACGGATTATAAACTTCCGTTTTAAAGTCATACTTCTGATACAAACCATGCGCATCTTCTGTCATCAAGAACCAACGGAAGGTGCCGCGCAAATTCGGGTGCTCAAAAATATATTTTAGCAAGGCCTGCCCGACGCCCTTACCGCGGTGCGGCTCATCGATGAAAACATCCCACAGCGACGCGAACTCGGAGTAATCGCTGATCACTCGCGAGAAACCAACCTGCTTGCCATCATGAAAAACCATAAAGCAAATGGAATGCTCAATGACCAACGGAAAACGTTCCGGTGGCAAACCCGTAGAGTATTTTGAGGGAATGCAGAGCATATTGTAGAGGTAGTCCAGGTCCAAACGGGATTTATCACAGGTGAAACTGTATTCACCGAAGCTGCCATCTGGATGAGAAGGTCTGTATGTCATTGTCTTTTAACTCTTTTAATGAATTTGCATTCTGAATATTACTGTATAGAATATCTTACGCAAGAACAAGAATCACTATCTCGAGGATATTTTCAATGAAACGTATTTTATCTACCTGTATTTTACTCCTCTGCAGCATCGCCATGACAGGTTGCGCCAACATGTCCAACCAGGACGCTGGCACGATCACCGGCGCGGTCGCAGGCGGATTATTAGGAAGTACTATCGGTCAAGGTCGCGGTCAGGTTTTAGCTATTGCTGCGGGTGCTGGCGCGGGCGCGCTCATCGGCAACGCTGTTGGCAAGAGCATGGACGACACCGACAGAATGAAACAGTCGCAAGCACTAGAAACCAACAACGTTGGTCAGCCTGCATACTGGAGCAACCAAAAGACCGGCGCCCATTATAAAGTCACCCCCGTCAAAAATGTCACCGTCAAAGGCAATGAATACTGCCGCGAATACCAGACGGTTGCAGACATTAATGGTCAAAAACAAAAAATGTACGGCACAGCTTGCCGCCAACCAGATGGTTCATGGAAAGCTGTTAAGTAACACAGTACTATGAGCCCCGCAAATTATCGTGGGGCTATATTTTCAAATAGCAAAAGGATTTTGCATGCAACGTAATCTCGAAGTTGATCACTTACGCTCAAGTCGAAACCAGCCAAACTTCTTTCCGCTCTGAAAATATTCGCCATTAAGAGAATGCTGTGAATTTATCCCTTATCGCCGGTCTCGCCAGCGTAATCAACTTGACCCTAGCCCAACCTAGCATCACTATAACCGCGAAGGAGAACCCCATGGCCAAACCCAATAAACTTACTTTTTGCTGTCAGACCTGCGGAACGCTTTTCCCTAAATGGACGGGGCTATGTACCGGTTGCGGCGGCTGGAACACGATTGCTGAAGAAGTTGAAGCCGCAGCCCCTTCCAAATACCAAGGTTATGCCGGCAACGAAGCCGTTATTACCCGTATGGCGGATGTGACGTTGCAGGCTGAAACTCGCATATCGTCAGGCTCTATTGAGCTAGACCGAGTCCTGGGTGGCGGCATCATTATGGGATCAGCCATCCTGATTGGGGGGGATCCAGGCATTGGTAAATCAACCATTTTGTTACAAGCCGTTGCTCACTTAAGCCAGTCGATGAATGTTTTATATGTCACGGGCGAAGAATCCCCGCAACAGGTTACCTTGCGCGCACGTCGCCTTGGATTACCTGAAGACAAAGTCTGGCTGCTCGCCGATACACACGTGGAAACGATTTTAAATCACGTCAAAAAAGAAAAACCCCGTGTATTAGTCATTGATTCCATTCAAACCATGCATACGTCATTACTCACCTCAGCACCCGGATCGGTTGGACAGGTGCGTGAAAGCGCGATGCAATTAGTCAGTTACGCCAAACAAACGGAAACAGCGTTATTTTTAGTTGGGCACGTGACCAAAGATGGCAATATTGCTGGCCCTCGTGTACTTGAGCACATGGTGGATGCAGTTCTCTACTTTGAAGGTGAACAAGATAGTCGGTACCGCATGATTCGCGCCGTGAAGAACCGCTTTGGCGCTGTCAATGAACTTGGCATTTTTGCCATGACCGAAAAGGGCTTGCGAGAAGTCAGCCATCCTTCCGCTATCTTTTTATCTCGAGGCACATCCTCTTCTTCTGGCAGTATTATTACGGCCACGAAAGAAGGCTCACGTCCCTTGCTTGTCGAAGTACAGGCACTCGTTGACCAATGCCACACGGCCAATCCGCGTCGTCTCTCTGTCGGCCTGGAACCTCAGCGCCTGTCGATGCTCCTCGCGATCATGAGTCGACATGGCGGCACACCCACACACAGTATGGACGTATTTCTAAATGTGGTGGGTGGTTTGCAAATTTACGAGCCGGCTGCAGATCTTGCGATTATATTGGCGATTCTCTCTAGCTTCCGCAACAAACCATTACCACAAGACTTAATTGCCTTTGGTGAACTGGGATTATCGGGTGAAATAAGACCTGTGCCGGGCGGCCAAGAACGTTTGAAAGAGGCGGCAAAACATGGGTTCAAAACGGCGATCGTACCTAAGGCGAATATGACGAAATCAACACTGGAGGGTATGCGTATCGTCCCCGTGCAAACACTCCACGAAGCCGTGGAGTGTTTTGCAGAGCTAGCTTGATTATTGGTTCAGCTGTTTCCACTGGGTTTTACTTCTGGTACAGACAACAGAAGAATTGATTGTGTTCCCTGTTGGGTAATAACCCGGCTTTGGCGTGCATTGGATCATACTAATCGTATAGTTGTAATTGTCAGTACTCATCCACGTGCCCTGAATGCAGCCACCTGCGCAACTACCACCACAGTTTGTCCATGAATAATTTTGGCTGACAACAGTGAACAATCCAGTTTCAAGATCAATCGTATTAGATCCGCTTCTATAGCAACCGGTTGTGGCGCCAGTGTATACCTGCCCATTGCCGACTAATCCTGCACATGGATTACCGTAATTGCAGCAAGGTTGGCCGGGGCTTAAACCACAATTGGTAGGATTTCCCTGCGTAGTTTTAGTCGCAGCACCTGACTTACATTGGGATGGACCTAGAAAATTATAAACAGCTTGCGTGACAGGTGATTGCGGGCCTGGAGACATATAGGCATAGTCTGGCTGAGGATCAAAGGTTTGGCCGGCAAAATACCCAACCGGGCAGGCAGCCGGTGAAACATTTAGTACCGCGGGTACAAATCCACTATAAGCAGCGTTATACGCAGGATTCGGATTGAGTGTTCTTGATACCTTGCAATTATCCGGACAGGTGGCAGCGTTACCGCCAGCGCCATTAATATCAGGGCAGTCTCTGATGGGGTTAGGGCAAGTAGGAAGTGTTGCAGTATTAACCGTTGGTGCTAGCACAGTCGCACTGGGTTCCTGCACGGTGGTATTGGTAATTGGACTTGCAGGAATCAGAGTCGCATCACCAGCCGCTACTGCAACGGTTGATGTCGCTAAAATGGCGACTGCTAATAATGATTTTGACACTAAATTGAATTTTGCAACCCTTTGCATGCTTATCCCCTCTGCTAATCAAACCTACACAGCGTATCCGAGATACGCCCTTCCTTAGGCAATGAATTATTATTATGCTCACTTTTTGTTGTTTTTTCAAAGAAATTATTGACTGCAACACTTATGCAAAAAAAATCCCGCTATTTAAGCGGGATTCATGAATAGATCTTTAACGAACTAGCCAAGCAAACTATTCAACAGATTCGCGAGACGATAACCTGCCAACGCAGCTTGTTGCTCAGCAATCTGTTTACCCGTTACCAGATATTCAGTTGAAGGTGCTTGATTTTCTGGCGTGCTATAAACATATTTTTTCGCGTTATCAAACCCTTCTTTGGCCCAATTTAATGGTTCCAAATCGTTGGCACGCTCACCAAAGCTGCTAGCCGGGTACATCTGCATGATCATGATTGCCAACTCTTTAGCATGATCTGTTGCGCGACTATTTTTATTTTCAAAAGCACCGACACCGCTATCCCATAAAGAATGCGTATTCGTGGTTTTATTGTTGTAGACAATATTGTAAAGGTTTCCGCCTTTGTCACCACCGGGGTGTGCAGCAGAAAATAATGTGACGGTGTGCAGAGGCTGATGCAAGTCGCCGACAATGTGCGTGATAAATGAAAGGAAACGCGCACGATCATAAGGATTAGCATGCTGGTTTTTCAAAACAACCTGAATGCGCTTCACGGCCCACACAGCATTATCTGTATCAATGACATCCGCTTTTGTTTCTGTACCATCGCTACTGTAAGGCAAGTCGATGTAATGCCAGTGTGTAAACGTTTCGATACGCTGTGAACGTAACGCATCAGGCCAGTACGCAAGATGGAGATAAGAAGACATCTCAGGATATTCTTTATTAAGATTACCCACGAGTTGATCGACTTTTTCACGCACCTCTGGCTTTAATTGTTCATATGCAATATTTGCAATCACCATATGACCCATGGCATTCCATGCATAAACGTAATTAAGGGGGAGAAAGGAAAGAATTAACGAAGAGACAAGAAAAAATAAACGCTGATACATCCTCACGCTATGAGATATCATGATGCTCCCATACATTTCAGTTACGTATCTTTAAGTTCACAATGAACTTAACTCCGCTTAGTCTAACTTCATATCTATACAAATGCTATGCATAATTTTACTAAGAGGATCCAACCATTGTGACATCGATTTTGGGGCGAGGCGTCATACGCGTTAATATTTCATACGCAGATGTGTTGCTATGGCGCGCCACACGTTCAACGGGCAAACCTGCCCCCCACAAAATAACTTCATCGCCAATTTTTGCGTGGGGCTGTTGTCGCAAATCAACAGTGAGCATATCCATGGAAACGCGGCCCACTAATTCGCATTCACACCCATTCACCAAGATGGGCGTGCCATTTTTGGCATATTGTGGGTAACCATCACCGTAGCCAACGCCGACCACACCGACAACCATATCTTCAGGCGCTTCCCATGTTCCGCCATATCCAACTTTTCCGCCACGCTTTACCGGTGTCACGGCAATCAATCGTGACCACAGCGTCATGACAGGGAGCAGCCCGTGATCAAGGCCTGTTTTATCTGGAAAGGGAGAGGCGCCATACATCATCAAACCAGGCCGCACCCAATCACCGTGTGCGCCTGGCCACGCAATAATTCCCGCTGAATTTGCGAGACTGCGCGGACCAGGCAGATGATCGGTGGCGGCTTGAAATAGTTTGATTTGTTCCACGGTGGCGTCGCTTGTAATGCTGTCGGCTTCAGCAAAATGCGTCATTAAACCGATGGGATCTTTCACGGCTGGTAACTCTTTCAGACGTTGGTAGATGGCGCTCGTATCAAGCGGATTGATCCCCAGTCGATGCATGCCCGTATTCAACTTCAACCAGACCGAGAATGGCTTAGAAACATTGGCTTGTTCCAGCATTTCGAGATGTGGGAGATGATGAACAACCAAAGTGAAATCATGCTTGGCAGCCAGGGGTAATTCATCGGAGGAAAATAAGCCCTCCATTAAAACGATGGGCTGCATGATGCCCGCTTCGCGGAGCATGACGCCTTCTTCAAGAGAGGCAACTCCTAATGCATCAGCACCTGTTAAAGCGTGAGCCACACGCACAATGCCATGACCATAACCATTCGCTTTGACCATGGCGATGACTTTTCGACCCGACGCCATTTTTCGGACGCGCCCTAAGTTTTTCTGTAGGGCTACGAGGTCGATCTTCATGTACGTCGGACGACTCATGTTATCTCTACTAGTAAGCAGGTGTACGAATAAAGTTTTCGAAGCAAGTATACTGCCCCAAAAAGGTTAAGCGAAACTTACCAATAGGACCGTTACGCTGCTTGGCAATAATAATTTCTGCGGTACCTTTATCTGGACTGGCGTCGTTATAGACTTCATCGCGATAAATAAAAACAATTAAATCGGCGTCTTGCTCAATAGCGCCGGACTCACGCAAATCTGACATGATGGGTCGTTTATCTGCGCGTTGCTCGAGGCCACGATTCAACTGTGACAACGCAATCACGGGAACTTTTAATTCTTTTGCGAGACCTTTCAATGACCGGGAAATTTCAGAAATTTCAGCAGTTCGATTTTCGCTATTTCCAGGCACCTGCATCAACTGCAAATAGTCGACAACAATTAAGCCTAACTGACCGTGCTCTTTCGTCAAACGACGCGCGCGAGCGCGCATTTCAGCAGGGCTTAATGCGGGCGTGTCATCAATATATAGCTTGGCTTCCGCCAACATGCTTACCGTTGAACTAATACGCGGCCAATCTTCATCGCTCAATTTACCCGTACGAATGCGAAGCTGATCAATGCGGCAGAGTGATGAGAGTAAACGCATCACCAAGGCCTCACCTGGCATTTCCATACTAAAAATCAAGACAGGTGCCTGGCTTTTGATGGCGACGTGCTCGGCGATATTCATGGCAAATGTGGTTTTACCCATCGAAGGGCGGCCGGCGATGATCACGAGATCAGAGGATTGGAGGCCTGATGTCATTTCATCAAAATCGTTATAGCCGGTTGGCATGCCTGTGATAGCGTCATTCGAATGAAAAAGGGTATCAATACGATCCATGGTTTTCGCAAGATATTCTTTGATGTTGATCGGACCACCATTACTGGAACCCTGATCAGAAATGGCAAAGACACTACGCTCTGCGTTATCTAGCAACTCAACAATGCTGCGACCTTGGGAATTGAAAGCGCTTTCGGCTATCCCGCTCGCGGCAGAAATTAATTTACGCAGTACTGAACGTTCGCGGACGATATCAGCGTATGCAACAATATTGGCAGCGCTTGGTGTGTTGTTGGCCAATTCAAACAAATAGACTTCGCCGCCCACTTGCTCCAACTCATGCATATCCCGTAAAGCTTCCGATACGGTGAGGACATCAATCGGTTTGCTCTGGTCAGCAAGACGCCCAATCGTACGGAATATCAGTCGGTGCTCGTGGCGATAGAAATCATCTTCTCTAAGCTTATCAATAATCTGATCCCAGGCGCGGCTTTCGAGCATCACACCGCCTAATACGGACTGCTCTGCCTCAACTGAGTGTGGAGGCACCTTCACAGTTCCTGGAACCATGGTTCGCGCGGGCGACTGCCGTTTAGTAAGCTGCATGTCTGTCATAGAAGTCCGGTCATTTAATCCATTGATATTGAAAAGCATGAATAAAATGAATTTTCGCACTAAAGCGGGGGTTTGTCCAAAGGGAGATGAGAGAACTTGCTCGATGATTCAGAGGGTCTAATAAAGCATCACCCCAATCTTTAAGAGGACCCTTGATGGGTATCTAGAAAGTTCGAGGTGACTATCTATCGATAAATGAACTAGCCTTCGCCGACGATTCTCAGCTTAACTGTTGCAGCGATATCACTGTCGAGGTCGATCGTGATGTCGTATTCACCAACCATACGCAAGGTACCTTCATCAAGACGAACTTCGCGCTTTTCAACTTCTGCGCCAGCCTTGTTTAAAGCTTCGGTGATATCACGAACACCAACGGAGCCGAACAATTTGCCTTCTTCGCCAGCTTTCATGGTAATCACAACACCAGTCAGTGCATTTAATCTCTGCTGTCTTTGTACTGCTTTCTCATGCCTGTCAGCCGCAATTTTTTCAAGTTCTGCACGGCGTTTTTCAAAGCGGTCCATATTAGCTTCATTGGCATATACTGCCTTGCCTTTTGGAACCAGGTAATTACGGGCAAAGCCTGACTTCACTTTAACTTTGTCGCCTAACGCACCCAAGTTGCGTACTTTTTCGAGTAAGATAACTTCCACAGTCTTAGCCTCTCTCTAAATAATAAATTACTAAATTTTTCTTAATTTTCTGCGCAAATCTAACCAAATATCGAGCAGTGCCACCATGGCCACAAAAACCATGCTTGTCGGCATTGCGAACAATAATGTGACATACAGCACAGCGATCCAGAACCATCGAGTCGGTGAAACCATCAACCCGAGAAAGTAGTGAAAAACGCTCAACCCAGCACTTGCAAACAACAAGTAAAGGATAGGCATCACATCTAGCACGACACTATTGCCTAAATAGGCAAACACCAGACTTAACCCAAACAGCGCGCCCGCTAACGGTGATAACCGAATATTATGCAATTCTCTTCGCAACATCCCTGGCGCAAACATGACAGCCTGCCACCAACGTGCGGCAACCAGCTGTAACACTGCATTCAGAAGCACGGCGGCGACAATCATGCCACTTGCATAATCTTTGGTAATTTTAATGGAATCTAGCTGAGCCTCGCTTGGCACCCCTGAGCTACTTTTCAACACACCCGACATCACTGAAGCTGCCTGCGTGTAATAGCCCGTTAGCTGAGTAGACCACCAATCAGCTACGTTCGGGTAGATGAGATGCACAATACTGATAACCAGCACACCCACCAGAGCGACCACTTGCAAAATTCCACTCCACGTCATTTGCCGATATAACAAAACAGCAAAGAGCCAAGTCAAAATATTGCTTGTTACTGCGACGCCGACTGCCGTCCATAAAACCAGCGGCAAGGCATCGGGGTCGTGGCTCGCCAGCATAAAACTGAAAACATACGGCAAGGTTGCCGCAGCCGTCAGAATTGCGCCTTCAGCCACACCTTTCCGCAGTGTCACTAATGCCGCATAGAGAATACCAAACACGCCCACAACAGGAATGAAGGTAAACCCAAATGTCAGCAACACCGCCCGCAGGCGGTGTTCCAGTAAATAGTTAGTGAAGCGCTTCAGTTTCATGTGGTTACTAGTGCCTGTCGCAGTATGGTAGCAATGCAAGGAAACGCGCCAATTTCACGGCATTCGTTAATTTGCGCTGATAACCAGCTTTGGTACCAGTGATACGGCTTGGGACGATTTTGCCGTTTTCCATGATAAATTTTCTGAGCAAGTTTACATCTTTGTAATCGATCTCTTTGATTTTATTCGCAGAGAAATAACACATTTTTTTACGACGAAAATAAGCAGCCATGATGGCCTCCCGTACAATTATTTAGCGCGAGCTTCTTCAATTTCTTCATCAACCGGTTCATCTTTCTTTGCGCGTGGCGCAGATGGTGCTTCACCACGATCACCGCGATCGCCACGTTCACCACGGCCTTCGCCTGGTAAATCAGATTCACTGCGACCTTCTCTTTCTTTGGAGATCGGTGATGGATCGTTAATAGCATGGTTAACACGTAACACCATGTTACGGATGACGGCATCGTTGTAACGGAAATTTTCGCTTAATTCATCAATCGCTTCCTGATTGCACTCAATGTTCATCAGAACATAATGAGCTTTCATGATCTTGTTGATTGGGTAAGCAAGTGGACGTCTACCCCAGTCTTCGAGGCGGTGAACTTTGCCTTTATGCTGAGTGATGATGCCATTGTAACGTTCGATCATGGCGGGCACTTGCTCGCTCTGATCTGGATGGACTAAAAATACAACTTCGTAATGACGCAGATTTTCTGCCTGTTTCATTTAAAGCTCCTCTCGGATTATAGCTTTTACCACCATTGGCAAAAGCAAGGAGTTACCCCGTTTTAAGGGGGGCCATTCTACGGAAAACCGGGGGGATGCGCAACGATTATCAAGGCAATATTATTTATCATATTTTATCTTGACAAGGCAGGCCTAGACTTTGAGAATAAGCGGCCTTAAAGATGGCTATGTAGCTCAGCTGGTTAGAGCGCGGCACTCATAATGCTGAGGTCGGTGGTTCGAGTCCACCCATAGCCAATCGTCATTACAAGTAGCAACACGCATGATCAACGTGCTACCGAGCAGAATCGCTTTCTCTCTAGGTTATTTACTCAGCTTTACCATACCTCCTTCGGTGAAAAATACCTAATTAACAGCGTACTAACCAATCACTATGCTTTGCGCTGCACGTCCGCCAGCACAAATAATACCCCCGTATCTTGCCCCTACGATGAGACCGGAAAACCAGTGACGGGCTTTTTTATCGCGCAAGCGCTGGCCATTAATACTCTTATTGCCTGCCATGAGAAAACCACAGCCCCAGCAAAGGATGGCATTGCTTATTTTTTGAAGACACAAACGAAGGAGGGATACTGGCGGAATTAACAACCTGTTTGGGAATACACACCGAATTAGAATGCAGGCCTGCCGATCAGGCAAACAGCTTGGGAGGATCACCACGTTCTTGTTAGCGGATTGGCAATTTATGCACTGAAGCATTACAAATAACATAAAGCCGGCCCAGACGTCATGCTCCGCTCAATTCCATGAGCAAATAGCATATCGTCCAAAACCGGCTTTCTTATAATTAATTGAAATTATAATATTACTTGGTGTCTTCAGGCTTGCTGGCTTCTGCTTTTGCAGGGCCTTTTCTGCCATACTTCTGGCGGAAGCGGTCAACACGACCGGCTGCGTCAACAATTTTCTGTGTGCCTGTGTAGAAAGGATGGCACATGGAGCATACTTCAAGCGACAATGACTCATGACCCAATGTTGAACGGGTAACAAATGCGCTACCGCAGCTGCATACTACTTTTACATCTTTATATTCTGGATGAATGTTTGGCTTCATTTCTGACGAACCCCTATTAATCTGGCGGGCATCATAACCAAGAAATCCTTTTCTTTCAAGCTTGATGAACAGATAAATTAAATATAGCGAAATAAACACGCTCAATTGATCAAACAAACATCAATGCGACTTCCGCCGACGATCATGACACACCCTGCCCAGCGCCTACCCGATATCATACAATTTTATCAGGCATTTAGACGTGAAATGAGGTATAAAGTGCATCACGTAAAATTCATTCAGTGATAAGTAAAATTTCGTTTAAAATAGACACCTTGCGAATGTCTTGCCATCAAAGGAACCAGACGGCAGCGAGGGACTTTAGAAAGAACATACTGACAGACATGGATTAAAAATGAGTGAAGAACAAAAAACAGCTATAAACCCAGCCTTATTCTTGAAAATGATTTTCACCGGCGGGAAGCAAATTATCCAGAGTGAAAATGAGCTGAATCAGCTGAATGTATACCCCGTTCCTGATGGCGACACAGGCTCCAACATGGCCGCGCTGATGCGTTATGTCGTTGCCCAGCAATACCCCACTGATAACTTTGGCAACCTGCTGACAGCCCTCGCAGATGCCAGCCTGATAGGCTCGTGCGGCAACTCTGGCATGATATTGTCAGCCTTCTTTGTTGGACTATCGCGCCTCCAGCATATGGCAGAAAAAACCTCGCTCACCATCCATGAATTTATTGAATGCCTGGCATCGGGCGTGAAGCAAGCACATAAAGCCGTCGCCATCCCCGTTGAAGGCACCATTCTGACAGTCATGCAAAGCTGGTTAAATGCCTGTATGGAAAAACGTAACAGCTGCCAAAATTTTGAAGCGCTCTTTCACTCGACCATCCCGATGGCTGAAACAGCGTTATCCCAAACAGAGTTTTTACTGCCCACGCTGCAAGAAAATCATGTGGTTGATGCGGGCGCATACGGCTTTACCAAGCTAATCAAGGGAATGAATATTGCATTGAGTGACCCCACTAGTTTTGATGTGAACTGGGAACAGCATACACCCTGCCCTCAACATGTCGCTCACCACACTCACCATACAGAAATGTCGTCTGATGCTTACCAATTTTGCATGGAGACTTTGCTTGATGGAACGCACCCCAATCTCGAAGAATTATCGCAACAATTAAATACATTCTGCGATAGCGTGGTATTAAACCAAAGTCCGAGCCATATCAAAGCCCACGTCCATACCACTGACATCATGGCTTGCACCGAACTATTAAAAAGTTATGGCAAAATTATTCATCAGAAAATTGATGATATTAAAATTCAGTGGGCTATCAATGAACATCGTAAGCATAAAATCGCTATTGTTACCGACTCTTCTGCCGATCTTCCTCAGTCTGTCCGCGATGCAGCACAAATTCACACTATTCCCAACCAAGTTCGTGTGGGTGAACACTCGCTTCTAGATCGACTCACGATTAATCTGAAAAATCTATTCGTTGAAGTGGATGCGCACACATCAAAGCCGAGCACCTCTGCGCCGACTGCCGAAATAGTCAGCCGCTATTTACACTTTCTTGCCTCTCACTACGATTCGATTATTGTGCTCACGCTGTCATCACGGTTAAGCAGCACGTTCCAGCTGATGAAGAACCAGGCCGAACAGGTGACACATACTAGTGGCATCAAAATCGATGTTGTCGACTCATTAAGTCTGGCCGCTGGTCACGGCTTGCTTGTCATGAAAGCCGTCGATCTCTTAAACAAAGGCCTAGCACATGATGATATTGTGAAAGGATTAGAAGAAGCTCGACAGAACATCAATGTTTACGTCGTTATCGACGAACTCAAAACCATGCGTGAATCTGGAAGGGTTTCAAAAATCATGCACACCATTGCTGATTGGGGCAGAGTGAAACCCATTTTGTCGCTCGACCCTGCCGGCCAAATATCAATGTCTGGCGTGGCATTAGGAAAACAAAAGTCCTGGAAAAAGGTGGTTGGAATATTTAGTAAATATTTACAAAGCAATCACCATTACACCTTGTTAATTTCCCATACCACGACTCCCGATATGATTGCTACTTTCACTAAACATCTAGAAGAAAGCACTGGCGCAAAAATTACGAGTATCTGTGAAACAGCACCATCCATTGGTGTCCACGCAGGCCGCGGAGCCATAGCCATTGCGATGTATAATGAGTATTTATGATGACAAACCTTTTTGCGTACGTGGCGGGCATAGATTTAGCGTATTTTACAATCATCTTCTTATTCGCGTGCCTTTATAAAAACTATGCTGTCGCAGACATTGCATGGGGATTTGGGTTTGTGGTGACATCATTAGTATGCGCCTATGCAGCCTCACCAAACTCCAGCTTGTTTTGGGCAGTATCATGCTTGATTTTTCTATGGGGCAGCCGACTCAGTACACACATTTACTTTCGTAATAAAGGCAAACCCGAAGACTTTCGCTATCGACAGCTACGCGAAAAATGGACTTATTTCCCGTATTTTCAGGCCTATATTAAATTATTTCTCTCGCAAGCATTCATCATGTTCGTTGTTTCAACTTGCATTATGATCGCCGCCCTATCAAATGCAACGATGAATGGGGTGAGCTGGATTTTTTTCAGCTTAGCAGTTTTTGGATTTCTATATGAGACAATTAGTGATTACCAACTGACACGCTTTAAAAGTAAACCCTCAAATCAAGGGAAAATCATGACGCAAGGTTTATGGAGTTATAGCAGACATCCTAATTATTTCGGTGAAATTATTTTTTGGTGGGGTTTATCAATCATGGTAGCAATCAGCAGCGACAACCCGATTGCACTGGTGAGCGGCCTGACAATGAACTGGCTGATTGTGTTTGTAAGCGGCGTACCCATGCTAGAAGCGAAATACAAAAGCAACACAGCTTACGCCGATTACATTCAATCCACAAATTCCCTACTACCACGTTGCTTCAAGAAAATTCGGCAATAACGGGCGCATGATCTGAGGGGCGTTCCCACTTGCGTGGCGATTTATCGATGTAACAACGCTTGCATAAAGGAAACATCGCATCGCTCGCTAATATGTGATCGATACGCAACCCAATATTTCTACGGAAAGCATTCATGCGATAATCCCACCAAGAATAACTTTGTTCCGCAGGACATAGCTCACGAAAGCAATCCTTGAATCCAATCTTCAACATCGCCTGAAAAGCCTGGCGCTCCGGCTTGCTAAACAAAACACTTTCACCCCATGCGATTGGATCATGAACATCGATATCATCTGGAGCTATATTAAAATCACCTAACAATAACATCTTGGGATGCTTTATTATTTCATTTTTTAGAAATTCATCTAACTTGGAGAGCCAATTTAGTTTGTATTGATACTTGTCCGAAGTGACACTTTCACCGTTTGGTATGTATAAATCAAAAATTCTTGTATCACCAATGGTCACAGCGAGCAGCCGGCGCTGAGGGTCAGCAAGCCCAGGCAAGTCTGTCACAACATCAGAAGCTTCCTGACGACTAATGATCGCCATGCCATTATAAGTGCGTTGACCTGATACAACTGTCTTATACCCCATATCCGCAAACGCTTGGTGTGGGAAATCCTCATTAGGCATTTTGATTTCCTGAAGTACGAGGACGTCAGGATTTACACCGCCGAGCCATGCCTGCACGTGCGGCAAACGAACGCGTAACGAATTTACATTCCATGTAGCAATGGTTAATTTCATGGATAGCTAGACTCACAAAAACGCTTATTCTAACGTAAATATGTCAGACACTTTAAGCTATTTATTTCAATGTAGATTTAATAAAATACTCAATCCATACCGATAAGTGATGCAGCATGATTACAGTCATTCAACGCGTTAGCCATGCCAATGTGATGGTTGATAACAAGCAGATCGCGAACATATCACACGGAATTCTAGCATTAATTGGAATAGAAAAGACGGACACTCAAGCTTCCGCTATCAAACTATTTGAACGAATCATCAATTATCGAATTTTTCCAGACCAGGATGGTAAAACAAATCTTAGTTTGCGGGCTGTAGTGGGTGAGCTTCTATTGGTACCTCAATTCACGCTTGTAGCAGAGACAGATAGAGGAACTAGACCTGGGTTTTCCCGAGGGATGGCTCCATCTGAAGGAAATGAGCTATTCGACTTTCTAGTAGATCACGCCAAAAAGTCTTACTTGCATGTTGCCTGGGGACAATTTGGTGCCTGTATGCAAGTTAATCTATGCAATGATGGTCCGATGACTTTTATTTTGACCTGCTAAATTATATTTTAGATGCGATATCCCACACATACCCAAAAATATCCAGCAATCTAGCTTTGTAATCGCCGATAAAATCCACATGTGGTGATTCAAGCACATAGCATCCATTTACCATTGCTTTAACAAAGACGCTATCAACATCATCAACATACAAATAAAAGGGTTGTTTTGAACTTGATTCAGAATGGGACAAGGGTCGATCGCCACGATTCATTGCTTCATCATGAGAAATCGTGAAATAAGTGCCCCGATAACGCATGCGAGCGAAGGTGATGCGGTTAGTTTCATCCGGCAGAATAAATACTCGCTGAAAACCATAAATTTTTTCATATAGCTGAACAGCTTTAAGAACATCAGTCACGATTAAGCTAGGTGAGTCCCATTGAAGACCGGGTAAATTATAATGCGAATCATCTACATTACTTAGCCAATCCGTGCCTGTGAGTGAGAAAGAAGATGAAAACATTCACTATCCTTAAAATGTGTACCGCTTGGACAAAAAAGATTAGCACAGTGCATGGTGAAGTGAAACACACAATTGAAAAATATTTGTGCGAAATGGGTCGAGTTTATTGTTCGATCAATTAATCAATGAGCTAAAATAAAAAACCCCGCTGAGTTACCTGAGCGGGGTTTTAAAATAAAGCTTGGCGATGTC
>CAZGPP010000003.1:0-270902 GCA_964527435.1 uncultured Coxiellaceae bacterium | reverse complement strand
CAGTTGAACTGGTAACAGGTGTGAACGCGGTTGTGTTATCGACATCGGCACTGCTTAAGGTGCCCGTTGCCACTGGCGTACCGGTCATCGCATTCGCCACACCACCAGCTTCAACAACATCACCAGAAGATGTTCCGCTGATAGTGGCTGCGTCATTAGTACCGTGAATGACGATCGTAATTAATTGTTGCGTACCATCTACAGTGGTCACGGTAAAGCTGTCACTTAAGGTGTCACCGACATTTAAAGCCTGTACGGCGGGATTCGTATTATTTAAGGTATATGTCCATACACCACCTGCCGTCATCGTATAACTACCATAACCATTATTAGCCGTAGTCACTGTTACAACAGGAGTAAACGCGCTCGTGTTATCAATATCTGCACTGGTTAAGGTGCCACTCGCAACAGGTGTTCCAACAATCGAATTTGAAATTCCACCAGCCTCAATCACATCACCGGATGAAGTGCCGCTAATCACGGCGGCATCATTCGTACCGTTAATAATAACGGTGATCAACTGCGGTGTACCATCTACAGAGGTCACCGTAAAGCTATCGCTTAACGTATCGCCTACATTCAAGGCCTGCACAGCTGCGTTGCTATTGTCTAATGTATATGTCCACACACCACCTGCCGTCATGGTGTAACTACCGTAACCATTAGTCGCGAGCGTGGAAGATACAACAGGTGTAAATGTATTAGCTGGATTATCGACATCCATACTGGTTAAGGTACCGGAAGCAATTGGCGTCCCAGTGATTGCATTCGCAACACCACCTGCTTCAATGACATTTCCCGATGTCGTGCCACCAATAACAGCATTATCATTCAATGCGACGACTGAAACAGTAGAACTAATACTTAATGATGTGGTATCAACACCGCCATTCGTTACACCGCCACTATCTTTCACTTGCGTGATTGTGAAGACACGATCACCGGCTGTCGGATTATCGACATTCGTATCTTGGTATGAAATAGTATTAACAATCGAATTGATATTAGCCGTCGAGACGCCACCTGATTTCGTCAAGATAACAGTCGCACTACCACCTGACACAATTGATGTATAAACCATCGAGTTACCAGATGTTGTACCACTGCTAGTCGCACCCAAATTAATCGTTGTTCCATCGACAACAATCGTTTCGTTTGCGGCATCTTGCAACCCATTGACAGTAAACGTGAGCCCTGTGATGGTTTGACCTGTTTCAATCGCACTGACAGTCGCTCCACTAAACATGTATACGGCTGATCCTTGTACTCCAACACCCGCACCTTCTGTAAAGGTTGGATTGAGACCAGTTGCCGTTAATGTTGGTGCGTCATTCACAGTCACAACAGTTACAGTTGAAGCAATAGATAAACTGGCAGTATCTGTTCCGCCATTAGCCGTTCCACCACTATCCTTCACTTGTGTTAAAGTGAAGACACGATCACCCGCAGTAGGTTGATCTACATTGGTATCTTGATAAGTGATACCGTTCACTAATGTATTCACTGCACTGGTAGAAACACCACCTGCTTTCGTTAAAACAACGGTCGCCGTTCCGCCTGATACTGTCGCACTATATCCCATTACGTTAGTGGCCGTAGTACCGCTGCTAGATGATCCCAGTGTGATAGAGGTACCATCGACTACAATCGTTTCGTTCGCACCATCTAATAATCCGCTCACGGTAAACGTTAAGCTTGTAATGGTTTGACCTGCTTCAATGGTACTGACATTAGCACCACTAAATACATTCACAGCAGACGCTTGCACACCTAAACCAGAACCTTCCGTAAAGGTCGGATTGACAGGTGTCGCACTCAACGTCGGCGCGTCATTCATTGGAACAACGGTGACAGTTGAAGCAATGGCTAAACTCGTGGTGTCTACGCCACCATTTGCCACTCCACCACTATCTTTAACTTGCGTGAGCGTGAAGACTCGTGCACCAGAAGATGGGCTATCGACATTCGTATCTTGATACGTTATTCCATTCACTAATGAATTAATGTTCGCTGCCGCAACACCACCTGCCTTTGTTAAGACTACCGTCGCAGATCCAGCCGAGACTGTTGCCGTATAAGACATAGCATTCGTTGTCGTTGTGCCGCTGCTCGTGCTGCCGAGTGTAATGGTTGTTCCGTCCACCACAATCGTTTCGCTTGCACCATCCAGTAAGCCACTGATGGTGAACGTTAAGCTTGTAATGGTTTGTCCTGCTTCGATCGTAGCAACACTCGTGCCACTGAATACATTGACCGCCGCTGCTTGCACACCAAGACCTGATCCTTCTGTGAAGGTTGGATTGAGGGCAGTTGCTGTTAAGCTTGGGGCATCATTCACCGGTGTGACCGTGACGGTTGCTGCCAATGCAAGTCCCGCTGCATCCACACCACCGTTTGCCACACCACCACTATCTTTAATTTGAGTGAGTGTGACAGTACGTGTGCCTGAAGTCGGGTCTTGGCTGATATCCTGATAAGTCATGCCATTCACGAGTGCTTGTGTCGCACCAGTGCTAATGCCTCCGG
Source organism: uncultured Coxiellaceae bacterium (assembly GCA_964527435.1). GTDB lineage: Bacteria > Pseudomonadota > Gammaproteobacteria > DSM-16500 > DSM-16500 > Aquicella. The sequence continues at coordinate 268,376 of CAZGPP010000003.1, read as the reverse complement.
CTTTCGTTAATGCAACGGTTGCTGTACCACTCACAACAGAGACCATGTACGACATACCATTTGTCGTTGTGGTACCACTACCATTCACTAATGAAATGGTCGATCCATCGATATTAATTTGTTCGGAAGCACCATCTAAAACATTGCCGACAGTAAATGTTAAACTGGTAATCGTTTGTCCTGATTCAATCGTGGAAACCGCTGAACCTGAGAATAATGAAACCGGCGCACCCGTCACAAGACCTGCGCCTTCTGTAAAGGTGCCACCCACCGAGGTACCCGTTAAGGTTGGCGCATCATTCACAGGCACGACTGTCACCGTCGAAGTAACAGCTAATGAAGTGGTATCGCTACCACCGTTTGCAACACCGCCGCTGTCTTTCACTTGTGTCAAGGTGAAGACACGCGCACCAGAGGTTGGATTATCCACATTCGTATCTTGATAAGTAATGCCATTGACTAATGCGTTGATGTTAGACGTTGAGACACCACCTGCTTTCGTTAACACGATTGTTGCCGTGCCTGCGGAGACGGTTGCGGTATAACCCATGGCATTTGTGGTTGTCGTGCCACTGCTCGTGCTACCGAGTGTGATCGTTGTACCATCGACAACGATTCTTTCACTCGCACCATCCAACAATCCACTGACAGTAAATGTCAGTGATGTAATCGTTTGCCCTGCCTCGACTGTTCCCGCACTCGCACCACTAAAGACATTGACTGCAGTAGCTTGTGTACCGAGTCCGGCGGCTTCCTGGAATGTTGGATTCGTTGCGGTGGCCGTTAAGGTTGGTGCATCATTCACGGGTACCACCGTCACCGTTGAAGCGATCGCTAATGAAGTGGTATCCACACCACCATTCGTCACACCACCACTGTCTTTCACTTGTGTCAGCGTGAAAACGCGTGCGCCAGCAGAAGGATTATCGGTATTCGTATCTTGATAAGTAATACCATTGACCAAGCTATTAATGTTTCCAGTCGACACACCACCCGCTTTCGTTAACACAACCGTTGCCGTACCTGCTGAGACCGTGGCAGTGTAACTCATGGCATTCGTCGTGGTCGTGCCACTGCTCGTACTACCGAGTGTAATCGTTGTACCATCGACAACGATTCTTTCACTAGCGCCATCCAGTATTCCACTGACGGTGAAGGTTAAACTGGTAATCGTTTGTCCAGCTTCAATGGTTCCCGTGCTCGCGCCACTAAAGACATTGACGGCTGATGCTTGCGTACCAAGACCGGTAGCTTCTTGGAAGCTTGGATTTAACGGGGTCGCGGTTAAGGTTGGTGCATCATTCAATGGTACAACCGTGACGGTGGAAGCGATCGCTAATGAAGCCGTATCCACACCACCATTCGCAACACCACCACTATCTTTCACTTGTGTCAGTGTGAAGACACGTGCGCCAGACGTTGGGCTATCAACGTTTGTATCTTGATAAGTAATACCGTTTACTAATGAATTAATATTAGCGGTTGAGACACCGCCAGCTTTGGTTAACACGATCGTTGCGGTACCTGCTGAGACGGTCGAAGTGTAACCCATGGCATTCGTCGTGGTCGTGCCACTGCTTGTGCTACCGAGCGTAATCGTTGTGCCATCTACCACAATCCTCTCACTCGCACCATCTAATAAACCACTGACAGTGAACGTTAAACTGGTAATCGTTTGTCCTGCTTCAACAGTACCAGTGCTCGCACCACTAAAGACGTTGACGGCAGCGGCTTGCACACCAAGACCTGAGCCTTCGGTAAACGAGGGGTTAAGCGCGGTGACAGTGAGTGTTGGGGCATCGTTCACCGGTGTGACAGTGACCGTGGCCGCTAAGGCTAAACCGGTAGTATCGACACCACTGTTGGCCACACCACCACTATCTTTGACTTGCGTGAGCGTGATGGTACGTGTACCCGAAGTGGGATCCTGGCTGATGTCTTGATACGTCATGCCATTCACGAGTGTTTGTGTCGCAGCGGTGCTAATGCCACCGGCTTTCGTTAACGCAACGGTTGCCGTGCCACTCACAACGGTGACGGTGTATGACATACCATTCGTCGTGGTCGTACCACTACCATTCACTAATGAAATGGTGGAACCATCAATATTAATTTGTTCGGAAGCACCATCTAAAACATTACCGACCGTGAACGTCAGTGATGTAATCGTTTGTCCTGTTTCAACCGTCGAAACAGTAGAGCCTGCGAAGAGTGAAACCGGTGTACCGGTTGCTAATCCTGCGCCTTCTGTAAACGTACCACCCACCACCGTACCGGTTAAGGTCGGCGCGTCATTCACCGGTGTCACACTCACTGTGGCCGCTAACGCTAAACCAGTGGTGTCAGCACCACCGTTGGCGGTGCCACCGCTATCTTTGACTTGAGTGAGCGTGATGGTACGTGTACCCGAAGTGGGATCTTGGCTGATGTCTTGATACGTCATGCCATTCACAAGTGTTTGTGTCGCTGAAGTGCTAATGCCACCCGCTTTGGTTAACGCAACAGTGGCCGTGCCACTCACAACGGTCACCGTATACGACATACCGTTCGTGCTGGTCGTACCACTACCATTTGCCAGTGATATGGTGGAACCATCGACATTAATTTGTTCAGAAGCACCATCTAAAACATTACCGACGGTGAACGTGAGTGATGTAATTGTTTGACCCGATTCAATCGTCGAAACAGAAGCGCCCGAGAAGAGTGAAACCGGTGTACCCGTTGCTAATGCTGCGCCTTCTGTGAAAGTTCCACCGACAGCCGTACCCGTTAAGGTCGGCGCGTCATTCAACGGAACAACGGTGACAGTAGAAGCAACCGCCAAGGAAGTCGTATCCACACCACCATTCGCAACACCGCCACTGTCTTTCACTTGTGTCAGCGTGAAGACGCGTGCGCCAGCTGAAGGACTATCGGTATTAGTATCTTGATAAGTAATACCATTTACCAAACTATTCATATTTGTTGTCGAGACACCGCCTGCTTTCGTCAATACAACGGTTGCCGTACCAGCAGACACAGTCACCGTGTAGCCCATCGCATTCGTGGTCGTCGTGCCACTACTCGTTGAACCTAACGTGATCGTTGTGCCATCGACCACAATCCTTTCACTCGCACCATCCAATATCCCACTCACGGTGAAGGTTAAGCTGGTAATCGTTTGTCCGGCTTCAATCGTCCCAACACTTGCACCACTAAAAACATTGACGGCAGCAGCTTGTGTACCGAGACCAGCGGCTTCCTGGAAACTCGGATTTAATGCCGTGGCGGTTAATGTCGGCGCGTCATTCAACGGTACAACCGTGACGGTGGAAGCAATTGATAAACTTGTCGTATCGACACCACCATTCGCGACACCACCACTGTCTTTCACTTGTGTGAGGGTGAAGACGCGTGCACCGGATGTTGGACTATCGATATTCGTATCTTGATAAGTAATGCCATTCACCAAACTATTTATATTTGCTGTCGCTACACCACCGGCCTTCGTTAATACCACCGTGGCCGTACCGGCCGATACCGTCGAGGTGTATGACATGCCATTCGTTGTCGTCGTACCACTGCTAGTGCTACCGAGCGTAATCGTTGTGCCATCGACAACAATTCTTTCACTCGCACCATCTAATAAACCACTGACAGTAAACGTTAAACTGGTAATCGTTTGTCCTGACTCAACCGTGCCGACACTCGCACCGCTAAATACACTCACCGCGGCGGCTTGCACACCGAGACCAGAGCCTTCTGTAAAGTTTGGATTGAGTGCCGTGGCGGTTAATGTTGGCGCATCGTTAAGAGGAACAACAGTGACGGTAGAAGCTACTGCCAATGAAGCCGTATCAACGCCACCACTAGCCACACCGCCGCTATCTTTCACTTGCGTTAACGTGAAAACACGCGCGCCAGCAGTAGGATTATCAACATTGGTATCTTGATAAGTCAGACCATTAATGAGTGTGCCGATGTTTGCTGATGAAACACCACCTGCCTTGGTTAAGACAATGGTTGCCGTTCCCGCTGAGACAGTCGACGAGTAAGACATCGCATTGGTCGTTGTTGTACCGCTACTCGTGCTGCCAAGTGTAATGGCCGTACCATCGACAACAATTCTTTCACTCGCACCATCTAGTAACCCACTGACAGTAAACGTTAAACTGGTAATTGTTTGCGCTGCCTCAACTGCGCTAACACTCGCCCCAACAAAGACATTCACTGCTGCACCTTGCACTCCAGTACCTGCGCCTTCTGTAAAGTTTGGATTGAGTGCAGTCGCCGTGACTGTCGGAGCATCATTCACCGGTGTAACGGTAACATTTGCTGCTAAGGCTAACCCGGTTGTATCCACACCACCATTACTGGTGCCGCCACTATCTTTAATTTGTGTTAGCGTGATGGTACGCGTACCAGCAGTCGGATCTTGGCTCACGTCTTGATAGGTCATGCCATTCACAAGTGTTTGTGTGGCAGAGGAGCTGATGCCACCGGCTTTCGTTAGTGCAACCGTTGCGGTGCCACTCACAACTGACACGGTGTATGACATGCCATTCGTTGTCGTCGTACCACTACCATTGACTAATGAAATTGTCGAACCATCAATATTTATTTGCTCAGATGATCCATCTAAAACATTACCAACGGTGAAGGTCAGAGACGTAATCGTTTGTCCAGCTTCAACCGTTGAAATAGCAGAACCGGAGAATAATGATACGGGTGTGCCTGTTGCTAAACCGGCCCCTTCCGTAAATGTTCCACCGACCACCGCTGCGGTTAAGGTTGGCGCATCATTCACTGACACCACACTAACATTCGAAACAATGGATAAGCTGGCAGTATCTACCCCGCCATTCGCGACACCACCACTGTCTTTGATTTGCGTTAAAGTGAAGACACGAGTGCCCGCACTGGGATTATCTAAAACAGTGTCCTGATACGTGACGCCGTTGACTAATGTATTGATATTACCTGTGGATACACCACCTGCTTTCGTTAACACAATCGTCGCGGTACCGGCCGAAACGGTCGATGTATAAGACATGGCATTGGTGGTTGTGGTACCACTGCTCGTTGAACCTAATGTAATAGTCGTACCATCTACAACTATTCTTTCACTGGCACCATCCAGAATGCCACTCACGGTGAAAGTTAAACTCGTAATAGTTTGGCCAGCTTCGACTGTTCCCGTTGCAGCGCCAGTAAATACATTGACAGCAGCAGCTTGTGTTCCCGTACCTGCTGCTTCCTGGAATGTTGGATTAAGCGCAGTGGCTGTTAGCGTGGGTGCATCATTTCGCGACACAACACCGACCGTTGATGCGATGGATAACGCAGTGGTATCGACACCTCCATTAGTAGTACCGCCGCTATCTTTCACTTGCGTTATGGTGAAGACACGATTGCCCGCGGTCGGATTATCAACATTAATATCCTGATAAGTAATCGCATTAATAAGTGAATTGACATTAGCAGTTGCAACACCACCCGCTTTAGTCAAGACGACCGTTGCCGTACCAGCAGAAACCGTTGCTGTATAAGACATGCCATTCGTTGTAGTAGTGCCACTACTCGTTGAACCTAAGGCGATGCTAGTGCCATCCACCACAATTCTTTCACTCGCACCATCTAACAATCCACTGACTGTAAACGTCAAACTTGTAATGGTCTGCCCTGATTCAACTGTACCAACATTTGCACCACTAAATACCGTCACAGCAGCCGCTTGCACACCGGCACCAGCACCTTCAGTGAATGTTGGATTCAATGCGGTGGCTGTTAATGATGGCGCATCGTTAACGGCAACAACAGTCACCGTCGAAGCGCTTGACAGTGTTGTGGTATCAACACCGCCATTTGCCACACCGCCGCTGTCTTTTAATTGCGTTAACGTGAAGACACGTGCACCTGCAGAGGGGCTATCAACACTCGTATCTTGATAAGTGATGCCATTGACAAGCGTATTGATATTCGCCGCCGTCACACCGGCCGCCTTCGTCAACACAATCGTGGCGGTACCACTCGAAACGGTTGCCGTGTAAGTCATGCCATTAGTCGTTGTGGTGCCACTACTGTTGGCACCTAATGTGATCGTCGTGCCGTCTACCACTATTCTTTCATTTGCACCATCCAGCAACCCACTCACGGTGAAGGTTAAGCCTATGATATTTTCACCGCTTTCCACGGTGCCAACGTTCGTACCACTAAAGACAGAAACAGCTGCGGCTTGCGTACCGAGACCCGCGGCTTCAGTGAAAGTTGGATTCAGTGCTGTAACAGATAATGTGGGTGCATCATTAATGGGTACGACCGTTACTGTGCAGCTTGGAAGTCCCGTTGTTCGTGTATCGGCACCACCGTTTGCTGTGCCGCCATTATCTTGCACACTGGTGATGGCAAAAGTTCTCGCGCCGCCACTTGGCGCGTCCGTCAGCGTATTTTGATAAGTGATCCCATTCACGAGTGTACTGATATCTGCGGAGGCAACCGCTGAAGCTTTAGTTAATGCGATGGTAGCGGTAAATGGTCCAGCGCCACTCAAGGTGACGGTATAAGTCATACCATTCGTTGTAGTGGTGCCACTACTATTAGCACCCAAGGTAATCGTCGTACCATCTACCACGATTCTTTCATTAGCACCATCTAATACGCCGCTGACGGTAAACGTCAAACCGATGATAGCCTGCCCAGCTTCAACCGTACTCGTTGCCGCTCCACTAAAGACAGACACGGCTGCCGCTTGCGTGCCAAGACCTGCCGCCTCAGTAAAAGATGGATTTAATGCAGTCGCGGAAAGTGTGGGCGCGTCTGAGACATCCACGACGGTCACAATACCTGATCGGCTGACAGCCAGCGGTCCGCCTATACCATTATTACCACCATCACTCACCCATATCGTTGCCGCACGAATCGGCGCGACACCGCCCGCGGTTGGATCGTCGGATGTGTTGGAATAAACTATTTGTGCTGTTAAAGCTTGTACGGCAGCGGGTGTTGCATTCGCATTTAGCGTGATCACTAAATTAGAGGCATTACCACCGCTGACCGTACCAATGATGACGCCACCAAAAGTAATATTTGCACCACTGACACCAATTTGTCCCGGGCCTGTTCCCTGATTATTAACAGCGAGTAAATCACCAGTTTGATAGGTATCAAACAATGCCGTCACCGATCCGCCATTGAAATTATTGGCATCAACATCCGTTAGCACTGGTGCGACAATTAAATTAAGTGGACTACCATTTTCAGTATACGTGGTACCACCCACTGTTCCCGTAAAGACAGGTGAATCATTGATGGAAGTAATGTTAATCGTGCCGGTCTGACTCGCAGTTAACGCACCACCTCCAGTATTGCCGCCATCACTCAACGTAACCGTCAATGAGCGCGTCGGTGCTGCACCAAAATTCGAAGGATTATCGGAAGTATTGATAAAACGCAATTGCCCCATCAAGGCCGTCACCGCCGTTGGCGAGGCACTGGCATTTAAAGTGATGACCAAATTACTAGCCGTGCCACCACTGAATGACCCAATGACCGTTCCACCAAAAGTAATATTCGCTCCACTCACCCCAATTTGACCAGGAGCTGTTCCTTGATTATTAACAGATAAAATATCACCTGTTTGATAAGCGGCGAGCGACACCGTGACTGAACCGCCATTAAAATTGGCAGCGTCAATATCAGTGACAACGGTGTCTGCGACGATTGGGATAGCTGTGTTATTTTCTGTATACGTTACACCACCTGCCGTGGCAGAGAATACCGGTGCATCATTAACAGCGGTGATATTAATAGTACCTGAACGACTGACTTGCAACGCTCCACCAGAGCCTGTGTTACCACCATCATTCACTGTCACCGTCAATGCACGTGTTGTGGCAGCGCCAAAATTGGTTGGATTATCGGAGGTGCTTGAGAAATTAATTTGGCCCAGTAATGCTTGCACTCCCGCAGCCGATGCGTTCGCATTAAGACTAATACCAAGATTTGAGGCATTGCCACCCACAAAACTACCGATCGTAACACCTTGATAAGTAATAGATGTACCACTTACTCCGATCTGCCCAACACCGGTACCCTGATTATTAATAGATAAAGAGTCACCCGTTTGGTAGGCAGCCAATGACACCAGAACTGAACCGCCATTTAAATTAGAAACGACTGCATCGAGATCAGCTAATGTCGTCCCCGTTATAATATTGATCGCTGATCCATTCTCTGTAAAAGTACCACCTATCGATCCACCCGTCAGAGTGGGAGCATCATTCGTTGCAGCCACCGTCACAATAGTGGTTCTCACCGCCGACAAAGCGGGTGAGCCATTATCGACGGCCTTGATATCAACATTACGCGTTGTTTTAGAACCACCGGCTGTTGGATCATCCGATGTCGAAGCATATCCAGCACCTCTTATCATGGTCTGGAAAGTATTGCGCGACTTGACACCATCTAATGTCAGTGTGGCAACGCCGCCACTCACGGAAACGGAATAAGTCATCGCATTACTAGCAGTCGTTCCCGTAGCACCGTTTGTGAGTGTGATCGTTGTGCCATCCACTCTAAGCTGATCACCACTAACATAATTACCGACAGTAAATACTAATTGCTTATAGTTATTGTTTCCGTTTGCAAGATTCGCAGAACCTGTACCAAGCGTATTGTTAGCAATCGTCGTGTTTTCGGTGTACGCAACGGATGAGTCCAACCCAGCCGAACCACCATTCAAATCCAACGCTACTGGCACATTATTGGTAACATTAATCGGCACGGTACTCACAACAGGCGATGCCACACCATCATTAGATGTCATGGTTAAATTAATTGTTTGAACGGTTGCAGAGGCTGCAAACGTCATGCCATTCATCGCGGTATTAATGTTGGCAGGAGAACCAGTCATGGTGACAGTAGTCGTGCCATTACCGGAAACCGTTAAGCCGGCAGTGCCAGATAATGTAAGCGTGCCACTTCCAGCAGGAACACTTAATGTCACCGTGATGCTCGCTGTATCGGGATCTGCAACGCTGATTAAATTACTATTCGCGGCGTTAAAGACTAGTGAATTACTTCTTCGTACCGCTTGCACATCACTCACAGTATTGACTGGCGGATCATTTGCTGCGACCACAGCGACTGTTTTAGTTGCGAGACTTGAATCTACACTGCCATCATTCACTTTAAAGCTAATCGTTCTATTTGCCGTATTAGGTGCATCACTGCTATTTGTATAAGTGACCGATGCAAGAGCGGCTTGCCACTGAGCGGTCGTAGCGGTTTGACCCGCTGAAGTTAATGTCAACACACCCGTTGTAGCATTATAAGTTGCCGTAATATTCCCCATAGTAGCGGGGTTATTCGTGAAAGATAAAACATCCTGTCCTGTCTGAAATCCAGCACCAATCGAGACAGTCGCACTAGCAAGAGTTGGACTATCGACATCACTGACGGAGATTGAACTATCAATCACAACAGGTGTGGAGGCGACACTGACACCTTCTGTGAAAGTAGTCGTACCACCCGCAGTCGTCACAACGGGTGCCTGATTAATAGCATTGACTGTGACAGTCAATGATTCTGTAAGAGTATCCACACCGCCATTATCCGTGCCACCAGAATCTTGAACACGATAAGCAAAAGTTCCCACACCACTCGCAAAAGCGGTTGGTGTAAATTTCATCCCTTGAATTTCTGCTAAGGTATATGCCGTATTAACCGTGACAACGGTGGTGCCATCAGTTAAATAAACAGTGCCCAACGAACTTGGCAATGACGTAATTCGGTACGTCAACGTCTGCGCACTTTCAAAACCGCCTCCACCAGGGCCATATGCCACGCCGGTTAAACCCAGCGATGCAATGCCTGTGTTTTCATTAACGGTAAGATTCGTTAGTGTTCCAGCGGTACGTACGGGTGCATCATTGACCGATCTTAAGATCACATCCACCACATCAGATGCCGTTGAAAATGCCGAAGAAATACCGCCAGGACCTGGATTCACTTTAGTCCCCGCTGTCCCACCGCTGGTATCCCACGCTCTGACTGTCAACCCCGCACTAATGTTCTGATTAAAATCCGCATTGGGTTTGAAATATAAACGGGTATTGGCATTATCCTCGAGTAATAAGGCGTTGGTTGCGCTAACCGTTCCATCGACGGCGTTCAATGCCTGCCAGGTCGTGCCACCGTCAATAGTGTAATACCATGTACCATTCGTTTCATCCGCACCAGTGATAGCAAGACCCTTTGCACCCACAGGACCACCGTTAATGTCACTAATACCACCAGTGAAAGTTGAGAGTAACTGACCTACAGCTCCAACGGGAACGGCAGCATCTTCCGTCACGGTTAAAGTGAGCGGGGTATCATTTAAAATTGGCGAATCATTGATGACCACTTCACTGATCGACTGATCAGGTATCGTCAGACCGCCACTAGTGGTGCGGACGGCTGTGACTTCATAAATTCCGCTCGGCAAAGAAGTAAGTGGTGTCAGTGTCCAGGTGTTACCTATAATCGTAAAGTTAGCGGGAGTGAGTGTTGTGCTGTAATCAGTACCGTTCAATGTCACTTTAAACGATTCACCGACACCTAACGCTACATTACCAACCGTACCTGTCACCGCGGCGGGTGTTACGGTTGACCTGCTAATATCAACAGTCGGTGCATAAGTGGTAACGGGATTTGCAAAAGCGATAGCAGTGAAGATACTGCCATATTGACGTAAACCACCGGTCGCATTGTTGGCACCCATGGAAATTTCCAGGGTAGAAACAGCATTAAACTTTGCCTGAACTCTTCCCACGTCATTAACAATCAACCCGTTGTACGCACTGCTACCGGTAAATCTTAAGCGGTCAGACCCTGGTGACTGACTCACAGTAATGTCGGTCGGAGATCCTACGGTGTAGGATTCAAACCCGCCGTATTCAACGAATTCTTGATAAGACCCCGGCGTACCAGCACCATCGACATCAATCGAGTTATTATAAAAATTAAGCAGAGTGAGATTATTGCCATTCACATCTTTAAATACAAATTGGAAATCAACTTTCCCGTTGGCTGCCGTGGTATTAATTTCTGGCGCAAATAACGAAGCAGCAGGCGCTGGAGGGCTAGTGGTCGGATAACCCGTTGGACTTTCCACATCGAGTGTGACTAAAGTGGCATTGGTAATACCGGTAATGGTGACGTACGCGTCGATTTGCGTGCCTGAGATCGTGGCAACATTTGTATATTTGTAAACGGCACCGACTGTCTTATCAACACCAGAAATTAATACTCCACCACCATTGAAACTCAGTAACGAACCGCCCACATCAATTGGTGGCGCCGTTAAAAGATAATCATATGTCGTGTATAAAGCATCGAGTGCCGCTGATGCTTCGATCTGACCGGTTTGCACTTCCAGAACCCAGTTACCGCCCAAATCAGTGGCACCAGTTTTATCGACTGAAGCAGCAACATCCGCACCGGTCATTCTTGCAACTTCGTTGATAAAGTGTTCACCCGCACTGCCATTACCGATATCGCAACCGTAAAGCAAAATATCACCCTCTGCTTTGAGGGAGTTACCGATGCGTGCAAGATCAACCTGATAATCAGCTAATCGATCAGCTGTGTAGGTTTGACCAGTCAATATTAACGAACCGCCGATACCATGACTGACGATATGAATCGCATCCAGATTCGTCTCATGAATGAGATAATCACTGATTTGATCAATACCATCTCTTGAACTATCCAGCAAAACAACGCGTGCATTTGAACTAATATTGCTGACCAAACCCATATAGTCCTGAACATTCGTATCAACAAAAACTATTTCATTGCGTAACACTTCGGGCGTGGCATCGACCGCGGAAAAATCACTGAGGTTGGTACGAAATAATTCTGTCGTATCTCCCGAGTTGCCCTCATAGCTAAAGAGTGACATTGTTCCATTGTCTGCCAGATGCGTCTGCCACTGCGCGAGCATTTCCGAATATTGGCTTTGCAACGCACTACCTGTTAAGGGTGAACTACCATCATTGCTTTCAGATAAAATAGCGATCGAAGAAATAATTTGATTCGTGGAATTGATCACCGCGTCAATCTGACCCATGCCATTATTCGCGGTGTCGATGAAATGTAATTCAGCATTCGATCCGACACCTTGCAGCAAAGCCGCAAGTTTAGAACTACCTTGTAAACGCGCATCGATGAATACTAGCTCTTTGCCAGCTGCGGGCTCAGCTGATGTCGATTGTTTTTCAGCAAGTGTCTTGTCCACCTGATTCGAAGCGGCGACGGTTTTATCAGCAGGCTGTGCAACAGAAAGATCAGTGGTGGGTTGTGCGGGGGCTTTTTCGGCGGGTTGTGAGGCTTCGAGTAAATGTCCGGCATCGGGTGGCGCGGGATTGGCAGCTTGGTTAGTCGGTGCATCGGCTACCACACCTGGGTCATGAGGGGGCGCAACCAAGCTTGCATCGTACAAGAAGCGTGGTTCAACCGCTTGCTTGAACGAAGTATATTTTCGCTTTCTTGGCTTCGAGCGACCCTTGTCATCTTTTTTCATATGGAATAACTACCCCTCAGTTAAACCGCAGACGCTTGCCTCAAGATTTCTTATATAGTTAATTATAGCTCATCTATACAAGGGTGGACTGAAAATTATCAAGAATTTTTTAAATTTTTTTTATATAATTTTCAATTAGTTAAGTAAAGGAATTTCGTGCTCATTGAGTGCCCGAATGGGTAGTGTTAATATATATTTAGCAATAAAATGGAACTTGTTGTATTCGTGGGAATTTTTCAGAAACGGATGACTGGAGGCGAATATTTTACAGAAATCAGGGTTTGCCTCGAAATTTGTCGCTCCCAGACTCACTGCTTTAAGAGTCATGGTCGCTGTGATTGTCAGCACACTCACAGCTTGCACCGTGATGCCACAACCAGTCAGCGTCTCTGAACGGTATACTGAAGCCAAAAAAAATGTCGCCTTGCTTTTTCAGAATGAAACCGGCCCATCCACACTGAGTTATGAAGAAGCGCTCGCACGCGGCATTCGCTATAACTACGACTATCGTATTAAACTGGTTAATAATGCGTTACAAGCCGGCCAATTGAGTGTGGCAGAGTACACGATGTTCCCCGACCTCAAAACTACGGGCTCGCTCTACACTCGTAACAATGACTACGCAACATTTGGTATTACCGCTACTGGCCAACCCACAGGCGTATTAACCTCCACACCACGCACATTACGCAGCATGCGTGAAGGCTTGACCTGGAATATTCTAGATTTCGGCATGGGCTACGTACGGGCAAGACAACAAGGCAATCGCGTCTTGATTGCGGAAGAAGAATCACGAAAGCAATTACAATTACTCGCACAAGATATTCGTGTTTCGTATTGGAAAGCCTATTCAGCGCAGAAACTACTGCAAGAAGCGAACGACCTGCAAAAACTTTTGAATAAGACTGAAGTTAAAATGCAGGCAGCGATTGATGACAATCTTGTGCCAAAAGAAGAAATTTATAAATTCAGAAATTCATTATTGAGTGGCGACAGACAACTGGTTGAACTCAGTCAGAAATTAGAAAAAGCGATGATAGACTTAAAACATTTACTCAATTTACCGCTCGATACTAAATTAGTGCTCAAAGAACCGCCCGCTTCGATTTCGCGGGTACAAAATATCGAACACATCGATTTCAAAAAATTAGACACGGTCTCACTCATTTTACGCCCAGAATTGCGTAGTCAAAATTACATGGAAAGAATCGCAAAATTAGGCGTTAAAGCCGCTATTTTACAAGTTTTACCAGGTGTAACGTTGAATGATGGCTGGAACTATAACAGCAATAAATTTTTAATTAACACAGTCTGGTTAGATAAATCAGTTGATGTCTCGTGGGGGTTGTTGAGCCTTATTTCCTTGCCATCCGCCGTTGACTCCGCTAAATCACAAATTAAATATGAAGAATTAAAATCGATGGCACTGACACTTGGCGTCATGACACAAACCCGTTACGCCTATTCACAATATTTAAGCCTTTCGAAAGAATACGCTATCGCCAAAAAACAAGCGGAGAACTCCGAGGCCTTATATAAGTTAGCACTCAATCGCAATTTAGCCTTATTAACCAGTAAACAAGATGTGGTTTATGCCAAACTGCAATCGATGATTGCAAAAATGGATAGAGATTTAATCTTGGCAGACCTCTCAACAGCCTTGGGTGAGTTGTATCTTTCCGCTGGATTTGATGTATTGCCAGTTGATGCCTATAACCGTCCGATGAACGAAACGCTTGAACATATTAAAAAGAATTTTGATATGCAGCAACATCGTAATTTTGCTGAATATGTCAATATTACTTATGATCGCTTAATGGCAAAAGCGGCACCACCCACGCCAGTGGTGACATCACCTAAGATCACACCTCCAGAACCTGTTGTGCACGTCAGCGAAACAAAACCTGCCTTCGCTGAAAAAATGGCCGTTGCCGCAGCAGCTGGTGAAAATAAATTATATACACTGCAAATTTACGGAAGCTATGATTATAATGACATCAAAAAAATGAAGTCATCACTGTCACGCACACACAAGAATGTCTTTGCCGGTTGCTCAACCTTCAAAGGTCGCGACTGGTATGTCTTAACTTACGGAACGTTCACCAGCGCGAATAAAGCTCGCACTAGCATTCATGAATTACCTCCATCTTATCAGACACCTGGCGCGTTTGTGCGCAATACGCAAGAGTTAAAATGGAACCAATGCGAACCGAAAGATTCACAGCTTATGACCGCTGTTAAAAAATCATTTAAACGTAATGTTGCCGTCAATATCATTAATGGTTACAAAAACTATGCCACCCATGCTTACAAAAAAATCGTAAGTGCATGGCTCGCATAATAAGGTGGACAAGATGAAGATGAATGGATTCGTCGCGTTACTCACAATCAGTCTCACTGCTTGTTCAACGCTGTGGGCAGCTGCCATACCGCCATCAGCGATGCGCGTAATGGCCGACGCTAAGCCTATATCCAAATCGTTTGCGACGGCTGGCGCACCTGCACCGGTCACCAACACCGCGCCTACCATAAAATCCCTGAATGCAGCCGCAACCTCTGATGCAAATTTACGAGATGCTTCGCAGCTCGATGCTAAAACCCCTGAATACGTTATCCTGCAGCCTATCGATGAAGCAACATTTTCGAGTGAAATAACGGCCAGTGTCGAGTCATTACCCATGAAAGAAGGTAGTTATTTCAAAATCGGTGACGTGTTATTGGTATTAGACTGTCGTGTGCAAAAAGCTGAATATCAAAAAGCACTCGCTCAGCAAACCGCGACGACTATCGCGCTCAAAAGCGCCCAAAGATTAAAATCTTATGATTCCATCAGCGAATATGAAGTTGTTAAAGCAAAAGCGGAAGCTGCGATGGTGGACGCCGATGTCAGCAAACTAGGTGCGATTGTCGATAAGTGTGTTATCAAAGCCCCATTTAATGGCGCTGTGGCTGATCTTAAAGTTCATACTCATGAAACAGTGAAGCCTGGTGATCCGCTGATGAAAATTGTGAATACGGATCACATCATCGTCGAGCTAGAAGTGCCATCCGACTGGCTGCAATGGATACATATCGGCAGCACGTTCAATGTCCATGTCAATGAGATTAATCAATCGATCATTGCACGCATCATTCGTATAAATCCTGAAATTGAACCGGTTAGTCAGACAGTCAAAATCGTCGGTGAAATTGAAGATACCAGCAATAAGCTACTACCTGGTATGAGCGGGCAAGCCAGCTTCCCTGATGACCCATCCAGGAAAATTGTGAAGAGAATAAATTAGCATGGCTGAAGAAAAAGCCAAACATTCGCAAATTGAGGGACTCGCTACCTTACTCGTCTTAAATGATGACATCAGGAAGCTTGCCTCCATTCGTGAATTCGGCTTTTATGCAACGAATGAAACCCATCATCTTATCCCGTATCATACGGCTTATTTATGGCAACCCGGATTTGTGACAGGCATCGATATTCTAGCGCAGTCTGGTATTGCTGAAATTGACGAGCACGCTCCCGCTAACCAGTGGCTGGCCAACTCGATTAAAAAAATTATGACTCAACCTGATGCGACAACCATCCATCAAATTGAAGCACACCCAACACAATCCGATATGCACGGCGGCGACCTTGATTTATTCGCATTAACGGCGCATGAAGAATTCGCTGACAACCTTCTCTGGTGCCCATTTGTAAATAAATCCAATGAGTTAATTGGCGGCCTGATTCTTTTTCGTGAAACACCGTTCACGGATGATGAAATCAAAATGGTGCGCTGGCTCATTGCCAGCTACCAATACACTTTCTTCACGCTTCAGAAACAAAAGAAAACCGCCTATTTCAAGAAATTTAAAGATCGACCTTATCTGGTCGCGCTTTCAATTGCGGTGGTGATTATTTTATTATTTCCAACACGGCTTACCGTGTTTGGAACGGGTACGGTCGCGCCGATGGAACCGGCTCTGATTAATGCACCGATGCAAGGCGTTATCAAATCATTCGCTGTCAATCCTGGCGAGCAGGTCAAAGCAGGACAGCTATTATTAACGCTGGACAAAGCAGACCTTGAAGCTGACGTGGAAGTTAGTAAGCGCGATTTACTGTTGACTCAGGCAAAATTAAGATCAGCCATCAATGAAGGCTTTGATAATAGCACCACACGTGCAGAAATTCCGTTGCTACGCGCACAATTAGCGATTGATCAAGCTCACCTTGACTACACTGCCACACTATTGGCTAAAACGGATATTACCAGTCCTGCTGATGGAATTGTGGTCTTTGATAGCAAAGAAGACTGGATTGGTCAGCCAGTTCAAACAGGTGAAAAAATTCTGGTGGTTGCAAACCCCAGCAAAGTTGAAGTGAAAATTTCATTGCCGGTGACCAATTACATACAGATGAATGTTGGCGACTCAGGAAAGTTTTATCTTTACGGCCAGTTATCACCGATTCCAATCACCATTAAAACACTTGGTTATAATGCGGAAATTATGCCGAATAAAATGCTGGGCTACCAGTTAATTGCGGATTTCGTCAATAAAAGTGATGCGCCGCAACTAGGTTCGCAAGGTAATGTAGAAATATATGGTCAACACGTTCCTTTCATCTACTACATATTGCGTCGACCCATTCAGGCGAGCCGCCGTGTACTCGGAATTTAAGATGAGAGGCAACTAAATGTCCGATACGAATAAGCCTCAAGGACCGCCACCACGCCTACCAAAGCTGCGCAAAGGCTTAACGTATACGTTTAACGATTATGATTACGACGGCAAGCCACAGTGGCTCATTCATGATGCAGGTCGTAATAAATTTTTTATTATCGGCTGGCCGGAATATGAAATGCTGATGCGCTGGCACCTATCCGATCCGGAAGACTTAATTTACGCCGTGAATGATGAAACGACACTAAACATTGATATCAATGATCTTGGTAATCTGGTGCAGTTTCTCGCATACAATTATTTAATCGATCAATCTAGTAAAAGAATTCTCGAAACGGCTGGCGATCAGTCATTATTCAAAGAAGATAATGCGTTTTCCTGGTTGGTATCACACTACCTTTTTTTTCGAATTCCACTCTGGCACCCAGATAAATTTCTCACCCGCACCATGGCATTCGGTCGGTTCCTATTCAGTCGCTATTTATTCTATATCATGATATTTCTGGGAATCGTTGCTTTATACCAGATTAGCGCAAAATGGGAATTATTCACCGGTACCTTCCCAAGCGTGATCTCGTTAAGAGGCCTGTTTTTTTATTTTATCGCCTTTACCGTCGTAAAAGTGATGCATGAAGCAGGTCATGCTTATAAGTGTAAACAGTATAATGTACCCGTCCCGGCATGTGGACTCGCATTTCTGGTGTTTTGGCCAGTCCTATACACCGATACCACCTTAAGCTGGACACTCAATAGCAAAAAGCGCATGCGCATCGCATTAGCCGGTATTCAAGTCGAAACGTATGTCACCATTCTTGCTGCTTTAATCTGGTGCAACACCGACAATCTGACACTGCAAACCATCTGCTATGTCACCATCACCGTTAACTGGTTTGCGAGCGTCCTAATCAATGTCAGTCCATTTATGCGGTTTGACGGTTATTACGTGTTATCTGATTTCCTCAAAATGCCCAATCTGCAATACCGTGCATTTGCCTTAACACGCTGGCAATTGCGAGTCTGGATGTTTGGCTGGCAAGATCCGCCACCGGAAGAATTCAGTCGCAAGATGCACAACATCTTGATTACCTATTCCATCATTACCTGGCTATATCGCCTGTCGCTTTACCTTGGTATTGCCTTATTGGTTTACTATATGTTTTTCAAGGCGCTTGGCATCATTCTCTTTTTAATTGAAATTTATTATTTCGTGCTTGAGCCATTCGTCAGAGAGATTCGAACCTGGATTTTTTTCAAAGACAAATTCAGCTTCAACACCCGAACTAAAATAACTGTCTCCGTTGCCGTGGCCCTAGTAGCGATATTTTTTATTCCTTTCAGCGAATCCGTTGAATTGCCTGCAACCATGCACTATGCCCATCAGTTTATATTTTCGCCTGAAGATGGCCTCATTATTAAAGCGTTGCCGCGACCAGGCACACAAGTACAAGCCAATCAAATCATTGCGGAGGTTTCCTCCCCTGCGTTGGAATACGGTTTAGCTCGTAGCGAATTACAATATCAACAACTGATGAGTGCCGCTCGCCGTTCTGCCGTTGATCCTAATCACGCCAAGGATAAAGGCGCGATTGCCTCGAATCTAAATAAGAAGCGATCCGAATATAATAAATTGTATGAAATGAGAAAGAAGTTAACGATCAAGGTGCCTTTCAACGGCGTAGTCGTTGATGCCGCTACCGACCTAAATATTGGTAGTTATGTTTCGAAGAATGAATGGCTTGGTGATATCATTGATCCTAGCGAAGTAGACGTTGAAGCCTATATTTCCCAGATTGATTTAAACCTCTTAAAACCTGGACAAACAGGTTATTTTTACCCTGAAGATTTTAGCCAACCGAAGGTAGCCGTCGTATTAAATCAAATTGAGCCGCTTAATCCTACCCAGCTCGCTTGCCAATATTCCACTAAAATTACACCTTCCAACAACAAACGAGCGATCATTGAAACGCCTTGTTACAATTCCAGCGAATTCGGCGGCGAAATTCCAACATATATCACGGATAAAGGAGACTACGTACCGGTCAACTCCGTACACCGTGCGACATTTATAGTAGAAAAAACAAGTAAATTATCTTACATTCAACGCGGCCATGTGGTTGTCACAACTTCATCCCGCTCTTATGCTTATCGATTTTTTTATACATTAAAAAGCATACTAATACAGGAAAGTGAATTCTAATCTGATTTCGAAAAAATTTCGAGGCATTGCAAGGAAGCTATGCATAACCCAAATCACTCAGAAAATGATGAGACCATACCTGTGGTCGTTGGGGTAGGCCAAACCATAGACCGCCCCGTCGGTGATGATTTCGGATTGGATCCACAAGCACTTCTCATTCAAGCGCTTGAGATCGCGGACAAAGATTCTGGCTCTCAATTTTTAAAGCAAACTGACTCGATTGATATCGAAAATATCACCTCACGAGTCTACGCCAATATTTCACAAGACATCATCGAAAAATTCAAACTCACACCTACCCGATCTGTCTACCACGATGTCTCCGGCGACCTTCCTGTGAAGCATTTATGTGAAGCAGCCAATCGTATCGCAAATGGATTAAGCAAGGTTTCCGTCATTTGCGGAGCTGAATCGGCTTGGTCTGCAAGACATGCAAGAAAGTTCAATGTAGATCTGAATACGTGGCATGGGACTGCGCAAGGCGCGGCATTTTGGAAGCCATCGGTCGATCCGCTTGTTCGTCAATATCAATTACATATTCCTGTTAGAGCCTATGCATTATATGAAAATGCATGCCGATCACACTGGCATCAATCGTTTGCTGAAGCTCAATTAGAAACAGCGGCGCTTCAGTCACGTGCCTCTGTCATCGCAAGCACGAATGAATTCGCCTGGAATCGAGTTAAAAAATCAGAAGAAGAAATTATTACCGCTTCCACCAAAAACAAATACCTAGCTTGGCCGTATACAAAGCTAATGGTCGCAAACAATTATTTAAATTCTGGAACAGCGATTATTTTAACGAATTTACGCCTAGCGACTGAGTTAGGCATCGACCCAAATAAAATGATTTATATTCAAGCTGGTAGTTACGCGAGCGAAGCCGATAATATCTTAATGCGCGATAACTATTATCATTCAGCAGCAATGGAGGCTGTGTTCAATCATATTTTGAATCAGAATGATTTATCAATGAAGAAAATTGACTGCGCAGAAATCTACAGCTGTTTTCCCTGTGTCACGAAAATGGCAAAACAAATTATTGATCCAGAACCCCAACAAGATCTCACCATCACGGGTGGCATGACATTTTGCAGAGGCCAGTTCTCCAATTTTATGAGCCAGGCCATCGTCAGTATGGTTGAAAAATTGCGGATCAAAGGAACAACAGGCATACTTTATGGTAATGGACACTACCTCACCCATGCCGCCGGCGCCATTATTTCTTCCCTACGCCCGACTTCTCACTTGTTGCCAACTGAACTCAATGTTCAAGCCAATGCGAACGCACGCATGGGTCTTGTTCCAGACTTACTTGAGCATTATGAAGGCATGGCCACCATCGAAACCTACACCGTTGTATTTGATCGTGACGGCCTTCCGGTATACGGCATCATTATTGCAAGAACGCCGCAGAACCAGCGCTTCGTCGCAAAAACTAAGGAGGGAGACAGCAAGGGCTATCTTCCCCTGCTTAACACAGATCATGCGATTGTTGGGCTTGCTGGAAAATCAAGGATTCAGCATGGATACAACATGTGGAATTGGTGATCACTGATTAATCTGATGAAATTTTTTCAACATCAGATCCATGCATGCCAACACAAATCTACCCTACAAGAGTCAGCAGGTTGTACTTTTGAAATTTCAATGCTAGTTTATTCCAATTTTCAAAATACAAGACTGTAACATGGTCATCCTAAGAAGAAATATCACAATAAATATCGGTATAAGTACATGAAACCCAACCTTTTATTTTTCGGATTTAGCTATACTGCAAATACCTTACTGCCACTTTTAACTCAAGCAGGCTTCGCCACAACCGGTACCTCACGTACCCCTACGATGGATAACTCACCGATCCATCTCATCGACTTTCAATCCGCTGACATAGAACAACATCTATCTCAATGCACTCACCTACTGATTTCAATTCCGCCCTCTCAATCTGGGCACGACATTGTGTTATCGAACTACGCTGACCTCATCGCAAAGTACGCACCGCAGATCAAGTGGATAGGCTATCTTTCTTCGACAGGCGTGTATGGGAATCACCATGGTGAATGGGTCAATGAAGAAAGCGCCTGCCATCCCACTGGAAATAATGCCATTCTTCGCTTAGCAGCCGAACGTGAATGGATGGCCTATGCCGTCAAATATCAACTACCTTTACATATATTCAGATTAGCAGGTATCTACGGCACGGGTCGCAACGCTCTGGCGCGCATACTAGGCGGCAAAAAACAGAGTATTTATAAAGAAGGCCATGTCTTCTCACGCATCCATGTTGAAGATATTGCGAATGTCCTCATGGCGTCCATCGTATCACCCCACCCACTCTCAATTTATAATGTTGCGGATAATGAACCTGCACCCGCACATGTCGTTGATGAATATGCCGCTTCCCTCATGAACCTCACACCGTTGCCACTGGTTCCTTTTAATGACGCTATCCTATCACCCATGGAACGCGAATTTTATGCGAGCAATCGCCGTGTTGATAACACGAAAATAAAAGATGATCTTGGCATCACACTCAAGTACCCTAGTTATCGTGAAGGCTTAAAACAACTATGGATGGATGAGTATGCGCATGAATAAATGGATAAGATTGTTAGCGTGGGTTTGTCTATTTCAATTTGTCGGTTATGCAATGGGAATGGTCACTCAAGACAATATGCATCCCTGGTATGACATGCTCAATAAATCCAGCCTCACACCACCCGGCGTTGTTTTCGGCATTGTATGGACCCTCATGTATTTCTTATTAGCCGTCATGGGATCAGTGCTCTCATCCCCTGATTCAGGCAATCAAACCAAGCCCGCCTTGACGTGGTTTATCATACAAACTGTCATCAACTTCGCCTGGACGCCTTTGTTTTTTTACTATCACTGGATAGGCTTTGCCTGCTTATGGCTGGTGCTATTGCTGTGTGTGAATGTGAAACTGTTCTTAATGTTAAATGCTCGCCTTAAGTGGCTACGCTACATTCTGTCTCCGTATCTACTGTGGCTAACATTTGCGACTTATCTCAATGTTGCCATTTGGCTGACGAATTAAAACTACAATATTAGTTTAATCATTGGATAAATAATTCCCTTAGAGTCGACAACTAGGGATGAATTTTGCCATCTACTGCATTAATGACTTGGACTAATGCATCATGCATTTGCTGTTCATCAACATAGCCTGCGATTTCAACTGAGAGAAGAGATCCATTCTTGTCGAAAAATAGCATGG
Organism: uncultured Coxiellaceae bacterium; assembly: GCA_964527435.1. GTDB lineage: Bacteria > Pseudomonadota > Gammaproteobacteria > DSM-16500 > DSM-16500 > Aquicella. Next base: position 245,732 of record CAZGPP010000003.1, on the reverse strand, counting down.
CTGGTGGACCACTGACGCTATAGCGCCGCGCTAATTCAAATCCAGGCGCATCTGGATTAGTCAGATCAACACGCAGAATCATGAAATTCCATAACAAATGCTGAATCTCAAGCTTACTCCAAACAAACTGATCGATACGCTTACATGCCACACACCAGTCTGCATAAAAATCGAGGATAATCGGTTCATTATTTTTCTTCGCATCTTGAAATGCTTGATCCAGCTCTTCTGACGAATTAACCATCCTTAAGGTAGGTACAGTGAGATCATTAGTGTCATGCGATTGAGTGAGCTTAATATTGCTATAGGGGTTATATGCGGTTGAAACAATAAACTGTCCGTTTATCAACGCAACACCGTAAAAAAACACGACTATCGTAATCGCTTTCCACAATTTGCTCATCATGCCTTTCTTAACACGGCTTGTTATCCCCATGTAAATGGTAACGAGGAAAATAAAGAACGCGAGAATAGTTACATTGAATGGCGTTGGTAAAATTTTCGCAAGCAGTGAAAGACCCACTCCTAACAAGATTAATCCCAAAATTGTGTTAAGATTTTTGACTAGCCTGTGCGTCAACACTGGCAGGAATGATTGGCCAAGTAACGACACCACTAACAAAGGAAATCCCAGGCCAAAACCAAATGCAAATAACGCAAGAATACCTAACGTGACATTTTTAGTAATGATCAAGTAGCTGACAATTCCAATGATTGGTGCGAGCGCGCACGGTGAGATAAGTAACGCGCCAATCACAGCTAGAAATATGACACCCGCAATGCTTCCGCCTTTCACATGATTGGAGAATTCCGTAACCATCGTTACAAATTTACTCGGTAAAGATAGCTGATTACCTCCGATTATCACGAGTCCCATCAAAATCATCAAAGATGCTAAGGTAACGATAAAGAAGTTATGATTCAGATAGGCGGTAATATATATTCCCGAAGAAGCAGCAAGATAACCAATCGCTCCAAATGTGAGAGAGGATGCCATGACATATGTCAGGCATAACGCTACCGTACGAATTTTATTTTTCATGCCAGCAGGACCGGCGATAATACTCACTGAAATTGCGGTCATCGGCAAAACACAAGGCGTAAAGGCAAGTATCAACCCAATCAAAGCAAAAAAAACCAAAGTCAACATAACATGGCTCTTCGCAATCAAGTCCTTGAAAAACGATGGGCTTACTATTTTTGTTCCTAATTGTGAGGCAACCTGATGAAAGGATGTACCAATAGGAAGTTCAGCCGATTGATACTCCAGCTTTTTTGAGTCAGCGTTGACAGGATCCGTCATGTTGCCTTTACTCACCACAGGACTGACACACTGGTTTTTATCACAAAGTACGGTCTTACTTACCTCAGGTTGAATTGAGGTGAATATCGCACTTGACTGTTCCGAAATCGGCAATTGTATATCTGTCCCCGGGCGAGTGAGTTCTCCGCTAATCACCGACCCGCACAAACAAGCTAACGCCAGCGACTGAATGAGTAGAGCATAATATTTTCTCATTATTCACCCTTAGTGTTATGAAGCTAGTTTATGTCTCATACTACCAGTATAGTTCTTAATCAAAATATCTTTTATATCAAATAATCATCAAGGTAAGAGGAGTATTTGATAAAACAAAATTGTCATGCATCACATGATTAAAATGTCCGCGTCATGAATCGAAGCTATGACTTCTCACAAACTTTATCAGGAGGCATCATACATCCTGTTTGGTTTTTAGAATTGATCACTTCTAAAATTAATTCAGTTGGAATGGCGTATCCAATCGGCTTACCGCTCACACCACTACTGGTGATGCCGATTAGATTACCCGCGTTATCAAATAATCCGCCACCACTGGAACCATGAACAATCACAGCAGTGTTTTGCAAGATAGGGTACCCTTCATCCGATAATATTTTTTCGACGATTCCAGTTGATACTAATTTTTTATTTTGCGTCGGATAACTAATTGCAAAAACACTCTCACCGACTTTCACTGATTTAGTAGCTCTTATTTTGACGGGGTTTAATGCTACACCGACGACATCAACTAGACATAAATCCTGATCCTGATTGAAATAACATAATCGTGCTAAATAAGGCGTATTGTTAATCTTGGCAATTAAAAAATTTCCCGCCAACGCAACATGACAATTCGTTGCCAGGTAATGAGAGGAAATCGCAACAGCGCTGCCTAATGCGATGACCCTCTGCTTGTTTTTATCAATAGCATATAGTTGATAAATGGAAGACCCGACTTTATCATACATGGCTTGTAAGTTTTCAGCTTTTACCAAGGCAAATGGGAAGATACATATTATCACGCGTATTAAAGTGAAAATAATCATCCTAAACATGTATCATCCTTGAGAGATAGATAATTTTAAGGAACAGAGTTATAATTTATCAGATATGCTCTCACATTGCATTTGAAAAGGACATCAGCAATGAAAAAATTCGCTCTAGTTGCATTATCTGCCACGGCACTACTGCTTGGTTACGTCGCTAGCACCACCGCACGAACACAGAAGGATCCCTGCACTATTACCTGCTATGAAAAAACCCCGACGTGTTATGTAACAAAAGATAGTAATGGATGCCTTGAAATTTCGAATGTAAAGCCCGCAGCAAAGAAAGGCAGTAGTATTTGCACGTTGAAAGGGTGTGAATCGAAGACGGTCTACGACCCAATGAGCGGAGAGAAGCCTGTTACAACCACTCAGCCTAATCGAAATGAATAGACACACAGCCATCTAGTCAATAAACTTGGCCCGCATACAAACGGGCCAGGGCACGATTCGCAACAACACTAAGTCACTAATTTATTCTCATGCAGTCTGGAAATTTCCATATCAAACACTTCGTTCGCTGATACGGGCGGCGAAAACATCCGGCCTTTCATGACATCACACCCAAGTTCCTCTAATTTATTTTTCTGGTTCTCAAAATCAACGCCTTCCGCAATCACTTTAACATCAGCTGTTTTTGCAATAATAACTAGCGAACCAATAATCGCTTCATTATCTATATTTAATATCAAGCCTTTCGTCAACTTCTCATCAATTTTAAGGTAATTCACGGGAAATTCTAGAATATTGTGTAACGCTAAACGACCTAACGCCATCAGGTTGAAGGAGATTTCGATGCCAACTTCTTGCACCGTACGCAAAACTTCCTTGAAGGTGTGATTATTCGCTTTGATGTTGAATTGCGTGATATCGAATATCATCCGCCCTTTTTCAATGCCGGCCTGCTTGATCATATTTGAAACGCGATTGACAAATTCAATATCCTGAATCTGCTTCAATGTCACGCTCACCATTATTTTATTCGGCGTATAACCATTCACTTGCCAATGATTTACTTGCGCTAATATTTTTTCAAGCTGCCACTTGCCAAGCTCGTGCAATCTCTCGTTATCTTCAATCGCTTGAATGATTTTTTGATACGGCATCAATCCCAATTCAGGGTGATTAAAGTAAGGGATAGCCTGAATGATTTCAGTTTTCTTCTCAGCAGCATTCATAAATGGCTGGTAATGCATAATCATTTTTTCGATGAAGGCATTCGTTTTAAAATAGGTGGCCAAGCCTGCATCAGAATCAAATGATTTAAACTCAGATTGATTATGAATGCGATAGGTGTTTCGACCGGCTAATTTTGCTTTAGCGAGTGCCTGTTCGGCATGACGCATTAATTTGTCTGAGTCTTCTACCTCAGGTGAAAAAATAGCGATGCCTATGCTTGCGGTGACAAAGATACGATGATCTTCGATCGTAAATGGTTGAATAATACTATCCTGAATACGTTGCGCGACTAGAACCGCGACTTCAGGATTAGATAATTCCGGTAAAATACAAAAAAAACTATCGCCGACATATCTGGCTACCGTATCAATTTGTCGCAAAACCGTTCGTAATCGGTGAGATGTTTCGGCTAATAATTTATTACCAAAACTATTACCGTAAACGCGATTGATGGTATTAAATTCATCGATATTCAATACCAGGACGCTAAATATCTGGTTATAAGTTTTGCTGTGCGCAAGAATTTTCTTCAGGCGGTCATCAAATATTTCCCGACCGGGTAATCCTGTAATCGAATCCAGCCTGCCATGCTGAATGGATTCCTCGTTAATTTTGATGATTTCATTAAATGCTTCTTCGCGATAACTCGTTTTGGCAGCACTGGGTGCCTCATCGCCGAATAGACCGGATTTCTTCTGCGCGTAAAGACGCTCAATCACAATCACCGCGACTACGGTTAGTACAATGGTCAAAAATGTGAATCCGTCCACGCAAGCCTCCCTGCTGCATAAGTTGTTCTACCCAACGCAAAAGCCCTTACAGTATAAAGGATTTGCGCGGTATCACGCCATCTCAAACATTGACTCTGTCTTGACGACATCCACAATAGACTTGCCATTCCAGATATAACGCAGATGGGCTACAGGGTTGGGTATGGCAATCGTTTTTGGTCTGAAAGCCGCGAGACACTGCCCAGCGCTATCTCGCACGCTATTATAAACCACTCCCCAGGAACGCTCCTCACGTAACTTTCGCCCAAATAACTGGGATTCCTGATATTGGTCGGGATGATGGAATCGCCGATAAGCGCCGCCTCGAATATCATGCACCGGCTTCACTAATCGGCTCTCGTACATACGCATGACCAGCTCACACGACTCCTCATGCGTTGCAGCCAAAAATTTTTCCCGATGATAAACCGTTTCATGCACGGCAGTGCGCTGGCTGAAACTCGCGTAATACACCCCGTAACTACCGTCGGTGAATCGTGATGGCCGGCCAATATGGGTAAAGGCCGCCATCACCACCGAACTGCCATGACCACACACCCTGTCTTCAGGCGCGACCTGAAAGATATCGCCCGCTTCCTGACGCAAGCGATCGTTGGTCAGGCTTTCGATTTCCCACAAGGCCTCCATCTCATCGGCATCCACCAGATCTTCAAAAAAATTAATCGCAGGATACACAGAGGGAATGATGCGGTAGTGGCGCCGACTTGGCAGCTGCACCAGGGCAGGTAGTTTTGTCATGACCATTAACCTCGTTCAGCATCCAGATATCGCCGTACATCAGCGAGGTCGACCACGCGCCCTTTCAGTAATTTATCGAGTGCAGAATGGCCGGAAAAAAGTGGCGCAAGATTTGGTTTGTGTATCCAGGTATTCGCCATTTTTTCGGTTGGAAGTAAAATTCGTAGCGCTTTATAGATGCCAAGAATATACGAAATTCGCTCTAGTGTATCTTGACTGAGCGCCCCATCACGCTGCTGCTTCCACCGATAAAACGTGGCTTTCGGCGTCCCTAACAACACGCGTTCCTGCTCGCTATTCAGCTGCCACTTTTGCGTAATTGCGAAAAATGCTTTCAAGGCAACCGAGTTCTTATTCACAGGGCTAACAGAGGTTATTTTTTGTATTTTATGCATGCCGCCTCCTGACTAATACCCCTAGTATAGTCTCATTTGACTAATTATTCAATTTTTTTCTCATTTGAGAATAACTGCCAGTCGCACAAAATAGTTACCAACCCTAGATATTTCCTCTACAATCGCCGGCATTATTTCAACCACTAGAGACAATCCCGGATGTCAATCACAACTAGAAACGCGCTCACCCTCCTCATCGCTGCCGTGACATTTCTATTAACACCTGCCTACGCCGACACCGCTTCACCCGCCATCAAATGGCTCAACACCAAATCGGTGTTTTTCCACGATAAGATTAACCAAAATATCTCGCCGCCGGACGGCTTGCCTGGCGCCATCATCGCCGCCAAAAGAACCAACGTAGAACCTGATTATTATTATCATTGGGTACGCGATGCCGCGATCACCATGCTCGCGTTGATAGACACCTACCCCAGCATGCAAAACAGCGATATGAAGCTGCACCTGCGCCACCAATTTTTTGATTACCTGGATTTCTCCGTGCGCATTCAAAACACCGCCACACTGACTGACCTCGGTGAACCCAAATTTTACGTCAATGGCAACGCTTACAACGAACCGTGGGGGCGCCCACAAAATGACGGCCCTGCCTTACGTGCCGTTTCCCTTATTCACTGGGCGAATATTTTATTAGCGGAAGGCCAGGAAGCACTGGTCCGACAACGACTCTACGATGGCATGCTGCCTTCGCATTCACCTATCAAGAAAGATCTTGAATACATCTCTCACCATTGGAAAGACCCCTCCTTCGACCTTTGGGAAGAAGTGAAAGGCACCCATTTCTACACACTCATGGTGATCAGACGCGCGCTGCTCGAAGGTGCAACACTTGCGAATGAATTAGGTGATACAGGCGCCGGACTTTGGTATGAATCACAAGCACGCCAAATTGAACTGGAGCTGCAGCATTTCTGGAATGAAAGCCAGGGCTACCTCACCGCCACGATCAATCGTGTGGGCGGCATTGATTATAAACATTCAAATCTTGATACATCCGTCTTGCTGGGCTTATTACACGGCGGCATGAACGATGGCTTCCTTGCCTGGGATAATCCCAAAGTGATCGCGACATTAAACAAACTCACGACCACTTTCGCGGCACTCTATCCTGTCAATCAAAAAAACATTCCTGGCATTGCCATTGGCCGTTACCCGGAAGATCGCTACGCTGGCAATAACTTCGATGGCGGCAACCCATGGCCGCTTTGCACGCTCGCTGTTGCAGAAGCTTATTACCAATATGCTAATTTATTGCAAAGTCGGCACGAGGCTTATGAGGGTATCGCAAACCTGGCTGATAGTTACGTAGAACGCGTCAAATTTCACGCCTGGCCCGATGGATCCGTCGACGAACAGATCAACCGCGACACTGGCAAAATGACGTCAGCGCGCGATTTAACGTGGAATTACGCGGCTCTATTATCGACCCGCCAGGCTGCGCTAACAGGCATACAGGGCAGGAGCCAATAAGCAGGGGCAATTGCGTAAACGTCATTGCGAGCGCAGCGAAGCAAACCAGCCCAACTGCAGCAGAATAACAGCATTAAAAAATGTTCTCAGAATCCTCGATTCTACCCAACCTCGTAGCCAGCTGTGTGTTAGCAGCTGGTTTGCTTCGCTGCGCTCGCAATGACGATTTCCGCAACAACGCCACATAAGGCGCATAATCCATTGTTTAATAACATGATATTTCCACTGGATACCTTCCTAATTTTTCATGCTATGATAATTCTCTAATCAATAGGTTAGCGATGATTAACGGTCGCTAAACAGGGATGATGGGCAATCGCTACATGGATGAATTCATCAATTGGTTTAAGCAAACTGGACGGCTGACAGCCTCTCTCATCGGTCTATCCACACTGCTCTCTGGCTGCATGGTCGGCCCTGATTTCCACACATCCAAAGCACCCTCCGTCGAACGCTACGATGCTAAACCACTCCCTCATAAAACAGCCGCCACCGTGGCAGCGGGCAGTGCGGGCAAATCACAAATTTATCGCTACGACCGCGACATTCCTGCGGACTGGTGGCAATTATTTCATTCAAAAGAAATTGATCAACTCGTGCGAACGGGCATGACAAATAGTCCCACCTTGGCTGCCGCGCAAGCTGCCTTACGTCAGGCTCAGGAAACATTGAGTGAACAAATCGGTAACTTATTATTGCCCGCACTCGATGCGAACTTACAAGGCCAGCGCCAGCGTTTTGCGGGCTCGACATTCGGTAACGGCGTACCATCCAGCTTATTCAATGTGTTTAATGCCACCGCTAAAATATCCTACACACTCGATGTTTTTGGCGGTTCGCGCCGCCAGATTGAGGCACTACGCGCACAAGTGGATTATCAACAGTTTGAATTACTGGCGACTTACCTCACCCTCACTTCGAATATTGTCACGACGGCTTTCACCATCGCCTCGTACGAGGCACAAATCAAGGCAACCGAAGCACTCATTCGCGCCGAAGTGGGCCAGTTAAATATTATTACCAAACAATATCAACTCGGCGGCGTCGCCAAAACGAATGTCTTGACGCAACAAACACTGGTCGATCAAACGCGCGCGACGCTTCCACAGTTACAAAAATCGTTATCACAAGCGCAGCACTCACTGGCTGTATTGATCGGGGCTTATCCCGACACACCCATGCCGCGTATTAACCTGCAAAAATTACATTTACCCGTTGAAATTCCCGTCAGCTTGCCCTCTAAATTAGTGCAACAAAGGCCTGATATTCGTGCCTCACAAGCGCTTTTGCATGCAGCGAGCGCTCAAATTGGCGTCGCGACGGCGAATCTCTTCCCCCAATTTAATATCATGGGTAACTACGGCTGGATAGGCTCAGTCCCTTCAACCTTATTTCAACCACTCAATAAAACCTGGATGTACGCCGGTGGATTAGCACAACCGATCTTTCATGGCGGCGCATTATTTGCTGCCCGCCGCGCAGCGATAGCCGCTTATGATCAAGCCGCCGAGCAATACCGACTCACGGTGTTACAAGCCTTTCAAAATACGGCCGATGCGTTGCGTGCACTCGACTTCGACGCTAAATCATTCCGCGACGCCCATGCCGCACAACAAGCCGCTTATGCCAATTATCGAATCACCAGTCAGCAATACAAAGAAGGCGGTGTGTCTTATCTGCAATTGTTAACCGCTGAACAACAATATCAACAGACACAACTTACCAGCATTCAAGCACAGGCATTACGCTACACCGACACCGCCTCTCTTTATGCGGCGCTCGGCGGCGGTTGGTGGAACCGCCAATATAACCAATGCCCCGATAAGGTTAACCCAGTTAATGCGTCATTATCATGCCCGTAAGTAATGACTAAATGATGAAGAAAGGATGGCGACAATGGACAAACTAATACCCGACAAAATGAAAAGACCCATGTTTATCATGTTGATCGGTCTTGCCGTATTATTTGGCGGAATATTTCTTTATAAATATTTTATTAATTTCATGATGCATCGCTTTTTTGCGGCGCACCAAAATCCAACTTATACCGTTTCCACCATGAAAGCGACGTATCAAACCTGGACACCGAAAGTAAGCGCCGCAGGCAGCACACGCACCACCAAGGGCGTCAATATTACAGCGCAGTTAGGCGGCATGATTCAGAAAATTGTTTTTACTCCCGGCGCCATCGTCAACGAAAACGACGTCCTGGTTCAACAAAATGCGGATCCGAACATTGGCCAATTGCATGCACTGCAAGCCAATATGGAACTTGCGAAAATTACCTATCATCGTGATCAAAAACAATATAAAGCACGCGGCATTAGCAAACAGCAACTCGATTCCGATTTGCAAAATTGGCGCAGCCTGCAAGGCCAAGTGGAACAACAACAAGCCATTGTCAAACAATTAACGATCACAGCACCGTTTAAAGGTCGGTTGGGCGTTTCAGCGGTGAACCCGGGCCAATACCTTAACCCTGGCGACACGGTCGTCACATTACAAAGCCTGGATCCTATCTACGTCGATTTTTATTTACCTCAAAATCAAGTTTCATACGTCAATATCGGCCAAGAAGTGACGATACACATCGACGCCTTCCCCGATAAAGTTTTCACGGGGAAAATCACCACCATCAACCCTATCGTTGAAAAAGACACACGTAACGTGGTAGTTGAAGCGACGCTACCGAATCCTGACATGATTATTTTGCCTGGCATGTTCGCGAATGTGGATGTTAACCGGAATATCCAACAAAAACTTTTAACCTTACCGAAAGCGGCGATCACGTTTAATCCTTACGGTGATCTCGTCTATCGCATTGAACAAAGTGGCACCGATAAAGATGGTAAACCAACCTATATCGCAAAACAGAAATTTGTGACCGTGGGTGAAAGCCGCGGGGATCAAATATCGATTCTTTCAGGATTGAAAGAAGGCGAAGAAATTGTCACGGGTGGTCAGTTAAAGTTAAAGAGCGGTAGCTTGGTTGCCATCAACAATACCGTACAACCAGGCGACACACCTGACCCTAATGTACCTAATCAACATAATGGATAAGTCACATGCGCTTTACAGATATATTCATTAAAAAACCGGTACTCGCGAGTGTCATTAGTTTATTGATTTTGGCGCTTGGCATTCGAGCTATTTTCTCCATGCCTGTTATGCAATACCCTTTCACGGAAAATGCCGTGGTCACCGTCACGACTAGCTACACGGGTGCCGACGCCGCTTCGATTGCAAGCTTCATTACCACACCGCTTGAAAACTCCATTGCGCAGGCGAGCGGCATTGATTACATGACATCCACTAGCAACCTGGGCGTCAGCACCATCACCATTAATTTATTGCTGAATTACGATCCGTTAAAAGCCTTATCAAATATTTCCGCACAAACCAATGCTGTTTTAAATCAGCTACCAAAAGGTTCGCAATTACCCGTCATAACCATCACAGTCGGCCAAACCATCGCTTCGATGTATCTAGGTTTTTACAGTGATGAGTTGCCTATTAATAAAATTAACGATTATTTGCTGCGCGTGGTTCAGCCAAAGCTACAGGCCGTCAACGGTGTACAGCTAGCGCAGATTCTGGGTAACGGCCAATTCGCTATGCGTGCGTGGCTCGACCCAGTAAAGATGAGTGCAGTCGGGTTGTCGCCCGCACAAGTTTCTGCGGCGATGAGTAACAATAATTTCGTTTCTGCGGCAGGCCGCACCGACGGTAATATGTTTATTCAAAATTTGACGGCCGATACTAGCCTCAATAATGTCGAACAATTCAGAAACATGGTATTAAAGGCCGCCAACGGTGCTATCGTAAGATTAAAGGATGTCAGCCAGGTCGATCTAGGCGCGCAGAATTATAATACCTCGGTGAAATTCGACGGCCGTACCGCTGTGTATATCGCCATCACCGTTGCACCTTCAGCCAACTTATTAACAGTTATTGATGAAATCAAATCGATCTTCCCTAATATTCAAGAACAGTTACCAGAAGGATTAAACGCCGCGATTGTTTACGATGCCAGCGAATACGTGAACTCATCCATCGTCGAAGTGATGAAAACCTTGATTGAAGCTTTCTTGATTGTGACCGTGGTTATTTATTTATTTTTAGGCTCACTACGCTCGGTCATTATTCCGTTAATCGCAATTCCATTGTCGATCATCGGCGCATTTATCATTATGTTAAGTCTCGGCTATTCGATCAACTTGCTCACCTTACTTGCACTCGTGTTATCCATTGGACTTGTGGTCGATGATGCGATTATTGTCGTTGAAAACGTGCAACGTCACATGGAAGAAGGCAAGACTGCTTTACAAGGCGCCATCATTGGTGCGCGTGAACTTTCCAGCCCCATCATCGCCATCACCGTCGTATTAATTGCCGTATATTTACCAATCGGGTTTATGGGTGGCCTCACCGGAGCGTTATTTACGGAGTTCGCCTTTACATTGGCAGGCGCCGTGACCATTTCAGCCATCATCGCGCTGACACTCTCGCCGATGATGTGTTCCAAGTTTGTAAAACTGCCGGAACACACTACGTCAGGCATCATGTTCCGCGTCAATGCATTCATTATTAAAGTTGAGTCAGCTTATGCAAAGTTTTTATCCTCAACACTCGATTATTTACCTGTAGTCGGGGTATTCGCAGGCATTATTTTATTTAGTAATTATTTTTTATTTGCCACTTCACAATCAGAATTAGCACCACAAGAAGATCAAGGCATTATCATCGCACAAGTTACCGCCCCGGCGAACGCATCGCTCGCACAAACACAACTATATTCCAACCAGATCTATAATATTTTTAAAGGTTACCCGGAAACTTCACACATTTTTCAAATTGATGGTTCCGGAGGTTTAAACAATAGTATTATTGGCATGGTTTTAAAGCCCTGGGATCAACGCAAACGAACATCGAATCAAATTCAACCCTTACTGCAAAAGCAGCTTAACCAAATAGCCGGCGCCAAAGTGGCGGCGTTCCAACTTCCCTCTTTACCGGGTGGTGGCAGTGGCTTACCTATCCAGTTTGTCATCACAACGACAGAAGATTTTAACCGCCTCAATGACGTTTTGCAGCCTATCTTGGACCAAGCACACAAGAGTGGGCTATTCGCTTACATTGATCCTGATCTGAAAATTGATCAATTACAAACGACCATTCAGCTCGATCGCGATATGATTTCTGAACTAGGATTGAATATGACCGATATCGGTAACGTCCTCGCCTCAGCACTCAGTGAAGGTTACATCAATTACTTTAATTTTGATGGTCGCTCCTATCAAATTATTCCTGAGATGGTGCGAAAAGATCGTGAAAACACTAGTCAATTATTAAATTATTATATTACAACAGCGACGGGCGCATCGATTCCATTAGGTACGGTTGCTAAATTGAATCCGACCACGGTGCCTGAATCCATCAACCATTTTCAACAATTGAATTCCACCACTATTTCTGCCGTTGGCTTTCCAGGTGTCAGCATGGGTGATGCATTAGGCGCGTTCAAGGCGATCGCAAGCGAGCAATTACCGGATGGCTATGATATCGATTACGCAGCACAATCGCGTCAATTTATCCAGGAAGGTTCGGCCTTAATTGTGACCTTCTTTTTCGCTATGATTATTATTTTCCTCTCACTGGCTGCCTTATTTGAAAGCTTCCGAGATCCACTCATCGTATTAATCAGCGTCCCCATGTCTGTCTGTGGTGCCATGATTTTTGTGAGCCTTGGTGTGGGTGGAGCGACACTGAATATCTATTCACAAGTCGCGCTCGTCACACTCATCGGCTTGATTAGTAAAAACGGAATTTTAATCGTTGAGTTTGCGAATGACCTGCAAAAGAAAGGCACGAGCAAACGTCAAGCGATTGAGAATGCGGCACACATTCGTTTTCGTCCTATCATCATGACCACGGCAGCGATGGTCTTTGGTGTGCTCCCATTAGTCACCGCAAATGGTGCAGGCGCATTAAGTCGGTACAATATTGGCCTCGTGATCTCCACGGGTCTTGGGATTGGTACCGTCTTTACCTTATTCGTGGTCCCTGCCATGTACATGTTCCTTGCCGAAGATCATGCATTACGCACCACCTCAACTGAGCTCGATGAGATTCCTGATGAATCCTAAGCTCACGTCTTTTCAATAAGTTAAGCATCGTCCAGAAATGGTATAATGGAGTATCGGATAATTATAATAAGGAATGGCGTATGATCTGGGTCATCAACAGCAATTCCAATACCTGCCGCATTTACGAATACAACAAACACAAATCAAGCCTCGGCCTTTTGAAAGAAATTATGCATCCTGAAAATCGCCTGCATAATGTTGATCTGTCGTCTGACCGCGCTGGCAGTTACCGAGCAAACGACTCAGCACACGGATCTTTCTCACCACACACCGACCCCAAAGAAAATCAGGTCGATCATTTTATGCGTGATTTAGCCCGCGAATTAAATGCCGAACGTAACAAAAATAGCTATGAAAAATTGATTCTCATTTCACCATCTCATACGAATGGTTTACTCATGCAGCATATTGATAAGCATGTCAAAGACATGATCATCAGTAATATCCAAAAAGATCTCTTGCATTTAAATGAGCGTGATTTATTATCCGTACTCTTGGAAACACCTAACTATTAAAAGAACAAAATAAAATGTCTACTTTTTTAACGACAGCACATCACATTCACGCAACTAGCGATGATCTCGTTGGAAACAATGGCATCGGACGCTATATTTTTCTCCCAGGTTCTGATGGACGAGCAAAATTTATCGCAGATCATTTCGACAATGTCGATGTCAAACCTCATTCGCGCTCACATAATTTGTATACCGGCACCCTGACAGACAACGGTGTGAAAATTGATGTCGCGGCCATTTCCAGCGGCATGGGCTGCCCTAGCCTTGAAATCATTTTGCATGAACTCTTTCATCTCGGTGGCAAACGATTTTTACGTGTTGGCACGGCGGGGTCATTACAACCTCGTCACATTCAGATTGGTGATATTGTCAATGCACAAGCCTCCGTACGTGATGAAAGCACCACCACTGATTATGCACCGCTTTGCATTCCAGCGATTGCTTCGTTAGAAATGATTGATGCGATTCATCGTGCAGCTATTGCCATCAATCTCAACAACACCTTGCATACCGGCAGTGTGCATTGCAAAAGTTCATTCTATGCTCGCGAATTTTATGCAGGCCCGCGACACGTTGAGAACGAAGCGTTCATGGAATTATTAGTGGCGAATGGTGTGCTCGCATCCGAAATGGAAACTGCAGCCTTATTTATTCAATCGCAGCTCTATCACCATCAACTTATGCAAAATGGGAAAGGCCCCGCATTCAAAGTTCTGTGCGGCGCTATTCTAGGTATCGGCGCTGTGCCACCTCACGAATTCATGAGCCCAGAGCAAGAAAAACAGCTCACGAGCAATATCGTCAATTTGGCGATAGCCACCGTTAAATCCCTGGCCGCCACCGAACGCACTCAGATTTGACCCTTTCAGCCTGACATGCTAGATTCCTCGCATAATTATAAATGACGCCCACCCGTCAACATAAAAGTAATATTGCGAGGAATCCCACATGTTTAGAGCAAACGCATGGCCGCATGACGCCCCATGGATAGTTTTTTATCTCAAAAATCGCAGCATGGCTATTCATGATCGAGATGCTTACCTGGATCGCTTACTGAAATCAGAGATATGCCACGCAGAGGTCATCAGTGCTCTAAAAAATATTAGCGCAGAAATTGAAGACATAAAATCGAAGAAAGAACCAGATCAGTCAACTCTCTCATCACTCTACCTCCTACGTCGAGCACACAACGATATTCGGTCAGCACTAGACCGATTAAATCCAACAATTGAATCAATTTGTAAATATCTCGAGAGCACTGAACGAGAAATCGCTGATAAAGATCATTATCTCGATACTTTAATGCTTAGCTCGAATACAAAAAAACTTGTCTTTGCTACTATCGCTCGCGTTAAAGCTGAAATTAATTATCTGACTCATTTATTAGGAGTAAATATTCTTAATAATGGTAACTCCGCTGAAGATCCATTAGAAATAGAATTAAGAACAGCCCGTTATGTTTTTTGCTATCTCGATTCCGCACTCGATCGTAATACGCCAACCAGTCGCGGCCTTTACCTTTACCTAGCTAATGCAGAACGAACAGATGAGACTAAATTAGCTCATCTTAAAAAACTATCCGAGTCAAAGTCGGGGCTATATTTAATAAATATCATGAGCAAACAGCTGCAATCAGGACATCAGTCATTCTTCAATGATCGCAACGGATCATTAAAGTCTTATGAAACTGAATCCCTCGGCCTCAATGTTTACGAACAATTATCACATACCGAAGTTGTCGCAATTATTAAGCATTTCAATGACAGTCGGGTACCCCCTCAGCCAGAAGTAAATGCGAAAATGTCTAAATCACGCAACTAAATTATCGCTGTTGTTTCCGCTTCTCCGCGGAAACGACACTTTCATTTGTTAATAGATGATTTAGCTTGTCTTTTCAATTTCAACTCCTATGCTGTCATTCTCCCGTAATGATTAGATTACGAGCTCAGCAGTTCAATTTATACCTGTGCGTTACCAAGTGTTAATCCACTTTATTTTCCTGATTGCTTTAGAGGTTATACAAACATCAACGTTGGTCACCAGGTAAACTTTCCTTACGAGCTATATCTTAATTACTCCACACAACATCACCGGTACCCTAGATTGGGTGAGATCCGATGCCTTGGCTGACTGAAGTCCTGCCATGGTGA
This sequence comes from uncultured Coxiellaceae bacterium, assembly GCA_964527435.1. Taxonomy (GTDB): domain Bacteria; phylum Pseudomonadota; class Gammaproteobacteria; order DSM-16500; family DSM-16500; genus Aquicella. Next base: position 229,978 of record CAZGPP010000003.1, on the reverse strand, counting down.
AAACGATACGTATCATTCTCTCATCACTTTTGCATGCTATGCTGAGTGATATTAAGCCTAAGTAGCAGCGCATCAAAAAATCTATAAATTTTCCCGAACATCAGCTATCCTTCCGTCGATAACAGCATTACATAGTATAAAATAGTATCAAACTTGATCTATAACTCTACCTATCCCGGAGAACGATATGCTCGCTCATTCTAGCTTTCGCATTGATGATAATTTGGTCGCTACAGTGGCAACCATTGATAGATACGTGAAGATGATCGTCTCTCAGCAAACCTTAGACCGCTCTATGGAAGTTGCACTAATCAAAGCCTTGCTATCACTCCAACAAGATTTCTCGCAAGTTGAGGTTGAGTGCGCCTTAAACCCTTTGCGCAGTAATGTGGATAAAAATACGCTCGCCTATATTTTCGCGCATCAACTGAATCAGTATGAAGTTCATCGCATGCTAAAAGAAGATCAAACTATTGATGTTAATATTGTCATCAAGGGATTTATTGATGGTGGTGATTTCAACCACGCAGAAAAGCTCATCAAATCAGGGCTAGTCACACCAACGACGTTGAGCTTGGCTCTCGAGCGATTCGGCTATACATGGCGTGCGCGTATCGTTCAGGATAGCGCTATGATTGTTGCCTCAGTGGCAAAATTATATCAACTCGCACATGATGACAACCACCCTGAGCGAACTGCACTTTTAGTCAGCTTACGTGGAACAATTAGTGACTATACAGGCACAAATAACCCCATAAACCCTCCAGGTCATGTGCAATTTATTGAATTGTGTCGCGTTTATCGAAATATCAATGCGTCTCAGTGTCTACGATTTCATTCATCGAACCAAATGCTTGAAGATTTGGCGAAAGTGGATCCGTTTTGTTTGGATATTCTTTCGGGGAAAACTCATTCTGTAGTTTCAGACTTGGAAGTGGAAGTTGAGGAAACTGTTAAGTTAGCACTATAAGCGGTGCAACCCTGGGTCCCGCGCCTTCGCGCGGGACAACAGAGGAAGGGATTAGCAAGCCGCTTTGACCGCCGCATCAACAGCCGGTTCAGCGGACTTGAAATGCTGGCGACAAACAGAAATATAGCTTTCATTACCACCAATATGCACTTGCTCACCTTTCGTGATTTTTCTGCCCTGCGCATCAATACGCATATTCATCGTGGCTTTACGGCCACAGTGACAAATTGTTTTAATTTCGACAAGATTATCCGCTAACGCTAATAAGTATTTACTCCCGGGAAATGGTTCGCCCTGGAAATCTGAGCGTAATCCGTAGGCAAGAACGGGAACATCGAGCTCATCAACAATATTCGTTAATTGATCCACCTGCTCTTTCGTGGTGAATTGTGCTTCATCAATCAAAATACATCTAATTTTCGGATTTTCAGCCATTTTTCTTTTCGTGTAATCGTAAAGATTAAACGCACTATCGTACGGTATGGCATCGGCATCTAATCCAATGCGCGATGATATTTTTCCCGTACCAGCACGTGTGTCAACCGACGGAGTGAACAATAAAGTTTCCATGCCGCGCTCACGATAATTGTAAGCAGATTGCAATAATACGGTGCTTTTACCTGCATTCATTGCAGAATAATAAAAATATAATTTTGCCATTTCTATCTCCTATTTTAACCATGCAGGCATATATTTTTCAGCCTGCTTCATTGCTTTTCGATTGGCAAGCCAATACGTGTCATGGGTGGCAACCAATTGCCAGAATTTTTCCGAGTGATTCATATGACGCGTATGACATAATTCATGAATCATGATGTGCCGCATCAGGTCTTCAGGTAAAAATAATAATTTGTAGTTTAATCGGATCGATTTATCTTGTGAACAACTACCCCAGAGGGTGGACTGCGAACGAATGGTGACATCTGAAAACGGCAAGCCAATTTCAGCAGACAACTTCGTAAAATACGGCACTAATAAGATTTTAGACTGCTTTCTTACCCAGTCGCGAAGCTTATCATGGCAAACAGCAAAGTCGCGAATATCGCCAGAGAGAATAATATCTTCATTGGAAAATGCTTTGATACTCGGACGTTTATCGGTTTGAAAATAGTGTATCGACCACAACATTTGAAACGCTAAAAAATGAATGTCTGTGGGTCGAACTTGTGCTTCGGGTTTGTCGTAGGCGATTTTTTGTTTAATGATCCAGTCTTTATTTTCTTCAATAATGCCTGGAATATGCTTCTGACTAAATCGCTTGGGTACGGTGATCTCTAGGCCGTTTGCATGAGAATAGGTCATCTTAACGTGTCTTGCTCGCCAATGACGTTTAACCGTATAAAGTGGCGGCCATTCGTTAGTTGACATGCTGCGCTGAATGACCTGTCGCGGTCGGCGTGGAGTCAGGGGTGTGACAGCTTTCGGTTTGGCAAAGTTTGGTTTCGATAGAGCGTGCGAGGAGGACAATGCGTTCTTCAACCACTGGCATACGGCAAATAAAATCATCGGTCATTCTCAAGAGGTAATTGCTGCCGGTTTTTTTTAAAACAAATGGAAAAACAGCATGAGTCAAACATGCCAACCCGCCAATGATCATTTTCAACCCAAACTTAGAAGCGAAAAATAAGTGCTGGAAATACGTCTCATTGACACTATGCGGATGCTCGGTAAAGATGTTTCTCATGCTGCGCGCCCCTTTGGCTCGAAATAATGCCTTCGAATATTTTACGCGCATGCCGAACAATTCTCTATAAGAAGTTTGTCAGAGTACTCTGACATGGGCCATGAAAGCCTATCTCTAATACACCTTATCTTTTAACTCATTCCCTAGCATTTTGATAATGGCGGAAAAATCCATATCGCCATAACCCTGGCTTACAAATAATTCATATAATTCTGTCGACATACCCCCAAGTGGAATGGCTGCATCAACGGATTCCGCTGCATGCTGAGCAAGACGCAAATCTTTCAACATCATTTTTGCCATAAAACCAGCTTCGTAGTCGTTATTAGCAGGAACATTATCGATAATACCAGGCACTGGGCAATAGGAAGTCATGGACCAGCATTGACCCGATGCATTCGAGCTGATTTCAAAAAACTTTTTCTGATCAAGACCTAATTTATTGGCTAACACAAAGGCCTCAGAGACGCCGATCATCGAGATCGCCAAGAGCATGTTGTTACATATTTTAGCTGCCTGACCACTGCCAGACTTGCCCGCATAGATAACTTTTTTACCGATCATCTGTAACACGGCCACAGCGCGCTGAAAGGTCGCCTCAGAACCGCCCACCATCAGCGTCAACGTACCGGCTGTGGCTCCGGCAACGCCACCCGAGACCGGCGCATCCAGCATGTCGAGACCGATTTTTTCAGCCTCAGTATGCAATGCTTTTGAGGTGACGATATCGATCGATGAACAATCAATGTAAAGCGCCTTACGGGGAATATATTGAAAAATGCCGTCTGCGCCTAAACATAAGTCACTGACCTGCTTTCCGGTTTGCACCATGGTTAACACAACATCCTGGTTAGACGCCGCTTCTTGCACTGAGTGCGCGGCAATGGCGCCCTCGGCCTTCAATGCGGCAACCGCCGGTGGCATCACATCGTAAACGGTCACTTCCATGCCGGCTTTTATAAAATTCTGCGCCATGGGCGCGCCCATTTTACCGAGACCAATAAAGCCTATTTTCACCGTCATCTCCTTAAGTTGTGGCTATCCAGCGTTCCGATACTGTTTTTAATTTCGTGTAAAAGCGAATGGCTTCCGGGCCGTACATTTGCGTATCCGCAAAGATGGAATGCTTCCAGCCGCCAAAACTATGATAGGCAACCGGGACAGGAACCGGGACGTTAATGCCGACCATGCCAGCCTGTATGCGCTCTGCAAACGTACGCGCCGTATAACCATCACGCGTGAAGATGGCGGTGCCATTACCGTATTGATGATCATTAATTAATTGAATCGCCGTTTCAAGATCAGGCACGCGCATGACACACAACACCGGGCCAAATATTTCTTCGCGATAAATCTTCATGGAGGCAGTCACATTATCAAAGAGACAGGCTCCCATGAAATAACCATTTTGTGCATGAGACGGCTTTGCACGACTGTTATCCAGTACAGGCGTCGCCCCTTCCTGTATGCCGGCATCCACGTATGAAAGCACCTTATCCAGATGCTGTTGCGAAATCAGCGGACCCAACTCAACGTCATCTTCTGTGCCAGGTCCCACTTTGAAGCGCGCCAAGCGCTCTTTGATCAGGGGGATTAACTGATCAGCCACGATATCACCCACGGCTAGTACGACAGAAATCGCCATACAGCGTTCGCCGCATGAGCCGTAAGCCGATAAAGTAATGGCTTCGGCTGCTTGTTTAATATTAGCGTCCGGCATCACGATGCAATGATTTTTCGCACCGCCAAAGGCTTGGGCACGTTTATTTTGGCCTATCGCAGTTTTATAAACATATTCACCGACAGCGGATGACCCAACAAAACTAACGGCCTGCACGTCCGGATGCATGAGAATCGCATCGACAGTTTCCTTATCACCATTCACGAGATTCACCACACCTTCCGGTACACCGGCTTCATGCGCTAATTCAATTAAGCGCACGCCACTCGAGGGATTTTTTTCGGACGGTTTTAAAATGAAAGTATTGCCCGTGGCAAGCGCCATCGGAAACATCCAGAGCGCGATCATGGCTGGAAAATTAAAAGGTGTAATGCCCGCGCACACACCCAGCGGTTGCCGCATTGAGTAGACATCAATACCCGTTGCTGCATTCGGTGTATAAACACCTTGGATATGCGAAGGAATACCGCACACGTAATCGAGCACATCGATGCCACGCTGAATGGAACCTATCGCTTCACTGTGGGTTTTACCATGCTCAGCCGTGACAATTTTCGCAATATTTTTGATATCGCTCTCGAGTAAGGATTTATAACGATAAAATATTTTTGCTCGTTGAACGGGCGTGGTTTGCGACCAGGTCGTAAACGCTTTTTTTGCAGCCGCAACCGCTTCATTTACCTGCGCTTGATCAGCTACCGGTGTGTCGCCAGTTTGTTCTCCCAGCGCCGGATTAAAGACCGGCAATTTGCGGTGACTGGATGTGATTTTTTTTCCATTGATGATATGCGGAATATCATTGCGCATGCTTGCTCCTTAAATTTATCACACTAACTTGTGTCTCGACCTACGCGGCGGCCGCACTGGCTGGCTGAGTGCGTTTGAAAATGTTTAGCAAATCCTTGAACATGCCCGTGTAAGATTCCGACATGAGAATTAAATCTGCATCAAAACGTTCTTGTTTGGTTTCGTAGTTCTCTTTCATTTCGTTAATATCTTCTTCATTGAGCGAGACGCTGCGCAGTGAAAAATCATCGGCGATCACGAAACGAATGCGGTCTTGCCAGCATAATTCCATTTGAATGACATTAAAGCCTTCCTGGAATATGGTTTGCACGCCCGAAGTAAATAAATCTTGTTGCTGACAACGCACGACACGATTTTGCTGATCCGGATCTTGCAACACACACGCTTTACCAATCGAGAATTCTTGTGGATATTCCTGGGTTTTTAACCAATGTGTCAAGAGAGCAGAAGGTTTAATGACCTCTGTTTCTTCCATGCATTCGCCGAAGGCTTTTTTAAACATGGAGAGAAATAATTCTGTTTTGGCGGGGCTAATCGAATTTAATATCAGCCATTGATTTCTGACGTCGATGTACGCATTCAGCAACGTAAATTTCGTGAAAGCACGTGTGAGCAGCGTATGCACCAATTCATCTTTATAATTTAATTTTTCTTTCTGGCGTACTTTGCGCGCTTCATTTAATTCGATCTGTTTGATTTTATCTTTTAAATTATGATTCACCACACTCGCTGGCAGAATTTTTTCTTCAATTTGCAAGGTGATCATGAAACAACCATTCAAACCGCGTGTGAGCGGCGCATTTTCCTCATCAATGGGAGAAACCCAGCCCATGCTAGAGGGCATGGATGGCAGACAGGCCTGAAAGGCAAAGGGTTCCAAGCGGTTATTGATGTCGCTTGCTTCATGTTTGAACCGTGATGAGAGCTGGAAAATCTGAATTTGTTTAAACCACATAGTGTTCTTCCTTCATTGGAAAGAAAAGTCATAACCGTTAATGAGTGTGCGAGGATAACGATGTCAGACAGAAAAAATCAAGACGACTTTACAGTCGTCTTGATAGATTGTCACGCGTACCAAACAATCTTTTTACTTGGCTGGATCCTGACCTTGAATATCGTTATCAGCCAGTATTTCAGCGGCGTGGAGCGCCATATAAGCATGCACAACACGGCTGGGATGGATTTGATCCCAGAACATATAATTATCAGGTGTGGCGCAAACTTCACCACCATCTTCCGCGTGTCTGCCGGCCATATAGGCAATACGCAAAGAGGGGCTATTCATAATGTCAATATTTTGCTCTTTCGCCGCGGCAATTTCACGGATAGCCGTGCGATCGCTCAATAATGACTTCATGGAGTAGTCACCAGTATAGCAAGGTGAGCTAACATTCTTGAGATTATATTTTTCCGGGTGAGCGTAGGCATCGGTGAAGTAATCCATCACATCGCCCAGGATGATTTTGGTATCAGGATACTTCATCTGCATTTCAGCTAACATTTTGGCCAGCTTCTTATTATGCAAGGTCACCAGCTTTTTAACGGCAGCCATCGCTTCTGGACCTTTTGCGGTCACTTCAGGCACCAAGCTGAGATCAGGCAAATTCATCACCAGAACATTTTTTGCCTTATAATAAATCAGCCAGTCAATTTGTGACTCGATAGAAGCCACTGTATTGGTTGTCGCATATTCAGCGTCTTCACGACCCGACACATAATCATTGCCACCCGCCCAAATCACGAAGAGATGTTGATCTTTGTGGAAGTCGGTGACACCCAACACCAGGTAGTAATTGACCTGCATGCCAAGGCCAAAAGGCACGTACAGATTGGAGTCATGCAATGGTTCCGCCCATGAACCGCCGTACGCGTAATCAGATAAAGGAACATTCAGGTTGGCGGCAAGGTTATCAATCCAGATCAGGCCGTTACTAAAACGCCCCTCAAAATACGGTGGGTTTTTTGGAATCACGGGAACAGACGGAAATACTTTATGCGCTTTGCTAGTCAACGATAAAATATTGCCATTATCGGACAAGCTGTCACCAAATACGACGATCTTGTCGATTTGTACCGCGTTAGCCGTTTGCATGAAACAAAAAAGTGAAGTAATCAGCAGTGCAACGAGGGAGTGTTTACGTAATAGTGTCATCCAAGACCTCCATTCAATCAATTGAAATACCGCTAAAACTATCTTAGCTGATATTGGAGGGGTGTAAATAAATATTTACGGTGATGGCTCGAATCACTTCTGCTACGTCGAGAGCGGGCACGGGCACGCTCTCGAAAATTTCTGCAGCATTACAAATCTATTTTGATAGCAAGACCAGAATCAGGCTGCGTGCCCGTGCCCGTGCCTGTCCCTGCAAATTGAGCTTGATTAAACATCCCGACACCCGCAACAGCCGCGGTGGGTGTCACAACTGTTTTGCCATCTGGCACCGCCTTGTTCGAGCTCGGATCAACCGTTGCACCCGTTGTTCCCAATATTCCTCCTAACCCTGCCGCAATAGCTGCCGTGCTAGAACCTGTAGCGTTAACATCCACCACAGCCGGCTCACCCTTACCACCCAATATCAATTGTTTGAAAGTTAAATCACCGCGCCACCATGCACGTATATTCGGGAACAAGATACCGCGCCCCTTCCACCACGCACGTAAGTCTGCGAACCAACGGCGCTCCCCGTTAAGGGTGGCGCGCAATCGTTCGAAGTAACCGCGATAAATAGCAGCCTGACCGTCATGGGCGGGGTCGTACTTATCGTAGATAGGTGTGGTGCGTGTGGCGACCTTGTCTAATGAATAGTTTTTCAAAATATCCACCACACCGGACTCCAGCTTGAAGCTGGGAACTTCTTTCATTAAACCATCGAGACACTGGTTAATTTTATGCATCTCAACAATGCCATCATTTTGTGACAGCTCGAGAGTTAACTGGGACCATTGTTTAGCCGCAAATTCATGCATTTCCTGTAACAATTCATTCAACACTGCGTCATCAATCTCAGCCTTATGTAACTCATGCACGATGCGCTCATAAACAGCATTCCATTTCTGATCCAATTCTGTTGAACATGTCTGCCATAAACGGCGCATGAGCGAGCGGCCACTTTCAGAAAGAGCGTACTGAAAATCATTATATAAAGCTGACTGCATTTTCGAACGAAAATCGACGAAAGCGAATTTCATCAAACGTTCGACCTGTTTATTGCGATCAATAATTGCTTGCTGACGACGAATATAAGTTTGTGGTGACGTATAGAATCCGTCCGTCAATGTCGTCTTGCCAAGTTGCTTTTTAACCCGAGATTTATTCAAGATGACGCGCGATTCACCTGGCTTACCAAAGCGGCCTGCGCGAGCAATAACTTGATAGTAATCACGGTGGCGCATCATGGTTCCGGTAGGAATTGTTTTTAGACCCACTTGTTGCGCTGCTTCGCCGTGAATACGCACATCGACACCACGACCTAATTTGGGTGTTGTGAATGTGACAACATTGGCACGACCAATATCATTGTTAATGCGTTTATTTTCCTCTAGAGGGTCTGTCATGGAGTCCACCAAGAACATCTCGCCTTTGTCCAGGCTGTGTGAAGCTAAATATTTCTCAACACCTTCTGCAATACGGTGACATTCGGCATCGTCAGAACAGACAATCATACAGGGCTGGTTTTTCAAACGTGACGCGATAATTTCCATCGCCAGGAATTTAATTTCCTGTTTGTCGTTAGCAACCAGACGAACCGGCATATCCACGCGGCGCAAACCTTTATGCCTTGGAATATCAATGAAATGCATTTTAACCGGCTGAATATCAGGATCTGCGTTGGTCTTGGCATACAACATCGCCGCTTCTTGACGCTCACTAATCGAACCTGCAGTGCCTGTCACCGCATACAACGTGCCCTTGTCATAGTCATTCAGTAAGGTTTTACTGGAAGATGTGTAAATGATCTGTTTTTCCTCTTCGATATGGAAAGGATGTTGGCAGTTCTTCAATATTTCTTTCAGTGCTTCATCATCAGAATCATCAACGCGATCTTGCTTTACGTTCTTGAAGACTATATTAAGACGTGCATGCAAACATTGGTGAACACCGAATGAATATTTAGAACGTGGGTCTTTACGGAAGCCGACAATTAACTTGGCTTCACTGGCAAATTTGCGCCCGTAGACAGTATTAATTTCGGTGTCTTGTTCGATGACAAAATCTTTATTGAACTTGAGATCACGAGCAGTGATGGCAGCCTCAAACCAGCCTTCTAATTGTTGTTGTGACAATAACTTGATACGTGCGTATTGCTCAGGTGTAGCATTTGGCTCATGAATCTTGCTGATGTAGTTATAAAACTCTTCGATACATTTATCCATATCATCATAGAAAAGATCGGCAAAACGATAACTGGTTGGGTCATTCTCTTTTCTCTCCATGAAATACGCCGCTAATAACGGATAGACCCACTCCATATCACGCAACATTTCATCGCTAGCAGCAGAATAATTAAAACGCGTATCGGCGAGATCGAAAAATGCTTTATCACCTTCATCCAGCATCAGAGCGCGGCGCCCTGGCTGCGGGTCAATGACGAGCTTCGAAAGACCATCACTATGAGCGTGATTTCGGAATAGTTCGACACTAGCAGGATCAGAGAAGTTAATGCCTCTAATCGCATAATGATTGGCCGGTGAATACGCATGTATTAAACGTGACTGCGCACCCAGCAAATCGAAATACGATTGATACTCGGTAAATTCCCGATTCGCGAGTGAGCTATCACTCGTAATAAAATCAACCGTTTTGCCTAAGGCGAACTGACAGGCAAGATGAATCATCATGATTCGAGTTTTGCCTTCACCGGTACCGATTTCACCCGTCACGTGTTCGCCACGTTTCAACATGGAATAAATAGCGAGGTATTGAGTGGTGTTTATCTCAAATGATGCGCCCCAGTCCCGATTAGCAGGGTCTTCGTTGGCAGGCGCTGAGCCTTTGGCGCGGTAAAGTAATTCAGCCGTAATCGCTACCAATTGTGCAAGCATGGCATCATCAAAAGAATCTTGACGGAATTTCGCTAACTCTGTTGTCAATTCCGAAATCGTTAATTCTCGAACTCGCTCGGTTTGTTTGCTTAATGCCTTTAATTCCTCTTCCGTGAGATCGATACCGGTAATGAGTTTCGATTTCTCAATCGCAACCTTAAGCTTGAAACCATTCGGTTCATCGTCAGCACATCCACGACGGCAAGGCAGCAGCTCGAATTGGTGATACTGCTTGATGAGCTCGTGATGATCGTCCATCCAGACCAATAAGATGTCTATCGAGGGATAAGGTGCTGAGGCATAAATGGCTTCAAGATCCTTAAATAAGGCTTCGCTGCCATTCTCTAGCAAACGCTTTAACAACGTTTCGAATTGTGCCAGATCAGATATACTTTTGTTGTTGAGTAGTTTAACCAATATACCTATCAATAATTTCTGATTTTGCTTGGAAAGGTCATCAAAGCTCTCACTATTGATAATATTGAATAATGTTTCCGGCGCATGACATTCTTCATCTGTAGCATTATTAAAATTGAAGCATAGAGCATAGGCAATCTTTTCATTGTCGAGGTCTAAAAGCAGTTTGCGCAATTTTATGATATTAGCAACGGCATCTTCAAATGGCGTTCCCGCTCTTTGTACATTCGAACAATAAAGTTTGAAAAATCCGACAATTTCTTCACACGTAGCAGGATAAGCATTCACCAGGAGTCGCATGTTCTCGACAATGCTGGCAGCGACTCCCGGATAGGTCTTGAGGCTTTCTAGTTTATTCGTGATCGCTGTTCTTGCAGCAACCAGAATGGCTTTATCCACACCTAATACTTTTTGGACGACGATATTCGGGCGGTTAGCAACTGGCACCGTACCCGTCATCTTCTGAAACCACGTTCCCATAGAATTGACGGCATTCGCGCCCGCCGTCTGAAGATTGGCAGCAACGCTCTGGGCTTTTTGCCAGATCGTTTGTGCCTGTAAGGCAGCCGCATTTTTTGCATTTTCTTCATTAATCGCTGCAACATGCCTCTTGGCATTAATGATTTCAGGTATCAATCCAAGTTCTGGCATCGCAGCAATCATATCGCTGAGATGACTCTCAAATATCGCCGGCTCATTACACCAAATAGCAATGCGCTCATCAGAGAGTACCTTCGTATTGAGCCTGGTATAAACTTCAATAGAAGGGTGCTTAAAATCATGCTGAACGATTTGCAGTAAACTGGATTCATTCAGGAGCTTACATGTAAAACGCATTAACTCTCGTTGAAATAACGAATCATCACCTTTAACCCTGTAGAGAGGCGCTAACTTTTCAATGAAGCAAAAGACTTTAGCAAGATAATCATTTTGTAAAGTTGCCTTTCTGGCATCGCCGTCTTCAAGCCCCTTGATTTCTTTACGCGTTGAAGAAATAATAATATCGAGCGTATTAAATTCATTCTGGTTCAGGACTAATTCCAATAAACGAATATATTCGGCCAGAGGAGGTTGCGGCTGACCGCTCTGCTCATAGATATTCGCTAGAATATCAATTTGACCAAGTAAAGTGGACATGTCAGACGAACTAATACGCTTCGAGAAATGAGTGAATATCGCAAATAGTTTTTCGTATTGCTGCACATCACTGACGTCACGATAGCGATCGATAAAGTTCAAACATTTCGTCTGATCGGAAGGCAGAGCAAAGAGTGCACCCACTTTCTTTCTAGCCTCACTCGAAACCTGCGTAACGTCGAATTGTTCGAAAAATCCTTCTGGAAAATACTCGCCGAACAATTCACTCACACGCTTTAGTATCACAGCGTTATCATATTCAGGCTTACCACACTCTAGTATCAACTCATCGATAAATTTTCTAAAATGCTCAACTGTTAAGGTTGGTGCAGATTTTTTACGCCCTATCTCAAGATCAATGCTTTTTAATAAATCAATTGCGAAGACTGCTTTTTTACCATGTGTAGATGTATCTAAAGCAGCTAGCTTTTTATTACAAATCTCCGCTACTTCATCACGCATATTAAACGTGCTGATGATGGAAATTATTTTTTTTGCTATATCACAAGCATAGACATCTTCGTATTGAATTCTGCGAACCGCAACCCCATAACTATACGAATAACTACCATAGATATATGCATTTCTACGATCTCGCTCTACTTCAAAAGCTTTGCTCTTAATCACCTTACACGTGTCGATATATATTCTACACTCATCGACAGACTTGACGTCACTATCACTAAAATATTTCATGCCATGACAAAACGGGATCAAATAATCTCCGTAAGTCAAATCCTTCAAATCCTCCATGATACGAAACGCATTTTTCTTGTCTTCCTCATTAATTAGTCTTGCAATACCGATATCTTTGAGACCATTAGAAACAAAATACATGAGATAATATAAAGACGTTAGTGGCGGCATAGTCTTAATCTCTACAAACACTTCATCCATCACACCTAATTTGAGGAGATCATCTAGACCATAGCTTGCATGAGGCGCACGAAGCTCGTCCATCATGAAGTTTTTACCCGCCAGTCGGTATGCACCAATGGCCGTATATAATAACGGCGTGATAGTCGCCATCAAGGCTATACTCAAACGACAACTCGCCAACTCATCGACCATTTTTTTGAAGAGCTTTCGATATTCATCACGAGAATATTTATCATTCTCATATCTATTGGCTAACCCTGTCGAGGTTTCAGCTAGCACACGATACAAAATCTGCTCGACTTCGGGCTGGAATTTCTGCTTTTGGATAATGGCTAATAAATCGGGATATTCCTCGATTGGGCGACGATAGTCTTGACCCGCAATAAAGCGATAAAACTCACGGTCGATAAATTCGCGTTTGATTTTATGACTATCTTTGTCAATATACGGGACAATGTACTTAGTAAGATTCGCAAAACCTGTGCTACATCGATACGCCTTATGATTCACGGAACGACGATAGTCATTATACTGGTGTTCTACAGCGGCACCATAGGCCTCGGCGAATGTTTCCATCTCAGGTGTGACAACATGACAAACATTTTGCCCACTCTCATTGTCTTGTACGGCATGGATTGCACCGTCCGCTTCCAGTGGCAAACGGGTGATACAATTCCATTGCGCTTGACGCTCTTTAGGGTCGGTTAATTTCAAAATACTCAGCATACGGCCCATGGCGACCGTCATGTTTCTGACGCCAGAGAATCCGACCGGGAGATAAAATTTCAAATTGTATTCTTTGGTTTTTTTGACAAATGCTGCAAACGCATCGACCATGTCAGCCAGGTTAAATTCTTTCACTTCAGCTGCATGCTGTTGCAACAATGTATGGAACCAACCCAATTGTTCCGGAGTAAAATTAGTTTCGTTATGATCGCAAATATCACGTAAGGCTCGCACTGCACGTGGGTCATTGATGCATTGCAAGTAATTATTGCCGAACTGCAAAGAATCTCTTAGTAAATCAAACGAACGACCATACTGGTCAGCAAGACTAACAATCTTCTTTAACCCTTCAATACCGTAATACACATAAACATCATACAATGCATCCAATTCGGAAATAGTGCAGCGCGTTGATTTAATCCATCGCTGCATTACGCGACTGAATTCTTGATGATGTTTTGCGAGAACTAATAATAAATGATGTTCTTCAATCAAGCGATCTACGCGCTTTAGATTCATACCTTTATTTCTATTACTTGCAAAAAAATCACCCCAGAGAGTCGCCGCGTGAAATAAAATGGGATCTTCTAGTTTAAGCTTATCCTTTTCGTCGCGGTTGGAAATCACGGTCAAGATTGCCTGTAGCATATTGATATCAGCCTTGCCCGTAATTTTTGACATTGTTAAGCGATGCGTAAGACCAGCAGGAGTATAATTGAATAATTCTGGCAAGAGTTTACGTAAGGTTGAAATGGCTTGACGGTCATAATCAGCTGCTTGTTCTAACTGAGTCAAATATTCTCGGACTAGCGGATAACAAGGATGTTTCTCAAATGCACTCAATAATTCATTTGTCACTGCATCACAGGGTGAAAGTTCTTCAGCCGTTTTGATAGGCTTGATTGCCAAATCATCTCCTGAATAAATATGCGCCATCATTTCATTAAAATGCAGAACCTTCCCTCTTCCATCCGGATCATTGATAATTTGGAATCCTGCCGGTAAATGCGTGTAATCGAGGCCGTAGTTGAAAATTCGCGGATATTTCAGTAATTCAACACAGGCTTGTTCGGTAATATGCTCAAATATATTATTATTGAAAGTGTTAAATTCTTCTGAGCCTGTTACCGCGTCTGCGGCACCAACTAATTTTCCGTCTGGCGTCATATACGTTGCGACATGCCCAAACCAGCTATTCCAGGCCTTCTTCAATTCAAGATGCGTGACAAAGAATTTATCAAAACTCAGTGGCAGCTTACGCGCCAGAATCAGTTCCTTCAATTCATCAAAGGTCACTATATTGAGACCATTGTTATCATCTTGATCTTCTGTTCGCGCACGGTGAACTTGCACTTCCACTTGTTGCTGTTGTTGTAACTCAACTTCAATATTGGCACTTTTTTCTTTCATGCGCACACGCGTACGCTTAGGGGCAGCGTAAGCTTCACCTAATTCATTCTGTTCGCGTATTTGCGACATCTGACTAATACGACACCGACGCTCAGCATTACCGACACTGGTATCAAGCTCTTTTTGCAACCTGGATTTACTGAAATCTCCTGGCAGCTTAACTCCCACTGTCACTTCATTTTCTATCAATCTTGCGACGAGTTGCGCGAGGTTTTCTTCTGTTATATTGGCTCCAACCAAACTTACTTCAGTAATATCACCCAATCGTACTGATTGGAGCGTTGTTACCAATGCTTGAATATAATCTTCAGTGATCTCCACTTTTTCTAAATTCAAATGCAGATGCTTAATTTTAATCGCACCCTTTTTGCTAAAGAAGCTACTTATTCCTGCTAAGGCTTCTTTATCCGGGTCGGTTAATGTTAAATGTTGTAATGCACCACTCATCGCAAGCGAGGCTGACAACTTATGAAAGAACACATTGTAGTCATTAACTTGTAACCCATTACCATCAACACTACCTGGGAATGAGAGTGATGACATGGTCACACTGAATTTCCGCAACACGGCGTCTACGGCAGCATGAATTTCATTTGGCTTCCTTGCAGGCGCATTGACAGCCGGTGCAGGCGCTTGTTTGAAACTTTCCTGTATCAACTGAAAGAAGGCATCGTCGGCTAACGGAACATATTTTATCTGCTGCGGATCCGCGATTAAAACTTGATTCAAGTATTGTGTTAACAACGTTAATTGCTGAAGATATTGCTGATCTTTGTTACGGACAGCCTGAGCTATCGTCTCAAATGAGAGGATGTCCTGCTTGCCTAATCGTTCCTCCAGGGCATCAACAGCGAGCTTGAATGTGGCATCAGACAAAAGTGTCTCGTCTTTGATGTTTCCTGCACCTGATTGTAAAAACCAAGATTTAAGGATTGCTAACTGCGGAATAGACAAAGCCATTGGATTCCTCGATTTTCGTTTTATGTTTAATTATTATTTATTATTATGGTGTTACTTTATGTGTCCGCCACCTGTATTGCAATGCTGGCAGGCAGACTTATTCTAATTCAGCATTATATTTTATGCGCAGAATATAATCAACCGCTTTTTTCACGCGCTCGGCGGTATAACTTGATATTTTTACTTATTATTTTTCTCTTAAGACTCTCGTAAGTATTCAGAATTCGATTAATCCACGCCAAGAGCCTGCCATGAGTCTCGCCTCATGACATCCTGAATCAGTACTAGTAAGATAGCGCTTACACTGTTAAATCAAATGTTGCTCATCATTCGTTACTAGTGACGACTTATTTTCTGCAACATGAAGCCAAAATCAGTCATTAAAAAGAGAATACATCATTGACATATCCACTAATTAAAAAACGTTTCCCGGGTCTTTGCTGGATTGCGCTACTCACCGCTGCGAGCTACGGTTGCATGAGTTTGCCGGGTATTGCCGCGCTGGGCGTGAGTCCGTTGATCCTCGCCATTGTGATAGGTATTTTCATTGGCAACAGCTTCACGCTCTCTGCCAATCTCGCACCTGGCATCCAGTTTGCCGCCAAACAAATTCTGCGCACCGCCATCATCCTTTATGGGTTTAGAGTGTCACTGCAGGAAATTGTGGCCGTTGGCTTACCTGCACTCATCATTGATGCCTGCGTTGTCACCTTCACGCTCTTCATCGGCTATCAAGTTGGCCGCCGGGTGCTGAAATTAGATCGCGACCTATCCCTCTTAATTAGTGCCGGCGCTGCCATCTGTGGCGCCGCAGCCGTCTTAGCAGTCGAAGATGTGATAAAAAGTGAACCCTTTAAAGCGACTGTCGCGATTGGTACAGTCGTGTTATTCGGCACGCTCTCGATGTTCCTCTACCCAGCCTTACAACATGCTGGACTTCTCCATTTAACCGACACCCAATTCGGCATCTTCGCCGGCGCCAGCGTCCATGAAGTCGCACAAGCGCTTGTTACCGGCAGCAGCCTTAATCCCACTATTGGTGAAACGGCCGTCGTCGTTAAAATGATTCGCGTCTTGATGTTAGTGCCAGTGTTATTTTTTATTTCCGCCTGGAAATCGCGCCAAGCTGCGCACGATAGTCAGCACCACAAAAAAATCATGATTCCCTGGTTTGCGATTGGTTTTCTGTTAGTCATCGTATTTAATTCGCTTCACTTGCTACCAACAGCCGTCGTCAAAAATATTACGCAAATCGATATCATTTTACTGACCATGGCCATGGGTGCGATTGGTTTGGAAACTAAAATCAGCAAGATTAAATCAGTCGGCTTAAAACCACTTTATCTGGCGGTTTTACTATTCGCTTGGTTGTTCTGCTTTGGCGTGATGGCGGCAAGATTAACGAGCTAACGCGACTCACATCGTCGTAATGGCCGCCAGGCGTTCATCATAATTTTTTTCGGGACTGAATGTGGCGCGATTCTTCACGGCCAAAAACAAAATGGTGACACTGAAAAGTGCTATCACCAGAAAATCCCAACCAAATGGAATGACATTCAAACCACCAAATGCACCGTAATAGGAAATCAGTAACAGCCCGGCAAAATAGGGAATAATCCACAAAGAAGACTTCCAGCCCATCGCTTCGACTGTAATGCGCCCGCGCAACACAGCGGTCGCAAAAAACAAAATGCCAATGCCCATCGCGATGCTTAATTTATAAATGGTGTCCCAGCCTGTCCAGTAACTCAGTAAGTTACAAAAATAAAAAGCTAGCGTGCATATAACCGGTGCGGCAGGCAAGCGAAAACCGCGCTTTTTATCCGGTAATTCATAGCGCATACACATTAAAGCAATCGGTCCAATCGCATAGGAAATAACCATGCCCGACACAAGAAAACTCACCATGGCCTGCCAACCTGGCAAGGGTAAAAACAAGAACATACCTAATACAAAATTCGCCATGATCGCGGCAACCGGGAATTTTTGTTTATTCAGATACGTGAGCCAACTTGGCACGTAACCAATTTCGCTCATTGCATACAGTATGCGTGCGGTCGAGGTGACATAAATTAATCCTGCGCCCGCTGGCGAAATGACAGCGTCAATATAAAGCAATTTAACGAGCCAGATTAATCCAAGACCGGCGGCCAAGCCTGCAAACGGCCCCACATCACCAACGAAGCTCAAGTATTCCCAACCATTTTGCAGCGCTGACGGTTGCAGCGCGCCAATAAAAGCGATTTGTAATAATAGGTAAAGGATCAAACAACCGACCACGGAACCAACAATGGCGAGCGGAATCGCCAACGCCATTTGTTTTGTTTCACCCGCAAGTTCCACACCGTGTTTGAATCCGGTGAACGCAAACGCAACGCCACCCGTTGCGACGGCCGTCAAAATGGCGTGCCAACCGTTGACAGAAAAAACACTACCGCTTAACCCACTAAAGTTTTCCACACTAAAACTCGTGTGTATCAACGCATAAACTGCCAGCAAAATGACCGCGACTTTAAAAATAAATAACGCGTGATTAAAGCGAATCAGACCTTGATAACTGGCAATATTGATTACACAAAATAACAGCATCAAGATGGCTGCCCAGACATAACCCATGGCCGTGAGCACGTGCACCTCACCGTGGTTGGTCATCAGGGAAGTGAAATAAGTTGAAGCATATTGCAAGATGGCCTGCACTTCGATGGGCGCCATCGTCATGGCTGATAACCAGGCCGCCCAACTTAAAATAAAACTGGCAAACATGCCGTGGCTCATTTGGGGGATTTGTGCAGTGCCACCGGCGACAGGGAATAAGACAGATAATTCTGCAAAAGTTAACGCAATAATAGCGGTCGCCGCGCCACCAATTAACCAGGCGATCAACGCACCGGAACCGGCAATTTTCGCCGCATAAAGCGGTGCAAACAACCAGGCCGAACCCACCATGCCATTAATACTGATCATCAAAAGCGTTAAAGGCGAAAAGCGGCGGTGCAACGACATCTTCTGGTTTCCTTTATTTGAGCGGTGCGCGCACCTTGAACTCCGATTGTTTCTCAAACTGAATCACGATGGCCCCCGATAACACGATCAGGACACCCATGACTTGCATACCGGAGAGCGTTTCATTCAAAAACATCACACCGACCACCACAGTTGTCACGGCTTCGAGCACTGAAAGAATCGAAGCCTTGACTGAACTCACGTATTTTAACCCATTCAATAATAATTGAATAGGGATGGCAGTCGAGACAATGCCCAGAATTAAAATATCACGCCAAGCTTGTGGTGTCGGCGGCAATTGAAATGAACGCGTGATTAAAGCGAAGAATGAAAACACCAATGTGCAACCTATGCAAATAAACAACGTCAACCACAATGAATCAACTTTGGTCGAACTTCGCTTGCTATAGTAAACATAAACGGCGTAACTGAATGCTGCAATCAGGCCGAGCAAAATACCAAAATTATCGAGGTTGTGATCGCCCGAACCATTCAGTAAAACCAAACCGCTCACGACCATTAAAAGTGCGATAGCGACATAACGATTCATTTTCGACTGCTTAAAAAAAACAGAGAACAGTGTCACAAATACGGGAAATGAAAAGAAGATCACCATGGCTGGCCCCGTGCCAATATGCAAACTGGAAAGATAATAAAATGAGCTGCCGCCGGCGTAACTGAGCGCACCGACAGAGGCGAGCTCAAGCATTAACTTGAATTGTTCTTTATCTAATTTGTGACGTCGACCGCGGCGCAACAACAGCACGGCAAAACACATCCAGACCGCTGCTATAAAAAATCGCCAAAACAGCATAGCGGGGACAGTAAAGCCTTGATGAAACAATTGCATGCCAAAATAGCCGATCATGCCATACAAAAAACCAGAGGTGACAACGAGAAACGTGCCTAACAAGCGGTGGTCCTTTTGAGGACACTTGGATGAACTCATTTAATACTACCATTGCAAAAGGAAGGGATTTTAACCCATATTGAGCCTCATCACACGACCTAGTTATCGCCTTGTAATATAGCTGATTTTCTCAAGATATCGTCAGAAACCCAGGAATGACTGGACTTTTTGCCACAATACCTGTATGATTTTATTATACTTTCGTTGTTTTTCCGTTCATTTGCGCTGACACATCTGTCTCAGCTTTTCTTCAATATTTATGTGAATCGGATTGCTGTTATGCCATTTTCTTTGACGCCAAGATTGATCAAACAAGAAATAAAAGAAACGCTCGCGATCAGCTTGCCATTAGTCAGTTCGCAAATTGTCTACGCGAGTAGTGGATTTCTCGGCACCGCCATGGTCGCTCGCCTTGGTGAAGATGCGCTCGCCGCGAGCGTGCTCGTTGCCATGATCTGGATGTGCATCTCGGTCATGTTCTTTGGCATTTTAAACTCCACCAGCATTCTCGTGTCCCATCAATATGGCGCAAATAATCACACGGCCATCAGCAAGATCATGGGGCAAGCCCTCATTCTTGGCGTCATCATGACCGTCATCATCATGACAGCCATCTTCTTCATGCCGCATATCATCAACATTAGTGGCCAGCCCGCCAATGTCATCAGGCTCGCGACGATCTACACACATTCTATCTTGTGGGAAGTGCCGGCATTAGTCATGCTGATCATCCTCGAACAATTTCTTGCCGGGATCAATCACACTAAAATGGTCTTGCGCATCAGCTTAATGGTGGTGCCGATTGAAATTCCACTCATTTATATTTTAGTGTTCGGAAAATTCGGATCACCCGCATTTGGCATCGCTGGCATTGGCTACGCGTTCGCCATCACTTACACACTGACCTTGATTTTCCTTGTCTGGTATTTATATAAATCCAAACAGTTTAAATCCTTTGGTATCTTTTCCCGCATCACCGAATTTCATCGGCAGTATTTCAATGAGCTCATCATCGTTGGCCTACCCATGGGCTTTATGCACATTATTGAAATCGGCGCCTTCACCATTATGACATTCTGGATTGCTCGCTTTGGCACCACCACACTCGCCGCGCACCAAATTGTTTTACAGTATTTGTGGTTCGCCATTACGCTTGTATTTGCGATGTCACAAGCTGTGACCGTACGTGTGGGTTACTCGGTTGGCAAGGAAGATTTAACGGCGGTACGCTACGCTTCGTTTGTTGGCATGCTCATTAATTTCTGCTGCGTACTCGTCATTTCTGCACTATTCTATTTCATGCCCACGTATTTCTTACAGCTTGATATCAACCTCAATGATCCCGCGAATGCTGCGTTGATCCATGATTCATCTGTCTTGCTTTCCATCTCCGCCCTACTCCTCATCTTCGATAATTTTCGCATCATTGGATTTGGAGCATTGCGTGGCTTGAAAGACACACAATTCCCTATGTATGCCGCGGTGTTGTCATTCTGGGTGATTGGTTTATCTGCCTCTTATTTTCTTGGCTTCATTTTGAAATACAACGGGCCGGGTGTCTGGTGGGGAATGACTATCGGTATTTTAGCGGGCGCCATTATTGTATTACAACGTTTACAAAAAATGCTGATGACCGTCAACATCTCGGCGATCAAAAATATCGGCCAGCAGCACATTTAGTTGATCAGTCTTCCACGCGCACAATTACATGTTGCGCACCGAGTGTAAACGTACGATTCAAATACTTTGCATCATCAACAAACATGCGCACACATCCGTGACTCGCATTATAACCCGGCACATCATACGAACCGTGCAATGCAAATCCGCCATGGAAAAACATGCAATACGGCATCGGTGCACCACCCCGTCCTATTGGAAATTTCCTGGAAGCACATCCCGACCCACCTTTGTTATAGATTGCATAAGTCCCGCTTGGCGTGTGGCAACCATGATGTAAATCCGGGCAATACCCTTTCGCAGTGGAGACAGGCCCCCAATATTGTAGTTGACCGCTTTCATCATAGGCACCAAAGGCGAGTTTCGATTTTGAAACAATAATATATTTATTGCCTGTCGCCTCACTGTGTGCGGGAAACGGTGCATAGTCCATAAAACTGGACCCCATGGTCTTGGGAATCGCAATCACTTCGCCGCGATGTAACCCGATATTCATGCGATTAATGCGTCGCACGATATCGCGCTCACGTTCATCAGGAAATAATTTGGCCCACGTATCACCACGCTTCGTGGTGTAGCAGTTGAATTCATCGGAATGGCAGATCTTCGAACCGTAACGCCCTGCGTAACTGACGCTACTCCATACCACGCACATGACCAGCGAAACACATAATGAGATGAGGGTCCGCATTCTTACCGCCTCCATTATTATTCTTATTATTGGAGAGCGATCCCTGCTGCTAGATCTGATTCCTTATATCACTAGTATACAACATAATCTTGATGTCTATTTTGAATGTAATTCCATATTTATCATATAGATAAGTGAACAAAGGTATTCGCCGGCTCGTGACGTTCGAACTATCAATGGGTTAACATCTTCTTCAGCGTCGGCCAGACATTATCTAACATGACAGGCTCAGCAACCGGGAGCGGGTGCACACCGTCAGCCTGAAATAATTGCTGGTTCTGATCGACATTTTTTAAGAATAGCGGCACGACACTGACCGCATGCTTGGCGGCAACATCAGTAAATATTTTCTGAAACCGCTGCGTGTACTCAGGACCGTAATTCGGTGGTAGTCGCACACCGACAACCAGTACCTGACTATGAGCAGCTTTTAGCAGCGTCACTATCTGACTTAAATTAGACTTGATCACTGCAAGCGGAATGCCGCGCAGACCATCGTTTCCACCCAGCTCCACAATCGTCACCGCCGGATGAGTTTGCGCTAGTAAAGCGGGAAGCCTAGTCAGACCATTGCTGGTGGTATCACCCGATATACTGGCGTTCACAACGGTATAGTTATAATGATTTTCATTCAACCGTTGCTGCAATAAAGTGACCCACCCCTCACTCTGCTGCAACCCATGCGCTGCACTCAAACTATCCCCCAAAACCAGGATTGTTTTTTGAGCCATAGCTGGTAAAGTAACCACACATAATAGCAGGCCGAGAAGGATTTTTTTAATGAGTACTGACATGACTTCCTTTCTCCAAATAAGACACTTGAGTAAACAGGTGCAAAGCGGCGACAGCAAGATTCACATCCTACGTGATGTTAACCTTGATATAAAGGCTGGCGAAAGCATCGCGATTCTTGGCACATCTGGTTCGGGTAAGACAACCCTTCTTTCCATCATGGCAGGTCTAGACACACCCACTTCAGGTGAAGTTTATTTTGATGAAAAGCCTCTTCATACATTAAGTGAAGAGAAACGCGCGCAATTACGCGCTGAAAATGTCGGATTTATTTTTCAGTCCTTCCAATTATTACCAACACTCACGGCACTCGAAAACGTCATGCTCCCGCTCGAAATGCAATATATTCCACAAAAGAAAGCACGTGCTGAAGCCACCGAGTGGCTGAACCGTGTTGGACTCGGCGCGAGATTACATCATTACCCAAAGCGTCTTTCCGGTGGCGAGCAACAGCGTGTTGCGATTGCGCGCGCCTTCGTTAATCAGCGTAAAATTATTTTTGCTGATGAAATGACGGGTAACCTTGATACGCAAACAGGACGCATGGTCACTGATGTTTTATTTTCATTAAATCGGGAATTTCATACAACGCTCGTTCTGGTGACACATGATGCACACCTCTCTGCTCGTTGTGAGCGTCGGTTTGTGTTGAGCGAAGGAATCCTGCACTCATGCTAAGAGAATGGCAGCTTGCCGCAAGACTCTTGATGCGCGAATGCCGAGCCGGCCAATGGCTCATCGTGTTTTTTGCATTAGTCTTAGCGGTCACCACTATCACCGGCATTAATTTTTTCACCAATCGCCTCGCCGCAGGCTTAGATCAACAAGCCGCAAAAGTGTTAGGCGGTGATCTGGTGGTCAGCAGCTCTATTCCCATCCCTGCACCTTGGCAAGAAAAAGCAAAAAATTTAAAACTGCGCACAGCCGAAGTCATCACCTTCCCTTCAGTGATTAGCAGAGATCACCAACTACAATTAGTCACTGTGAAGGCGGTTTCCGAAACCTACCCACTGCATGGCACACCTAACATTCTGGCAAAACATCGGGTGTTAGCGGAATACCGCTTGTTATCACTACTCTCACTCCAACTTGGCACGCAACTGGATATTGGTGCCGCCAAGTTCAAGATGTCCGGCATCTTACCCAGCGAATTAGACATGATGAATACCGGCTGGGCCATTGCTCCACGTGTCCTGATGCGAATAGCAGACGTCCCTGACACGCAAGTGCTCTTACCCGGCAGTCGCGTCATTTATCAATTATTAGTGGTGGGCGATAAAAATCAGGTTAGCACTTTCAACACCTGGCTCACACCGCAACTAAAACCAGGTCAAACACTCACTGACATTCAGCATCAGCGCGATTCCATGCTGAACATGTTGCAACACGCCGACAAATACATTCAGCTCGTCGTCTTATTTTGCTTACTCATGTGCGGCACAGCCATCACACTAAGCGTGCGGCAACACCTGCATCGTCATTATGAAGATGTTGCCTTATGGCGCTGCCTCGGTGCACCAGAAAAGCAAGTGACGCATGTGCTCTTTATTCAGCTCTTGATCATCGCGTTCGCAGCCGGTATTGCAGGCTCAGTAGCAGGCTATTATTTACAAAACCTTATTGCACAATCACTACATGCCTTCATTGAGTTAGACCTGCCACCAGCGAGTTTCATGCCAGCCATCCTTGGTTTTGCAACCAGCACCATTCTACTGTTTTGTTACGCTTATCCCGTTATCAGCATTTTACCGCGTACCTCACCACTTTACTTATGGCGTCATGAAACACGCGGCCAACCGAAACATAAGTACTTATACGCCATCATCACCATTATTCTTTTATTAGGTTACGTTTACTGGATGATGGATTTTTCCTTGCTGGCGCTCTTCATTCTGGATAGTTTGCTGCTCAGCATAGGCGTTCTGTACGTCGTCAATATTCTGACGCTTTCTTTCATCAAGAAACTGGTTGGTATCAGTAATGGCATTGTACGGCGCGGACTGAGTCAATTCATTCAACATCCGGAAACAGCGAGCATACAGTTAGCTGCCTTCACATTAGTCCTCACGTCTGTTTTTATTCTTGGGACCATCAAACATAATTTGCTCGGCCAATGGCAATCCACATTGCCGCCGCAAACACCTAACTATTTTGCGTTCAATATTGCCCCTGCCGAACTCGATAATGTACAAAAATACTTTCGCCAGCAGGGCATCACATTGAGTGACATTTACCCGATGGTGAGAGGCCGCTTAACGGCACTCAATAACAAACCTATTATGCTCGCCATACCGCCGCATGCTGAAGAACATAATGCGCTGCATCGTGACCTGAATTTCAGCTCCATGTTGACTTACCCTTCCGATAATCAGATTGTCACCGGTGCACGTCTCGATCATCGCGCGGATGGTAAAGCGCTCATTTCAGTTGAAAATAGTCTTGCGACCGAACTCGGCTTTAAGCTGGGTGATGAACTCAGCTTTCAAATAGGTGGACAAGAAATCAAAGCGAAGATTGCTAATTTCCGTAGCGTGAACTGGGGATCGTTCCATCCGAATTTCTATATCATTTTCCCGCCGCATACACTGGATAAGTTCCCGACGACTTATATCACGAGCTTTCATTTGCAGCCTGGACAAGCAACACTGTTGAATCAACTAATCCGTGATTACCCAAACATTACAGTCATTGATATTGCAAGCACGCTCCAGCAAATTCAGAACTTGCTGACCAGCATCGCGAACGCTCTGCAGTATCTTTTCAATTTCGCCATCTGCGCCGCGGTTTTGATCTTCATTACCAACCTCGCCGCCAGCATGGATGAACGCCGTGAAACGTATAAACTCCTGCGCATTCTCGGTGCTAGCCGAAACTACATTGTTGGCAGCTTAATCGTTGAGTTTAGTTTTCTTGCGATCTTGACCGTCTTGTTCGCCTATACGTTCGCAAAGGTTATTTCTCAATTATTGATTACCATCATTTTCTAGCAATAATGGTAATCAATATTTATGATGATCTAACTTAACTGGCTGCGAAATAAGGCGGGTGCGTCAGTGGGGCGTGACCAATCTAGACATTAAGAGCGCTGCCCGCTCTGTCTGCATCGGGAGTGAATTGAGCTCCAAGGATTCGATGGCAGTGTGCTCGCCCTCACCAAGAGGACCGAGGCCAGACAAGCTAGCGTTGACCATGCCAGCGACATAAGAAATATCGCCTGCCCCGCGCGCACTGGCGGGCAGTGGTGTGATCTCACCCTGGCCTAGGTCGATACTCGCCTGACTATATTGCTCCAATAATTTCGCACTATTTTCGGTGGGCGACATGGCAGGAATACCATCCACAAATTCGATGCTAGCTTTCACACCAGGCATGGAGGCAGCGGTCATATCACGAATTTTTTGCTTGGCGGCTTCTTTCTGTTGGTGATCAATAAAACGTAAATCACCTTTGACGATCGCGGTGCTCGCCACCACATTTTCTTTGCCAGCGGCGGTCCCGGATGCACTTTCGGGATGGAGAGTGACGCTCGTGCCACCGAGGATTAATCCAGGATTGAAAGATAAATTAGGGGTGTCTTGCAGGTTGGTGCGCATGTCATTCAGGATATGTGCGGCACCAAATATGGCGCCCATGCCAACACGCTGGTGAAAAATAGTCGCGGAGTGTGCCGCATTGCCGTGCACGGTCAACGTCCAGTTACTGATGCCACGCCGTGCGATCGTCACTGTTTCTTTGGTAATCGAAGGTTCGAAGTCTAACGCAACATCGACATTTTTTGCGGCCATCAGCAACGGTTTGCGTGAGATGGAAACGGGCTTACCCGATTCTTCTTCATCACCGGTTAACACAATCGTGATATTCGCATGCTGTAAATCACCGGATTTTTGCAAGGCCTTCAAGGCATAAAGCATGACAACGACACCGCCTTTGTCATCGGCAACACCTTGGCCTTTGCCGGTTTGTCCGCTTTGCGAATATTTTTTGAATGGCGCTTCTTTCAGAAAGACGGTATCAAGATGGCCAATCAATAAGAGGCGCTTACCCTGATCACCTTTGTGAATCGCAATCAAACTACCCGCACGGTGCATAGACGCAGGTTCATCTGCCCACGACGTTTTAAAGCCGAGTTTTTCCAACTCAATTTTAACGAGGTTTCCCACAGCTCGCACACCGGAAGTATTGAGTGTGCCACTTTGAATATTGACCAACTTTTCCAGAAAGTGAAGCTGGTCTTGTTGTTCCAGCTTCACCGTCTCGACAATCTTAGCTTCTATGGGAGTGAGCGATGAACAATACGCAGGCACACTTATGAAAAAAAGCGCTGCCAGTAGTTTTCGCATATCATTCCGAACCCTAATGAATGTCATTCAGTTTAAATAAAATGTCGCGAGCGGCGACAACGATTGAATTACTATTATCACGACGGTTAGCTAAAATAACGATACCTGATTTTTTATTCGGTAAAACCGCAATATAAGCGCGGAAACCATCGGTTGTTCCTGTTTTATCAATCAAGTCGGCGCCATTGAAAACCGGATCGCTATAAACCTCAACCACAGGTCTGGTTTCAATTCCAAGCCCATCACTGCCCTCGCTTAAGGCCTTGAGATTTTCTGGTGACATGTCATGAATCACCCACCCTAACCCTTGCGCACTCTCTTTCACGCCGAGGTAAGGGGTTTGCGTCATGCGGATGGGATAGAAAATGCTTTCAGGCGTTTGGGGCAAGCCAATCGAAGCACTTAAGAATTTACGCATATCTTCAGCGGAAGCCTTCATGCAGCCCGCAGACGGGAATAAGCCACTCACAGGCGGAGCCGGTAAGCCTTTTTCATCGTAACCTTGCGCGATATTCACTTGTAGTTTCTTTGGAACAGTGAGACCAATCGGTTGCATGCCGAGCGGATCCAGAATTTTAGTGCGATAGAGTTTATCAAAGCTTTCATGCGTCACCGCTTCAAGCGCTTGGCCAATCAAGCCAATACCCACATTGGAATATCTGAATTGGGTGTCTGGCGCGAAATCTGCTTTCCAGTTCGCGGCATATTTTTGTTCCCAATCCGCACGATTTTTAATATCTGACGGCAAGAATAACGGCAACCCGGTGGTGTGGGTCGCGAGACTACGCATGGTCAAATTAGAAAATGAAGCGGGCAAGGTAGGAATATATTTTGTGACAGGATCCTGCAATTTAATTTTC
This sequence comes from uncultured Coxiellaceae bacterium, assembly GCA_964527435.1. GTDB lineage: Bacteria > Pseudomonadota > Gammaproteobacteria > DSM-16500 > DSM-16500 > Aquicella. The sequence continues at coordinate 201,988 of CAZGPP010000003.1, read as the reverse complement.
GCATAATCCACTTCCTGGGCGAGCAAAAGTGTCGTCATCAGCTTGGTTAAAGATCCCAATTCAAAAATGGTATCTTTCGTGACAGGTTTTTTGTGGCCAAGGTCAGCATAGCCGAAATAATAACTGGTAGGTTTACCATCGGTATAAATCAGGACTGCGGCACCGGGAACATTATTCTTTTGCATGTAATCGTGCATTACTTCATTCACGACCTTATCTGGGCTGTCGGCGTAAGCGGCTGTTGCCGTCATCATCAACATCAATACGAGCAAGCGTTTCAACATAATTTTCTGACCTTCTGGAATGGGGTTTAACGGTATGGCGAAAGAGGTATTTATAACCCAAAAGGCGGGGAGATGGAATCGTTTGTTAACTGGGGTTATGATGGACGTCCGTCGCTTAAATGGATCAAATCATGCACATCGGTTTTGTCACCTGCCAAGAGTCACTCCTGAAGAATTTTTTTCCAACTGCCGCTGAGCCTGACTTCATTTCGCCCGAGCCCGCTTACACCCCTGACGATTTTATCGCCGTGGAAGATTTGCGCCACCACGGGCACACGGTCAGTCCCATTTTATGGGGTACGCCGCCGGCGGCACTGATGGAATTTGATCTCATCGTGATACGCTCACCGTGGGACTACATGGATAGCACGGCGAACAAAACAAATTTTTTTGCCTGGTTATCGGCACTCGAGGAAGCTCACCTACCGGTTCAAAATTCCCCCGCCTTGATGCGCTGGTTGTACGACAAACATTATTTGCAAGATTTTGCTGACCGCGGTGTGAATATTATTCCAACACGTTATGTTGATGCGGGCTCATCACTCAATTTAGCTACGACCTTCGCCGAGGAAGGTGCGTTTGTTCTAAAGCCGTGTATATCCGCAGCAGGGGCTGGTTTGTTTTATATTGATAGCGCCTCAACGGCCGAAGAACAACAGCTCGCCTTTCAGCAACAACTGGCGCTCGCAGATTATATGCTCCAACCTTTCATTCCTGAAATTACTTCAAACGGTGAATGGTCATTGATTTTTTTTGGTGGTCAATACAGTCACGCCATTTTAAAAAAGCCAGCGGCAGATTCCATCATGGTTCATGCTGAACGTGGCGGCACTTTGCATTTCCCTGTGTCGCCCTCGCCTTCCCTCATCGACTTCGCCGTGCACGCACATCAACAAATACCTGCTGAATATAAGTTCATTCTCTATCTCAGAGTCGATGTCATTGAAAGTGCAAACGGCCCTCTTTTGGTTGAATGCGAAGGCGTTGAGCCAGAATTATTTTTTCGGGCTCATCACGGCTCAGAAATGAATTTCAGACTAGCGGTTGAGACGGCGAAACGGATTCACTCAATGCCTGCATAGATTCTTGCAGTTTGAAATCATGGCGCGCAGAGCGAAAAATCTGCGCTTTTCGGCAAGCGTGCGTGACGTTACTCACAGAATCAATAAGTTAGCGATTTTATGATGATAAATCAAAATAAACCTGCTGCCAGCCCATGGTTGACCATACATTGACTAATATGTGAGGGGTGGAGTAAGATTCGCCCATATTATTAAAGAGTATCATTCAGCAAAAATCAGGTGCCTTTTACAATAGCTGAATATGTTCTATTCACGTAACCAAGAATGCTATCTATAAAATATCAATCAAATATTGAATAAATAAACGAGAGGGTGGTTGTGATGGAAGCAAGAAAATCAATTCCTAGTGTAGCGCAAAAAGAAATTATTCGTCATACCGGTGAGCTGACCATTGAAGGCGATGTGGGTGAAAATGCCGAAATTGTTATTAAAGATGGTGCCTTGACCATTTTAGGTAATATTCACGATGGCGCGAAAATTATCCTGACTGCCGATCCCAGTTTATTCCCCAGCAATAGTGCAGCGACTGTTGTCATGGGTGGTTCAGTTCAAAGTATGTCATTTTCAGGTAACAGCGTATCATACGGTTTAGTATCCTCTGGCGGATCTGGCAAGGTAACCTCATGCAATATCATGCAGAACATTAACGGTGTTTGCACCATGACCGGTAATGTCAACATCAATAATCGAATTTTTACGAATGATACCGTGACTGATCTGGGGAAAGGCAGATATAAAATCACCCCGGCGGGCAAAAACAGAAACATGGTCGTCATGGGCAATATCTATATCAATGGCGTAAAACAACAAACAATGAATTCTGTTGATGGGCTCGCAACCGCGACGATTGACGGTGTGAAATACCAGGGCAAGGAAATCAGCGTCGACGGCCTGACAGTGCTGGTCGATGGCAAGAATCCGCATAACCCAGAGAAAGATGCAGCAACCCCTCCTAAACAGGAACAGAAGCCGGTGCAGCTGGTTATTCACGGTAATGTTGGCAACATGGTTACCATCAGCTGTGATGCACCCATCGAAATCAAGGGAACAACCGGCAATTTCTGCAAAATCCAAAGCATTCAATGCGGGCTGATCGCACAAATGCTCGGACAGGAAACAGACGTGCTGGTTAATGGTGCTATTTCAATTGTGGGTGCGGGTAACAACAGTCTGTTGAGAAGCAAAATGGGTGGTTTGAATGCAGGCAGCCTGGATAAGCGTGTGACGGTCGATGTACGCGATAAAATTAATATTAATGGTGATGTTGATGATGGCTGTGTGCTGACCAGCAAGATGGATGGAGTAAAGGCTCGCCATCTAGGGAGCGCCGCCAGAATCGAGGCGCGCGATAAAATTTCAGTGACCAACATCGGAGCCGCTTCACACTTGAAGAGCACGATGGATGGCGTGAGTGCAAACGATATCGCTGACAATGTGGACATTCAGGCGCGTGATAAAATTTCAGTGCAGAATGTTGGTGCAGGATCACATTTGAAGAGTACGATGGATGCCGTGAAAGCTCATGTGCTCGGTGATCATGTCAACGTTCATGCGCGCGATTCTGTTTCAGTGCTTGGCACGGGTAGTGATTGTGAGCTGCACAGTACTCAAGATGCGGTTAAAGTGGATGGTGATGTAGGCCGAAGAACGACCATTAAGGCAAGAGATAATCTTACCGTTATCAACGTTGGTGCGAATTGCAATTTAACCAGCACACAGGGCAAGATTAAACTGCAGGGTAACGCTGCAACGAATGTCACCATACAGGCAAGAGATGCTGTCAAGGCACAAGACCTGGGAGAAGGCTCCACTGTTACCTCTACCAGCGATACAGTCGATGTCAGAAGTCTGGGACAGCGTGTCAAGATCTCAGCACGCGGTAATATTTCTGTTGCTGGCTATTGTCCAGCCGATGCCGTACTCAACACCACAGGCAAGGTGAAAAAAGCGCCGCAGGACGGATTGCGTCCGCCTGTGATCGCACCGCAGCCAGTTGCGCCCGTCGTCAAGATGGGCGGAGATGTTTACCTGGCGGGTGATGAAGACAGAGATTTGCAGCGTGCCATCGAACTTAGCAAAGCAGAACACTTGCAAGCACCGCGATTTTTTGCACCGCCGGCACCTTCATCCAGAGTGGTGCCTCGTGTTGTGCCTCGTGTTGTGCCTGAGGACAAAGAGGTTAAAGTTCCAGAAGCCTATTTGTGTGCGATTACCCTGAAAATTATGGTTAAACCGGTGATTTGTTTTCTCGATGGCAGAACCTATGAAGAAAGCGCCATTCGTGAATGGCTTACCAGAAATAGGACTTCACCTTTTAATCGGGTAGAACTTCCAGCAGGTAAATCAATTGATGAAGTGCTGATAGCCAATCGTAATATGGAAGATGCGATATCCGAATTCCGTGATGCTAATCCTGATTTATTTAAGAATTCTAAAATGAAATTCTAATCTAGTAAAATCGCGTCTTTTTATCAGGTTCAGGAAAAGACGCGATTTGTTAAAGCAGTGTTGTTGTGTAAGTTACCTAACATCCTCATTTTTAATCAGATATTTTCTGTTATGTCCATCTGTATATCAGCTATAATTTATTAAGACCATAGAAATATAAGAATAGAACCTGTGTCACTAAGCTGCAGAACGGTGCACTCATGCAATCATCTCATGATAAAACATTGCAAACTATTAGCCATCAAGCGTTGATAGAGTTATTGCTTGAGATATTGTTGCCTGTTGTGCGCAAGGGTCGGCAGTTTCCGTCCAAATTTGACTGGAAAGCAAAGTTGCATGAAATGGGTTATCTGCCGGAATTCAGGAACATAGATTTTGCTAAAGTTGATGAAGAGCTCGGCATCCATGGTATTAAAGCCAGGCATCGAGCTGCCGTTAAAAAGAGCGCTGTCTTTGCAGACTTTAAATTTAATGACTGTAAAAATGTCTGGGACTTCGTTGATGGCTGCTTATTCAATCAATGCCAGTTTGAACGATGTACCATGCAAGGATTTCGCGGTTCTAAACTGCAAGATTGCACTTTCAATGAAGTGCATTTTACCAATGCGACGATAGGATTCTGCCGTTTGGAAAACGTTGCAATGACGAACTGCCACTTTATTAATTGCGATGTTAAAATGCTGAATGTTGCCAATTTTCAGTTGACTGGCTGTAACATTGAAGATTCGCGATGGGCGGTCATTGACGGCGATTTCTCACCGAGGCAGTACCGTGCAAACAAGGTTGATGCTAAGAGTTTTTTCAATGACACATCGTGGGAATTCATGCACCAACATGCCTCTGGCAGGCCTATTGTCGTGTTATTGTATGCACCGGTTGATGGTGTTAATAACACTGACAAGCTGGTCGAGTTTTTCCGCAATAAAAATCTCGATTTAAAATTAATTAATCCTAAAACCGGTATGAAACATCCTGTGTTTAACACCCCAGAATTAATTAGCGGAATTATATTGCCTGGAGGCCCCGATGTTCCGCCTGGGAATAAAGATCCACGCAAGAAATTCGAATTAGCACTGGTTGATCTGGCGCGTGAGAAGCGTATACCCATGCTGGGAATTTGCCGTGGTCATCAGTTAATAGGCAGCTTGTTTGGCGGTCTTATCATGAATAATGAGGATCATCAAAAACATGTCATCGTGGTTAAGCCCAAGCAGGGAAGTCTGCTATATGAAAAACTGAAAATAGTTGAAGAAAAACTCGCAGTGAAAAACTGCCAGAACGAGAGTGAAGTCAAGAGCAGTCTGCATAAAGATAGCGAGCAACAGTATACTTACCATTCCAATTGTATGCATCACCAGGTTTTGCTATTCGATGCGAAGCGAGACAAGAACAGGGTAAAAATTACGGCACGTGCTTTAGATCGTACGCCAGAAGCATTACAGATTGACGATCATATCATCACCTATCAGCACCATCATGAATCAGTAGTGGGCGATCCCAATCCGGTATGGGCTGCATTAGCGAAAAAAGTATTAAATCAGTTTGCAAAAATGGTGAAGCATTTCGATGTCAATTATCGACGCACCAGCAGTGAAGAAGAGGCAGATTCACCTCGTTTGAACAATAGCTAATGTTGTTCTCATGTGTTATCAGTCAATCAATGGTGACAACGCTGAACTAATAACATGTACAGAGGGGTAAGCTTAGCGAGGCAGCGTGTCATCTTCACTTACTGCAATTGCAATCAGCTCAGATTTTGATTTAGCGCCTAATTTGCTCTTGATATGGTGAACTTTCCGCAAGCTTGCAGAAAGTTCACCATCACGACTCAGAAATGAATTTCAGACTAGCGGTTGAGGCGGCGAAACAGATTCACTCAATGCCTGCATAGATTCTTGCAGTTTGAAATCATGACGCGCAGAGCGAAAGATAGAAAAAGCACTAACTCCACCTGCCACACAAGCAACAGACATGACGGCAATGGGAACCGCCGCGATGCCGCATGACAACACTAATGCCGCAACACACACAGCAACGATCGCTGCCGCAAGAAGGCTAATTAAAACACCGCCTAATATTTTATAACGCGACGATTTCTTAAATTTATTGGCTAAGTTAGCCACATTATTTGCCTTAGTCTCGGCGTCATTCAATGTATCAGCATGCTCTGGCTTACAATAAGGTTCTGTTGAAATAAAATCACGTGTAGAGATCAGAACGTCGTCTAATTCTTGTAAATTTGCTTTGCTTGAAGTTCGGGATTTATGCGCTTTCACCTGATCTAAAACTGCTTGTGCTTTTTCTTTCATGAGTTCATTGCCGGGCAGTATATTGGCAATGGTAATCGCGAGTTTCTCTTCTTCAGATTTATTGATCGCACTCACATCTTCTCGCGCTTCTTGCTCAATCTCGGGAGTGATATCGTGCTCGCTATTCATCGCATTATAGATGAAGACATTATCCGTATCGAAGGTCAGGAGCTTGTAGGTACAGCTCAAATTATTTTTATTCAGCTTAACGTAATAGGCTAATTCAATCTCACCTTTTATCTCGCCGGAAATTTTATCGCCTTGAGCCGTGTGCTGATAATTTCGATACGAGTCTGCATGTACGATGACGAAGTAAGATGCAGTATCCTGATCATCTTGCAGAGTGTGAATTTCAATGGAATCCCGTAATGGGTCACCATGTAATTTCAACCAAATCGGATTAAGACAAGCTGGTGCATGATCCATAACAGGTACATCATTCACCAACGCTTGATGACTTTCGATACCAAACTTAGCCGATAAATTACCAAGCAATTTCGTCAGGATAGGATCACTCGTGGATGCCTGCAGTTCTGCCACATTGAAATGAAACATCATTTGACGTCGCACTTTCCAGCGGTCATTGGCAGCTTTACCTTGAAAAAAATGAATTCGCGTCTTCACATGTTCACCCTCTATTTGTTAATAGATTGCATGTAATCGCGAACTTGGCGCCATCCCACTTCATTTTATGTTCACCTCGTTGGTGCGAACTTTTTTATATTTTCTTATATTTTATATAGTTCTTATGGGTCCATCATACAGCGGCAAAGTTAATAGAGTATTAAGAAGATAGGGGCCTCGCTGACGCTCCAGCCAACCACTTCAGCGCATAGCGGACGCCTCAAAAACGCTAATGGCGACGCCAAACTATCAGAAAGTACCGTATAAACATATAGATAACACAAAAACATATTCCGGCATCTGCGTCTATACTTATAAAAAATAAAACAATAAATGAAACGGACAGGGGCACTATGGCTAAACCAACACGCAAGGGTGGCACCTGGTTAATCCACGTCATGAAGGAATTAGGATACCCCTCCAACGAGGAAGGTGTCTGTTTCGGTTATTCCAATATGTTTCTACAAGCTTATTATTGTCATGATTTGAAGAAATTCTGGGATCGTATCGATGCCATCTACAACATGTCAGATAGACAATTACAACGTTTTATACGCTACAAGTCGCAAGACAACCACAGCTGGCGACGCATTAAATTATCTCCCAAAGAATGGGAAATGATGGCATTTTTCGAAGGAATTGAAATTTATCATCAATTACATAAGCATCAGGAATTACAAAACAAAGATAATCCGGTTATACGCCAAGAAATTTTGCCGTCCTCAACACTCGTTGCACCGGCCGCGATGGATAGACTGACGTTAAAACACAAAGTATCGGGCGAAGAAATAACGATTGTTCGTCATGAAGCTGCCTCATTATTAAAAGACAAAGCATGGTCGATTCTAAAAGTCGTCGACACTGACATCACCGCTAAAGTTTATAGCTCATTCTCTGGTGCTTATGATATCAATGACTTGACTGAATATTTTAACAAAGCGCGAGAAACCGTATTCAATCAACCTGAACATCGCGCAGGTTTGTCATTAGTAAGTGGCTCACATGCAATTAGTGTCATTTACAATGCAGACGCTCATCAATGGGAGCTGATTGATCTCAACCGACTGCCCAATATGGTAGCCTGCCTAGACGAGAAGGAGCTCGCTAAACAGGTGATAACGGCATTCAATCATCTCAAACCGAATGGCACCTGCGCCATTTTTTCAACAAATGTTTATGGGTACCAAGATTTAAAAGGAAATGATTTACGCACCATCCAAAAATTAAGCGAATGGAATAGTCAGTACATTGGTTCCAATACTAAAAAAGTAAATAACCTTCGCGACATTAATCAATTTTCCGCCTTACAACTCGCTGCGGCACGCGGACATGAAGCCGTTTTCGATCAATTAGCCACATCCACAGGAAGTGATCTCAATCAAAAAAACGGGGCTGGTGTCACACCTTTGATGTTAGCCGCCCGCACTGGCCAAACGCTGATTGTGACAAGTTTACTCTCTGCTGAAGATATTAACATCGCGGAACAAGATGCAACGGGAGGCACAGCATTACAATATGCCGTGCGCTTCAATCATTATGATGTCGTCGATCATTTATTAAAAAAAGCAGCAGAGTCAAATATTGAGTTTATCAATGCGAAAAACAAGCAGGGTTTTACGGTATTAAGGAGTGCCATCCAGTTGGGTCATATTGATATTGTGAATCGCATCTTGGAAGAAAGAAATGTTGATTTAAGCGCGTCATACAAAGGTCTGACGCCACTAGCTTCGGCCATTTATTCTGGCAATCTTGAGATTGTCAGAGCTTTATTGATGAAAGCAAAAGAATCGAAGCAAGATATCGTGAATATAGCTGGTAAAGAAAACATAACTCCTCTCATGCTCGCCGTGGCAGCAGGTAATCAAGAAATTGTGAAGGAGCTGCTTAACACCGACGGCATCAATATCTCCGCCAAATCGGCCAATAAAATCACGGCGCTTGATGTGGCGTTAACCAAAAATCAGTTCGCTATCGCTAATCTCATTTTGAGTAAACTAGGCCCTACTCCCACTTTATCAAAATCTCAAAAGGAGCATTATAAGCAACTAAAATGGGTAGACACGATCAAACAAATCATTGAGAAACCTGATTACAACGATCGCCACTCTAAAGGCTTGCTGTTAATAAAAGACTGCCTCAATTCAAACGCCACCGCATTAGAAAAATTCGTTAACATACAGAAAATTGCTAAAGACCGATTAAATCACAGAGGCATGAAATTTCTTGAAAGCACGAGCAGATTACACTTAACCAGTAAACGCTCACGCGACGTATTGAAATTATATCAAGCTATTGCCCGTGGAACACAGAAAGGTCTCAATGAAATTCTTATTGATTCTGCTAAAACGATTCCAGCTGAAAAAGTCACCGTGAGTCGTCGCAATCGAATGTAATTGCGCGCCCCTGAAGGGGCGACACAATACCTCGTACTTAAGACACATTACTGAATACTATCTCGAATCAATACATTCACCACTTCAGGATCCGCCAGCGTGCTCAAATCACCTAATTCTGCTGTATCTTGATTGGCGATTTTTCGCAAAATTCGTCGCATGATTTTCCCCGAGCGGGTTTTAGGTAAACTATCTGTCCACTGAATAAAAGCAGGCGCCGCAATCGCGCCAATATTTTCTCTCACCGTTTTAATCAACTCTTGCTTCAGCTCTTCCGACGGTTGAATGCCTGAAATCGGTGTGACAAACGCATAAATACTCTGGCCTTTAATATCATCGGCAACACCCACCACCGCGGCCTCAGAGACCGCATGATGCAGAATCAAAGCACTTTCCACTTCCTGCGAACCAATGCGATGACCCGACACTTTAATCACATCATCACTGCGACCTTCAATCACAAAGTAACCCTCACTATCACGCAGTGCTTGATCACCCGTTAAATAACAACCCGGCACTTCCTTCAAGTACACATCAATAAACCGCTGATGGTCATTGCAAATCGTTTGCATGATGCCCGGCCACGGCTTAGTGATCACCAATCTTCCCATGGTGTTATCCGGCACTGGCGCGCCTTTCTCATCGATGATGTCTGCCGATACACCGAAGAATGGCCATGAAATACAACCAGGCTTTAAGGGTGTGGCACCCGGCAACGGACTAATCATGATGCCGCCTGTTTCTGTTTGCCACCACGTATCCACAATCGGACAACGGCCGTCACCCACCGTGTGATAATACCACTCCCATGCTTCCGGATTAATAGGTTCGCCTACTGAACCTAAAATACGTAATGATTGACGAGAAGTACGCGTAACCCACGCATCACCTTCGCGCCGCAATGCGCGGATGGCGGTCGGTGCTGTGTAAAAAATATTTACTTTGTGTTTATCGATAATTTCCCAAAAGCGCGAGAATGTCGGGTAACTTGGCACACCTTCAAACATCACACAGGTAGCACCATTCGCGAGTGGGCCGTAAATGCCGTACGTATGTCCGGTAATCCAACCAAGATCGGCGGTACACCAATAAATTTCGCCAGGATGATAATCAAAAATGATCTGGTGCGTCATCGCTGCATACACCATGTATCCGCCTGTTCCGTGCACAATGCCTTTCGGTGTGCTGACTGAACCGGAGGTGTAAAGAATAAATAAGGGATCAGTCGCCGCCATCTTTTCAGGTGGACATTCAAGGCCTGCATCACTAATTGCTTCGTGATACCAAACATCGCGTCCGACCTGCCACAACACCGCTGTTTCGGTACGTTTGACAACGATAACCGTTTTCACATTGGGACAATCGACTAACGCAGTATCCACATTTTTTTTGAGCGGAATGGTTCGGCCACCGCGCACACTTTCATTGGCGGTAATCACTAATTTGCAATCCGCATCCAAAATTCGGTTTCTCAGTGAGTTCGCCGAAAAGCCACCAAAGACCACTGAATGGACCGCACCAATACGCGCACAGGCTAACATGGCCGCCGCGGCTTCAGGAATCATCGGCATATAAATGCAAACACGATCGCCTTTCTTCACGCCGTGATTTTTTAAGACATTGGCGAAGCGACACACATTTTCATAAAGAGCCTGATAAGTAATATGTTGCGCATCCTCTGGTTCATCACCTTCCCAGATAATCGCGGTCTGATCGGCACGTTCTGGCAAATGGCGATCCAGACAATTATACGAAGCATTTAATTCACCACCTTCGAACCAGCGTACATTGCCCTCTTGCAAAGTGCCGGACTGAACGCGCTGCCACGGTTTAAACCAGGAGATGTATTTCTCTGCTTGCGCTGCCCAAAATGTTTCTGGCTGTTGCAGCGCTTCTGTTTGCATGGTTTGGTAATCGCTCTGCGTCACAAACGCGATATCTTTGATTGAATCAGATACAGGATATGTCTTCTTGTCCATTATATATTCCTTACTTATCCACAGTTTCTGGGGATAACTTGTGGCATAAGCTGTTAGTGAGACTGTATTAAATCATCGTAAGCCACTCGTTGCTGGGTGTAGACCGGCTGTGCAACGGTTGACGCTCCAGTTTAATGAACTTATATTGAATGACAATCTTTTAAACTAAGCGCAGCGTACATGGATGTCTCAAAGCCTGATTGCGAAAGTCACCGTTGCGTGTCGCCCGCACACGGCTTCACTCTGATGGAAATGGTGATCGTCGTTTTAGTCGTGAGCATTCTAGCGGTCAATGTCACGTTGAGGTGGCCGGCCTCGAGTATTAACCTTGGCGCACAAGCCCATCAAGTCGCAAACGATATTCGTTACACCCAATCACTTGCCATGACAAACGGCCAACGCTATTACCTCATCAGACAATCCGCCACAACGTATCAAATTCTGAGTAGTGCCGGAACGCCTGTTTCCTTTCCACTAGGCAATACAACGGCGACGCTAAATTCAGGTATCACTTTTGGAAGCTGGAGTAATTTACCCAGTAATTTAATTGCATTTGACGCGGAAGGCACGCCTTACACCACGTCTTCATCGCCAGGCACAGCCCTTGCTTCGAACGCCACCATTCCACTCGTGTCAGGCTCAAACACGGTTTCGATTTCTATTCTGGCTGGCACCGGGCGAGTCACCGTCTCATGAAACAACAACGCGGCTTCACCCTAATTGAAGTGATTGTTCTGATCGTGGTGAGTGGCCTGCTGGCCAATACTATCTTTTTAGCCCTGACGACGGCCGTGGAGAAAACACCGCAATTTCTTAATCATACAATTGCAGGGCAAACCGCGAGACAGTGCATTGAATGGTACCTCGGACAACGCCGACTTCAATGGGGTGATGGCTATGAATCTATCACCTGCCCAAGCTCAACCGTACCGGCTTTCTGCACCACTCCTTCGGGCTTTACCTTAGCTGTCAGCGTTGCCTGCACCACCATCAATAGCGATGCCAGTTATAAAACCATTACCGTCACTGTATCAGGTAAAGGCAACGCCTCGTACACAACCATGATTGCGGATTATTAATATGAAACCCTTACGCCTTCAAGACGGCTTCTCTCTGGTTGAATTAGTCATGGTCATTGTCCTGGTTGGGGTGATTTCTATTGGCGTTAATAAAATTTACGCCCAGGTGCTGAACACCATGTTAACCGGCCAGGATATCACCGACGCCATGTGGCAAGGTCGATTGGGTATCGAACGGATGGCCAAAGAAATTCGCGCGACACGTTCTGCCGTTGACATCACGACTTTCACGAGCGGCCAATATAGTTTTACTGAAGCAAATGGCACAAGCGTCAGTTACGCTTTAAGCGGCAACAGCCTAACCCGAAACGGGGTAGCCCTCGCTGACGGTATCAGCTCGTTAGCCTTCACTTACTACGATAAAAATGGCAGCGTGACCGCAACCGCCGCAAACATTTCCTATGTTGGCATTTCAATGAATGTCACTCAAAATAATACTAATTTCACCCTAACCACTGGCGTTTATTTGCGAGATTTATCTTCATGAGAACCAAGCATCAATTCAAAAGAATCTCGCAACAACGTGGCTTTCTTCTTGTACTAGCGGTTTTGTTAATCATGGTCGTCGGGTTTATTGGCACGACGATTGCCTACCTGCTAGCCGGCAGTGCCACGGCGACGCTTGGTTTTCAGCAATCCGAAAAAGCGCTCTATATTGCAGAAGCAGGCTTTGAACAAACTGCTCGCCTATTATTAACACCACAATTAACGGGCACGAATCCAAGAATCAGTTGTGCGTCAGTGACAGGCAGCGCTAGCCTGACGAATGTCAGTGTTGGTAACGGCACCTTCACCGCTACAACGGTCGCCAGCAACCCCGTGTATGCCTTCACGACACTGAGTGGCGCCATTAACAACACGGTAACCACTATTCCCCTGACGAGTACAGCAGGTTTTGCCCCAGCGGGGCGTGTCGTGATTGACGGTGAAATATTAAATTACGGTGCGATATCCGGTAATAATCTGATCGCGGTACAACGCGGCGTCAATGCGAATTTCAAGTCACCCCATGCAAGCGGCGCCGCTGTTTCGCAATTTCAATGTACCGTCAACGTCAAAGGTGGCATTCCGAATCTTAGCTCGCCCACCTATAAACGTGAATTCACTCAGGCTGTACAAATGCAGGAAGCTTGGGCAGCGGGTGCCTTAACCGGTAACAATTTCGTTTTCACGCGCTGGAATTATCCCACTGCCAATACCTGGACTAGTAGCCCTCTAACCAGCCCCTCCTCAAAAGCCAATCTGAATGGTATTGCCATGAATTCAAATGCCGATGGCTGGGCTGTCGGTAACGCGAATCCGCCCAACTTCACCTTGCTACGCTGGACAGGATCGAGCTGGAGTGCCGCAACACTCGCTTATTCTTGCGCTAGTCAAGATCTTAACGATGTTTCAACTGTCGACTCCAATGAAGCCTGGGCCGTTGGCAACACCTACCGAACAAATGGCAACTGCTCCAACAAAAACGGGCCCCAACGTTACACCATTTTAAAATGGAATGGCAGCAGCTGGAGCGCGTTAACACCAGCCACCTCACCGAGTATCCCCGCAGACTCCCCCGCCAACGAAGATTTAAATGCGGTACATGTCATCGACACCACTCAAAGTGGTGCCGGAACACTGGGTTTTGCTGTTGGGGTTGGTGGCGTAATTTTACGATACAATGGCACCAGTTGGACTGCGATGACCAGCCCAACAACGAATACCCTAACCAGTGTTTACATTGTTTCAGCTAACGAAGCATGGGCAGTTGGCGCATCAGGAACGATCATTAAATATAATGGCACCAGCTGGAGCACTGTCTCTTCGCCGACCGCCACACAACTCAACGACATTCATATGGTCGATGCCACCCTGAGCGGAAGCGCCACCGCAGGTTGGGCGGTTGGCAACTCCGGTGTCGCCATCACCTATAATGGCACCAGTTGGTCATCACAAAACACAGGGTCGGCCCAAAATATGTTTGGGGTGGGTGTCTTTTCAACCGGGAATGACGCTTATGCTGTGGGTGCTGCCGGCACCATCAGGCATTGGACTGGTAGCGCCTGGGTGAGTGTCACTTCAAATGTAGCAACACAATTAAACGCCATCGCAGTCATCGCTCCTCAACAATACCCTTATGCCTGGCAAGAGATTTACCCGTGATTTTTAGCCATGAAAATGGTAAGATGTTGAGCTATATTGAGATTGTATCAGTGAGCACAAGGATGATTGCGTGGATCTCTCTACCTATACCAAGCAACTGACAGACAAGTTGCGCATGCTAGCGAAGTCTTATCTCAAGGAAGAAGAGTCGCTCTCCGCCACTGAAAGGTGCTGCATTAGTTTCAAAGAACACGAGCTCTCAATTCTCACGCTCAGCCGTGCGACCGGCATCAACCAAATACTCAACCATCAGACAATTCATTTCGATGATTTAAAATCCTTAGCGCTTATCTTGCGAGGCCTGGCTGAAAAAAATGATTTATCTCAAACGCCCATTTACTGGATGCTTGACCTAGAAGACTACCAAATCAACTTGATTGAATCCTTGCCAGTGCCCGCTGATGAAATCCAGACAGCGCTTTCCTGGCGCATACGCAGTTTGATCAATTACCCCATCGATGAAGCGGTACTGGAATACTTCCAGTTGCCTGCGAAAAAAAGTACGCAAAATACCCCCTTCATTGGTGCCGTGACAGCGAAAAAGGCGCTGTTGCAACCAGTCATTTCATTACTGAAAGATGTCGGATTACATCTGGTGACCATTGATATTCCAGAGCTTGCCATGCTAAATTTGGCAGCCATATATGAAACCGATGAAAAATGCACAGCCTTCGTATATTTTTTTAAAAATATAGCCATACTGAATATTAGCAGCCAGAAAATACTGTACTTCACACGTCGTATTAACATTCCAAGTAGTACTGACGGCGTCATGGATTACGAAAAATTATCTCTCGAAATTTTACGCTATTTTGATTTCTTCCGTAGTCAATGGCGACTTTCTTCGCCAACCAGAATATTCGCCTCGACTGAAAGCGGTGATATTAATCTCATCGCCAAAGCACTGAGCGAAAGATTATTAAATACTGTCTCGCCTTATACATTGAGCGAACCCACGTTGAGTGACTCACTGAAGAGTGAGGTCGAATCAAAATATTTATTAAACTACGGCTGCTTATTACGAAAGGACGATGCCAATGCTACGGCAAGAAATTAATCTATATCGTCAATTTACTGCACCAGTCACCGACGCCACGTATTTCACCTGGAAACGTTACTGGCTCTTAAATATCATTTTTGCCATTATCATGGTGGTTGTATTTATTGCTTCAATGATGCAAACAATTTATCTACGACATGAAGCTGACACCTTGCAAGTCAAGATCGCACACTTTAAAGAGGATTTCACAAAATTAAAGAGCAGTTTCCCGCAATTATTTTTCAGCGAGAACATAGGTGATTCTGTCTCAAGCTTAAAACGACAAATGGATGCGCAACAAAAAATTATTTCCATTCTTTCAAAGCATTCACCCTTCTCTGGCGTATTGCAAGGTCTTTCACGCAGCATCATTCGCAATGTCTGGCTAAACTCCATCACCATCAGCAAAAGTGGTGAGATGATTGTTCTCGATGGGCATAGCATTGGCATGAGTAATATCAACGACTATATCAATGCACTCAACAATGACAAATCCTTCGATCAATACACGGTAGTAGTGAACGAAGTCAAAAACATGGATGTACACGACCCAAATATTCGCCTGACATTCCAGATCAATATGGCCATGAGGGAACATGAATAAGTACATTAACCAATTCAAAGAATGGTTTGAAAAACGTGAATTGCGCGAGAAGATTCTGGTGACAGGGTTATCATGGGCCTTGATTTATGCCATTTTCGCTTTGATTTTATTTAGTCCTCTCGATCAAAAATCCGCTGAACTTTCACGAAATATCAAAAAGGCAAATGATGATATCGTGCTCTGGGAAGCACAAATGAAATATTTGCGTGATATTCCATCTTCACCGCTCTACAAAGAGTGGCTTGCCCGTCATAAGACTTATGAAGCCCTCAAAGACAAATATAAGAATATTTTAGGCAAATCCGCCACTGAAAAATGGGGGGATATTATCAAAGCCGTATTGAGCAATTATCCCAATATTGCTATCGAGTCGATAGAAAATTCACCGGAATCTCTCTTTGAGGGAAATTCGACTGACACCAAATCTGATGATATTTATAAACGCCAAGCTAAAGTTTCCGCTCTCGGTAACTACAAAGACGTTTACGGCTACCTGAATTATTTAGAAACGACAGTGCCCAATATCCATTGGGACTCACTCAGTTACAAAGTGACAGAGTACCCCGAAGCCAAGGTAGAAATGGAGTTCTCGATACTCTATGAAAAATAATCTTCAACACAGTCAACTCCTGCATGGCCTACTCGCGATGAGTGCACTGCTATGCTTAATGGGTGCAGCGCCGATAGCTGACCCCACACGTCCACCGGATAATCTTATAGCGGCTAACAAATCTGGCAAAGCTTCGGGTGGCCCAGAGCTAACAGCCATTTTTATCTCGCCTAAAGGTAATTATGCTTTAATTGACGGTCACCCGGCTTTCATCGGCGACCCTGTTGGCGCATATACCATTATTAATATTCAGCATGATGCGGTAGAATTGAGTGGGGCGCAAAATGAAAAAATCGTGCTGGAATTGCTACCAACTGTTAAACAAGTCGGCACCGTGACAAAAGGAAGATGACATGGGAAGTAAGCTGAATATTTTGGCTCAACTTGCAAAGTGCTTGCTAATCAGCAGCTGCTTTATCGTCGTAGCAAGTTGCAAAACGGTTCATCCGAAAATCCCTCTTTCAGGTACCCAATCACAACAAATTATCGACCAGAGCATCCAAATCGATAAGGCGCGTGAGCACCAGTTTTCTCACTCGCAGAATCATGCTTCTGCTGAAAATAACATTCCCTATTCCGTCAATAACGCCTTGTTGCCTTCCATATCAAGCTATGTGAAGCCAGCACGTCAGGCGCAAGAACGTTTCGATGTGACCGCCAGCAATGTGCCGGCCAAAGAATTTTTCATGGGACTCGTGAGCGGCACGAACCACAATATGCTGGTTAACCCGAATATTGGCGGCAATATTTCAATCGAATTGAAAAATGTCACGATTAGAGAAACTCTGGAAGCCATCAAAGATATGTACGGTTACGACTACCTGAAAACGTCTTATGGTTATGAAATTTTCCAGCCGCAAATCGCCACTAAATTATTCCATATCAATTATCTAGATGTGCAAAGAACCGGTAATTCTTACACCCAGCTAACGACTGGCCAGATTAGTAATGTGATAGGGCCTAACGGTTCAGGCGGCGCAGCGGGTGCAAATGGCACAGCCGGCGGCGGCATGACACAAGGCAATAACAATACTGGCAATCAACAGTCAGGCACAGGCACGATCAGCACCATCGAAACTAAAACTGAAATGAAGTTCTGGAAAGATATCGAAAAAGCTATCAACTCAATGGTAGCGCAAAATCCCGAACATAATGTCAGTGTTAATGCGCAATCAGGCGTCGTCTCAGTGCGCGCTTATCCCGCTGAACTTAAAAATATTGAACGTTACATCAATAGCCTGCAAACCAGCCTTAATCGGCAAGTTATCCTTGAAGCTAAAATTCTCGAAGTACAGCTGGATGATACCTTCCAGTCGGGTATCGACTGGAGTGTGCTTGGCAATCCCGCAAAAATTAATCCTGCCACCGGCATGATTGATAATACAGCTGGTGTGGGGCAGGCCTCTAATCAATTGTTAGGCGCCAATTCCCCGATAGCGATGGATACGTTCACAGGATTTTTTGCTATCAAAATTAATGGCAACTTCAAAGCGCTGATTAAGCTCCTGGAAGGTCAGGGAAATGTGCAAGTGCTTTCAAGCCCGCATATCTCGACCGTCAACAACCAGAAAGCGGTTATCAAAGTAGGTTCCGACGAATTCTTCGTCACGGCAGTTTCTACCACCAACTCCGTCGTGGGGAACAATACCTTACCATCGCAAAGCGTCACCCTGACACCATTCTTCTCAGGGATTACACTCGATGTGACGCCGGAAATCAGCAGTGAAAGTACCGTCGTTTTGCATATTCACCCCAGTGTCAGCTTGGTCACACAACAAGATAAAACTATCCAGCTGGGACAAACAGCACCCGGCACCAACAATACCTTACAATTACCATTAGCACGCAGCACTATTCGTGAATCCGACAATATTGTACGTGCCAAGAATGGCCAGATCATCGTTATTGGTGGTTTGATGACGAATAACACGAATGAAATCGTGGTCGGAACACCTGGACTTAGCAAGCTGCCATTTGTCGGCTCTTTATTCAGACGCACTTCGCAGGTTTCCACGAAATCCGAATTGGTGATTCTCTTGCGCCCAATGGTTGCGACCAATAAAAATATTGTCAACTCTCTTGAAAATGAAAAACGTGAGTTCAAGATTCTAAAACGTCCATTCCATGCCGGCGGTCTGCCACACATATTCGGTAACGAAGCAGAACGAGACGGCGACTAAGAGGTAATGTCATGTATCAGGAATTTTTTCAATTTCAAACGCTTCCATTTAGCCTAACCCCTAATCCAAGCTTTTTTTGCGAACTTAAAGGTCACCAGGAAGCTTTTAATACACTGCAATACTGCGTTAACAGCGGCGAAGGGTTTATCAAAATCATCGGGGAAGTCGGGTCAGGTAAAACATTATTGTGCCGCAAACTGATTGAATGTCTCGATGAAAAATTTGTCTTGGCTTACATCCCAGGCCCAGATTTAACCCCTATAGAAATTAGAAAAGCTGTCGCACGAGAACTGGGATTGCAACCTTCTGCATCACAAGACTCACACGAATTAATTACTTCCATCTACCAACAACTTATTTCACTGCATGCGCAGGGTAAGCGCCCAGTATTATTAATTGATGAAGCACAGGCATTAACCGATGAAGGTCTGGAAACGGTACGATTACTCACTAACTTAGAAACGAAAAATTCAAAATTGCTGCAAGTTGTTTTGTTCGGTCAACCTGAATTGGACGATCGTTTAAGCAAACCGCATCTTCGTCAGTTAAAACAACGCATCACTTTTTCATATCGTCTTCCACTCATGAATCGCGAAGATATCGACACTTACCTCTATCATCGCCTGGCTGTTGCAGGCAACAGTCACGGCCAACTCTTCACCAAGCGTGCCAGAAACCTGCTTTATAAAGCCAGTCAAGGTGTACCTCGTATTGTCAATGTTCTCTCGCACAAAGCCATGTTGGTCGCTTATGGCAGAGGACTGCGCCAGATTGATCATAAAGCCGTGCAAATGGCAGTTAAAGATACCTACGCTCTGCCAACATATAGCTGGAGATTTTACTTCAAAATCGTCGGTATGTTACTAGTATTACTTTTCGTTGCAGCGATGTTGATTGATTCACTTGGGAATATTTAATTATGAGCCTGATTATTAATATGCTGAAAGACCTGGATCAGCGCCATAATAACGGCATACCTACACCTGCTCTCATGAGCTCGCAACGATACACCACCTCGACACCACATAATATTTATAAATACCTATTCCTGACATTGTCGATTTTCATCTGTATCGGCTCAATCACGTATTTATTTCTACACCGTAAACCACAGCAACCCATTACGCTAAGCCTGCCGTCTGAACAACCTATTCAGAAATCGGCAGCAACGGAGTCCACACCAGAAAATTCAGCCGTCACGCCAGTTTCAATCAGCGGCATTTCATTTGAAACGAAACGCGAGGCAACAGATATTACCTTTCTTCTCTCTCACGAGACATTATATAGACTGGTTAGCGATGAAAAAAATCATGCGATTAATCTCTATATTGATAACGCAAGCATGAAATCAGATCTGCCAACACTGGTTGGATCGGAAGTAGCCATCCAAAATCTGACGGCGACAACTATCAACGGCAGCATGAAATTCACAATCGTTTTAAAACCTGGCACAAGCTTGAGGTCCGCTGATCTCACCAAGCAAAATGAAAATTCCGAGTTAGTTATCTCTTTCAATAATGCACAGCTACCCATGGATGAACCGGTTAAGGTTTCAAGTGGTATCAAATCACCAGCAATTCAAACCGTTATTATCGAGCAATATCAGAATGCCATCAAATTATCTGAGGCCGGTGACAAACAAGGTGCGATGGCAAGCCTCAGTAAACTTTTAAGCTATTATCCTGACTATGATGACGCTCGTGTCGCCCTTGCTGCTCTCACGCTTGAAACTGGTGATTCACTTGAGTCACGTAAAATTATTGATGATGGCTTGGCAATGTCGCCCGATTACTTACCACTTATCGAATTAAAAGCGCGGCTTTTAACGTCTGAAGGAAAAATTAAAGAAGCATTAATGGTCTTGCAAAGCGAGCAACCACCGATCGCTGAATCACCGAGCTATCACGCTCTGATTGCAGCACTTTACAATCGTCAAGATAATTTCAATTTAGCGGCTGAGATTTATCAAAAGCTGGTACGCATCAATCCACACGAAGGCAGCTGGTGGTTTGGCCTCGGCGTTTCATTAGATAAACTCGGTCGAAATCAAGACGCTGTTTATGCGTATACCAAAGCTGCGACCGAAGGCAGATTAAACGCGCCAGCCAGATCATTCCTTCAGACCCGCTTACAAACACTGCAGGACGCCACTCATGCTTAGCAATAAGAAATTATACATTGCCGAAATGTTACTTGAAAAAAGTCTCATCACGAAAGAGCAGTTAGATACGGCAATGGCTTTGCAAAAAACAACGGACAAAAAGATCGGCCAAATTTTAATTGAACTTGGCTATATCAAAGAAGAAAAATTGTTACAATTACTTGCCGAACAATTGAAGCTGGACCTCGTTGATCTACGTACGTATCCACTTCGTCCTGACTTGATAAAATTACTCCCTGAATTTTACGCACGCCATTTCCGCAGCATTATTCTCGATGAAAACGAGAATAGTTACCTGGTCGGCATGGTAGACCCACAAGATCTTCTCGCGCAAGATGAAATCGAACGCATCTTAAATAAAAAAATACGAATCGCTCTCATTCGTGAAGACGAGCTTCTTAATATTTTAGATGCTAACTATCGACGCTCCGAAGAAATCAGTCATTTCGCAGAAAGCCTTTCTGCTGAGATGACGCCGACCACGGCAGCCGCTCAAGACATTTTCGATAAAGCTGAAAACTTCGCAACGGCCGACATGCCGGTTGTTAATCTGTTAAGATCTATTTTTGAAGATGCTGTTCAGGTTAATGCTTCCGATATTCATATCGAACCTGATGAAAATGTATTACGCATTCGCTTACGTGTGGACGGCGTACTTCAGGAACAAATTATCGAAGAAAAATCGATTAGCCAAGCTCTTGTGCAACGCATCAAACTGATGTCTGGCCTTAATATAGCCGAAAAACGCTTACCCCAAGATGGCCGCTTTAGTATTACTGTCAAAAAGAAATATTATGACGTGCGTGTTTCTACCATACCTATTGTATATGGTGAATCGCTGGTAATGAGATTATTAAACCAATCCGCACATTTATTGAATCTGGCGCAGATCGGCATGCCTGAAAACGTACACATGGAGTTATCTCGTGTACTCACTGCTTCTTACGGAATTCTACTCATTGTCGGCCCAACGGGTAGTGGTAAAACAACCACTTTATATGCAGCCTTAAATAATCTAAACCAACCACAAGAGAAAATTATTACGGTTGAAGATCCTGTGGAATATCGCTTACCGCGTATCAATCAAGTGCAAGTCAATAATAAAATTGGCTTAACATTCGCGAATGTTTTACGGTCAATCCTACGTCAGGATCCTGATATCATCATGATTGGTGAAATGCGCGATCAGGAAACCATTGAAATTGCCATGCGCGCTGCCATGACCGGCCATTTTGTGTTGGCCACGCTCCATACCAATGACACCATCAGCTCCATCACACGACTCTTGGATATGGGCGCACAAGGATATATTGTCGCTGCTGTTTTAAGAGCGGTGATCGCGCAACGTCTCGTTCGTAAAATTTGCAGTAAGTGCATTGCCCCTGCCACTTTGACTGCTGAAGAAATCAGTTGGCTTAAAACCCTTGCATGGAAGGATTATACCTCCATCAACTTCAAACGCGGCATAGGTTGCACACACTGCCATGAATCAGGCTATGCAGGTCGTACGGGTATCTTCGAACTCTTGGTCATCAACGAAGAACTGAGCGATGCATTGCGGAAATCAGACTCCACTTCATTTTCAGAACTTGCTAAGAAACAACCGTTCTATCAATCACTCGTCCATACGGCACTCAATCTGGCTGAACAAGGCATTACCACGGTTGATGAAGTTATCCGTATGTCCGGTGAAATTTAAGGACACCTTTGATGCCGCAATTCACCTATCGTGGCCGTGATAAAACAGGAGCCTTACGTTCGGGTGAACGTACCGCTAATAGTGCTGATACGCTCAATGAAGAATTATCTCGTGAAGGTATTTTCACCACTGAAATTCGCGAAAAGGTTTCTACTGAATCCTTCACAGAAAAGTTCAATAGCTATTTTCAAAATGAAACGCTACATCTTGAAGAATTAGCCATGTTCGCCCGCCAAATGGAGCTGCTAACAAAATCGGGTGTACCCATCATTCCTTCATTACGTCAATTGGCGACTTATACTCGCAGTCTGAAATTAGCAGCCGCTTTGAACGGGGTCTCAGATTATCTCGAGAAGGGTAAATCGCTCTCGGTTGCCATGGCCAATTACCCAAATATTTTTTCGTCGCTCACCATCAACCTGATCAGTATTGGTGAGAATACCGGCCATCTTAGCGAATCATTCGCGAATCTCTATCATTACCTCGAATTCGAAGTTAAAAACCGTAAGATGATTAAATCCACCTTCCGCTACCCATTGTTTGTGATGATTTCAATTTTATGTGCCATCATCATTCTTAATATTTTCGTCATCCCGACCTTCGCTCGCTTTTATTCGAATATCGAGGTTTCCTTACCTTGGGAAACTCGCTTTCTAATCGGGATGTCAAATATCGTCATGAATTACGGTATTTTCATCGTCATTGGTACCATCGGTGCCGGTTATTTCGTTTATCGCTATCTTCAGACGCCATCGGGCAGGTATAAGTACGACCGCTTCCTCTTGCGTGCGCCCATTTACGGCAGTGTTTACCGGCGTTTAATTCTTATCAGACTAACGCAAACAATGGCCATAGTCTTAAACTCTGGTATCCAGGTTTCTCAAGGCATGACCTTGGTCAAAAACTCGATTGGCAATAAATATATTGAAGACGAATTGGCTGAAGCAAAGGAATTAATAGAGCGTGGCACAAGCTTCACCCAATCCATCACTAAAATTGAGCTCTTCACGCCGCTTGAAAACCAGATTATTGCTGTCGGCGAAAAAAATGGTGAATTAGGCCCTTCAATGAGCTATATCGCAAACTTCCAGAGTAGTGAAATCGAGTTTGATTTAAAGCGGCTTAACGATAGTATCGGGCCCATTTTAATTGTCATTATTGCAGGCTTAGTGTTAATCATGGCCTTGGGTATTTATTTACCTATATGGAATATGGTAGATTTAGTACACTAAGTTTCACTTTTTTGTAACGGAGTTCGTATTTTGAAAAATAGCCAAGGACATGGCTTCACATTAATTGAGCTAGTCATCGTTATTGCTATCATTGGTATATTGGCAGCAGTGGCTATTCCCAGGTACTTCAATCTCACGACTAACGCTCAATCTGCCGCAACTTCAGCGATCGCAGGTGCATTATCTTCAGCCAACGCCACCAACTATGGCGCGCGTAATCTTAGCTCGTCTTTCGGTAACTCCATAACAAATTGCACTGACCTCGCGAACGCACTTCAAGGTGGGCTTCCTAGTGGTTATACGATCACCACAGGAGCCGTTTCAGTCAATACAACTGTCTCATGCACGCTCAATGGACCCAGTTCAACATCTGCCACATTTTCAGCAACCGGTATTAACTAGTAAGGGAATAAATCATGCAACGTATCAAAATGTTAGGTTTCACACTGATTGAACTTGTAATTGTCATTGCGATTATCGGTATCTTGTCTGCCGTTGCGATTCCCAAATACATCAATTTAACCTCCAACGCACAGACAGCGGCAACCAATGCCATTGCAGGCGCACTGGGTGCAGCAAATGCCAGTAATTACGCGGCACGTTCACTTAGCTCATCACTGGGTGTTTCTGTCACCAATTGCACCGATATGTCATCCGCCTTGCAAGGTGGATTACCAAGTGGATACACCATCACATCTGCAGCCGCCTCTAGCGGTAATACAGTTACCTGCACACTCACTGGACCAAGCTCCACAACAGCGACCTTCTCAGCGACCGGCATTCAGTAGACGTATACGGCATAAAAAAAGCCAGCTTAACGCTGGCTTTTTTTATTTTGGGAACAGAATCCTAGCACTGAATACCGCTAACTCGACACATACCATCCAGGAAGCCCCACAATGCATTGCTAGCTTCGCGTGTTGCTGCAGCAGCACGCTCAGGCTCAACGTATTGCTCAATCAGGCTAGCAACCTGTGCAGCGTGACCCACGTCGTAGACTTGATGGGCGGTGAAAAATTCCAAGGTCTTTTCATCAGTGATGCCGTAGAATTTTTTTAAGCCATCAATTTTAGAACCCGCAACATCTGGCACTTGCACTTCATAAGCATAAAGCGCACATAAACCATCACGCCAGTCACGTTCGGCTAATTCATAAAATTTATTCACCATGGCAGCCGTTTCTGGCAATGGGGTATCGTTCAAGACACGTGCACGTGTCGCGCCCATGCCTTCCGCAAATTGCATCCATAATGCAGGGTGATCGGTACCATGAATTTCTTCATCCACGAGATTTTCCAGCAAAACTTTACGAGCCGCAATTTCCGGGCAGGCCGTATGAACGCGTGAAATAAAACGTGGGAATGACTGTACCTGATTATAATACTGCGACGCGTAGTCTTGTAACATCTCAGTGGTCAACTCACCCTTCGACCAAGCTTGATAATACATGTGTTTCAGTAAGTGCCGCTCGGCAATAATTTCATTCAGGCTGCTAACTATCTTCATGACTCTCTCCTTTCAAAACCCTATGTGCAAACCGCTTCAATAAGAGGCGAATTATCGGGGTTAAGGTCGGTTAATTGCAAGACATGATCATCAATTTCTTTATGTTTCGGCGTGAATGGGCAAACAAAAACCACCCAAATATCGGGTGGTCATTGTTTAACACATCATTATTTCAGGCGTTGAAGCTCAGTAGGCAAAACTAGGCTTCCGTATGACTGCGCTCCCTAATCACGTGACAAGCCTGCCAGCCTTGATTAACGGGCTCAGGAATGTATTCCACCGCATCCCCAATCATCAGATGATTGAAATTTGGGTGCCTGACATTCGTCACGCTAAAGTAATATTCATTGCCATCAGTGCCTTCAATAAATCCATATCCTTCTTCTTCCTTAATTCGCGCTACAACACCGTGCATAGATTTACTATGTGTTTTCACACGACCGTGACGCTTGTGCGAGTGATTATCCAATTGACGCGTGATGGCTGACATGGCTTCGCGAATAGCGATATAAAGATCCTCATCAATTTTACGCGTTGAGACTAATTCCTTGCCGGGTACCATGACGTCAATACGAACATTAAAGAGTTTTCCCCTGTGTTTATGCTTTTGTTCGAATTCAACCACAATGCGACAACTGATAATGTGATTGTAGAATTGTTTGAGTTTAACGGCCTTGCTGCGGATGTGTTCTTCTAATGCGTCTGAACCTTGCATATCACGTATTGTAATTTGAACAGGTAACATAAAAAAACCTCCCCATTTCTACAAAACTGGAATGAATAATAGGTCAATGATTTGCGGAAAGGACTTCCTGTCTCTTCAATCAATTATTCTTTCTTTCAGTATAGAACATATTTGCAGGGGAAGTTCGCGCCTGCCGTGAAGATATTTTTTGTCTGGCTTATCTTATTGTTTTCACGCTAATTCTTTATTAAGTGGGGCAAAATAAGTGGAAATGGCTTGTGCAGACACCTCGGCTAGTGTCGCTGGCTGCCATGCAGGTGCTTGACCTTTATCAATAATTGCCGCCCGAATTCCTTCAATAAAATCATGGCCCAATAAAAAGCGGGTGACCAGTCGAAACTCCTGGCGCATACACGCATCAAAATCCAAGTTATTTCCGTTATTCAAGGCTTGTAATGTAACGATTAAACTAGTGGGCGATTTCTTTTGCAGTGCCACTAACGCTTCCTGGCAAACACTATGTGTCGCTGATTGCAGGCGCTGAATAATGGACTGAACATTGTCGCCAACAAAACAATTTTTTATCTCATGCAAAGCTTCCTGCAAGGGAGTGGCTGTTGGGTTGGTATTAAAGTTCGATAAAATTTCAGAGACAGCATTGCGAGCATGGCCTCCGAAATCTGTTTGACATAAGGCAGTCACTATCGCTGGAATGTTGTCTTGGCTGACTTTATGTGTGGCAAGTCCGAGTGCCACACAATCATCGGCTTTAATCCTTGCGCCTGTTAACCCAAGATAATACCCCGCGGCATGCGGCAGCCGCGGCAGGAAATACGTTCCACCCACATCAGGGAAAAAACCGATGCCTGTTTCTGGCATGGCGAATAAGACACGATCAGTGACAACACGATGTGACCCATGAATTGAAATGCCAACGCCACCACCCATCGTGATGCCATCTAGCAAAGCAATATAAGGCTTTGGAAAATGAAAAATCGCACGATTTAAGTGATATTCATCATAAAAAAAATCGGTCATATCGGGATTAGATTGTTTGGCTTTTTCATAAACGAGGCGGATATCACCACCTGCGCAAAATGCCCGCCCTTCCACTGCCTGTATGACCACGGCTTTAATGTCTGGTGA
Organism: uncultured Coxiellaceae bacterium; assembly: GCA_964527435.1. Classification (GTDB taxonomy): domain Bacteria; phylum Pseudomonadota; class Gammaproteobacteria; order DSM-16500; family DSM-16500; genus Aquicella. The sequence continues at coordinate 174,783 of CAZGPP010000003.1, read as the reverse complement.
TTTCGACCAGACATCCAGCGACTGGTGAATGGCATGAATCATCGCATGATTCAGGGAATTGAGCGCAGCCGGTCGATTCAAGGTGATCACACCCAGATTGCCGCCTACACCGGAGAGTTCTGAAAATATAACATCCTGTGTTTGAGTCACGATTATTCTCCGCTAAAAACGGCCGTGCGTTTTTCAAGAAATGCGCTCACGCCTTCTGTTTTATCTTGCGTTGTACAACACAATCCAAAATGGGTCGCTTCAAGCTCAAAAGCGTCAGAGAGAGAAAGATCATAGCCAACATTAATGGTGGACATGATGCTTTGCATGGCAATCGGGCCAAGTAAGCTCAGCTCTTTTAATAGGGCCAAGGCACGTGATTGCAAAGCTTCTGGCGTCGTTATCTCATTGACCAAGCCCCATTGATGAGCTTCTTCAACTGTGAAGCGACGACCCGTTAAACAAATTTCCAATGCGCGTCCTTTACCAATCAAGCGGGATAAGCGCTGTGTACCACCGAAGCCGGGAATCACACCGAGTTTAATTTCTGGCTGACCGAATACCGTTCCCGTTGCAGCAATACGCAATGTTGCAGCCATTGCAAGCTCACAACCACCACCAAAAGCAAAGCCGTGAATCGCAGCGATAGAGGGCTTGCCGAGCGTTTCTAACCGTGACATCACCGCCTGACCAAATCGTGCAAATTCAAGGCCTGCAGGGCCATTCACAGCCGCCAATTCTTTAATGTCAGCGCCCGCGCAAAAGCCTCTACCTTCACCGGTTATCAGTAAAGCTTTAACGGCGCGATCATGTTTGGCTTGATCTAAAATCTGGGATAATGATTTCAACACGTCATGACTGAGCGCGTTAAGTTGTTGCGGACGGTTCAAATGCAATTGCAAGATGCCGCCTTCTGGCGACATCACCTTGATCATATCGTTCATGCTTTCCATATCAATCCCTTTTGTAAACATTCCAACACTAAACCATCAAGTTGTTAGTGTGCCTCAATGGCCATCGAGCCTTCTGAAATTAAGAAATCGCTGACATCTTGCGGATTCAGCGCCACTCTTGTTTTCAAGGCAAGGAACATAATCGTCAGACTAAACAAACCCACAACTAAAAAGTCCCATCCAAACGTAATAATGTTCTTGCCACCAAATGCGCCCAGGTACGAAATTGCGACCGAACCCACAATGTAGGGAATGATCCAGATCGCTGATTTCAATTCAGTCGCGTTCATTTTTACCACGCCCCGCAGATAGGACAATAAGAACAGCCCAAAACCTACCAGCAATGCGATGGAAAGCTTGGAAATCGTTTCCCAGCCTGTCCAGTAACTAAATAAATTACAGCAATAGAATGCCAGCAAACAAAGGAAATTGGCAGCAGGCAATTTAAAGGGACGCTCTTTCATCGGCAATGTCAGGCGCAGACACATTAAAGCGATAGGGCCCATGGCATAGGTGATCACCATCGCGGAAACAAGGAAATTCACCATCGCTTGCCAACCTGGTAAAGGTAAAAACGCCAGCATGCCTAATACGAAATTCACAGCGATTGCCCAGACAGGAAAATGCTGATGGTTGAGACGCGATAGGAATTTAGGAACATAACCAATTTTACTCATCGCATAAAGAATACGCGCCGTGGCCGTCACATAAATCAGACCCGCACCGAGTGGAGAAACCACGGAATTTACGTAGAGCAATTTCAACAACAAAACAAGACCAAGGCCGGTCGCTAAACCAACAAATGGCCCAATATCACCGGTAAATGTCAGGTTCTGCCAACCACCTGTTAGTAAGGCGGGATCGAGCGCACCGATAAAGCAAACTTGTAAGCCAAGATATAACAGCAGACAGGCAAGCACAGCGCCGGCCGTGCTGAGTGGAATCGCTAATGAAAGTTTCTTCGCCTCACCCGCCATTTCTACACCGCTTTTAAAGCCATTAAATGCCAGCACAATACCACCGGTTGCGACACCGCTGAAAATCGATCGCCACCCATCAGCGGTCACTACTGCTTGACCCATGCCATCAAAATTCGCCGGGGTGAAGCGTGCCTTGAAAATCAGGATAATGGTGAGAATGATGACGCCAAATTTAAAGATGCATAAAACAAAATTGAAACGCACCAAGCCGTTATAACTCACGACATTCAACATACAAAGCGTCAACATGAGAATGCCTGCCCAGACGTACCCCCATGCTGCCAACACCGGAACACCATCGACAATATGCATGAGCGCCGGAAAGTAAAGTGAGGCGTATTGTAAAACGGCCTGCACTTCAATCGGGGCTAGTAATAATGAAATAAGCCAGGCAATCCAGCTCAAGGTAAAACTGGCGAAAGGACCATGACTCAATTGCGGAATATGCGCCGTACCACCCGCAACAGGCAACATGGTCGATAATTCAGCAAAGGTCAGCGCGATCAAGATGGCAGCGAACCCACCAATCATCCACGAAAATATCGCTGCGGCACCTGCAATTTTAGCCGCGTATAAAGGTGCAAATAACCAGCCCGACCCCACAATTCCGTTCATACTTAACATGAATAATGTCATGGGAGACATACGACGCGATAGCTGTGTCATGTGTTGATAGCCTTATAGTTATTTTTTTATAAATATTATTTTATATTTTTATGGCCGTTGAAATGCAAAAAAATACTAAACTGTTTCTGCCTTTTCTTCGCGCTGTTCTGGTACCGCTTGAGGTTGTGGCTTTTTAGCCTGCAGCTTCGCTTGCTGCTTATCGACGGAGTACTTCGCTTCTTCAGCCGTCACGACACCGACCGGTTGACCGTCTAAGTCAATGCGCTCAGCACCGGCCACCACGCATTTGTGATAAGCACGTGTATTCACATAATAAGACAGACTCTTCACCATGCAGGCTTTATCTTCAGTAACAACATTTTCAAGAGCGCTAAGACGCTTGATGATATCTTCTTTGATGCCTTTTTTGAGCGGTTTGATTTCTGACATGGGCTTAAACGCGTGAGGGAAATAGACTTTCAGTAAATCGACACCATACTGAGCGTACTCCAACCATCGTGGTTTCGGCTTTTGCGCCTTCACTACCGGCCGTGTTTTAGCATGCGCAGGTTGATGAGGCTTATGCCTGGATTGCTCCGGCCGTTTATTCTTTTTTGATGGATCAGAAAACTGGGAAGCAACCGCACTTAGCTGCTCTTTCAAACTCCCATTACTCATCGACGCATACTCCACAATAGGACTAATCTTTGTACATTGGACAAATACTTTAAAGTTTTATACAACTTAAATCAACAAGCGTGACTTTCATTCACCACAATAGTGGACATTTAAATGACTTCAATGTTAAATTTTAACGTCTTAAGTCTATAGTTCTCATGAGGATAACTAAACATGTCACGCAAAAAAGTTGTAAAGAGTGCTGCCAGGAAAAAACAGCAGTCTAAACAAGCTCCCAAAACCAAAGCTACTGTTAACACACTTGCAAAATTAGAAACTGAATTTTTTCAGGCTCCTGCTAAATTAGCTGAACAACTTACCAAAGAAGTTTCTGCATTAAAGCAAAAAGAAATTAAGCTCAGCACCACCATCACCAAAATTCAGGCTCAGGTCAGCAAAATTGAGAAAACTCTCGCTGCCGCCAAGAAATTGAATTCAGCTGCTGGTCGTAAACAATTTGCAGCTGCTAAAAAAGCTCTCAATGATACCAAAAAGGACTACACTTTATCAAATGCTGCATTAAAGGACACCACCAAGGCACTGGCCGATGCAGAATTGAAGCTTGCTAGAATTCAAGCTCTTGCTAAACACTTGAAAGCATTCGATAAAGAATGGGCAAAACAAGCCAAAGCATTAAAGAATAAAGCCAAGAGCAAGTCCGTCAAACGCCGCCGTACCACCGCGAAGAAGACCGCCCCTGTGTTGACCGTCATCGAGCAACCGGAATTTGAAACTTCCGATACCGCTGCTGATGCCTCACAGTTCGACGACGCTAAAACAGCAAATTCTTAATATAAGCTGCACCAATCATGTCTGACTGTTATCCACCTACCGATAGCAGTCAGGTGAGTGTCCATCAGTTAGGGAAAGATATAAAAAAATACTACGGAAAGTATGGAGTTTTATATGCTGAATAAAAAAATGGTCCTAGCAGAAGATCTGGAAACGATCACGCTAAAGCAGGTTGTGAAAGACACCTTGCGAAATTATTTTGCCAACATCGGCGGTGAACAACCTATCGATTTCTACAATATCCTTTTGGAAGAAATTGAAAGACCGTTGCTGGAAGTCCTGATCAACCACACTCACTACAACCAGGTGAAGATGGCTCAAATTCTTGGAATATCACGCGGTACCTTGAGAAAGAAACTCAAGCAGTACGGCATGCTAGACTAGGTCTCTCATTGAGAAGCCAAGAAGGATGCCTGGCTTCTCAATACTAAATTGATTAAGCATATCGAGTAGGGTCTGTAACGCCTGCTTCTGCAAAACCATTTTTGCGGAATACGCAGCTGTCACAGCTTCCACACGCTCTGCCGTGTTTGTCAGCACGATAACACGAAACGGTTTGCTCGTAATCGACACCCAATTCCATCCCCAGCTGAATGATGCCGGCCTTACCTAATTCGAGCAATGGTGCATGAATATGGAAGCTCTGCCCTTCACGTCCGGCTTTGGTGGCGAGATTCGCGACGTCCTCAAAGGCACGCAAATAATCAGGTCGACAATCGGGATAACCTGAATAATCGACGTGATTCGCACCAATGAAAATATCACTCGCGCCGATCACCTCAGCATAGCCCAAGGCATAACTCAAAAAGATCGTGTTGCGAGCGGGCACATAAGTGGAGGGAATACTTTTTTTGCCATCATAATCGGGCACCTCTTTAGCCGAATCCGTCAATGACGATCCGCCCATCTGGCCAATCGGCAGCGTCAACACTTGATGATCACTCACCTCATACATTTTAGCGATCGTCTTGGCATGTTCCAGTTCAACGACATGCTTTTGCCCGTAGTCGAAACTCAAAGGATATAGCTGAAATCCTTGTGACTTTGCGACGGCAAGGCAAGTCGTTGAATCAAGACCGCCGGAAAACAGCACAACAGATTTTTTTTGCATCATGACACTCCCGTTTTAATGCGCGGTAGTATAGCATTACTAGCCATTATTGCGAGGCAACCACGGCCAGCGCAGCACGCACACCACCGTTAATTAAAATAGGTATGGATCCCTTGAAACACGCAATTTCTCTCGAAGCATTGATGCAAGCGGGTATCGCCGAACTGGACGCAAAAAAATGGAGCGTCGTTGCCAACGAAGAACTGGAAAAATATCAATCGGCTGAAAAAGCCTGGCCATCACTCTCACAACAACTCATCCATGCTCGCGCACCCTTTGTGCTCCACCATGCCATTTTTATTGCACTCTTCCCCGCTTGGCGCACATCACCCGATGCAGCCCCCGTCTGGATACCGTCCGAATCAGAACGACATCACGCTAACATCAGCCAATTCATGTCAGAACTCGGCATTAACACCGTGAATGACTTTCACGCCTGGACACGTCAGTGCTATCCCGATTTCTGGGAAATGGTGATGACCAAGCTTTCGATTGTTTTCAAACATCCCGCTGACAACATCTGTGATTTGCCCGAAGGCGTCACGCAACCAAAATGGCTACCAGGAGCCAAGCTCAATATTGCTGACAGTTGTTTTACAGCGGCTCCTGATGCAACGGCACTGATATTTGAAGATAGCTCCCAACAACTGCAACGCATGTCATTTGGTGAGCTAGACCGCCTCTCCAATCAAATTGCGAACAGCCTGATCGCAGCCGGATTCAATCGGGGTGATGCCATCGCCATTGCCATGCCCATGAACTCCTATGCCATTGCCGCGTTTCTAGGCATTATTAAAATGGGTGGTGCCGTCGTTTCCATTGCAGACAGCTTTTCATCAGAAGAAGTCGCCGTACGTTTGAATATTGCACGGGCAAAAGGCATTTTCACCCAGGATTTTTCGCCATGGGGAGATAAACTAATTCCCATCTATGAAAAAATCATACGAGCCAACGCTCCACGTGCGATTGTTTTTTGCACGCAGCCTCCCACCGCGATGACATTGCGTGCAGGTGATACTCGCTTCACAGACTTTCTGGTCACCCACGCTGATTTCAACTCAGTCGCTTGCGATCCTTTAGATACAATCATTATTCTTTTTTCTTCAGGCACCACTGCCGATCCCAAAGCCATTCCGTGGAATCACACAACCGCTATCAAAGCGGCTAGCGATGCCTTCTTTCATCAGAATATTCAGCCCCATGATGTGCTCACCTGGCCTACCAATCTTGGCTGGATGATGGGCCCATGGCTGGTATTCGCTGCTTTTATCAATCGCTCAGCCATTGCACTTTATTCCGGCGCTCCAAAAGGCCGTGATTTTGGCCAATTCGTCGAGAAAGCCGAAGTCACCATGTTAGGTGTCGTGCCAACATTGGTCGCGAGCTGGCGTCAAACACAATGCATGGAAGGTCTGAACTGGCGTCGCATTAAAACATTTAGCTCGACAGGTGAGTGCTCAAATCCCGATGACATGTTTTATCTGATGTGGTTAGCAAATTACAAACCCGTGATTGAATACTGCGGTGGAACCGAAATTGGTGGTGCTTATGTGTCAAGTACGGTGGTGCAAAGCAATTATCCTTCGCTATTCACCACCCCGACCATGGGTTTTGATTTTACGATTCTGGACGAAAATGGTGTGTCATCTGATATCGGCGAAGTAGCGATTATTCCACCTTCATTCGGACTATCGTTACAATTACTCAATGCGGATCATCACAAGGTTTATTATAGCGGTATGCCATCCTTCAATGGCGTCCCGTTACGCCGCCACGGCGATCAAATTTGCCGGTATCCCAATCATACCTATTCCATCCTCGGCCGCGTGGATGACACCATGAATTTAGGCGGGATCAAAGTCAGCGCGGCAGAAATCGAACGCGCTATTGCCGATCTCTCACCGATTCGCGAAACCGCAGCCATTGCCATCAATCCGCCCAATAATGGTCCTAGCCAACTTGTTATATATGCGGCCGTCTCTTCGCAACCCATTAAGGCCGACATCATCAAAATCATGCAGCAGCGCATTAACGCCCATTTGAATCCACTATTCAAGATTCATGATTTGGTGTTCGTCGAGGATTTACCGAAAACTGCGTCAAATAAAATTATGCGGAGATTATTGCGCAAAGAATATATGGAGAAGTATTCAACGACTCATTAACCTTAACATCATGCATTAAGCGTGAATTTCGTTGTCATTTTTCAACTCTGCATCCGGAACCGGATGTTTAAGGTACATGCTGACAGCTTCATCTGATAACGGTAGGGAGAGATAATACCCTTGTATTTCAGTGCAACCTTCACGGGCTAGAAAATCATATTGCTCACGAGTTTCCACGCCTTCAGCAATCGATTTGATTCCTAATTTGTTGACCATGGCGATAATGGCTTTAACGATATCAGCTGAAGTTTCATCGACCATTATTTGTTTGATAAATGTTCTGTCAATTTTGATTTTATCGACTGACAATCGACGTAAATTATTGAGTGACCAGTATCCTGTTCCGAAATCATCAATGGCGATTTGAACGCCGATGTCCTTCAATGCATACAATGATCTTAGAATATTGTCAGGGTCCTTCATGATTAGATACTCCGTCACCTCAAGCTCAAGACTATTGGGTGAAATGCCAGACTCCGATAATATTTTGAGGACATCCCCGGTTAAATTAGCTTGTTTAAACTGACGTGCCGAGCAATTCACGGAGACGGTTAATGATGAATGGCCTTGTTTTTGCCAGGCTTTTAAATTCTGACAGGCGGTATTTAAAATCCATTCATTAACAGGAATGATTAACCCTGTTTCTTCAGCAAGCGCAATAATTTCATCTGGCGTAACAAGTCCATATTGCTTATTCTTCCAACGTAAAAGGGCTTCTAACCCAGTAATTTTACGTGTTTTCAAATCCATTTTAGGCTGGTAATTCAGAAAAAATTCGCCATTGGCCACCGCATGCACCAACGAATTTTGTAGCGACATTCGCTCTTGTGCCTTGTGCGTCATTTCCATGGTATAAAATTGATAATTATTCTTACCATGCTCCTTTGCACGATACAGCGACAAATCGGCATTCTTCATGAGTGTCTGAAGATTCTGACCATCAAATGGATAGAGACTAATGCCAATACTCGTCGTGATATATATTTCCTGACCTTTCAGTGTGACGGCCTGCATCACACTTTGCAGTATTTTTTGACTGATCAAGGCCACCGACTCAGCCTTCACGACATCCGTAACCACGATGACAAATTCATCACCGCCGAGGCGCGCGACTAAGTCCGTGCTGCGCGTGGTGCCTTTCAATCGTTCAGCAATAATCTGGAGTAGCAAATCACCTGCTTCATGACCTAAGGTATCATTGATATTTTTGAAGCGGTCTAAATCAATAAACATCAACGCAAATGATTGCGAATGGCGATGTGACTGCGCCAAAAGATGATTTACAAATTTTTCAAGTTTGTTACGATTCGCTAAACCAGTGAGCGGATCATGATAGGCCATATGGCTCAATTGTTCTTCCGCATGTTTTTGCAGCGTGATGTTTTGGCCTTGCATGATAAAGTATAAAGGGATGTTATCTGAATTTCTGATGAGTGAAAGGGTAATACTAACCCAAATCAAATCATTATTCTTTCGTTTACAATGATGTTCAGCATGGTAAATGCATATCTCATTGTCAATGAGTTCACTCAGACTTTTTCTTATATTTGTTACATCATCAGAATGTATCAACTGGTACATATCCATCGATAATAATGTTTCCGCACTATAACCAAATAACTGGCAAAACGATGGATTCACTTTTATAAAATGTCCTTCGAGCGTAATGATTCCCACGCCCGAAAGCCCGAAATCAAAAAGCGACCTGAATAAGGCTGGTTCATTAAATATCTCTACGTCAATATCATCAGACATCACTTCAGGCGTGTGCTCTGACTGCAGCAGTAACGTCGGCGCACTCTCACGACCAGCACTATCGCTACGCAACTGATGACGTATATAACCATAGGAAACGATTGCAGCAGTGATTAAACTAACAATCAGTCCACCGAGACCCTCAAAGACAAAACTAGCTGCCGGGACAACTGTCCAGACCGTAAATAACGCGGCCTGACTGAATACGAGAGCTGTAAAGAATCCAGACTTTTTGTCCATGTTTTATGTCCCGGATCGAGGTTGGTTTCTATATTTTTATTATACAATATATAGAGATAGAGGTGTGGCAAACATTTGAGTATTTGGACTATACTTAGACATATTGGCAATTTATGGAGATTTACTATGCGAAAATTACCCACATATATTGCTTTTCAGCTTCTAGTGACGCTGGCAGTTAGCCTGCCTTGCGTGGCCTTAGCCAGCAGTATTAACCTTCATGAGGCACCTAACGACACCTCTAAAGTGACAGGCACCGTTGATTTATCGGCAGGCATCATCCCCATCTATACACCAGAAAATAGCCAGTGGATCAAAGTGGCCGATCCGCGAAATGGTAATACCGGCTGGGTTAAAAACAGCGAGCTCAAAGATAGTCACGGCAACGCCATTACATTCTCCCAACACGTTTCAGAAGGCAAGGGTCAACAATCACAAACCATCCAGATGAATGTTGGCACTCAATCTTTAACACCTGCTGAGCAACGCACGCTAGAGCAGCAACAAAAAGCCACGGCGGAATCGCTGATTAAGGCACAAAAAACCATGGGGCAAGCTGTCGATGCGCTCAAACAAACGTATCAACAAACGCTGGAATTAATGCAAAATGCAGGCTTCCCAAAAGTACCTGCTGCTGGGCCTGCACCCACACCCCAGCCACCCACGAATCAAACGAGTGAATCAGGAAAGTAAAACTGCTGATTGAATAAAGACGGATCACTAGAAGCGTTGTCTGGCACGATGTGTTGCTGGTAACTCTTCACAGCCGTTCATGGACATTTTAACCATAAACATGAGCATGTTATTGGCAAGTGCAAGATTAGTTTTGTCGATGACAGCATTATTGCGCCTGGTCGTTTCTTCAATAATGTCTTTTTCAATCTGGCGTTTCTTGCAGTCTTTCACAATGTAACGCATTGAGAATATACCAAAAATGCCTAGCGAAACAAAGTCAACCAAATCACCGAGAGGGACTCTAGCACGCATGACGCTCATACCTCGAAATATTGTGTGTATAGAATGACGGCCTTTACCGCCATCAACAGGAAGTGCTAATAGATATTGTTTGTCAGCACTCACATCGCTCGTTTTTTAGTATAATACCACTTCACAAGATTTGGTGAACTACCTTCTTCAATATTCTCGGCACTCAGAATATCAGCCTCAGCTTCGGGTGTGGCTGATTTTAATTTCCACTCATTATCCAGCACGCCGAAATCCCATAATTCGATGAATAATGTTACATCATCGTCACCTTGAAGTAGTAGGCCATTGCGGCGGTGAATGATTTGCGCATGGGCACTGATACGCGCCGTGAATTCATTTTTCGATTTATCGTTAAAACTTTTAACTAGAATGATTTCAACTTTACGCACGCAGAAATTTCGGTACTCGATCGTATTGCCATTTGCGCCCCATGTCTCCAACGTAGCTTGCATTTTTTGTATCACATCTGGGAATAAAGCATTTTTAGTATCTTGATCGAGCAGTCCCGCCTCCATCGCCATGTGAACTTGTGTGAATACAGAGCGAACACGAACCAGGATTTTTTGCCTGTCCCACATTTTATTACTGATATTCAAAAAGTTCAGCATGCGGTCAACTTTATTTTCTTTCTGCGCGACGCGCTTCGGCAACCAAGGACCACTACTTCCTAGATTGCCGACATCGTCACCGTATATTTTACTGATTTGTAAGTCTGTCATCATTTCTACGAAGTTTTCTTCTTTCAGATAATCGGATTCACGTGATTGTTCGATGTCGCGTAATTTCCATACCTCAGAGTCTAACTCAAAAGTCCAGAATTCTTGGAATGTTTCAACATACTTGCTGCCGCGTAAAAAGTTTTCATTTCTATCGTCAATATAATAATCGCTAGCTGTCGCTGTGATTAACGCAGTGAATTCGCGTTGATATGCTTTTTCTGTGTAGCGAACATTAACCAGGTCTACATTTTTGATACAGATACCCTTTAATAAATTTATTTCATGATTTTTGATCATCCCTTGAATTTGTCGGCAATGTTGCTGATAAAGATCTGGCATCATCATTGATTTCATTTCTGTGTAGTCACGCTTGACCCAGCATTGTTGTAACAATAAGAAAACTTCACTTGCTCTTGCTTTTAATTGATAGGGTAACATGCGCTGATCTTGCTTTGATATGAACAACAGGAGCTTCATGGTTTTATCAGACTTGCGCTCGATATTGGCCCTTGAATTCAAGTAGTCAAGATCCTCTTTCTCCCCGTATAGCTTGTTATAAATCAGATAAGTAATAAAAAGAATAGGTAACAACCAGTTAAGCACAATACACAGTGTATCGTCTTTGGCACATGAACGACCACTACCTCCTCTAGAACCACCGAAACCACCACCACCTTTATTATGCACGGCTATGCCAGCAGCGAAATAAGTGTGTGGTTCGTCTGTCTGTAGATTATATACACTCGAAAATGCGTGAATGTGCTTAATACTCGTAATTGTCTGTTCTCGCAGCCGCGTCCCGTCATAACCATAAATTCGATCACCAACTCGTAAGACCTCAACCGTTTTGAATGTTCCATTACCTACATAAAACGGATGCTCTCCTGTCACATTCAACTGGATTTTATTTGTTACGACTTCATAATAGGATGTGACGTCATGTTTAATCACCGCATGCACTGCCGTGATAACCAATCTCCCGTCGGGTTCATACGCTTCTACTTTTTCACCGGAAACAATGTGACTGATCATCACACTCGTGCCATCTGCGCGTAAAATTGGCGTCTCAGGCAAGAAGCACCCTTTATTATGAACTAACACCTGATTCGCAAGAAACGTGGAGCCGTTATCAACTAATAAGTTATAGGCGGGTGAAGAGGTCGGAATACGACTAATAGATACCACTGGCTCACTGACCCAGTGGTGATTTTTCCTAATAATGACTGTCTGGTGTGGTTTGATACTAGCTGCACGCTTATAAACGCCAACATCTGTCGCAATAAGATGTTCGTCTGTGACATGAATTTCGCCATGATTAAGTTTGATTGCAACAAAGTGATCAGGTTTAACTTTTACAATTGAGACAACTCTTGATTCTTTTTCGCGATCATTATCGCGACTATATACATGGTCGCCAACTTTCAAAGTTTCGATGCGAAGGTTACCTGACGGTGTCGTGACCAGTGTACCTTCTTCAAAACAACCGCCCCCACCTCTTCCCCAACTATTAGTCGCGATTATTAATAAAAATATAAATCTTAAAATAAACATCCTGGTACCCAGTATCATCATGCATACTCAAACATGCAAGACAGCAAGAATACCGGCAAGGACAGCAGCGGCGACAACTAAACTAATGCCAAGGATAGTCGCTGCGACAACTCTTCCAAAATAATCAGCCACAGCGCGATTGCCTCGTAAAATTTCTTTATCTTCATCAATATTTGGAGTTAATTGATCTGATATGCGATGGATATAGCCGATTGAGAATATAATCGTCATCACACCCAGTAACGAACCACCTAAAATAATGCAAACGACCCAGATAATATCCATATAGACTGTCGGTATCATCATTAAATTCCTTTTCAGTCATGAACAGAGAAGATTGTCGATCAATTGAGGGTATTTGGTCCGTAATGAGCAATAATATCTGAGACCGCATAAGCACGCGGCACGCCATTAGGAACGGGGCCATTGAACATCTTGATCACTGCGACGGCTGACCTTGTTTTACAAATGGAGGAATCATCTTGATCGCAGCTACTAGTCGTGGTCCGTGTTTCGTCAGTGTGATATCCGGCTACGCTTTGAGTCTGATACTTTTGGCTGGTACTCGTTGAATAAGGCGGAAAGATGTCTTTGCTTTTCGTTTTAACTTTTAAATTCACATTCATGGGAGACATAGAGGTCGACACAACAACGAAATTGTCGTATCCATAACTGCTGGCTACTTCAGCACAGCGGTAAAGTAATAATTTTCGAATGCGGTCTGGGGAATCACCACTACCCCCCTTAAACGAAACAGTGGCAGTGTTTGCATTTGTCGTGACATTATCATAGCCACCATGTGGGATACTTCCAAATTCGCCACTTTCAACATAAGCCGTTTTGCACGCCTGCAGTGCAGACAGACATATTAATGTTGTAAATACTAGCTTTGATAATTTGGCGATTCTATATAATATTTTCATATAACTATTATATCACTACTCAGCAAACTCTATTATATGGGTAAATACCCTATAACATCTGATGTTATCCAAATGGTATGATAGGAGTATCGAACTATCTCACAATTACTATCATTATAATTAATAATAAGATCCATAAGGAGTGTTATGAAATCAACATGGAATGAAGCCGTTATCTCGTTATTAATTAAAAATGGCGACTCAGCTAAAGCGAATCAACTTGCTGAATCATATTTAAATAAATTTCCCGACATGTACACCGATCTCATTAAGCCTTATCAGGCAGCCATGGATGTGTACCATTTTTCAAAGTTAGACTCAGATCATACATTCTCCGTAGAAATCTACGAAGAGTCCTCTGATAGAGCGAGCAAACATATAAGACTCTATCAAGTAAATCAAACCATCGCTCTTTCTGAAATTCTCCCCATCCTTGAGAATTTTGGCTTACGCACGCAGCATGAAGAGACATACAAAATCCGAATTAATGACGAGAAAGAGATCTCTATCATTGATTTCTCGGTTGATTATTATAAAGAATCGAATCATTCATTAGCGGAAATCAGCGAAACATTTAAACAAGCCATTACGCAAGTTATCATGAATGGCGCAGAAAGCGATGGCTTCAATAAACTCGTTATTGCCGCTAACATGAATATTGATACGATCAATATCGTGCGATCCTACTCAAAATACCTCAAACAAATCAAATATCGCTACAGTCAGTCATTCATTGAAAATACATTAGTCAGTCATGTTAATCTGACAAAGATGCTAATTGATATGTTTGTGTCTATGCATCATCCAGAACATAACAATACAACGCTCACCCATGACATTATTGAAAATATCCATAAGTCTTTGGAAAGCGTCAAAAATATTGATGACGATAATATTATCCGTCGATTCCTGTTACTCATTAAAGCGACTCTTCGTACCAACTATTTCCAGGTCGATGCTAATGGTCAGCATAAAGAATATATCACACTCAAAATTGATTCCAGAGCCATTCCTGACTTGCCTCTGCCGAAACCTTTAATCGATACCTTTGTCTACTCATCTCTATTCGAAGGCGTTCATTTACGTAGTCATAAAGTATCACGCGGCGGCATCCGATGGTCAGACCGTCATGATGACTATCGCACAGAAGTATTAGGCTTAATGAAAGCACAGAAGGTCAAAAATTCTGTCATCATTCCATCCGGTGCAAAAGGTGGATTTGTTATTAAAGACAAAGGTCGCTCACTGAACAAAGATCTAAAAAAATGCATCATTTCCTGTTATCAGAAATTCATCAGAGGACTTCTCGATATCACTGACAACATCAAAAATGATGCGGTCATTCATCCGACTAATGTTGTCTGCCATGATGGCGAAGATGCGTACTTTGTTGTCGCTGCTGATAAGGGCACAGCCGATTTATCCGATTATGCTAACCAAATTTCCGCCGAATATTCCTTTTGGTTAGGAGATGCCTTCGCCTCCGGTGGGTCTAATGGCTACGATCACAAAAAACTTGGCATTACCGCCAAAGGAGCATGGGAATCTCTTAAACGTAATTTACAAGAACTTAACAGAGAAAATGATTTTTTCACCATGGCTGGCATTGGTGACATGAGTGGCGATGTGTTTGGTAACGGTCTCATCCAGTCCAATAAAGTCAAATTACTAGCGGCTTTTGATCACCGTCATATCTTCCTTGACCCCAATCCTAACCCTGATCTTTCATTACAAGAAAGGGTAAGACTCTTCAATCTGCCAACCTCATCTTGGAATGATTATGAAAAATCATTAATTTCTACCGGAGGTGGTGTCTACGCTCGGTCTGAAAAAATTATCAAATTATCTCCTGAAATTAAAGAAGCACTCGCTATCGAAGAAAATGAGTTAACACCAGACCAGCTCATACGTTCCATACTTAAAGCGCCGGTCGATGTTTTGTATAATGGCGGTATCGGCACGTATGTCAAATCCAGCAAGGAAACCAGCGAGAACCTGGGTGACAAAAACAATGAATTCTGTCGCGTCAATGGCTCAGACTTACGTTGCAAAATTGTGTGTGAAGGCGGCAATCTCGGCTTTACGCAATTAGCACGTGTCGAATATGCACTACGCGGTGGATTAATTAACACTGATTTCATTGATAACTCAGCGGGTGTTGATTGTTCAGACCATGAAGTCAATATCAAGATTCTACTGAATAAGGTCAGCGAATCAGGCCAATTAGATGATGCCAAGCGCAGCAAGGTTCTAGCCAGTATGGAACAGAATGTCTGCGAACTAGTACTTCATAATAATTACTCCCAGGCACTTTTAATGAGCTACTCGTCATTCCATGCGAAGAACTACTTCGACCTTTATCATGAACAAATTCGAGCACTCGAGGAATTAACCGATCTTGACCGTTCTATCGAGTATTTACCTTCTGATGAAGAGCTTGCAAACCGCAAATCATCCAACCAGGCATTAACCAAACCCGAGCTCGCGGTTTTACTCGCCTACACGAAAATTTATGTAAAAGATGAAATACTTCGCTCGGAATTACCAGACAACGCATTCTTTAATTCAATTCTTATCTCTTCATTTCCGCGTGCTTTATCTGAGCATTATAGTAGTGCGATCAAATCACACTCGCTGCGCAGAGAAATTATCGCAACCCATCTTAGCAATGAAATGATTAACACCATGGGCATTAGCTTTCCATTCAGATTACATAATGAAACTGGTGCCTCCATCAGTGAGATTGCAACTGCTTACATGATCTCAGCCACAGTATTCCAATCTAACTTAAAGATGCGTGTCCTTGAATCACTGGACAACAAAGTTAAAGTAGATTTGCAGTACGAACTGATGCACATCCTTCGTGTACTCCTCAATATGTCTTGCCGTTGGTTTTTACAACGTCGTCGCGTCAAGAGTAACCTCAATGAAGTTGTTGATTACTACTCATCGAGCGTTACCACTCTCACTAAACTCATTCCCACCCTCGTTCGTGGCACGACGAAGGAATATGTGAACAAAATTAAGAATCGCTTTATTGAATCGGGTATCGACGGCGAGATTGCGAGTGATATTGCGATTTCCCGTGTTTTATTCACCGCACTCAATATAGCGGATGTTGCCTCTATCCATGGATTTGATCTTGAGAAGACGGCGCAATTATATTTCCATCTTGGTGCCACATTTAACCTTGTCTGGTTCCGTGATCTCATTGCCAATGACAATCGACCAGGCAAACGCTTTAATCTCGCTCGCCTCACTCTTAGAGATGATATTGATGCCCTACAACGCAGGCTGACAATCTCTATTATGCAAAGCGACCCTAGCCAAACGGATATCGACCTTCTAACAGCTAACTGGCTTTGCGATAATAATGGTATTTTAAATCGCTGGACGTATTTACTGAAAGAAGTCATGGAAGGTCCGCAAGATGATTACACCTCTTTGTTCACCTGCGTCCGTGAACTCTCAACGATGATCGACGGTGCTCCCAAAATCGAAAAGCTTGCCATGCTCGCTTATCGTGATGCCCTCACTAAGCTCCCAAATAGACGTGCTATCACAGACAGGCTAGAATCACTTGAGGCCAAAGCTAAAGATCATCACGAGAAGTTCGCTATTCACATTATTGACCTTGATAAATTCAAAGAAATTAACGATACATACGGACATCAAACTGGTGATGACGTTCTGCTCGAAGTTACCAAACGGCTTGATTTATCTATCCGCTCAGGTGATCTTGCCGCGAGACAATCCGGTGATGAATTTATGGTAATCCAGACGAATGTTAAAGGTGAATCGGATGTGTTGCATATGGCTAACATCTTGTTGAATGTCATTAGCAAGACAATGTATATCAATGATCATCGCTTAAAGGTTTCGGCGAGCATTGGGTCTGCTATCTATCCTGAACATGGTGATAACTCGATAGAGCTTATCGCAAATGCTGATAAAGCCATGTATGTCTCGAAGACAAGCGGTCGTAATAAGTCGGTTATTTTCGATGAAGGTACTCTTGCAGTTAAAGAGTAATGATTTGAAGTTATTCGCATATCTTGCCAATACTGTGGCGCGTAATTGAATTTTGCACGCCACAGTTACTATGTAAAAAACTCATTGAGAATTAAAAGGCAAATGATAATCTGGCTTACCGATCAATTCAATCATAAGTAAGCTGGGTAAACACCGAATAGAACACGGTGTCTCTCCAGCCCGACGTAAGCATCAGCAGTGTACATAGCCTAACGCTTACTATATTTCCCAATACTGAAGAATTTGATTCTCCGAGTTTTGTGACCTTAGCTGCGACCACAGGTGCTGTTTTAGGACTTGCTGGTTACAGTGATGAACATTTTAATGATAGGTATGGACAAGAAGCTGTGCAGCGCAAAATCGATCAGTTAACAGATGATATTTCAGAACTCAAGGATAAATATAGACAGGAATTAATTCTAAGTTGCAAATTAACAAGTGTACGGGCTGGTTTATTGTGCCTTTACGATAATCCTGCTTAATTTCACGCAAACTTACCGTAAAGTAACGAATAGGTTGACCGGTATTAGCGGTGGCGTTAAACCAACTAATTGATAAATAGTAATATTATTTTAAAAAAAATGATCTATACTAATAATAAGATTAAAAAAAGAGGTTTTTATGAAAGCGAATCATACTCTCAGTTTGCTTGATTATTCTATGTCCTCAAGGGAACTAGTGTCATTAACACAAAAACTTTATAATGCCAGATCTAATGATGATATTTATCTTACTCTGCTTGTACAAAAAAATGGCGAAGAAAAATATCTTTCAGACCCTTCTTTTAAGGAAAAGTTAAGCGCCAAACACATCGCCGATTTTGATAAAATTTGTTCTCTAAAAAAAGAGGTTGATCTCCAAGCTGCAAAATGCGTGAAAGTTTGGTGTGAAAACGTATCTGTGTTTAATCCTGATTGCTATGTTTTTACAATCGGCAGTGGACATCAACCAAAACAACAAATTCCTCAATTTGCCAAAAATAGAAAAAAGGGATTTACTGCTATTCTTAATTTGGATATTTACAAGTGTGAGCACGACAAAACAGATAACTGCTCGGTTAGCTACTTGGGCGCGCATTTGAATGCAGGCTCAAAATTAATGGATGAATTCATCGAAAGTATTGGTAAATTACTGGCCTCAGGAAAGAAAGTGATTGTATTGGATTTTTGTGTTCCCACGCATATTATCGTATATGTGAGTTTATTAGAAAAATACAAATTGCACATAGATAAAAACTTAAGCTTTCTGCAAGGATATTTCATTAGCTGCCCCGTCTTTCAAATACATGCTGGAGCAATTACTGCAGATATCAATCATAATTTCGATAATGTCATTGATGGTTTTGAAGGGGGAGGCCCCAATCCTGAATTGAAAAATCCTGCTCCTGCATTTACCACACGTTTTGTACATTTAGATAATGTGACCTACGATCATTTCTTCAGGCCAGAGCTAGGGGAATCACTAACTTCAGACACACCTTCCAATGCATCAGGAAGATTTTTTTCCCGACCACAACAATACGATAAAAGAATACTCGATAACTTTTTTGAAAATAGGGCAACATTTGATGAGACAGACGATGGTAAAGCAAGCTGGGAAATGACGAACCAAGAATTAATAGATTCTATCATGACAATGGTCCCCGAAGATCATCGGGCTAATATAGATTTATTCACTATAAAAAGGTCTGATATCGAAAAATTAATACAATCAGATGGAGCAGTTATTTTGAATCTCTCGAACGGTAAGTGAGTTAGCTCAAGCATTCTTAAAATCTATCCTACAGCAGCGGCTAAACCTGAAGAATCCGTGACGAATCATAAAACCATGGATCTATTGGCAGAGCTTAAAGCTGGACCTAAATTAAAGAAAGTTGCTCCTGTGCAAAAGGAAGAGAAAAAACTTGTGCTTGCGGAAGACCTGTGTAATTTTCCGCAAGCCTGCTGCAAGCACACGCAAACGCGAAGCCCAACAAGATCGTGAAATATAAAGCAGAGAAAAATATATTTATAATGTGACTTTTATCAAATGATTAGTGGATTGTTGGGCTTCGCGTGCCGCTCTGCCCAACCTACACTCGCTATCTTCCGATCTATGGTATTGGTTTTTATAGCAGCTTTCCCATATCAACATAGTCAGTATCAATAGATCGATCTTCATCGATAAATGGCATAGCTAAGTACCCATGCCGTTCATAAAACCTTACCGCCGCAGGACTTGAGTGTAGTCGCAATAAGGAACAACCTTGCTGCTTCAACCATCTCTCAATATTTGCAAGGAAAGTGGAACCAAGGCCACGATTCTGATATGCCCGATCAATTGCAAATGGACGAAGTGCCACTTCTTCACCTGCAAGACGTTCTAGGTGCGCGACGCCTACAATGTCAGATCCCTGATATAGCACCATATGCACGTGAGCCTTGTCCGTTAATGTGAAATGATTGGGATCATATTCGATACCAATGCCATCAAATATCTCTTGCTTCCTAATTCGATGATAAGCACTCCACTCTCGCTCTGTTAACACCTGCACAATACGCCAACCACTAAAGCCGGTCTTAGCGTCTATGCTCGCAATAAACGCCTCTTTCCCCATCGTATACTTCAAGCGATCGACTGAGAGCAAACCCTCTAACTGCAATTTCAAATTCGCATACGCATCGGCATCCTGTTGATGGCTGCGCATCCAGTCACGAAATTTAATCAGGCGATCTACCTCACCCGCACCTTCTTCGTAAACATGAACATTGAAGGCTTCAGTATCATCAGATTTTGTGAAATACCGCCTAAACAACATACCGCCTTCACCCTTAACCTGGTAGCCGAGCTTAGCCATTTCGGCAGCCATTTCATCAACTTGTTGGATATTTGCGACAACAGGAATCATGTCAATGATCGGTTTGGCACACATTCCTGGAATGGATGTTGAACCGACATGATAAATAGTGTGGCAGTTATGACCAAGCGCACTTTTAATCTTGCACGCCTCTTTTTCAAAGAGAGCTGGCCACTCAGGATGGTAGGGGAAAATGTTAAGATTGGCTTTCATTTTATGACCTCAGCATTTGGTGAGTAAATAAAATCTGACTTATCAATAACCCAACATTGTTTAGACCTATTTAAAATCAAGATAACTTATCGTTATATCTGAGGATAAACAACAAAAAAGCAAGATATTGTCTCCGTGGTCGTAATCAATGTATGCTAATAGCATAGTATGCTGATTTTTATCCAATGGAATATAAGGATAGTTATGTTTCGCTTCTTTACGAAAAACGATTCTGACAATGAAGAGCAGATTAATAGCAGTGAAGAAGAACAAAACAATTCTGACGAATCTTACGAACCTCAGCCAAAAACAATGGCTGATTACTACGACGATCTAGAAGCCATTATTGCCAAGGTCCGGAATGAAGTCAAAGATGCAGATCAAGACCAAGCCTTCTCCCATGCTGCCACAATCCTGACTGAAGTTATCACCCTATGCCGGAATATCGAATCCAGTCTCAACCCTATAGCCGTTCTACAAACCAACAGCCAGCGCTCGAAATTACTCAAAATGCTTGGACCAGATGGCTTGATTGAGGTGAAAGGTGAGGCATCGAAATTACTAGCTATCGAGTATCGAAAATTAATGATAGCCATGGCTAATAAGGAATATTGGCCGAACCCACCCATGCTATATGCACGTCTAGTCCACTCGAGATATGAAAGCGAGCTTGAAAAGCGCGCTGATGAAACACAACTGCGCATTCAAAAATATCAAGACCGCATCGACGCTTATGAGAAATCGAAAACACAGGCAGCTGCCGGTTCGGCAGAGCGGCATGCGAAGGCCAGCTATAGCGGGAGATATAAAAATAAATAAATATATATAATTTCGACTTTTTTGTAGTTTTTATTATAAAGGTGGTTATGATTGATGGATAGGTTGAATTTAAATCTTTTTAGCTAATCTTGCCAAAGCCGTAGCGTGTAATTGACAAATTCGCGCCTCGGTTAAGTCGAGTACTTCGCCAATTTCTTTAAAAGTTAATTCTTCAACGTAATATAAAGATAATAGAATTTTATCGCGTTCAGGTAGTGTTTCTAACATCCCTTTGATACGCTCTTTCATATCCTGTTCTGAAACAATATCCTCAGGTGAGTCGCCATCTCTTAAGACAGCACTCGCTTCATTGAGGTTATTGGTACTCGACATATTACATACATTTATACTTTGGCAAAGTTTATCGTATTCATCCATGCTGACATTTAATTCACGTGCAATTTCCTCAGCACTCGCATGGCGTTGAAGACGCTGCTCAACTCTATGTACGGCCCAACCTAACTCCTTCATATTTTTCATCGCTTCACGGTTATTCCATGAATTTTTGCGTAGATCATCCAGCATCGAACCTTTCACTCGAATCGATGCAAAGGTTTCGAAGGAGGCGCCCTGGTCTGCTTTAAATGATTTACTAGCTTCAATCAAGCCAATAAAACCAGCCTGAACCAGGTCATCAAATTCAATATAGGTAGGCAGCTTGCGCTTCATCTTTTTCGCAATCTTCAAGACCAAGGAGGAATGCTCTCTCACTAACTCTTCGAGAGCATTCCCATGGCGATTAAGTTCGTATTGCTCTATACCTTGCACATTTCACCTGCATTGTCTTGATGCGATTGAACAAGATGTTCAAAAAAGAATTGTATCCCACCTGAAAGAGGTGATATTTCTGCCCAAGACGATATGCCTGACTGAATATCTCTAAATGCTGATGAGGCAGGCGACATCGGGAACCTTTCCGTCACCGCCACATTTTCTCTTGCAGCGATTCCAACGTAATCATCATTCGGAACAAAGCCGACATACTCGACACTGATGTTCATAAAGCGCGACACCGTCTCATGAAAGCGAAGAAAGACGGAATAGCCTTCTTGCATATTTTTGACTTTATTCACCACAATCCCGAATTTCATGCGGCCATATTGCTGATTCAGTATTTTGATGACCGCATAACTATCAATAAATGACGAAGGGTCATTACAAATAACAACGAGAATATTCTGTGCTGCATGCGTAAAATCGATCACTTGTCGTGATATCCCAGAAGCCAAATCGATTAACATGATATCGATTTTTTCGGTTAATGAGGAAAATGAATGAATAATATCGATGGCTTGCTCAGAGCTTAATTCGGCAAGGTTTTGCATACCTGACGATGAAGGTATCACTTTAATGCCGTGTGGTCCTTCCATACAGATATCACTCAAGCTACACTGACCTGAAACGTAGTCACTAATAGTGCGCGTTGGTTTTAAGCCAAGCAACACATCAACATTCGCTAAACCAAGATCAGCATCGAATATCAGCACCTTCTTGCCAGCTTTTGCAAACGAGATCGCAAGATTCACTGAGATGGTTGTTTTACCTATTCCACCCTTTCCGCCAGTTACTGATATGACTTTCATTTTATTCTTCCTTCCGGAATACTGTTATTAAATCAAACCCAATTAACCGATTGTGTGCTGAATTTTCTGATATTTAAATTTGAGAACTTCTCAAATTCATATAATTCCGGTTGATAATCGTCGCTTAAGGCATAGATGTCGCTATCCAGATCTTCTCCATTACATACGTAGGCAACGGGCAGTTTACATTTAGCAATGGTATCAAGAGCGGGTTCAATTCTGAGTGCTTCATCCACTTTCGTTAAGATGCATCCAGCTAGTCCTTTAAACGTAAAATGTCGAATGACATCTTCGATCACTTCAGGCTGTTGACTCGCTGACAGGGTCAAATAGGTGGCAATTTTATATTTTGATTTATCGATAATGGATTTTTGTCTATTCACGGAAATCACGTCTCTTTGCGAAATGCCATGCGTATCAATCAAAATCATGCGCTTATCTCGCATACCCTCAATGGCTTGGTTCAACTGATCAAGGGAGTTGATATGAATGTAGTCAACTTTATACAAATCACAGAAATGATTTAATTTGTTCTTGATATATAAATCATCGATATTAGTCGAAATAATGCCGAGTTCCTGTAAATCATATTTCGTCGAGAATTGCACCGCAATTTTGATGAGTGTTGTGGTTTTACCAACACCGGTAGGCCCAACAAGCGCCCGTATCGTCTGCTCATGGATGATTTCATCACTCGGAGCTTTCAGGGAATAAGCACCTTTCATCCCTAATAGATTGAGCACACTATCCATACTTTTTAATTTATTTCGTGCGTACTGAAAATTTTGATTAAGCGTTTTCTTTCTCGGTATATATTTTTTGAGTAGGGCTGATAACTTGATTAATTTCCGAATGAATCCCTCTTTCTTGTTTTGATTCATTTTATTAATGGAATCATATAATCCCGAAATTTTATTATTTAAATCCAGTAATTGCTCTTCCATGCGATGGTTCTCACCACCGCCTAAAGTGGCCGCATTGCCGGCGACCATCGTCGCTTCAGCAGGAATGTTTTCTTCTTCCTCTGGCACACCCACTAAGACTTCAATACCACCGACCCTATTTCTAGTTCGGTAAATCAACGCATTGGGTCCCATCTCCTGATGAATTTTAATCATCGCTTGTTTCATGTTTTTGGCTTGTATTAATTTATAATTCATATTACCGCCCTATCATTATCCAATTTTTTCCGTCAGTTTGATTTGCCTGTCATCGGGTATCTCTTCTGTCGAAATAAAATGCATAGATGGAATCGTCGCCTTAAACAATCTTTCAAATAAAGGTCGCAACTCTTTCACCACCAACAAAACGGCTGGGAGCGACTCAAGCTCACACTTCTGAACATATTCAAGCAATCGCGTATAGATGCGTTCAGAGAGCGTTGGCTCAAGCATCATCGTTCTTTCCCCGCTTTCCTGGTTCGCCTGTACTGATTTATGCAATATCTGTGCCAAGCCATCATCCAGGATCGCCACGGGAACTTTCTTTTCATTTTGGCAAATGTTGTAAATGATCAGATTTTTTAAGCCAATACGTACCGATTCATATAGAACATCGACATCTTTCACTTTTGCCCATGAGTCAATCATTTTTTCTGAGATTGTCCTCATATCAATCAGGGGGATGCCGGCTGCCAGTAAGCGTTGCATGACGGTGACAATCACGTTTAAAGGGACGCCCTGAGGACCTGAGGTGAGTGTCTCGACTAACTTCGGGATAGATTGAGTTAAGCGATTTAAGATGTGTTGTACTTCGTCGTAGCCCAATAAATGCTGGGAATTAGACTTGATGATTTGATTAAGGTGCGTGGCGACGACCGTACTGCAATCGACGACCGTGAATCCAAGCCCTGTGGCATAATCGCGTTTTGACGTCGGAATCCAATAGGCATCAAGATTGAATGACGGGTCTTTGCAGCGAATACCCTCTAAGGTTGTTTCCTGATAGCCTGGATTAATCGCGAGTACTTTATCTGGATAAGCTTCCGCCTCGGCGATGATGACATTTTTCAACGAGATGGTATACCGATTGGCAGCCAGCGATAAATTATCCCGAACATGAATAGCTGGGATCAGAAAGCCGAGTTCGAAAGAAAGTTTTTTACGAATATTACGAATTCGATTAATCAAGATTCCATCTTTACTCACACCGACTAGCCCAATTAAACCATAACCTATTTCTAATGAGACGCGGTCGACAGAAACCACATCATTCCAGTCAACCTCAGTGGTGTCCGGTTTATTTTTATTTTCAATACTTGGTGCACCGGGTGCTGTCATCGTTTTTAATTTAAGCTCGTTTTTCGATTTAATCGCGTATCCCAAAATGCAAAGCATCGCGGCTAATGTAATAAAGGGGATATGCGGCATGCTTGGAATTAATGCCAGGATAAATAAGATAGCCGATGTTAGAAATATCGGTTTGGTATTACTAAATAATTGATTAATAGTCTGCGAGGAAATGTCTTCTTCATTTGAAACCCTCGTGACCATGATCGCAGCGGCGATAGACATCAGTAATGACGGAATCTGTGCAACCAGGCCATCACCGATGGTTAATAGGGAGAAATTTTGAACCGCCGCCCCAATTTGCATGTGGTGCTGGAAAACAGCGATGACAATACCACCCACAAGGTTGATCATCAGGATCAGTAAGCCGGCGATCGCATCACCGCGTACGAACTTACTGGCACCATCCATCGATCCGTAAAAGTCAGCTTCTTGGACAACTTCCTGACGACGTTTCTTCGCTTCGTCTTGTGTCAAAATACCGGCATTCAAGTCTGAGTCAATCGACATCTGTTTGCCAGGCATGGCATCTAAGGTAAAGCGAGCACTAACTTCTGAAATTCGTCCCGCACCTTTCGTGACAACGACGAAGTTGATGATCATCAAGATGGCAAAGATAATCATACCGACAATAAAATTACCGCCAATCACCACTTCACCAAACGCTTTAATGACTTGGCCAGCCGCGGCAGCGCCTTGGTGGCCGTGTAACAATACAACGCGTGCAGACGCAATATTGAGCGTCAATCGTAATAGCGTGGTTACCAACAGAATGGTGGGGAAAATACTGAATTCTAGCGGTCTGACCACATAGATCGAGACCATTAAAATGATGAGTGATAGGGCAATATTAAACGTAAATAAAACGTCTAGAATGAAGGTCGGGAGTGGGAATATCGTCATGACCAACATCGACATCACCAGCAGTAACACGCCCAGATTGAAACTTTTTAAAGTTGGCATTGACTTCCTGGTACTACCCATAAGTGTCATTCCTATGATTACTTAAATTGAAATTCGGGTGGAATTTCAAAATTATCAACTTTCACTGGCATCGGTCCCTGACCAGATTGGTAACGTCTTAATTGATTGATATATGTTAACACAATCGCGACAGCCATATATAAAGCGGGATTAATCGCGCTGCCTACTTTAGTCGTGTGGTAGATCGAACGTGCAAGAGGTGGCGCATCGTATACGGGAACACCGCTTGCGATCGCCAATTTTCGGATATAGGCAGCGACGTTATCTTTACCTTTCGCGATCACCTTAGGCGCTTTATCTTTACCTTCTATATATTGTAATGCCACAGCATAGTGAGTCGGGTTAGTGATAATGACGGTTGCTTTTGGAATAACTAAAGGTATTCTTTGTTTCAATAACGAGTACTGTAAAGATCGCATACGACGTTTGACGTCTGTATTACCTTCCGTATTTTTTTGCTCATCCTTTAATTCTTGCGTCGACATTTTTGTTTTTGTTTGATAAGCCAAATAGTTTGATAAGGCATCAATCCCGATAATGACAAGGATGCCAATGAATAATATGACGATGAATCGTTCGACTAAGGCACAGAATAAATATAAAGCGTGGGTATACTGTAAGTTAGAAAGTGACAATATTTCGGTGTCATTGGTGATGGCAAAATAATAAAAGAATCCGACGATAATGGCGAATTTAACACTAGATTTGGCGATATCTCCGAACATTCTTTTGGAAAAAATATTGCCAAGATTGGTCACGGGATTTAATTTCTCCCACTTGAAGCCAACCGCTTTGATGGAGAAGTTCCAGCCACCCAGGATAAATACAGACAGAAAGGATGCTACCATCAGTATGGCAAATATGGGTATCAAAATCATGAGATTAGAGACAAATAAGGAGCGCATGATTTTAAATAATTGATCTGGATCAACATTGATAATGTTGATACTGGTGAAAGCAGTATTAAAATTTTCCTCGAATCTTGCGCGAATGGCGCCCGATAAAACCATCAATATTAAGAGTGTCGTCGCAAGAATAATCCCACTCGATAGATCCTTGGATCTGAGTGTCTGACCCATCTCACGAAGTTCGTCCAATCGCTTCGAGGTGGCTTCATGTTCCTTATTCGTATCTTCGCCGCTCATGGTTTCACCAACAAGGTAAAATAGCCACTAAAGTTATAAAGTGATTCTTTAATATATTCGCCACCCAACCTCGTAGCGGTATTAAATGTCAGGTAAATACAGACTAGTCCAATGATTAATGACATGTTCAACCCGACCGAAAATAAATTAAATTGTTGAGCGAATTTACTCATGACAGCGAGACAAATATTCGTCATTAATATCGCCGCGATAATCGTAATTGAAATCATCACACCACCCATGAATATGATCGATGAGTAGTTAAAGACAGTGTTTCCGTGGAAATTTGCGATTGTTTTATCCACAGGCAAAGTAATGAAGCTCTTAACGGCCACATCAATGATCATGAGATGGCCATTCATACCAAAGAATATAATCATGGCCACAACAATATAAAAGTTTGTCAGGCTAGTAATCATACCAAACTTGGGATCAAACAAACTTGCTGCACTTAAGCCTATTTGCGTTGAGATAATCTGTCCTGTTGACGAAAATAATTCAAATGCAATATTGATGAGCATGCCTGATGTGAAACCGATCAGTGTCTGAATAATTTCCTGAAAAATAAACTTCAGTGACATGATCTCCATGGACAGCGGTGCTGGTTTTGCCAACAGTAAAGCATAGAGAGCAAGCAACATAGAGAGTGAAACCAGTAAGCGCACGGTTGCCATCTCACGTCTGAAGATGGAGATAGTAAAAAATAGTGTATAAATACGAGTAAATATCAACGTGAAGTTGAGGATGTTGTTATAAATTGTCTCCATCAGACCGATCGTATTCATACTACCTCAAATACATGGGTAAATGGGTTAAGAGATTGGTAGCGATTCCAACAAGATGCTCCATCAACCATGGTGACAGCAGGAACAATAACGTAAACATCACTAATAGTTTGGGGATGAAGGTGATGGTCATCTCATTGATCTGCGTCGCCGCCTGAACGATTGAGAAGAGAACACCGACGACTAGCATCGGTACACTGATGATCGAAACAGCGACCATCGTGTAATACAGCATTTCTTTCATCGCTGTCAGCAAAAAGGTATCTGTCATATTCTCTCTCTTATCTTGGCTTGCATAGAAAGTTCGTCGGCTTCCGCTAATAATCTCTCTTCATCCTGGATCAGAATATTTTTTGTCAATTTTTCAATTAATACTTCAAGTGCCTTAATTTTATGCTCGATCTTTTGGATGTTGTCGATCATGACAATTTTCTCTTCTTGTTGCATATCGATTTTCGCTGTTTCACTTTGAATGACATCATCTATTTTTTTGACGAATTCCTGAAAATTACGCATTAATGCTGGGACTGATGACATTGAAGTACTGGCACCTTTATTTTGATACTCATTTTTATAGAGAATCACACGATTGACGGCTTCAACGCGCGTATCAATCATTTTTTTCAAACGGGTCAAATTCTCAATCTCACCTTTCATTTCCTCTTCAAATAAAAGTGAAATTTTCTTCAGCTGCTCAACCTTGCTATGTTTTATCATTAGCTAACCTCAACATTCGCCAATAATACATTCATTTCATTCACGGATTCCTCGAGATTAGAGCTTGAATTCATTCTTTGTGTGAGAAATGCATCAATAGCTTGTTGATGCTTGATAGCAATATCGACGTACCTATCTGATCCTGCGTGATACATACCAATCGCAATAAGATCTTTATTTTTACGATACGCACTAAATATTT
This sequence comes from uncultured Coxiellaceae bacterium, assembly GCA_964527435.1. Taxonomy (GTDB): domain Bacteria; phylum Pseudomonadota; class Gammaproteobacteria; order DSM-16500; family DSM-16500; genus Aquicella. The sequence goes on along the minus strand of CAZGPP010000003.1, from coordinate 145,731 downwards.
TTTTCAGTAAGATGGCAGATTTAACCTGCTCATCAGAGACCACCGAATGCATAACGCGGCTAATTGATTTTTCAACATCTATAGCGGGATAATGGCCGGAATCGGCTAAATCACGTGATAGTGCAATATGACCATCAATCAATGATCTGATGTGTTCTGCTATCGGATCACTCAATTCTTCTCCTTCAAGCAAAACGGTATAGATCGCCGTGATCGAGGAAGCGTCATTGATCCCATTCCCGGATCGCTCTATCAGTTGTGATAATTTTGCAAAGACGCTTGGGGTGTAGCCTTTCGTGGCCGGCAATTCGCCACTCGATAAGGCTATTTCACGGTAAGCTTGTGCATAGCGTGTTAGCGAATCAATAATTAGCAGGACATTTTTACCTTTATCGCGGAAGTATTCAGCAATCGACGTGGCGTAGGTGGCACCTGTTACTTTCATAAGGGGAGATCTATCAGCGGGTACGGCAACGATGACACTTTTTTTCAGTCCTGCCTCACCCAGTATTTCTTCGATAAACTCCTTGACCTCTCGACCTCGTTCACCAATCAAACCGACGACCACCACATCCGCATTGGTAAATTTAGTCATCATGCCGAGTAAGACACTTTTCCCCATTCCACTTTCTGCAAATATCCCCATACGCTGACCTTGGCAGATTGTTATCAAGGCATTCACTGCGCGTACACCGACATCTAAGGTCTTCGTGATGCGAGCTCGTTTCAGTGGATTGAGTGTTTTCGGATAGAGTGGATAGTGCGTGGAATATTTGATCTGTCCCATCTCGTCAATCGGTTCACCCAACGAATCGACCACTCGTCCGAGTAGGTCGTCGCTGACGGGAGCAGCGCCACTGGTTGGGACGCTTACCACTATCATGCCATTCGATATTCCAACTGTATTATGATACGGCATGATCAGAATGCGTTTACTTGTAAACCCGATAACTTCGGCATAAACACTTTCATCTTGATTAAGCAGAATACGGCAGGTTTGGCCGATCGCAAGCGTAATCCCGGTGACCTCGATGACAAGACCTGATACATGAACAACACGCCCACACTCAACGAAGGGCGATTGACTCTGAAGATCCGTATCAATTCGATTAAGATACTGATCGAGTAATTTGCAATCTGCTGGTTCTTGCGCCATATCACTTCCCTAAATAGCGTTCCAGTGCGTCCTCAATCTTCATCATCAAACCGGCGGTGTTACAAGTCGCGATCACATCACCGGGTTGTAGCGATTTGTTTTCAACAATTTTCACTTTCTGTTCGAACACGGCGTCTTTCAAATGTTCGTAGTTGACTCTCGCGAGCTCAATCGTGATGTAGTCGTCCGATCTGATCTGGCTAACCACATCAGTGACCAACGATTTAATAGCCTCTGAATTGTTGATAAATTCATCTGAAATAATTTTCTTCGTTACTTTTTTGATAACAGCGATGGAATCTTGTGTTATGCGGTCAGTCACCAGCTTAATTTGTTTATCAATCTTTAATAACATTTTCTGTTCAGTTGCTTTATGTAACTCAATGCGCTCATTTAATTTGTAAATCTCGCCAACAAGATCTTCGATATCCTTCTCCTTACTTGCGAGGCTTGCAGTTAGTTCTTCGATTTTGTCTTGTTGTAGGCGTATTTGGGAGTTAATGGCATAGTTACCGAGCCCGTCCTCCACCATATAACTCACGTCGGGGAAGACCCATGATTTACGTTTGTCAGATGTGCTCATCTTCGTATCCTAATTAAAATACTACACCTGAATCGACTTTGGTGGTGATGATGATTTTCTCTTCTGATTCCAATTTCTTAGCTAAATTGACAATCCGTTTTTGCGCCTCAACCACGTTCGCAATTTTGACAGGACCTTTAGACTCCAATTCATCCCTCAGAATATCGGCTGATTTGGAGGCCATATTTTTCAAAAATACATTTTTGACATACGACTCCGTGCCCTTCAGAGCAAGCACAAGATCATCATTATTTACTTCACTCAGTAACGTTTGCAGACTTTTCTTATCTAACTGAGCGAGCCGTTCAAATGGCATGATTTTTTCTTGAATGATTTCTGAAAGCTCATTATTGATGGTTGATATACCTTGGAATATCTCACGCTCACTGTCTATATCAAGATAAGAAATAATATTGGCGACCGCTTCAACACCGTTAACAGAGATCTCGCTATACTTATCTTTAGCATGCAACTCCCTCTCAAAAAGAGTGGCTAATGAATCCATACCAAATGTGGAGACCGCACCAATACTCGCGACTCTTGCTACCACCGCACTTTGGATTTCTTTCGGTAAGCACTTAATAAGTCTTGATGCTTTTTCCGTATTCAATACCATCGCTGCAATCACAGCAATGACCTGAGGATGCTCACCTTCAACAATCGAATAGACCATTTCTGATGATTGCATTCTAAATACATCTAACCACTTATTTTTTTCTAAAGCGGCGTCATCTAAAGTTGCTTCATTCTTTTTGCTTTCAACGAGCGAAGCCATTGAATTCTTGAACATTTCCTTACTAACGATATCGATACCCGTATTGTTATTAACCTCTTTAAAAAAACTATTCAGCGCCTGCACCACGTCCATCTCCGTCACATTATCGAGTTTGTTAATAGCTTCCAGCACTTCCTCAACACGCTTCGGATCCATATTTTTCAACATATCAGCGGCATAGCGCTCGCCCATACCCATCATGATAATTGCTGCTTGTTTGACTTTATCCATATTATTTCTCTGCCATCCAATTTTTTAGGACTAAGGCCACACGATTAGGATCTCGCGATGCAATTTCTTTCAGTTGATTGATCTGCTCCTGTTTCAGCTGTTGCATTTCTGCTGATAATTTACCATCTTCAGCACTTCCACTTCCGATGCCAGGTGCACTGAGATTCATTTTCGAAAAATGAACCGTCAATTTCTTATATAGTTGGATGAAGACATAAAGACCGAATAGAATCGATAAGGCTTTCTTCACGATTTCCCAGAACCAGGCTTCTTCGTAAAACTTGATAGGTGATACCGTGTCTTCAATCACAGTGGGATTAAATTTGCTATTCACCACGGTCACGCGATCGCCACGCTTCTCGTCAAACCCTATCGTCGCTTTGACCAGATCAGTGATTTTTGTAATCATTTCCTTACTGATGGGAGTTGACACAACTTTCTTGGTTTTTGGATCGATAGACGTAGCATCATCTAACACAACCGCGACTGATACTGAATTGATTTTGGCTGGATTTGATTTTTTGTAAATCATCGATTTACTCAGTTCATAATTTTTAATCGACTGGCTACGACCTTGCGAGGATGTATTTTGGTTTTTAGGAGCATCACTGCTGCCATCAGTAGTCGGTGGCGTATTGGCCAAGGCGCCTGACGGTCCTGATGCACTGCTAGATCCTACTTCTTCAGATGTTGTTTGCTCACTACGTAAAACTTTATCATTTGGATCAAATTTCTCATTCGCTTCTTCTTGCTGGGTGAAATCAATATCGGCATTCACTCTGACACTGATTTTGTTTTCGCCTATTAATGGGACAATCATCGATTCAATACGTTTTTCATAATAGCTCTGGATACTATTTTGATAATTTAAATGCTCTGTCGTCAGGATGGATTCTGCCGATAATGAATTCGATAAATAATGTCCGTATTGATCAGTGATCGCAACATCTTTCGGGTCAAGGCCTGGCACGCTACTCGCGACAATTTGAATAATTGAACGTACCTTTTCTTTATCTGTGACTAAGCCGTTTCCAACAGTGATAAAAACGGAGGCGGTCGGCCTGCCTTTATCATCGGCAAAGGCATTGCTACTTGGAATTGCGATATGCACCTTAGCTGACGAAATTCCGTCAATGGATATAATTGTTTTGACCAAGTCGCCTTCAAGCGCTCTGATATAACGTGCGTTCTCAATAAACTGACTCTCACCAAGCGTATTTTGATCATTCAAGTATGAAAAATTAAGATTTTCATCTTTTTGTATGCCTGCTGCAGCAAGTTTATATTTGGCGATATGCGCGTCTTTTGCGGCAACCATAATCACGCCATCTGAATCATTTATTTTGAACTGGATATGCGCTTTCTCCAAGGCATCGGCGATGGCACCGGCATTTTTTTCGGTGACTTTATAGTCCAGTGGTCGATAAAGTGGATCTTGAATAGATGAATAAACATAAAAACCCGCGGCAACACTGAGAGCAACCCCGACCATGAATATCAATTGCTTGAATGCAACGCTTTGCGTGACAAGAAAGATATTTTGTAAATAACCAGAGCTTCCATTCTCAGACATGTTCTTCTCCAACTATTATACGGGCATGTTCATTATTTCTTTATAAGCATCCAGACACTTATTTCTGACTACAATCAAGCCTTCAAAAGCCAGCTTCGATTTTTCACTGGAAACAACCACCTGCGCTAAAGAAATATTCGGATCACCTTGCAGGTATCTATCTTTCAAAACATCTGTTTTGCTTTGGCTCTCACTTACAGAGCTTAGAATATTTTTTGTCGCATTCATCACGCCGCCGAAATCTTTCGATTGATCAACAGCGTTATCTACTTTGAACGCGCCTGATTTATTCGAAATATCGCGCATTTTCTCAAGCATTTGAGCGATATCCGATCTGACTCCACCCACATTATTAACGTTCATCTCTTTCTCCTAGGGAATCTCTATCCCAACTTCTTTTAATTTGGATATTTTGTATCGCAGGGTTCGTGGACTTATCATTAGCTTTTTGGCGGCATCGTTACGGCAGCCCTTGGTTTCCTTCAGGACTTTGACGATCGTTTCTGCTTCGTTCGCTCTTAAACTTCCTGTTTCAATCGCTACTGATTGATAATTTGAAATATCAGTAGAATCATATTCAATATCGTTAGCATCGATGACACCATCATCATCGAGTATCACTGCTCGGTGAATGACATTTTGTAACTCACGAACATTGCCTGGCCAGGTATATTGGCCAAGTTTCACCACAGCTGACGCATCCAACACACACTTGCGCTCCATTTCCTGTGAATACAAGTTCACGAAATATTCGCTTAGCGGGTAGATGTCAGACGGTCTCTCACGCAAGGGATAACATTTCAGGGAAATAACGTTAAGACGATAATAAAGGTCAGAGCGGAATAGTCCCTTACTAATTTGTTCGGCGAGATTTTTGTTGGTTGCGGCGATCACTTTGATATTCACTTTAATGGTTTCTTTGCCGCCCAACCTTTCAAACTCACATTTTTGTAATACTCTTAATAATTTAGCTTGTAAGTCCGTCGACATTTCGCCAATTTCATCCAGAAAGAGGGTGCCATGATTTGCTTTTTCGAATTTGCCTGTATAACTATTCAAAGCGTTGGTGAATGAACCTTTCTCATAGCCGAATAAAACCGCTTCGATCATCGCTTCAGGAATTGCCGCGCAGTTCACCGCGACGAAGGGACCGTTTCGGAATTTCGAGTGATGATGTATATATTGGGCGACAACTTCTTTACCCGTACCCGTCTCGCCAACAATCATGATGGAAGCGGAACTCGCTGCGGCCATCTTGGCGGTTGCCAGCATGGATTTCATCTTCTCATCAGTCGTAATCGGTAAAACATGATGATAGTAAGCGGATTCGACCTTTTTCAGCAGGCCTCTTGCCAAGTCTTTATAGCTTTCTAATGGTGTTGGGGAATAGTCCACGACTTCTTTGACGACGGTTTTTTGAGTCAAAGAACCGTGACCAATGACGACTATTCGACTCAAGACGCTCTTCCACACCGGGTTAGTCCATTCAATCGCAGCATCAGGGTCTAGTAAAATGATGATTTGTGTACTGGCTAATAACTCGCGAATATTCATATCGTTAATCGTGTTTGATTCCGTCAGCAGCCAGCCTGCAAGCTTGAGCTCCTGCAAGATAACTGCTTTACGTTCTTCGACCTTATCAAACAGCATTATTGTCATATTCAACACGCCATCGAACATTAATAGTCTTTTACATGCAAATATCGTTCCAAGTGACACGAGGTCATGTGACGTGCCTTGCCTGATAGGTGGTCAACAAAGTGTCATAAATTTGACATTCTTATCCTTAATCTGGTTTAATAATAACTTGAGTTTGCTGAAGCAACGCTTCAAGGATGAAGTATGAAAGCCAATTACAGCTACGTACTACTCACTTGCGAATGTCTAGAAAATAAGTATCTTGAGCAGGCTTTTACAATGCTCAATATCAATCTTCAGAAAACCGAACTCTCAGCCATCACTCGATCCAAAGCAAGCGACCATGCCAACAGCGTGATTGCAACTTGCTGCCATCACCTTGATGCCATTACCGAATGTCATGAGCTAAAGCAAGCTCACCGAATTATGTGTGTCACCGAGCAGGAAAATAAGCAGGTCTCGACTGGTAGAGTCAGTACGCTCGCTCATCCATTCTCTATTTACGAATTCCACCAAGCTCTGCTTGCGATTGAAAGCTCGCACCCGACTGAATCGAGTCAGATGGATTACCTTGCGCATGAACTCGTTGGTGTTTCGCAAGCGATTGTAAACACCCGTCAAATTATCAAACAAGTGGCTAATAGTGACAGTAACATTTTGATTCTCGGAGACTCCGGGACAGGAAAAGAAGTGATTGCCTCGTGCATTCACCATTTATCAGATCGAAAGAAACATCCATTTGTTCCACTTAACTGTGGCGCGATTCCTGGTGAGTTAATGGAGAGTGAATTATTCGGTCATGAAAAGGGCGCGTTTACGGGTGCCATTACTAAGCGATCGGGACGATTTGAAATTGCAAACCATGGCACACTCTTTCTAGATGAGATTGGTGACATGCCGCTTGCCATGCAGGTGAAATTATTACGCGTCCTGCAAGAACGAAAAATTGAAAGGGTTGGCTCCACATCCAGTATTGATATTGATGTTAGAATCATCGCAGCCACCAACAAAAATCTTGAAGATATGGTAGCTAATAATACCTTTCGTGAAGATTTGTACTACCGATTGAATGTGATCCCCATCTACGTACCGACATTACGAGAACGTATTGATGACATTCCACTTTTGATCAACAATCAAATCGCCAAGATAAGCAAAAGAATCCCGAATACCGCTGTTTTCACAGAAGGCAGTATTCAACTCATGTGCCAATATAGTTGGCCAGGTAACATTCGTGAGTTAGCGAATTTTATCGAGCGGATAGTCGTTATTTGCCATGATAAGGTGATAGATGAATCTGTCATCTCAGAGCAACTCCACACCATTAAATCACGCAGTCATGCTCTGCCAATACCCACTGATTTAAATGAATTTAACATGAAAGAATATTTATCGACGATTGAGCAGCAAATTATTAATATCGCACTTGAAAAGACAAACGGTATTGTTAGCGCTGCAGCCGATTATTTAAATCTGCGCAGAACAACTTTGATTGAAAAGATTAAGAAATATAAATTAATTACGAATGAGTAAATCACCCTCTTTAAATCTCTGACAGCATTGCTGTGTATCAACGTAACGCAGTATAATATCTTTGGCACGATTCATATTCTCATCATTTTTTCACAGGATATTATCATGAAAATGCTACCGACCCTCTTCACAATTATTGCTATGGTATTCAGTCAATCAGCTGCTGCCGAATCCACGATCTCAATTATCAACAACACTGCGGGTAAAATGGATATTCAATACAATTATTGCAACAGTCATAAATTATGTAACTTCATCATCGCTCAGCAGCTTCAGAAGAAAGGCACGGATAACAGCTACACCTCATTACTTTTACCTGTTGACATGGAAAACGTCCATATCACTTCAGCGATGCAATATGATGACAAGAATAATCTTGTTGCAACCCTGGATAAAGACTGCATATCGGCTTCTACAGGATCAGGGAGCATCGTGTTAGATTCATTTGGTACAGACAAGGTTCACTGCTTATATGTCGGCGCTAAAGCTTAGTCATTGCTGAATAACGTGACGCAATTATATTTTGCGTCACGTTATTAGTTTACGATAAAATATTTTTAAGAAGCTGCTCAAAGAAATCCTGTAATTTACTATGCGCTTTCTGTGTCAATTCCATCGATAATGTCGCTGCCTGTAATTCAGGAATTAAAGTTGCCATATCGGCAGACTCAAGCTTATCGAGAATCGTTTTTTGATTTAAAATTTCTGATTGACCCACCATGTCCTGATTATCCAGTTCCTTCTCACGATAACCCACTTCACTTAAGAAATGTGTCAAGAATGAGCCGGCTCCATCTATTCCCGAACTAAGCTCACCTAATTTTTGATGGAAGGCGGCCTTTTCAACATCATTATTGACCGGCGTATTCAAAAGATTGATGGTTTGGCGGATGGTTTCCAATATATTCTGTTTTTGACTGGGACTCACTACAAATGAATCATTGATGCTTGGATTTCCTTGAACCACCATGCTTATTCCACTGAAATTGATCGCTTCACCCGCTTTATAAGCCGGAGCGTCGGCAGGCGCTGTTTGGGGTGGGGCAGGAATAATTTGACCTGAGTTTTGACCAACGACCTGGTATGCGACTTGCCCGGCACTGTTGGTCACAAACGTTAACGTGAATGTATCACCATCATAAGCAGAACTATTTGTGATCGTTGAGACCGATGTTTCAGCCGTTCCTTGATTCGGTATGCTACCTTGATGGATGGTCACCACCCCATTACCTTGACGCATATCCCCGAAAACACGCTGACCATTTTCGTTATACACGGTAGAGGCATTACGTCCCACATTAATCGAAGATTGGTCGTAACTTCCGATATATTGATAAGATCCATTCACCATGACGAATGGTTGAGTCGCTGAGTTCGTACCAGCGAAAATATAATCCCCATTCGAGTCTCTTGAATTCATTTGCCCTAAAATCGTATTCAGCAGTCCCTCTAATTCTCTTGCCATATTTTGTCTATCGGTATTATTCGCCGTATCAGATTGCGCAGCCTTGACGAGTTCTGCTGCGCGCGATACCGCATTAATTGAACCGGTTACACTGGATTCGACTAACTTGGCCCGACTTTTTCCCATGATGATGTTATTTTTATATGACTCTAAGAGATTGATATAATCTTTTGAGGTGACAATACTTTGTGACAAAACAGGATCATCAGACGAGTCAATCAGCTTTTTACCACTGCTAATTTTTTGTTGAATACGATTCACTAAATCATATTGTCTCGTCAGCGTATCAGAATGTAGTCTTGAGTTTACATAAGTAGGTATACGCATAGCGCTCACCTCGTTAAGCCAATGATGGTATCGAATATTGTTCTGGCAACCTGAAGTACCTGAGCACAGGCTTGATACGACTCTTGATATTGGGAGAGGTTAGACATTTCTTCAATATCGCTCACACCACTTATCTGATTAAATCTTAGGTCTGCCTGATTATAAATAGACATGGCACTTTCAAGTTCACTCGTCGCCATATTCGTTTTCATGGAAATATCACCAGCGACTTGATGATAAGCGTCGTTAAAGCTGAGCCGACCGTTATCGATGAATTTGTCGGTATATAAATTTGTAAATTGCAGTGCGTTGCGATTATCACCGGTGACATTTGTGTTATAGCCAATGCTGAAGCTGTCCCCTGCTTTCATGCTTCCAGACAAACTAATTCGATAGCCAGGATCATAGCCACCTGGTGTTGGGAAAACCGAGGTGCTGGTGGCGGGGTCATAGGTGACGGGCCCTTCGATTACGGCATTCGTATTGGCATCAACCAACTGATAAGTCGTATCTGAAAGAAACACAATGTTGATAGGAGGACTCAGTTGTTTACTAGCAGCAAATGCCGGGTTTGTCGTATCAATGATCGCATCGACATTAATTTTACCCAAGCCTGAATTATTAACATTGGCATTCGCTGAAACCGGAAAGGCTAGCGCTAATTTATTGGGATCCGTGATCGCCATGTTGATCCCTTGCATAGCGTAACTGGTAGGCTTCAGGGTAAAAACATCACCCGCACTAAAGCTTCCACTGGTTATAGTAGTCGTCATGCCATCCACCGATATTGTGGCTGGATAAGAAGTGATATCGCCTGTACTGACAATACTATTATCACTCAACCGTTTCAGACTGTAATGCGTTGCATCCGAAAAAACCAGACTATAATCGCTTGCTGTCAGCTGACCAGGATTGGTGATGTCGACGGCAATATTCCCTGAACCAACATTTTTAGTGCTAGCTAAGACTCTAGTGGATTTCATCGAACTATCATTAATGTCCGTAAAGATATTACCACCGATATTTCCATTGAGATCAGCACCTAGCTGGTTTTGTTTGTTAAATATAGATGAAAGTACCAATGACAATCGTCCGAGGCCACGCTCTGCGGTATCGAGTGCGTCTGCCCGATATCGCATCATGCCACCTATCTGTCCACCTGTAATATTGGGTGTGGCATCAGATATATTATTACCGGTTGTTAACATGATCTTTAATTTTGTCGTATCGTTGGGATCAGGCTGTGTCGATAATTTTCCACAGATGCTACCTGATAGTAACTCTAGACCGTTAGCGAGGGTAATCGTCAAACCATCACCTTCCTCGTTGGAAGTATTGAAATTTAGATATTGCGCCAACTCATGGGTGAGAGCATTACGCTGATCGAGTAAGGTGGATCGTTCCTCCGGCCTTGTCTCGCTTATTTGTGTGCTAATTTTCGATATTCTACCCAGGAGATCATTAGCAAGATTAACGGTATTTGCCATACTCTGATTCAAATCATCTTTTTTGCGAACTATATCTGCGCCAACATTTCTAAATTGATTAGCAATATTAGATAGTTTAGCAAGATAGGCGCCACGCATTTGCGGTGAGTTCACATCTTTCGACAAATCCTGTAATGACGAGAGTGAATCATTGAGATATTTATTGATACTTGAAGAGTCGCTATCAAGTATTTTCTGTAAATCGCTAATTCCTTCCAAATATTTACTGACATTATTCAATGCACTACTACTTTTTAGCAGGCTTTTATTCGACACCTCATCAAAAACCCTTCTTACATCGGCTATCTGTACGCCACCATTAAACATAGATTCAACGAAGGTGATTTGTCTTCTGCTATAGAAGGGCGTACGAGCGTTTTCAAGATTCTGTGCGGCAGTCTGAATCGCTGTTTGGTAAGCGATTAAACTTCTCAATCCAATATTCATAATGCCCGACATATCAACACCCCTTATTGACTAATAAGGCCAATACTTATTGAAGAATTGCGTGAGGAAACCACCTCTTGATGCGTTGGCAACCTGGCCATTGCCACTATAAGTAATTCTGGCATTGGCTAATCGTTGCGACGAAATCACATTATCTGGCTCTATATCATAGCGACGGACTATGCCTGTTAATTGTATAAATTCACGTCCGAAATTGATGGTGACCCAGGATTCGCCTTGCACCACTAAATTCCCATTCGAAAGAACGCGCACAACCGTAACTGATATGGTCCCTGTTAACGCATTTTGTTGATTACTTTCACCATTACCGTCAAATCTCATATTTGCAGTCGTATCTAATGCTAATCCGTTCGATAGATTAGCGCCAAATGCCTCGTTCACGGCAAAAGCGTTCGTGCTCATCTTGTCCGTTTTCGTTTTTGATTTCTTCTGACCTTGAGTCTGCTCTTCCAATCGAACGGTCAGGACATCACCCACATGATAGGCAATTCGGTCTTGGTAGAGTGAGATATCATAACCAGATTGGTAGATTGTGCCGTTTTGTTTCGGTGGTATCGGGATATCTTGCGGATAACTTGCTGGGTATTCAACATGCTTATCTGATTCAAAATAACTCGTGCACCCTGTCAACGGTAGCGTTAACAAAAGCATACTGGTTATTAATGCTCTAGATATTAAATATGTCATAAATTAGGTTTCTCGACTTAAGTATTGCAGCATATTATCAACAGCTGAAACGGCTTTTGAGGTCACTTCGAACGCTCGCTGGGCCTCAATCAGGTTCACCATTTCCTCAACCACATTAACGTTAGAAGCTTCATAAGCACCTTGATTAATCGTACCAAGTCCATTACTAAGTGGATTTCCGGAAACGGCGGTTCCACTCGCTGTCGATTCCTGATAAAGATTTTCACCAAGTGGCATGAGACCATCTGGATTGACAAAATCACTTAATTGAAGCTGACCTAACTGCTGAGTAGTTGAATCACTCATCGTGGCATTCACCAGCCCATCTTTTGAAATGCTAATACCTTGTGTGCCTTGTGGAATGGCAATAGGTGGCTGCACAATATAACCGGTAGACGTGGTCAATTGACCTTGTTGATTAACTTGTAATCGACCATCGCGAGTATAAGCAAAGTTCCCGTTAGTCGTTTGTACTCTAAGAAATCCTCGCCCACTAATCATGAGATCGAGCGGCGAATTTGTTTGTACAGGCGAACCATCGACGAATATCTTTTTATTGTTCGACATTTTTGTACCGGTACCGATCACAAGATTACTAGGTGCGTCGATATCTTGCGTGACAGGCGACCCAGCCTGACTAATAACCTGATAAGGTAAGTCCTGGAATTCCGCTCTATTCTTTTTAAAAGACGGCGTATTAGAGTTAGCAAGGTTGTTACTGATCACTTCAATATTTTTATGATGTGCGTCCAAACCCGATTGTGCGATTAATAATGCCATATCCATGACTAACTCTCCTATGACCTAACATCAAGCAATTTATTGGCTGCTGTCGCTTCTTCAGACAGATTTTTTATAAAGTTTGAATGGATTTCGTAGTGTCTCGAAATATCGATTAACTTAATGAGCGTCTCAACAGGATTAACATTCGATCCTTCTAACGAACCCGAGGCTACCTTAAGCGTGGGATCGTCAGGGAATGTCATATCATTTTTCCCATAAAATAAGCCATCCCTGCCTTTCTCAATTTTACTTGGAATGATATTCACTAGTTTCAATTTTCCGATCGTGATCATATCATTCGTACCAAGTGGTTTGGCAGAGACAGTACCATCATCGCCGATATGAATCATTTCAGATTGCGGAATTTGAATGGCACCGGCTTTTCCTAACACCATATCACCAGATGCTGTTGTTAAAAATCCCTCCGATGAGACTTCAAAATTTCCTGCGCGGGTATATCCCTCTTTGCCATTTTTTGATTGGACAGCAAACATACCATTACCGGAAACGGCCACATCTAAATCTCTTCCAGTACGAAGGATGGGCCCCGTTTTATAGTCAGTGTAACTTCCACCAACCGAAGAATAGACGCGTGTTTCCATCTTTTCTTTCTGAATGTGATTTTGTTTCATCACTTCATAATCGGCGCGAAATCCAGGCGTATTAACGTTGGCAAGATTATTCGTTAATATTTCAAGCTCGCGGAGGGCAGTTGTCTGCCCTCCCATACCTATGAATAGAGCCTTATCCATAATGGCATCATCCTATCTATTATATTTTAATAACCGTTTGCATCACTTCGTTGTACGTCTGTTCGACTTGAGCGTTAGCCTGGAAATTATGCTGCGCACCAATTAACGCGATCATTTCTTGTGTCAAATCAACATTTGATGTTTCGACAACACTCGCCGTGATATTTTTGTCGCTATTACTTGGGTTTAATGTCGGACTACCAGATTCACTCGTTTCCAACCACGACATATTACCGATACTGGCTAAACCGTCAGGGGAATTAAATTCTGCAACGGCCACTTTTCCAAGTAACACGCGTTCTTGATTACTATAAGTACCAATCACGTTTCCGTTCGTATCCACTTCATAGCCATTGAGATTACCAACGGGGTAGCCATTTTGCGACATGCTACGGGTGGTATTATCACTCGCGTATTGTGAAATAGTGGAGAGGTCGACTTTGAAGACTTGTGGTGAGGTTGCACCCGTACCAGGATTAAAGCTTAATGCATCCAATCCAGTGACACTTGAAACGGTACCATTAGTCGAAAAACTAATATTTCCAGTTCCGATAGACACACCATCCATTAGTGCATTGGCTGTCCAGGTATTATCAGAAGCTTTGATAAAATACATCGACATCGTATGTGAGTTACCGAGGCTGTCAAATACATTTTTAGATGTCATATAGTTATAGGTATTCACGTCATCTTTATTAAACGGACCGGCTTTCACGGTTTCCATCGCATTTAAATTCAAATCTTCTTTGACCTGCGTCGTAGCAGTAGCATTTCTTGGTACGCTGCTGATTTGCATGTCTGTCAGGCTACCACCAGCAAACACCACACCGTTTGTGGCCGGGAATCCCTGCAATCTCTGTTTGCCATTGGTAATAAATCCTTCGCTATCTAAAGTAAAGCGTCCTGCGCGGGTGTAACTGATAGAACCACTCGTACTATCTTTTGTAACGAAAAATCCATTATTACCAATCATCAAATCTAAGGGGTTATTTGTATAGAGTGCACCACCACGCGTATAGTCCTGATGAATACTCGTTAGCGCAACGCCAAGGCCAGCTTGGAGTGAGGCGCCACTTGTACCATAGGGATACACATCACCAAACGTTCCATAAGAACGCTTGTAGCCAATCGTATTCGCGTTCGCGATGTTGTTACTGATAATTTCCATATCCGTCATGGCAGCCCGCATTCCCGTATTTGCGATGTTCCCGATACCCATTTTTATCTCCTTGATTTTTTATTAAGATAAGATCTTTATAATGTCACCCATATCCATACCACCCATCCCGTCTACATTCAGTATCACCTGCGACGATTGTCTATCCATCGTCACGCTATTAATTTTGAAAATACCCGCAGTATAGACATCCATTGGTTGGCCATTGACAGTCGCTTTCGCTGAAATCGTATAAAAGTCAGCTGGCATGGGCTTACCTTCTGCATCAAGACCATCCCAATGAAAATCCTGGATACCCGAGTTTGAGGCTGGTAATTTAATCGTTTTCACGACTTTATTACTGGCGTCTTTGATTTCAATGGTCGTTTCTGATGCGGATGCCGGTAATATGACGGAGCCATCAAGTCCTTGAACCTTGCCATCTGGCCCGTAGTTCAACGGGGACTTATCACTGGCGATAGCGACTTTCTTACCGATTAACTGAGTTGCTTGAACCATTTGCGAGCGGCCCAAATTAGCATTCATCAACTTAATTGATTTTTCGAGTTCTTGCGTCGCGGTGAGAGAAGTTAACTGCGACATTTGCTGCATCATTTCACCGCTATCAAACGGTTTGAGCGGACTTTGCGTTTTCATTTGTGCGAGGAATAATTTCATAAAATCATCTTGTGAAAGAGCCTTCCCTGCAACTTTATTATTAGGCTGTTCGCTTTGTAAGACAGGATTATTGCTCACACCTTTCACCGTCATGGCAGCTTCCTCTATTTACTATTCATCACATTGATGGTTTGCATGATTAGGCCTTTTGTTGAATTCATTATTTCAACATTCGCCTGGTAGCTTCTTGATGCTTCAATCATGTTTGTCATTTCTTCGATAGGATTCACATCTGTTACAAAGACATAGCCATCACTATTGGCAGCCGGATTACTAGGTTCATATCTTTTTTGTAGAGCGTTACTACCATGTTTGATATCAGTTACTCTGACACCACCAATCGGTTGATCGCCTTCACTTAGACCTGGTATCGGATCTTTTACTTCTGTAAATATTGGATGTTTAGCACGGTAGGTGTTATCTTCCGTACTACCCACACTATTCGAATTCGCAAGGTTACTGGCAATCGTATTCAGCTTGATACTTTCTGCTGACATACCACTCGCAGCTGTTGTCAATATTCTGTCTAATGCCGACATGATTAATCTCCTTTCATCGCTTTCATAATCTGGTCAGTTTTATTCTGAATAAATGTCAGACTGACCTGATATTTAAGAGAATTTTGCATAAAGTTCTTTCTTTCGATTTCAGGATCAACCGTATTACCATCCATGCTGGTCTGCATCGGTATACGATATTGAATCGGAAGCCCGCCTGCTTCATTAGAAGAAGTGCGAATATGCTGAGGGTTAGTACTTTGCAGCATCGATGTTGAATCAACATCTTTCATGACTTTATCGAAATCGATATCTTTAGCTTTATAATTTGGTGTACTGCTATTAACGAGATTGCTTGAGATCAAACTCGCTCGCTCTTCAGTCACTGTTAAAGCTTTTTCTGCGACACCGAATATCTTATCCATAAACCCCTCCTTGACTGTTTACTATATGCAACTATCGTGCCAAGCGATTAAATACGGGGATTTTCGTTCAAATTTCGAAATATCATTATAAAGCGAACAATCTGTGAACAAATTCCTGACTATATCGACTGACTTTCAGAAAACTTAAATATAAATTTTTGCCGTCGGCGGCAAGGACAGCGTGCCACCATGATAGATAGGAATGTGATAAAATATTACTAAGATAAGCTAAGATCATGCTGTCAAAACGATGGAAGCAATAGCGACGTGACATTGACTAAGGATAAGTACTATGAAACTACACTCAATTTCGTTATGCCTCATCACCTCATTCGTTGCGACGAATCTCTACGCTGATAATCCGATTACTATTAATAATAATTATTCCAGTGGGCAGGCAAGTCAGAATAATGCGCCCTCTTCGAATTGTAATAACTCGAGTCAAAATACCAACGCTAATGCGCAGCGCCCGGGAACGTATTATCAAAGTAATCCAAATGGCGGGAACGATACGATTTATACGACCGGTGACAAAACGCCCTATAATGCTGATATCAATAGCAATTGTAATTCTGCTCCTATCATTCAACCCTTCGTCTATGGTCCGAATGCACCAGGCCCATGGCCTGGCCCAAGAGAGAATGCTAGAGGTGGTCGTTAGACAGGTATTCTTCGGCACATTTCACTTTATTCAAGGCCTGCTTGATTTGAAGCATTTCTTTACGAAATGTTTCTAATAAGCGGTCTTCATTTCTTTTCAATTCTTCTAATTCATGAAGTTCGTCGCTTAATACTATTTCTTTGACGCTGGGTGTCATTGATTTGATAATAGCATCGCGCTCATTCATTTTATCGATGATTTCATCAATGGGACTTTTGTTGGCGAGACCTGCGACAATTTCGCGTGTGATTGATACTAATAAGCTGACATCCTCATTCACATTATTTTTCATGGCATTATCCTATTTGATCCCAGCTTTCTTTTATTTTTTTGAATTTATCCAGGGCGTTATCCAGATAGGTTGTATCATTTTTCAGATTCGCCATGAATAGCTGATTTTCGATGTAGGAATAAACATTTATCAGGTGCGTCGATAATTCCTTAGCGGATTCATCTTCTGTGTTCAGGATTGACTTCAAATAAGCAACAATATCCAGCACCTGTGTGATCAAATGGCACTTTTTTGGAATATCGTTTTCGCGAATCAGGTGACGACTAAGATTAATTGAATCAATGCATTTTTCAAACATCATCTGCACTAATCTATGCGGGGTAGCTTCCATGACTTCGGTTTCGACACCGATACTTTTATATAAATCATCCATGATATCAACCTCTTTTATTTTTTACTTGTGAAGGTGAGATGACTAAAAATATTGTCTAACATACCACTCAATCTATCGAATTTATCCATCATTGTGCTGAGATCTGAATATCGTTTCGTGAGCGCTGTTCTGACATTCTCTAAACGCGATTCTTCGTCGCCGATTCTGCGCTCTATCTTGGAAATATATTCGTTAATAGACTGTGTTTTATTGGCAATAATGCCGCCAAACTGAGAAATCCCGTTTATACTCTTCGTGGCTAATTTCGTAAATCCATTCGTCTGATCCATAAAAAATTTCTCAAGCTGCTCAGATTTAGTCGCCAGGATGCCCTGTAGTGCATTCTTATCTAACACAAGGCGGTCACCTGCCGTGTATGCCGAGCCATTCTTGGTCTGAGATTTGACGGCTTCTGCCGTTTTGACTCCAACATCGAACAGAGAAGTAAAGCCACCTACGTTCGATAATTTACTCGCGAATAAGGCATGTACACTCACCTTAATCATCGTGACACTACTGTCTGTCAAGGTTCGATCCGCTAAACTTTGATCGATATAATCCATCACATTATTATAAGCGTCGACCATTTCCTGAATCGCTGCTCCGATCGCTTTATTCTTATCGGTGTTATTCTGCGCTATCGTTAAACTCGATTGTCCCACACCCAGTAATGTGAAGGAGACACCATCTAATACATCATTCACTGTGTTTCGTGAACGCACCACATTCATGCCATCAATAGTGAATACGGCATCTTGGGCTGCACTTATTTCGTTACTGATATCGAAGGTTGCGTCTAGCGATCCACTGATACTGAACTTATTCGCAACACCTGTTTCGTCAGAAGCAACAACGAGGGAATAAGTAGCATTGCCATTTTGGTCGGTCGAGGCGATCAGACTCGCAGTCACACCAACATTGTTACTCGCTGAATTTATTTTATCTCTCACATTTTCCAACGTATCGGTGGCAGTGATATTCACTGCAAAAGTATTACTACCTATCGTAAATCCAAGGTTTCCATCCAAGTTCAAGGCCTGGTTTCTGCTGTTAAAATGCGTGTTCGACGTCAGGGTTTCTGATTGCGCAAGTGAGGTAACTGTCAACTGGTGCGTTGCTGCGTACACATTTTCATTTTGAGTGATGCTACCGGACAGAATACTACTATTTCCTGTTGTGACAGAGTATCCGATGGCATGGAATGCATTGTTGATATCCGTGATAGACTTGTTAACGTTATCGACTATATTTTTTAATTGTGAATATAAACTTAATTTCACTTCTTGTTCTTTTTCTTCGTAACTCAATCGGTTCAATTGAACGGACTGACGCTTCATCAGTTCATTAACGATCGATGCCACATCCATGGTTGGCCCAACTGTTCCTCCCATCTTGTTACTCCTTTATTAAATATAAAACCGGGGTCTTCGAAAACCCCGGTTTTACGATTGCGACTAGCTCAACAATTTCAAGACTAATTGTGGAGCTGAGTTAGCTTGTGACAACATTGCAACGTTAGATTGGTTTAATATCTGGAACGTAGCAAGGTTGGAGCTTTCTTCAGCAAAGTCAGCATCCATAATGCGTGAACGTGCAGCCTGCATGTTGTTAGCACGAACATCATTAGAAGAAACTGCTTTTTCCAGGTTGGACTGGCTAGCACCAAGTGATGCTAAACCGGTCGTGACTCCACCGATAGCAACATCAAGCGCAGCAAGTGCAGTCTGGGCATTCGCATTACTTGTCACGTCGCCACCATTAATTGTCAGCGTGGTGGTGTCTGTGGCAGTCAATGCAATGCTTAAGCGATCGTTAGCTGTGTTGTTCTCGCCAATTTGAATGGAGACGGAACCAGCAGCCAGCAAGCTCACACCGTTAAATTTGGTGGTTGCCTGGATACGATCAACTTCGCCCATTAAACTCTGATATTCTGTATCAAGGTTAGCAAGGTCACCAGCAGAGTAGGTACCCGAAGCGCCTTGTGAGGCAATTTCTCGCATACGCTGTAAAATGTTCAGCGTCTGTGACATTGCACCTGAAGCGGTCTGGATTAAGGACACGCCATCATTACCATTACGTGAGCCCTGTTTCAAACCCAACACTGTCTTTTTCATCCCTTCAGCAATCGCTAATCCTGCTGCATCATCTTTGGCATCGTTAACACGTAAACCTGAAGATAAACGCGTTAAAGCCTGAGCAAGCTTCGATTGGTTCCCTGACAAATATTGTTGAGCCACTAATGATCCAATATTAGTATTGACGGTTAAAGCCATGGTCCTTCTCCTTAGTGTTATTTTAGTTTCCACACTTGTTATCGGCCCATTTCATCATTACTTAAATCTTTCTGATCGTCAGTCTGGCTCTATATATAGGCATCAATCAATGCATCGCTAGTTTTCTTCGTCTTATCAGCCACCTGGGTCTGTGGTGTATTCACCTTTTGGATTTCCTGATCATATTGCTGTGTGTGTGGCGCTGGATTCTCGTATTGTTGGCCTGCTAAATCAGAGTGATTAACCCAAACATTCTCTAACTGCATAGAAGATTGATTAAATTGCTCTGTTAACGTGGCAAGATGCGCTTTGACCACTTGTTCTACCTGTGCATTATTGGTCATTATGTTCAATTCAACTTTATTTTTGTTCACTTTGAGTCTTGCTGTGATCGGACCTAGTTCAGGTGGGTTGATGCGGATGTTTAAATGATAAGAGTCCAGATCTCTTTGCGACTGCTCGATCTTATCTAACTGGAAAGACAGCGGATGCTCAGTTTTTTGCGCCGTTGTGGTCGGTGCGGATTTCTCACCTGCGAATGTGCTTGCTGTGGATGGGTTGGCTGGTCTTGACCTTACTTCATCTAGACTACCGGCTTGTAGATTGCTTTGCTCAGCATAGTTGATATGCGTCAACCACGCATCAATACGTTGTTTTAAATTATTTTTCTGGTCATCCGCACTCACTTTGAATGCATCGCTACCCTTTGCTTCTTTAACAGAATCCACCACATTAGCCGGACTGCTGACCGGTTGGCTGCGTTCATGTACATTGATATATTCTGTTTTATTCTCGCTCTCGGATGTCAATTTTTGGAATGAGGGTGTCAATTTTTCAAAATTTTCTCTGCCTTTCATTTCTGAGGTCATCTTCATGACTTCATTATCTATTTCTGTTTCTTCGTCATCACTGAGTATGGACGCAGCCCCTGATTGCGCTGATTCATTGACAGAAGGCGTCACTTTTTTTTGCAACTTAGCTTCAGTAACAGCTAACTCTGTAGCAAGTGGATCTTGCATTTGTTTATCTTCAGCTAACGACTTGTTTTGATCTTCATTAAGATTATTTTTTGTCTGAACTTGCTGAATAGATGACTGAATCATTTCCGTCATGAACTGTGTAAGCGGTGAAACAGACGATGGGCATGACAACACATCTTCCGCATTTGCGTGTGCAGCGCTCGCATCTTCACTATTAATTTTAGTTTGACCGTCAGTGTCTTGCTCTTGGTTGGCTGTTAATAAATTTGAGAATAAATAATTAGATAGCAAATCAAAAACGGAGTCAGGTGTGTTTTCACTAGAATATTTGGCGGGAATTATTGGATTTTGTTTTTCAAGTAACACTCTCATTTTATCACCATTATCATCCTTGATTAGTTATATAATATCATATTAAAGGCTGGCAATGAGTGGGATATTACTTGGCATAAATCTTGCATGCCTCTTTGGTACTGACTGACACAAGGTTTAACGATGCGCCACATCAATATTAAATCTACATTTCGAAAGGCCATCCTCACGGGTTTGATGAGTGTCATGGTGCTGACACCTGTCGACATCGCATTCAGTTCGCGCATTAAAGATATAACAAGCATCGCCGGTGTGCGGGACAACCAGCTCGTCGGTTATGGTCTAGTCGTTGGTTTGGACGGTACCGGTGACAAAACAGCTATGTCCCCTTTTACACAACAAACCTTTCGTAATATGTTGGTTCAGTTCGGAATTAAAATTCCGGCCAATCTCAATTTCGAATTAAAGAACGTTGCGGCCGTTGCTATTAGCGCCAAGCTACCACCCTTCGCTAAAATCGGCCAAACAATAGATGTCACTGTTTCTTCGCTGGGTAATTCATCCAGCCTACGCGGTGGCGAATTACTGATGGCCGAATTACGTGGTGCTGACAATCAAGTTTATGCGGTCGCCCAAGGTAGCGTTGTCGTTTCTGGCTTTGGTGCGCAAGGTAGTGACGGATCTAAAGTAACGGTTAACTCAACCGCAACGGGTCGCATTTCAAATGGTGCAACCGTCGAGAATGTGATTGTGCCCCCCTTCGTTAAAGATGGAATCGTTACTTTTCAATTGCTTGAGCCAGACTTTTCAACGGCTGAAAATATTGCTAAAGCGATTAATTCAAAGTTCAATAAAAAAATTGCCAAGCCTGTTGATGCGAGTGATATCAATGTCAATTTGCGCTCGTATGTCAGAGAAGTTTACCCAACCGTCTTAAATAACTATAAAGATGACGTGACGGGAGAAAATAAACCTTACATGCCGAAGAATCTTGGCGAATACGTCCATTTCATTTCAAAAATTGAAAATATTTCATTAAAGCCATCAACTGGTCGTGCACGTATTATCGTGAACTCACGAACAGGAACCATCGTCATCGATGAAAATGTCATGATTTCACCTGTCGCTGTCGCGCACGGTAACTTATCGGTGGTCGTATCGGAAAAACCATTTGTCAGCCAGCCGAATGCGTTGGCAAACGGACGCACAGTGAAAGGTTCAGCTTCCGACATCTCCATCAATCAAGCGCCAAGTCGTGCGTTCTTGCTTGAAACCGGCACATCACTTCGTGATCTGGTTGATGAAATTAATCGTGTGGGTGCTGCACCAGGCGACATCATTTCTATTTTAGAAGCAGTTAAAGCGGCCGGTGCGTTACATGCCGACCTTGAGATTATTTAGGAATAAGTCATGGATAAGATTACAAATGATGCGAGAGTGTATACGGATGTGCAAGGTCTTGATAACTTGCGCGCTCAATACAAATCTAATCCGGATGCCGTCAAAAAAGAAGTCTCTCAACAATTTGAAGCGCTTCTTTTTCAAATGGTATTACGCAGTATGCGTGATGCAAATAATTCATTTTCATCGGAATTATTTTCCAGTAATGACATGTCTATGTATCAAGACATGTTTGATAAACAGTTATCACTTTCTTTATCTTCACAAGGTACTGGTTTCGCGAAGATGATTGAAGATAATATCGATCAGCAAAATGGTGTCAGTCATATTGCAAAACCATTCTTGGCGAGCGAGCACACTCTGAATACAGCTGCCAAAGAATTGAAAACTCAACCACAACCACCTGCGGTCATCACTTTGGGTCCGTCTGAACATCCTAGCGATGTGAAACCGACTACGATGAAAACGACCCAGCATGCCGCACCTAAGGTTCGGTTCAGTAGTCCCAAAGAATTTATTCACGGACTTTGGGAAAGCGCTAAACATGCCGCTAAAGTGATTGGCGTCCAGCCGTCTGTTCTACTCGCGCAGGCTGCGCTTGAAACAGATTGGGGTAAAAAAATTGTTGGTCAGCATAGCGGTCAAAGTAGTCATAATCTTTTCAACATTAAGTCCGATGCCACCTGGCATAAAGACTCGACGACCACCGCCACGCTCGAACAAAAAAATGGTATTCTGGTTAAGGAAAATGCGAGTTTTAGAAATTATGAGTCGTATCAAGAAAGCTTTATGGATTATGCTGGATTGATTAAAAACAGCTCAAGATATCAAAATGCTGTTAAAAATGCTCATGAGCCTGCTGCGTATACGCAGGCCTTGCAAGAAGCCGGTTATGCGACAGACGTTAATTACTCCCATAAAATCATGGGGATAATGAAAAGCCCACAATTTAAAACGTTATTGGCCGAGTTAAAATAGCTTAAGTTTTACGGAAATCCGCCGATAACAAGGGTGACGACCCTAACGACTGAAGCAACCATGCTAACAAGGAAAGAGGTGATAGAAATGGTTAACGAAATCAAGCTCGATGCGCTTGCCAACGCATCTACTTTAGCGAAACCTGTTTCTAGAGAATCAAAAACGACTACGGCGCATGCTCCGCATGAGGATGTGACGATCTCTACGAGTCTCGGCTCACTGGTCAGTAGCATGATCGCTGAAAATTCTACGCCAGATAATAGTCAGCGTATTATAGAGCTCAAACAACAAATCCAAACCAATCAATACAAAGTTGATATTGACCAATTAGCTAAGAAGCTCTCGCATACCATTTTGAGCATTACATAGGAACTAACGCATGGAAGCGGTTAATCAACTTTTATTTATCAGTCTTGAGAATGTCATCAAATCGATTCAGCGCATTAACACGCTGCTGGTTGCGGATCAGACTCATTTCAAAAATAACGATATCACCGCAATTAATGAAAGCATGGAAGGTAAATACCAGATTTTGACTGAGATGGAGGGTCATCTCACTCAGTTACAATCAGCGATACCGCTGAATGCCACGGGAACAGCGCAGTCATTATCTCAGTACGCTAAGAGTATTTCCTCCTCTCATGCTGAGAATATCCAAAAACTGCTTTCTCAACTACACCATCATTTATCGATCGGTTATCAACATCTTATTCAAAATAATAATGTCGTGAATGCGAATCTTAGTTTTATGCACGACATTTGGGAGAAACTCACACAGGTTTCTCAACAAAACATCGGGATATACAACAAGCCTGAAGTGAAATAATTTATTTTTGGAGAGTTCATGAGAAACAGACGCTACCAAGTCAGCCTTCCATTGTTAGCTTTGGGCCTGCTCGTTAATCATGCGGTGATGGCGATGGAATATGAATCGCTTAATCATATCAATACTCTCGCTGTTGAGTATATTCAAAAAAATGTGGCGGTTGACCCTGATGAAAAGCTCGAAATTAAATTAAGTGAAGCCGCGAGCCAGTTACGCTTAGCAGCCTGCGCCTCACCGATTGCCGTTAACATTCCAGCCGGAAGTGCTGAGCATCAAATCACAACACTAGAGATGACTTGCGCCACGAGCCCTTCCTGGCATGTCTATGTTCCTGTCGATATGAAAGTGATGACGAAAGTAGTCGTCGCCAAAGAAACGATACCCAGTAAAACTGTCATCGAGTCAGACATGCTCGACTTGTCGTTTCGCGATAAAAACAGCTTATACTCTGGTTTTTTCAAAAATATTGATGATGCCATTGGCCAGATACCGGTAACAACCATGGTGTCAGGGACTGTGCTCACCAAACGTAATATTCAGCAGCCGATAATTATTAACCGAAATCAAAGCGTTTCCATCATCTCGCGTCACGGTAATATTATGGTACGAGCAGAGGGAATCGCGAAATCGAATGGTGCGCTGAATGATAGTATCAAGGTATTAAACACGTCATCCAAGAGAATCATTGATGGAACCGTGATAAACAGCTCCTCAGTTGAAGTTGGTGCATAATAAAAATATAAATAACAACAAGGATGTGGCATTGCTATGATAGTCATCATCGGATTATTAGTTGTTATCATATCGGTATTCGGCGGCTTCGTTTTATCGGGTGGGCACTTGCTTGCCCTTTTTCAGCCGTTTGAACTGATGATGATTGGTGGTGCCGCTGTCGGCGCATTCATCATCGGTAATGACATGCGCAACATTAAAATTACCACGAAAGCACTCGCTTCCATTATGAAAGCCTCGAAGTACAAACGTGATTTCAACGTTCAGCTATTATCCGTTTTTTTTGAGTTACTCACCAAAATTCGTAAAGAAGGTATGTTGGCAATTGAATCCGATGTGCAGAATGCACAAGAAAGTCAATTGTTTGCCAATTATCCGCTGATACAAAATGATACGAAAATCATGGAATTTATCATTGATAATATGCAACTCATTATCACGGGTCGTGTCGATGTTCATCATCTCGATGAAATTATCGACCATGACATCGAAACGTATGAGCACGAATCCGAAATTCCGATTAATGCCATTTCAAAAGTCGCAGACAGTTTACCAGCATTTGGTATCGTCGCGGCGGTTATGGGCGTGGTGCACACCATGGAATCGATGAGCAAACCTCCTGCCGTTCTCGGTGGTCTTGTCGCATCCGCGCTAGTAGGTACATTTTTAGGTGTGTTATTGGGCTACGGATTCGTAGCACCGTTAGCCGTGGCGCTTGAGAATAAACGTAATGCCACCATCAAAATTCTCCAGGCCATTAAAGTTCTATTGATGGCTGCCGCTAGCAACACCACACCGTCGATAGGCGTGGAACTCGCGAGAAAAGTATTGTTTTCTGATGTCCGGCCAAACAGCATGGAATTAGAAGAAATCATCAAGGGCATTAAATCTGGTGGAGGCGTGACGAATGGATAACCCCATCGATAACGGCCCCCAGCAGCCAACGAATCAAGCTAGAACTGAAGATGAGGAAGACGGTGACGTTATTACCGCTCCCGAGGAATCTTCGCCAGAACCACCAAATCATGTAGCAGCGACTCTTGCTGACCCTATTCAGCCGGTAGAAGAGAAGAAGCCTGAACCGCCCCATCAAACGAATAACCATAATGACAAAATCATTATCATCAAGCGTATTAAGAAAGTCGTTCATAAATCTCATGGTGGCGCCTGGAAGATCGCCTATGCAGACTTCGTGACCGCGATGATGACATTTTTCCTATTAATGTGGTTGCTCTCGATGTTAAATAAATATCAGTTGCAAGGTATGTCTGAGTATTTTAAAAGACCGATCATTGACCGCACCGCCCAAAAGAGTGACCCCAAGAACGATAAGATCAAAGATGAAGACTCCAGCACGACGGATAAGAGCACTAAAGATAAGAAAGTGAATCAGGCTTCTAATATCAAAGAAGTGCCGGAAGATCAGGTTTCTCGCAAGACTAGCGAAGAAATAAAAAATGATCTGGAAAAGCAAATGCTTGAAAATCCCAAAGTTGCGCAATATAAAAATATGCTCAACTTCAAAGTTACCTCACAAGGTTTAAAGATTGAATTGAAAGATATGGAAAATAATCCCATGTTTTCCAGTGGTAAAACAGATTTTGCCGAGTATGCCTCGACGGTTCTCGACTGGCTCTCCACCGCCATGAACAAATATCCCAATCGCGTAATGATTGTCGGGCATACCGATAGTAAGCCCATCCAAGGCAGTGATGATTACACCAATTGGGAGCTTTCAGCCGATCGTGCCAATGCCGCTCGTCGCGAGCTCGTGAATAACGGTATGATGCCGGAAAAAATTGTTAGAATCGTCGGTGTTGCCGATGTAGATAAGCTTGAGACCGTCAAAACGAATGATGACCCTTCTAACCGTCGTATTGAGATTGTGGTCCTGTCTGATGATGCTTTCAAGAAGATGCAAAATGAATAAGCCAACTACTTCAACTCGTTAACCCCTTTGCGGAGATACGATGTTGGAATTTCGAGTGACTCCCGGTATTTCGTGACGGTTCTACGGGAAATATTAATACCCTTCTCTTTCAGCATCAGCGCAATATCATCATCACTGTGCGTTGAATCAGGTGTTTCATGATCAATAATTTCTTTAATTAATGTTTTGACTGCTGTCGAAGATCTTGTACTGCCGCTTTCTGTTGAGACCTGGCTTGGAAAGAAATATTTTAGTTCGAAAATACCGTGCGGCGTGGAAATATATTTGCCTGTTGTAATACGCGAAATGGTTGATTCATGAAACCCGAGAGCCTCGGCAACTTCAGCCAAATTGATCGATTTCATCCCAACGCTGCCTGACTCGAGGAAATCAGCTTGTGCCGAAACAATGTAATTTGCAACTGACAGCAAGGTATCATTTCTGCGTTTGATACCACTCACTAAATAACTCGCTTCCTGTAGCTGATTTAATATGGATTTATAGGCTTTATCGCGGCTATTTTTCTTGATCAGTGACTTATAATGCTTGTTGATATCGAGCTTCGTCAGAATACTATCAGTCAGAAAAGCCTGCCATTTATTACCAATCTTGCGCGTATACAGCTCAGGATCACTCACATTATTACGATGATCATTGAAGCTTTTCGCAGGGTGAAAATCGAGGTTCTTGATGATATTTAACGCAGCCGTCAGCTGTTGCTGCGTAAGCCCTGTCGATTTCGAGAGCGATTTAAAATCGATAGTATTCAAGCTTAACGCTTCAACCTCGATCATTTTCCTGGCCCAGTCAAATTCCTCTCGACCATCATTTTTAAATCTGAGCTGAATGAGTAGACATTCTTTTATTGATCTTGCGGCAATGCCGAGTGGCTCAAACCCTTGGATGACACTCAAAACATTCATGATCTTTTCCGTACTGATGTCTTTGATGACGTCCTGGGCAAAAGCCATTTCATATAACTCATCGATTTCCATCATAAGGAGCCCGTCATCATCAATTGCATCAATGATCATGGTAGCTATCATCTGCTCATCATTATCGAAGTGGCAGTTTAATGTTTGTTCCAGCAAACTGCTGCGTAATGTTTTAATCTCTGGGAGATTTTGAATATATTCATCATGGCTGGAATCGACATAACTCGTAGATTTTTGTGAATGGGCATAATTGATTTCCCACTCACCTTCCTCTAAGGACTGCGCTTCTTCAGAATCCTCTGTTTCTTCACAAATTTCAATCAGGGGATTCGTTTCGATGATCTCTTTGATTTGCTGCTTTAATTCTTGTGTGGTGAATTGTAAGAACGTGATGACCTGTTTCAGCTTCTGATTCATCATCAAGCGCTGATCAAGTCTGGTCGTTAACGCCATTCCTCTTCTCATCAATTCTCCGACTAAAATCGAAAGCTTGTGACAAGGCTTGTCGCAATCAACCCCCAACCATCTACTAGAACAAAGAACAATATTTTAAAAGGTAGCGAGATGATCATGGGAGATAACATCATCATACCAATCGACATCAATATGCTCGCTACCACTAAATCGATAATTAAAAACGGAATAAATATTAAAAATCCAATTTCAAAGGCAGTTTTCAGTTCACTCGTGATGTAAGCTGGCAGTACGACTAGTAACGGGTGGTCACCTGTAGAATCGACCTTGGTTTTAGAAAGATCATAAAACAGTTTCAAATCTTTCTTATGTGTCTGCTTCAGCATAAACAATTTCATCTGTTGTAAACCGGCTGTGATTGCCTTTTCTTCATCAATCTTGTTTTCAAGATAGGGTTGTAATGCGACCTCATTGACTTTATTCACGACCGGCATCATCACAAACAATGTCAGTATCAACGATAAACCGATCAATATTTGATTACTCGGAACGTTTGGAATGCCAATCGCTTGTCTTAAGATGGCCATCACCACAATAATTCTCGTAAAGGCTGTCGTGGTAATCAACAGCGCCGGCATCACTGTTAGCGCCGTCACCGCAGCCAATATTTTTATACTTAAGCTGTAGTTAGTCACGCCACCTTTCTGGCTTGCCACAATAAGAGGGATATCTTTCATTTCAGCATAGGCGAAGCTTGATAAGCCTAAGCCAAATAAAATGATCATGAATAACTGGAACGATATTCTATACTTCATTCCTTTCTATCTCCGTCTACTTTGTGTTGCGACGTAAGATCAAGCACATCACGAAAATTCGCCTGATGGACCTTTCCTGATGGCTTCGTGTCATCATTCGTGATTTGAGATAAAAATGTCATGCTACCAGGTGTCACACCAATTAATATTTTCTGATTTTCGACTTTCACCAGAATAATTTTTTCTTTTGGCCCGACTGCCAGCATA
Organism: uncultured Coxiellaceae bacterium; assembly: GCA_964527435.1. Taxonomy (GTDB): domain Bacteria; phylum Pseudomonadota; class Gammaproteobacteria; order DSM-16500; family DSM-16500; genus Aquicella. Next base: position 116,388 of record CAZGPP010000003.1, on the reverse strand, counting down.
GACGCTACTTCGATCAAGTCACCCTTCGAAGATTTAATCGATTTAACCTTCCAGGTTATATATAGATAGATCAGCACAGCAATAATGACCAATAATAAATTCATGATGACTTGAAAATACATATTCATACACCTAGTTGGAGTTGGAGAGCGGCAATGCAACCGATGTTAAGCGTACGCAGTATTTCCCATTCGCCGTAATGATATTTCCACGCGAAATGAGTTTACCATTCGCATAAACATCAACCGGTTCACTGGAGCTTTTATTTAAATCGATGATTGAATCTTTGGTCAGATTCAACAGGTCTCTTATCTTGATCTGAGTTCTGCCGACTTCAATCGTCAGGACTATTTGAACATCATTCAGAAACTCCATATCTTTCGCATTAATGAGCGGTTGCGACTGTTTATCTGGTTGTGCAGCGGTGGGAGACTCTTGAACATCATCCTTAACGTCACTCATCACCTTCTCCTATACTTGACTGACTATTTTAACCACAATTTTATCATTTGATTGGCAGGCTAACGCTCGAAAGAGCTTAAGGTTATTTAAACAGACATAGACAACGGTCGGGTCGCCAATCTCGATTTCATCCCCTTCCTTGAGTGCCATAAAGTCTTTCAAATTGATTTTCTGATCCGCCATGGTCGAATTAACCGTTACGTACGAATCAATCACTTCGCTTTTGATCGCGGTTCGCCAAAAATCTTTTTCTCGATGAGCACCTTTACCTGCTCTAAAGGGAATCATCTTGATAAGGAATTCCTCGGTCAAATTCAAACTGATTTTAGTTTCACGTTCATCGAACATAACGATAAAATCAATTTTATAAATCGGCTCTTCTTCGGGAAGGTTGTTGACGTTTGATATCGACAGCGATGCTTTATACATTTCGTGGCTGATAATGTCATATTCTTTGCAGCCAACAGCCAGGCATTCCAGGATCACGCCACTAATTTTTTCTGCTGAAATAACCCCGATTTTTCCAATTTTTGTTGGTGCATCACCTTGTGCTTGAAGTTTTCCGCCGTAGAGCAAATTCAACGCCACATCTAGCAGGTTGTTATCCGCGCAGACGAGTGTCGATGAACCCGAGGGATGCAATTTAAATGAGGTATAAACATTATTTTCGGTAGCTTGCTCAACAATCGCCTTAACGTTGGTTAGCTCAAAGGGATTATTCTTGACGATGATTTTTTTGCGTAAGAGAACTGTTAACTTGTTTTCAATTTCTGCGCGAGTGTTTTCAATGATATTATTCAGCGCGTTGGTGTTAATGCTGCTGGTGCTCACTGCCTCTTGGCTTTCGATATCAAGCGCACTGGCTGTCTGTGCCGACTTAATAATGGCATCGACTTCTTCACTAGAAAGTATATTACGCTCTTCCATGTAGTCACTATCCCTTTGACTGTCCGCGTATAGCATTATATTAACTGATTTAGGCTAGTTGTGAAAGCAGTGAACAAATATTATGTTTATAATTTAATCTCAATCTTATCTATCGACTGTCTTTTGCTCATCAACTACATTACAACAATCCCTCGCTCACCTCTCATTTTTTCAGTTATGTACTCCCCACTAACACAACATGTCATTCTTATTTCGTCTTTACCCATATTACTTGTCGGTAACACTTTCGCTATGTATAATAATTATTCATTATCGTAGCTGAGTGAAACTTCTAGACCAACCAACAAGGTGTGTTGCCAGCATGGCTAAAGTGTTGAACATCAGCGCAGAGGAAGTTGCTCGAATTCGTCGTCATGTCGAAATGCAGAGTCTATTGAGTGGATTGAATGACGCTGATCTTGAACAGCTTATCTCTGGCTCGACGACCACCCATCATAATATCTTTAACACTTCAGCAACGGTCACACTCAATGATGCGAAAATCACTGTCAAACGCATTAACCTTGCGAACCTTGAGTTAACACGCGATAACTTCACCTCGACTGCTAATATCTTCGAGCTCCCCCTTTTTCTGCAATACGGCGGAGCCTCACCCGGATTCAGTGCTTGGCGTGAACTCTCTGCCTTAACGACGGCAACCAATTGGGTTTTAAGCGGCCTTTGTCCACACTTCCAGATGATGTACTACTGGCGTGTCCTCCCGAAAGCGGCTGGAGGTCACGATACCAATATGATGTCCAGTATCATAAAAGCCATCGAATTCTGGGGCGACGCACCCGGTCTTATCACTCGCTATCAAGAAAATTATGCATCGCAAGCGGAGCTTGTCATATTTTTAGAATACCTCCCCTTCAGCTTATATGATTGGCTCACCCTCTATCATGACAATGCTGATATTGCGCACCGCCTCACTTTTCAAGAACTGGATAGCCAACTTTCGCTTATCACCAACTTTCTACGTACACACGGCATGCTGCATTTCGATGCTAATTTCAAAAATATATTAACGGATGGCCAACGTTTATTTCTTTCCAATTTTTATCTGGCATCCAGTAAAGATTTTGATCTCACCGCTTCTGAAATTAATTTTTATAATAGGCATGAGGGCTATGACGAAGCGTTAGTAAAAGCCAACTTAGTCGAATGGATACTGACCAAAGCCCACTCTTTACCAAAAGCGCCCAGTGACGCCTACACCGAATTATTAGACCAAGCGTTAAAGGGGGGGTCGCTAGGCCTGCCTCATGACCTTGAGGTAATCGTCAAAAACTATGCCGAACATGCCAACACGATTCATCAGTTCTTCCTACGCTTTAAAAACTCACGTGAAGCGCGGATTGATTTAGCTAAAATAAATCCTGCCTGATCACTCCTTGTAGGCAACATGGCTGCTATCAAACCACAGCCATTTCATCTTGCGTTATTATTTCCTTTTCCTTTGTAAAATAATTGATTAAAGTAAATGCTCATTTTTTTGAATATATGGAGATAACGGAATGAAGAAGATCCTCACCTGCTTGGCGGCAACCATGTTAATGATTAATGTGGGTCATGCGGCGAAAGTAAATGGCTATCCTGAAGCAGTTGATCTGTTAAGCAAAGGCAAGCGTATCACCATCGTTGTCGACTTTGATAAATGTGATATTACCAATAATCATGGCGGCAAATTAACTGGCCTCAGCATTTTGAAGCTTCCAGAAATCGTCTTAATCCGCAACGGTCAAATTTCCGGTCGCGAAGTGATACCAACCGGTGATGTTCCTGAATTTCCGGAACTTGGCAACATCTATCAAACCAGTAGCTTTACCTTTGATAGCCAGAACCAGTTCCACGCTGTGATTCATGTCCAAGATCCAATCACTTACGCAGACAAACTTGCTCCCACCGACATCAATTGCCGCTTGGGTAAAGGTTTCACTGTGTATACCTAAGTAAGAGCTGTGTGATCGTGATGAGGATTCTTCATAATTTGAAGAATCCTCACACTAAAACGATGGTGACTTACGATTGTAAATACTTAATCACTGCTGCAAGATAACGCGTTGCTTCCCCGCCAGTCGCCGCACGGTGATCAAACGTTAAAGATAATGGCAATAATTTTCCGGGCTTCAACTCACCATTTTTGACAACAGCCGTTTCTCGACTCCGACCACTGCCTAAAATCGCGACCGCAGGAGGAACGATAATTGGCGTGGCATAGCGGCCAGCAATCGTACCGAAATTCGACAAAGTGATCGTTGCACCTTGCATATCGGCGGGTGGAATCGATCGGTCTTTAACAGACGTTTTATAGCTATCAATTTTCTGCCGCATCTCTGCTTCAGACATAGCCGCCGCATTTTTGATAACCGGCACGAACAATCCTTCCGGGGTATCGAGTGCAAGGCCAATATTCACTTCTGTGAATTTTTTCAACTCAAGATGTTTGCCGTCAAACCAGGCATTCATCGCCGGTTCTTCTTGTGCAGCCGCCACCATAGCTTTTAACAACAACACGGTCATGTCTGTTTTTGGCGGTAAATGGGAAATATCCGCGTCTTCAACAATGGTGACCGGCACAATATCTTGATGCGATTGCATCATCGCTTGCGCCATGACACGCCGCACACCGTGCAGAGCCTGTGTTTCGCCCGGCAAGCGTTGTGAAGCGTGTGTTGACGTTTGTTGTTCTAAATGATTTTTGACATCAGTCGGTGTAATTAAACCTTGTGGACCTGTGGCTTTGACATCGCTCAAATTGATATTGAGTTGCGTCGCCAGCACTCTGGCGGCAGGCATGGCTTTAATCACAGGTGTACGTGATTTCGCCGAACCAATGATGACATCGCTGTCATCCCACGTTTTAGTGCTGGTTTCGAGTTTACCAACCACACTACCCTTATCTTTTTCTTTAGGCTTATCTGCGTTCTCACCTTCAATATCGAAAGTAATAAACGGAGCACCCGTTTTAATGACGTCATTCGTTTTGCCGTGCAAAATGGCAATTTTTCCGGCATACGGTGATGGCACATCAACCACGGCTTTGGCGGTTTCCATCGAAACTAACGGCTGATCGACTTTGACGACATCGCCTTCTTTGACATACCACTCACGCACTTCTGCATCCGCGAGACCTTCACCCAAATCCGGTAAATGAAATATTTTCACTATGCGTACTCCATCAAACTTTGCACTGCATCAACAATGCGTTTTTCACTCGGGATATAATATTTTTCCATTTTGGCATACGGCACAATGGTGTCGAAACCGGCAACGCGCAGCGGCGGTGCTTTCAATGAAAATAAGGCTTTTTCTGCGACTTGCGCCACAATTTCCGCGCCCACACCACAGGTTAGTGCAGCTTCATGCACGACGACACAGCGGCCAGTCTTTTCAACAGAAGCAAGAATGGTGTCCATATCAAGCGGTTTGATAGTGGCCACATCAATCACTTCCACACTGATGCCCTCTGCGGTTAACTGGTCTGCAGCCGCCAGCGTTTCTTTCACCATGGCGCCCCAGGTCACGAGGGTGACATCTTCGCCGGTACGTAGCGTAAAGCAGACATCTAATGGCAAGGCCTTCCCATCGTTTTTAACATCTTGTTTCGCAAATCGGTAGAGTCGCGATGGCTCGAGAAAAATAACAGGATCAGGATCGCGAATCGCCGCCAGCAATAATCCGTAAGCTCGCGATGGCGAGGAAGGAATCACAACACGCAATCCAGGAATGTGCGCAAACATCGCTTCAGTACTTTCAGAATGATGCTCAGGCGCATGTATGCCCGCACCAAATGGCGTGCGAAATACAACTGGGCAGGTCAGTCTTCCGCGTGTGCGATTACGCATGCGTGCCGCATGATTGATAATTTGATCGATCGCAGGATATATAAAACCCATGAATTGAAATTCAGCGACAGGTTTTAAACCGCGTGCAGCCATCCCAACGGCAACGCCACCAATCATAGATTCCGCAAGCGGTGTATCGAGTACGCGTTCAGGCCCGAATTTATCGAGTAATCCAAGCGTCGCTCTAAATACCCCACCATCTTTACCAACATCTTCGCCCATGACAATCACATTCGGGTCATGTTCCATTTCATACGCCATTGCCAGCGTGATTGCTTCTACTAATGTCATTTCAGCCATGAACGATGGTCTCCACATGTTGCAGTGATTCCCGCTGACTGGCATAAGCACTCGGCAGGGTTTCATATAAATAATCAAACATAGATTCGAGTGGTTGCGGTGGTGTTTCGACATATTCTTTCACCGCGAGATCAACTTCTGCTGCGCACTCCGCTTGAATTTTCTGTTCCAGACTTTCATTCCAGACATTTATACTTTTCAGATATTTTTGTAAACGCGAAATTGGCTCTTTATGCCATTCATTTTCACGTGAATTTTTCGGTTCGTAGCGACTCGCATCATCTGCTGTGGTGTGATCGCTCTGGCGGTAGCACACCATTTCGAGCAAGCGTGGTTCACCACTTTCACGTGCAGCGCGTAATGCTTCAGCCGTGCGATGTTGAACAGCAATAATATCGTTACCATCAACCTGCTCACCAATGAATCCCGTTGCAATTGCTTTTTGTGCAATTGTTTTAGCGCCGGTTTGTGCCTCACGTGGCACCGAGATTGCCCATTGATTATTACAGACCACAAAGACAACCGGTAATTTCCATGCACCGGCAATATTCATTGCTTCATAGAAGTCACCTTGTGAGGTTGCGCCATCACCACAGATGGAAACGACCGCCTGTTTTTGTTTTTTATATTTCAAAGCGAAGGCCGCACCGGCAGCATGCAATGGCTGGCTACCGACGGGAACGCTGTATGGAAAATCCGTGCTGTCTTTAAAAACATTGCCACGTTCATCGCCACCCCAGTACAACAATATCTGCGACAATTTCACGCCGCGTTGTATGAGTGTGCCGATATCACGATAATAAGGAACGAACACATCATTTTTCTGCATGGCATGACCCACGCCAACAAACACAGCTTCTTGTCCTTTAGTGGAGGGATACGTACCAAGTTTACCGGTGCGTTGTAGGGCGATAGCTTTGGTATCCATCGTGCGAACTAATACCATCAGGCGATAAAGTTCGAGGAGGGCGGTGGTATCTTCGGCAAGCGTTGGAAATTCATCGGCGAGTTTGCCGTCTTCATTCAGGTATTGGTAATAAGGGATCTCAAAATGCTCAATAATCTTCACCCGTAGAGCTCCTTTTTTCATCAAGAGTCGATGCTGTTAAATAGTGCTCAAGATTAGCCATCGGGGCTTACGTAGTCAAGCTGACAGGCAGTTAAGCGAGGAGAACGGCGATTGATATTTTATGTTATGACATTAATTATCGGAGTCTGATGGCTCAGTAAAGGAAGATTCGGCACTGGCCGTTTCTGAATTCCTGTAAGGCATCACAATCACTTCCGTTCCGCGGTAATTATTATACTCTTCGGGAGGATCAATAAATTCATAACGCATCCATTCGGCATCACGCACAAACATGCGAACACAACCGTGACTTTCATTTCCACGCATCACACCGCCTGGTGATCCGTGTAATGCCTGGCCACCGTTAAAGAACATGCAATATGGCATCGGCGCGCCACCATCTGGCATTGGGAATTTACTTGAAACACAGCTGCTGTTTCCCATCGTAAAAATTCTGAAGCGACCTGCTTTCGTGTGGCAAGGCTCATCGATATCGGAACACCAATCTTGTCCACCGGTGGCAGGGCCCCAGCGTACTAGCGAGCCATCCGCAGCATAGGCTGCCCATGCATAACGTTTCGGATCAAACACAATCAGCTTTTCCTGCGGTGCTTCAATTTGTCGTGGAAACGGCGAGAAATCTAATAAATCGGCAAACGGCAGATTGGTCGGAATCTTGATGGTGAGGCCAGGCCACAATTGACTATTACGATGATTGACCCGCATGACGATTTCACGTTCACGGTCATCGGGAAACATCGATTCCCACGACTGACCACGCTTCACTCGAACGCATTTAAATGCATCGGAATCACAATCACTATCATAACGATGTTTTTTGCCCGCATAGGAGGTAAGCGGTGGTGACAGGATGACGGCCATCATCAATACAATGATCAATCCTTTGACCCGCATGGTGACACTCCCTTTCTTATTCTTATAGCTATAGTTCTATTTTACCTGAATCTTCAGAGAAAACGTGGCAGCAATGTTGTTTTGCCCGCTAATATGCTATTTAATATGAGAATATTTATCAGGATAATCCTTTTGACACTGCTCACCTTTTCTATCTTGTTGTTATTTTTCTCGTTTTTAGCGGGGATGGTAGGTGCGCTAACGGGTCTTGGCGGCGGCATTGTGATTATTCCGGTCTTGGTGATTCTTTTTCACGTCAATATTCACCTTGCGATGGGTGCATCGCTGATTTCAGTCATCGCGACATCTTCAGGTGCGGCGGCCGCTTACTTGCGTGAAGGTTACACAAATATCCGGATTGGCATGTATCTCGAAACGGCCGCAGTCCTCGGTGCGCTGATTGGTGCCTTACTCATTGCGGTCATACCTAAGTATTATTTAGCCATTTTATTCAGTGTTGTGCTTTTCCTATCATCCTACTTGACCATCAGACGTCACGAAGAAGGCGAGCATTACACGCAATCACATCCCTGGGCCAAACGTTTACGCCTCGATGGCTCCTATCCACTCAATGGACAAATGGTCGCTTATCATGTCCAACGCGCGCCGCTTGGATTATTCATCATGGGGTTGGCTGGCGTACTCTCTGGACTGCTCGGCATTGGATCTGGGTCGTTAAAAGTATTGGCGATGGATCAGGCCTTGCGCCTCCCCTACAAAGTGGCGACGACAACCAGTAATTTCATGATCGGCATCACGGCGGCGACCAGTGCTGGTATTTATTTCGCACAGGGTTACATTAACCCCACCATCACCTTCCCGGTGGTCATTGGCGTGTTCGCCGGTTCATTTTTCGGTGCGAAAATTTTACCTTCCCTGCAAAACCAAACCTTACGTATTATTTTCAGCATCGTGATTTGCATGATTGGTTTGCAAATGCTCTATCAAACACTAACAGGATCTTTGTAAATGTTATCTGAAATCAGACTTAAAAATTGGGTAGGACTGATTTTACAGGGTGGAATTATCTCTTCCATCATTCTGGTTGTGATCGGTGGTTCAATGTTCTTATGGGAACATGGCGCTGAAAGTTTAGAAAGTAATTTACTCGCTGTGACGAATTATAATATCGATATTTTATCCATCTGGAATCGTGAGCACTTATTCTCTGCACTAGGCTTGATTGAGCTGGGTCTCGTCGTGCTGGTAGGTGCGCAAGTTTTACGAGTCGCTCTCCTTTGCTGTTATTACACTTACGCTCGTGATGTCTGGTTCATGATTTTTAGTTTTTTCATACTGGCTGTAATTCTTTATAGTTTTATATGGCAGTAATTATTATTCAAAGGCAACTACATGAAATTATCACATCAACTTCTTCGTAATAAAAATATGAAGGCATCGCTCATTGCCACATTTATGCTGCTCAGTTTCATCGTCTGGATAGGCATGATGATTCACGATTATTTTTATATTTCCACCGATAATGCCTACGTCAATGCGAATGTTGTTCACATCGCACCCCGCGTGACCGGACAAGTCACGTCTCTGCAAATGGCTAACAATCAATTCGTCGAAAAAAATCAGTTACTTTTTGATATTGATGCGGTTCCCTTCCAAAATGCGCTGGCTAAAGCTAACGCGCAATATGCGATCAGTGAGGCAAGTCTGATGAATGCACGCGCCATCGCCTTGCGAACGAAAACGCTAGCGAATAAAAAATATGTCTCGACGCAAGATAACGATAATGTCATCACTGCACTAGAAACTGCCGAAGCGAATCTGACGCTAGCCAAAGCGGCACTGAACCAGGCGAATCTCGATCTCTCATGGACACATATCACCGCCCCGACCAGTGGCTGGGTGACGAACGTCAGTTTGCGTGCTGGTGATATTGTCGCGGCCAATCAACCATTATTCGCATTAATCAGTGATGGTGAATTTTGGGTTGATGCTAACTTCAAAGAAACAGAGCTTGAAAAAATCGAACCGGGCCAACGTGCTATTATTCATGTTGATATGTATCCGGATCATCCATTTGAAGGCGTAGTGCAAAGTATCAGTGGCGGGACAGGATCTGCCTTTTCGTTATTGCCACCGCAAAATGCCACGGGCAATTGGGTGAAGATCACACAGCGTGTACCTGTACGCATCCGTGTGCTCAAAACAGATAATCGTTATCCGTTACGCATTGGCACGTCAGCCTCCGTACGTATCAGTTTACGCAATAAAATTACGCCGGTTCTCCGCACGCAATGAGCACTGAATTATACAAATCCATCACACCGCTAAACCGTATTCTCATCACAATGGTGGTGATGTCAGCCACGCTCATGCAAGTCATTGATACCACCATCGTGAATGTCGCCTTACCGCATATGCAAGGTGCACTCAGCGCCTCGCCTGATGAAATTACCTGGACGCTCACCAGTTATATGGTTGCCTCTGCGATCTTCATGCCCTTGACTGGCTATCTGTCTGACAAGCTCGGCAGAAAATTGTATTTGTTCATTTCCATTGCGGGATTCACTGTCGTATCGGCACTGTGCGGTGCTTCTGTGACGCTTTCTGAAATTGTTTTCTTTCGTCTGTTGCAAGGTGTCTTTGGTGCAGCTCTCGTACCACTTTCACAAGCGATCATGACTGATATTTTCCCGCCTGAAGAACGCACACGCGCGATGGCCATCTGGGGCATTGGTGTGATGGTTGGCCCGATTCTCGGCCCGACACTTGGCGGGTATTTAACGGATATTGCCTCGTGGCGATGGACGTTCTATGTCAACGTACCTGTCGGTGTCTTCACCTTACTGCTGATGCACGTTATACCTGACACGCCGAAAAAGCAGCGTGATCTTGACTGGATTGGCGTCTTGTTAATTTGTACCGCAATCGGCGGTTTACAATATGTGATTGATCGCGGTAACTCGGCAGATTGGTTTGCTTCTTCCAGTATTCAGTTTGCAACATATCTGACTGTTACCTGCTTCCTCGGATTTATCTTGCACCAATTCAGCGATACCAAAGAACCTATTTTCAATATCGCCATTTTCAAAGATAAGAATTTTGCCATATCGAGCATCCTGCTTTGCATCGTCGGTCTTGGCTTGTACGGCACGATGGTGATTCAACCGTTAATGATGGAAGGCTTGCTAAATTATCCCGTTCTGACGACTGGCTTATTACTCGCTCCACGTGGTGTCGCAGGCATGTTAAGCATGGCGGTGGTGACGCAATTAGCAAAGCGTGTCGAGCCCCGTTACATCATTTTAGCTGGCATCCTGTTATGCACATCTGGCATTTGGATAGGCACGTATTATTCAACGTCGATCAATACACCTTGGTTAGTCTGGCCGATGGTCTTGCAAGGTTTTGGCATGGGCATGATTTTCGTACCGTTGTCTACCATCGCCTTCTCAACCCTCTCGCATGAAATGCGCACCGAAGCCGCCGGGCTTTACAGTCTGTTACGCACCATCGGTGGTTCCATTGGCATTTCGATTGCCATCACCGTCTACGCGCGCCGCTCACAAGTCTTCTGGAATGAATTAGGCAGCGGCATTAATATTTATAATCCAGCTGTTCACGACTACCTGCAAAATCTTCATGTCATGCCAACCAGCCCCTTCGGTTCGATGTTATTAAGCAGCGAACTGATGCGCCAATCTTCCATGCTCGCTTTCGTCAATGTTTATGCCTTCATTGCCTGGGCTTTCATGATGATGGCCCCCATGGTTTTATTCCTGGATAAGATGAAACGTAAAGCACCGGAGCCATTAGTTCCAGATGAGAAAATTTAGTATCGTCTTTGCGACGCCTCTTTATCTGTATCACATTGATTTAATCGGGTTAATTGGGATTGACACAAGGCACATCTATGGCTGCTTCCCTTCAACTTTGCATCTAGTGGAAGACCAGGATTGATTATAATGTGGACGATCAACCTATATTCTGACATATTTCCATCTAATTTATTTTGCAATTATTCCCATTTCATGCAAAATGCGAACACATGAACAACTGATTTGTTTGCACTGATGTTTCAAAGATGATTCAGTGCCATTTTACATAATAATCCGAGGCTATTATGCTATCTGGGAAGACTTATTCAACGCCCCCATCTGAACCAACTCTATTCAAAAAAGCTCGCAGCCGATCTGACGTCACCAGTAACACAATGGTCGAATGCGGTATCATCATGGTTCATCGGGGTGTACTACAACAAAAAATTGCTACTCATCAATGCAAGAGACTCGGCTATCATCCCATTGTCATTGAATTGCCAACGTCTGAAGACGATGAATTAGCCTCATTCTCCATCAAGCGTCTCCTGGAAGCACTTGCCGTTGAAACACGTGCATTACAAGTGGTTGGTAAATCCATCTTAATCAGTTACATACTTGTCGATGCCAATTATTCACACGTAGGTTCACCGATACCCAATTTCGCCTTAATAGCCTTCATGCGTGACAAGCTCGGTTGCAAGTCTATCTTTGCGTCAAGCTTTACACTTGAATGCATCAACGCGCTAAAAAATAACGAGGCTTTTAGTGACATCTATGTTGCACAAGACCCAACCGAGATGATCACAGATATCATGACTAAAGATCAACCCGTGCAGCGCAAACATTCATTAGGTATGTAGTCAATCACGCTATCTCCTAATTTACTCGGCATGTTATTTCCAAAAGCCAAGACACCTTATCATTAAGATCATTCCCCCATCTACCACCCCATGCAGCATCACGCCAGGCCAAATACTTTTCGATTTTAAGCGTGTGATGGCAAGCATAATGGCGGTGGGGATGAATTGTAATACTGTGATGATAAGTAGGTTCATGAAGATAACCAGGTCGATTAGATGATACGATATTATACAACATGAAACTTTTGGAAATCATAACTTCTCATGATAGAGAACAAAGTGGCAGTTTGATAAAAGAAAAATTAGCTATACACAGCATGACTAGATCAGCGGTCTACTCACCGGTATTCCAAGTTGAATTGGGAAGAACACAAGTTGTCTTGTTGTCACCCCTGGTGGCAAACGGTTACAGTTATCACACGACAGACTATTTGCTCAAGTTAAGTAGTTCTAATCCTCTGTCGGGTACATCTACTTTAACCGCAGTATGATCTCTCAAATTTATAGAATGGAGTCTTCAATGTCTTTAAAGGTTGCTCTTAAAATCATATCACTTACATCCACCCTGCTGGCTCTACCTTGTATGAACAGCATGGCGGCGACCAGTCAATTCGCACCGGTTGCGGGTTTTGCAAGATCTTTCTTAACAGGTTCGCAGCTTGCTAACGGTACCATTACCGTCCTTGAAACCGGTAAAAAATATCAAACAGACAACAATGGGCATTTTGGTCCTTTCTTATATCCCGTTGGCAAACCGATTACACTTGAGTTTGAAAAATGGGGATATAAAACGACTCAGTCTTCGACTGTCGTGGTACCGCGTGAAGGTTTAGCGGGCCCTTATGACAATCTTACTTTTCAAGTACCTTCTGTTGAAACCTATTATTTACTTGCCAAAGTGATTGGTGCACAAATCGATGATGAGAGCTGTCATGTCACGACAACCATCACGGCCTATCACAAAACACTTGATGATTTACCACAAGGTGAAGAACAAGCTATCGTAACACTGACACCCTATGTCAAAACAAACCCCTTCTATTTCGGCATTTATGAAAGCGGCCCACTCAAAGGTAAAACCAATCCTTTCGAACGTGGACTCACCAGAACATCAGAAGATGGCGGAGCGGCCTACTTCAACGTGCCGCCCCGCGAAGAACCCTACGTGCTTTCTGCCTATAAAAAGGGCGTAAAATTTACCGATGCCACGTTCGTTTGTCGCAAAGGGAGTTTTATCAATATCAGCCCACCACGTGGACCGATGGCAGATAAATAACTCAGGTTACTGGTGCCGTCGTCAGGTGGCGACGGCTTCCTCTTCCTCAACACACTAGCGCCACTGAAGACGCTCACACCGATTTTCTAACAAATCAATATAGCGCTTTTGCATCGTTGTTGATAGAAAGCTGATGCTAATTAATTCTTTCCACTTAGGAATCGCGTGCTGAATTTCAGCAACGATATCATTCAGGATGATGGCATTGATTTTCAGTCTTTCTTGCGCAAAATAATCGAAAATTATTTTTTTTGTCAGGTTAGATTTTCTTCCGTGAATGGGCAGTGCAATCTCTTCTCGACTCGATGTCAGAGCAATGGTTGTGTTTAGTAAATCATAGGCTGGTGACAGCGTTGTCATGCCCTGGCGAGTAATTAATGAAAAGTTTTTCAGGTGCATATCTTCATTGCCAACGAGGAAATTAAACAGCGTTAATTTAAATAATTTAACCAACTCAATTTTTGGAAACGTGCAATATGTTTCTATGATTGACGCGACTTTTTCCATTGAAGATTCATATTTTGTGTCGCGTGTTAACCCTGAAAGTTGCGTGAAGTCTTCCTGTGCGAGTTTACGGCCATGCCCGGCACGGTCGAATCTTTTGATGAAATAGCTCATGCTATTGTCTTTTGCATAAACCAAACCATGTACTGGAACTTCTAGCCCAATCATTGCCGCGAGTGTCATCGTCACCGCTTCGTTTTCAGGTAATTCTGGGTAATCATTTTGTGATTTTATAATATAATTTCCATGACTATCGACGATCTCAAACCGCTTTTCTTTTATTTTTAATTTAGCACTTAACTTGGTTTGCACACCTTGAATAGACATTTTTCCCGCGCGATTAATGGCCTCTGTGCGTTGCTCCGCAGCGGTAAAGGGTAACGGCTGCAAATCTGATAATTGTGGCGATAACAACCGTAATCCATGTTTCGAGTAATGTTCATTTTCTGAAATAATTTCATAGGTGATAGGACAACGCTTCATAACATTTCCTCAACGCTGACATCACCTACTACATCCACGCCGACAATAAGAAGCTGACCGAATAAGTCTTTCTTATCTAACTTGTACTTTCGTAATAAGGCATCGAGCATGACACCCTCAGGTAACAGCCCTTCAAAAAAAGGCGGAAAGACTGCAAAATCATACGGACTATTTTTTAATGGCATCGTGAGAGAAACGGGAGCGCCGCGGTAGTGCGCATGATAACTAAACTTGAATGTCCCCTTATCCAGCTCTTCCAGTACACCGGCGTCCGTATCACTGACAAATACCCTCGCCTTCCTCATGGGTTATTCCTTTGAAATTTTTGTGAGTGGTGTCACTAACTGTATCTGGATATTCAACACATCAAAAACTTTCAGCAAAGTATTTAGCTGAACTGACTCTTTGCCTTTCTCAATATCGTATATAACTGTTTTCCCAACCCCCGCCATTTTGGCAAGTTCAAGCTGTGAGAGACCGCTTTGCTTTCTGCAGTCATGTACTATTTTGGCAACGTCAGCAGCAATCATTTTTCACCATTTAATGGGGATATTACTGTTATAGCAGTCATATTCATTAAATTATAGCAGTTTAGTTCTGCGTTCAACTATTTTCGTGATTTATTACTGCCATAGCGGTAATTATTGATTTTATTGATGGGTACACATTGAACTCGACTTTGGCCATTCACGCCGCCCGCGCAAGCTGATCTAGCAGGGTCTCCCACTTCTCATGCTTAATTATCACATACTCACCTTCAAACCTAGAGTCGTTAAAATACTCTTTTGCCCAGATACTGCGCCTAACATAGGCCATAATGTCAGAGAGAGTTGCGTCAGATTTTTTGTTGTACCAAGTAGTCGATAATATGGGTAATGTCCGGTTTTTCATCATCTCGATGGTGAACAGACAGACAAGGGAGAACAATGCCATGAGACATGGAGTGGTTCTCGCAATAGCTTTATCTGACCACTGCCGTTGGGTTTCTATTCCTAAATGGGCACGGCTCTCTTCGAATGTGACTTCGACGTTCCACCGTAGAACAAAGTAGTTAATGATGTCGTTAGGCGCTGCATTTAGGTCTGTACTAAAGAAGGCTTCTGCCTGATCAGCACCAGGCTGGATGACAAGCACCCAGCGGATGAGTAGTGGCTTTTCACCGGCAGAATACCAGAGGTTAATACCACTCAGAACGCGCACAGATTTCTTTTCATTGCCATACCACGTGACTTCAGTCTCTTGCCAAGCTTGAGATGTATCCGCAGATAGCACTTTTAGCGTGGTAACCCGCTCATCTTTCTCACGATGCCGACCGAGCTGTCCTTTAATAGGCGATGGAGGTAAGTCAAACAAAGCAGCATCTAGTCGCAGCCGTGATACTAATACCACATTTTGCTTCTTGCACGCATGACCTAAACGGATACAAGCAAAACCGCCATCACCTATAAGGACAAAAGAGCGTTTGAGCCAGCGCGATATCACTCGCACTGCAATAATAGTCCAGTCAATGCTGGTTTTATGTCGTCGGCCACGTGCTTCATTACTTTTTTTCGAAGGCGCCAATATTGTCATAAATGGCAAAGCCCAAGGACGCTGACACCATGGCAACGGTACAATCAGCATGAAGCATACCCATTTCAAACCAAAGCAGGTGACAACCACTGCCTCTGTTGACCGGCAGGCATCGCGGTAACATCCTTTCGCTTTGATTTTCTTTCCACTACGACGTTCGATAGTGTCATCAACGACGATCAGCAATGGATAGGAGGACGGTAATAGTTGCAACAGCAGTCCCAGCAAGATTTTCGAACCTGTCACGCTGTTCCACTTCGCACGATTTAATACCCGGTGATATTTCACAAAGCGCCTGACCTGCGAAAGCCCCATCACCCGCAAAATAGTGCTGACACGTCGTGCGCCCTGACATAAGATAGCGCCGATTATAAGCACCTGCACATGCCGCCATGTTGAAGAGGTAAACAAACGGGAAAAATGCTGGAAAATAACAGCCATTTCCTCTGGCAAGGTGCGCATGATAATCCTTATCTGGATGGAATGAAAATGGCAGAAACAATAACGGTTCACGCTCTCTTTGGCAAAGCAGTTTTGCAGGATATTGCTATTGATCGCTTGCATAGCAGTGCCTATCAGCCGCGCGAAGTCTTTTCAGAAGAAGGACTTGCATCGCTTGCTGCCACCATTGAACAGCTAGGTGTGTTGGAACCGCTAATTGTACGGCTATCCACAAAAAAGCTGGGGCAATACGAAATTGTTGCAGGTGAGCGACGCTTCCGTGCAGCAAAGGTCGCTGGTCTGACGGTTGTCCCTTGTCTTCTCAGCAATTACACGAATGAACAGGCAGCGCAGATTGCCTTGATTGAAAACACCTGTCGCGAACAATTAAATCCCATCGCAGAAGCACTTGCCATCAAACGTTTGGCAACGGAGTTTAGTTATACCCATGAAGAAGTCGGCATATTGTTAGGTGTCAGTCGTGCTCAAATCTCAAATTTATTACGTTTATTAAATTTAGATGAACGTATCCAGCATTGGATGAAACAAGGCCATTTAAGCGAAGGTCATGGTAAGTTACTGGCAAGCCTGTCACCTGATAGACAATACTGGTTTGCCTATGAAGCAATAAAGAAGGAATGGTCGGTAGGAACGCTAGATGAAGCTATCAAATCATTAGATGAGAAGAAGCGCGAAACAAGCCTTGCCAGAAAATCGTCGGTACTTGCCTCTCCCATTGAGCAGCAACTCACTGAACAGCTGGGCTTCACATTCAAAGTGACAATCAACAAGAATGAAGCGGGTTCCTTTCGTATTCCATTTCACAGTCGGGAACAAATGCAAAATATTTTGGAAAGGCTTGGTTGTTACTCAATAGCCGTAGAGGCGAAGGAATAGCATGAAACGCTGGGATATCAGCCAGATGCTTGAAATCGGAAGAAAACTTTTTACAAAAATCCATAAGCAAAAAGCGCATGTGCACCACAACAATGAAATACATTATATGGCGCGTGAGATAGAAGAATGGTTGCCACAAGGCATTCAAAGCTTGGCTGATGGCACATATTCACCACGCTGTTTAAAACGGTATTACTTCAGTGATGAAGTGGTTGATCAAGTACATTTGTCTG
Organism: uncultured Coxiellaceae bacterium; assembly: GCA_964527435.1. Taxonomy (GTDB): domain Bacteria; phylum Pseudomonadota; class Gammaproteobacteria; order DSM-16500; family DSM-16500; genus Aquicella. The sequence continues at coordinate 98,822 of CAZGPP010000003.1, read as the reverse complement.
ATCGCATTTTTCAGCATGTTTTACTCAAGCCGCTGAAACCAACTTTCAAACATGTGATGAATCCAAATGTGCACCACCTCGCAGGGCCGACTGGTGTCAAGTATGCGACACAGCGTGTTAAGCAAGTGCTAGAAGAGGACAAGCCGAATTACGTGCTGCGTGTTGACATCAAATCTTTTTACGCATCGATACCACATTTTAAATTGATGCAGGACATAAAAAAATATTATCACGATCCAAAATTGGTAGCGATGCTAGAAGCCATTATCACCAATCCAATTGATGCACCGCGCGACTATAAAAATCCTATTCATGGTATTGCTCTGCGGGGACCGCTGTCCCAATTTTTCAGCGGCATTTATTTGAAACCGCTGGATGATGCCTTCTTAAATAGCGACGTGGCCTATTTCCGCTTTCAAGATGATGTGCTGATTCTCTGCAAAACCAAACGCCAGATGAACCGTTGCCGACGACGCATGATGGCTATTCTACAAGAAAGACATTTAAGCCTTTCGCGAAAAAAATCGCGTATGGGTAGTATCACAGATGGATTTCACTATCTCGGCATCCAGTATTCTCCAACGCGAACGGAGAATATTTCCAACGTAGCACCGAAAAATGATGTTCAATACTTAAACGTAAATGGGGGGGGGTAGCAACTTCTGAACATCAAAATAACGTGGCTTTAAACATGGCACCGCACGCGCGGACGCTGAGAAAAGCAAGAATGCATGTACAGCAAATGGTAACTATTGGACTTTCTGCCAACTTCATCAGGCGGTACTTGCATAAATTTCTACTTTGGTGGGTAGCTACAAGTGAGAGTTGGACTTATCAAGAACTCGTTATCTGGTTTGTTGAGGCGTGCTGGGACATTCGCCCCGTGGCGCACGCCGCTGGCGTGTTGAAACGCTACATCAACGCATTAGACATGCCGATTTCTCTTGGTGAATATAGAGCTGCGTAAGCTCTCGCCCTCCCTTGTTGCTGCTCGACACAAGTTCTGAAAAAAGCAGCGTCGGCTGTGCGCCCCTGCGCCCATCGCCATCGAGGCGGGAACGCAGCGCCATAATATCCAACAAAAAAATGAAGACCCGCCACCTTTTTATCTCCGCGTCGAAACGGCAAATATGCAGTACCATCGTCTAAAATACACCCTCTACGATGCAACGGATTACCTATGCCTTGCGCGTGTGGCCGCTGATACCTCTTCCCTAATAATGCACCTAACGGTTCTTCAATTCGCACACACCAGAAGGAACGCTGGTTCCAATTCTTAAATTCTTCAAATTTATCTTCATAGCATTGCAATGCTTCGACATAAATATTGGCATCAAATACCAGCCCCGTCTTATGTTCGGGTGCAGGTTTCACATAATCATAGAGCGCATAAAGTGCAACTCTTGTTGCATCCTTCATCACATCCAGATTATTTTCATTGAGCGTTTCATCGTTGATAATCGCTTCAAACACCGCCATTAATCTTCGTTTCGCTTCAGCTAAATCCCAATTGTATTTTACCATTTCGCCAGTCGGGAAAATTTCTCTGAATTGTTCGCGTTTTTCTTCTTCACTCATCTGCTCACCCAACAGCGCCGCCTCTTCAAATTCTTCGTTCATTAACGCGATTTGCCAAGCGTTGTGATTAACATATCTATAACAACCGGGATGTATCGTGGCAGGAATGACAGCAACTACCTGATCATTTTCATAAAATCGATTGGGGTGAAAAACCGTACCGCGACAGGTTACTAATGAACTATTTTGTGTCCAGATTGCCTGGGCGGATTCCCATTCACCGAGTGCTGCATGACTCAACAATCTTCTGATTGGATTAATGGTATTAAGCTGTCTAAGTATCTCTAAATCACTTCTAACTTGTGCATCAAGCAAAATTAGGTCACGAAAATATTTTACCTTTAAAAAGGAATCTCCAGTGATTAGCTCTAAAAATGCCCGAGAAGTGCGCACCATATTAAAAATACTTGCGTCCATATAACGTAAGATCAAAATTCTAAGGTCTTTGGGTAAGTCGGAGAAAACTCCAAGCCGCTCATCTCTAGGTTGCATTGCTATTCTCGTTATTATTAAATTGGATATTATTTGTGCATTATAAGGATGGGGCCAATAAATGGCAAGTATTTTGCGAATCTTGCTTATCTGATTGATATTAGATCATTATTTGATGGGGGTTTGAGTTGGCATAATTTAGTACAAATGGCCAAAGTCCAGTTGAATAGGCATCTATAACTTAAGATATTACCGCTATAGAAGGGATTTCAATCCTATTAAATTCAGGGCAGACTAAGTGCCACATTCGGTTGGTAATTATCAAAAGCTCAGCCACAACCCCAGGGCTTATTTACTACATCGAGTGGGTGTTGCTGTTGCCAGTGCATAATATTCTGAAAACCTGTTGTTATTGTTTGACATAGTTTTTCCAACTCGAGGCAACCCACGGTTGTCGCCACCTCGAAGGCCTCGCCTACGCTTCCACGAAAAACTTCAAAGCCGTTACCTGATCGCGTTTCTCGATTTTTTCGATAAAATTTTTCACCGCCTTTCATCTTGAGCGCGTTTGCCATAGGACTCATTTCCCTTAGTTTCCCTTAGTTTCCCTCCGTCCATTTCGGTAACCACATCATAAAGGCTCTCGCAGAAAATTTTGCCCATTTCTGGTATAAGCGCGCTCTGAATTAACCCCATCGCACGAATACAAAGTGCATTCAGCTTGTCCCAATTAAAACCGAAGGTCTCAAAGTTATTTAGGTAAGTTCGGTAGGTAGCAAGAAGTAATAATTTGGCATCAATACACTCGTCTAATTTCACCGCATGTTTTGGCACCAGAATATCAAGCAAGGTCAAGAGCGCAACTTCTGTTGGCTCACTTAATTCAATATTACGGGGAATATTATTTTCGCCTGGAATGCCATTCGGAAAAGTTTCTTCTCTAAATACATCCACCAGTTATTGCTCTAAACTGGTGTATTCTTGAGGGATAAGAATGACAGTTTCACCATCAGCATTTACCTCAGTTACATAAGGTTGATAAGAGGATAAGCCCGCTGCCTTTGCTTTAATAACATCATCATCTTGCGGAAGCTTGTCATAATATGAGAGTAGCAACTCCGTCATGTTGATTTGTTTGAGCTTGCAAGCCATGGTTAAAGCAGGTTCTGCATAAAATTTCTGCCAAGTGTGCTGGGTCTCTATCACCAAACTGGGGTTCGGTGTCACGAGTAATAATTGTGGCATCTTATCCAGCATCTCTTTGACTGTTTTTCTATCGTCGTTAATCACAGCTTGTAAAAATGCTTGGGTTACCTGATCCACGACATCACTTGGGAACAATCCATTTTTACCTTCAATCGTTATCTGCCCAGAGGAAATATAGGTAGCCTTAACTTCTCCACGAAATATGCCTTGCTTTGTGAGCGCAGACTTTAGAGCGATCTCTTTTAGTGGTGGGACTTTGTTTTCACTCGGCATGGGTTACTCCTTTTCTTCCCATTCATCATAGTCTACATAGCCGGATTATGGCCTCATATCATTAAATTCTTCCCTTAACTTGGCTGTTGTTTGCTTCTGATATTCCCCGCCCAAAACTAAGCGTGTCTCATCTACAAAGGTATTTGTTTCATGGGCTTGTGTTCCATGTAGAACAAATTTGATCGTTTTTAAAGGTATCCCACAGATGTCACACTTCTCATGTGACATCTGTGGGATAGTAGCGGGAGGGATTTAAATATTAATTAAATTATTATAATTCAACAACTTAAACTATACTTCGGTGACCGTAGTTGGTTCGCGTAGCAACCGTTGTACGATACTGGCACGAATCAAGTTGCTCTTAACCCCTTCAATGGTTGGGAATTGCTTGCGAACATGCACCACTGCTTTTTCAATCTTCGACATCAGGTCTTCTGGTAAACGAATACTGACGATATCGGTCAATTGGTTCATATCTTCGGCAATATCCACCAAGGTTGGGTAGTCAGAAAGCGTTAGTAAGGATTCAACGGACTCGATAATCCATTTACTCTTACCACGCATCCCATAACCGTCCTCGATAATGCGTTGTTGCAAACGATGATGAAGCTTTTTCTGTAATTTTATGGAAGTCACGACTTTTCTCTGCATTGTTACACCGCCATTTCCAGTTCTAGTAATTCGATCAGTTTACGAAATGCTTTCGTTGTTTGTTTCAGGTCGTCCCAATTCACTTTTTTGAAGAGTTCCGTATATTTGCCGTAACGATCATGAGACACCACGCAATCAACGATGCTTTTAACTACTTCTGCACGTTCAGTACTACCCATATTCACTTTGGTTGCCTGACGTCCACGCGTCTGCACCTTAATGGGCGCGCGCGCTTTAGCGTTAGATTGCTTATGTTGTGAAACCATCGAGCGCAATTCTTTCAGGCTTGAACCGTTTAAACAAGCTTCAAGTGCCGTATGGCGCATATCATCCGAGGCAATACCTGATAATAAGGCCGCTTTATCAAGATTGCGGATATTGCCTTTTTGAATCTCGGCACGAATATCCACGGGACCGTTTAAGGCAGCAAGATAATACGTCGTTTGTGAGAGTGAGAGGCCGGTAATATCACGCAAAATGGTAGCTGTCATCGGTTCATTGCCATTCTGCAATTGATATTCATGAATGATTTCGCTGACGTTACCGAGACGTTCATCCAGGGTTAAATCTTCACGAGCGGTGTTTTCTATCCATTGAATCAGCTTCAGATCAAAGCCTTTGGGCTTTTCATTGAAGACACGGGCTTCAATTTCTTGCTTACCGGCGAGAATCGATGCCAGCGAGCGACGTTCACCAGCCACTAAACGGTATAATTCACCACGTTTATAAACAACAATCGGGTTAATCACCCCACTCGTTTTAATGGTATGCGCCAGTTCTTTTAATTTGACTAAATCATCTTGTTTACGTTGATAATCGACGTCATCAGGGCGAATACCTTCGCGGATATCATCGAGATCAATAGCCATTTTACGTGGGTTTTCAGGATCTAACTCAATGCGCGATAAAGGCAGCACGACGTTACGGAAAATACCGGCATTATTCTCAACAACATTAATGGTTTCGGATAAACCACGGGTTAAAGCTTCTGAGATACCAAAACGTTTTTTCTTGCTCATGCGAAGATCCTCTCGGCAATGTGGCTACAAACTTCCTCTGCTTCAGCGACGGCGACGTGTTGTGCGGGATAGTCGAAAATAGAGCGTGGATTCGAATCAGCCGCATCAACTTCCGCAAAGACAATACGTTGCGAAAACTTAACCGGTAATACGTATTTGCCTATCGATGAATTGCCTTGAAGACTGGTTAGAATGTCTTTATGTAAGCGGGTTTGCTTGAACATATTCGGTAAGATGCCAACCAGATTAAGCGGGCGAGACTTGTCACGCATTAATGATTCTTGCATCCAGAGCTGCAACATCCCATAAATACCTTGTACAGGCTGCTCTTCCATCACTGATGGAATCACAATATGTGTCGCCGCTTTGATAACACTAATGGTTAACGGCCCTTTAGACGGTGCCGTATCAATGACCACTGCATCATAAGCTGCATTGACATCAGGTGAATTGAGAAACTGTGCGAGTTGCTTATGAACCTTATCTACCACTTCAGAGCGTCTAACCGACTCTGCCGTGAGTAATTTATCAGCATGACCGGGCGCAATGTCCATTTTTTCTACGTAAGTTGGATAAGGTACCACGCCTTGACCATAAAAAATCTCGGCAATACTGCTACGACCATCCCATTCGCCATCAGCGGGATCAGTCGGATCAAAATCAGGATGTATGGGGGGAATTAATCCTTCTGGTGCAGCAGGATCAATTTCCATATGAAGATATTGGTGTGAGAAATTACATTGAGGATCGAAATCAATACAGAGTGTGCGAAGATTTTTTCGCTTACTCAAATATTCTGCCATTAGTTTACTGCAGGTAGTTTTACCTACGCCGCCTTTGTTATTTACAAATGCAATCACATGCATGTCGGACTCCCTTCGTTGTATTACGATACTGCATAATATATCATTAGTTTTGTTGTACGTTATAGATAAAATCATCAAAAAATAAACGCTATCAAGTTGTGTTTTTGTTTATCTTTGTTTAGCTTTTGTTTACGTTGCGCTAAGATATTGAAGCTACATTAATTTTGAAAGCGAAATGTGACACTTATGGGAAAGTTTGTGACGGCTTTGGGATGAAGTGTGACGTTCTTGGGAAAGGATGTGACGGATATGGGACGGAATGTGACGGATGTGGGATTAGAAAAGCCGGAAGGCAAACGTGAATTAAAGAAGCACGCAGCAACGATACATTGCTCGAATTCTTTAAGTCTCTTGCAGCGCAAAATTAGCAATGCGTTGCTGTACCACGCTTATAAAGAGCTGATGGTCAAAGAAGAGCACGAGATCACCGTGAAACAATTGTGCCGTTTGATCGGTTACAATGGTAATAACCATTCCGTGATTAAAGATGCCCTCAAGGTATTAATCTCGACCGTCATTGAATGGAATGTCGTGAACGATGTCACCGGTGCTGAAAACTGGTCGGCGAGTTCCATTCTCGCGAGCGTCAGCCTCGAAGGCCCGCTGTGTTACTACGCTTATTCACCGCGCATGAAAATGCTCCTGCATTCACCCTCCATGTTTGGCAAGATCGATTTGGTCATCCAATCGCGTTTCCGTTCCAGCTACGGACTCGCCTTGTACGAAAATTGCATTCGTTACCGCGGGCTCCCGCATACCAAGTGGTTTGAGATGGACTTGCTCCGAAAGTTAATGGGCATCAACGCCGGCACCTATGATGTCTTTCGTGACTTCAAACGTCGCGTACTCGATAAGGCCATCGACGAAGTGAATATGTATTCCGACCTATTGATCGAAGCCGACCTCATGAAAGAGGGGAGGCGGGTGGTTAGAGTGCGATTCAAGCTCAAGGATCGCGCCAAACGTTTGCGCCTGGGGTCTAGTGGTAAAAAGTCAGAAAACGGTGCTGTGGATGAAATTAGCGAGTTGAAGACCACGTTGGTCGAACAGTTCGGATTGTCTTCCGTACAATTGAAACAGACCCTGGCCGATTACGAGATCAAGTTCATTCAAGAGAAGGTCAAGCTGATTGAATCTTCGCGACCGTATAAGCAGGGCAAGGTGCAGAATCTCGCGGCCTACCTCATCAGCGCCCTGAAACAGGATTATCAGGCGGTCAAGGCAAAACAGACCGAGATCATCAATATCAATGACGTCAAAAAGGAAATTGAGTTAGCGGAGATCAAACGTCATCTTGAAGACCTGCGCCAGAGTTATCAGCAATATCGCGAAGAAGAAATTCATCAGGCACTGGCTTCGTTGCCCGTCGATGAAAAGCAGACGCTCATGGCCAATTTCATCGCGTTTGTGGAGCCTGCTGTGAATACCGTTTTGAAACTGCAACCACGTAAATATAACCGCGATAATGTTTACGATTCTCCGCAAATTAAGGCCTTATTAAGGCGATTTGCGGTACGCGAGCTGGATTTTCTGGCGTTATTGTCGTTCGATGAATACGCAGCAGGGCAGAGTGATGCCAATCGTGAAGCTTGGCAAAAACTTAAATCACTCGACCCTGACCACGCTTTACTGCGGTTTAATGACTAGCCGTAAAAGAGGCACGTCTTGGTGTAATATCTTGATCATCTGACTCGTCATCGGAATCAGGACTTTTTACCGAGGCGAGATCGCCGGCAGGTGAGCCTGGCGGATGTTGGGTACTCGGTGAAACAGCAGAAAGAGCCGCTGTTGCGGTGGGCGAGGTGGCGATGTTGTTGTCATTTCCGCTACGTTGCGGGGAACCATCCGGTGACTCATCACGATTTAGTAAATCATTCATGTCGGGCGGTTCATGCGTGATTTGCGAGGTCACTTCCGATTTGGTTTGCAGATATTTGAAGTAGAGTGACATGTTACCCTTCATCAGTTCCGTGTCATCCATCGCGTTTGCAACCAGATCATCCATACGTTTCATATCGAAGGCAAGCTTATAGAGTAAGCGTGCAAAATAACGCTGGATAGGCATGGGTAAATTGGTATTAATTAATTCATTATGGCTGATATTAACTTTACGCTTATCTTCCTGTAGAAATTGCTTATTCAGAAAATCGATATGGGTTCCAATCTCTTTGCTGTCGACCGGAGCAAGATAAGAGAAGATTTTACGACCAGGATTGAAGGCTTTCTTATAGATAGAACGGTCGCCGCGCAAGACGAGCTGAACCAGAATATCTTCGCGTTCTTTACAGATTTCAAGAATCTCTCGGCTGGAATCGAAGCGTTCATCGTAATCTTTCTTCGTTTCTTTATAACGTGCCCGTAGTGCGGTGATGTCTTTTTGATATTCCGCGGGGAAAATAAGCTGAATTGCTTCCTGCAGTAATTGAATAATCGCGAAGTAGACATCGGTACGTAAGCAGCGATAACTGGATGAGAGATACGCTTCTTCAGCGGCCGTATTTAGCTTCTCAATTAATTTGATGTAATCTTCGTATTTGGTGAGGTAAATAATTTCTTTGATGAGCGAATCATGAAAGGTGGTGATATTTTCCGGTGTCAGTTTCGCAGCGGGATGTGCACTTTTACGGTATCCAAAAAAGCCACTCACCGAACTCCAGGTCTCTTTCAGGGTGTTGGTGACAACGCCGTATAGTGATCCCCATTTCTTCGCACGGTCATCTGTGTAAAGTTTCAGAAGACGTGCAGCGACGCCTTTGTATTTTTTTTCGATGGTATCGCGTGATTCTTGTTTGTTTGGATCGTACGGAATATTGAGGCGTGGTTTTGAATTATGTTGCATGTGTTCGTAACTCCCTGACAGGTCTCTATCCATAGTTAATCAACTTACCAGACCCAAATGACAATGTCATCATTCAAGATACCCGACGATTCGTACAGATATATTTCACTTTGATGAACGAAAGAATAAGGTACAATAATCGACAAATTACAGGCCGCAAGTCTTGGAGGACAGTACATGGCGTTTATGAATTTTGCATTAGGCGAAACCGCCGATATGCTACGAGAAGCAGTACAAGATTTCGCCCAACGTGAAATAGCACCCATTGCCGCTAGCATCGATCGTGATAATCATTTCCCCGATAATATCTGGATTAAACTTGGCCAATTAGGTTTATTGGGTATCACCGTGGAAGAACGATTTGGTGGATCAGGTTTAGGCTATCTTGAACACGTCATTGCAATGGAAGAAATTAGTCGTGCCTCCGCCGCAGTGGGATTGAGTTATGGGGCCCATTCCAATCTTTGTGTGAATCAAATACATTTGAATGGAACCAACGATCAAAAATATCGGTATTTACCCAAACTATGTTCTGGTGAACACGTTGGCGCATTAGCCATGAGTGAAGCAGGCGCAGGTTCTGATGTCATGAGTATGCAACTACGAGCCGTTCAAGATGGCAAAGATTATATTTTGAATGGTACCAAAATGTGGATTACGAATGGTCCAGATGCCAGTGTGTTAGTCGTTTATGCTCGAACCGGCAAACAAAGTGGCTCGCACGGCATTACAGCATTTTTAATCGAGAAGGGTTTCAAAGGTTTTAGCACGGCACAGAAACTCGACAAATTAGGCATGCGCGGCTCGAATACCTGTGAATTAATTTTTGAAGATTGCCGCGTACCCGAAGAAAATATTCTCGGTGAAGTGAATAAAGGCACCTCCGTGCTGATGCGCGGTCTTAACTACGAGCGTGCCGTGCTGGCCGGTGGTTCCGTTGGCATCATGCAAGCTTGTTTGGATCTTGTCATGCCTTATGTCCGCGATCGAAAACAATTCGGTCAACCCATCGGCGAATTTGAAATGATCCAGGCAAAACTTGCCGATATGTATACGGCTTTAATGGCCTCTCGTTCTTACTTATATGCAGTCGCCGGTGCTTGCGATCGCGGTGATGTCACACGCAAAGATGCCGCGTCTGTCATTCTTTTCGCCGCCGAAAAAGCGACATGGATGGCCGGTGAAACGATTCAATGTCTCGGTGGCAATGGTTACATTAATGAATTTCCCGCCGGACGTTTATGGCGAGATGCAAAATTATATGAAATCGGCGCTGGTACGTCTGAAATTCGTCGTATGCTGATTGGTCGCGAATTATTTAAAGATAATTAATTAAAAGGGAATGATTGTGGCAGGTTATGAAACGCAACTGAATGCACAAGATAATACTTTTCAACATAATGCTACCGTGATGCGCGGTATGGTTGCTGAAATGAAACGCTTGATTGCGAAAGCGCAAGAAGGCGGTGGTGAAAGCGCACGAGAACGACATCGACAACACGGTAAATTATTACCGCGTGATCGCGTTGAATTATTACTCGATCCTGGTTCTGATTTTCTAGAATTGTCTCCGTTAGCGGGTTACGAATTACATGATGAAGAACTTCCTGCAGGCGGTATTATCACCGGCATCGGTCGTGTCATGGGCATCGAATGCATGATTGTTGCGAATGATGCAACCGTTAAAGGGGGTACGTATTATCCCATCACTGTCAAAAAGCATTTACGCGCACAGAAAATTGCTGAACAAAACCGCTTGCCCTGCATTTACCTGGTCGATTCAGGCGGCGCCTTTTTACCCAAGCAAGATGAAGTCTTCCCTGATGAAAATCATTTCGGCAGAATTTTTTATAATCAGGCCAATATGTCGGCCCAAGGTATTCCACAAATTGCAGTCGTCATGGGATCGTGCACCGCAGGGGGCGCTTATATTCCTGCGATGGCCGATGAGTCCATCATGGTGCGTGAACAAGCCACGATCTTTCTCGCCGGTCCACCACTCGTAAAAGCCGCAACGGGTGAAGTAGTGACAGCCGAAGCATTGGGGGGCGCTGAAGTGCACTGTCGTATTTCAGGTGTTGCCGACCATTATGCGAATAATGACGAGCACGCCATTACCCAGACGCGCCGAATAGTGGCTAACCTCAATTTTCAAAAGCAGGGTAAGGTCGTACTGCGCGAATCACAAGAGCCGTTGCATAATGCCGACGAACTCTACGGCATTATTCCTGCTGACCCACGTTATCCCTTTGACGTACGCGAAATTATTGTACGTATTATTGATGGCTCGCAATTCGATGAGTTCAAAGCCTTGTATGGCAAAACCATCATTTGCGGTTTTGCTCATATTCACGGCATACCGGTTGGCATCATTGCCAATAATGGTATTCTGTTTTCTGAATCCGCACAAAAAGCGGCTCACTTTATTGAGCTTTGCACACAACGCGGTATTCCCTTGGTTTTTTTGCAAAACATCACTGGCTTTATGGTCGGCAGCAAAGTTGAGTCAGAGGGCATTGCTAAACACGGTGCAAAATTAGTGACAGCCGTTGCTTGCGCGAAAGTACCAAAAATTACCGTGATTATTGGTGGCAGTTACGGAGCTGGCAATTATGCGATGTGTGGTCGTGCCTATGAACCACGTTTTCTTTATATGTGGCCTAACGCCCGCATTGCAGTGATGGGCGGTGAACAGGCGGCCAGTGTGTTGGCACAAGTCACACGACAAAAATTAAAGCGTCAGGGTCAAGAATGGACGGAACAACAAGAGAAAGAATTTAAGGCGCCTTTCCTCGAACAATATGCCAAACAATCTTCGGCTTATTACTCCAGTGCCAGAGTGTGGGATGATGGGGTCATTGATCCTATCGATACGCGTCACGTTATTGGTATGAGTCTCAGCGCTGCACTCAGCGCGCCCATTTTACCCACTCATTTTGGCTTATTCAGGATGTAAACGATGACCTATCAATATTTGCAATTGACGAAAGAGAAAGGTCTAGCGATTCTAAGTTTCAATCGTCCGGACAAACGCAATGCCATGAACGCTGAGATGATCAAAGAGATGGTGCATGTGTTACACCAGATGGCTGAAGACAAAACAGTGAGCGTCTTGATTATCAACGGTAACGGCGAACATTTTTCAGCGGGAGCCGATATTAACTGGATGAAATCGATAGGACTGTTGAGTGCGGAAGAGAATCTGCAGGATGCCTCAGTTTTAGCAAATTTACTTTATCAACTTTACGAGTTTCCCAAACCAACCATTGCACTGGTACACGGTGCGGTGCTAGGCGGCGGTTTGGGTATTGTATCGGTCTGTGATATTGCCATCGCAGCGAAGAGCGCAAGCTTTGGTTTTCCTGAAGCAAAAATCGGCATTGCCCCTTCCACGATCAGCCCCTACGTCATCGCTGCCATGGGTGAGAGAGCGGCCAATTATTATTTTTTAACAGGTGTGCGTTTCGGTGCAGAAGAGGCTCATCGCATCGGGATGGTTCATCAAGTGACAGAAGACGAGTCGCTGAATCAAGTGGGTCATGCACTCGCGTTAACTTTATTGCAAAACGGACCGGAAGCATTACGAGCTATCAAAAAATTAATTCATCATGTTGTACGTGAGAAGATATCGCCGACCTTGTGTCAATACACATCGCAGCATCTTGCCAATTTACGCAAGTCACCGGAAGCACAAGAAGGGTTAAAAGCATTTTTAGAAAAGCGTGCACCACAATGGATTGAAGGATCCTGACCTATGGCATTTCCCAAAAGCGTGCAAATTGTTGAAGTGAGTCCGCGCGATGGTTTGCAAAACGAAACAACACTGGTTCCGGTTGAAGTAAAAATTGAATTAATTAATCGTTTGGCTGAAACAGGATTATCGATTATCGAGATTGCCAGTTTTGTTTCACCCAAGTGGATTCCCCAATTAGCTGATGGCCGTGTGGTATTGGAAGGTATTAAAAAAAATCCGAATGTACGTTATCCAGTCCTGGTGCCGAATCTGAAAGGCTTTGAGCTTGCCATGCAAGCAGGTGCAAAGGAAATTGCAGTATTCACCACGCCCTCCGAACAATTTTCTCAAAAGAATACCAATTGCAGTGTGGCAGAAAGTGTCGCGCGCTTGCGTGATGTCGTTGCTGCGGCGAATGCACAAAAGGTACCGGTTCGTGCTTACCTTTCCTGTGTATTGGGCTGTCCTTATGAAGGTGAGATGATGCCAGATAAAGTGGCTGATCTTGCTAAAACAGTGTTTGAGATGGGCTGTCATGAAGTGTCATTGGGCGACACAATTGGCGTTGGAACGCCATTCAAAACAAAAATAATGCTGGACGCTGTTTGCAAAGACGTGCCGCTGCAACACTTAGCCGTACATTTTCACGATACCTACGGACAAGCACTCGCAAATATTTATGCCGCTTTAGAAATGGGCATCGCGATTGTCGATAGTTCTGTCGCAGGCATAGGTGGTTGTCCGTATGCAAAAGGGGCCACCGGAAATGTGGCAACGGAAGATGTGGTGTACATGCTAAATGGTATGGGTATTGCAACCGGCGTCAATTTAGAAAAGTTAATTGACGTCGGTCGTTACATCTCTAAGCAGTTAGGTCATGCACCGCAGTCGCGCGTTAACCTTGCTTACGCTGGTTAACACTGTAGCGATAACCATAGGCAAAATACACAGCGATACCGATGATGGTCCAAACTAAAAATCGCCACCACGTTATTTCTGAGAGAAATAACGTCAGGTAAAGACAAAAGATGATGCCGAGGGCCGGAAATAATGGACTCATGGGCAATCTGAATGGGCGGTGCAAATCTCTGTGTGTGACGCGCATCACGATGACACCGGCGCAAACGAAGATAAACGCCATTAACGTACCGATGTTCACCATTTCGGCGGCGAGATCAATCGGTGTTAAACCGGCAACGAGCCCCATTAGCACAGCCATGAAGGCGATGATACGAATAGGTGTATGGGTTTTAGGATTCACGTGAGCGAGATTTTTTGGCAATAACCCATCACGCGACATGGCAAGACAAATACGTGTGAGGCCATAGTACATCACCAGCATGACCGTTGTTAAACCAGCAATCGCACCGACAGAAATGATACCTGCTGATTTGTTGTAGCCAATATTTAATAAAGATTCAGCAACAGGTGATTCCACATCAAGACTGGTATACGAATTGATACCCGTTAATAAAGCGGACACGATGATATAAATCACGGTACAAATGATCAGCGATAAGATAATTGCAATCGGAATATTGCGTTGTGGATCAATAGCTTCTTCCACGGCGGTCGACAAGGCATCGAAACCAATATACGAAAAGAAAACTAATGATGCCCCCATCATAACGCCGGTGGTACCGAATGGAAAAAATGGATGCCAGTTAGCCGAGTTGACGTTGAAGGCGGCGACGAGAATGAAAAAGCCGATCGTTAGTAATTTGATCGCGACCACGACCGCATTGATCCGTGCGCTGTGTTTGACACCGAAACACAGCAGGCCGCCGAGCGCAAAAATAATAGCTGCAGCCGGCACATCGAAGATGCCCCCATTGAATGGATTCGTCGTAAACTCGAGCGGTAACGTGAGATGGATAGCCGAAAAAAAGTTAGAGACGTATCCCGACCACCCGATAGCGACCGTCGACACACTCATGCTGTATTCGAGTAAAAGATCCCAGCCGATCATCCAGGCAATGAATTCACCAAAACCCGCATAGGCATAACTATAGGCACTACCGGTTCCGCCGACACTGGAGGCGAGCTCCGCGTACGAGAGGGCTGCGAACATGGCCGCCATACCGGCCAGCATATAAGATAAAACGATGGCAGGACCTGCCTTGGTTGCGGCGGCGACGCCGGTTAAAACGAAAACGCCCGCGCCAATAATCGCACCGATGCCCATCAGGGTCAGGTCAAAACCGGTCAACATACGTTGTAATTCACCATGAGCATGGTGGTGGGAAATAGGTTTTTTGACGAATAAGCGGCTAATCATCCGTGATGGCCTTCTTAGGGTATAAAGATTAATTATACCCTAAATTATTCCGGGGTAGTTACTAGCGAAGCACTGAGAGAGCCGCTTACATCATATTATATTGTGGCCCGCTTCCTCCCTCTGGGGTCGTCCAGACGATGTTCTGGGTCGGGTCTTTGATATCACAGGCCTTACAATGCACACAGTTAGCCGCATTGATTTGTAAATATGGTTGCTGTTGCTCGTTTTGAAGAATCTCGTAGACACCCGCTGGGCAGTAGCGCTGTTCCGGTGCCGCATAATCTTTGAGATTGACGCTGATCGGAACGCTTTGATTGCGGAGTGTCAAATGACAAGGTTGATCTTCATCATAAGTCGAGTGAGTGAGAAAAACAGACGTCATTAAGTCAAACGTGACCTTATTGTCATGTTTAGGATAAATAATGGGCTTACATTGGTTCGCCAGTTTAAGCGTGTCGTGATCTG
This sequence comes from uncultured Coxiellaceae bacterium, assembly GCA_964527435.1. GTDB lineage: Bacteria > Pseudomonadota > Gammaproteobacteria > DSM-16500 > DSM-16500 > Aquicella. The sequence goes on along the minus strand of CAZGPP010000003.1, from coordinate 83,482 downwards.
GCTTGTGGTGATGCAGTGTCCAGGGTGCACGGCCGCGGAAAATATAGGTGTCCAGGGCAGAGTACATCAGTCCCGGCAATAATCCCCAACGCAGGGCCGGCCGGATATTACGGACACGATATAAATCTTCCCATAACCAGCTCGATTTCAGTTGTTTGGGATAATCGGTACATTCAATGGTTTCGGTGGAGGATAAACAGGGGAAAAGACTTTCTGCGGCCACCATACCCGATTTCATGGCATTGTGAATGCCTTTGATTTTCGCCACATTTAAAAATCCAGCGGCATCACCAATGATTAAACCTCCAGGAAAAGTGAGCTTGGGAATGGATTGCACACCACCTTCAATTAAGGTGCGTGCGCCGTATTCGAGGCGTTTACCTTTCTCTAAAAGTTTATAAATCGAGGGATGAGATTTAAAACGCTGGAATTCTTCATAAGGATTGAGGTAAGGGTTTTGATAATCAAGACCAATGACCATGCCAATTGCGAGTAAATTATTATCGAGATGGTAAATGAAAGATCCGCCGTAGGTTTGGTGATCGAGCGGCCAGCCAATGGTGTGGACGACTTGACCGACTTGATGTTGATCGGCAGGAATTTCCCATAGTTCTTTTATACCTAGTCCATAGGTTTGCGGGTCGACGCCTTCACGCAACTGATATTGTTTGAAGAGAGTTTGCGTGAGCGAGCCACGACAGCCTTCGGCGAAGATCACTTGTTTGGCACGCAACTCCATGCCCGGTTGATAATTCGCTTTGGGTTGGCCGTGTTTATCAACACCTTTGTCACCCGTGATGATACCGATGACCCGATTATTCTCGTACATCACCGAAGCAGCGGCGAATCCGGGGAACACGTTGACGCCGTAGCCTTCCGCTTGGGCTGCGAGCCAGCGACAAAATTGGCCGAGACTAATGATGTAATTACCGTGGTTGTGCATTTGCGGAGGAGTGGGCAGGCGCCAGGCTTTGGTTTGTGTCATGAATAGAAATCGATCGTCAGTGACCGGCGTATGCAGGGGTGGCTGACGTTGTTGCCAATCCGGAATTAATTCGTTGAGCGCGCGCGGTTCGAGGACGGCGCCTGAAAGAATTTGGCCGCCGATGGTTTCGGCCTTATCAATCACGCAGATATTTAAAGGCGTTTGTGCCTTTTCAGCTAACTGCGCCAGACGAATACTGGCAGCGAGTCCCGCAGGACCTGCACCCACAATCACGACATCAAAATCCATGGCTTCGCGCGTCATAGCATCTTCCTTTAGATCATTTCAATGGCAATGGCGGTTGCTTCACCACCGCCGATGCAGAGTGAGGCAACACCACGTTTACCTTTTGTTTCCTGCAATGCAGAGAGTAATGTCACAATAATGCGTGCGCCACTCGCCCCAATCGGGTGACCCAGTGCACAGGCGCCACCATGAATATTGATTTTCTCATGAGGGATGTTTAAATCGTGCATGAATGCCATTACCACGACAGCGAAGGCTTCATTGACTTCGTACAAATCAACATCTTCAGCTTTCCAGTGGATGGCTTGTAATAATTTGCGTGTCGCATCAATCGGCGCAGTAGTGAATTCAGCAGGTTTCTTGGCAAACGAGGCATGTCCGACAATTTTTGCAATCGGTGTGAGGCCACGCTTTTTAGCTTCCGATAATCGCATCAAGCTCAGCGCTGCTGCACCATCGGCAATCGAACTGGAATTACCAGCTGTTATCGTGCCATCTTTGACGAAAGCCGGGTTGAGTTGCGGAATTTTTTCTGCGTTGACGCTCAAGGGCTTTTCATCATTCTCGATGATTTGCTCACCCTTTTTATTTTTGACTATTAGTGGTGTAATTTCACGCGTAAATTTTTTATCGCGTACGGCCGCTTGTGCGCGTTGCAATGAGGTAATCGAAAAGGCATCTTGTTGTTCACGTGTGAAACCGTATTGTTTGGCACAGTCTTCTGCGAAGAAACCCATCGGTCGACCTTTATCATAAGCATCTTCCAGACCGTCTAACATCATGTGATCAGCCAGCTCACCATGGCCAAGACGATAGCCCTCACGCGCTTTACTTAATAGATAAGGAGCATTGGTCATGCTTTCCATACCGCCAACGACCATGACATCACCGCTACCAGCGAGCAACATATCGTGGGCGAGCATGACGGCTTTCATACTGGAGCCGCACACCTTATTAATTGTGGTGCACGGCGTGCTAAATGGAATGCCGGCATGAATCGCGGCTTGGCGGGCGGGTGCCTGGCCAAGACCGGCGGGCAGAACACAGCCCATGATGACTTCGTGAATATCTTCACCTTTGAGGCGGGCACGTTCAACCGCGGCTTTGATGGCGGCAGAACCGAGGGCATGGGCGGTGAAGGGTTTGAGTTCGCCTAATAGGTTCCCAATAGGGGTACGTGCGTAGCTAACAATGACAATTGGATCAGCCTGCATAAGTTGTCTTCCTGAGTGGTCTCATGAGTAATGGCGTCATCCTGCATGGTGTCTAGGACAACAATAGAGCGTAGTCTAGCTTAAGTTAATCGTTAGCAAAAACAAAAATAAATGCGCAGCTTAGCCATGTGGCAGACTTTCCTTAAGATTTCCTTAATTTTTGACACATACACTGAAAATAGGATCTATGTTTGGTGAGGGAAAACTGATGAGTAATCCGCTTCTCACATTGGAAGAGTTGACCGCTCTAAAAGCCCTCCCGGGGATTTTGGAAATGGAGTACAAAAACGCCAATCCCGAACGTAAAGAATTAATCGAATTTGCGAAAAAACTTTCTGAAGATCCCGCTCTGTTAGCCTCAGACGAAGCCGCCGATATTTTGATGGGCGCCTATATCTTCATCATGGAATCCATTTACGGCACCTACAAAGTTCTTTCCGCATCGCGCAGCACGTTATATGACTTGCTCGATAAGAATCTCAAGAAGACGATTAAACAAGATGCCATTACAAAAGTGGATAAGGTGATTTATCTCGCTGCGTTTTATCGTTATTTACAAACAACCGCTCCCGAAAATATTGCCGAAAAAACGAAATGGGTGTCGCACGATGCGCTGATTCGCAATCTACTGAAAACGGCACGCGGCGTACTCTGGAAGCAAGAAGCTGAAGTAAAATGTTTGCTCGAGTCTCTGCCAAAATACAGCCTGCTGCATCGGGGGCTTGCGAAAATGGAAGAGCGTTATCTGAAAGATTGTCCAAAGCCTGGCTATTTAAGTTTCTGGAGTCCGCCAAATGGGCATCAACTTCAGGCGAAGTTTATCGACTTAATCATCGATTACTCTGAAACTTATCTCAGTAAAATCACTGACCCCAATTTTGATCCGGCGTTACAGGTTCATGAATCGTATCTCATTCTGGTTGGTGCGAATGTTTGCGTCTTGAAATATCTGGAAGATGAATGCACGGTAAGTTCAGCGCAAGGCCGCAATTTATATGAAAAATGTAAAGCAGCGATGAATGTTTATAGTTCACAAAGCATTGACCTCGATTACAAAATCGGTGGCCTTGAATGTCTGAAACTACATTTAACGAATATGTTAGAGCATCGCAAAGATTTTCTGGATCAAAAAGAGAAAGAAGGGTATCCGACCGTTAGAGCGGATATTCAGAAAATGCGTGCTAAAATCGCGGCGGATATTGCGACCTATATGAAAGCACAGTTGGCGCCATCTGCACTTCACACGGGCGTTGCTTCCGTGACAAGTGGTGTGACGCAAGCCGTGCTTCGAAGTTCCGTGCCAAGTCCTGTCGGCATGTTGGTCGATACAGCAGCGGGGATGACAGGTTTCGCCGTGTTTGGTCCCGGTGGTGCATTACTCGGTTCAACACTTAGCCGCTTAGTACGCACACAATTAATACCCTTAGCATTTGCTTCGATGTTTTCGGGTGTCCTGGAAAAAATTGGTCGAGGCGTCGGTCACACGACCGCAGGTGTGGTTCTCTTTCCGTTTGAATGTACCGCACGAGGTTTGTCGGCACTGGTTAATCGTTACGGCGATTCTTTCGATAAAAGCGAGCTACGCAAAAATCTGAAATGGATAGAGGCCTTGATGTCGTTCCCTGATGATGTCATGGAAAAACAGAAGAAAGATGTGATCACTAAAGTCAGCGGTGTGACGGAGCCGCCTCTGCGACGCTATGCGTGATCAGGGCTCCATTTACCAGTAGCCCTGAAGTCAATAGGTTAACTCATCAGTACTAGTTGATAATATGTTTAAGCAGATCATCGTAATCAGGTTCATGTGAAATTTCATGCACTAACTGTGTATAGACAATATGTCCCTCCTCATCAATCACGACCACCGCACGAGCGAGTAAGCCTGCAAGGGGTCCATCGATAATTTGCACGCCGTAGATTTTACCGAAATCTGAGTGACGAAACGTTGAGACAGGTAACACATTGTTAAGATGTTCCATCGAGCAGAAACGCTTTTGTGCGAAGGGTAAATCAGCCGAAACACACAGGACCATCAAGTTATCTTGTTTAGCCGCAATTTCATTAAATCTTTTCATGGCCATGGCGCATGTGGGCGTATCTAGGCTTGGAAAAATATTTAAGACAACCTTTTTGCCAAGACAATTTTCGAGACTAATATCACCCAGATTGTCACGCGTTAACATAAACGCAGGCGCTTTACTGCCGATGGCAGGTAGTTCGGAAATTGTTTGAAACGGTGCAGCGTTCAAAGTAATGGTGCTCATGCTTGATAGTCCTTTAGTGTATTAAATTCGCATCGGCAAGATGACCAGCTCTTTGCCCATCATGTGCAGATTGCGTTGTAAGGTGATGGCGGTTTCATTATGCAAAAAACGTGTGATGAGATTATCTTTTTCGAAAATCAATTTACTGGCGAAGAAGATACAGTTTGAATATTTTTCTGAAATAATTTCAGATAACTCCGTTAATTCTTCAACGGTATCAGTGCCGAATTCTACATAAGCTTCTGCCGCCATGCCGTATTGATGAATATAGTCCACGAAATATTGTAGGTTTTCATTCACACGCGCACGCATTAATTCTAATTCTTGCTGGCCTGCGAAACTCTCGACATCGACGACACCGGCGCTCATGAAGATATAATTCTTGAAGTGTTGTGGGAACAAGCGGATGACATTTAACAATGTATGCATGCCGACACCCGGGCTTTTACCGACGAGGATGACGGCGGTGGGTTGGTGTGGATCAATCTCAACCGTATGCAGTGGCATGTTAATGGGTTGTTTGAGTTGTACATCGAGCTGCGCCAGTTTGCGGTGGAATTTCCGATAATGGCGACGAATGAGCAGGCAAACCACAATGAGTGCACAGGTAATCATGACGGTGAGCCAGCCACCCGATTCAAATTTAGAGATGAGCGTGATGCACAAAATGCTGCTGGTGATGAGAAAGGCAAAGAATGAAAACACCAGACGCAGCACCCATTTTTTCGAAGCCTGCGAACGGTTTTTCGCCCAATAGACACACATGCCAAAGAGTGATAACGAAAAGGTGATGAAAACGTTAATCGAGTACAGCACCACCAACAGTGACACTTTGCCCTGACACCAGACCAACACGCCGATCGCAAATAGTGCAAACAAGATCAAACCATTGTTGATGACGAGCCGAGTTGAAAGATGACGGAAACGATTCGGAACCCAGCCGTCAATCGCCATGTTTGCGAGAACACTTGGGCCGGCAAGAAAGCCTGTGTTGGCGGCGACGAATAACAAACCGCCTTCCAGTAAGAGGGTGACCATCAGTGCCATTTTACCAAATTGTGAATCACCTAAAATCGAGTGAAAGACGACGGCATTGAGTGTTTGCCCTGCAGCTTGTTGCGGTGCCCACAACAAGAAAAGCAACACCATCCCAGCCGCTGTCATACTGAGTGATACGGCCATGTAGAACATGGTCCACTTTCCCGTGGCGACGCGTGGTTCGCGTAAACGGTTGACGTTGTTGGAGACGGCTTCGAGACCGGTGTAAGTACCGCTACCGAGCGAGTAGGCATGGAAAATAAGTGCCAGCACAGGCAGTAGTCCCACTGCCCCGATCATGTCTTTTGTTTCATTGATGGTATTTGGCACGATCAGAAACAAGCCATCGCGGTGGACTAAAATACCGTACATGATCAAGATAACGTGTACGATGAAAAAACCAAGGAAGATCGGCATGAGAATTTTAATCGACTCACGCATCCCGCGCATGTTGAGTAGTAATAGGCCGACAATCAAGCCGACCTCAGCCAGTAGTTTATAACTGAGATAACTGATGGGCATGATGCTGAAGATGGCATCCATCGCGCTTGCTGTTGACACGGCAATCGTTAAAACATAGTCAACAATTAAGGCTGCGCCTGAAATTAAGCCGATATACGAACCTAATAATTGGGACGCGACTTTGTAGCCGCCACCGCCGCTAGGGAATAATTCAATGACCTGATTGTAGCCGACTGAAATCACAAATACGGTGATGGCGGTCGCAATCGCAATGTAGAGTGCGAAATGCGTGTGCTCGCCCAGGGCTATGTAGGCTTCTTCAGGGCCATAACACGCTGACGATAACCCGTCGGCACCAAGGCCCACCCAGGCAAAGAATGCAATTAAAGAAACATGCCGCAATATTTGTGGGTTGAATGGATTCAGCGGGTGGCCGAAAATCCACTGTTTTATTCTTTCAAATAACGTCAAATCCGTTTGGGTACTATTCACGTGTCTATCTCATTTTTGCGAGTCGGGCGATGCGCTTCTCAATCGGTGGATGGCTGGAAAAAATATCCAGCCACGCTGGGTGATGTGAAATTTTGAAGGCTGCGAGCTGTGGCACGCGGTCATCAATAATATCAGCGCCCATTTGCAGACGATTTAATGCTGCCATCATTTTTTCACGACCAGCGAGTTTTGCGCCGCCAAAATCAGCGCGATATTCACGCCATCGCGAGTAAGCAGCTACTAATATACTGCCTAACAGGGTGAAGAAGATATCAAAAATGAAAGTGAAGATGGAGTAAGTGAGGTAGGAAATATCGCCACTATGCTCGTCGTCGCGAGAGAGCGTGAGAGAGGCGGCATAGGCGGCAATGCGCGAGAGAAAGAGTGCAAACGAGTTTACGACGCCTTGCACGACCGTCATAGTGACCATATCACCATTCGCGACGTGAGAAATTTCATGGGCAAGTACCGCTTCCACTTCATCGCGATTTAAGTTGGTCAGCAAACCCGATGACACTGCAACGAGAGACTGGTTGCGACTCGGGCCTGTTGCAAACGCATTCAGTTCCGGCGAATGATAAACGCCGACTTCAGGCATGACTGTCAAACCGGCGCGCTTTGCCAGGGTGTGAACCATTTCCAATAAATAATGTTCATTAGGCGTGGCGTTATTGGGGTTGATAATCACAACACCCATGCTCACCTTAGCTAAAAACTTGGAAAACAGTAAAGCGATGATGGAGCCTGACATTCCCCAAATGAAACAGAAGATAGCGAGTGTTCGATAATCAATGCCGTGACGGGAGAGGTAAGGAGCAATCCCAAGAATATTGATGACGATAGAAATAGTTGCGATAACCAACAAGTTGGTGGCTAGAAAAAGTATGATTCTTTTGATCATGTTCATGTCCCCACTCAAATCTGATCATATTATATAGCCTGGGCTTCGGGGAGTATAGTCAGGCTGGCAAATATATGACCAGATAGAATAATTATAATATATCAATTATTTATCATGATTAATCGGCAGGCAAATCACTTTGCCTGCATCCTTAATCCACCATCTAAACGAATGACTTCGCCATTCAACATCACATTTTCAATGATGTGTTTCACGAGCATCGCGTATTCGCCGGGTTTGGCGAGACGTTTAGGGAAAGGCACCATCTCTGCGAGTGAGGCGCGCACTTCCGGGGTGAGTTTGTCGAACATCGGTGTATCCACTAGGCCGGGAGCAATCGTCATGACACGGATGCCGAATTGGGCGAGTTCCCGTGCAGCAGGAAGCGTCATGCCAACAATAGCACTTTTGGAGGCGCTATAAGCGGTTTGACCAATTTGACCTTCATAGGCGGCGATCGAAGCGGTGTTAATGATGATGCCGCGTTCATTAGACTCGCCTTCAGCGGCGAGTGGAATCATGGCGGCGGCAGCAAGGCGCATGACATTAAATGTGCCGGTGACGTTGATCTGAAGAACGCGTTGAAATTCTTCGAGCGGCATGGGGCCTTCTTTGTTGATCATGCGGCGGCTGTGAACGATGCCAGCGCAGTTGATACAGATGCGGGCGGGGCCGTGTTGTTCGGCGGCTTCGGCGAGTGCCCGGGTGACACTGGCTGCATCCGTGACATCGCAAGCAATCGCGATGCCTTCAATATCATCGGCTAATTTCGCCGCCTGATCTTTATTAAGGTCGAGTAAGGCAACACGTGCACCCGCTTGTGCTAACAGTTTTGCAGTCGCGGCACCCATACCTGATGCGCCGCCGGTAATAATGGCGGCTGAATTTTTAATTTCCATGAATGACTCCGAATATTCCCGTCTTAGTAATTGAGTGCTAACATGACGCGATTATACAGGCAGATGGATGAGAGAAAACATGAAAATCTTAGTTTCTGTCAAGCGCGTCGCGGATTACAAAGCCGTGATACGTTTGAAAAGCGATGGATCGGGTGTCGATACCAGCAATGTCAAAATGAGCATGAATCCTTTCGATGAAATTGCAGTGGAAGAAGCCATACGTTTGAAAGAGAAAGGTGTGGTTACTGAAATCATCGCTGTTTCAATCGGCGGTGACAGTTGTCAGGAAACACTGCGCACCGCGCTTGCGATGGGTGCGGATCGCGCCCTCCTGTTGAAAACAGATGAAGAAATTCAACCTCTCGCTTCTGCTAAATTACTGCAAAAAATTGTGGCGCAAGAAAATCCGCAGATAGTCATTCTTGGTAAACAGGCGATTGATACCGATAATAACCAAGTCGGACAAATGTTAGCCGGTCTTTTGAACTGGCCACAGGCGACGTTTGCCTCGAAGGTAGAGAGTCATGATGGTGGACTCAGTGTGACCCGTGAAATTGATGGTGGCCTTGAAACCCTGTTTTTACAGTTACCAGCAGTTATCACGACAGATCTACGTTTGAATGAACCCCGTTATATTTCACTGCCAAATATCGTGAAAGCTAAAAGTAAAACGATTACGCCGATTGCCGCTGATAGTCTCGGTGTTGATCTCACGCCACGCATCAAAATGTTGAAGTGCGCCATGCCAGAAAAACGTCGTGCCGGTGTTCGTTTGGAAAATGTGGCTGAGCTCGTCAATCGTTTGAAACAAGAAGCGCAGGTGATCTAATGAAAATATTAATTTTAGCGGAACATGATCAAGCTCACTTGAAATCTGCCACACTGCACGCCGTCGCTGCTGCCATTCAATTGAATGGCGAAATCGATGTGCTGGTGATGGGTGAGGGCTGTCAGGCGGTGGCCGAACAAGCGTCACGCTTACCGAATGTGAAACACGTGCGTGTCGCTGATCATGCTGTTTATCAACATCAACTCGCAGAAAATGCAGCGGCGTTAATGGCAGAGATTGGCAAAGACTACGATTATATTTTGGCGGGTGCAGATACCTTCGGTAAAAATATTTTACCCCGAGCTGCTGCTTTATTAGATGTTGCGATGTTAAGTGATGTCAGTGCGATTCTTACACCCGATACTTTCGTGCGCCCCATTTATGCGGGCAATGTCATGGCAACAGTGCAAAGCAGCGATAAAATTAAAGTGATGACCGTTCGAACCACAGCTTTTCCAGCCGTGCAGTTAAATGCAACATCCAGTGCTGATATTTTGCAACTTGATCACGTTATCGAAAATAATTTATCTCGATTTGAAAGCCAATCTTTAACGAAATCGGAACGCCCTGAATTAACCTCGGCACGAGTGATTATTTCCGGCGGACGTGGTTTGAAAAGTGCGGATAATTTTCATTTACTGGAGAGCATTGCCGATAAATTAGGTGGCGCAGTCGGCGCGTCACGCGCAGCGGTTGATGCGGGTTTTGCTCCGAACGATTATCAGGTTGGACAAACAGGAAAGGTCGTTGCTCCTGATTTATATATTGCGGTGGGGATCTCCGGTGCCATTCAACACTTGGCTGGCATGAAAGACAGTAAGGTGATTGTGGCGATAAACAGCGATCCCGAAGCGCCTATATTCCAGGCCGCTGATTACGGATTAGTGGGTGATTTATTCAAAATATTGCCAGAATTACAGGCGGAGCTGGACAAGGTGTTGGTATAGTGATGATAAATAGTGAAAATTATTGTTAGATAAGTCCTGTTATAATTAAGGTAGCCTGGGTGCAAAGTGTATCCAGGCGACAACACTATCCAAGGCATGTATGGCAGCGAAAAAGAACAAACACGAAGGTGATGAAACGGGTGAAGGCACGGGTGGTCAGACCGGCGCCATTGAGTTCCGTGATTTTATCACGGCACAGACCAGTTTACGTGATGACAATTTGCCGCCAGATGAATTGCGCCGACTCCGTGCCGTTCACGGTATCGCCCATGAATTACGGGTTAAAAAACAGAAAGAACTTCGCGATACGCGCCAGGATTTAAAGAATGGCAAAATTACGCTTGATAATTATCGTCAAGGGTTGGCCGCAGAGATGAACTCGAAATATCCGCCACACCCGACACTCGCAAACAAGGCACAATTTTCCGGCATCGATAAGCAGGAAAATGTCGTCCCATCGTTGAATGAAGCAAAAACGAATGATGAAAACCGTAACGAATTAGAAAATCGTTACCAAAATAAATATCAACCGCAAATGGGCAAGAAATTCAATCCCAAACCGCAATTTCCATAATGGCATGACGATATGTATACATTAGCTGATGCTATCATCGCGGAAGATCTACGCAGTGTAGAAAACAGACTGCGTATGGGTGAAAATGTGAATGAGCTCGATATTTACGGATTCACGCCGCTCATCGAAGCCGCCATTGCCGATAACTTTGAAATCACGCGCTTATTATTGCAGCACGGTGCGCAACCTAATATTCAGGCTGTTACCGGCTCAACACCACTGCATTGGGCTGCTGAAAATGCGAATGCCGAGATCATTAAGTTATTACTCGAACATGGTGCCGATCCGGATGCTTACACGCTTTCCGGCCAGCCCGTATTGGTCATGCCCATTTTACGCGGACAATCATCGATTCGGCAGATATTAGTGAAGGGCGGCGCTGATCTGCTTTTCGCACAGGATTACATTAACACCAAATTATTGGGACACATGTATGAACTCGTTGGTATGGCGAGTATTGTCGATCCTGACAACGAATATATAGAAGTTGATTTCGAGGGATTTTTGCTGGAAATTACAGTAGGCTTAATCGCTGAATCTCTTTCGCAATTTCAAAATCATTTTGCTGCGCGTCAATTAAGACGCTACGCTGGCGTCGCACAGTTTATTGTGAGTGTATTAAATCGTTCGTCTGAGCTGATTAAATTCCAACAATATCGCGTTGATACAAGAAAATCGAAATCACAAATTGACGAATTAGTGAGTCAAGACCCACTGTTGATTCCGGTTGGCTATGAAGGTCATGCTATTACCTTCATACGACATGGAAATCTATGGGTGAAGTGCGACAGGCGTGAAGATAGTCGTCTATATGACAACATTATGTTTTATCGCGTGACAAATCCAGCTCACTTGAACGTGGATTTTATGAAGAGTTTAATCTTTCAAAAGAAATCCAGTGATTTCATCAATGAAGAGCTCGATCAAATTCTGGGATTGCAGCCGATTACCGAGCTCAAGGTCGACGCACAAATCAGCGGTAATTGTTCGTGGGCCAATGTTGAGGCTTCGATACCCGCCATCTTCTTTATGGTGATGATGGAGCTGAATCAGAATGATCAGGCCATTGGGCACTATAAAACATTAGCCGTTAATTTCTTCCAACGCTGGCGTGAATGGAATAAAGATCGTGCCTTACATAATTGCATCAGCAGTTTTAAAGAGGGTGATGCATTAAGAAAAGCTAGTAAAGCAGAAATACTGGCAGCGATCTTGTTCCAGCGCTGCGACATCAATCGCATGGAAGATAAGGCACGCATAGACGCCATTCTCGGTGTGCTAATGGGATCACCATATGAATATATTTTACGTAATTATCTTAAAATATATTTATTTCAAGGAATGACTGAAGAGGGTAAGCGTTTCGCCGAGCTATTAAAAGAATATGGATTTAAGATTTAAAGCCTGAATAATCACTCACACTTATGTCTCACGAGAGTTTTCCGTCTGTTTTATCTGCCTCTTCGCAATAAACTAATTGAGCAATAATGAGTAATGTAGGGTACACTCGTCACTCACAATCAGGAAAACAAATATAAATGCCTAAATGTACCATGTCCGCTATAATCATCACCCTTTCTGCTGTTTCTGTATCTACTCATGCTACTACTACTCACGTAGGTGCTAATAACAAAAAATCTACCACGGTCACCGTGGAAACTAGCGCAGTTGAACAGCGCGCGTCAAATGACCAAAAAGCTGTTCCTAATTTTTTTACAGTTGGTTTCTATAAAGCAAATTATTTGATGCCGTATTACTATACGGGTTCGCCTTACAACCGCATTTATCAGGGCCAAACACCTGATAATGAAAAATTAAATCGTGAAGAGATCAAATATCAGTTCAGTTTGAAAGTACCATTGTGGAAGAATATACTCGGTTATCCCTCAACCTTATATCTCGCCTACACGCAACTCTCGTATTGGCAGGCCTATAATAAGTCAGCATTTTTTAGATCCACTGATTATGAGCCTGAGTTATTTCTTGCGAATGAAATTAATTATCCGCTTTATGGTGATTTCTCCATTAATTTCCTAAATATTGGTGCGGAACATCAATCCAATGGTTTCGGTAATGATTTAGAACGTTCATGGAATCGTCTCTACATCGAGGGTATTGCTTCCAAAGGTAATTTCATGCTGAGTATTAAACCATGGTTTATCTTCCATGATCATTCGCTCATGCAACATAATCCGGATATCGGCAGTTATCTTGGTTACATGCAATTGTTACTCGCTTATAAATTTGACGCGAATGTGATTAACTTCAGAACCTATGGTTTAGGTGTGCACGGCGGTCGTCATACTAGTGCTGAATTGTCAGTTGGATTCCCACTCACCCGATATCTAAATGGCTACGTGCAAGTTTTCAGTGGTTACGGACAGAGTTTAATTGAGTACAACCATCGCACGAATAGTGCCGGTGTGGGTATATCATTTAGCAACTGGATTTGATAAAACGTACACTATCTTTATAAACATGTTTCCGGGTAATAACCGGAAACATGTTAGTTAATGGCGGTAAACGATTACTTATTTGAAATGGTATATTCAACTTTATTAGGTAATCTTGTCTTCTCTACCGAATAATCACTGCTTTGTGGTTGGTCGTCATGCTTACAAATCAACCCAGAGTTATTGAGGCTAAACTGTATGGCAACTGACTTCGACGGTAGGCTGATGGTATGAAACGTCAACTCACCTTTCATCGGTACATCTGCCTGACTTTTCTTCACTGTAAATACCAGACTTTGTTTGCTGTCTAATTTTTGAATACCATCTGGATCAAGTGACGCACCTTTGATCTGAACTTTCGTTGCTAACAAATTGTCAGCTAATTGGTTATTAACGACGATTTGAAATTCATCACAAGGGACTGCTGCTTGTGCAACACCGATTGAAAAGATTGAAACTAAGCATGCTAATTGAATTGCTTTCATAATATTTTCCCAATTTTATCTAACACAATTAAAAAATATGAGCGGTTAATTAATGATATCGACTGCCATTATGCAGTGGGTGCTACTTTAAAATAAAATACAACTTTCTTCACGCCTCTCACAGACTTGGCTATTTTAATGGCATTCGTTGCCTGGTCTTCTCTTGTAACCTTACCTTTTAAGTAAACAATGCCATCAACTGTTTTAACGCTGACACCTAATAATGAAATATCCTTGTCACCAAAAACCTTTTCATTTATCAGCAACCCTTTCACTTTTGTCGTAATCGTCGTATCTGACAGCATTTCCTGTGATGAATGAATGATATTTTCAACAGGCGTAGCGTCTTTTGCGAAACTCATTGGGCTAGATAAAACAAGTGAAACAAAAAGAAGGGCATTAGCCTTTTGTAAACGATTCATATAATTATTTTCCATATATAGTCTTGCTCGAATGACGAGGTGCCATCGATGTAAGTTAGTAGAATATAGTAAGAATAACGGTTGGTGATGCTTGGTGAGGGCAGCTAGACGCTGGATTGCTGTTGGTACTATAGCACAGATTGGAATCTAGTGTTCGCTTAAATGAATCATGGCTATACCAGCAATAAAGTAGTCGGTCTCAGGTTGGTAAGGTGGACGCTAGAAATGAGAATTGACCAATGCTAGAATGCCGCAAATAAAAAAACGAGGCCCATACAATGCTGCGCAGCGAAACCGAATTAACCAATTTAGCATATCACACCAAAGACAATACTTTGCTGATTAATCAAAAAATTACAAATCCAGAAAATATTTTACGCATCGCTGAGTACATTAATAAAGAGCAAATAGAAATCGTCAGGTTGCACAATATTACACCTGAATGACTCTCTGCAGTCACTACATTAATTGCCGACTGCAAACAATTGCGCTCACTGACCATTACTTTTAGCGATCAGACCTTGATAACTTTGCCATTAATAGAAGCAATCGGCAGTCATCCAAGATTATTTGAGATCGCCATCGAAAACCTTCAGGCTCAATTCATAAATAAATCTTACTGCGACAAATTGGATACGGAGCTAAGATACTCGTGGGTTCGATTCGACAAGTCTAGCCAAGGCAGTACACCAGTTAGCACAGATCAAAATCCAGAAGAGTCTTACTGTGATAAATACATATTGGCGAATAAAGAGAAATTTGAACCTTGTGTTAACATAGAATTATTTAGAGGCCTGAACAAGCTCTTTGCTTCAAAGAGCCTTGCTATTGTTCGCTTACCGCAATTATATGTCCCGACTAGATTTAACGCACGTCACTACGGATTTTACGAACGCAGTAAGAATAACGATGTCATTACGCGTGCAATTTCAACCTACGATGTCATTAAAAAATTCACTTTAGACGACACGGAATCAGCCAAAGAATTAAAACGAACGGTTGAATCAAATCATCGCTTGAGTGTGGTCATTCTCAATCATGGTAATAGAAATAAATCTAATATCGAATACATCGACTTTCGCACAAAAACACACGATCACTTCATATCGCTTTATTCATCGCTAATCTGTGAGGCACATAAACAACTTGGCAATTATGATTTATTGGCAACTAAGGAAATTCTCGAAAACCTTGAAATGTTGTTAGCATCACTCAAAATCCTGATCGAAGATCCACATAATTGCCTACCAAAGGCCCCTGATCCTGCGGAATACGAACGTTTAAAAGCCAGCAACCGAGTTCTGCTCACCGCCCACTATGAATTTGATGATCCGTTGAAGCGTCACCAGGCATTTTTAAAACTTTGGGAGAAGAGAAAAGAAGATCCAGTGTTAGCTGGCTTTTTGATTAATTTACTTTTGTCGGCAGATGTCAGCCAACTACCGTTTTTAAATCATGCCCATGAGAAATATTATTTAATTATGGCACTCTTTGCCGATCACCCAGCTACCGAGAACCAAACTCTTTTACGACATGCCTTTCACAATGCAATCAAAGTGGCTATTAATCCAACCGCTGCTAGCGATGAAATGGTATTGGAAGAGGCGGGTGATAACATTGAATACAATTTTGATCGGTGCGTATTTTTCTGCACGCTCGTGAATTTTTTAAGGGAACAAGAGGGTATTTCAACGGCGGCTTTAGACACCATTCCTTGCAGCATAGTAGGCGCACGTGAACTACTGAGAAAGATTCCACGCCCATCCGATACATCTGCTGAAAAAATGTTTAACCTGCTGTTGGCTTACATCGAGCCGAACCACAAGGCTGATTTATTCGTTTCAGTAAAGGAAGCGCTTTTCAAATCCATTCAAGCGTGGATCAATGACCCCTTTCAGTTTGAAAAAGATAAGATGAAACGAGAATTCAGACAAGAAATGTTACGTAACCAACAACAGACAATTAGTTTGTTGAAAGAGCAGAACAGATTACTGGAAGAAGTACGGAAGAACACACAGTCAGGCCCTCTTAAACTGCAAGTTCGACAAGAATCCATGTCACAGACGTCGCCGAAAATGTTTTGATTTTCGGAGAATCAAGTGTCAGGTTTGCCATTATTAATACATTATGTGACCCCCGTTCTATTACTCTTTGAATGATGTTATGTAATTGCTGATACAGCAAGTTGGGCAGAATACGCATAATGTCCCCGGTCTGAACACACGTAGCGAAGCCCAACATAACGGTAAGCGAAAGTATTGTTGGGCTTCGCTGCGTGCACAACCTACTTGCAAATGCAACAATACTGCAATTATCTCTACTTCTATTATATAACTAATTCTATATACGAGCATTTTCATTAAACGGCTACAGACTCACTCAAAATTTCATTAGCGACTATACTTATAGGAAAGAGTATTTATACAAGACTAAATGAAATGACATCACTCAAGAAACAAAAATAACGCAGGGGAAATGGCCATGTTCAGATTCGATTTAAATGAAAGGATACATAATGGAACGGAATTGATGCTAGATAGAAGAGGCGATGCTCTTAGCCTTAATGATATAAATAATCATATTCTTCCATTTCTTGCTAAGCATCCTGAAATCAAAAGTCTATTTATACAAAATGCAAAGTTTGGTGATGAAGGCGCAAAGGCTCTTGCTACCAATACCACTCTAACTTTCATGCTGCTATATAGGTGCGAAATAGGTGCCGAAGGCGCGCGAGCCTTTGCAGCCAATAAAACGCTCAGATCTCTCACTTTAACTGGTAATACTAGAATTGGAGATGAAGGCGCTGAAGCGCTGGCACTTAGCACCACCCTCGCAACTCTCGAGCTGGCAAGCTGCGGCATTACTGACAGAGGAGCAAAAGCGCTGGCACAGAACAAGACACTCACAGAACTCCAGCTACAGGTAAATGATATCGAAGATGATGGAGCAATTGACCTTGCCAGAAATACGAACCTTTGTGATCTCAGTCTGAGCTCCAACAAATTTGGTGCAAAAGGCGCAATAGCCCTTGCTGCTAACAATACGCTAGAAAATCTTAATGTCGCTAACAATAACATCGGCGCTGATGGTCTACGAGCATTAGCCTCAAACGAACGACGATCATCCCTAAACTTATGGAACTGCGAAATCGGAGACGAAGGAGCGATAGCAATTGCTGAAGGCTTGGTTAATAACCCAGTTATCACTACGGTCAACTTAAGCGGTAATGATATTGGTGACGAAGGGGGAAAAAAACTTGCAACATGCAAAGCTGTAAGGAACATGGATTTAACTAATAATAAAATTGGAGATGAGGGAGCGAAAGCATTTTCGCTAAACAACACGCTTGATACTCTTCACCTTGCGGGAAACAAAATTGGTAAAATTGGTGCGACTGCGCTAGCTTCAAATGCTAGTCTAAAAGAGCTAAAACTTTTCGAGGTGTACACGCGCATTATAGAGGAATCCGACAGTCGGGCGGCTATTGCTGAGCGAGATCCTCTGAAAAGAGCCAACGCCGGACGATCAGTGGGCGTGAGTGCTGATGTACCTACTTTGAAGAGCTTGCTGCTATTTAAAGTTAAGAATGAAAATATCGATCAAAATTCTCTAAGTGACGATTTAAAGGATGACCTGAATAAAAAGCCATAAGGGTTGATTATGAACTTTGCTGACGGGTCTGTTAAGCATAAAATTCTTACCCAAGTGTGTAGGCCGGATGAAATTGAAAGTACAGTGATGCTCGCTATAATTATCCGTGTCGCTGATGAGAATATCAGTGCGAAATTCTAAGCTTTCTTACCTGGTCAGAAAATATATGATGGTTTTTCGTCCATTGCTTGTAGGTGATTTTTCCATTATTCGTTATCAGTCGAATGGCATCATTTATTTTAACTTTTAATTCAGGGTTTGATTTGTCGATGGCAAATGAAAATCCTTCATTAAAACTTTTTCTCGAAATGGTGATAAGGCTGTTGTCATGCGCCGCCTGGTAATCATTTCCAATCTCACCGCGTGCGATTGCATCAATTTTACCTGTTTTCAACGCCGGTAAGAGTGCTGATTCACTTGGCAATTGGACAATGACGGATGCAGGTAAATCATTCTCCTGCGCTCTCACATAGGCGTATTTTTCACCGGTTGTTCCAGGAACAACACCAATTTTCAGTGCTGAGTTTTTAAATGAATGGTAAGAAGTGATGCGGCCTGATTCATAGTCTTTTTTTCTAACAAGCAGTGACTGACTAAAATGCGTTGTCATAATAGAAAAAGATGCGCCTTCCTTTCGTCTATAGTCTTGTGGCGTGATACCACCCATTGCAATATCCACTGGAATATACGATCTTGATGGTAGTCGCCAAATGCCTTGGTATATGCTTTCAGGATGAAATGTAATATTGACCTTCCATAATTGAGCAATCGCTCTTAATAAATCAGATTCGTAACCTTGGCCATTACCATAGCTGATAGGTTTGAATTCGCTATAAGATACGACACTAATCAAGTTGGGATTTTTTAGCTTTATCGTTTCGCTGTGAGCTATCGATAAGGGCATGATAAAAAATATAATCAATATTTTTTTAATTCTGTGTAGATAAAGTGAATTGAATCGCATATGGTAAACTCCTGGCTGCTAAATTTTTAAGATTAGAATTTTTGACGATTTAGCAAGGTTGGGCTTCGCTATGTGTTCAGACAGGCTGGTGTGCTTTGTATTCCTTGCTCAATCTCGATGATCTTACTCACTAGCATTTCGAAAGCCAGATCAACATTGATGTTTTCTTTCGAAGAGACTTCGATAAAAGTCCATCCCATGCTATCAGCATATGCTTTTGCTATATCGGAATTTACTACCTTACGGTCTACGAGATCACATTTTGTTCCGACAAGAATAACACTGACACTATCAGGGGCGTTACACTGTATGTTTATTGCATAGGTTTGTATGCGCTCGAAAGAAGCCTGGTCTGTTGTGTCATAGAGAACCACGACTCCATGCATGCCACGTAGAGACGATTTAACTGCGAGATTGTCCGTATAGCATAGCGATAATTGAATTTTTTCCTGGCTCATTTTTAAATGCGTGATCCCGCTATCATCTAAATTATGTTCGTCGGGTGTATCTAGCAAGTTAGCTTTGTGTAGATAGCGATTCCACAGTGAATATTTACCAACGCCATCATTACCAATAATAATCAACCTGAATTTACGATCAGGAACCCTCAAATTAAATTCATGATGTTCTTTTATTTGTTGTCTCAATTGGCTAGTTGCTACTCTAAAAAAGCGGCAGGTTCGGGAGAAGGCCATTAATTGATGAAAACGTTTGGCCAGAGGCTGCTCTGGATCGATGCAGTGTCTGCCAATCATATACGCTGTATCAAGAGACCAACCTAACGGGATGGTCATTTCACGTTGAACATGAGCTGAGCTTTCAACTTGTCTATTTTCTTCAGCAGAATTTCTTACAACTTCTGCCATCTTTGTTATGACACTAAGGATGGAATCACCTTTAAGCAAGTTGTTACCTTTAAATCCGCAAATTTCATGTAGTGTATATGCAAACAGGTCGGTTTCACTCATATTAAACGCGCATTGCAGTTTGGCTTCTCTAAGGGCTATTTTTTCATTTTCATCGGTGCACAATAAGACGCATGAATCCAGAAAATGATATAGAGCACTTTGTGCTTCCTTATAGTGTTGACTAGTATTAGGTACTGCCTGATAAGCAATAATGACGTATTCATTTGTTAGCTTGGAGTCGTCACTCAGTTCACGCGCTTGATGTAGATTTTCTAATATATTTTTCGAATGACGATCGACTTCACTTGATGCCAGCTGTGCAATACCTTTAGTCAGGATTGTGATGCTATGATTTATTTGATTCAGGAAGTTTTTGTTTTTATCTTCGATTCTACCGAGCATGTTGCGCACCCCGTCATTTTATTGTTTGTGTCATTTCAGTAATACTGCTTAAGATAGCGTGTCTTTTCATGTCGGCAGTACTATGCCAGTAATTGATAAAAAAGTAAACAATACCATTGATTTCGCCCAAAGTTTATAAATTATTATATTGTATTGATTCCATTTAAAATTCGGATAACCTTGCCGCCTAATTTTAATGGGTAGCGAGTGTAGCCGGATGAAATGTTGAATTTCGACCGGGCTAGGTTTGCTATTTGGTGTAATCCTTATTTGTTCGGATTATTGTTGGTACCAGATGGTGTATCACGCAATAGTGAGAAATTTCCTTGAGAAGACAGTCTCTATTAAATGATTTTATATTCTCTGCGAAAACTTTCGGCGATTCTTCTCCGTTTAGTACCTGGCATAGAGTCAGCGCCAACTTTCGAATTTCGCTAACATCAAGTTGCACTTTAAATAGTTTGAAAATAAGCCTAACTCTTTGTTTAGCTGACAAACTTGGTGAATCGCTTTCCATTGCTTCCTGGCATACATCTATATAAATGTGGAGCATAGTCATAATCAACTTTAGCAAAGTGCCTTCACGCTTTTCTCTGCTCGCAATTTTCAGAACTTCTCTACACTCATCTAATGTTAAATTAACTTTTGCACCGGCGTCTAACAATACGATTACCAGATTGATATATCCACGTTCGAATGCGACGCTCATTGGATTGGTACCAGTTTTATGCATCGCATTGAGATTAGCACCATGCGCTATTAATAGTTTCACTACTTCAGCATGACCGTTAAAACATGCAATATAAAGTGAGGTTGCGCCAGACGTACTTCTTGAATTCACTTTCGCACCAGCAGATAGTAATAACCCCACCACTTTTGTATGTCCATTCTGACAAGCACTCATCAGGGGGGTCATGCGATTTTCACATGTCATGTTGACATCTGCACCTGCAGCAAGCAATTTTTTAACGATTGATTTATATCCTTTACGACAGGCAGAGAAGAGTGGCGTTTCGCTGTCTGCATTGCTTAAGTCGAGCTTCGCGCCTCGTTTAAGCAAAATATTAATGACAGCCCTATGTTGCTTTTCACTAGCGATAGCAAGTGGGCTTTTACTTGCATTGTTCAAAACATTAATATCGGCACCACTATCAAGTAATAACTCTACTGTATCAACATGGCCATTCTCACACGCAATATGGAGCACGGTATTTCCTTGATCATATCTTTCTTTCAGATCAGCACCCTGATCACGCTCTAGAAGTAATCTTACGATGGGAGTAAACCCTTTCTGGCAAGCTACAAAGAACGCACAGGGATGCTTGACCCACGTTGACTTCAGTTTTGCACCTGCAACATTCAATATTTCAACAATTTCCAGATACCCATTTTCACTGGCAGCAAAGAGAGGGTTAAGTCCTGCAACATTGACAGCGTTAACATCAGCACCATGTGATATCAATAAGCGCACTGCTGCACAATCACCTTGCTGGCACGACATGAACAGTGGGTATGTCCACGATTTATCTGGTAAATTAACATTCGCATTATGATTTAATAATAACGCTACTATTTCAGTAGCACGATATTTGCATGCGATGAAGAGTGGGGTTGCTCCGTATTCATTTTGCACATTGATGGTGGCTTGATTCGCGGCAAGTAGACTGTGGAAAAAATCTTTCTCTTGATGGAACATGATGGCCATATGGAGAATAGTTGTGTTATTCATATCAATATGATTTACATTTACTACACCATCTAAAGAGTATATCGGTAATATTTTTTGGTGAAATATTTCATGTAACCAGGTGTATGATTGATAGTAGTTCGCCCAGTATGTAATATTGAATCCGTTACTATCTTTTACTAATATGTCATGTGGACTTATCTGTGAAGTTAGCGCACGGAGAGTGACAAAATCACTGTCTTTTACAAGACGAAATAATTTTCGTTGCCCTGGTGTGAGTCTCTTATATTCTTCGTTACTTTGGTTTTCAAATTCTGCTCGCCAGTTAGAAATCCTAGAATGTGTCGCAATGAGAAAATTATATTTATGAGGGAAATGGCGAGCAAAATTATATTCCCAACGACTGCCGCCTCGAGACCGTGACCCAGCAGTTGCCCATGCTCTGTTGACAACTGCAAAGTTTGCTTGATCTGTAATGGCCAGTTTTCTTTGAATATATTCAAGCACATCCGTCGGTAATTGGATGAATTTTGAAGGGCTTTTTTTTCTGCGAATCATCATAAAATATTCTTATTTTTATATAGGATAGCCTGACAGATGTTCAGAATAGCCCTATTATGATGATTACTGATCAATAAATCAACATGCTTGACAGTAAAGATTGATAATGTTGGTTTAAGTTGCGCCTATGTTTGTGAATTGGATTTGTTAAACTGATGCTTACCTCAGTTCTTTTCCCAAGTAAAAAATTTCTAAATGTAAGTGGTTGTATATTTGGAATGGCGATTATTCTTGCACGCTAACGCGATAAACGCTTCAGCAGTTGAAATTTGTTCGTCAATAGACGGTTCACCTGGCTGCAAAGTAATGGCGTCTATCCAGGGTTTATTTGCTTCGCTATCCTTAGATAGTATAGAAAGTATAAGCTGATAGTAAACTGCCGCTTCCTTCTCCAGCTTATAATCCACAGCGAATTCTTTAATGGGTAGTGTAGCCATTCGACTAATTAACTTGGCAGCAGGTTTATATAAGCTGCGCAATTCTTCAAGAATCGGGCTAAATGTTGTGTTATTAAATTCATTTTCTTCAGGATCGATACGATTTTGTATCGATATCAACCCTTTATTGATTGCTTTCGAGGTTAAGCCGATTTTCTTTAGAGATTTGCCAAAGGCTTTATCATTATCTTCTGACATTCTAATGAGTGGGCAGAGGTAACGAAGAAAGAAAGCGGTACCTACAAATGTAATACGTTGATTCTCTTCAACACCATGTTTCATGGCGGTTTCGTTGATACATTGCATTATCAATATCAGTTCTGGTGGAAAATCTTTGGAATCGAGCAGGATGAAATGGTGTAAAATAAAACTTAATATTCTCGCCAAAGGTTTCTCTTTTTTGAAACTTCTCTTCTTGGTCTCTGTTTCAATATACTGTGTCATGTTTTGGATAAAATCTAGGCTGAATTTATTTAAGTTTGCTGATGGTTTTAATATTGCTGACATTAGTTTTATTGCACACGTTTCATCACGGAGGAGATCACCGCTAGATTTATTCAAGCCGATCTTTTTGCTGAATTCCATCTCTAGTAATGCCATGAGTGCCTCTGGCAAAATGCGTCGGGCATTTAAAAGATTAACAACGGTACTATAGTGAGCGGGTAGTTCTTTGCATTCATCAATGCGCATTATTTGAGACAATAAACTGGGGTGGTTTAAGACGATGTCGAGCACTGCTAAAAATCTATTTGTACTATGAATATTATCTAATTGCAGTTGTGTCTTAGCGATCAGGCCAGTTTCAAAATTGTTATCTGTGATTACCCCACGCAGACCTTTCCTTTCATTTCTAGCCAATACATGCGTTGGGGTGTGCTGATCTGAATGAAGCACCACAATTAAATCCCCGACGTCAGTGGCTAACTCACCTCTCATTCTGCTTTTCACCTGAGTACGTAATGTTAGGACTACGTCCCAGTTGCTCGTATTATTTACTGTTGTTGCAGCTGGCTGTGTAGGTTGAGCAAAGATACTCTGATCAGAAATGGGCGTGCGCTTTAAATTTATTAGGTTAGCCTGGTTAGTATAGACAGCGGTAGTCACCGGAGTGGTAGAAGGTGCGCAATCTTGATTAAATTTAGCTTTCAGGTCTCCAGATGCACTACGCATGATGTACCTTTATGATTTTTATAAGAAAGTTGACAATGAGGACATATTTTTACGCGATCATAGCAAGCAAATATTCATCAAATCAAGGATTATTGGATATTATCCTATCATTAATATTCTAGATCATGCGTTGGGAATGGCATGTCTTTACAAGGTGGTGCTTCGCTACGTGTTCTGCCCAGCCTTAATCATTCACCAAAAAACAGTCCACCAGAATATTGTCTTTAATAAATTCGGGTAGTTTTTCTTCAAGTGGATAATCCGCATTAACCTGGTGTGCTGCTTGCAAAGCTTCAGTAAGGGTTTGATTTTGGTTCAGTGCTTGCAGAAATGCAAAATCATCGGCTTCGAGAGGTAGTAGGGCGAAATCTAGTTCACGACGAATCAGTAATAAATTGACACCCTCTTTATTTAAATCAAGAGTTGCTTGGGGATTGGTTTTGCATAGATCAATAATATCCAAGATAGGAAAATGAAATTTCTTGATCCAGCAGGCTGGGTGCAAAAGGAAATGCAATTCCGCTTGTTGCTCCGGCGTAAAATCCGCTAAGGCGTGATGAACGAAGGGAGGATGATTCGGTGCGAGGTAAATAACATGACACGCCCACTCAAATTGAGCGACTTCAGTCAGATAAATTAAATGGTGTACTGGCTCATAACTCTCGAGGAAATGACTGAAATATTCGCCGTAATCATGCAAGTTGCCACTGCGTGAGGGATATTGCAGCATGTATTCCTTCGCCGTCATGATAAAAAAATCTTCGCCCAATAAGGCCAGCACTAATGGATACGTATTTTTCAGTGCGTTAATCAGACTGACGGAAATATTATTGCGATAGATCGCAAGATGATTCGCAGGCACGACGAGGTCGCAAGTTTGATCGGTCTGGAGTAAGGCTTCAATAAACTCAGCCTGTGTGTTTAGCAGCGACATAGTGCTCCTTGATGATCGATTCAGCTCGCCACGCTTCGAGGCAAAGTTTATCAAGCGCAGGTAAATGGTTATCCCATTCGATGATGACTGGCTTAACGCCTAGCTTTTGATTGGCGCTAGTAAATAAATCCCAAACTGCCGGCATGATGCGTTGACTGTGACTGTCAATTAAAAGTTCCTGGCCATCAATCACCATGGTCGAAAATCCAGAAAGGTGACATTGCTGCACCAAATGCGCTGGAATGGCATCGAGATATGTCATCGGGTTAAAGCCGTGATTGGTGGCGCTGACGTGAATGTTGGTGATATCTAATAAAATACCGCAGCCGCTTGATTCTGCGACTTGGCGAAGAAATTCCCATTCCGGAATGGTTGATTGCGGATAGGTGACGTAGCTGGAAATATTCTCTATCAGGATTTGCTTGCCGAGAAATTCCTGCACTTGCTGAATGCGTTCCACAACATGCGCGAGACATTCTTCCGTATAAGGCAGGGGTAGCAAATCATGGAAATATTGGCCGTTGAACGAAGACCAGGATAAATGATCGGAGATGAGGCATGCATCAATCTGCTTGTTTAAATCGCGTAAGGCGGTGAGGTGGTGCCAGTTAATTTCGTCAGTCGAGCCGAGTGAGAGGCTCACGCCGTGCAGGCTGATGGGGTAATCGCGTCGAACTTGTTCGAGCTGCTGCAGTGGCCGGCCACCTTCGCCGAAATAATTTTCACTGTGCACTTCCACCCAGGCCACGCCCGGCTTTTTCTCCAAAAACTCGCTAATATGCGGCGTTCTTAAGCCGATTCCGGATACGAGTAAGGGTGTCGTCACGTTTGATGTTTCCTTATTCAGTCACTGACAAATAAGCGACATTTTGTTAATTTTCTCGCAAATAGTGGTAAAAAGATAGAGTTAAGAACAAAAAATGCGGGGTGGTGAAGAGATGGCCATTCAGGGGGTCTACGCGACCCCCATGTATTTGAAGCATGCGTACAGGTAAGCTGGATATCTACGTTAATTTAGGTACTGCTAGTGCTTCCACCGACAATCTTCTTGCATAAGCCCGTTGGCGTTAATAACCATTCTTTTTTATCACCGTCGATCTTCGCTTCACCCGCACATTGATGATTAGCGTTACCGCAATCATTCATCCCAGCTTTGGCAATACCGTAGCATTTTTCCATCCCTTTGATGTTTGAAGTCATATCCATCGGCTTTTCAGCATTTTCAGCGAGTAGTGAGCTGGTTGCGCACGAGACACCTAACATCATCACCGCTGCTATCGCGTTTTTGATTTTTAATTTTGACATGCATATTCCTCGGTTAGTAAATTTAAGCTAATTGAAAGGATTCCTGGAAAATTTGTCGCGCGATAATAAGGCGCATAATTTCGTTAGTGCCTTCCAGAATTTGATGGACGCGCAAATCGCGGAAGAAGCGTTCGATGGGGTATTCGCGAATGTATCCGTAACCGCCATGCATTTGTAATGCCTGGTTGCAAATATTAAAACATAAATCGGTCGCCATGCGCTTGGCCATTGCACAATGCATAATGGCATCAGGATTTTTTTGATCGAGTGACACGGCCGCACGGTGGACCATCAAGCGTGAGGCATCGAGATCGGTCAGCATATCGGCGAAGCGAAATTGCAAGGCTTCAAATTCCGCTAATTTTTGCTTGAACTGCGTGCGTTCCATTAAGTATTGGCGCGTGAGTGCGATGCAGTTTCTTGCACCACCGAGTGAGCAGGCGGCAATATTAATACGGCCACCATTTAAGGCATTTAAGGCAATTTTAAATCCCATGCCTTCATCACCAATACGATTGCTGACGGGAATCCGGCAATCTTCAAAAAAGACCATGGTCGTGGGCTGGCTATGCCAACCCAGTTTTTCTTCGCGTTTGCCGAAACTGATGCCGGGTCTATCTTTTTCAACGAGCACGCAGCTGATGCCTTTCGGGCTCGCATCACCGGTGCGAACCATGCAGGCGTAGATGTCGCTGGTTCCGCCGCCTGAAATAAAGGCTTTGGCGCCATTTAGAATGTACTCATCACCGTCTCGGACTGCCGTGGTTTTTAAGGCCGCCGCATCGGATCCTGACGAGGGTTCGGTCAGGCAATAACTGCTTAAAACTTCCATGGTGGCGAGTTTTGGGAGCCATTGCTGACGTAAGGCTTCGCTGGCAAATTGGTCAATCAACCATCCGACCATATTATGAATGGAAAGATAAGCGGCGGTGGAGGGGCAGGCGGCGGCGAGTTCTTCAAAAATAATGGCGCTGTCCAAACGTGATAAACCACTGCCACCGACATCGGCATTCACATAAATGGCAGCCAGTCCCAGTGTGGCGGCTTTGCGCAGTGTGTCGACGGGGAAGATATGCTTTTCATCCCATTCTGCGGCGTACGGTGCCATTTCGGTTTCTGCAAAATCACGCACCATATCACGAATAGCATGTTGCTCTTCGTTCAAATTAAAATTCATTGATTCTCCCTGACGTCATAGCAAGAGATGACGGGTTATATTAATCCTGCACTAATTGTTCGAGACTCATCGCATCTTCAATCGTTTCTCTGCGTCTGATCAAATAGGATTGATTGCCAGACACCAATACTTCGGGGGGTCGGCAGCGCGAATTATAATTAGATGTCATACAAAATCCATATGCGCCTGCGCAGTCAACGGCTAATAATTCTCCGGCAGCAATCGCGAGCGAGCGATCTTTACCGAGGAAATCGGCTGATTCACACACAGGGCCGGTAATATCGTAACGCTGTAACGGTTGTTCGTGTTTCACAACAGGCAATATATTTTGCCACGCATTGTAAAGTGCAGGACGCATTAAATCATTCATGCCCGCATCCGTAATGGCAAAATGGCGGGTGCCGTTATCTTTCAGATATTCAATGCGCGTGAGCAAAACACCGGCGTTGCCGACGATCGAGCGACCGGGTTCGAGTATTAATTTCAGTGGATAGTGCGCCAATTTTTTTTGTAAGGCATCGGCGTATTCTTGCACGCTGGGTGGTGTTTCATCGCGATAAGTAATGCCTAAGCCGCCACCAATATTGACGTAATCGATATCAATGCCCATCTCTTTTAAGGTGGCATAAATCGCGAGCAAGTGATCGAGCGATAATAAGAAGGGCTCAAGTTCCGTGATCTGTGACCCGATGTGCGCACCAATGCCGATTAAGCGTAATGATGGAGATGCTTTTATCTTTTTGAATAATGGAATGATATCGGTGAGATTCATGCCAAATTTATTTTCACGCAAGCCAGTAGAGATGTACGAGTGTGTCCGAGCATCGACATCAGGGTTGACACGCAGCATGATATCGACGGTTTTATGCAGTGAAGCCGCAATCTCAGCCACACGGTCAAGTTCAGCTTCAGACTCGATATTGAAGCAAAAAATACCGTAATTTATCGCCGCGAGAATGTCGTCTTTTGTTTTGCCAACGCCGGAAAAAATTACCTTTTTAACATTACCGCCTGCCGTGATGACGCGCTGCAATTCACCGAGTGAAACGATATCAAAGCCCGTACCAAGGTCGGCGAGGAGCTGTAAAATAGCGATATTGGAATTCGCTTTGACCGCATAGCAAATCTGGTGGCGTACATTCGCAAATGCTTCGCTAAATGCACGCACGTTGTTCACGATGGCTTCGCGTGAATAGATGTAACACGGTGTTCCATACTCACGCGCAAGTTCCGTGAGGCTCACATGTTCTACGTATAGCTCATGCTCGCGGTAATATAAACAAGACATAGACGCTCCAGCTAGGTGACGCTTGTTAATCTGTCGCGAGATCGCAATGGGCTTTTAACCATTCATTATAGTCAGCGATATGTCCCAGTGATGCATTTAAGAATCGCTGTGCTGACATGGAAAGCTTCTTGCTGATCTCATTGGTGAAACGTGCCTGAATGCAAATAACGTCGTTCGTGTTAAGTGATTTTTGCAAGCGTTTCAAATTTTCAATACTAGTGGTCAAGACATCATTCATGATCACAATATTTTGTTCAACGTAACGTTTAACGAGAATATCTAATTGCTCGTTGTTACTGTGATTGTTTTGCATATGACTGGTCAATTCTGCAAACGCGTCATAGTTTTCCTGGAATTCCTTGAACGGCATGACATCCTCCTTGTGATCGTTACCCAATATTTACCGGGGAAAAGAGGCCATTATATCGCAATATCCGCAGGAGGTCATAGCGTCGTTTTGAAGATTGGTTGCTGGTCGATAATCTCCCAGAATGCCAAGCGTTCAGCCGGAGCGGCGATCGCGACGGCGGCGGCGAAATCGGGGTGTACAGAAAGTGGATACAAGTACCAGGTTTCACCTTCGAGGGTGAGCGTTTCCACGTGATCCACCGCGGGCACTGAGAATGAAGAGAGTGGTTGTGTTAAACCTTTGCCATTCGCTTTGATGATGGCTTCCTTGCGCGACCAGAGGCGATAGAAAATACCGGGCTGCTCTTCAGATGATGCGGCTTTGAGCGTCGCGACCTCGGAGGGGCTAAAAAATCGTTCGGCCACATCCAGCTTCGGGTCACTGTGGAAAGATTCTATATCAATTCCAATCGCATGGCGGCGCGTAAAGGCGTAAGCAGCGTGTTGGCCAGTATGGGAGATATTAAATTGGATATCCGATTCATGGTGTAAGGCTAAGCTTGGTTTGCGGTGCGCACTGTGGGTAAACGCGATGGATTCGGGTGTTGTGTTGAGATAACTTGCGAGTAATTGGCGTAAGAGTGCATGTGCGGCAATGAAGCGTTGCTGGTGAATAGGCGCGACAAAACGCATCGCACGCGCGCGTTCTTCTTCATTTAATAACGCCATCATCCTTTGTTGCTGGTCAGGGGTTAGCGTTAAATCTGCGGTGTAGATGTGAACTTCATTCTTGCCAAGCTGCATCACTGGGCCATCAATATCAAAAAAAGTAATTTATCATAAATGGCAGAGAGGTGCATTTTAATAGGCGTGTGCTATTCTAGGAGGATTATTGGTGTTTTCCAAAAGGAGTTGTAAATGAAAGACTTAGACCTCTACGGTTGGTTAGCGCTCACCCTCATGATGATTGGCGGCATTGATCTTGGCTTATACGGCCTGTTCGGTTTTAATCTCGTGCAAGTGATTTTGGGCGATTTATTTGGTCGTTTAATGTTTATCGTCGTGGGCGTCAGTGCCGGTTACTTTGCCTATATGTTGTATCAGACCAAGTTTAAAAAAATCTGATTCAAAAGAAAAAATACGCCGATGATAGTGTCTGATGACACTATCATCGTTCGTTTGAACTAAGGCACCGTACCGATCAGTTTTCCAATCATGAATGTCACAATGCCCGCGCCCGCTCCAATCGCCAGCATCCGCGCCCCTAACAGGAAGGGATTGCGGTTGGTGTAAAGACTCAGTAATGCCCCAATCGAGAACAGTGACAAACCCGTGATGCCAACACTGATGGGTAGATTCCATTGTGACTGACCCAGAAGAAAGGGTAGCAAGGGAACAAATGCACCAATGGCAAATGCGATAAACGAGCACAGCATGGCGCCCATTGGCGAGACTAAATCTTCAGGATTTAAGCCGAGCTCTTCTCTTACCAGCGTGTTTAAACCGGTATCGGGATTATCGATCATCAGATTGGCTATTTTGCGCGCATCTTCTTTCGTGACACCGCGTGCTTCGTAAATCAGCGCCAACTCGTCTTTTTCTTCCTCGGGGTATTCTTTCAATTCTTCGCGTTCAATCGCGATTTGATATTCGAAGACTTCGCGTTGCGATAAAACAGAAATATATTCCCCCGCGCCCATGGAGCACGCACCTGCCAGCAAGCCTGCAACGCCCGCGAGAATAATAAAATGGGGTTCAGCATTCGCGCCGGCGATGCCGAGAATTAAGCTCATATTTGACACGAGACCATCGCTCATGCCAAATACGGCGGCACGCAAATTACTGGAGCTGCTCAAACCGGTGTGTTTATGTTCACTATGATATTGCGTGAAGACAGCCATGCCGCGAATTTTCATGGAGGCTAGAATAAAGTGAATGCGCTCAGCCCCAAACCAGCGTGCCAACTTGGCCACCAGTCGCGTTCTGAACTCTGGCGTGAAAGGCGGTGGGGCGGCGATATGGGACTCAGACATTTTCGCTTCCCACATGCCCGCTTGCTTTTCTGCCGCGTGCTGCAGATCGCTGAATAATTTGCGGTGTAAAATATTATCTTCACATTCGGCAAGAATGGAGTAGAGATAGGCGGAGCGCTTTTCTTCGCGCCAATTGTCGTAGAGTTCCATGGAAGGATCCTGATTTTTTAAAGGATGAGTGATATGTTAGCCGTATTTTTGGGCAACGTCATTCAGCGATTTTGTTTTTTTCAGCCAGGTAGCTGTTTAACATTTTGCTGGCAATGCTGATGCTCGTGGGGCGGCCAGGCAAAGATTTATAATGGTACCAGCCTGCATCTTCAATTTCGACGGGATCAATGATGAGCTCGCCGGATTCGTACTCAGCAAAAAAACCAATCATCAGTGAATCGGGAAATGGCCAGGGTTGTGAGCCAAAGTAACGTAAGTTTTTCACGCGGATGTGTGTTTCTTCATAGACTTCACGGTGGACGGCATCTTCAACATTTTCACCGGCTTCAACAAAGCCCGCCACCAGGCCGTAAACACCGGGGTTGAAGTGATGACTGCGTGCCATCAAGAGTTCATCCCCTTTTTGGATCAGGACAATAATAGAAGGTGAAATGCGCGGGTAGAAATGTACGTGGCAGTGCGCGCAGTGACGTTCATAGAGGGTGGCATGTTGAGTGGTTGGCTGGCCGCAGCGACCACAGAAATGATGATTGCGATCCCAGTTAAGAATGGCGAACGCTTTGGCGGCTGCCGAAAACCATTCTTCGCCGAGTGTGTTCAGTGCCTTGCGTAATGGCAGTAAATCGTATGGGGATTCGATCGCGACAATCGTGGAAATTTCCGCACAATAAATGGCTGAGCCATTAAACTCTCCCAATAAATGTTCGCGAATGAAATGATGACTCAGGCCTTTTAGTTCGGAAGTTAATGGCAGCGTGGAGACCGTGTCGCGCAAAATGACGAGTTGGTCATTGTGGAAGATCAGCCATTTGCCTGTTTGGGAGAGATCATTATTCATGTCTGCCATAGTATGAAGCTGGGGGAGGTGTGTCAAATATAAAAAACCCAGCTCTGACAGAGAGCTGGGTTGGTTGGGAGGTGCTTGAATTTAAAATCCTGGTCTTGGGCTTGCTTGATTATGTGTGGTGGTGGATGTTGCAACTACTGTTCCATGCGTGTGCGATACAGGATCAGGTTGACCAGCACCATTTGGAGCGACGCTCGGTGTTACAGTGTAGGGTGATGGTGTCTGGGTGCGTACTCTTAGTAATCTGGCATTGGTAGATGGTGATCCAGGTTCTGAAGGTGCTTCATCAGAGTAAGATGATTCCTTTTTATGCGTATCACGTACACCTTTAATCGTTGCACCGACGGCACCACCTGCGACTAATGTGGCGCCCACAGCATAAGCAGCGATGGCCCATACTGGGAGTGCAGCTCCCGCTGTTAACACGGTGGTGGCAATGATCGCGGCGATACCAATCGCTATGACCAGGCCGATTAAGAGTGCTGGCAGCCATTTGTTGACGAAGTTAGAAGGATTAACTTTAGCTTTATAAACACCGAGCGATGCAGGTGCATCAGTATTATTTGGCTTACCATCCAACTCGTTTATTTGCGGTAAGTATTCATTCATGAATGTACGATCGATGGTGGCCTTTTCATGTTGCTTCATATAGGCCATCGTTCGACGGCTGATTTCGCCGTTATAGTCGAGAGTATCCATCGTGCCAACAGGAAAAGCCTGGATGATATGCTCTGATTGGAAAAATACATTAGTCATGTAACTGGATAGCAGTGCTTGTTTTAACACATTACCACCCGCTTCAATTTCTTCGTCCGATAATTTTGCACGGTTGAGGATCGCTTTGATTTCGGCGCGAATATTGCCATCAAGATCAAATAAATCTTTGAGGATTTGCGCATACACCAATTTGAACCACGCTTCGACTTTAGCAGGTGAGGCGACCTCACGGAGAGCTTCAGGATCATTGTAATCGCCTTCCATTGCGGCAAAAGCTTGCTGCAAGGATTGTTGCACGGCTGTTAATTTATCGAGTGCTAAGGCAGGCGTCTGATCGATGTAAGTTGGTTTGTCACCTTGGCAGATATCGTTAAATACACGGCTGAAGTTTTGGTAAAGACCTTCGGGACGGAAATATTTTACGATCATATTGTCGAGTAATTCAATTTTAGTTGCGTTATCTAAATACTCTGCAAATGTTACGACTCTATTATTGCTCATGATGTTTGTCCCACTCTGTTTTTCTTATAATCATTAATTGAACTCTTCATACCTTAATCCTAGCACCAATGGATTAAAGCAAACTTAATTCAGAAAAGCCTAAGATAAGAATAATTGACGATGTAACTTAATGAATCTATGTGTGATTAAGTGAGTTTGACTGTCAAAGCCCAGCATTTTATGCGAAAATAATAGGCTCATTTGCAAGGGAATCAGCATGAATAAAGCCGCCAGTTTACCCGATTTAGTTCGCGCCGTGGTTCAGGATAAAGGCACAGAAAAGCCTTATTCTGGGGAATATGATCAATTCGGAGAGACGGGCACCTACCTTTGCCGGCAGTGCGGGCTAGCTTTATTTCGTTCTACCACCAAGTTCCATTCCGGTTGCGGGTGGCCGAGTTTTGATGAAGAAATCCCGAAGGCGGTGAAACGTGAAACCGATCAAGATGGCCGACGCGTTGAAATTATGTGTGCGCGCTGCGATGCCCATCTTGGCCATGTTTTTTATGGTGAGCAATATACTTCAGCCGATACAAGGCATTGCGTGAATTCATTGAGTCTCGATTTTGTTCCCGATCTTGATGTGACTGATACGGAAGAAGCTATTTTCGCAGCCGGTTGTTTTTGGGGTGTGGAGTATTATTTCAAACAATTAATTGGTGTCTTGCGAACACAAGTCGGTTATTCAGGTGGCGACAAAAAGAATCCGACTTACCACGACGTTTGCCGCGGTAATACCGGCCACTATGAAGTGATTCGCGTATTGTATGATCCGAACAAACTGGAGTATAAAAAATTAGTGAAATTCTTTTTTGAAATTCACAATTTTTCCCAGAACAATGGGCAAGGCCCAGACATTGGCCAGCAGTATTTAAGTGCCATTTTTTATTACGATGATTTGCAGAAATCCATCGCGGAAGCCGTCATCAAGCGTCTGCATGAAATGAACCAATCGGTTTCTACGCTCTTATTGCCAGTCAAAACATTCTGGCCAGCGGAAGAAGATCATCAGGATTATTACGCGAAACATGGCAAAGAACCGTATTGTCATCGCTATCAGAAGATATTTTAAGCGATTATTTCGTGTCTTTACGTTCATTCGCTAATGACAGCGACAATTTGGGTGTCTGAAAAACGCTGGGTCGATAATTTTCTTGCGGTGTTTGTTTTTCCAGATGATGGGTATGCGCGACAGTTTGCACCGGCTGCAATTCATGCCGTAATTCTTTCGTCGCTTGCTGGACGCATTCATCAATATTACGTTCATACATATTCTCAAAATAAATGAGAACATTGCTATTCAACGCTTTCTCTTCCGCTAAAACCACGTATTTAGCGATACCAAAATAATTTCCCCACTGGAAGAACACCACGTGCGGAATACCACCGAGATAAAACGGTGCGCCCGTTAAAAATTGATTACCATGAAAGAAAATTAAGGAGGGCACGGCTGAATTTTTCAATTCCATGAATTGACGCGGGCTCATGTGCAGTTTGATGCGTTTGCCTTTTTCGGTCAGTAAAATCTGTAAACGCTTACGTAATTCTTTTGCAGCTTTCGCATCAAAATTATCTTGATGTACGAGAAACGAATGGTGATCTGCGGCTTTTTTATAATAAGGCTTGAGATAATATTTCAGCGCAGGATCCAGTCCATACTGACTCAGGGTCTTTTCGTGTCGATAAAGAAAATTCAGCTGATCGGCACTCAATGGCACACCACCGGCGAAATTCACCATTAGTTGCTGTAGGGCGTAATCATTGGGCTTATTGACGAGAGTCGGTTTCATGTCCACTGCTCTTAGTTATTTGCGCTCATAGTATCATATTTGTACAGTTTCGTATAGATTAATATAACAGATTGATTATACGTGGGTATATCGTCGGGAAATGAGTTGTCGGGATCGTTCGGCCACTCTACCAGTCTCTTAATAGTCTCGTCGGCGCATACTTCTCGTAAGGCTCACGAGCTGGAAAATCGATGTCTTCACCCTTGGCAATAATCTGTTGCGCACAGGCTTTCATGGCAGGATGTTCGATCAGATGACGCAGAGCCGGGATGCTGATGATGGCATCAAAATGCTGTTTGTTTAATGCGTAGGGGGCTGGCGGGTTTCCGAGATTTTCACCGCTCATAATATCGAGACCTTCTTTGGCAAGCGATAAGGTATAGAAGACGACTGAGCCGTATTCGCGGACAGATTTTATAATATCCAGTGAATGGGGAGGATGATGTACATCAGCAGGGTGATAGTGCGCTAAAGTGGTGCGTAACGTTCGACTCATATGTAGAGTCGTCATTTCTTTTAAGACCACGCGTAACAGCCGCGAGATCTCATCCTGATATTCACGAAATTGATCAGGAGATTGTAGTTGAGTGGGATCAAAAGTTCTAAAGCTGTATACGCGCTGCTTAGGGTAGACACGTTGAGCGTTGGTATCAGGTGCTTTGCCAAAGAAAAATGATGTCAGTGTACTGGAAAAAAACCTATTTCTCATGATGCTCATACTCTGCATTCGAATCAATTGATGTCAGCCTAACCAAGCTCAATTACCAGTCGCGCACCAATCGTGTTGGGGCATAACTTTCATACGGCACGTAGAATAAAGAATCTTGCGATGATGGCTCAGACTGAAATTTTTCAGCACAGGCTTTCATCAACGGATGTTCTTGCAAATGTGCAAGTGCCGGAATGCAGGTAATCGAGTCGTAATGCTGCTTAGTTAACACGTAAGGAATTTTAGGGTTACCTGGATTTTGACCATTTATTATTTCAAGGCCTTCCTTAGCAAGAAATAGCGACGTCCAAACGACGGAACCATATTGAGACGTCGCTCGTTGATGATCACGTGGGTTGACGGGATAATGAATATATTCGGGATGATAGTTTTGCAAGGCCGCTCGTAACGTATATCTGATTTCACTGGAAGTCATTCCGTTCATGACGACTCTTAACAGGGTTGATATTTTTGCCTGATGTTCGACTAATTCTTGCGAGTACTCATTTGGATTCAGTCGCATGTTGACGGCATACCTTCGCAGTGCGTGATGACAGCCCAATTTTGTTGAAGTTCGTACCTGCGAAGTGGATGTGACGACATTGGAAAATAATCGATTCCTCACGGTGCATTCCTATCATTGTGGGTGTGTTAAGAACAATATGATGATAATAGCCGATCGAGTCTAACGTCATGATGACGGCTGAATGACAATTTTGTCATTTTCAAATGCGTTGACGGGGTGTGACCGGTTCAGGCTCATCTGTGCGAGCAGGTGCTGGCGGTGGTTGTGCAGGTGCTTGCGCGGCAACATAGGAAACCACTTTATTAAATTCCTTATCAGGAAACACGTCAGAAAAGGCTTCTTTCCATGCCGCTTTCATTTTAGCATCACTATCACTACTTAAAGTAATTTTGGGCTCTTGTCCTGGATAAGACTCTTTAAATGCTTTCAACATGGCTTTAATCGTATCAGGGTTAGATGAAGCCGTTTCGAAGCGATTGGGATGTACGGTAAATTCTTCGCCTGATGTATGCGTGACAACAACCGGGCTGTGCGGTTGGTTCGAATCAGGCTTGCAAGTCCAGTCATTTCCCAAGGACTCTTTGATCTTATCTAGCTTGTCGAGATTATTCGGCGCGCGACCTTGCTTAGGTGAAGAGCGAGCTTTTGGCAGGTTGACAGAATTATTGGTTTTAGTCGGGAGCGGTGTAGTTGCAACTGGTGTTGTTGTTATTCTCGTGCTTGGTTTGTTAAGCAGCAGCTTACTGGCGTTGTCGTAATTTTCAACTAGATTAGTTCCAAGATCAGAGGTATCAGGTTGTCCTGGTTTGTTTTGTGACCCCGCGGCTAGACGAACATTTTTTAACGCAACTTGAACACCATTTGTATACTGGGTCTCAGCCTCCTTGTACAGAGTGCCGACCACATCGGTTTGGAAATCAGATAATGACGGTGTTATGGTTGTGTTTCTGCTAGCGAATTTTCCTTGAAGAACCATATTTGCAAAAGCTGTTTGCGAGTTACCAAGAATATTTTTTCCATCCCCCATTGGGCCTGTGCCCCATTTCCTTTCTGTTGTTTGCGGACTGTTTGCATTCCTTCTCAGTGGAAGACTAGATGTGTCTTCAATAATTGTTGCGGCTCCACCACCGTCGTTGAAACCTTTGCCTAAGCGAATGGCTTCATCAATACTGGCACGAAATGCGGAAGATTGTTGATATTTGGTAGCATTGATCTGCATTTGAATCGCGGGAATATCATTATCCCATGCCGCACCGTTGAATGTCCCATCAGCGTTTACATATTTCTGATCCAGATTATGGGGTCCCATAAAATACGGACTACTTGGATCTCGCTTTCCAGCCAGTACCTCACCTGCCGAAGCAGTTGCAAAATTGGTTTTTAACATAGCTTCTTTGCCGGGCCCTGATAGTTGCTGAAAATGTAAATAATGTTCTGATGTCGGGAAGGTAACCGTTCGTGGCGGGGTAAGACCCGCATCGAAGAATGTATACCCCTTGCCACCATTCGTTTCAAAATTGCTAAGTGCATAATTGGGTTTTTTACTATCGTAGGCTGATAGACACGTGTTACTACGATCAGGCTGCGTACCAGGATTCTGGGGATCTTTTAGGCGGAGTACACCGATCATCATGCACCTCTTGGGCGGATAGTTATTATTCTTATTTTCTGAGTATAGCAGAGAAGGTAATTACATTTAGTTAGAATAAACAACTGGTTGAGTATATTCATAAGTTTTCACCAGGCACCCAAAATACCTCGACTATCAACTATACTCATAATAACCATAAAAAATTCCTCACCATAGAGAGGATGTAATTGGTATGAAGTCTTCGCGAAATACAGAAGGCGAATTACAGCAAACACACATCAAACAGTTGTACGGCGGACTGTGCACGAATGCTTTACGCCAAATTAATTGGGGAAAGGGTGAACCTGAAGCGGGTAGTGGTTGGACGCGTGAAGAGAATGCAACTTACGGAGTGACAACCTGGACGTATACCGCCTCAGAGGATAAACGTTTGAGAGATCCTGCAACACAACAACCACTGCGCGTTGGCTCAAATGGAAAATTGGAAGTCAAAGTCTTTGCAAAAGACGCCTATGATTTTGTGAAGACAGAAAACTTTCTCGAACGCGGTGAGCTTATTATCGATGCAGCGCAAGCCTTAGTCGCACAATATGCAAATAACCCAGCTCTCATGAATAACCTGAAATTGTGGTTGGATAATTTAAAAAAGGAATATGTCGCATTCATTAAAACGAATTGCGCCATCGACCCCAAAGAAATACGAGCTGAAAATAGTGAACACTTTAACGAGATGCACGACCGTGCAAAAAATGCGATGCGTCAGTTGATGTCGAATGCGGCAGGTGGACTCCATGCCGTAGCAGAAATGAATGGCATTAAAAATTCAAAAAATGAAAATATTACACGTGATGATGTGATGAATGCCATGGTTCAAGCAGAGAAAGAGCATGTCATGCACGAAGGGCGGTCTGCTGTGATCAAGCTTGGGTATACCGGTGAAAACAATTCACAGTTGATGGTTAGCGCACAATACCCGCAAGGAGATAAGACTTTGCCAAGTACCTTGCGTACAGGTGAAGATGATGACGATTACAAACTTTCGAATCATGTTATTGATGGCAGTGGTGCGGTACTAAAGCGCGAAGATGGTCAGCAAGAGATTCAGTTCGATGTCATGATTGATGGCCATAGTTCTTACGTGCCTATACAAGAACCTGATTTTCTGAAGAGGGTCTATGTTGGGTGTCAGGCATTACAGGAAAAAATCGCCGCAACGGCAAGAGATCTTCAAGCGGTTCGTCCAGAGCTTGGCAGAGACAGTGAGCATCCCCTCGAAATATCAATCGCTTCGATGATTTTATTAACCCCACAAGCTCTAAAAAATGTAGAGAAAATATTTCTGAAAAATGAGAGTGAAACCGATCAGGTCAACGAAATGCGATTGACATTTGATTTGATGCGCCGTCAAAAGCAACCGATGGTCATCACGGGTGCAGATGGCAGAGCTATATTCGTGAAAGTAAATCATACTTATTTGAATATTCCCGCTAATGAAACCATGGTGTCGCAAAGAAAACTAAAAATTCCGAAATTACAAATAAACATTAATAGTAAGGGATTTTATGAATTTTCACGTGAAATGATGAATAAATTATCTGGACTGAATTCGCGTAATTTTGATGAACTCCAAAAATTGGATAAAGACTTGGTGTTGGATATGATGAAATTGAATGGAAAGCTAAACGATATTAATCAAGATGGCAAAACCTCTAATGTCGAAATCGAATCAATGTCAAAGCTAGTCTACGAAAATCTAGCTTCCTATTACGAGTCAGGAGATAAAAATTTAGTAAAAGGTCTGGAAAAATCAATCAACCGCTTGGATAAAATGTATAGTGAGCTTGACGACGAATTTACTAAGGCAATGGATGCCCGCAAAGAAAATGTATTGGCTGAAAGTGAGAAAAGAAAGAATGTCATGGAGCGAATTGATAAACTATTAGCTAAGCCAACACTATCTTCTGATATACGTGAACATCTTATTTTGCAGAGGAGATTTCTCGTTGCAGAAGAAATGTATTTTAAAGAAAGTTATTTACAGCCTGAAAACGCATTTACTTTGCAAGCCATGTATTTATTATCACTAGAGCAATTAGGCTATCACCTTGAGACATTATGTAAAAGCGGAGAAGATAGAACAGGCTGGATGCGTGTGACACTGCTGGCGCTGACAGCGCATCGAAGAATTCATGGTCATGATCCTGATTTTTCTGATCCTGAGCAAAAATCAAATTTTCAAAAACTCTACCTGGATGCTGCGAGTGAGCTAGCGGCGAGTCGTGAGACAACCAGTGATAATTCGAAAGCGAGTGGCTTTCAAGTGTCAAGAGATTTAACTATACCGCACAAACCCATGGAGTATGACCGTAAAAATGCGATACTTGCGAAAGGTGTCTATTCGGATCGTGAGAATTTACCTAGCTGTAAATTTAGTTTTAATGTGACTGGTGTTAATTTTATAGCGGTACATGATGATCAACTGAATGTATCACTTAGAGAGAAGCGCCAAAGTAAACGAGATAGTCAAAGGCTTTCCAGACCTTCTAGTATTAATATGGGATCCAATAGTATGGTAGAAGGCACCGTACCAGGTGAAAATAAAAGAAGAGGCAGTATCATGGTCAATCTTTTAAAGAAACTGCCTGGTGTCTCGCGTGAGCCTGCACCTTTAGAAATACAAAACGTGCAAAGCGTTGCAAAACCTGATGAGAGTATATCTGTTACGGCTGGAGATGACTCTAGAAATCGAATCCGGGTAAAATAGATGGAGAATATAGATGGATAGTAGAGAACTACTAAAATCATTCATTGGTGATGTCACATTTACACCAGAAGAAGAAGTTATTATTAGCAATAATCTGAAAGAGTCAGGTAATCCCGATCACTTAATAACTTTAGATGGCTCAGAGGAATATACGGCTCCACTTATCAATGTTGGTGTGCAGTTATTCATAAGCTATTTGGAATCAGGTGAAAAGGAGAAAGACTTGCTAAATGAAGCTTGTGATTGTGGCTCCTATGATGCATTAACGAAACGTTGCCTAATCAGTCGGGAAGTTATATTGTCGGATGACACCACGGAAGATGATAAAATTCAGGCACGCAAATTGCTCATGCAAGATGTTAATCGGCTGGGCGATTTATATTGGTTTGTAGGTTATATCTATGCCTGTAGAATATTGCTCGGTATTGCTAATCACTTCGATTTGAAACAAAGTGCATCAAGTCAAAAGGATGAAGTGGGTGATCATCTGGCGAGTGAAGGTGATGATGCGATAGATGCTCATTTATTTCATGAAGAAGCGGCAAAATTTTATTATCGGGCAAAAATTCTTTTTGTCACACATATACAAATCTCCGATAAATTAGTCGATATTATCTATCGAGGCAAAGGTTTCACGGAGTGTGGTTGGAAATCGATTGAAGAAGCTGAAAAGCATGTTTTGTCACCACTTGATTCCAAGCGGCAATTTGCTCTTTTTGAAAGAGAAAATCGCGAGATGAAGAAAATTCTGCATGAAAATAAACATATAACCATTCGAAAATAGCGATCACCCGTTGTTTTCTCTTCTCCGCAAGGCCCTGTGACATAATCCACTTGATCCTCTATCGCCTGGCAGAACGTACTTAATTTGTGTCCATTACCGTAGAAAATGCGGTAACGAGCCCCAGCGCTCATGTGTATATTACGCCTATAATGTGGACTTGCAGCAGACCTGCGTGACACGCACCATCGCTAACTAATACCCTATTAGCCTTAATACTTCACTTTAGGCTAAATCATGCAGCAATACCCATCATCATTAGAAGAAGTAAAATCTAGCGCTTTCAGTAACTAACCAATAAAGGTACATGAATGAATTTCGAATATGTCACGATACATTAACACTGGTGACGAATGATTTCGCGAGGAACGCTTTAGAGATAGCAGAGCTATATAAAAAAAGGCGACTTGCAACGATGATTATATCGTTGCAATGTAGTCGCCCAGATTAAAACGAGTGA
Source organism: uncultured Coxiellaceae bacterium (assembly GCA_964527435.1). Taxonomy (GTDB): domain Bacteria; phylum Pseudomonadota; class Gammaproteobacteria; order DSM-16500; family DSM-16500; genus Aquicella. The sequence continues at coordinate 41,549 of CAZGPP010000003.1, read as the reverse complement.
TTTTAGTCACCTTATTCGGTGACATTCACAGAAATATTTTGTACTAACTCTTTATCAAGGTACACTTGTAGATCGTAAGATCCAGTTTTGATGGGAACACCGCTAGGAAGAGTTGGAGTAAATTTACCGATCCATGGGCTTTCACTACTCGCATCACTATCCACGGTCTTTGTTAATGATGGAGGAGGATTGCTAGAAGGGTCTACATCACCAACCGTCACACTTACTACCTGACCTTTTTGCACATCACTAGAAGAACAGATCAAATAACATTTACCCGCCTTTATGGCTTCGACAGAAAAGCTAGCCTGACTAGCACCGGGTGTATTATCCTCGAATGAGTCTGTAAGTACGCAATCTACTCTCGCGGCAGCATACGAATTACTGATGCTTCCCATTAAAATAAAGCTTAAACAAACAATACCCCTTATTGTTATTATGCTCTTCATAATCCATTCCTCCCTTTTGTTATATTATAACCCATATTACTGCGCATTTAGTAAACACATTAAATTCATCGAGTTAGCGAGGAGCTCAAGGGATATCAACAATAAGCAACAAGACTCAAACTAGAGGAAAATCGAAATTTAAAATCGCCAAGAGGAGCCTGATGATAACAATAGCGACCATCGCACCAACAAATACTGGTCGTAAGCTTACGGTAACCTTGCGTGACATTCACTCCATCCAAAATATACGCTTGATTCTTCAAATATCGTTTTGGACGATGATTGATGCATCAAACTGTAACAGCCACCTAAATCGCCTTAACATTACACGACGTGAAAGATCATTTCGAGCATTGGCGTGCTACTCGTGGTAACCGAGGAAAATACCTGAATCATGATGGGTTGACTGTGTATGAATTGTTGAATGTCCGCTGAATAATTTTTTAGGCTATTGAAAGCGCTTGTTGAATAAGCTGTTGTCATTTTAAGGGGTCCGCTCGGCGATGTGGTTGTGGCGACCTCTCTTGTAGATGAGTGTTTTCATATTAAATTTGCATGATGGATATTATTGTATAGAATACATATGTACTTACGATAAAAGGTAGGATAATGACTGCTCCTTTGAAACGGAATTTGGAAATCGACAGATTACGCTTTATAGCCGCTTCTGTTGTTGTTGCTTTTCACCTGCTGTTTTTTTACTTTCCGATTCACATGGATAATTATGCAGGTTATGCCATTACAATGGTAGATCTGTTTTTCGTTATTTCCGGTTATTGCATTTCGTGCAGTCTGGTAGAACAAACTGATAGGCTTAAGGAAAACAATACACTGCTAGTCGCGCATTTAAAATCATTTTTTATGAAGCGCATATTACGTATCTACCCACCATTGTGGGTTGTGTTTTCTTTGATACTATTATTTAGTATCTTTACCAATAATGTCAGTATATTTTCAACGCCAGAAAATAACATGCAGTCTGCTACCATGTTGCTTACCTCGACGTATAATTTTTTCTTTACAACGAAGTATGCTGTACTGGCACTAACACCATTTTGGTCATATAGTATCGAAGAGCAATTCTATATTGCTTTCCCACTTTTTCTGCTGCTCACAAACAATAATCGACAACGAGTCAAAATATTAATTGGGGTTATTTTGGCAATTACGTTTGTCATTCGGCCATTAACTTTCAAGCATTACGGTGCGGCAAGCATTTTTTTCACGCAGTCGCATTGCGACGCCATTATTTATGGTTTTTTGATTTATGTTATCACCAGGCAATCATGGTTTGATGCGCTGAAGCCAAAAGCCGAGGGTAATTTTTGGTTGCGAATGTCTTTCTCTATATTGCTATTTTACATCATCATTGGTATTACAACGTTAGGCTATTCTCCTGTCATCTATCTACCAATCAGTTTTCTTTTCGCTTCCGCTCTTATGCTTGTTGCTACATTTGAGAGAAATATTATTATTTTTCCGGCGATGATCGTCAAGGCGCTGGATATTCTGTCGCCCAGATCTTTAGCCGTATACGTCGTTCACCTTCCCGTTATATTGCTAGTCAATAAATTATATGATGACTCTGGTGCTCCTTCATCATTCATTATTATGCAAAAAATATTGCTGGCAATCTTATTTATTTTAGTTGTCAGCGAGTTATTGTATCGCTTGGTCGTTCTGCCATCTGTAAACACTGGGAAAAAATTAGCTGATGATATCAATAGAAATGCGAACGATAAAGAGGGTGACACTTGTGCTCTCTCGGGTGGAAAGGCTTAGAGGTTAGCGGTATTTCCTGAAGCGCACTTTTAAAAATGGGGATTGGTCACTATGAAAGATAAGATAGCATTGGTGACTGGTGGTATGGGTTGCATAGGCACAGCAATCTGTCGGAATTTTATTGAGCAGGGTGCAATCGTTATTGCAAGTTATTATCGCGGCGGTGATCACGAGGCTGCTAACTTCTGGCGTGAAGAACAGCTTAGCCATGGTTATGATATCAATATTCGATATGTTGATGTTGCTGACTTTCATTCATCGGGAAAATTGATCAAGAAGATTGAGGCGGAATTTCAGAGAATAGATATCCTCATCAACAATGCTGGTATTGTTCGTGATGTGCCGTTATATAAAATGGATGCCATACAATGGCAAGAAGTACTTCGCACTAATCTTGATAGCATGTTTAATATTACACGGCATGTCATTAATGGGATGATTGCTCGCAAATACGGTCGAATCATCAATGTATCTTCAATCAATGGCCAGAAAGGCCAATTTGGCCAAACCAATTATTCAGCATCTAAAGCGGGTATACACGGATTTACTAAGTCGCTCGCGCAGGAGGTGGCTTGCAAGGGCATTACAGTTAATACTATTTCGCCAGGATATATTGAAACGCCTATGGTGATGGCTCTAGCTGAAGAGATTCGTGATAGCATCATTAGTGAGATTCCTGTTGGACGTCTCGGAACATCAGAAGAGGTTGCAAGAGCCATTAGTTTCCTGGCAGCATCCAGTAGCGGATATATTACCGGCGCAAATTTGACGATTAATGGTGGTCACTACTTAACTTCATAAACAATCATGACCATTGTTTTTTAATTCATGATATCAGTTATAAATTTGCGTGTATGCCAAATGTAGTATCTGCATAAATAAGTACATACATGTCTTGGTCAGTTTAATTTGAAAGATTGGTGAATGTCGCTAAGGGATACCTGACCCTGCATTTTATAAATTATCGTCAATACAACAAGATACCGAGTAAATATATCTACTATACTTATACTATCATTTGCAATCTAGGGGATATCACATGTTCTCGTCCGGCTCTGATGAGAAAGACACCAGTATTTTACGTTGCCTGCCAGAAGATGTGTTGGTCGAAATCGTTAAACAGCTGGATACTAAAGATGCGCTGAATATACGCTTGGTCGCTAAATTTTTAGGTAAATCAAAAAAAATTAATAATCATATCTGGCAAAGGCTCATGCAAGACGAGTTTGGGTTGCCAATTGAGCTAATCGCTATTTCTGAAGACAAGCGCTTGCTCTACGTCAGATTGAAATATATTTTTTGGCGAAAAAACTGTGCTTGCACTGAATGCGCGTATGGACCATTAGCAGCAGAATTGATGACTAGTATTGTCGATGGTAAGGCAAAGCCGCATGATCTAGGTTGGCTGTTATATACAATTAATGATTTGTCGCAATCGTATATTGATTACCTTGACAAGTTGAGCCCCGATGAAAAATTCGCAATGTTGAGAAAAGCAATCCTTGCTCGTAACCAGGCAGTGGTGGATCAACTGTTTACTTTCCCAGATCTGGTGTTGACTGATAACAAGCTCCAACAACTGGGGCTTTATGCTGCCGAATCTGGGGATGTGAATTTGGTCAAAAAAATGATGACGCTATCGAGGCAACACGATTATGAACTCGATCCTCAAAAAATGCCTAATAATCTTTTAAATATGTATGATGCAGCGCTATTATCAGGTTCCGTTGAATTAGTGCAGTATCTGCATGAGTTTGGCAAGGGTGGGCCAACCTTCAAATGGGGTGTGGGATCGCTGGCGGTATTAGACTATTGTCATGAGCATTATGGCAAGAACCTATCTGTAGATCAGGGGTGCTGCTGTCTCATAACTGGCAGTGTTGAGTTAGCGAAAGCGGTGATGGAAAGATGCGGTAAAGGATTGTTAGAACATGATAGATTAAATTTGTATACCTGCCTCAGCGGTAATCTTAAATTAATAAATTACTTGAATAGCCTGAAGCCAGGCTCGATCAATGATTTTAAATCTGTTGCGCAATCCGGTAATGCGCAAACATGTTTAGAATTATTACGGGACTTAAGTAACGTGGATATTCGAGGTAGCGAGGGGACTTTTGGTTTGATGTATTTCGGTGCTATCGAGCATGGACAATATCATCTGATAAGTCGCCTGGAAGATTACTATGAAAAAATCATATATCCTGCGCTTCAAGCAGAGATTACAGCATCATCCGTGTCAATACCAGCAGATATGCTCGAGTTAATCAAGTATCCGCTAAATTGTATCACGGGATATTATATGTTTAGATTGCTTGAGATGATGACAAATGTAAACGGCGATCATTTTAGCGAAGAACTCTGTTTGCGAATTTTGCGAGCAGTGCCTCAAGAGGATGAATGTGAACCGTGGTTGATACAACGAATAGCCATCAGTCTTGGTAGTGAAAAGGTCGTGGACTATTGTCTTGAGAGATGGCCAAAGGCATTTGCCGGTAACGTATTTGATGCATTTCGTTACGCAAATAATCCAAAATTTTCACTTGTTCAATACTTGATCGATGTTAAAGGCATTAAGCCTGATGAAGTGGTAATCGGGCAGCTTAAGGAAAAATTCGGAGATGAGGCGTTGCAGTATTTTAGTCGGGCGGCTGTGCACAAGCCGGGGTGATTTTTAATGCTGAGGTATGAATGCTCGTTGCAGGTTGTAGGGTTAGCGCGCTTTTTGCGCGTAACCTACCACAGACTTCCTCGAACCGCTTTATCGCCAGACCAGGGTCAAGTACCCCCTTTTAACATTTCCATTTACAGCCCATACATATTCACTGTCTTTTCAGTAGGATGATTCAAGGTTGTGTTGTTTTAGGGTAAGATGCTGTTATCCCAAAAAAAGAGTTAAGGTGGTGTCATGATGAGGTTAAAAAAATGGATTTTGTTTGCAGTCATCGCACTGATCGCCACCGGCCGCTGCTGCGCAGAGAGCGATAATGACATCAAGATAGCCACCGAGAATGGCCTGCGTTATTTGGAAAGCGTGCAATCGGAATATGGAGAGTTCCCCACCTACTTCATGCTAGATAAACCGGAACCAGAACGATCTCTCCAAGCCGTATATGACAGCAATTTGTTTGCCACAGCCATGGTGGCTGATCTATTACAAACCATTAACAGCCCAAGAGTTGAACGTATACAAAAGAAAGTTACTGCTTACTTGCAATCACAGCTAATCAATAAAAAAGGGTTATGGTCATATGTGACCACACATACGAAAAGCCCAGTCTATCTCAATACCGAGTATGATCTGGATGACACATGCCGTGCATCGATGGTCTTGCAGCAACAAAGAATTTCATTTCCAGATAATCGTGTGTTGATAAAAGCGAACAAAAACAAAGACGGTTTATATCTTACTTTTGTCCCACCAACGAATCAATTTAATGGCGTGGACTGTGTGGTAAACGCCAATGTGCTATCATACCTCCACGAAAATGACCCAAAAGTTTGTCATTATATCAATGAACAGATAGCCCAAGAAAAAAAATGCGCCTATTTCTATACTCGCCAGAATACCAATTATTTCGTCGCTCGAGCATATGCTAGTGGCGTCACGTGCTTAAAGCCTGCTATCACGCATATTGCAAACTATACCCTTACACAATTCAATCAGAAAAATGGTAGTGTGAATAATTCGCCGCAACAAACTGCCATCGCTCTAAATACGTTACTTGCATCAGGTTATCGTGGTGAAATCATTAAGCAAGCTAAACAGTATCTCCTAGCGACTCAATCAACTATCAATGGTTCATGGCCAGCAGAAGATATCTGGATTTGGGCATCACCGCAGGCTGTGGGGAAGGCAAAATCCACTGCGCTGACGAGTGCAATGGCTTTAAAGGCGCTAAATACTTTCCCCTCATAAACACTAGCTGGCACACTAAATATGATTTATTTTAGGATGAAATATGTCACATCAAATTACACCGCGTGATTATCATTTCAATTTTTCATCTATGCCTGCATCATGGCTGGATAATAATCCCTACTTAACTCATATGTTCAATGGGCCATCTATTGGTGTGCCGTATATGGAGGGCTTGGTAAACTTTGCGGTAAAGCGATGTTTAGATAAAATAACTGATAAAGAGTTACTGGATGATTGTCTGCATTTCATCAAGCAGGAAACATTTCATTCGCGTGAACATATCAAATACAACCAGCAACTACGAAAGCTTGGCTATCATTCAGATATTATTGCTAATAAAATAAAGAAAAAATTAAATCAGGTTAAAAAAAAATGGTCACCATTGACAGTACTTGCCATGGGCGTTGCTTTTGAAAATCTGGTTAGCGCTGTCAGCATAACTGTATTTGAAGATCAAATATTGAAAGACGCAAACATGCCGATCAAAGACTTCTGGGAATGGCACTTAATGGAAGAATTGGAACATAAGACGGTGTTGTTTGATTTATATCAGCACCTCGGTGGTGGCTATCTTCGCCGTATTATCATGTATACATTAGCGACAAGTGCATACTGCTATTATTCATTGCAAATATATCTGCAATTTGTCAAAAAAGATGGTGGATCAAAAATAAAAGCATTCTTCTTTGTTACAAGTAAAAAATCATTTTTTATGAAAAGCCTGTTGAGATCATTCGCCTTTTATAAATTTGACTTTCATCCAGATAAGATGAGTATTAATCATCCTATTACAGATTGGAATTGCCCCCGCTAACCCGGACCATCAAGCATCCGTTTGCAATCCTTAAAAATTGACGAAACCAATCCTGAGAATGGCTGGTCTGCCCTGTTTTATGCAATCAGTGCAGGTAAATTAGAGTTTGTTAAGTTGCTGCATAGATGTGGCGCAGCGGATATTCCAGAACTAAAAGAGAGCGTTGAAGAATGGCATAATAATCTCAAATTGGCTTAGCAAATACATTGGATTTTTACGCCAGTAGCCAAAGCTAACGAAAAACACTAAGAGATATCAGCGAAGATATTTGTATTTCTGAAGCAGAAAGTAGATTGGATAAGTATCGTATCTGGTAGCAAAAATTGCTTATTCACCTTTGCTTCATCGTTCAGCAGGTTATTAAAACTCAGAGTGGAATCAAGCGTTGTATTTTACCAGCAAATATCTTGCTAGCTCGACGTAAGCTGGGCAGGGCGGCACGTGCTGCTCAATCCAGCCTTGCTAGAACAATGAATGAAAATTTTGTATGGGTTAGAATAAAAAACAGCAGTTGATCGTGGATAACATCTGTTGTTCGAAGATGAGATACTTTCATGGAGCGCTTGGTATTGTTTACATTCTTTTATATCATATCGGCACTTTTACAAATCTCATGGAGTACGGTATGCAAGCGTCAGTGAAGAAAGCTATCAAGTCTATTATTGCTAAAACCAGAATGCAACTCAAACATGATAATAAACCTGTTGAGTTAAACAAATACTCTAGTCAGTTACAGTTAGACTTGCGTGCCGAAATTATACGTGAAATTGAACGTGTCGAAGCGATGCTGGAAGATGAGATAACATTTGAAAGCAGATTAAAAGAACGTTGCTCTAAGCGATCACATGATTATAAAAAATCGATGCCTCTACGATTTTTACCAGATTCACCGGCTAATCAGTTTTACTGGGAACTGGTAACGGCAGTCTTTAAGCCTGAAAATACACAGAAAATGCTCGAGATTATGTTGCCCGATTTGAAATATCAATTTGATATTTTACTCACTCAGGATGGTGATGGTGTGGAGATAGTAAGACGTCCGCTGCAAACTAATTTGCAGGTCGATTATACTGACTTGCCACATTATTCTATCACTGCCGATGCGTTGCTGGATAACCGGCAATTAAAAAAATTATCATCCGTACAACAACAGACTATTCAAGAAAAAATTAGCGATTCGTATCCAGAATTGCGTCAGGGTAGGTATGAAAATACTGTTTTGCGTGAAATGTTAACTGGCAGGATGGCAATCATTAATAAGCCGGCATCGCCAAGGGTAGCGTTACAAAGACTGCATAAAGCTTATATAAAAGGATCGTCCAATAACACGTATAATGGCTTTGCGCCAGAAAGTACATTGGTGGCAATTAGCGAATTTTCCGACTTCCTGGCAAGCTTGACAGAAGAAAATCGCACGCAATTACGTGGGCTAAAAAACTATAATAATCGTACACTCGGGAGTATCCTTGATAAGGAAATTTATAGCGGAGAGTGCGCGCAAGCAACTTCAAAACTATTATCCAGCATTCTCGAAGCTAATCAGGATTCTCATAATATACTTAATATGAATTTAGTCGACCACGAGCGTATTCAGGAGGAGGTACTTGAATTACAATCTTGCGTATTGCCCGACATGTTTGTTAATCGACTGCCGGTCATTGGTAAATTATCAGCAAAAGAAGTGGTGGACATATTTGCTGAGATGCCAGCCGTTCTCTACAGCAGTTACATTCGTTTCTACCGCCACCTTTCTTTTCTGCCCGTGCTAAATCTTATTAATTACGAGACGATGAGTAATGAGCAACTTCACGCGTTTGTAGATGCTATTGCCCAGCATTGTCCGCCACAACGTGAATCAAAAGAATTTATAGCCTGGCTGAGTAATATAAATAATCCATCGTTATTTAAAGTATACATAAATCGATGTTCTGAGTCTGAGTTACCTGCTCTGATCAAGCGTTTCACTGGAGCTAAAGAATTCCAACTCTTGCTAGAGCGTGGGTCACCAGAAATTAGACTATCTTTACTCGTCGATCCGGAGCATGAACATAAATGGCAGGTGATGGCTGCTTATCTGAATAAGGATTTATTACAGGGAGCTAATGTGGATGACCTTAGGTCCAGGACATCAAAATTGATTACTTTATTCAACAATTATGTCATCACGCATCGCAAGCGTCTTATTAAATTTGCAAGAGAAGTGGCACAATCGGGTGTCATTCCTTCTAAGCTCTCGCATCCTGACTGTGACTGGTTGATGGACATACAGGATTTGTCAGTGCTATTGGCCTTGGTGAGCAACATAGAAAAAAATACTGTCAACCAGTTTTTCCTAACACCGGATAGTGATGGGCGAACAGTATTCCATCAGTGCAAAAGTGTAGATGTTATCTCTCACTTTCTGGGTTTGCTCTTGCCAGCTGAGCGCGAATCGATGCTGACAGCGCGAGATAAATTTGGCGTTTGCCCACTAAATATCCGCTTATTACCCAATGAGGTACTTGCAGAAATGGTCAAGGCCATTCCGGAAAAAAACCGATTTAACATATTTACGGCGGAGTTGCCAAGAGGCGGTAGCTTTATGTGTCAAGAGGCCGATGACCCGGAGCGTTTGCGTATATTGCTAGAATCGCTTCCTCATGAAATACGCCTGAAGTCAGTCTTGCTTTCTTATCAAATACAAGAATATCAAAGAAACATCACTAGTGTATTTAATAGGGCAGTCTCTGCTAGTAATCCAGCTGCACTGCAAGCACTCTTGAACTCGTTGCCTCGTGGAGTGCGCTTAATGACGTTAATTGGTAATAGTGCAGATAAACGAGATGATTATGTTCTTCGATGCCTAGGTGGTTTAATCAAGCGTATTAATGCGGCCATCTCCTGCCTGAACGATTCAGAGGCGGACGATTTATTAATGATGAAAATTGAACTCACTGGCGATAGATTGTTAGATACTGTTTTATGGAAAGGTAATCATGCGTTGCATGATATGGAAATGTTGGTAAGCCGTCTCACTTCGCACAGGTTACAACAATCGTTCAAGGTGGAAAATATTACTTTAATGCGGCGCTTTGTCGACTTTTACACAGAATTGGTGCCATCCATATTAAAGCGCCTGCCAGATACTCAGCGAAGAAAATTGATTGAAATGAATCTAGGTATATTATTCAATCAACATAATGACAATGTGATAGTTAATGTCATTGAGACTTTGTCCAAAGTGGATCAATTACAGGTTATCCCCCATGCGTTATATCTTTGTTTGAGTAAACCGGAATCGTTCAAAAAACTGTTGCAAATGGTGGATCCTGAAAAATGTTTGGCTGTCTTGCAGCAATCAGTGCCTCAGCGTTTAGGTAATTCTTTATTTATTATTCGAGAGGCTACTGGAGATACTGATAGGTTAACTACTGTGCTTGAATCTATCCCGCAAAAATTTCGTTTGGCTGTATTGTTGACTACAGTGCGAGACAGCGAAACAGTTATACAGTCTCGACTTAATGCATCACATGAAAGTGTAGACATTGAAATTGAAAGGTGGGTAGAGCAGCTAGATGATGAGCAGATCTGTGAGTTTCTGCAATTGCACTGTGGCTCTCAAACATTGTCTCAGCTTTATATTAATGAATGCGTCAACAAGATTAATAGTAAGGCAGATTACCTCAGACCTTACAATATGGTATCTTTTCTCCAGGAAAAATACCGCCCACCTAAAACTCGAAAATCCTTTATGCAGGATATGCTGCCAGTGATGGTTTATTTGAACTATGAAGATCAGCGCGTGCGTGGATCACAGTTTTGTTGGGGATTATTCCAGACAACTGCAGCCGGTGAATTACTAGCGAAATTAAAACAATGTAAAACTGTTGATGAGTTCAAGCTGACCATGATGACAGAGATAGATGATCCAAACAGTCATTTCAGTCTTAAGCTCGCATGCGCATTAATAAATCCACAGCCAAAAGACACATCAACTGCTATACCGAGGCTTAAGAAACTATGGAAAATGGAAAACGTCATAAAACGACTGGATTCAAACAATGTAGTGAATAATTAGCAAACGTGACCCGGTTGATCTTTACTTTCTGAATATCGACCGGGTTTAAGCCATTTCATGCATTGCAGAATGTTACTCTAATGAATCTGCCTCTATGTTGCTTCTTATGCGAGAAATTTTCAAAGGAGACTGTGGGTCTGTTTCAATTTTAGGATCTATCTTTGTGGCAAACATTCTTAATCTTAATTCTGTTGCCGTTTTAAGTTAATTTTTTTCTACTCCATGCAACCCTTTCCACTGGTCAAGTCTGGCTTTTCGGCAAGCGTGCGTGACATCACTCACTTCTAAAATTTAACCTACAGACTCTGGATTTACAGCTTAGAAGGCAAGCCAATGCATTACTCTACGATACTCACATTGAATGATGTTAAAGATCATTTTGATCTCTGGCGTGCAACGCGTACCAATTCTCTCTATGTACATTTCCTTTAGCTTACGTTGACTATATGAAAGCTAGTATGGAAGCGATGATCGTCCGGATGAACATGTTAGTGTATATGTCTCAAGAAATATTGGTTTAATTAACGGAACATTAATCAACCCAAAAGCAGCGTATAATTTGGTGCACATGTAGATATAATTAAAACATCGAAATGGAATGCGGTGAGTAAAGATGGTTCTGAATTCAAATGTCACGCACGCTTGCCGAAAAGCCAGATTGCTGTTAAGGATATTAATTGGTTTTAGCATTAAGTAATCGGTCGTGAGCACCTGACACCTAGCGTCAACGGCTTGCCACCGCCCCAAGCAAAACTTCCGCCATTCACATCAAAGACTTCTCCCCATGCCGCAATTTGTGGGGTTAACGGGCCTTGCGTTGAACTCCAAAAGCCACCCACCAGACTCGTCGAGCTAGGTAAGCCGGCAATCAGATTCGGGAGATTTTCCACCATGTTTTGTGTATTAGGAGCACAATTAGAGCCGTCCGATTTAGGCCCCATCTCACAAATAGCTGGTAGATACCAATTCTTTACACCATCACCAGCATCATAGTCCCTACAGATTCCTGCTGGGTAATAAGATAAATGGATTGTAGGCATTAAAGAGTCGTAGTAAAGAATAATGTTATTGCTGTCACACATGCCATCAGATTTACCTACACAAACAGATTGTCCTGCGACATTGATTGTATTTGGCAAAGGATTTCCAATATCAGAATCTGAAGAGATGGCGTAAATGGCAACACCACCGTCGTATACACCACTACTATTTGCACTCCACGCCAGACCATTTGGATACGCAGGTCGTTGATTGCTAAGCGCAGTCACTGCGCCACCGATACTAGTAGATGATGGAGTTGTATCATCGATTGCATATATATAGCCTTGCTCATAGATACAACCATAACCAAGAATATACACGTTAGTTGTAGTAGGAACCGCGTTCGCGGCTGAGATCGTGATTGGAGCTGCCGATGGAGCAGTATAACTCACCGTACAAGAGGAAGATGCCACCGATCCTGGTGTGAGAGTCATGGTGCAGCTCGCTCCTGCATTCAGTTGCGTGCCGCATGTAGATGAGATGGTTGTGCTGGTTGGCAACACTGGATAATCAATCAATAGATCAGTTGCCGCGCTGCCACCGTTATTGGTAATCGTGATGATTCTAGGGTTGCCCGTTAACGCAGGATTTGTCATGACACTGTTAATAGAGAGTGCCAACGTGGTGATACTGGGTGTTAATACTGCTGTCGCATTTTGACATGTCACCACCACATTACTGACATTAGCACCGGCAACAGTACCGCTCCCATTTTGAATTCGGCATGCCTGCCCTATCGGTTGAGTTTGCACACTAATCGCATAAGAACCATTATTCGCCACCGGGGTAGGGAAGGAAAACACACCATTCGTATTAATCTGGAATGACTCGTTATTATTTTGTAATTGCAGCGTTCCCGTTAATCCCTGCACCAGCCCCCCCACCGTATAGGCAAGTTGATCGATATTGAGAACATTGGCAGGCGCAGGCTCATAGCAATACGTATAATTACTTTCACGACAGACTTGTGGCCCACCGTTCACACTTCCATTTAGCGCACTGCCATGAATGGCGATATTCAAAATACAAGATTGCTGAGAGCCGAGCGTGAATGGATTAGAACAGTAGCCTGCGGAGGCTGTCTGCGAAATACCAGCGATTGGCTTCATATATAGCGTATAGGTTTTTTTCGACTGATTGGTTACTTGATACTGCACGGAAGCCGTATTGCCGCTGGGAACAGAAAGAGTCGTTGCAGTAAGTGGAGTAAAAGTCAGCAAGGGTACGCCTGCATGTAGATTACTCGCAAGCATGTTAATCATGATCATAGCAAACAGCTGACTTGCCCTGAAGTGAACTCTCATCTCTCAGCCATACTTGATAATTTTGGATTATAGATATATTGGCACATTTGCAGATATTGTTCAAAACTAATTGCAAGTATGCGAGCGTAAAAGATACTCTTATGGAAATATCCTCTTTTACATGAAACGGAAAAAAAGAAATTGCAACAGACACGAAGCAACAATAATTCTTATCTTATACAGTTAATGCTATCTATTAGCTGCCTCATGCTTGCCATGGATAGCACCGCATCGAATGATCATCAATATCATACGAAGACCAGTAAATTTTCGTATGTCGCTTCGCTTTCCTTGAATCAAGCATGGTCGCGAGTCGGAGAACAACAACGATTTTATTTGCGGCAAAATATCGAACAAACTTTCACTGCAAACAGATCAAACTCGAGCTTTGCCGAAGGCGAAATATTTCTCGGCATCCAACAAGACATTTCATCGTGGGTTCAGGCACAGCTAGGACTTGCCTATCAGGCGACCGGGAACGTTAATTTGGAAGGAAATATATGGGATGATGCAGACCCTGCATATAATAACTATTCATACGCATATCAAGTTAGCCATCAACATGCTGCTGTAAAATTAAAATTACTCATCGACATGAAAAGCGTCATTCGTCCTTACGTGAGCGGAAGCTTAGGCATTGGCTACAACACATCACACAGCTATCACAATACAGCCACCATACCTGAGGCCATTGCCAATCCCAATTTTGCGAATAAAACAATTTCTGACTTCACTTACACGCTTGGGCTAGGTGGTCAAATGGATATGACCACACACACCAGCATTGGCTTTGGTTATGAATTTGCCTCATGGGGAAAAAGTCAACTGGGTCGCGCACCAGCACAGACCGTTAACACTGGCTTAGTATTAAATAATCTTTGCGCCAGTGCATTGAGTGCGAATCTGACATATGTATATTAATATTATCTTCTGACATTTTGGCTTGAAATGCAAAGGATGCACCGATGCCCATCTTAGAAAGAGATCCATGGAGGACTCAATATTTTGAAACAGCGACTTGCCCCGACACGGTCGTGATTCCAACCGATGATGCTGATGCCTGGTTGCTTTACCCAGATTATCGGTGGGTGTACGACAAACTTTGCATCGCACAAAGCCAAGATCTCAACGCAGCTCCTCACGGTGTGTCGCCAACTCATTACCCGGTTTTTTCCAAACCCATGATCAATCTAAAAGGAATGGGGATCGGCAGCAAGATGATCGCAAGCGCCGAAGAAATGACGTACGCAGCTGGACATTTCTGGATGGACTTACTCGATGGACCGCATGTATCGACTGACTATGCAGTCATTGATGGACGAGTCTGCTGGGGACGACAAGCGATCGGACAACCCGGAAAAGATGGCACGTTTCATTACTGGCATATTTTAGCTATCGGCGATGCCGATCTAGATTGCTACCTAGTTAATTGGATAGACAAACACCTCCAAGGTTACACAGGCATGCTCAATCTGGAAACCATAGGTGGGCGCATCATAGAAGCGCATCTACGTTTTGCAGATCAGTGGCCAGATCTGTATGGTGATGGCTGGGTGCAAGCGCTGGTGACTTTATATGCCGATCACAACTGGACATTTCATAACAGCAACCCACGCGATGGTTTTTCCATTCCATTGTTTGCACCACATGGTCATCGCTTTACACACCCTACTCCCGAAGCTCAAGCGGCAGTGCTTGCAACGCCGGGTGTCACCTCGTTGCAAATCAGTTTTCACGAAAATAAATCTCCGAACGCTCACGCCATGCCACCCGGTGGTTTTCGGTTATGTATCATTAATTGCTTGGATCTTGATGCGGGATTGATGGCGAAGGAACGGTTGCAAAAATATTATCAAGCTGAAAATATTGCTGGCATTTAGCAAATACTGGGTTATGCTGCCACCCCAAACTAACTGCGAACAAATTGATTCTGCTTAGCAATATCTTTGTCAACGCACACATAGAGGATAAAAAAATGAAGCATGGGCTTCATAAATATCGATTCAGAATTTCCTCTATTCCACGCCAATTGGGTATATCGAAATGCGCGAAATTATTTTTTTCTACTCCGTTTGAATAATAAAATGACATATTGCTTAATGTTATTGTCATCCATGGCAGACTTACGGGAAATCGGTTGAGAAATTTCTTGATCGCTTCATCTAGCAGTGCAGGATAGAATGATCATTGGATCTATCTGCCATAATTCCCATTATGCCGGAACAAATCCCGGCGGATATTTATGCCAAGAACTATTTGATCGACCCATTTTATATCCCAAATCAAATAAATTGCGCATATAAACCTGATCAAAGGGTGTTTTAGCTTTCTCGGTAAACTCCTTGGGTACAAACGTAAGGTTGTAATCCATGTGATCGCGTTGCGCATAGGTATAAAGCCGATAGAGGTCGCCTACACCCTGGGATTTAGTCAGTGATGAAATGGCGCGCAAGGCAATATTGATAGTTTTAGGTTCTACATATTCCCAGTCAGCATAAATACGTTCATTACGAATAATATAAAGTGTTCGTGGCCGGTTAACAGAGCCGCGAATACCTTGAGCCTTAGAGAAAGGTATTAATGCACTCTCATACAGCATCACCTGTACTTCCAGTCCACCATCAACATGCATTTCCTCATAATTTTTACCAGCGGCTTTTACTTTAAAAAATTGTGGTGGAAAACTGGCAGGTAAAGCAGAGGAGGCGAGCAAAATTTTTCTGAACAGTGTAAGAGCTTGGGGTGATCGACTAGCAGCGATCTCACCCATATTCCAGATGACCATGCGCTGCGCATCAAATTGAGTGGTTCCGATTAATAATCTTCTGCCTTTGCGGTGCTCAGCGGCGATCTTTCTCAACATCTCTTCATCAACTATTTCATTGACCAACTTCACAAGCGGTGCATTACTCGCCAAGGAAGGCAAGGGGCTTATATTCGCAATCGAGAGTAAATTCGTAAAAATGCTATATTGGGTATAAATTTTTTCATCAGATATCGTCGTATACACTTTTTTTAGACGCTCATCATACGATGGGCCTAAGAATGCAAACGGCGCCATCAATGCACCGGTGCTGATTCCCGTCACCAATTTAAAACTTGGCCTGGTTCCAGCGGCAGACCACCCACACAAAAAACCTGCGCCAAAGGCACCGTCGCTTCCACCGCCAGACAAGGCCAGCGCACTAGCGACCGGCAACAGTTGACCGTGGTTTGCCGCTTTTTCCTGGTGAAGAGAATCAACCGCGCTTTGTTCAAGCGCTTTACTCGGAAGGTCCCCCCAGGCTCGAACATCTTGAAAGCCAGGTATTTCTACCTGGCTTTCAAGGTTGGCAGGTAACACATTATAGTGTGTAGTCGTACCACAGGCCTGCAGCAAAAATGAATCTATTAACACTATTATCAAGGATAAATATTTTTTCCTGGCCTGTCTGCGTATATCCATTTACTGTCCTTACTGTTTTTCCAGTGTGCTTTGTCATATTAAAACCTTTGTGAGGTTTTAGTAATATTGCGTAAAACTAGTAGTCAATGCGGATCTGCTTAAAGCATACAATCTTTGGTGTTGATGATAAAGATGCCTGCACGCTTGAATTGCAGCAACAAAGCAGCTGTGTGCTAAAGATGACTAATGTCGAGTAGGCTCATTAGCAGTATGTTACAACTCATGGGGATAACCCATAATATCGAGGCAGCAAACATAATGAGAAATATCAATAAATTCAATCTATTATATTGTTACGTGGAAGTTACAGAAGAATCTGTGCACATTATCTGCCCAATATTGCTTGGTGTGTTGATTAATTAATTGCTATGCTATGCAGCATTGCTGTCATCACACAAAAGAGGTTGCATATGTTCCGCAGAAAAAATATACCTACCCCAGCATATCTCGCGTTAAGACAAGTAGGCGAACTTCCGCAAGATTGGGTATCTGAAAAGCGATTTGCAGCGCTATATCCCAAAAAATATTTTCAACAAAAAGAATATATGCTCGGTGAAAAGATAAACTGGCAATCATTTTGCCAAGAAATAATTAAAGACGCTCTATCAATGTCAGGTGCATGGTACCCTTGGGATAAAGAACTATTTGAATGCATTCTTAAAGGTGACGTGCAGACATGCAGGGATATATTATATCCCAGACTGGATGATGTTAGACATTATGGGTATCCTGTCAATAGTCTTACTGAACCTTATCTACAGAGATGGGTGGACGTAAATCCATTCTCCGCCATGCAACCCAATTTCACAATGGAAATTCGTGACATCATTTGGGAATACATTCAATCATCCAACCATGGCGCTAACATGTTATTGCAATTCGCAGTAATAACCCATCAACCTGTTAACACCTTTGTAACACTAATAGCCCGTTTTCAAAATAATCAACTAGACATCAGCCAGCCTCTGTATGATTGCCTGAAAACAGCAGTTAAATTAAGCCAAAAGGACACCGCCACATATTTATTGCAGGAAATGGATGTAGATCCTAATCGCGAATCCTGTGATAGCAGCCTACTCTCGTATGCTGCTGCGAATAGTGATACTGAGATGGTTGCACTGTTATTACAGTATGGCGCAAATGCACGCGATAGTTATTATCATTTAGCGCCGATTCATAAGGCAGCAGGATCAGGCAATGCAGAGATAGTACGTCTTTTACTACAAAATGGCGCGAGTGTACACGGTGAGTGGAGAGATCATCACACTCGATTTTCTTTAACGCCAGTAAGCATTGCGTGTCAACAAGGCCATCTTGGGACAGTCAAAATATTGATTGATAATGGAGCGATTCTGCATGACGTTCGAAGCAGGGTAGACACATTATCATCAGCTTGCTTGAATAGACATTATCATGTTGCTGAACATCTATTAAATGTGGGGGTTAAAATTAACGGCCAAGTCATGTTGATGGATCGAAATACAGTGGCATACACAAGCTTGATAACTGAAGGCACGACGATACTTCATGTGGCGTGCATAATCGGGGGATACGAAAACCGTAATATCGAGCTCGCAAAATTCTTAATTAAACATGGTGCCGACATTAATCAACCAGATTTACATCATAGCACTCCTGTCCACCTTGCTTGCCAAAAGTTTTTTGATACCGCTTTTCTCCACTATCTTTTATTGGAAACCAACGCTAACTGGTTTTGCCGCGATGAAAAAGGTTTTTCGCCGCTTCACTATTTGGAAGCAAATGGGATGGATAAGAAAAGTTTACTTATAATTCTAGAAACAATTGTTAATCATTTGAATCTGGCAGCACTCAATCTTGATGCAGAATGGAACGCGGAATCGGGGATACCATCCTATCTATATACCGATCTACTTGTCAGGTTATGCACTGACAACCCTGATTTATTATTACAATATGCGCTTATCTCCCGACAAAATCTCGCTGAAATTGACCGGATCATTAACATGGGTGCCTCGGTTAATGGATTGAGTAAATACAAGCATACTCCTTCTCAATTAGCACAAACGCTGTACCCGGCAGCGTTGGTGAAGCTTGAGGTGAAAGAAGCACAAGCTGATCTGCGTGGATTTGGTTTCTTTGATCTTAATTCCGAGGAACAGGATTTACTGCAGCCAGAAGAAACGAATCCGAAAAAACGAAATCGCGAGTAATGGCATGCCTACTCAATTTATGGTTGCGAGCGCAGACCCGTAACCGTGATCACATGGTGGACCAGCAAGCGTAGCCCGAAGTAGCCTGTATAAAATGTTTTTTATTTTATACGGGATATCGTCAATGAAAGCATTTCAGCAATAAAAAATGATTGATTTCAAACACTGAAACTTCAGCATTGTCTAAATCAGCCATATATAAAATCACAAGATAAACTACCCGTAAAAATCATTCACAATTACGTGATAAGATTTCTCACTGTAGCCTAAACGCTTACCAGCAAATATGTGCTTATTAACAAAAGAGCCGCATTATTCAACATCAATACCTTCCAGTCTTGATATACCTGTTTATTAATTAGATAAAAAAACAATCCGCCAATTAGTACTAGCCCTGGCAAAAGCATCATATTATTAAAAGTTAGATAAAGTGATAAATACAATGCGAAACCAGCGACGCCAATGATGCGTTTCGTGATTTTGTCGCCTAATAATATAGGTAGTGTGATAACACCATCTGCTTTATCACCAGCAACATCTTTCAGATCTATACAATTTGCAACAAGTGTTACGCCGAGGAAATAAACCCATAACAGAGATTTAGGAAACCCTAGCATTCCAAGCTGGACCGTAGTGAAACCTAGCACAATCAACGCTACTGAGTTTAAGCTGATTACCAGTTTAGATAAAATTAATACCCGTTTGAGGCGCAAGGGTGTCGCAGAATAAATGTAATAACTACTCATGATCAAAGCAATCATAAAAATTGCCCTTGAACTAACCGCAGACGCATAAAACAAAGCAATGCCCACCAGTGAGTAAGCAATAACGTTATACAACGATGGGCTAATGCTTCCCGCAACCAAAGGACGTGATGGATTACTAACGGCATCAATTTTTAAATCATAAATATTATTGATCATGAGACAAAACATCAGTGCAAAAAATACGGCCATCATTAGACAAATAACATTGATGATAATGTCAGGGTGGTTATGTAATACCGTTGCAATATTGGCATTTTGAATTGAAAATGCTATCGACACACCAAATAGTAATGATAACTCATAATAAGCAATTCTAGCCAAACGCATATCTTTCATTAGCGCGATAAAAACTTTTTTATCCATTAAATACGTAACCGGGAAAAACATAAAAAATAGGGTAAAAAGTAGAAAATGCATCACTAAGGTCGGCTTGAAAAAGTCATGGTAACTATAATTGAATGCCTCTACAACAACTGAAGCAATAATCGGGGTACAGGCGAATATAAAAAGCCAGGTATAGATTGCCCATATAAAAAAAAAGCTTCGAAGTAGAGAACAATTTTTCAGATAGAAATATATAGCACATGCAAACAACATGACTAACACTTCAACCCGGATGCCGGTTGATATGCCAGCATATCCATTCACATAACTTAAATAGTTGTACCATAGATCAATACCCTTATCCGGCTCCATATACAAAATATTGGCCCCTTCACCTGCGGTTAACAGCAGATCAAGCAACGGAGTAATAAACAACAACAATAGACAAGGAATCATGACTCGATAAACATTTTCAAGCGTTTCTTTAGTAGCATAATGGATAAGAATACCGACCGGCAGCAGCATGACAGTATATGCTAAGATGTTTTGATAGGTTGTCACCCAAAGTGGGTATGGGGTATCTAAAAGATTTTCGACTTGAGAGTAGCATTCCAGGAACTCCCTCAAAATAATGATCGCGAAAAAAGTCAGGATATAATTCATGAAGGGGATATGTTTGCTTTCGAGAGCATCGACAATCTGGGCTGGAATGAGACGTAACCGATTATAGTACATAATGCTTTCCTTGTTGACTAACCCTTTAGGCACAACCCTGATTATTTATAAATTAAAACAATAGGGATTACAATAGCATTGTTTTCTAGGTAGTCACCAACAAGGATCCATCACTCAAGAAAATAGCAGAAATATTTTATCAAGCATCGTGCTTTTTCTGTAATCCAGCATAATATACCGCCTTAAGGTATTATAAATCGCCAATATAGGTAGGAATTATCATTAAGCTGGTACTTGACCCTGGATTTTTTGCGGAAATGACGAGGAATTTGCTTCGGGATTCGATTTCATAACACTAAACTAGTGTCTATTGCCGTTTTTAAAATCCCTGAATCCCGCGCCTGCGCGCGGGACGACAGTGGAAAAGTTAAAAATCAGCGACCATCCCAGTCGTCCGCGGTTTTTAATACGAGTTGTCACTAATGAGTAGGGCCGCTAAGTGTTGCCTCTGCGTCATTAGCCACTGTAGCGTCAACAACAGGTTTTGGCCCAAACAAACGGAACTTCTTCGAGCAAGCTGCTTCATTGAATTTAGGAAGCAATAAAGTGTTACCTGATGGGCCAGATGTCTTTACATCCATGACGGTCAAAGCGATACCGCCGCTTAACATGCCGACTCCAATTCCTACCATGAGTAAGGCGATAGGAAGGGACCATAGCAAAGTTGCGAAACAAATCCCCGCAACAATGAGTGCCGCACCGAAGAATATGAGGGGTGCGAAGGCAATCGATCCCGTGTAATCAGCTCCACTCCCTAACTTATTTTCTCCCATCACGTTTTGATAAGCCTGTAAGCGCTCAAGCTGGTTTTCTGGTGTGCTTTCGAGAACGTCTCTAGCAGCGGTGCAAATCTTGAATTGATAATCGTACTCAAAAGGATTGTTTATTTTGTTGTTATTCTCATTCGCAAGAAGACGTCCGGCAACAAGTAGATCTCGTTGTGCTTGAGACAAATCATCGCGAGCTTCGAGTCCTTCAATGCATTGTATTAACGCATCATGGGCGTCTTGTGCTTTTTTACGCTTCTCATTTGTTTCAGCCAATCCACGATCTAGTTGATATCGATAAATTCTTTCGTAGAGTGCTTTTTGATCATTACGAGTTGCAATAATTTGTTCACGAAGTTTGGTATCCAGCGTTGCACTTAAACTCCATGTCAGGAATTCATCTGCGTTGCGAACGCGATAGGAAAGTTGATCGCCAAGATTAGAAAGCTCTTCTTTGGTAAATGCCTGAGCCGCTACACTAAATTCATCAGCAGTGATGTCAGCGGAAAAAGTATTTACGTTTACATTGGCTACAGGGCCTATTCTGTCACGTCGAATAAACATAGGGTCATGATAGTTGATTTTGATAGTTTGCAGATTCTCATCAGGAAGCATGGTAGCGAGTTTAGTGAAGAGCGCACGCTCAGAATGGATTGCTTTCTTAAGCGCTGCTTTATCTTCAGGTGACGTTGTTGTATCTGCAAGAAGAATGGTGCTGGCAAGGCTGTTTAGTAAGGCATTAAATAGATCAAGCTTGGCGCTATCATCCAGATCATTCAAATGCTGGATGTCTAAAGATGGGAGAAACTCCTTACGAATATTAGACTGTGGAACAGAAAAACGATCAATACGTCTGCGTAAATCAAAAACTTTCAGCTCTGCTGCTCGCTTTTCCAATGCTTTCGATTGTTCATGCACATCGGCCAGGCTTTTTTTAGCATCTAGAACAATAGCTGCAGCTTCATCTCCAATGGTAACTCGTAATAAATCAATCTCTTTTTGAATTTCCTTCTTTTTATTTTTTTTCTTTTTTTTGCGCGCGCTTTCTAATTTAGTTTCTAATTGCTTAAGTTTTCTATTATTTTCATCGAGTCTTAGCATAATAATTTCTCTTATAATGATGGTTCACGATAGGTAGCGGTTCTAATCTTTAAGACCTGTTTTTTTGATCTTTCTCTTGCAGCGCAAAAATTGACATGTATTGTTATAGTTGCAACGCCAAATGCGCTGCTGTGCTAGCTGTAAGATTCAATGTCCCGGCATAATAGCCTGCAAGTGACTCCATTTCAATGTGAACCACTGTGATCAAGAGTCCTTCAATTATCCTACTGATTTATATGATGAAATGTCACGGTTTACGAGGGAATGCTGTGCTAATTTAAGAGGAAAATTTTGGCATGAAGCTTAGTCGAGACCATCAATCCATCTGTTTCTGAAACACAAGCCAGAAAATCAGGGCGAAAACGACAATAAATCCGGCGGCCACTGCTAAAAATGGCAAGCTAAAATTTGAAATCATCCAGGCGCAATACAAGGTTGAGATCAGAGAAATATACGTATATTTATCGTTTAGCAATTTTTGTGTCCAGCCATGGTCCTGATGTAGAAACTTAATTTCTGATAAGGCCGAAGCAAAATACGCAAGCATGGTAAATAAACCTGCGAGCAGCGCGATATTATTAAATTGTTGCAGCAAACTGGGTTGCAGGGTCACGACTAATAATAAAGAAACCAAGGTGGAAGATAAAAGTTGTGCGGCAACGGGAACATCATGTTTGGAGAGTTGTGAAAATATTTTTGGGAACAGCTTGTCACGTGCAGCTGCGAAAACAATTTGACCTTGAATTAGAATCGTAACGTTTAAGGCTCCAAGTCCCGACATGACGGCGCAAAGTGCGATGATGGATGCAGTTTGCGTACCAAATAAAATATTGCCAGCATCGGCGAATGGAAATTGCGAATGAGCTAATTGTGAAGGGGGAATCATGCCCATTAAAACGAAGGTGCTCAGAATATAAATAAACGAAGTGATGCAAGTACCGTAGAGGGTTGCCTTGTAAATATCACGGGGTCCTCTAGTATTTTCAGCAGGAACGGTGGCCGCCTCAATGCCGATGAAAGCCCAGAAAGTGAGAGCCGCAGCGCTTCCTATGGAGGCCATATCAGGATGTGTGCCGACAGCAAACGCAGTGAGGTTATCCAGATGAACATAAGCAAGACCGAGAAATGAAATGACAATTAACGGAATCACTTTCACTAACGATAAAACAAGTTGAACCACTCCCGCGGCATGAATGCCAACCAAATTGATGAGTGTGAAAATCCAGACGACCGCCAGTTCTATTACCAATGCGGTATATTGATTATATTCGGGTGAATTAGCATTGAGTACAGAGGTGAGATATCCAAAATAACCAACACTCGCGACAGCAAGTGCCGCAATCGAAATCAGATTTGCAAACCAGTAGAGATAGCCAACAATAAATCCAGCCATCTGTCCGTAAGCCTGGTGGCAGAAAACATATAAGCCGCCCGTTTGAGGAAAGCGTCTATTGAGCGATGTAATGGTTAATGCAAAAAATATGGCACCAGCGGACGTAAATATCCATGCCAATAAGGAGTAGGGACCGTATTGGGCAAGCGACGCCGGTAAGACGTAGATGCCCGTACCTATCATATTGCCCACTACTAACGAAAGTAAAATGGGCAAACTCAGTGCTTTACGGTCCATGATTTTCCTTATTACTTTTTATGTATCATGGGTAAGTTAAGCTTTTTTTCATTTGCACATTGAATCGCAATGTCATAGCCCGCATCCGCATGCCGCATTACACCCGTTGCAGGATCGTTAGTTAGCACGGTTTGTAAGCGTGTTGCCGCTTCAGGCGAGCCATCAGCGACGATGACCATGCCAGAGTGTTGTGAAAAACCCATGCCAACTCCACCACCGTGATGAATGCTGACCCACGTGGCACCACTGGCACAATTTAATAGAGCATTTAAGAGCGGCCAATCTGACACGGCATCGGAACCATCTTGCATGGCTTCGGTTTCGCGATTGGGGCTCGCCACGGATCCTGAATCGAGGTGATCACGACCAATGACAATCGGCGCTTTCAATTCGCCATTGCGCACCATTTCATTGAAAGCGAGCCCAAGCTTGGCACGATCACCTAAACCCACCCAGCAGATACGCGCTGGCAATCCTTGAAAATGGATGCGTTCTTTGGCCATGTCTAACCAGTGATGGAGATGTTGATCATCGGGTAGTAGTTCTTTCACTTTCCTATCGGTACGATAAATATCTTCAGGATCACCAGACAGTGCAGCCCAGCGGAAGGGCCCAACGCCGCGGCAGAAGAGTGGGCGAATGTAAGCGGGGACAAATCCTGGAAAATCAAAAGCGTTTGTGACGCCCATTTCGAGCGCCATTTGTCGAATATTATTACCGTAATCGAAGGTCGCAATACCTTGTTCATGGAAAGCAAGCATGGCTTTCACCTGCACGGCCATCGACGTTTTAGCATCGTGAATGAGGGTGTCAGGATTTGATTTGCGCATCGCGGCCGCTTTTTCGAGGGTGTAACCAATGGGCAAATAGCCATTCAATGGATCATGTGCACTGGTTTGGTCTGTCACCATGTCAGGCTTCACGCCGCGTTTGATGAGTTCCGGAAAGATTTCAGCGGCATTGCCGAGTAAACCTACTGAGATAGGTTTTTTCATGGCGCAATGTTGTTGAATGATGGCCAGTGCTTCATCGAGTGTGTGGCAGCTTTTATCGAGATATCCGGTTTCTAAACGTTTATCAATGCGTGTGGGGTCGCATTCCACCGCCAGCATGGAAGCACCGGCCATCGTGGCTGCTAACGGTTGTGCGCCGCCCATGCCACCTAAACCACCGGTTAAAATCCACTTGCCCGCGAGGTCACCGTTGAAGTGTTGTCGTCCGGCTTCACAAAAAGTTTCATATGTTCCCTGAACGATGCCCTGGCTGCCGATATAAATCCATGAGCCGGCAGTCATCTGTCCGTACATCATTAATCCTTTGCGATCGAGCTCGTGAAATTTTTCCCAGGTGGCCCAGTGCGGAACGATATTAGAGTTCGCAATTAACACACGCGGTGCATTGGTGTGTGTCTTGAAGATGCCGACAGGTTTACCAGATTGAATTAAAAGTGTTTCATCATTTTCAAGTTGACGCAGTGACTCGACAATTTTATCGAAGCATTCCCAATTCCGCGCCGCGCGTCCAATGCCGCCGTATACCACGAGATCGCTAGGAATTTCTGCAACAGCAGGATCAAGATTATTCATGAGCATGCGCAACGCTGCTTCGGTTAACCAGCTTTTTGCGGTTAATGCTGTGCCATGCGGAGCGCGAATAAGACGTGCGGTATCGTGACGAGAGGCAGTTGTCATTGTGGGCTTCCATGATGATGAATGATTTCATAAACGAAATTAGCGGTGAGTTTTGCCGTGCGTGAATCGATATCGTATTTAGGCGATAATTCTGCGATATCGTAACTGACCACTTTACCGGATTGCGACGCTTTGCGCAGGAGTGGAATAATATTCCACGGTGAGAGCCCAAAAGCTTGGGGTGCACTCACGCCCGGTGCATAAGCGGCTGAAAAAACATCGAGGCAAAGGCTGAGATAAATAATTTCATTCTCTTGCAACACGCGATGAATGAATGTCTCTGAAGCGACAGGGTGTGCGTGTACATCGTCGGCAGAAAGAATACTGGCGTGATAGCGTTCAGCCGTTTGGAATAATTGTTTGGTGTTACCGTAGGGTTGAATACCCACGCAGTTATAATCGAAACGACGTTTAGCATTCTCATGCGCTTGCGCAATTTGCAAGAACGGTGTGCCTGAGGAACCTTTCGCATCTTCCAGCGTTGGCCGCATATCAAAATGCGTATCAAAATTAATGATGCCAAGATTTTCCGTCGGAAATATTTGCGCGATGCCTTGGTAATGTCCCCATGCCATTTCATGGCCACCACCGATGACGATAGGAATATAGCCATTTTCAAGAAGATGATGAACGGCTTCTCCTAGCGCTGCTTGCGCTGTTTCAAGATCGTGGTCGTTGCAATGAATATTGCCTGCATCGTAAACCGCGGCTTCAGCACGATGCACGGGCATTTTAGCTAGCATCGTTCGTAAGACATCAGGACCTTCAGCCGCGCCAGTACGGCCAAGATTTCGCCTTATGCCTTCATCACAACTAAAGCCGAGTAGTGCGAAAGCCTGTTTCGTTTCGGGCGGCTGAAGGGGTTGGGTCAGGTCTAATAATTTGATGATCTGGAAGAAGCTCGCGCCGGGTGGCGAATCAAGGCGGCCTTGCCACGGGGTGCGCGAGGGCGGCTGGTAATGTGTTGCAATGCTCATTCAGGTCAAGCTCCGGACTATCGTTAGTTGCCAATATTTTCGAGGAGTTAGCGGGTAATGGCAATGATTATCTATGATGAGCCCGGGAGATTCTTTATACTCCCACTTTCAATCATTTAACCAGAAGAATAACGGATGACGACAATGAAATGGGATGCAATCTGGGTGCACGCGAATGTCGCAATGGGTGAGGCTGAGACTCCCTTATTGATGGATGCGGCGGTGGCCGTCCACGAAGCCAAGATTGCGTGGGTGGGTAGCATGGCGGATTTACCCGGCCAAGTGCAGGAACTGGCGCGTGAGGTCCATGATGCGAGCGGTAGGCTGGTGACGCCTGGGTTCATTGATTGTCACACCCATCTTGTTTATGGCGGCCATCGCGCGAAAGAATTCGAGCAGCGCTTGCATGGCGCCACTTATGAAGAAATCGCGCGTGCGGGTGGTGGTATTCAATCGACGGTGACGGCCACGCGAGCCGCATCAGAAGATGAATTATTCGCGCAAAGTTTACCGCGTGCTAAAGCGCTGCAAAAGAGCGGTGTCACGACGCTAGAAATCAAATCAGGTTATGGTCTTGATTGGGAGTCCGAAGCAAAAATTTTACGCGTGGCGAAAAAAATCGGTGAGAGCTTGTCGATGACCGTACGGCGTACTTTTTTAGGCGCGCACACTGTACCACGTGAATATGCCGGTCGGGCGCAAGCCTATATTGATCATGTTTGTCAGGATATGATTCCGCGTGTTGCCGCTGAAAATCTTGCCGATTCGGTCGATGTGTTTTGCGAAAATATCGCTTTCAATCTTGAACAAACTGAACAGGTTTTCAAGGCTGCTCAAAAATATCATCTCAATGTGAAATGCCATGGCGAGCAATTAACCTGTTTAGATAGTGCCGTTCTTGCAGCCAAATATCATGCTTTATCTGTCGATCATCTTGAATATGCTTCAACAACCGATGTACAGGCGATGGCGGATGCTTCAGTGACCGCTGTTTTATTACCGGGTGCGTTTTATTTCCTGCGGGAAAAACAACTTCCACCTATCGCATTGCTGCGTGAAAAAAAGGTGCCGATCGCGCTTGCCTCAGATTGTAATCCCGGAACCTCGCCTGTGATGTCAATGTTGTTGATCATGAATATGGCGTGTACTTTATTTCGCATGACACCGGCTGAAGTGTTACAAGCTGTTACCGTGAATGCAGCGAAGGCGCTTGGCATGCAAGCCACGCATGGCAGTCTCACGGTCGGAAAGGATGCGGACATGGCTATATGGCGTGTCGAGACACCGGCCGAGCTTTGCTACTATCTTGGGGATGATCCCTTAGTATCATTAATTAAATTAGGTGTTGAAATCTAATATGACAAAATATTTATTAGCGATTGATCAGGGAACCACAAACAGCCGCGCCATTGTTTTTAATAAACAAGGCCAGCTGCTCGGATCACATGAAGTCGGTTTACAGCAATTTTTTCCACATAGTGGATGGGTTGAGCAAAACCCCGATGAGATATTTGAAAATACAGTCATTTGCTGTCGTGAAGCGATTGGTAAAGCAAATATAACGATTGAAAACATTGCCGCGATTGGCATTTCCAATCAACGCGAAACCACCATCCTCTGGGAAAAACACAGTGGTCGACCGGTGTATCCGGCCATTGTGTGGCAAGATCGTCGCACGAGTGACTTATGTCAGCAATTAAGTAAAACATTACCTGCCGAGATGATTCAGAAAAAAACCGGATTGCTGCTCGATCCTTATTTTTCCGCGACGAAAATCATGTGGCTATTGGAAAATATTCCGGGTGTGCGTCAGCGTGCTGAAAATGGCGAATTATTATTTGGCACGGTGGATACGTATCTGGTTTGGAAATTAACGAATGGTAAATCGCATGTGACAGATATCACGAACGCTTCGCGCACCATGATTTTCGATATCAATACGCAAACATGGGACAAACATTTACTGCAATCATTTGGAATTCCTGAATGTCTGTTGCCAGTTGTGCTGGATAATACGGCAAACTTTGGTGAA
Organism: uncultured Coxiellaceae bacterium; assembly: GCA_964527435.1. Classification (GTDB taxonomy): domain Bacteria; phylum Pseudomonadota; class Gammaproteobacteria; order DSM-16500; family DSM-16500; genus Aquicella. The sequence goes on along the minus strand of CAZGPP010000003.1, from coordinate 12,522 downwards.
GCGGCGCCAGAATATTTAGGTCGTGCCGTACCGATTACCGGAATGGCAGGTGATCAGCAAGCCGCGACAGTGGGCCAGGCGGGTTTTCAACCAGGCATGGTCAAGTCTACGTTTGGTACGGGTTGCTTCATGCTGTTAAATACAGGTACGAAACACATTGTTTCTAAAAATCGCCTGCTTTCAACGATTGCGTATCGTGTGGGTAACCAGCTGGCTTACGGACTGGAAGGCAGTATTTTCTCAGCGGGCGTCACGATTAAGTGGTTACGTGATGGTTTGAAATTAATTAAAACCTCTGCAGAAACTGAAACGTTAGCCCGTCAGGCGACAAACACCAACGGTGTTTATCTTGTGCCCGCTTTTACTGGATTGGGTGCGCCGTATTGGGATCCTGACGCGCGCGGCGCCATGCTAGGGTTGACGCGCGGCACTGAGATTCCACATATCGTGCGAGCAGCCCTGGAATCGGTGGCTTATCAAACACGTGATTTACTAGATGCCATGAAGCTGGATTATGCGAATGATATCGCAGCACTCAAAGTGGATGGTGGAATGTCCGCCAATAATTGGTTGATGCAATTTCTGGCGGATATGGCCGGTGTGACGGCCGAGCGCCCCGCGTGCATCGAAACGAGTGCTTTAGGCGCTGCGTATCTCGCGGGCTTACAAATTGGCTTGTATAGCTCACTGGATGAGATTGCAAAACTCTGGGCGATGAATGCGTCGTTTTCACCTGAAATGAAAGATCAAGAACGCGAAGAATTATATGATGGCTGGAAGGCGGCAGTGGCGCGGATCTTGACGCATAAGTCGACGTGATGTGATGGATGATCGCAGTCACATCGTGGCCTCATAAGGGGCTGTGACGGTCCAGTAACGTTTTTGACACCTGTGCTCCTTTTATTAGGGGAGTTGTTGCGTAGATCGTCTTTGCGAGGCCGCATTTTGGCCGAAGCAATCCAGGAAATATCCAAAGCTCCACGTGATGAATATTTCCTGGATTGCTTCGTCGCACAAAACGCTCCTCGCAAAGACGAATCCGAGTATTTATTGATTACGCAACAACGCCCCCTTCAGGTGACTGGTGGAGAAAAACTATTCCACAATAGTAGCTTTGGTAATGACAACCGCTTCTTTCGGCACATTTTCATGGCCGCGACTGGTGGTGGTCGGAACCGTTTTAATTTTATCAACAATATCCAGGCCTTCAGTGACTTCACCGAAAACGCAGTAGCCCCAGCCATTGCTGGATTCGGAAGAGAAGTTCAGGAAATCGTTATCGGCGACATTAATGAAAAACTGTGCGGTCGCGGAATGTGGGTCAGAGGTGCGGGCCATGGCGATGGTGCCACGCTTGTTCTTCTTGCTGGTTGCCGCTTCATTTTTGATGGGTTCGTTGACGCTTTTCTGTTTCATATCAGCATCGAAACCGCCGCCCTGTATCATGAAGCCGTTAATGACGCGATGAAAAATAGTGCCATCGTAAAAGCCATCTTTGACGTAACTTACGAAATTTTCAGCAGTTTTTGGGGTGTTTGTGAAATCAAGGTCAATTTTAATATTGCCGTGATTCGTTTCTAATATGATCATGTCGCTATCCTGTAATGTGTTTAAATCGTGGCGATCTTATCAATCTTTGCCGCACAAATAAAATCATTCTGCGTCAGTCCTTTGACCGCATGCGTCAGGAACTTGATATGACAGTAGTTGTAGCCCACTTCAAGATCCGGATGATGGTTCTCTTGGTTGGCCACAAAGGCGATGGCATTCACGAAGGCCATCGTGTGATAAAAATCAGTAAACGAATATTTACGAGTAATGGATTGAACATCGTCGCTTAATTGCCAGCTGGGAATTTGAGGCATTAACGCGAGTACTTCTTTTTTGCTCATGGCAGGTATGCCACCTTCACAGCCCACACAACGGATGGAAGTTAGTTCAGTCATGATTGATATCCTCAGTTTTATAAAGGGGTTGATGCATGCCTAATCGCTTGGCTTCACGCGCGAGACCGATTAGATCCATTTCAGTAAGATCAAAGAGGGTATCGAAACTCTCGATCACGAAATAAACGGGCTGCATGATGTAAATTAAATAGGGTGTGCGAAAGACGTCGATGACATCGAAAGGTTTGCGCAGGGGAATGTTACTTTCAAGGCAATACGGTGTTTCAGCTTTAGAAGAAAGAATGCCGCCGCCGTAGGTTCGTAACCCGTTTTTCGTTTGGATCAAGCCGAATTCAACCGTGAACCAATAGAGTCTTGCTAGCATGTCACGCTCTTCGTTGTTCGCCGTGAGACATAATTTGCCGTATTCGCAAGTAAAGTCGGCAAGTGCCTGGTTGGTGAGTAAAGGGCAGTGACCGAATATTTCATGAAAAATATCGGGTTCTTCGAGATAGTCGAGTTCTTCGCGGCGACGTATGAAAGTGGCAGCCGGAAATTTCCGTTCGGATAGTAATTGGAAAAAATAATCGCTGGGAATGAGTGCTGGAACAGGCTGTAATGACCAGCCAGTGGTTGCTTGTAATACTTTAGAAACATCCGGGCATTGTGGAATGCGATCGGATGGCAAATTGAGGAGGTCCAAGCCACGGAGATATTCATCACAGGCACGGCCTTGAACAATCGGTTTTTGGCGCGTAATGAGCGTCTGCCAGACACTGTCTTCTTCAGCGGTATAATTGGCGAAGCCACGTTCATCTACTTTTTTTGCGACATATGTTGTATGTGTTTTACGTGCCATAAATTGACCCCTGTCTCATCTAGGATACAGTTAATTTAACCTGAAAATTCGTTGTGAGTCCTGACCAGCAGTCTTGGTAATCTGTCTGACGTGTGGTGGAGTGAAATGCTTGCTCAGTGAGTTGCCACACTTGCTGCGCTTCAAACATGAAGGCGAGCGTGTCATCGTAATATTCGGGCTTCAATGCTGATTGCGTAGCTTTGTGGTAAGCCTCTGCATCAGGACCGTGTGCGGACATGCAATTATGCAAGCTGCATCCACCGGCTAAAAATCCTGTTTCTTTAGCATCGTATTTTCCATACACGAGCCCCATAAATTCACTCATGATGTTGCGATGAAAATACGGTGGTCGGAAGGTATCATTAGCCACCATCCAGCGCGGCGGAAAAATCACAAAATCAATATTCGCCGTGCCAGGCACGGCAGATGGTGACGTTAAGACGGTAAAAATGGAGGGATCAGGGTGATCAAAGCTGACACTGCTGATGGTGTTAAATAAACGACAATCATATTTATAAGGTGTGTAATTACCGTGCCATGCAACTACATCTAATGGTGAATGTTGTAAGAGCGTCGACCACAACTGGCCTTGAAATTTAACAAGCAGGGTGTGATCACCTTGTTTGTTTTCATAAGCAGCAACAGGCGCTTTAAAATCCCTTGGGTTAGCGAGACCATTGGCGCCGATCACACCCAATTCTGGCAAGCGAAACGGTGCACCAAAATTTTCGAGTATGTAGCCGCGTGCTTGATGATCTTTTAATAAAACTTGAAATTTAATGCCGCGTGGAATGACAATGATCTCACCTGGACCTACATTCAACTGGCCCATTTCAGTTTTGAAATGCAGCTGACCTTCTTGGGGAACAATGAGAAAATCACCATCCGCATTAGAGAAATAGTGGTTCTGCATCGAAGCTGTGGCCGTGTAAAGATGAATGGCCGCACCCTGTTGGGCGGTGATATTACCGTGGCCGGCGAATGTTTTGATGCTTTCAATAAAATCGGTCGCGATGGCTGGATAAGGCTCTGGGTTCCAGCGCATCTGTGTGGGAGGCGTGAAGGCGGCACTTGCTGGCGGCGGTAAAAAATGATTTTGCTGGCAAAGCGTGAATTCACCATGCGTCACGGAGGGACGAATACGGTAAAGCCAGCTAGCGAGATTTTGATGGCGTGGCACGGTGAAGGCGGTGCCATTAATCTGTTCTGCATACAATCCTAAGGGAATTTTTTGCGGTGAATTGCGCCCGATCGGCAACGCACCTTGTTCGGCTTCCGTCTCAAAATGATGATGAAAGCCGTGTAAATAAGTTAAGTTGTCCTTCATGCGACCTCCTTCGCTATCGCCATGACCTTTTCAATGGCAATTAAAAAACGCTGGTTATGCGCTTCGGTACTGATCGTGACACGAATGTGTCGCGGCATATGATAGGCTTTCAGCGGTCGAACGATCACACCTTCACGTAATAAATGCTGATATACCGCAGGTCCGTCTGCGACGTCAATCGCAATGAAATTGGCAAGCGATGGAATATAGCTTAGCTGGAGACGCTGCAAGCCATGTTCGAGTTGCACGCGGCCGCGTTCGGTTAATTCAACTGTTTTACGCACATGTTCTTGATCTAGAATCGCAGCCGATGCCGCTTTCGCCGCCAGTGAATTAACATTGAAGGGTAAGCGCGCACGATTGAGGATATCTGCAATGTCAGGTGACGAAATAGCATAGCCAATTCGCATCCCAGCAAGGCCATAGGCTTTCGAAAAGGTACGGCTGATAATGAGATTAGGATATTCTCTGAGGAAGGCTAAGGCGTCAGGATAATCTTCAGCTGTAATAAATTCGGCATACGCTTCATCTAAAATAACGACCACATGCGGTGGCACAGTTTGCATTAATTTTGCGAATGATTGTTTGTTAATGTAAGTACCAGTTGGATTATTCGGATTCACAACAAACACCATACGGGTTTTTTCATCAATGGCATTCAGCATCGCGTCAATATCGTGTCCCCATTGATTGGCTTTCGCCGCAATGACCTTTGCCCCGAAGCTTTGTATGATGAGTGGAATGGTTAAAAATGCATATTCCGAAATAACTGCATTATCACCTGGTTGAAAGTAGGCTTTTGCAATCAACTCCAGAATATTTTCAGAGCCATTACCAATTGTGATTTGCTGGGCATCCACGCCGATAAAGTGCGCGAGTGTATTTTTCAATTCATAACAGCTGCCGTCGGGATAAACGTGGGTCTGTTGCAGCGCATCACTGACCGCGAGCATGGCTTTGGGGCTAGGGCCGAGCGGATTTTCATTGCTGGCCAGTTTGATAGAGGAAGTGATGCCGAGTTCCCGCTCTAATTCTTCCACCGTCTTACCAGGTTGATAGGGGATGAGGCTGCTGATGGCCAAATTCGCCAGCGCACGAAAATCAGGTTTCATGGTAACTCCTTAGTTAACAGTCTCGAGCGGTCGTGCATGACTGAATGCAATCAATTTCTGACAATTCTCATCAATACGTCGCAGGTTTGGGCATGAGGAGAGATCGCAGTTAAAACGTTTGGCATTGAACATTTGAGGAATCAGGCAAATATCCGCGAGTGTCGGGGTGTTGCCAAAGCAAAAATCACCGGACGCGCTTTGTGTGGTGAGTTGCTTTTCAAGAGCGGTTAATCCTGTTTGCATCCAGTGGTGAAACCACTTAATTTTCTGTTCTTCTGAAATATCAAATTCACTGGCGAGATATTTTGTTACGCGCAGGTTATTCAAAGGGTGAATATCGGCCGCAATGGATAATGCAAATGCGCGTACGCGAGCTCTTTGTAATAGATCGACGGGTAATAAAGGTGTATCGGGAAAGCGTTCATCTAAATATTCGATGATGGCAAGAGACTGTGTGATGATGTGGCCGTTGTCATCCAGAGAGGGAACTAATGAATGTGGATTGATGGCCTGATAAGACTGTGAAAATTGTTGCCCACCGTCGTTGAGTAAATGAATGGGAATAATGTCATAATCCAGCTTCTTTAAATTGAGTGCGATGCGCACGCGGTAAGAGGCACTTGACCGAAAATAATCATAGAGTTTTAACATGTGCAATGTCTTCCTTGATGGCGGCGACGCATTGATCGATGGCACCGAAAATAGATTGTTGATCTGAATTAAACATTTCAATGCGAACACGATCGCCAATTTGCATAAATGGTGTGCTGGCCTTGCCTGTTGCGAGGACTTCCAGCATGCGCTTTTCAGCGAGACACGAGGAACCTTTACTGCGATCGTAATTTGAAACAGTGCCCGATCCAACGATGGTTCCTGCACCGAGTGGGCGCGTTTTTGCGGCATGGGCAATCAGCGTTGGAAAATCGAAAGTCATATCAACGCCGGCATTCGGTTCACCGAATAATTTGCCATTGAGGTGGGTGACCAGTGGTAAGTGTACCTTGGTGCCATCCCACGCTGAACCTAATTCATCGGGTGTGACAGCAACGGGTGAAAATGCGCTAGAGGGTTTACTTTGAAAAAATCCGAAACCTTTGGAAAGTTCGTTAGGGATGAGTTGTCGCAGTGACACATCGTTAACTAACATCACGAGAAGAATGGATTGTTGAGCCATTTCTTTCGTTGCCCCGAGTGCCACATCATTGGTGATCACTGCGACTTCTGATTCAAAATCAAGACCCCACGCTTCATCCTTTAATGGAATCGTATCATGCGGGCCGAGAAAGGTATCGGAACCACCCTGATACATGAGAGGGTCGGTCCAGAATTGTTCTGGCATGTCAGCGCCGCGCGCTTTGCGTACTAATTCCACATGATTGACGTAAGCACTGCCGTCAGCCCATTGATAAGCGCGTGGTAAAGGTGCAGCAAGCGTCAGCTCGTTGAAATTAAGCGTGTGGGATAGTTTGCCCGCATTGAGTTCTTGATAGAGAGCTTGCAACGCAGGTTGACATTGCTGCCAGTGATCGAGCGCGAATTGCAAGGTAGGTGCAATGCCGTCAGCCGCCACGGCGGCTGTTAGTTCGCGATTCACGATCAGTAGTTTTCCATCACGTGTGTCAGTTTTAAGAGTGGCTAGTTTCATGCATGAGCTTCTTTGTCTTTGAGAACGCCTCGTTGAATCTGATCGAGTTCGATCGATTCAAACAGTGCGCGGAAATTACCTTCACCGAATCCTTCATCGCCTTTACGCTGAATAATTTCGAAGAAAACGGGCCCTAACATATTCTGCGTGAAAATTTGCAGTAATAATTTTTTCTGATCTTTGGTATCACCGTCAACCAGAATACGATATTTTTTCAAGGTCTCTAATGGCTCGCCATGTTTGGGTAAGCGGAATTCGATTAAATCGTAATAGGTATCAGGTGTGTCGAGGAATTCAATCTGCTGCTCACGCAGACCTGCAATGGATTGATAAATATCATTGGTGCCGAGGGCAATATGTTGAATACCTTCCCCATTAAAATCTTTCAGGAATTCTTCAATCTGTGAATGATCATCGGATGATTCATTTAATGGGATACGAATTTTACCGCAAGGGCTTGTCATCGCGCGGCTTTTGAGGCCTGTTAATTTACCTTCAATATCAAAGTAACGTATTTCTCTGAAATTAAAGAGGCGCGTGTAGAAGTCTGCCCAAATATCCATATTGCCGCGATAAAGATTATGCGTGACATGATCGATGTAAGTGAGGCCGTGCCCCTGATGCGTTGCGGGGCTGGTATCCAGATAATTAAATTCATGCGCGTAATTGGGCTGATCATTTTGATAGTCTACAAAATAAATCAAGCTGCCACCGACGCCGTAAATAGCGGGAATATCGTGCACTTTCGTTTCAGATTCGCCGGTATAAGCGCGTGCGCCATTGGCAAGACAATGTTCGTAAGCTTGTTTGGCATTGTCAACCCGAAAGCCCATGGCTGACGTGGAGGCGTTATGTTCGTGAGCGAAGCGTGTCGCCATCGAATTTTTGGTGACGTTCAGCAGAAAACGCACGTCATTTTGCTGATAGATGGTGACATCATGTACTTTATGTTTCGCAACAGGTTTGAAGCCCATTGAGGTGAATTGCTGATGGAGTCTTAATGGATCGTTAGTCGTGAACTCAAGAAAATCAAATCCCTTCGTACCTGCAGGGTTATGCGTTGGCATAATGCCTCCTTGTTAATTGTTTGACTGTGTGATGATACCGCAAGCAATACGAGCACCGCCGCCGCCTAATTTTTCAGGTGTATCAGAGTAGTTGTCGCCATTTAGGTGAATCATCAATGCGTGGCCTTTGAAGGAATCCATAGTTAAACGTGGTGCAAGCGTCGGCAAGGTGGCATTACCGTCTTTATCGACAATCAGTACGGGTAAATCACCCATGTGACCTTTTTGGGCATAAGGGCCATCGTGTTGCTCGGTTTTAGCCGGGTCAAGGTGACCGCCTGCTGCCATGGCGTTGTCGCCACAGTTGGGATGCTCATGGATGTGAAAGCCATGTGTGCCCGGGGTGAGGTTATGTAAAGATGGTTTGATTAAGACGCCGCATTTCGCAGGTTCGATGGTCACGGTGCCGATTGATTGACCTTGACCGTTGGCATCGGCGGTTTTCATCTCAACCACGAGGGCAGCTTGTGCCGTGTTGAATGCGAAGATGAGAGTGAAAAATCCTAATATTCTTGATGCTGACATGTGTTCTGCTTCCCTGGGTGATGATAAAGTAATTGGTATATTAACGCTGCACCTTCATTCGAGCTATAGTTAATTTAGCTTCGAAGGTAAAGTGGGTCAAGGTCTTAATGCGTATAAATTATTGATAATAATAATCATTTAACGAGGCGTTATGGTAAAGCAAAATGATCAACTGCTCGAACCAGTCGTATGGGCGGCGTCGTTCGATGACAAACGCGGCAAAAATGACGCGGCCATGGTCTTGCGCGCCTTGCAGGTGTATCAGGAACCGGCGAATCAACCGTTGAATGCAGCAGGCATTGCGATTGCGGATATGCTTTTGAAGCTTGATCTTGATACGGACACGATCCTTGCTGCGCTGCTATATCCCGCAGTCAAACATCATTTGATTCATGCGGAATCGATCAGCGAACATTTTGGTCTGGCGGTCAGTAAGTTGCTGCATGATTGCATGCAAATGCAATCGCTGGGTAAGTTGAAAGAGATTGGTAAATATAATACGCATCAAATCGAAAACACGCGCAAAATGCTCCTCGCGATGGTTACCGATATTCGTGCTGTGTTAGTCATTCTCGCCGAACGTTTAGTGCAATTGCGCCAAGCGAAAAGTAAAGAGCTGGTTGATCAGCAGAAACTCGCGAAAGAAACACTAGACATTTACGCACCACTCGCAAACCGTATTGGTGTGTGGCAATTGAAGTGGGAAATTGAAGATTTATGTTTGCGCTATCTGAATGGTGATGCTTATGTTGCGATTGCCAAATTCCTCACAACGCGTCGCGCGGAACGTGAATTATTTTTGGATAAATCGATCGGTATTTTCACCAACATTTTAAAAAACGGACATCTTACGAAATTCGAATTGTCTGGGCGTGTGAAGCACATTTATAGCATTTATAATAAAATGCAACGCAAGAATGTACCGGTTGAAGAAATCTTCGATATTAGCGCGTTGCGTGTTCTAGTGCCAACCGTCACCGATTGTTATACCGTCTTGAGTTTATTGCAGGCTGAATATCAGCACGTGCCGCAGGAATTCGATGATTATATTGCGCAACCCAAACCCAATGGTTATCAATCGATACACACAGTGCTATACGGACCAGACGATAAAATCATGGAAGTGCAAATTCGTACTTTCGATATGCACCATACTTCTGAATTAGGCGCGGCCTCACACTGGCGTTATAAAGAAGGTATGAGTCAACAAGACGCCTACGAGTCTAAAATCGCGTTGCTGCGCCAAATTATGGGATGGCAACAGGAGGTGGCTAAAGGTGCGGCTGAGAAGCGTGATCAGCCAGTGCAGGATATCTTTGCTGATCGTGTGTATGCGTTTACGCCACAAGGCGACATTATCGATTTACCACAGGGGGCGACACCGCTTGATTTTGCCTATCATGTGCATAGTGAAGTGGGGCATCGTTGTCGCGGCGCGAAAGTTGACGGCAAAATGGTGCCGCTCACTCACACATTGCATACGGGGAATCGCGTGGAAATTCTTACTGCAAAAGAACCGAACCCAAGTCGCGACTGGTTGAATGTACACCTTGGCTATATTAAATCAGGCCGGGCTCGTTCCGTGCTCGCGCATTGGTTCCGCATTAAAGATAATGTGAATGAAAAAGAATTAAAGAAAACGAAACTTGCACCTCTGCCCGTTGCGACAACGAAGAAGTTGCCTGAGCTTCCACTAGAATTTGCGCGAGAGACACCGCAAAAATCAACCGGCAAAATTACGGGTGTGGATAGTCTGCTGACTAAATTCGCACTTTGCTGCAAACCATTACCAGGTGACCCTATCATCGGTTACGTGACGCAAAATCGTGGTGTGAGTATTCACCGTAGTAATTGCAGCAATGTCACCAATCTATTAAACAATGACACCAATCGATTTATGGAAGTGAATTGGGGAACGGCAGAATCAGGGCGTTACCCTGTCGATATCATGTTGCATGCTTTTGAGAGTTCACATTTACTACGTGATATTACCGGTGCGCTTTCCAATGAGGACTTGCACGTGGCAGGCATTCGCACGCAGACACAACCGGGTGCGGAGATGCTGGTCTATCTTACGATCATGATTTCAGGTGTAGCGGAGTTAAATAAAGCCATTAAAATTTTGCAGCAAGTGAATCATGTGCAGGATGTGAGGCGAATTTAAGACATACCAAGAGAGCTTGCTAAGCCCCGCAGAAATTGGCAGGGCTTGCAATGAAGAGGTGATTACTTTTGAAGTCGGTAAAAAACGCCGATCGCGCCGATCTTCTGGACGAGTTCTGATTGAGAACCTTCACAGATTTCCGTCAATAACTGTTGACGCAATTCACGATCAGTACACTGAATACGAATTTTAATTAATTCGTGATCATCCAGCGCACGGTCAATTTCTTTTATGACAGCGGGTGTGACGCCATTGTTGCCGACCATGATGACGGGTTTTAATTTATGAGCGCGTGCTTTTAAATGTTGGCGCTCTTTCGTGGTTAATGCCATTTCTACTTCCTCGTTATCTATTCATTAAAATTTGTTAAATCTATTGTTGTTATCGTTAATTCCTACCTGGAATTCTCTCGTGGCTGCCTCGCTATCGGCGAGATTTCCAAAAAAAAGTATCCCACTCGAATTTGCCGCTGAGACGCACGGCCATTTTTTTTGTGAACCCATCGACGGACCTTGTACTGGCCAAATTTGTTCTATCCAATCTGAACACTCTTTTAAAAGAAGTGTCATCGCCGTGAAAGCATCGGGTGTAATCTCATATTCTTCAACGTTTTCTGCAATCGCTGACAGGATCTGCGCACTGTAGGTCGCAAAATAAGCGTAAATGAAATTTCGCGCAAGCGTCGGTTCAGATTTCTTATGGATGAGCGCCAAAATTTTGCTATCGACTTCGTTCGCACTATCCAGCAATTCTCGACAAGCATGACGCAGAATCACTTTCGCCCATTGCCTGACGGCATTCGCATCTCTACCGTAAATGAACGACACTCCAAGCTGGTTATCCTGACGGACGGACGTAATGGGTTGCAAAATTCTCACTAGTGTCGATAAGTCAGATTGATAGTTCACAAACATCCAGTCAAATCGATCTCCAAACTTTTCCGGCAGATCGTCCAGCATCCGCGTGCCTTCTTTTTTGCTGAGAATCTCGCTGATTTCTGGATCCCGCAGTTGTTCGAGCAGTTTGTCATAGAATGGCTGTCTGGGTCGGCTCATGATTCATCCTTGAAATACAACACAGAGACTATTCCTAATGATAACTGCAAAGTGCTAAAGTTTGCATTATCTTCGGTACCAAAATTGCTTTAATATCTGCCAGATACCTATTAGACTATGAAAAATAATGAATTAATTTTTAGGGATTTTCTATGAAAAATGCAATGGCTGCCTCATTAACCGGCTTGGTTGTTCTATTTGGAACCAATATCACGCAAGCCGCTGAAATCATCGATTTGTCGCACGAGCCAGCGGGTCGTACGCTGATGCTGGAAGCAGGCTCTCAGGTTAAAGAATCATCGAAGAATATCGATTTCAATCAGACCGTCCATACGCGTGTTTATCAGACTTATCAGGGCTATCGAGTCGCTGGTAGTGAGGCCGTTTATCATGCGCCTAATCATGCCAGAACGATGAGCAAGAATGGATATTTTTATCGCGGACTGCAGAATGATTTAGCCAATACGCCAGCTTATGTCTTTACCACCGCAGGGAGAGATAAAGCGGTGAAAGTGGCTATTCAGAAATATACCGCAGCAACCAATGCGAAATTTACTACATCAGGTGCAAGCAGCGAGTTGATGGTATACATCGACACACATCAGAAAGCCCACTGGGTGTATGAAGTGAAATTCACGACTAGCCGCATTCATGGCATGCCTGCGAAACCTGTTTATTATCTCGATGCGGTAACATTTGAAGTTTATGAATATTGGAATGATCTGAAGACAGCTAGCAAAATCGTCATGGGTGGCGGGGTCGGTGGTAATGGCCGCATGGGAAAGGTTACCTATGAAGGGCTTGCCAACACACGTCCCGCGCTTGAAATCACGCGTGATGCGACAACAAATATGTGTTCCTTGCAAAATGAAACCGTGATTA
>CAZGPP010000002.1:232929-315756 GCA_964527435.1 uncultured Coxiellaceae bacterium | reverse complement strand
CTGATGCTAACTCGTTAATCCTCGGCACTTCAACCGTGAGTGGCACTTACGGGGTGACGACGAGTGGCGCGATCACGCAAAGTGGTGTGTTAACGATCACGGGTGTCACTACCCTGGCGGCTGGCGCTGCCAATGATATTACGCTTGCCAACGCGAGCAATAATTTCAGTACGGTCAGTATTACCAATGGTAATACTGTTTCGTTACGTGATTCGGGTGCCATCATTCTCGGTGCGTCAACGGCTGCGACTAGTTTAGGTGTGATCGCAGCGGGGGCTATTACGCAAAGCGGTGTCCTGACCTCGCCGACGTTAACCGCAAAAACGCTCGGTACTAACTTAGCGATCACCTTAAATACGTCGATTAATGAAGTGGATAACTTAGACTTACGCTCACGAAATGCCGGCGATACCGCAAATTCCGGTGGCGCAATCGCGTATCGCGATGCCACGGGATTTAATATTGCCAATACGATTGCCACGACGAGCACGGTGACACTCACCGCTGGCGATGCGATCACGCAAAGTAGTGGTGCGGGCACGGGAATCTTTGGCTCAACGCTCACGGCGAAAACATTAAATAATAGTGGTGCCGCGATTACATTGGCGAATGCACTCAATGCGTTAACGACGGTTGATTTGCGTACGCGTAATGCAGCGGATACAGCGAATGTCGCCGGTGCCATTGATTATCGCGATGTGGATGGTTTTGCGGTGTCTGCTGCGAATACTACGAGCACGGTAACGCTCACCGCGGGTGGTGCGATCACGCAAACAGGCACGATGACGGGCTCCACGTTATCTGCCAAAACTTTATTGAACACAGGTGCGGCAATTACACTTAACATTGCTGCTGGTAATGAATTTAATGCCATCAATTTGCTTGCTAGAAATACTGCGGATACTGCCAATGCCGCAGGTGCCATCAGTTACCGTGATGCGACTGGCTTTGATGTTGCTGGCATTGCTACCACCAGCACCTTGTCATTACAAAACAATAACACGCCTACGAATAGTCCGATCACGCAAAGTGGTGCCATTGTCGCTGGTGTGACGACATTGATTGGCGGTGCCACGAATGATATTACATTGAATAATGCGGGTAATGATTTTAGCACCGTTGCAATCACTAGCGGTTTGAATGTTGCGTTGACGGATGCTAATGCCTTGATTCTTGGCGCGTCAACGGTTAGCGGAACATTAAATATCAATACCAGCGGTGCTATTACGCAATCTGCCGCTTTGAGTGTGACAGGATTGACGACACTGGCTGCAGGTGCGGCGAACAATATTACCCTTAGTAATGCCGGTAATAATTTTTCAGCGGTTGGTATCATCAGTGGTAATAACGTGGGGATTACTGATGCCAATGCCTTGATTCTTGCTGCCTCAACGGTGAGCGGCACGCTCGGTGTCACAACGACTGGTGCGCTCACGCAAAGTGGTGCATTGAGTGTAACCGGCGTCACACAGTTGTTAGCCGGTGCAGCTAATAACATCACTTTGAATGATGTTGGTAATAACTTTAGTACGGTTGGTATCACATCAGGATTGAATGTTGCACTGACCGATGCCAACTCGTTAATTCTCGGCGCTTCAACGGTGAGCGGAACTTACGGGGTGACGACAAATGGCGCGATCACGCAAAGTGGTGTGTTAACTGTGACGGGTGTTGCAACGCTTGCTGCAGGCGCTGCTAATAACATCACGCTTAATTCCGCAAATAATTTCAGTACCATCGGCTTCACCAGTGGCAACAATGTGGCATTCACCGATGCAAATAGTGTGATTCTGGGTGCATCAACCGTGAGCGGAACCTTGGGTGTGACGGCGAATGGTGCGATGACACAATCGGGTGCCTTGAGTGTGGCCGGTGCAACAACGCTTGCTGCCGGTGCGGCGAATAATATTACTTTGAATAATGCCGGTAATGATTTTTCAGGGGTCGGCATTACTTCTGGTTTGAATGTTAGTTTGACTGATGCGAACGCATTGAGTCTTGCCGCTTCAACGGTGAGTGGGGGAATGACAGTCGTGACAGGTGGTGCGCTTTCACAGAGTGGTGCGCTGACTGTTAATGGAGTGGGCGGTTTGTCTGTGACAAGTGTGGGTGGTGCCGTGTTAACGAATAATGGTAATCAAATTGCTGTCTTTAATGGCGACAATTCAAGTAGTGGCAATATTGAATTAACCACTACCGTACCGTTGACCATTGCATCCTTAAATCAGGCGGGAGGTGGTTCGGTTGTGCTGGTTGGTTCTGGGTCTATCCAGGTGCCTAATGGTGTGACGATTAATACTGGAAATGGTGCGCTGTCCATCACGGCCAGTGATTTGAATTTGAATGCGACAGGAGCTTTAAATAGTGGGACCGCAGATACCACTATTACGGCGAATGCCGGAACAGTGGGTGTTGGTTTAGCCGTAGGTAGCATGTCGATCAGTAACGCAGAATTACAAAGAATGACGGCAGCCAATCTTATTATCAATGGTCTGAATAATGTCACCTTGCAAGTGGATGGTGTGGCATTAGCCGACACTTCTAACATAGCCAATGCCGTTACCTTTGGCAGTCAAGCTTTAAATAGCACGGTAACCTTTGCAAATAATGCCTCACTTTTTAAATCACTCAATGTGATTGCGGATAGTAATGTGTTTGTGAACGTATTGATTGGTACAACCGTGGGTGATTTAACAGTGACAGGGCCACTGCAATTGAATATCCCATCGGTCACTACGGCAGGGGCGCAGATCTATAACGGTGCCGTTCAATTGGGTTCGAATGTGAATTTGAATGCGGGTGGAAACATCATTTTTGGCGGTACTCTGGATAGCTTGGGTAGTATGCGTAATCTGACATTAAATGCCGGCGCATCAGGCGATATAAGCTTTGTTGGTCCTGTCGGGTCGGTGATGCGATTGGGTGATTTAACGATTGCTAATGTTAACAACACGTCAAATGCCGCGTTAATGAAAGTGAATTCATTTATACAGAGTGCGGGTGGTACCACGACATTGGGTGCGTTCGGGCTTGATGCGCTTGGTATGGCCACGGTGATGGCATCATCGATTACGGGTAAGGTTGCGGTACAAGGCCTGACCCTCAATACACAAACGGCGTATCTCAATGGAACGGTGGCGGGTTTGAGCGGTCAACTAGCGATTAATCAGATTATTTTATTGAATACTATCTTGCCAGGCACGCATTACTTTGATGGTATTGATATGTATCCCTCTACGCCACCCAATCCTGTGGTAACTGGAACAGTACCGTCGCCAGCGCAAGTATTTGCCTCTTATCTCAGTAGCTCTGCCAATGTCATATCGCCAACCCAGGGCTTGAGTGAAGATATATCGGGGTATAATGCTGTTAGCGGTCAGGAGTTAGTTCTCGGCTGTCTGGTCATCACGCCTTCCATTAAGGTTTGTAAATTCCCGAGAGTGGCGCTATAAAATTGGCCAATAGGTGTCTATCGGTCAGTCGTGAATGTAGCTATAATAGAATCCTCATATTTAGGGGATATCACCATGAGCTTTAGACAAAGAGATACACGCGAATTTTCGTTAAATCGTGCGGGCAGTAGTGCGATTTCAACCTTCATGAGTCATGTATACGGCTGGATGATGATGGGTATTTTGTTGACCGGACTTGTATCATTCGAAGTGGGTAATCGCCCTGATTTGGTGGCGCAGGTATTTAATAATAAGCCATTTTTTTGGGGCGTTATCATTGTTCAGCTTGCTTCAGTCTTCTTTTTATCAGCAATGATTACCCGTATTAGTACCGCGGCGGCTGCTATTACATTTTTAATGTATTCCGCTTTGACCGGCTTAACGCTCTCCATGATCTTTGTGGCTTATACGCAACAAAGCATCGCGGCAGCATTTGTAACCACAGCGGTTGGTTTTGGTGGTTTGAGCTTTTATGGCTATGTCACCAAGCGTGACTTAGGCCCCATTGGTGCATTTTGCATCATGGCATTGTTCGGTTTGATCGCCATCATGCTGATGTCGTTCTTTATTCCTGGCTTGAACAGTAACGGTATGCAGATTGCGATTAGTGTGGCGGGTCTGCTCATATTTGCAGGATTAACGGCTTACGATACCCAGCGCATTAAAGCCATGGCGACCTCAGGCAGTGGCAGCCTTGGTCAGTTAGCGGTGTTGGGTGCCTTGATGCTATATCTCGACTTTATTAATCTCTTTATCAATTTATTACGACTCATGGGCGATCGAAAATAACATAGCCATCTATCATGCAGCTTCGTGATTACTACCAGCAACAGGTCGAACAAGGCCTGATACAAACTGATCCAGAGCAGCTTGCTGCTCTGGATTCATTCCAGCTAGTCTTTGATCATCTATTAAATCACCGTAAATCCTCCGGCTTGCTACGCTTACGCAAACCCAAAGCTATTCAAGGTTTGTATGTGTGGGGTGGGGTAGGGATAGGCAAAACCTTATTAATGGATTGTTTTTTTCATTGTTTGCCATTTACGCAAAAAATGCGTCTGCACTTTCATGCATTCATGCAGATGGTTCATCAGCGTTTGAAAGAGTACACAGGCCAGCAAGATCCATTGTTTAAGATATCTAGAGAGCTGGCTAAACAATGTCGTGTCATTTGTCTGGATGAATTTATTGTGACCGATATCGTGGATGCCATGCTCTTGGCACGGTTACTGAAATCGCTGATTGATCTCGGTGTCTGCTTTGTGACGACGTCGAATACTGTGCCTGATGAATTGTATAAAAACGGCTTGCAGCGTGATTCGTTTCTTCCGGCGATTGCCTTGATTAAGTCGCATATGCACGTGGTGCATGTGCGATCAATGCTCGATTATCGTTTACAGCAGGTTAAAAGGTCGGGTGTCTTTTTCATGCCAGATGATGCGCAGTCTGTAGAGGGTATGGAAAAGACTTTTGCGTTATTGGCGCATGGTCACGATTTAATTTTAGATGATTTGCTGATTCATGATCGCTGCGTCCAGTATATAAAACGTACGAATGAGGTGATCTGGTTCGACTTTAAAGATATCTGTCACGTGCCACGTAGCCAGCTAGATTATCTGGCAATTGCCAAAGCATACAAGGTGGTATTCGTCAGCCACGTTCCGGCGCTGGGTCTTAAAGGTAAGAATATTGCCCTGTTATTCATTCGCCTGATTGATGTTTTGTATGACGCGCAGATCCCACTCATATTTTCCGCCTCTCATCCTATTGAAGAATTGTTTGCTGGCTTGCGTGGCATGCCTGAAACGGCACGCACGCAATCCAGGTTGATGGAGATGCAGTCAGATAAATATTTGGCTATGAATATATAGGCGTGACAGGGGTGGCTCGCAACTATTTGGCATTCTTGTTTTTGATTTTTCTGTCTTTAAACCAGTCTTCGCCGTAGCAGACAAAAATTTCTTCATCTTTCTTGATGGTTCGGATCGCTTTGATGGTGGCTAGCTGGCGTTTGGCGCTGATAACGTAGTCGGCATTTTCATCATCTGAGTGATTATAGATGACGCCAAATCCGGTCAAGAGAGCGTATTTGCCATCGGCATCGAAATAATAATCTTCCAGTTTTCTATCTTTACCGCGGGTCAGAAGAACGTAGCATTCTTCAATAATCTCGCCCTTTTTGATGGTTTTTCCAGCAAAAACACCGTAACCATGTGTGCGGGATTTTTTGACAACAAGCTTATTTTGGAAGAGAATTTTTTTCATGATTTATTCTTGTCTTTGTAGAGTGGGCAGTAAAATATATACGATTAGTATAGCGCTTTTGGTAAAAAAAATAAATTTCTTTTACAATAAAAATACACTTTCAGATCTAGAACCACTTCAGGCGTTTGAAAACTAGATACAGCGTCAAGCCGCTTCCCAGTATTAAACTCAGTGCGTAAAAATAACCATATTCCCAGCTGAGTTCTGGAATCCAGTGAAAATTCATTCCATAAATGCCGGTAATTAAGGTTGGCGGCATGAAGATCGTCGCGTATGCGGTTAGTACTTTCATCGTATCGCTTATGCGATGCATGATGCTGTTGTCAATTTGATCCAGCATGCCCTTCAATATTTCACGCTCTGAATCGGCTTCTGCGGTTAAAGCCTGGCTGTGATTGTATAAATCAATCAGTGATTTTCGGCAGAGCTCGGAGATAACCTCAATTTTTTTACCCGAAATGCGCATGAGCGTGTCTCGTATGACGGAGATATTTCGCTTGCATTGAATGACAGATTTTTTGATGCGATTGATTATGCGGTAATGATTTTTATGGCCGGAATGTGAAATTGAATCGAGATCGTCTGATTGATTCTCAAAGCCAAATATTAATTTGGCATATTCATTCAGGATATTATCAAAGACGACAAACATGATGAATGATGGTGTCTTGGCATAGCGAAGGGATTTGTTGTATTGCTGCTTGAATTCATTGAGTGCCGGTATGCTGCCGGCGCTAAAGGTGATGCAGTAATGATGTGTCAGGTGGATGGTCAATGGTGTGTAGGTGGGCGGCTTTTTTTTGTCATTAGTAAGGTCAAGCGGTACTTGAACTTTCAGGGTGACTGATTCATCCGATTCTTCCATTTGAGTGATCGGGTTAGCGTTTTGAATAAATCTATTGAGAGATTCCGGCAGGCTTAGCTGAGTGTTTAATGTTGACAGGAAATCTTTATCATTTAGATCGCAGTGTATCCAGAAGAGTTTGCTGTTCTCTTTGAGTAACGGCATCATTTCGGCAAGCGTGACGGCGACCGAAACTTTATGGGTGATATCGAATTCAATAATGCCAGAGGTGTATGCGTCCATGTGAATATAATGTCCTTATTTATCATAAGGACATTATATCACAGGATCACTTTGATGGATCACAGACTAATTGATTGGGTTAAATTTCTTAACTTAATCAACTAGTATGTTGGAGAACTGCCAAGGGTCTTCGTTGAAAATGCCTTCCGGAAATAATTTTTCACGTTCCTGGATGGGTGTCCAACTGGTGTAGTGACCGGAGACTTTGCCGAGATAGGGTTTGCAGACATCCAGTACAAAACGGAAATCCATTTCTTCTGGTTCGACAATGCCGCGCTCTGGATTGGCCATGGCCCAGATAATGCCGCCGAGAACGGAACTGGAAATTTGCATGGTGGTGGCATTGTTGTAAGGCGCGAGCTTGCGTGCTTCATGAATGGTAATTTGTGAGCCGTACCAATAAGCACCTTTTTCATTGCCCATTAACAGAACGCCAAGTTCATCCATGCCATCGGTGATTTCATCAAAAATCAGACGTTGGTCTGGTTGTTGGTTCCATTCGCGACCAGCCAATTCATGCACGGAAAGTACGGCATCGTTGCATGGATGGTAAGCGTAATGCACGGTAGGGCGATAAACGACCTTGCCATTTTCTTCGACGCTAAGGTAGGACGGAATCGAGATCGCTTCAGCATGCGTGATGAGGAAGGCATGGAAAGGACCGGCAAGTGGAGTCCATGTACGTACACGTGTAGAGGCGCCGGGGCGATTGATGTAAATCGCGCTCTTGCAGCCGTCTTCATGTTGCGCGCCGCCGGGTGGTAATTCACGTTCGTGTGTTCCCCAGCCGAGTTCAGCGGGTTGGCAGCCTTCCGAAACGAAGCCATCGACGGACCAGGTGTTGACGAATTCACCCGGACGTTTGGCAACGCTGCAAACCTGGGTGTCACGTTCGGCAATGTGAATGGCCTTGATGTTCAGTCGTTGCGCGAGTTTCGCCCACTCTTCGCGCGTGGTCGGCTCGGTAGCTTTCAGGTTGTTGTCAGCAGCAATATTTAATAAGGCTTGTTTGACTAAATGTGAAACAAGGCCGGGGTTGGCTCCGTGTGTCAAAACCGCGGTTGCTTTTTTGCCGGGTTGTTTTAATGCCAGCGCTGCTTGGCGGAATGCATAGTTGGAGCGGCGTGCAGCGTGTAGTGTGGAATCAATGTAACCACCTGTCCAAGGTTCAATGCAGGTGTCAAGATAGATGATGCCATTTTCTTGGCAATGTTTGATTAAATCAACGCTTGAAACATCGACTGATAGGTTAAGCAGGAAGTCGCCTGTTTTTAATTGTTCTGAAAGAATACGTTTATAGTTGTCAGGGCTGAGCGCTTCCTGAATGAATTTTACGCCAAATTCGTTGGCTTCTTCACGACCATCTATTTTCTTGGTAATAATGGTAACATTAGACGGTGATATTTTAATGTGTCTGAAAATTAAAGGTAAAACTGCTTGGCCGACGCTGCCAAAGCCAATAATACAAAGTTTGTGGTCGAATGTGATCATAGGTGTTACTTCTTTGTTCATAGCTAGTGTTACTCCAGTTTTCTACAGGTACAAAAAAATGAGATGATATCACGTATTTTTAGGGAATTTTAAAAATATTTTTTTACACTGTTAGTCAGGCGCCGCTGCTGACTAAATATTAAGTGAGGAGAGTGTGCGATGTTGAGACTGGATAATCTTAAGTATTACACGCGAGAAATAATCGCTGCATTAAAATACGAATTAGAGCAGACGCTGCCAACTCAAATTCGTGAAAAAGAAAAATTACTGACGGAAATTGAAAATGAAATCGGTCAGCAACGTGCAAAGATAGAAAAATATACTCAAGAAAATATCAACCCACTGCGACTCGTCAAAGATGATTTGATTGCGCGCCGTCGTGAAATAATATTACCTACTGAAATTGCAAGAGAGCTGGCTGAGAAAGAGTCTTTACAATCAAGATTGTCTCAAGTCGCAGATAGGCTGAGCAGTGAAAATGATGCACTTCAGCTGATGCAGCGTCGCAGAGATGCGTTGGAGTCGCGGTTGGCGGAGGTGAATCGCCAGTTAATATCTTCTCCGTTCCAAGTCGCTATTAATAATTTGCGTGCTAATTTAAATGGCTACGAGCGGGTACTGCAGATCGCTAATGCTGAGCATCGTGAGCTGGATGCAAAAATTTGCAGAAAAGAAGGTGAATTGAATAGCCTGCAAACGATTAGTGTTGTCGATACTGCTTATCATGTTACCGATCATCACGGTGGTTGGGGTGGCCATCATTCAAGTCATCATGGTGGTTGGGGGCATCACCATCATCACGGCGGTTTGGGTCATGCCGTGAATGATGCACTGCGAGAGTCTTCTATCTCAGCGTTGCAATGCGAGCTTCCTCGATTGCGTGGTGCGAGAGAGCATGTGTGTCGGCGCGTTTCAGCTATTGAATGTGACATCAGGAGCGCAAGAGCCTCATTGCTAGCGAATGAGACATCACTACGTCAGTCACAGATGTATATTGAATCGCAGCAATTGCAGGGTTCTCGAAATATTGAGCAAAGTAATTTTGATTCACAAGCCAGTCGGGTGAGGCGTACCGCAGAAGAGCAAAGTAGTCTTGCCAGGCAGTGTCAAACTTATGACGATGGATTAAGCGCAAAAAATCAAGATCTAGAGCAGGCAAGACAGCGGGTGAGTGTGAGTGCTGACACGTCGTTAGCGACGAAAGATTTATCGACAGTGAGTCGTGAATTAATTGAAGTGAATGGCTTGCTGGATACGCGTGCATTGTTGCAGGGCGATATGCAGCGAAGCTTAAATGTTGAATCAGCAAAGCTTGAGACAGAGCGCGCCTCTCTTTCAGTGTTTCTCAATCGTCAGTCCACTCTTCAAAGCGATGTTTTTTTCAATCAATATGAGCAGTTGCAGAGACCGGATTTGCAACAAGATAATTTATTGCAAGCACTCAATCAATCACTTGATCTTGCGTTCACTCATTTTGAAATGTTGCATCCTGTTAAGCAGGGCTTGGCCGTTCGTCTTGCTTTGCATGATTTACCTAGACATAAAGCATTTTTCTATCAAGCACAAAATATACCTGCGCAGGAAAGATATTGGATGTTGACAGGTTTGGTGCATGATGCCATATCAAAGTTGTCGCCTAATGATGTCGTATTTAAAGAGACACTTCTTCAGGTATTGAATGGTCACTTACTCGATCCTGTCCAAGCTGTCACTGCTTATCGCGGATTAAAAAATATTAATCAGCAATACATGCAGGATACTAGCGAGCAGAGCTTGCGTAGTGATGAAGCTGCTCAATATTATCAAGCTGTGCAAGGTTTTGAGGCGCAACTAAAGCAAATGCCTAGCAGTGCGATGCCCTACCAAACATCAATGTACCAGCATGGACGGGAGCTGCTGAAAGCAATCACATCGCTTGAAAAGCGCGAGGCTCACTCCCTGTCAGTTACTTACGACGAATGTTTTGATATTAAATTTCATACCAAGGTATTGAATGCTTCAACGCAGTTATTGCACGAGCCATGGCGCGCAGACTTGCAGCAGCGAGTGGCGGATCTTGCTGAGCATAATCCGTATGGTAAAGGTTCAGTTGCAAGGCGTAGAGCTGGGATTTTAACAATGTTTTTAGGTGCCGCGATGGTGGTTGGCGCATTGATAATGGGTGTTGTATCGATTGGGTTAACTTCACCGCTCGCGCTGGCTGGCGTCGTGTTGGGTGGTGCAGCTTTTATAGGTGGTCTCGGTGTCTTTTTAAGCGGGTGTCAGCGCGGTGTCGATAAGTCATTGCAGGGCTTGCTGACGAATTCAATGTTCTCATCTGGGTTGCAACAATCGGTCTACGGGCATCAAGTGTATGAGGCTAAGCCGTTAGCCTCGGCGCCGACTTATGGTACTTAATGTTATTCGGCGCGGCGAGATTTGGATGGAGTACTTAGTGCTGTTTTTGCATCTATTTTTTTGCCGCTGTTGAAAAATGTGATAGGCATATTCACTGCTGATGCTGGTTTCTTCGGGTCAGCAGTGATTCCGGCAAAAAAGCTGCGTGTGTAATCTTGAAACGAGATATGCACTGGAATTTCATTTTGCGCATTGAATTCGAAATTAAATCTGTCTTCTTCTGTTGCTAAGTTATATTCAATGACCGTTGCAAGTTGTAAATATTCATCAGATCTATTTTCTTTTTCGCTGGCTATTCTTACATGTTTAGATTTGGCAGATATTTTAACGCCATTAGGATGTGTGGCGGCAAGCGGTTCAACGACATCTTCGGGTAGCATCATGGCTGTGTTGGCGTGATTGGTGGAAATGGCCAGGTTTTTATCGTTTTGTCCTTTGGGGCCGACAAATTTATGTGCGGCAAGATGGGCATGTTCTTTCGCTGTCGCTTTGGCGATGGGTAGTGAGGCGGCGTATTGCGTGGCGCTGCCGTCTTTGGATCTTCCGCTAACAGCCATGACTTGATTTTGGCTCACTTTGCGTCTGTTTTGATTGGCGGCATTTATTCTTTTCGTTTCCGCTAATAACTGGTGTGTAACAGTGACTTCCTGAATTTTTTCAGACTTGTGTAGCTTTTTGATTTTTTCTCTATAGGCTTTTGTCGTAAAAAAATCTTCATCTTCATCGACTTCTTCAATGATTCTTTTGTTGGAAGCTGGTGACATATCTTTGAACCGATTGTCGAAAAATTGAAAACAACCGATGGTCAGTGTGCGTGTTAATTGGGTGCCGCCCGGTGTTTTAACATAGAGCGGAGAGTTGTTATCGTTAAACTCGACCTCATGTATGCGGCGATGTGTCGGTGTACTAGGTTCAGTTAGTGATGCATTTTCAATGCAGCGTTCGAGCTTTTCAGTATCGCTGATGTGTATTCTTGATAGGTCAACCATCGCCGCTGATTTAAAGGGGGCGACGGTTTCATCGTGCGTGACTGTTTTTGATTTGTCAGTACGCATGGCCATGATATTTCTTCCATTTTGGCCGTTGGATTTCTTTCTGCGTCTGCGTTTAGATGATGGGTTGCGCTTAGGTTTTTTCGTGGGATTTGCGGTGCCCGATTGCTCGTTTGGGTTGGACTCAGCCAAGGTTGAAATTTGCTTTTTTATAGGATTCAATGGCTTGCGCTGGCTCATGGGCTTCTCGTTAAGCGTTTGTATTTTATGAATATTATTATTTATGGTTCAATTATATGCCGGGATTCTATCAATTCCTGGCCATTAATGGTAGTTATACTAACACTTTGGACAAAATATGTCCACCCTGGCGTGTTGCTTCTCCTCTCACTTTTGCTACGATGGTCGCCACTTTTAGCCTTACAAGGATGATTATTTTTATGAATTTAAATCAACCACTTATAAAATCAACAGTGGCTGTTCTGGTGTTAACCCCATTGCTTGCGTTTACGACCCCCACGAATCCATCGTCTAATTTGCTAGAAAACCTGTCCAATGCACCAGGCGCGCCTGGGTTTGAAGGGGCGGTGCGCGGTATTTTATCACCTATTTGGAAAACGCAATTAAGTGCCTTCAAGGTCGATGGCATTGGTAATATTTCCGGCGTGATTCCGGGCGGCAATGCGTCACCTAAAATTTTATTAATGGCGCACATGGATGAAGTGGGATTTATGGTGCGAGATATCACCAAGGATGGCTTTGTCCAAGTGGAGCCGCTCGGTGGCTGGCGCGATCAGGTGGCTTACGCCCAGCGTTGGAAAATCATGACGAGTCATGGTGCGATAATCGGATATAGCGGCGAAGAATCGGGACACATTGTTCCGCAAGTGGGGCAGGCGACAAAGATTTCAGCGAATGAATTGCACGCGGCGCGAGAAGTGTATATTGATGTCGGTGCGCGCAGTCGAGAAGAAGCGATGACAAAATATGGCTTACGTCCTGGGTTGCCCGTGACGCCCGATACGACTTTTGTCGCGCTTAATCAATCGGGTAGGTATCTTGGTAAAGGTTTGGATGATCGTCTGGGTTTGGCGCTGGTCACGCAGGTCATCCAGCAAATGAAACATAAGGCGCATCCCAATGAAATAAGTGTGGCAGCTACCGTTCAGGAAGAGATTGGATTGCGTGGTGCGCACGTCATTGCAAATAACATCAAGCCGAATGTCGCCATTAATATTGAGGCGTGCATTGCTGGCGATCATCCGTTCACAGCAACACCTTCTTCTAACACTTATCCATCGCTGGGTAAGGGGCCTTGCGTTTATGTTTACGAGCGTTCCATGTTGCCAAGCAATGAATTAGTCGAATGGATTGCGGCACTCGCGATGAAAAATCATATTCAGATTCAATATGCGACAGCCCCCAATTACGGACAAGATGGTAGTGTGATGCAGCAAAGCGGTGAAGGCATGCCTGTGATCAATATTGGCATACCGGTGCGATATGCACATCAACAAGCCGGTGTCTTTGAGCAAGCAGACTACGATGAAACATTTAAATTAATTATGGCGATGCTAGAAAATCTTGATAGTGCGCAAGTCAAAACATTAATGCCTGCTTAAGTCGACGCTGCAAACCATGCTATGAATCCATGGCATGGTTTGCCCTTGGGTAAATTAGGCTTTTCCTGTCATGCAAATCGTTTCGAATTGATTTCTAAAATGATCCAGCTCTGAGGGCGATAAGCTATTACGGCCATTATCAAGAGCATTGTTGTACAGTTGATTGAAGCACCATTGATAGTTAAGTTCCTTCACGTAACTTTCCATGGGTAAGGGTTTATCATGCAATTTAATTGCTATTAATGTCGCGCCTTTTTTCGTGGGGTCAGATTTATAAATTGCTTTGGCAATGCATGAGGTCTCACTGGCATCAAGATCTTTGTAACCAAGATTGAGGGGGGCGCCCGAGGCGAGGTTCAGTAAATCAACGGAGGATAGATTCATGCTGTATTTGCCGCCGGTTATTTTCTCAACCTGACGATCACAACGATCATTGTCTGCAAAACAGTGCGTCGATAAAGTTGTCAAAAGAAGTGAAGCGATTATTTTTTTCATTTATTCAGTCCCAGATTCTTTTCTCGTTTAACAGGTTTGTCACTCTTGGCGTTAGATTTTGAAGATAAAATTTCTTTTTGCATTTCGAGGATGCGTGCTTCAATAGTGTTGTTGAATGGATTGAGATAGTAGTTAGCTGTTTCCGCTTTGCTGAGTGCTGATAATTTCAACATCATGTGTATGTAATCGGAGTCGGCAGTTTGTTTCTTTTCATTGAATGCCTGGAATGTTCCTTCCATTTCATATTGCCAAACAAATTTTGTGGCGCGTGGGTATAGGATCATGCGGTTGTTGGAATAGGTCACTTCCTTTCTGAAGTAGCGTCTGTCCATCTCAGTGAAAAACTCTTTCAGGTATTTTAAGAATTCGGTAAGGCCGCTAACAGGATTTAATTCTCCTCTGGCGACTTTATTTAAGATGCTGATGGCCATGTAAACATCGATGCTTTGTTCGTATTTACCTTCCATCTGTCCATCGAAATCATTCACCACTGTTGGTAACTCTGTCGTCATATTGAGTAAGTCATCAAGATAGGTGCCACTCAGTGTGAAGGGTGGTTCGGCGGGTGCTGCAGGAGTTGGTGAGGTAAAAAATCCTGAGACCCAATATGCTGCTTTTACGATTGAAGTGGGGACCACGCCGGGTTCAGGGTCAAGCGGTGTGATCTCTGGGTTTGGAATGAGTGAGGCATGGCAGGCAGCTGTGCCCGTTTTTTTTGAGCCAACCCCGTGCTGATAAATCGTCGCGCCTTTGCTAATGACAACCCGCTTATTGTAGACGGCAATCGATAATAAAAAGAATAAATCGACGCGTCTTCTGGCATGCTCTCTGATATTTTCGCTGATCGATGTTACTTTATCGATTAACAGTGTATCGATTTCAGCGAGAAGTTCGAGCTGGCGTGCTTTGAGTTTGGGGTCAAGATTGATCGCTGCTGCAGCGTCAGCATTCGCCGCGGCTTTCTTTTTTTCTTTTATATCTTTAATTTGTTTCGTCACGGCGCTGCGCTCGGCTTGCAGTTCGAGGATGCGCGACTCAATTTTTGAGAATTCAGCAATGAGCTTTTTGGAGTCTTCTTCGACATCAATTTTAGGTTTGGGAGCGGGTGGTGCGACGGGTTCTTTTTTGTAGAAAATGGAGTTGACGACTTCCTTGGTAGTGGTCGCAACAGCAGAAGCTAAGGCGGAGGCAACCAGATATAATTGGCTGGTGTCGTCGGGGCTGGTTTTCTGCATGATTCTTAAGCTGGCGGTCGCATTGTCCCAGAAATCCTTTGTGTCTCTACCTTTCGATGCTTTTTTGGGCGGGTCAAAGTGCTGCATACATGTCACCTTCCGTGGCGGATACGTTAACTAACAATATGTAATGATTTAGCGTTTCAGTGCAAGCGTTAGTCCATCGCCAATGGGCAACATGCTGATCGAAACGCGTTCGTCGTGATAAATCTTTTCATTAAGCGTGCGTATTGCTTGGGTGGATTGATCATGTATGTCGGTGTCGGCGACTTTACCATCCCACAAAACATTATCGACCGCGATGAGGCCGCCTGTGCGGACCAGTTGTAAAGCGAGTTCGTAGTAATGATCGTAATTAGATTTGTCTGCGTCAATGAAGGCAAAGTCGAAAGTGCCTGCTTCGCCGTGATCGATTAATGTTTGTAATGAGTCGGCGGCATTGCCAAGTTTTAAATTTATCTTGTTCGTGACTCCTGCTTTCTCCCAGAATTTTTTGGCAGTTCCGGTCCAGTCTTCATTGATATCGAAGGTGATGACTTGTCCGTCGTCAGGTAATGCCAAGGCGACTACCAGTGAGCTATATCCCGTGAATGTTCCCACATCCAGTGTTTTTTTTGCGTTGAGTAAGTGGATTAACACTTGCATAAACTGGCCTTGCTCTGCGGAGATTTGCATCTTACTGTCTGAGAGTTGGTGGGTGATGCGTCGCAGTTCGGTTAACACCTCTGGTTCGCGGACTGAATGATTAATCAAGTACGAATGTAGGGATGGGGTTAATGCTAAAGTGGTATCTGACATGGCTATTCCTTTAACTCATGATTTGTCCGAGATTCGCGTGCAAGACTGAACCGTTCATAACAGGGTTTGTCGCAGCGAAATAAATGAGGGCTGCGATTTCACTAGGTTCAATTAATCTGCCAGCGGTCACTTTGCTTTTGATGAAGGCATTTAGTATGGCGGGATCACCTTGGTCGGTCAGCATGGTCGTGTTAACAAAACCTGGGCACACGCAACAGGTAGTGATGCCTTTGCCTTTTAAATCCTGGCAGGTGACGCGCATCATGCCCACCAAGGCGTGTTTTGAAATGACGTATGCAGCGCGTCCGGCAACGGCCATTTCAGATAAGGTTGAGCCGATATAAACGATTGCCGAGCCACTTTTCATATAAGGGAGCAACAGTTTATTGAGTGTGAGTGGGGATACCAAATTAAACTCTAGTGATTGGCGGAAATCATTTTCATCGATGGTGGCAATATCGTCTTTTGTAAAAGAAGAGGCATTATGAACGAGAGTGATTTTATCCGCGTTCTGCACGAGTTCTTTTAACGATCCACCTTGTTTGCTTGACCAATCAGGGTCGCTCAAGTCGATGTTAAGATTGGTGACGCCTGAAAGGTCGCATGGGGTGCGTGAAAGATTGATGGCCTGCCAGCCGGATTCCATGAATATTGAGATTGTGTCTTTACCGATTCCGCGACTGCCGCCGGTGATGACGAGGATGTTAGGCATATCATCTTCTCCATGATGCTGAACCGGACTGTCCTGGCCCGGAGTAAACTTTAATTTTGATCTTCTGGATTTTATTTGTTTCCAGTTCATCGCTATCTAATAGTATCTGATTCAGTATCCAGTTTGAAAGCTCTTCAACGGTGATATTGAAGACAGGTAATATTCTGATGTCGCGATTCATGAAAATCAATTTTTCTTTGTTGAAGTAAATGTTGGTGTAGTCCTGGTCTGCTTCAATCTTAAGATGCTTGCATTGACCAGGGATCAACGTAATCTCATTCAGGCTGTCACAAATTTTTCGCATTTTGTGTTTGTAAAAGCGGTAATCGAAGGTAAGGCCTTCGTCTTCAATGACGGTCGTGAATGCTGCGCAAACATTATAATTATGTCCATGCAGGTTTTCTCTAATTTCGCTAGAGAAAATGGCGAAATGCCCGGCTGAGAATTTCATGTTTTCTTTCGAGAGTTCAATGGTCGATAATCTTGGCATGTTGGCATACTCATCAGATAGCTGTAGAAGGTGAGGATGTTAGCGGATGGCTGTGGTTTTGTCATCTCGTCCTGATTATCATCGTTTTATCTGGGTGATATCTCAATTAATGGTAAATATTAGAGCAGGCGCGTGCGGCTTCAGCTTTGGCTTGAACTCTCTTTGTTGGTTGACTTGGCAATTGACCACCGCGCTTTTCTGAATTGATTGACTCTATCCTGTAATCTATTTAAAAAGATAAGTGCTAGGGTTGTATTCGGAGGGAATCATGCAAAGCCAGGCTGTTATCAGGAATATCAACGACGAAAAGCTGACTAAACTCGCCAGTATTATTACAAAATTTAAAAATGTGAATGCGGTGATTCAGGAGCGCGTACGTCTCAATCACAAAATCGAATGGTTACATTTTACAGATGAGCAATTATCGCAGCTTGATGTTCTGCTGGAGCAGCATCCTAGCATTGCTGAAATGATTAAAGTTGCTGAACATCATCTTAATTTTAATGATGTGCTGATCTTATCTGACAATTCAGCATTATTAAAATTGGCTCTGTGTTTTTCTAAATTAAATATCAAAAGAGTTTTTGATCATGCAATCGTTACATCCAACGTGATTCAAACATTGGTACAAATCAATGAGCGGCAATTAACCGATTTAGATGAGTTATTCCAGCATCCAGATATTGTGCAATTATTTCATTCGGGTCGCATAACCTTGGATCATTTGTTGTATCTCAGAAAAGATGCGCGCAAGCGTTTGCTCTGTCCTGCGGTGATACGCCATCTTAAAGATGATTCTATTTGCATGGATGAAGTGCTAAGGCTGGATAGTTTGAATTCTGAAGATACGATTCAAGACTATCTTCGCCATAAATCTGAGAAAGAACGTTTGTATCAAGAATTGGGTCTTCAGTTAAGTGATCTTTCTAAAGCTAAATTATGTGTTTTCGATAGCCTCTTCATAAGAAAAAGTTTCGGTAAAAATCATCCACGCGCCATCGATAATTTACACGATGTATTGGTTTTAAGCGATGAGGATAGAGTGAAGTTACAATCTATTATTCCCGCCTATTTGGATTTGTTTTTTTTTAATCGTATCAAGATGCCCATTGATGAGTTGGTAGCCTTAACTAGAGATGAGAAAAAATTCATTGATAATGCATTATTAGCTGATGATGGGGCGGTGCTTGAAGCGTTGAGAAACGGACAATTCAGGAGAGTGTATCAGCCCGTTAAGCAAAATAATGTTTTTAGCTTTCTCCCTAATGCGCCACGTCAGGTTGAGTCGACGCCTCTCATTGATGTTCAGGCAAAAGCTGCACTTCTCATTGACGGGCTAGTTGCTAAACTGCAAGCTTATATCAAAAGAATAGATGAACATCGAGATGCCAACAATATCCTCTTCCCTGATTTCTCTCACGGATTCAGATTCTTTATTGCTTGGCAGTCCGATAACAGACGCGCCAATTATTGTCTCGCAAAAGAATTGTGTATCGAATTGAAAAAAAATGATCCCGATTTGGCCGCTATCTTCCAACGTTCCGCGATACGGAAATTGCGCTACAAAGAGGGTGCGCCTTGTCCGACTACCGGTATTCATAGCGATGATATCAATGCCATCTTGAGTGAGGCGCGAGGCTTTATTTCAAAGAATAAATTAAGGCCTAGGTTGCAGGCATGATGGTTGGGGTGAAAAATATTCGGGCTGCGAATTTATCGCAGCCCGAATCGATTACTTCACTAAATGCTGGGTGCTTTGCAGCATGCCACCCGCTAAGTCTGGTGTAATCGCGATGGCAACATAATTTTGTGCATTGCTATAGGTGCATCCCCAGCGGCTGATTTGTTGAATCGCAGTAGGACCTTGTTTGTGGTCTAATGATCCAAGGCTGATTTTGGCTTTTTCGAAGGCTTCTTCTCTGCTCTCCGCGTCAATTCTGGCGACAATGAACGACCATTTCGTACCTGGCGTATCATATTGATTGCTGATGACGGTAACGAGCCATTGTCCATTCATATCTTTTTCGATAATTTCATCCGACAGCCCGGCGCTTGCAATGGCTTCTGCTCCTGGGCACCTTTCTGGTTTTTTCGGCATGGCAAAAACATTAGATGAGAGAGCGAGAATGACGGTTGCTGAAAGTAATTTATTTTTCATTATAGAGTCCTTCTTGGGTGTATGAATAGATGGATCACTTTATTCAATGCGTGGACCGTAATAACATTTGTATTGATCCATAGTCAAGTATTAGCAAGAAAATGAGTTTTCCTGTAATCTTCTTGGCGCGATTAAGACTTGATAAGTATATTTATAGGGAGATTTCTGTCTTGAAACATTTCTTGCTTGCTGCGGCTCTGTTGCAAACTTGCGCTTTCTCTTATGCGGGGACGCCTCAATCCCATCCGATCAAACATGTTATTTATATCACTTTAGACGGCACGCGCTGGCAAGATATTCTTCAGCAGCGGGATTATTTTCCAAAACTCTGGCGCCAACATGCTGCGAAAATGTCAATTTACGGCATGCCGGGTACTCGTTTAAGGATGGAGGTAGCCTCCATACCGGTTAGTCTGCCTTCTTATCAAAGTCAAATGACCGGCGTTGTTCAGCCCTGTGAAAATAATGAGTGTGGTCAAGTGAAGATGGAGACGATGCCAGAATTTTTATTATCAACACTTCATTTGCAAAAGAAAGACGTGGCTGTTTTTTCATCCTGGCCGGTGATTGCAGATGCTCTCGAATCGAAGCGCGGAACCGTTTACAGTAATGTTGGTAATTTGCCAGTGAATGATCCTGTTACGGGTCAGCCTGATGCTGACATGGCATCGATTAATCATTTGCAAACGTTGCGACATCACGAAAAAACGAATCGCCTTGATGAGTATACCTTCGCTCAAGCTCTGCATTATTTTCAAAAATATCAGCCCGTATTTCTTTGGATCTCTTTGGTGAATGCGGATAATGAAGCGCACGATAATCATCTTGATCAATACCATCAGGTTCTGCTTTCCTATGATCATTATCTGGATGAATTATTCACCACGCTGAAAAAAAGTGGCCTCGAAAAAAATACGATGATTGTTATTACCACCGATCATGGCCGCGGTGATGGCGGCAATTGGACAACTCACGGAAAAAATTATCCCGAAGCCAAGGCGACGTGGGCATTCGTTTACAACGGTAAATTACAGCCAGTTCGTGACGATGGCAAATATACTTACTACGATACCACTTCCATTCGGTCAGCCATTCAGGCTGCGCTGGTGCATCATTCATAACGGAGAGATAGTATGACAACAATTGGTACGCCGCACTCAAATACAGCAACAAAAATTCTCTTATTAGGTGCCGGTGAGCTTGGTAAAGAGATTGCGATTGAGGCTCAGCGTCTTGGTGTTGAGGTGATCGCGGTGGATCGCTATGAAAACGCACCCGCCATGCAGGTTGCGCATCGTGCTTATGTGATTTCGATGTTAGATGAAAATGCTTTACGTCGTGTCATTGAAAAAGAAAAGCCAGACTTCATTGTTCCGGAAATTGAAGCGATTGCGACGAACGTTTTAGTGAAACTTGAGCAAGAAGGATATCACGTAGTGCCGTCAGCGAATGCGGTTCAGTTGACCATGAATCGCGAAGGTATTCGTCGTCTCGCTGCCGAAACATTACAGTTACCGACTTCACCGTTTCGTTTCGCGAGTGATCACGCGGGCTATTTGCAGGCGATCAAAGAGATTGGTTTGCCGTGTGTTGTTAAACCGATGATGAGTTCTTCAGGTAAAGGGCAGAGTGTTATTCGCGAAGAACATCAGATTGCGCAAGCATGGATGATTGCTCAAACGGATGGTCGGGCAGGTTCATGTAAAGTCATTGTCGAAAAATTTATTCCTTTTGATTATGAGATCACGCTGCTAACGGTGCGTCACGCCGGCGGCACCACATTTTGTGCGCCCATTGGTCATGTTCAGCAAGACGGTGATTATCGTGAGTCTTGGCAGCCGCATCCCATGTCAGAAAACGTTTTAGCCAAGGCGCAGCACATAGCCCATGCGGTGACGGAAGCGCTCGGGGGATGCGGTGTTTTCGGTGTTGAGCTATTTGTAAAAGATGAGGACGTGTATTTTAATGAGGTTTCTCCTCGGCCGCACGATACCGGATTGGTGACGCTTATCTCACAAGATTTGTCTGAGTTTGCCTTACACGTCCGTGCAATACTTGGATTGCCCATTTCCGCGGTGCAGCAACGGGGACCATCAGCATCTTGCGCATTGCTGGCGGTGGGTCACGGTTCAGTGATTCGTTACCTGAATATCAACGCAGCCTTGCATATTGAAAATACGGAATTGCGTTTGTTTGCTAAACCACAAGTGCACGGCGAGAGAAGAATGGGTGTGACCTTAAGTCGTGCGAAATCAATTGAAGAAGCGCTAAGCAGGGCCGCACGAGCGGCAGAAGCGATAGAAATAGAAGTGTGTTAGTTCAGATAAAACCGCCTGTCAGCGCTGTGACAGGCGGTTTGGTTTTTATTGCATTTTTGGCTTAACATCGGCTTCGGCGTTTGGTTGCGAAGACGCTGGCTCTTCATTTTTAGCGGCTGATTTGCTAAATAAACCAATGAATCTTCGTGGCGCGCTAGTGGCAAGGTTAATAGCTTCTGCTTTACCGACTTGATTAATCAGGCCGACAGCACAATAGGCGCTAATGGCCATATCGGCACCTAATTTCGCCCAGCTACCGAAGAATAATTCATAAGCGCTTGCACTGGTGAAAAGGATGAGGCCTGCTGCGTGCATGTGATAAGCTTGTGCGCCTGGCTCGATGGGTTTTTTAACGGCTGCAAGAACGTTTGCGCCGGCTGTCATGGTGCCATTGAGTGCGGGGCCTGCAATGTTTTTAAATTGCTCATAGGAGCTTCTGGGTGCTGACATAAGATATCCTTCCTTTTTTTTGTTGGTAAATTGAACATAATCCTTCATGTAAATCGTCAGTCACTATAAACAGATCATTCTCAAAGATCAAACTGTCCTTAATCGTTAATAAATTCACTTGATTAGTCTGCAAAACTCCAGTAAAAATGGCAGTTCTTTTGTCTTTAGCTGCGAATGTGGCGGAACTGGTAGACGCGCTGGATTTAGGTTCCAGTGGGGTAACCCGTGAGAGTTCGAGTCTCTCCTTTCGCAAGAATTGTGTGTTTTGCTGCGGCAGAGCACGACCGATAAGTTTTATAAAAAATGTATTGAGTAAGTTAATTGATAGGGCGGAGTGAACCATGCAAGTTTCAGTAGAAAAAGTCAGTAATGTTGAACGCAAGCTAACCATCGTTGTTCCTGCTACGAAAGTGGAAGAAGCCTTCGCCAAACAAGTGACTCAGTTTGCGCAAAAAGCCAACATCAAAGGTTTTAGACCAGGCAAGGCGCCTGTCAGCTACATTAAACAACACTACGGCGACGATATGCGTCGTGAAGCGGTCGGTAAAGTGATTCAAGAAGCGCTCTATAGTGCGTTGACTGAGCAAAAATTGAATCCAGTGAGTACACCAGAAGTTGAGCCAAAATCCATATTAGCTGACCAGCCTTTGGAATTTGTGGCTTCTTTTGAGGTGCTGCCAGAAATTACGAACATCGAATTTAAGCTCGATAAGCTCGAAAAACCAGTTGTTGAAGTTTCTGAAGATGACTTGCAGCGTGTCATTGAACAGCTGCGCAAACAATACACGAAATGGGCCGTCGTCAATCGTGCCGCCCAGGATAAAGATCGCGTTGTTCTCGATTATTATGCCACTTACGAAGGTAAGGCTGATTTAGAGCATAAAGTCGAAAATTACCCACTGGAATTAGGCGCTAAAGTGATGCTGCCAGGTTTCGAAGAGGGATTGATCGGCTGCAAGCCAGGCGATGAAAAGACGTTGGATCTGGTTTTCCCAGCTGATTTTGGTGATAAAGAACGCGCCGGCAAACCCATTTCATTCACTATTAACGTAAAACAGGTCTTCTCAGCCGATGCACCGCCTGTCGACGCCGATTTTGTGAAGCGTTTGGGCATCAAAAGCGGTGAAGTTGAAGAATTGAGCAAACAAATCCGTCAGTCACTCGAGCAAGAACGTGACAGATTGGTCAGAGAAAAGTTAAAAGAACAAATTTTCAAACAGTTAATTGAGCAGAATCCGCTGGATGTTCCAAAATCGCTGATGCAGCGCGAAGCCAAAAATATCCATGATGAAGTTTATCCTTCTCATCAGCATCATGATCACAGTTCGCACTCTGAAGAAGAGACGTCAGCTTTCAATGATGTCGCTAAGAAGCGCGTTGCTTTAGGTTTGTTGGTTGCAGAATATGCAAAAAAGCACAATGTGAAACCAGATCACTCTAAGGTTGAGGCTCGTATCATGGAAATCGCCGCTTCTTATGAGAATCCAAAAGAAGTGGTTGAGTGGCTTTCCTCCGCAGAACGTCTGGGGGGCATCGAAGCACAGGTGATGGAAGATCAGGTTCTTGAGCTGCTGATGGCTGGAGTCACTGTGACTGAAAAGTCAATGGGTTATGCGGAATTAAAAGGTATTCGCATCTAAGAGTTTTCGTATATATAATGGTAGTGTGAGATAAGGGAAGAGATATCAGTGAACATGAATAATGCGATTGAAGCCAATTTAGTTCCGATGGTTGTAGAGCAAACGGCTCGTGGTGAAAGAGCCTTCGATATTTACTCAAGACTGTTAAAGGACAGGGTGATTTTTCTAGGCGGTCCTATCGACGACCATCTGGCCAACTTAATTGTTGCCCAGCTGCTCTTTTTAGAGTCTGAAAACCCCGATAAAGATATCTCTATCTATATCAACTCACCAGGTGGTGTTGTCACGGCTGGAATGGCTATCTACGACACCATGCAATTCATTAAGCCGGATGTCAGCACGATGTGTATGGGGCAGTGTGCCAGTATGGGCGCATTGTTACTGGCTGGCGGTTCCGCAGGTAAACGTATTTGTCTGCCTAATGCCCGCGTCATGATTCACCAGCCTTTGGGCGGTGTTCAGGGTCAGGCATCCGATATTGCGATCCATGCAGAAGAAACATTGAAAATCCGTGCTCGCTTGAATCAGATTTTGGCGAAACACACCGGCCAGCCGGAGGAAGTCATTGCAAAAGATACAGATAGGGACAACTTCATGAGTGCCGAAAGGGCGCTCGAATACGGAATCGTTGACAAGATTCTGGGCCATCGCAGCTTAACCAAGTAGCGCGATGGGATATGGGCTAATGAATTGCAGGGTGGCGGGTTGATTTCTACTGGTTCGACCCCACCTTATTAAAGGCTTATAACTGAAGAGGCTTATCTATGAACAATGACCAGCGCGGCAACGGCGGAAAAGATAAGGTATTTCATTGCTCGTTTTGCGGTAAGAGCCAGCACGAAGTACGTAAACTGATCGCGGGCCCGTCTGTCTATGTATGTGATGAATGCGTTGCTCTGTGCAACGATATCATCAATGAAGAGGCTGGCGACGACAAAAGTGCATCACCAGCGGATGCCATACCCAAACTACCAGCGCCTATCGAAATCCGTAAAACGCTAGATGAATACGTGATCGGCCAAACCCAGGCAAAGAAAGTATTGTCTGTGGCCGTCTATAATCACTATAAGCGCTTACGTAGCCACACCAAAAAAGATGACGTTGAGCTTAACAAAAGTAATATCCTCCTGATTGGTCCTACCGGTAGCGGTAAGACATTATTGGCGGAAACCTTGGCTCGTTTATTAAATGTTCCTTTTGTGATTGCAGATGCGACCACCTTGACCGAAGCAGGTTATGTTGGTGAAGATGTTGAAAGCATCATTCAAAAACTTTTGCAGCGTTGTGAATACGATGTTACCAAAGCACAAATGGGAATCGTCTACATTGACGAAATCGATAAAATTTCCCGTAAATCAGAAAACCCATCCATCACACGTGATGTGTCAGGTGAGGGTGTACAGCAAGCTCTCCTGAAACTGATTGAAGGCACCATTGCTTCCGTGCCACCACAGGGCGGTAGAAAACATCCTCAGCAAGAATTCATTCAAGTCGATACACGTAATATTCTCTTCATCTGCGGTGGCGCCTTTGCGGGTCTCGAAAAAGTCATTCGCGATCGTTCCGAGAAATCCGGTATCGGTTTCTCTGCTGAAATTCATGGCAAAGAAGATGCGAAAACCATCGGCGATTTACTGCTTGAAGTCGAACCTTCTGATTTAATCAAATATGGTTTGATACCAGAATTAATCGGTCGTTTACCGGTTGTCGCGACGCTGGAAGAGCTGGATCAGCAGGCACTCATCAGTATTCTGACTGAGCCAAAGAATTCCCTCGTCAAACAATATCGCAAATTGTTTGAAATGGAAGGTGTCGTGCTGGAATTCCGTGAAGCCGCTTTGCAAACCATCGCCAAGAGTTGCGTGGAAAAGAAAACCGGTGCGCGCGGTCTGCGTTCTATTCTGGAGAAAACACTTCTGGATATCATGTACGAACTGCCCTCATTGAGCCATGTTGCTAAAGTCATTATTGATGAAGCCTCGATTCACGGCCAAACTAAGCCCATCATCATTTATGAAAATCAGCAACAACAAGCCTCTGCGGATAAATAATCATTCAACTAATTGTAGACGTTACTGTCGCCTTAACAGCATTATGGAGGAATACGTATGGTTGAATCAGCCGCGAAAGACGTAAAATCAATGAGCATTCCAGTTCTGCCGCTCAGGGATGTTGTTGTCTATCCATTCATGGTTGTGCCACTATTTGTTGGCCGTGACCGATCTATTAAAGCACTTGAAGTTGCAATGGCGGCAGATAAGCAAATTTTGCTGGTTACCCAAAAGAATGCAACCGATGACCAGCCGACGGAAAAAACGATTCATAAAATTGGCACCATCGCGACAGTCTTACAACTGTTAAAATTGCCGGATGGTACAGTTAAAGTATTGGTTGAAGGTGTGCGCCGCGGAGCCATTTCGCAGTTTATCGAAAATACGGATTATTTCCTTGCCGATGTAGAGCTTCTGGATGATCAGAATGTCGAAGATCGTGAAGTGGAAATTTTCGTACGCTCACTAAAATCGCAATTCGAACAATACGTCAAACTCAATCGTAAAATTCCTGCTGAAATTATGGCATCGATTTTATCTATCGACGATGGCGGTCGACTCGGTGATACCATTGCCGCGCACCTCAGCATCAAGCTAGACGAAAAGCAAAAATTGCTGGAAATAGGCGATCTTGCTAAGCGTCTCGAAAAATTAATGAGTCTGCTCGAAAATGAAATTGATTTGTTGCAGGTAGAAAAGAAAATTCGTGGGCGTGTGAAACGTCAGATGGAGCGCACACAGCGCGAGTATTACCTCAACGAACAGATTAAAGCGATACAAAAAGAATTAAATGAAATTGAAAACGTCCCCAATGAAATGGAAGGGTTGGCGCAGAAAATTGAAAAAGCCGGCATGTCGCAAGAAGCGCGTGAGAAATGTGAGCTTGAGCTTAACAAGCTGAAAGCAATGCCTGCGCAGTCTGCTGAGGCGACGGTATCACGTAACTATCTGGATGCCATGCTCTCGCTGCCTTGGGATAAAGAAACACCGACCAAGGTTAACCTTGCTGATTCAGAAAAAGTTTTGGATGAAGAGCATTACGGTCTAAAAGAAGTTAAAGAACGTATCCTTGAATATCTGGCCGTTCAAAAACGCGTTAAGAAAATTAAAGGCCCCATTTTGTGTCTTGTCGGACCTCCTGGTGTCGGTAAAACCTCACTTGGTGAATCGATTGCGCATGCGACAGGACGTAAATTCGTCCGCATGTCTTTGGGTGGTGTGCGTGATGAGGCTGAGATTCGTGGTCACCGCCGAACCTATATTGGCGCGATGCCCGGTAAAATAATTCAAAAACTTGCCAAAGCGGGTAGTAATAATCCACTCTTCCTACTCGATGAAATCGATAAAATGTCGATGGATTTTCGTGGTGACCCAGCTTCTGCTTTGCTTGAAGTGCTAGACCCAGAGCAGAATCATGCTTTCAATGATCATTATCTCGAAGTAGATTACGATCTTTCGAGCATCATGTTCATGGCAACAGCGAACACGCTCGATATTCCACCTGCATTACGTGATCGTATGGAAGTCATTCGTATTCCGGGATATACCGAAGACGAAAAAGTACATATTTCCATGCGTCATTTAATTCAAAAGCAGATCAAGATGTCTGGTCTTAAGACATCGGAAATCAGTATTCCTGCTGAAACGGTTAAAGCCATCGTGCGCTACTATACGCGCGAAGCGGGTGTGCGAAATCTTGAACGAGAAATTTCAAAAATCTGCCGCAAGGTCGTGAAGGAAGTTTTACTCAAGACTAAAAAATCTAAAGCTGTTGTCACGGCTGATGATCTTGAACATTATCTCGGTGTTCGCAAGTACCGTTATGATATCGCTGATCAGCAAGATCAGATCGGCCAAGTCAAAGGGCTGGCGTGGACGGAGGTTGGCGGTGAACTGCTAAGCATAGAAGCGATTATTCTGCCTGGTAAGGGCAAGACAATCTATACCGGACAACTGGGTGGTGTGATGCAGGAATCCATTCAGGCTGCGTTATCGGTTGTGAAGGCGCGTTTCGAATTGCTAGGGGTGCCGAAGAATTTCTTCGACAAGCATGATATTCATATTCATGTTCCTGAAGGAGCGACACCGAAAGATGGTCCTAGCGCAGGCATCAGCATGTGTACGGCGCTGGTATCGATTATCTCGCAGCTACCCGTACGCGCAGACTATGCGATGACTGGTGAGATTACACTGCGCGGAGAAGTGTTACCCATTGGTGGTTTGAAAGAAAAACTTTTAGCAGCACATCGAAGTGGAATTAAAAGCGTGATTATTCCTATTGAAAATGTGAAAGACTTGAAGGAAATTCCTGATAACATCAAACAAGATTTAAACATTAAACCTGTACGCTGGATTGATGAAGTGCTTAGTGCTGCACTGATTGGATATTCTGCGCGCGTCGGTCGCAAGTCCAAAAAATCAAAGTCAGGACTGGTTACTGCCGTCGGAAAGAAAAATAAAGCACGAAAATCAGATGATAGAGTAAGAACGCATTAACTTTGCTTGACATCCGTTTCGTCGTATTGGTATAAATGCCATCTCGTTACGAACTGTCCGGTGCTAGGGAAGTGGCACGGACTCGTAAGATGGCATTGCGGATATTTTTTAACCAAGGATAGAGAGAGACCTATGAACAGAGCTGAATTAGTTAATTATATTGCTGAAAATGCTGGAGTTCCGAATGCTGTTGCAGATCGTACGCTGAAAGCAGCGTTAGAAGGTATCACAGCCTCTCTGCAGAAAAGTGACCCGGTAGTGATTGTAAATTTTGGTACATTCACCGTTAAAGAGCGTGCCGCTAGACAAGGGCATAATCCGGCCACCGGAGAAAAGATTCAGATTAACGCAGCGAAAGTTGTTGGATTTAAAGCTGGAAAAGCATTGAAAGATGCTGTAAAAAAAGAACCTGAAGAAGCATAGGTTCAAGACTGGGTGCTTAGCTCAGCTGGTAGAGCGTCGCCCTTACAAGGCGAATGTCGGGGGTTCGATCCCCTCAGCACCCAAATAAGTTTTAAAGAGTTATGTAAGTAAAGTGTTCCAATGGAGTGGTAGTTCAGTTGGTTAGAATACCGGCCTGTCACGCCGGGGGTCGCGGGTTCGAGCCCCGTCCACTCCGTGATTTTTCAATAGGGTAATTATCGTCTTAACGAAAAGATGTATCTTAGTGACAAGATGCATCTTTACCTCGTTATACTGAGAGCAAGCATGCTGCAAACCATTCGCGAACACACCCAAGGCTGGATAGCCGGTATCATCATCTCCACCATCATTCTTTCTTTTGCCTTATGGGGCGTTCATAGTTACTTCGTCTCTGGCGGAAATAACAATATCGTCGCTGTTGTTAACGGCACTGACATTACCAAAGAACAATTAACCGTGGCCTATGAGCGTATGCGTCGTCAGATGCAAACTCAATATGGCGCCGGCGCTATGAAAGATGAAAATTCATTAAAGATGCGCGCCTTGAATAGCATTGTTGAGCTTGAAGTGTTAAAGCAGTCATCGCTCGCACAAGGCTTTAGTATCTCCGATGCACAAATTGATAACTACCTCCAAAGCATGCCAGAGTTTCAGGTTGAGGGACGTTTCTCACTCAATCGATTCCAGGAAATTTTGTCTTCAACCATGCTCTCGATCAGTGAATTTCTCGATATCATACGTACCGGATTACTGATTGATCAACCGAGATTGGGTGTTATGCTGACATCGTTTGCTTTACCTGATGAAGCTATTCGCACGGTTGCATTGGTTGATCAGGAACGTAACATCGACTATGTCACTATCCCATTGCAGTATTTTCTTTCGCAGCCAACTAATATCACACCGGCTCGCATTGAGAGTTATTATAAAGAACACCAAAATGATTTTATGACCCCAGAGCAGGTCAATGTCGAATATGTTGAATTGTCATTGAAAGATCTTTATTCCAAGTTTTCACCTACCGATGACATGTTGAAGAACTTTTATAACGAGAACATCAATTCCTATACGCAGCCTATGGCTTGGCAGTTAGACAGTATATTGATCCCTGTTCCGGCTAACCCGTCACAAGACGATTGGCATTCCGCTGAAGTTAAAATGAATAAGGTTCTCGAGACCATCAC
The DNA here is from genome assembly GCA_964527435.1 of uncultured Coxiellaceae bacterium. Lineage (GTDB taxonomy): Bacteria > Pseudomonadota > Gammaproteobacteria > DSM-16500 > DSM-16500 > Aquicella. The sequence goes on along the minus strand of CAZGPP010000002.1, from coordinate 286,000 downwards.
CAAAGGTGGTAGTTTTGAAACAATGGCAGGCCAGCACGGCCGTGTTACCATTCCAAGTGGTATGCTTGTGTTGAACCAGGTTCCAACCGATCTGCAAAAAGCGGTTGCCAGTCTGACAGCCAAAGGTCAGTTATCCCAGCCTGTTCGCACTTCGCAGGGTATGGTGTTGGTGAAGGCGGTTGATATCCGTGAACCTAAAATCCAATCCTTTGATCAAGTGAAGGACAAGGTACGTGAAGTCTACGTTCGTCAGCATGCCGAAGAGAAGTTTGCCGAGCTGCGCGATCAGTTGGCAGATATGACATATGCTAACCCTAACTCTCTACAATCAGCCGCCAGTGATCTTGGGTTGACGGTCAATACCAGTGAGTTATTCACGAAAGAAAAACCGGGTAAAGATATCTCCCAGTCTAAGAAAATCCGCGATGCGGCATTTAGTAACGAAGTATTAAATCTGCAAAATAACAGTGATGTTATCCAGATTAACCCTGAGACAGTCGCTGTGATCCGCATCAAGTCACATCTGGCTTCAAAGCTGCTGCCACTTAACGATATTTCTGGTCAAATTGCCGATAAACTAAAATCTCAAGAAGCAGACGCAAGTGCCGAAAAGTTTGCACAAAACTTGAAGTCTCAGTTAGAGAAAGGTGGTGATCCGCTGGAGTTGGTGGCTAGTCAGAAGTTCGTCTGGACCAAGCTTGGTTACATTGGTCGTTATTCCACTAAAGTTGATTCTGCTGTCATGGATACAGCTTTCCGTCTGTCTTCCCCCGAGAAGGGTAAGGTCGTCTATGGTGTGACTAGGTTACCAGGTGGTTACGGTGTTGTAGCAATGCGTGGCGTTAAAGAAGGCGCGTTAGACGATAAAAAATTGGGGATTTTCTCTGAGCAATTACAGAATAGCCTGGGTTTCCTGGAGTACGCACTTTACAAAGATAGCCAAATGAGCAAAGCTAAAATCAAAGTCAACTCATGAAATCATGCAAGGTTAGATTGGGCGTCCTTTTGTACGCAGTTTAGCCTTGCATTCCTATCGTTCTATTTAGCATTTCATTCTGATGTTTTAACTTGAATTATTGCTCTATCCTCAGTGTAAATTGCGATATCAAGCTAGATCGACAGATTTTATTTCATATATTTCAATTGGTTAAGTTGCTTTCGGTGATGTCACATCAATATTGCGCGCTAGCGTAGTGATTCTATATTCACGCGCAACATCTTAAAAAATTTTATTTTATCATCTCATACAAAGCGTTAGACCCAGAATAGCGTGGTAGGTGGGCTTCATCGAATTTTGAATCGTTCTAAAATAAGTTCATATAGATCGATATTGAGGGGGATGTAAGCATGGATCGCGTCCTGGTGTGCCAGTCATGATGACTAAACTAAACAAGCATAGCGTTGTTTTGCCCTTACTATTGCCAGTCATGCTGGCTTTGACCAGTTGCAGTACTGTGAGCCAGCATCAAAGTGTATCGTCTGTTGCCGGTGGCATTGTTGCGCCGCATCACCAGGTGCATAAGCAGACCCATCAGCCCAGCAGACATCATGTCGCCAGTCAGGGCCAACATTCGATTAAGATTTCATCTACGCACAAGCAACCCTATCACCCTGTCCACGTCAGCCACCACCCAGAAAATCCCATCATCATGCCCTTACCGCAGCCTAAAACAGTTCAGCCGGTGATGCGCGATACCGTGTCAGCTCCCGTCGTCTACACCCACGCAAATCCTGTAAACGGACAGAGTTGGCTTTTAAATGTGCAGGGCATTGATTTAAACCCTGGTACTTATAAGAATACGGGCCGTAGCCAGGCGATCATTGTTAATATCAGCCGCCTAGACCATCTGGATGGCAAGCGCCACTACATACAGGCCGCTAGATGGGATGGCGAGCATGTCAGCCAGTCTTATATCAATGCCACTCAAGCAGAGATAATGGCGATGGTAGGCCTTGGTGTTCTCCAGAATGGCTATGTCGAGACAAATTTTGGAACGACTATCATGATGCTGGGCGGTAACGGCCATATCATTGATATCCCAGGTCATCATTTTGAATTGGTTGTGACACGAGCAGCGCGAGTCACAAACCCCAAACCACATCAAGCCACACCTGTCACACGTCCTGATAGCAATCGCAAACCAACCAAGAGCAATAAGCCCAAGAATACGACCAAGCATCAAGGGATGAGCATGCTGGATAACTACAATTTTACGATTGGTGATAATGAAGTCGTGAGTGTGTTGGATCAGAAGTTAAGTCAAATGGCGGAATCGACCTCTGAGGATAATGAAATGTCAGCCTCTGTCGTGTCATCTGTTAGTCTGCCCGCAAATCCAGAGCAAAGAGCCAGTATGCATTGTTCTTCTACCGATATCTCGGGCATGAGTGAAATGCTCTGCACTTTAAATGAAGCCGATAACAATATCAGTGTAATTCAGCCCGTTCAGGGTGATAAATTGTTTTGCCACCATGAAGTGCCTGTCGCGCCACCGATGGTGAGTGCGCACTTCGGTAGCCATGCCTTAAGTGCTAATACTAATTACAGTAACGCAAATATCGAATAGATCTACCGTGACCTTGACGCACCTGGAGTGGGTTCGATTAGAGGTTTTGTTAATGATAGATAAGTTCCGCAGTTTCCAAAATGGCATCATGCTGTATGGTTGATAAGAGTTGATCGGAAGGCTTAACCAGCCAGTTTTTGCCAAGTCGTATTGTTGCCTGAGCGCCGTCTTGCAAGTAGTGCAGCACCACTGGACAGCTACCACCAAGATGGCCGCTTAGGATATTTTTAAGATGCTCGACGTGAAAGGGCTTTTGACTGTCGACACTAATTTGTAGATATTTCGCATGCTTCTCACGCGATTCATCAATGGTGCATAACTCGCGCGCACTGATGCGCGGCTTATTACTGAAATCATCCATGCTAAGCTCACCAGAAAGAATCACCACCTGGTCATCGTTGATCAACGGCCTGTAACGATTAAATGCTTCAGAAAAACAAATGACTTCAATCTGGCCTGTGCCGTCATCCAGTGTAAAGATTGCAATGCGATCACCGCGTTTAGTTTGCCGCGTACGTATATTGGTGATGATGCCTGCTGCCGTGACGTTGGTATAACTGCCGGGATGGAGGGCAGCTATTTTATCGGTCGTAAACTGTGAGATTTCATTGAAATAGCGATTCAGTGGATGTCCGGTAAGATAAAAGCCTAACGTTTCTTTTTCGCCAAGCAATTGTACTGCATCTTCCCACGGCTCCATTTCAATGTATTGAGGCGGTTCTGATGCCGAATGCGTTGCTAATAAATCATGTTGCCCGAATGCTGCATTTTGCTGTGATTGCTCGGCTTGTTGTAATGCATTGTTGAGTGAGGCCATGAGCGTCGCGCGATGTTTGCCTAGAGAGTCAAATGCACCAGCTTTAATTAAGGCTTCAATAGTGCGTCGATTCATTTTGCGCATGTCAACGCGTTGGCAAAAATCAAAAAGATCTTTGAATGGGCCGCTTAAGCGACGTGTTTCAATGATGCTGTCAATCGCACCTTCACCGGCGCCTTTCACGGCGCCGAGACCGTACATTAAATTTTGTTGGTCGATCACTTTGAAAAAATAATTACCGAGATTAATGTCAGGCGGTGATACCTTGATGTGAAGGAGTTTGCACTCTTCCAAAAATAAAATAATTTTATCGGTGCGATCCATATCTGATGAAAGCACAGCCGCCATAAACTCTGCGGGATAATGTGTTTTCAGCCATGCGGTTTGATAAGCAATCAGCGCATACGATGCAGAGTGCGATTTATTAAAACCATAACCGGCAAATTTTTCCATTAAGTCAAAAATGGATGTCGCTGTTTCTTCTTTCACACCGCGTTGCACAGCGCCTTTAGTGAAAATTTCACGTTGCTTAGCCATCTCTTCGGGTTTTTTCTTACCCATGGCGCGACGTAAAATATCAGCGGCGCCCAACGTGTAGCCAGCGAGAACCTGTGCAATTTGCATAACTTGTTCTTGATAAAGAATAACGCCGTAAGTCGGGCGTAGCGCTGGTTCAATATCCGGGTGCGGATAAACGACGCGTGAACGACCGTGTTTACGATTAATAAAGTCATCGACCATCCCTGATTGCAGCGGACCAGGACGGAATAACGCCACCAGTGCGATCATGTCTTCAAAGCAATCTGGCTGCAGGCGCTTAATAAGGTCGCGCATGCCATGAGATTCCAGCTGGAAAACAGCTGTGGATTTACATTGTTTCAGCAATTCAAACGTTTTAGGGTCATCCAGTGGAATGAGACCGATATCTATTTTGTCGGTGGTTTTTCCCTGATTGATAATTTTCAACGCGCGATCAATCACGGTTAATGTTTTTAATCCGAGAAAGTCGAACTTCACAAGTCCGACCGCTTCCACGTCGTCTTTATCAAATTGTGTGACGGGGTGTGCGGATTCATTCGGTTCGCAATAGAGTGGCACAAAATCGGTGAGCTTGCCCGGAGCGATCACGATACCACCGGCGTGTTTGCCGACATTACGCGTGGTGCCTTCCAGTTTTAATGCGAGATCGATCAGTGTGCGAACTTCTTCTTCGTGTTGATAGCGTTCGCGTAGTAACGGTTCCATTTCCATCGCTTTATCGAGCGTAATGCCCAATTCAAATGGAATGAGTTTTGCAATTTTATCAACGAAGCCGTAACCCAGTGCTAATACACGTCCCACGTCGCGAACAACCGCTTTGGCAGCCATCGTTCCGTAAGTAATAATTTGTGAAACGCTGTCATGCCCATGTTTATCCATCACGTATTCAATGACGCGATCGCGGCCTTCCATGCAAAAGTCGATATCAAAGTCAGGCATGGAGACGCGTTCTGGATTGAGGAAACGTTCAAACAGTAAATCCAGTGCGAGTGGATCAAGGTCGGTAATTTTCAGTGAGTACGCAACAAGTGATCCAGGGCCAGATCCTCGACCTGGGCCAACAGGAATGTCGTTTTCTTTTGCCCATTTGGTAAAGTCGGCCACAATTAAAAAGTAGCCAGGGAATCCCATTTTGTTGATAACGGAAAGTTCACGCATCAGGCGCATTTCGTAGGCGTCAAATTTTTCCTGATAGTCTGGCATGTCTTTATTCAAGATAGTAACCAGCCGTTCCTTTAATCCCTCGAGAGAGACGCGTTCGAGAAAGGATTCAGTGGTCTCGCCATCGGGAACAGGAAAGTGCGGCAGAAGGTTGATGCCTAGTTTGAAGGTGACGTTACATCGCTTGGCTATTTCAACGGTGTTTATGAGTGCTTCTGGAATATCTGCAAATAGCTTTTGCATTTCTTCCGGGCTACGAAAATATTGCTGTTCGGTGTAATGACGCGCACGTTGTGCGTCATTCAATATCATGCCCTCATGAATGCAGACGCGAGCTTCATGGGCTTCAAAATCATCTTGTTCGAGAAAGTGGACATCGTTGGTTGCAACAATGGGTATGCCAAATTTTTCGGCGAATTTTGCGGCAGCAGGAATATAAGTTTTTTCTTCACTTTTTCCAACGCGGCTGATTTCAAGATAGACGCGATGAGGGAAAAGCGTTTGCCAGTATTCCAGGCGCGCTTTTGCTTTCTTTTCATCATGCGCCAGCAGGGCTTCACCAATATCGCCGTATTGAGCGCCGGAGAGGGCAATGAGTCCTGACGCGAGTGGTGCGATCCATTCTTTGAAAAGTAGCGGCTTATCGCTATTGTTTTGTCCCTCGAGAAAACTTCGCGAAACCAGTTTTAGTAAATTTTGATAGCCTTCATTGTTTTGACAAAGGAGTGTTAGGCGATGCGGAGCTTCTTTTTTTTCTTCGTTATGGATAAAAACATCGACGCCAATAATGGGCTTGATCCCGGCAGATAATGCGTTCGTGTAAAATTTAACGGTTGCGTACAAATTGCTAAGATCGGTGATGCCAAGTGCGGGCATGCCAAAGCTGGCGGCCTTTTCCATTAAGACTGGAATTTGTAGAAGCCCATCGCTTAATGAAAATTCGGTGTGCAACCGTAGGTGTACAAATTTTGGCTCCATTACTCGTTTATTCCTGTCTGGGGGAGGGCGATTGCCAGTACTCGATTAAAGCAAATTTAGCGGGTTTTGTCATGCAGCGATGATAGTTTTCAGGTATGATAGCCCCTTTTCCATCGCAGGTTTTTAGGTATGATGAACATCAACTTTCTAGATTTCGAACAGCCGATTGCTGAGCTTGAGGCAAAAATTCAAGAGCTGCGTCTGGTCGGAACGGATGCTGACATTAATCTTAGCGAAGAAATAAGTCGTTTAGAAAACAAGTGTAACCACTTGATAAAAGATACATTTAGCAAGCTGACGCCGTGGCAGGTGACGCAGCTCGCCCGTCACCCTTTGCGCTTGCATACCATCGATTTGATTCCTCGCGTTTTCACTGAATTCGACGAGCTATCAGGCGACCGAATGACCTCCGCGGGGCCAGCGATTATGGCAGGTCTTGCCCGTATTGACGGTCGGCCGGTGATGGTCATTGGCCAAGAAAAGGGCCGCAAGACCCACGAAAAAATTGAACGTAACTTCGGTATGCCTAACCCCGAAGATTACCGTAAGGCCATGCGCTTGATGCAGATGGCCGAAAAATTCCAGATCCCCATCGTTACCTTCATTGATACCAATGGGGCCTACCCAGGCATCGGCGCTGAAGAGCGTAACCAGAGCGAAGCGATCGCTAGAAATCTGTTTGTGATGGCACGGCTAAAAACGCCTATCGTTTGTATTGTAATTGGTGAAGGCGGCTCGGGTGGTGCCTTGGCGATCGGCGTCGGTGATCGCGTGTTCATGATGCAATATTCGATTTACTCGGTCATTACGCCCGAAGGATGCGCGTCCATCCTGTGGAAGAGTGCGGAAAACGCTTCTTTAGCGGCTGAAGCATTAAACCCTACTGCAGAGCGAATTTACCAACTTGGCTTGATTGATGGGGTAATTCAAGAGCCCTTAGGCGGCGCCCATCGTGATTATGAAGCGACTGCACGCTCTATCAAGAAAGTGATTCTGCAGCAGCTCGATGAGTTGCAGAGCAAGCCCATTCAAACGCTGATTGATGAGCGCTATAAACGCATTATGTCCTTCGGGTTGACTGCATGACATTAGTGGCATCCGTCCGCGATTTTTGTCGGCGGCATGGGAAGCAACATGTTTGGATCGCCCTGAGCGGCGGTCTTGATTCCCGGGTGCTGCTTGAGGCGTGTCATGCTGTCCGCGTAAATGTCCCGCTAATATTCCACGTTATTCACGTTCATCACGGGCTAAGCCCATTCGCCGATGAATGGTTGGCCTCGTGCGCAGAGATTTGTCGCCAATATGACTTTGACTTCCATTCTGCACATGTCACGCTGGATGCCGATAGCAGTGATAGCCTGGAAGAGATGGCGCGTCATGCACGCTATAACATTTTTGCTGGGCTTATCCAGTCGGATGATCTGTTGTTAACGGCCCATCATCAAGATGACCAGGCTGAAACACTTCTGTTGCAATTGATGCGCGGTGCCGGTCCTAAAGGATTGTCGGCCATGCCGTCCATTAAATCTTTCGCAAAAGGCTGGCATGGTCGGCCATTGTTGTCGTATTCACGCCAGATGTTGCTCGATTATGCTACGGCTCACCAACTTGTTTGGGTTGATGATGAATCTAATGCGGATTGTTCACTGACGCGTAATTTTCTTCGACACGATATTTTACCCATATTGAAATCACGTTGGCCGACGGTCGAGGCAGCGCTTGCCCGCAGCGCCATGCACTGCGCAGAGGCGCAATCGTTATTGGAAGAAGTGGCGGATGAAAAATTACCCCTTTTGGTCGGGTCGGTTCACGGTACATTATCGGCCACAAAATTACTGACCTTGAGTGAAGCCTGGCAGCGATTACTGCTGCGTAGCTGGATAGGGCGACAGGGCCACCCCATGCCAGACACAACAAAATTAGCGACCATTCTGACGTCAGTCTTGCAATCGGGTTGGGATAAAACCCCGTGCGTGGAATGGGAAGGAGTGCAGTTGCGCCGCCACCGTGATGATTTGCATTTGGTTTCTGCAAAACTCACTCTTGCCGAGCCAGGTCAGGGGTTGCGTCCAGATGTGGGGGCGGTGACCATCAGGTTCCGAGTTCCGGGTGAGTCGGTGGAAATATTGGGGCGAGGCAGGGTGTCGCTCAAAAATTTGTTTCAGGAATGGCGGGTGCCGGCGTGGGAGCGCAGCAGCCTGCCATTACTTTTTTGTGGCAGTAAGCTGATTCAAGTGCCTGGATATTTTACAGATCCAGCTTATTTCTTTTGACAGCAACCACATTTTTCACAGCAAGAGCAAAGGTATTTGACCAAGGCGCCAAAGGCTAAAATGGGCAGCGTGACATCGAAAAAGTCACGGAAAATGATCAGGGTAACTAGTTGATCGCGGTGCAAAACCAGCGCAAAAACGCCGACGGCTATCGCAATTAGAATGATGACAGTCACAAAAAGGCGCATCATGAAACATATCTCCTATACATACACGTAATCCAGACTTTCAGTAAGTCAGCCCTTAAAAATCAAGATGGCTGGGTGGTCTTGCTTTGACCCAATGTACAGCCTAATTACATCAGTGGGCGTAGTCAAGGAACGTCAGTATCCCTAGATTAGATTGCAGGTACCCCCCGATTTTGCTAAAGTTCGAAACTGGTTTTTCCGATAACTTTCAAGCAGCATCCTAAACTATGACAAAATATATATTCATCACTGGCGGTGTCGTATCTTCTTTGGGCAAAGGGGTGGCTGCGGCTTCTCTTGGTGCCATTCTTGAGGCGCGTGGTCTGACCGTTAACATGCTTAAATTAGACCCGTATATCAACGTTGATCCGGGTACCATGAATCCACTCCAGCACGGCGAAGTGTTTGTCACCGAAGATGGCGCTGAGACCGATCTGGATTTGGGTCACTACGAGCGCTATGTCCGCGTTAAAATGACCAAAGCGAATAATTTTACGACGGGTCGTGTCTACGCCAATGTTATCCGTAAAGAACGCAAGGGTGATTATCTGGGTGGAACGGTTCAAGTCATTCCGCATATTACCGACGAAATTAAACGTTGCGTCGTGAAAGGTGCAGGAAAAGTCGATGTTGCCTTGATTGAAATCGGTGGTACGGTGGGTGACATTGAATCACTGCCCTTCCTGGAAGCGATTCGTCAAATGCGTATGGAGCTTGGTCGCCATAACTCATTGTTTATTCATCTGACGTTGTTGCCGTTTATTCCAACCGCCGGTGAGTTGAAAACAAAACCGACCCAGCATTCGGTCAAAGAACTACGCTCCATTGGTATTCAACCAGACATTTTATTATGCCGCAGCGATCGTCCAATTTCTGAAAGTTCACGTCAAAAAATCGCGTTGTTTACCAACGTCGAAAAAGAAGCCGTGATTCCATTGTTGGATGTTGATTTCATTTATCAGTTACCGATCTCTCTGCACGAGCAGGGTTTAGATAAACAAGTGATTGAGCAGCTTGACCTGAAAGCGCCGGAAGCCGATTTACATGAGTGGGAACGCGTGGTGGATGCTTATCGTAATCCGGAAGCTGAAGTGACCATCGGTATGGTGGGTAAATATATCGATCTGACTGATTCATACAAATCATTATCTGAAGCCTTGCGTCATGCCGGTATTCAGACACGTACCAGCGTCAATATTGAATATATTGATTCTGAAGATTTAGAGCAGAAAGGCGCAGATAAAGTGCTGGAAGGTCTCGACGCTATTTTGGTGCCAGGCGGATTTGGCAAGCGCGGCGTAGAAGGAAAAATTCTTGCAGCGAAATATGCGCGTGAAAATAATATTCCTTACTTTGGTATTTGCCTCGGCATGCAAATTGCGATGATCGAATTTGCGCGTCATATGGCAAATATGCCGAATGCGAGCAGTACTGAGTTCGATCCCGAAACACCTTATCCTGTCGTAGCATTAGTGACCGAGTGGAAAGATCATAGTGGCAAGATTGAAGTGCGTAACGAAAAATCTGATATCGGTGGAACCATGCGTTTGGGTGGGCAAGTGTGTGTGCTGGAAAAGAACTCCTTAGCGCATCGCATTTACGGATCCGATAAAGTGATCGAGCGTCACCGTCATCGATATGAAGTGAATGAAAAATTATTACCACAAATCCAAAAAGCGGGAATGCTCGTATCGGGTGTGTCAGAGAATGAAAATCTAGTGGAAATGATTGAGTTGCCAAATCATCCTTGGTTTGTGGCTTGTCAGTTCCATCCTGAATTTACCTCGACACCGCGTGATGGTCATCCGTTATTTAGTCACTTTATCGAAGCTGCCAAAATGTTTCATGATAAAAAAGTTAAAGAGGGAGAGGCGGCATAATGAAATTATGTGGATTTGAGGTCGGTCTAGATAAGCGATTATTTTTAATGGCGGGTCCTTGTGTGATTGAGAGCGAACAATTTGCACTCGATACCGCTGGACAACTGAAAGAAATTACTAGCGCCTTAAATATCCCTTTCATTTATAAATCCTCATTTGATAAAGCAAATCGAACTTCTCTCGGAAGTTATCGCGGCCCTGGCATGGAAGAGGGTTTGCGCATTTTGGAAGAAGTGAAAAAGAAGATTGGCGTGCCGGTCGTGACAGATGTTCACGAAGATACACCGGTAGAAGAAGTGGCGCGCGTCGTGGATGTCATGCAGACGCCGGCATTCTTATGTCGTCAAACGAATTTCATCCAGCGCGTCGCGCAGCAGAATATTCCTGTTAACATCAAGAAGGGTCAGTTTCTTTCGCCGTGGGAAATGAAAAATGTGTCGGACAAAGCGCTGGCCACGGGCAACAAGCAAATCATGGTGTGCGAGCGCGGTGTTTCGTTTGGCTATAATAATTTAGTTTCAGACATGCGATCACTGGCGGCTATGCGCGATACCGGTTGCCCGGTTGTGTTTGATGCGACGCACTCCGTACAGCTTCCTGGCGGTGGTGGCACCACCTCTAGCGGTCAGCGTCAATATGTCCCTGTGCTTGCGCGTGCGGCGGTTGCGGCTGGTGTGGCGGGTCTTTTCATTGAGACACATCCTAATCCTGATGCGGCACCTTCCGATGGCCCGAATATGTGGCCAATCAGCAAGTTAAAAGACTTGTTACATGTATTGAAAGAGATCGATCTTCTGGTTAAAAAGCTCGGGTTTATTGAGCAAAATTAATCGTCTTTTTTCTCATTCCTTTGAGTTGTTTCGTTGCAATATGCAAATTTTGCAACGAAGCGACTTTTCTATTTAATTTTATGATGCCCCGCGCGTTGCGCGGGGCAAGTCCATTAAGAAAGATTATTTAATTCCAGTAGCTGCTTTTCCAGCTTCTGTAATGACGCCGTTAATTCATGTTGACGTGCTTTCTCTTTTTCAACCACATCAGCCGGTGCGCGATCGACGAAGCTTGCATTGCCAAGCTTGCCGGTCACCAGGGTTAAGTCCTTTTCAATCTTGCCGATTTCTTTTTTGAGTCGCGCTGTTTCTTCTTCAAGATTAATAAAGCCGGCCATCGGTAGAAAGATTTCCAGCTCACCCACAAATGCAGAGGCGGATGGCGGTGGTGTCTCGCTAGCGTCTATCCATGAAATGGATTCAATTTTCGCAAGGGTTAGTAGCATTGATTGCAGATGCTCAACATTCGCTTTATCTGTTGGTGTGCCCTTGCGCAGAATAATTGGAAGCTGTTTAGCGGGTGAAATATTCATTTCACTGCGAATCGTGCGTATCGAGACAATGACTGATTTCAGCCACTCCAGTTCGGCTTCAGATTTGGCATCAATTAACGCAGGATCAACTTGCGGGTAAGGCTGCAACATAATGCTTTTTGCATTGATACCGGCGAGTGGTGCGGCGCGTTGCCAGATCACTTCCGTGATGTACGGCATGATGGGGTGAAGTAGGCGCAATAACGACTCGAGTGTAAACGCAAGTGTGTGGCGCGTTCCGCGTTCCATTGCTTCGCTGCTATCGCCGGATGTTAAGATTGGCTTGGATAACTCAAGGTACCAGTCACAAAATTCATTCCAGGTGAAGTCGTAGATGATATGTGCGTATAAATCGAAACGGTAATCTTTCAAGGCGAGATGCGCTTGTTCAATCGTTTTTTGCAGGCGTGATAAAATCCATTTATCTGCGAGCGATAACACCATCTCTTTGTTTGTTATGCCCGTATCTTTGTCTTCCGTGTTCATCATGACATAGCGGGAAGCATTCCATAACTTATTGCAGAAGTTGCGATATCCCGCGAGGCGGTTGATATCGAAGCGAATTTCACGTGTGTAAGTCGCCATTGAGCAGAAGGTGAAACGTAAAGCATCAGTGCCGAAGCTTGGAATGCCCTCCGCAAATTCTTTGCGAGTGGATTTTTCAATCTTCTGAGCCATGCCCGGCTGCATTAAACCGTAGGTTCGTTTACTGACTAAATCGTCGATGGCAATACCGTCAATGAGATCAATCGGGTCAAGTACATTCCCTTTTGATTTGGACATCTTGTGGCCTTCAGCGTCACGTATCAGCCCGGTAATATAAACTTCCTTGAAGGGAACTTGTCCGGTAAATTTCAGGCTCATCATGACCATGCGTGCCACCCAGAAAAAGATGATATCAAAGCCAGTCACTAATACATTGGTCGGGAAAAATGTTTTGTAACGTTCGGTGTCATTCGGCCAGCCTAAGGTAGAAAACGGCCATAATGCCGATGAAAACCACGTATCCAGAACATCTTCATCTTGGGTTAAATTCACGTCCGCGCTGAGTTGATTGCGTTGACGGACATCCGCTTCGTTTTGCCCAACGTAGGGTTTGCCGGCGTCGTCGTACCAAACAGGAATGCGATGTCCCCACCAGAGTTGACGGCTGATACACCAATCTTCAATATTATTCATCCATTGAAAATAAGTTTTATCCCAATTCTCTGGTATGAATTTAATGTCGCCATTTTTCACTGCTTGAATAGCGGGTTCGGCGAGTGGTTTAGATTTCACATACCACTGAAATGTGAGATAGGGTTCGATGACAGTGTTCGTGCGGTCACCGCGCGGAACTTTCAATTTGTGTTTGTCGATTTTCTCGATCAAATCCAATTCGGTCAGATCGCTAACCATCGCTTTACGTGCCGCAAATCTTTCCATGCCTTGATATTTGGCAGGCGCATTCTCATTGAGGTGAGCGGAGGGCGTGAAAATATTAATGGGTGTGAGTTGATGGCGCGCACCGACTTCATAGTCATTAAAATCGTGGGCAGGTGTTATCTTGACGGCGCCTGTTCCAAATTCTGGGTCAACGTAAGTATCGGCAATAATGGGAATCGTGCGTTCGGTTAATGGGAGTTTAACTTGCTGACCAATGAGGTGGCGATAGCGTTCATCATCAGGGTGAACGGCGACGGCAACGTCACCCAATAATGTTTCTGGGCGTGTGGTTGCCACCACTAAATGGCCTTCACCTGATGCCAGCGGATAACGAATATGCCACATGAAGCCATCTTCTTCTTCGCTGTTCACTTCAAGGTCAGAGATTGCTGTTAACAAAACGGGGTCCCAATTGACTAAGCGCTTACCGCGATAAATTAAGCCTTCATTAAATAATGAAATAAAGACTTCGCGTACCGCATGCGAGAGTTCATCATCCATGGTGAAGCGCTCATGCTCCCAATCGAGTGAGGCACCTAAGCGGCGTAATTGGCGAGTGATATTGCCGCCAGATTCATTTTTCCATTCCCAGATTTTTTCCAGAAAAGCTTGACGGCCTAAGTCGTGGCGAGTTTTGCCTTGCATATTCAATTGTCGTTCGACGACCATTTGGGTCGCGATACCAGCGTGATCGGTGCCTGCTTGCCATAACGTATTGTCACCGCACATGCGATGATAGCGAATCAAAACATCCATTAAGGTAAAACCAAAACCATGACCCATGTGCAAACTGCCTGTGACATTGGGGGGCGGCAGCATGATGGTGTAGGGGTTGCCTTTTCCAGAGGGAGAAAAATACCCGCTGTTTTCCCACTCTTGATAACAGCCTTGTTCAATTTCCTGAGGATTATAAGTTTTATCGATATTTGTCATGCTGTGTTCACTTTCATTTTATGTGTTTGGATGTCGCAGCCTTGTTCGCGATATTGGCGGAATCTTTCGCGCGCAGCTTGCTGCACAGAGGGGTCGGCAAAAACTAATTCTATAATACGTTTAAATTGGCGATAAAAGACCGGCAGTGTGCCGCTTAAATTAACGAGCACATTATTTTGTGCGGCAGCGGGTGTCTCGCTGCCAATTAAAATGGGGCTCGTATTGTCGGCATTTTCTGCGACGAGCTGATGCGCGAGAAAGCTGTCATCACGATACGTCCATAATAATTTATCTAAATGTTCATCGTCATTGGTCTCGGCGGTGTAAATGTAAATCGATTCTTTGGCATTGTACGGCGCTTCAAGCAGCAGGCATAACTCACGTAATGCCTGCATGCGCCCCGCATTTTCCATGACGTAAAAATCAACGTTCATGCTGCTTAGCCTTCCGCGCGGTTTATCAGGTATTGCACCAGTAGTGGTACGGGACGACCGTTGGCGCGTCGTTCGCTGGTACCACTCATCATGGCTGCAGTGCCCGCGACATCAAGATGTGCCCATTTGAATTTTTTGGCGAAGCGTGAGAGGAAGCAGGCTGCTGTAATCGTTCCGCCTGAGCGACCGCCGGTGTTAGCGATATCAGCAAACGGGCTTTTAATTTGTTCCTGATATTCATCCCACATAGGTAACTGCCACGCACGGTCAAAGCTTTCTTCACCCGCGGCGAGTAAATCGTCGGCAAGTGGCTGGTGATTGGTCACCAGGCCACTCGCGTGGTGGCCGAGTGCAATGACGACGGCTCCCGTTAAGGTGGCAATGTCAATCACGACGGCTGGTTTATAACGTTCGGTGTAAGTGAGCGCGTCAGCGAGAACGAGGCGGCCTTCTGCATCGGTGCTGATGACTTCAATGGTGGTGCCGGACATGCTAGTCAGAATATCTTCTGGTTTATATGCGTTACCGCCAGGCATGTTTTCTACAGCGGCGATGACGCCGACAATATTAATAGGCAGCTTCAATTCCGCTGCGGCACGCATGGTGCCAATGACGGTGGCGGCGCCGCACATGTCGTATTTCATGCCGACCATGCTATCTGCTGGCTTGATTGAGTTGCCGCCCGTATCGAAGGTAATGCCTTTGCCGACGAGGGCAACAGGGGCTTCTGTTTTCGCGCCGCCATTGTATTCGATGCAGATTAATTTTGCTTCTTCCGAGCTGCCTTGTGAGACGCCCAGAATCGCGCCCATGCCGAGTTTATGCATGTCTTTTTCAGTCAGGATTTTGACCGAGAGTGTGTCGAATAATTTTTCCATGCCCTTGGCCTGTTCTGCGAGGAATGTCGGGGTGCAGACATTGCTAGGCAGATTGGCGAGGTTCTTGGTGAGGGTAACGCCGTTACCGATAGCCTGGCCTTGTTTTAGTGCTGTTTGGCAGGCTTTTTGTTCTTTGCTGTCAGGCAGATTCAGGATTAAATCTTGAACAGCGGGGAGTTTTTCTTTTTCCGTTTTGAAGATGTCGAAGTAGTAAATGGTTTCGCCGACCACTTCAGCATGGTGCTTGATTTTCCACGGCAAGGTTTTTTCGGTCACATTGATTTCTGCGAGATAGCTAACGGCCTGTGTGGATTTGCTGTGCAGCAGGGCTTTTAGGGCTGAGCTGATCAATTTACGGTAGCTGCCGGGTGAGATGCCGGCTTCGCTGCCGCAGCCAACGAGCAATATCTGGTCAATTTGGGTATTGGGCAGGTTGTAAATTGGCAGGGATTGCCCTGGGTTGCCATCAATGGCGCCTTTTTTAATGAGCTGGCTGAGATAACCCTTGCTGAGCTTGTCTAATTCTTTTGCAGAGGGGGAGAGCACACCGTGTTCATAAACCCCAACGACGAGGCAGGCTTTGGGATGCTTGTCGGGTGATGCAATCTTCAGCGAAATCTTCATGGCGGCTCCATCAGGTGAGATACTTTATTAGTAGTGTATTTTAGAGCAAAAAAATGATTTGTCATCTTGGGATTGCATATATAATCCAGATATTAATCTTGAAGGTGTGCGGGCGTGATCATACAGCGTTATCTGACGAAAGAGGTGATGGGCAGCTTGATGGCTGTCATGACGGTTTTGATGTTGGCATTATTGAGCCAACAAATCGTCAGATACCTAAATTATGTGGCAATAGGTAAAATTGCGACAAGTGTTTTGCTGCAACTCGTCAGCTTTGAAATTCCCTATCTCCTCGCGCTCTTGCTGCCACTCGCGCTATATCTCGGTATTTTACTTGCTTATGGACGCATGTATGCCGATCAGGAAATGGCGATTCTCAATATGAGCGGTTTCAGTGATCGACGATTATTGCGATTTACGGCTGTCATCGCGTTGTTCATTTCGGGCTTCGTGTTGTGCTTGATGCTCTGGGTGAATCCATGGATATCGCTGCAGCGTCAGGCTGTGATGAAGAGTGATGAAGCAACGCTACATATGATCGAAACATTAATGCCAGGTCGTTTTCAAGTGAGTCCGGATGGAAAGCATGTCATGTATGTCGAGAGTCTGTCGCGCGATCACAAGCGTGCACAGAATGTTTTTCTCGCCCAGCAAAAAGCGGTGCCTGATCAACCTGACACAAATGAGTGGATGCTGATTTTTGCCGAGCAAGGTTATCAGACGCGCTTAAAAAACATTCCTGATCCCTTTTTCGTGACGATTGATGGCTATCGCTATGAAGGAACACCGGGTCAGAATGATTATAAAATTATAAAATATCAAACCTATGCGATTCGTCTTCCTCAAGTTGATACGCGTATCATTCATCCAGAAGATGAAGCTATGTCCGTTTCGCAACTGTGGGATGATTACACGAATCCGAAACGGGCAGCCGAATTGCAATGGCGATTCTCGGTGGCTTTGTCAGCCTTGATGCTCGCTTTGTTTGCGACGCCTTTAAGTGCGGTTCGCCCGAGAAAAAGCCGCTTTTTCGTGTTGTTGCCGGCTGTGGTTGTTTACCTCATTTATTTTAATTTGCTTGTCGTCGCGCGTCACTGGGTGGAGCAGGGTGGTGCGTCGGCGGTGATCGGTATGTGGTGGGTGCATGCATTAATGCTGGCAGCCGTGGTAACAGTTGTGTTTGTGCGCTCGCGACAATGGAATTAAAATGCTGAAAATTCTTGAACGCTATATTGCAAAATCTGTCGTGACAGCGACACTTCTGACCGCGGTGGTGATATGCGGTATCTTGTTCATCATGTCATTGTTAGGTGAATTGAAAAATCTCGGTGTGGGTGATTATGGCTTAGGTGGGGCGGTTGTTTACGTCATCATGCGTTTGCCGAATGAGATTTATCAATTTTCACCGATGCTAATTTTACTCGGCAGCATTATCGGTCTTAGCTTGCTCTCGACGCATCGTGAGTTAGCGGTGATGCGAGCTTCCGGTTTTTCAATGCGCCAGATCATCTCCAGTGTTTTTGTTGCGGCACTCATGATGATCGTTTGCATTTCATTATTTGGCGAGCTCACCGGGCCTGCTTTGAGTCGTCGGGCAGACATGCATAAGGAAAATCTGCAGAATGCGGGTCAGGCTGTGGTGACGACTGCCGGCGTTTGGATGCATGTTGAAAATAACTTTATTCACGTTACCCATGTTGTAGGTAAGGAATTGCTTGAGGGTGTGACCCGCTATCAATTTGATATCGATCATCGCATGCTGGCTTCCTATTATGCGAAAACCATGACGAATGAAGAGGGTGTCTGGGTGATGCATGATGCGGTTAAAACAACTTTCCATGCTAATCGGACATTTAGTGAAGCGCATGCGGACATGCCCTTGGGTTTGACATTCAATAATCATTTGTTGAGTGCCGGCATGATTGAGTCATCGGAAATGAGTTTACCGAAATTAATCTCATTCGCGCGTTACCTGGAAGAGAATGGGTTGCAGTCTAGCCAGTATCGTTTTGAGTTTTGGGGGCGCGTTCTAACACCGCTGGCATCGCTCGTCATGATTTTCCTGGCTATCCCATTTGTCTTGGGTGGTTTTCGTCAGGCCGCGCTAGGATGGCGTTTGATGGTGGGAGTTTTGGTCGGTTTCGCCTTTTTTATCATGAATGCGCTGCTCGGCCAATTATGTATTGTTTATCAGGTTCCACCGCTCATGGCGGCACTTATCCCCATCGTGATATTCGCGATAGCTGGGATATTTATGGCAAAAAATGTTCTGACCACTTGAATCTTGGCAAGATGACCCTATAGTATGCTGCATATCTTATAGGAGGCTTGCCATGACAATTGACGCGCATCAGGAAACACTCACTTTCCAGGCTGAAGTCAAACAGTTACTCAATATTGTTGTTCATTCACTCTATAGCAATAAAGAAATATTTCTCCGTGAACTCGTATCCAATGCTTCGGACGCCATTGATAAATTGCGCTTCGCTGCATTATCTGATCCTGCTTTATATGAATCTGATCCTAATCTCGCCATTAAAATTACTTATGACAAAGAAGCGCGAACACTCACTATTAGTGATAATGGTATCGGAATGAGTCGTGAGGAAGCGGTGGAAAATTTAGGCACCATCGCCAAATCAGGGACGCGTGAATTCTTGGCGAAGATGACGGGAGATCAAAAGAAAGATGCCCATTTAATTGGTCAATTCGGCGTAGGCTTTTATTCATCTTTCATTGTTGCGGATGAAGTCACTGTCCTTTCTCGTCGCGCTGGTCTAGGTAAGGAACACGGTGTCCAGTGGACATCGAAAGGTGACGGCAGTTATACCATTAACAATATTGAAAAATCAGATCGCGGTACTTCAGTCGTGCTTCATTTGAAGGAAGCTGAAGATGAGTACCTCAGTGATTTGCGTCTGCGCACACTTGTCACGAAGTATTCGGATCATTTGAATATTCCGATCATGATGCATAAGGTGACTGATGATGGTAAGCCACTTGATGAATGGGAAACCGTGAATCGTGCTACCGCGCTATGGACGTTACCAAAAAATCAAATCAAAGATGCGGATTACATCGAATTTTATAAGCATATTTCCCATGATTTCGAAGATCCGCTCGCGTGGACGCACAATAAAATTGAAGGCGGTAACATCGATTATATTTCACTGCTCTATATTCCAAAGCATGCGCCATTTGATTTGTGGCAGCGTGATTCGCGTTATGGGTTGAAGCTGTATGTGCAGCGCGTCTTTATCATGGATCAGGTCGAGCAATTCTTGCCGCATTATCTGCGTTTTGTGCGTGGTGTCGTGGATACGAACGCTTTGCCACTCAATATTTCGCGTGAGATTTTACAAGATCATCACACCATTCCAAAATTGCGCTCCGCGCTAGTCCGTCACTCGCTAGACTTGCTGGATAAGTTGGCCGCCGATGAGCCGGAAAAATATAAAATTTTCTGGACTGAATTCGGTTCTGTTTTAAAAGAAGGTCCCGCAGAAGATTACATAAACCGTGATCGTGTCGCGAAATTATTGCGCTTTGCTTCCACCAAGGAAGCAAGCGGTGAGCAAGTGGTATCGCTGGATGATTACGTGAAGCGTATGAAGCCCAATCAGAAAAAGATTTATTATATTACCGCTGACACGCTGGCGGCTGCTAAATCGAGCCCCCACCTTGAGATCTTCAATAAAAATGATATTGAAGTCTTGCTGTTGACCGATCGTATTGATGAGTGGGTGGTGGGTCACTTGCCCGTCTTCGATGAAAAACCATTACAATCTGCTGCGAAAGGTGATTTATCACTAGAAGAGTTGAAAGATGAATCGCAAGCAGATCTTGCTGATGATAAGAAAAAAGATGAAGCGAATCAGAAAGAATTTGAGCCGTTATTAAAGCAAATTCAACTGATTCTGGCTGATAAAGTGAAAGAGGTGAAGCTATCACACCGTTTGACCGAATCACCGGCTTGTTTGGTGCGTGATGATCATGCGATGGGCCCACAAATGGAGAGACTGTTGAAAGCAGCAGGTCAGCCTGTCACTGAAGCGAAGCCAATCCTTGAGTTGAATCCCGATCATGCCATCATTCGTCAATTAACATCTGGGTTACCAGAAGATCGTTTGAGCGAGTGGACACAATTATTATATGAGCAGGCATTATTAGCTGAAGGAAGCGCGTTGCAGGACCCCGCCTCATTTGTACGCCGGGTCAATAAATTATGGATGGAAATTGTAGCGAAATAAAACGGAGAAAAGCTCATGTTGATCGGCGTCCCAAAGGAAATAAAAAATTTCGAATTTCGTGTTGGTTTAGTGCCTAGCAGTGTTCGGGAACTGATTGAAAACGGACATCAAGTCATTGTTGAAAAAGGTGCGGGTGAAAAAATCAGTTTTGATGATGCATTATATGCCGCGGCTGGTGCGCGAATTGTAGATTCCGCCGCTGAAATTTATGCTGAAGCGGATATGGTTGTTAAAGTCAAAGAGCCTCAGCCTAGTGAATGCAAAATGTTGCGTGAAAATCAGGTGCTCTTTACCTATCTTCATTTAGCGCCCGATCCAGAGCAGGCTAAATTGCTGGAGAAGTCTGGTTGTGTTGCGATCGCTTATGAAACGGTGACTAGCGCATCAGGTCGGCTGCCTTTATTGGCGCCGATGAGTGAAGTGGCAGGTCGACTTGCCGTACAAGCGGGAGCGAATAGTCTTGAAATCAAAAATGGTGGCCGCGGTATTTTGTTGGGTGGTGTGCCGGGTGTGGCGCCTGCGAAAGTAGTCGTATTAGGTGGCGGTGTCGTTGGAACTAATTCGGTTCGAGTCGCGATGGGTATGGGCGCGCATGTTGTTGTGATAGATAAATCACTTGAGCGTTTATATCAGCTTGATCTGCAATTTGGTTCAATGATTAATACGATATATTCAACATCTTTTTCGATTGAGCATCATTTAGAACGCGCAGATTTAGTGATTGGCGCCGTATTGGTGCCTGGTGCTTCGGCTCCAAAGCTTGTCACAAAAGACATGCTCCGCGTGATGCAACCCGGCTCGGTGATTGTCGATGTGTCGATTGATCAAGGCGGTTGTTTCGAGACCAGTCGTGCGACCACTCATCAAGATCCCACTTATGTCGTCGATAATGTGGTGCATTACTGCGTGGCAAATATGCCGGGTGCTGTGCCGCGTACCTCAACCGTTGCTTTGAATAACGCCACCTTGCCGTTCGTTGTTGCGCTGGCTAATCTTGGTTACAAGGAGGCGATGCGTCGTAATCATCATTTGTTGAATGGTTTGAATGTTTGTAATGGCAAAATTACTTATAGAGCCGTTGCAGAAGCTATCAATCAACCTTATACACCTGCAGAAGACTTAATCTAATATATATGCGCACGAGATTAGATGCCAGTTAGTATTTAATGTCGTACAACATGCCTATCTATTTACGTGAAGTAAAAAATAAAGGAAGAGACCATGCTCGCATGCTTTACTAACGATATGTTAAATGCACGTAACATTTATGTCATTGCTCCTGCAGAGTTTGAGAAATGGATAGATCAACAAGACTCCGTCACCAAGCAATGGCTAATCGATTCAAATTTTAAAGCTGAGTCTGGTAATGTCAGTGTTGTTCCGGGGCAGGATGGAAAAATTAATTTTGTTCTATGCTGTGTCTCGAACAGAAGTAATTTTTGGAGTGTGGGTGGACTCGCTGTCTCTTTGCCGCAGGGTGTCTATCAATTCGCAAACGCGGAAGACAATGCGCTGAATTATGCGGTAGCTTGGGGGCTGGGTGCCTATCAATTTACGCGCTACAAAAAAGCATTACGTAGACCGTCTGTCTTGGTGCTTCCTCCAAAACTAACGGCAGAAATTGAAAATATCGTTAGTTCGATATATTTGGTAAGAGACTTAATTAATACGCCGACAGATGATCTTGGTCCCTCGGAATTAGCCGATGAAGTTGCGAAGATTGCACAGAAATTTAATGCGGAATTTACACAAATTATTGGTGATGATTTACTGCATGCAAATTATCCCGCCATTCATGCGGTGGGGCGCGCCAGTGATGACGCGCCACGTCTTTTGGATATGCGTTGGGGTAATCCTACTCATCCGAAAGTGACACTTGTTGGAAAGGGTGTCTGTTTCGATACGGGTGGATTAGATCTCAAGCCCGCGGCCTATATGTTGTTAATGAAAAAAGATATGGGTGGTGCGGCCAACGTATTGGGACTCGCGCAAATGATCATGCAAGCAAAGCTGCCTGTGCGATTGCGTGTATTGATTCCGGCCGTTGAAAATGCTGTTTCGGGCAACGCTTACCGTCCTGGTGATGTCGTCATGAGTCGTAAAGGATTGACGATTGAAATTGGTAATACAGATGCAGAGGGTCGTGTTGTGTTGGCAGATGCCATTACCGAGGCTGTCAGTGAAAGTCCAGACTTACTCATTGATATGGCAACTTTAACAGGCGCTGCACGCGTTGCTGTTGGAACTGAAATCTCCGCCGTATTTTCCAATAATAATGAAGTCGTGAATTCTGTGATTCAGTATGGCGAGCAGAAACAGGATCCAATTTGGCGGCTACCGTTGTTTGATTCATATCGTGAGAGTTTGAATAGTTCGATTGCTGATATTAATAATAACTCATCAGATTCCTATGCGGGTGCGATCACTGCCGCGTTATTTTTGAAAGAATTTGTACCTAGCGATATTCCCTGGTTGCATTTCGACATTATGGCATGGAACACAAGGACCAAACCTGGGCGGCCTGTCGGAGGGGAGGCGATGGCTTTGCGTGGACTGTTCGCGTATTTAGTGGATAAGTATTAAGTTTCAGTAAGATGCAGAACTCTAGAGCTGGATTGGTCGTCTGCTTGATCCGTTCAGCTTTGAGTCTTTGACCTTAACATAAGTTAGTGTTGCCTATTCATTCGCCCTCAGTATAATTGCTCCCGTTATTCCAATTAAATTCTTTTTTAAGGACGAATTTATAAATGAAAATTAAAAGTATATTGGCTCTTATTTCCACTGCGGTGATCGCTTCTACTTCTGTTTTTGCCGGTCAATCACAGCTTCAGTACGCAACTACTTTGCATCCAGCAAAAGAAGTGGCCGCAACATTGTTACATCCGCCAACCGATATTACGATTATTAATGCAAGCTCGAGCTATATTTACGCAATTGTTCCAGGAAGTTCAGTCGATGATTATCTGCGCCCACTCAGCAATGATCATATTTACAGCTACGATCCAAACTTGCTTTATACCCATCTTGTTATTCAAGACGCCTACCGTTCCACTTTATATGACTACATGGTTTGCAGATTAGCTGTGATTACCGTGCATGGTTCGCCCAGTCGTTTTGTTATTACCACTGATAATGATCTTTGCAGTTAGTTTAAAGATTTCTGGCGAGAACTTGTTCTTCTCGCCAGAGCTTTGTTAAGTTTCATCTAGCATTTGTGATGGTGGTGTGACCCGTGGTGGCTGTCATGATGGTGCATATTATGATGACCGTTGTTAGGGCAGGATCCACTTGAAGAATAAAAGCTAAAACCACTTGTCGTTACAACCACAGGAGGCGCAACCGGTGTGGGTGTTACATATACGATCGTACTCGGTGGTGTTGCCGAAGATGCGTGTGAGTCGCAATGTGCCTGTGATGAAGCGTATGGGTTGCCTGGTTGGTAAGGTCTGCTTTGCATAGTCATTCCCTTTTTTTCAATTAATATTCAATTATTAATCTAATCCAATTCCATTTTCACTGCCACTCTTACTTTCGCTTATGAAGATGAGGTGACTGGTGTATCGATATTTCATTGCAAAACATCTGCTGTAATTTTTCATGCGTTACAATCCGCTCGACCATTCCGACTCGTAGCATTTGTGAAAATAATTTCTTTTCACTTTTGTGGGCGGCAAATATTGTTTTATTTGAATCAGAAAGTGCTGTAATAGCTTCCTTGATCATTTGATTCAACGTCGATCTGATTGATTCAAAATAAACTACGCCGTAAGTTTCATACAGGGAATGAATATTGTGAGCGGCTGTCGTCGGGTCTTGTGAAAGAAGATCATTAATGATGAAGCGCTTTAAGTCATCCACTTTTTTATTAAACGCTTCATCTTTTGCATTTTTTCTGTCAATCGTTTGTGAATTGATCATGTATGGCACCGTCCTTTGCGCTCATGATTTCGCTGAATGATAATTGCTGATCGTTAGCTCCAGTTCAATACAACTTTACCTGAATTCCCTGAGCCCATTACTTCAAATCCTTTTTGGAAGTCATCAATATGAAATTCATGAGTGATGACGGGCGCAATATTCAAGCCGCTTTGCAACATCGTAATCATTTTATACCACGTGTCATACATTTCACGTCCGTATATTCCTTTCATGACTAAGCCTTTCATAATGATTTGACTCCAGTCTATCCCTGTATTTTTGGGGAGAAAACCAAGGAGTGCAATTTTACCCGCATGATTCATGTGTTCAATCATGTCGCTAAATGCGGCAGGGTTGCCCGACATCTCGAGACCAACATCGAAACCTTCGTGCATGTTTAATTCCTTCATGACATTCGTGAGCGATGTTTTCATCGGATTCACGGCGAGTGTCACACCAATCTTTTCGGCGAGTTTCAAGCGATATTCATTCACGTCAGTGATGACAACATGGCGCGCACCAACATGCTTTGCGATTGCTGCTGCCATTATGCCAACCGGTCCTGCGCCAGTAATTAAAACATCTTCCCCGACTAAGTCGTAAGACAGTGTCGTATGAGTGGCATTACCAAATGGATCCATAATGGCTGCTTGAATGTCAGGAATTTCAGGAGGGATGGGGTAAGCATTCGTCGCAGGTATGCATAAGTATTCTGCGAAAGCGCCATCACGTGTGACGCCGACACTAACATTTGTTCGGCATAAATGCGAACGACCTGCGCGGCAATTACGACAATGTAAACAGGCTATATGACCTTCACCTGAGACGCGGTCACCGATATTAAAATAGGATTTAACTTCTTTCCCCACTTCAACAATTTCGCCTACAAATTCATGGCCAGCAGTCATGGGTGTTTTGATGTGTTGTTGCGCCCACTCATCCCAGTTGTAAATGTGCATGTCCGTGCCGCAAATGGCGGTCTTGCGAATTTTGATGATAACATCGTTGGGTCCGATAACTGGTTCTGGAACATCTTGCATCCAGATTCCGCGTTCATTTTTAGCTTTAACTAATGCTTTCATGATGACTCCTTAAATTATACCGAGTGAGCGACCGACTTTTTCAAATGCTGCGATGGCTTTATCTAAATGTTTGATGTCATGACCGGCTGACATTTGCGTACGTATACGTGCCTGTCCTTTGGGGACGACCGGGAATGAGAAGCCAACGACGTATACGCCTTCTTTCAACATCGCTTCCGCGACCTTGCTTGCCAGTTTTGCATCTCCCAGCATGACGGGAATAATGGGGTGAGCGCCCGGTACTAATTTAAATCCGAGGGCATTCATTTTTTCGCGGAAATATTGGCTGTTATCATGAACTTTTTTAATGAGATGATGATTGGCTTCTAACATTTCCAGTACTTTGATGGAGGCGCCTGCAATGGAAGGGCAGAGTGTGTTAGAAAATAAATACGGACGTGAACGCTGGCGTAACCATGCCACGATTTCTTTACGGGCACTGGTATAACCGCCGGATGCGCCACCTAAGGCTTTGCCTAAAGTCCCTGTTATAATGTCAATACGGCCCATGACGTCATAATGCTCGTGTGTGCCGCGGCCATTTTTACCCATAAAGCCAACCGCGTGAGAATCATCGACCATGACTAATGCATTATATTTATCAGCCAAATCACAAATTGATTTGAGGTCGGCAGTAATGCCGTCCATCGAAAACACACCGTCGGTAACAATCAATTTCACGCGCGCATGCATGGCTTTTTTTAATTGTTCTTCGAGGTCGGCCATATCATTATTTTGATAACGAAAACGTTCTGCTTTGCATAATCTGATGCCATCAATAATGCTGGCGTGATTGAGTGCGTCACTGATCACGGCATCTTCTGCTCCCAGCAATGTTTCAAATAATCCACCGTTTGCATCAAAGCATGATGAATACAGAATGGTGTCGTCCATACCTAGAAACTGGCTGATTTTTTCTTCCAGTTGTTTGTGTACGGATTGCGTACCGCAAATGAATCGCACTGATGAGAGTCCAAAACCATATTGGTCTAATGACTGTTTTGCTGCATCAATCAAGGCTGGGGCATTAGCAAGGCCAAGATAGTTGTTTGCGCAGAGGTTAATAACTTCTGAACCATCTTGCAAAGTGATGACCGCTTTTTGTGGTGAGGTAATGACCCGTTCCGATTTGTGCAAACCTTCTTCTTTTAATTTTGCTAGTTCGCCTGCAAGGAATTCGAGGTATTTTTCGCGCGGCAGATTGGCGCTGGTGGTCGTGGTGTCCATTGGAGAGGTCCCGTCATGTTAGAATTTGAGTGGATTATGGCGGGGAAATGGCGGGGAGACAAGTCCGCCTTGGTGTGCTGGCCAAGGCGTCCCTAAGATTAATAGCCCGGAAAATCTTCGACTTTGACTTGCGCGTCATGGATTTGCAGGTCACGCAATAGCTGCTGCATGGCGGCGACCATCGCCGGCGATCCGCAAACATAGAAGATGGGTTTGTCGAGCTCGGGGATGTTCTTGGAGAGAATTTCGTCAGTGATGTAGCCTTTTTCCCCCGTCCATTTGGGGTCTGGATTTGCAAGGACTGGGATGAGTTGGAACTGTGGGTTTTCTTGTTGCAGTCGCATCAGTTCGTCAAGGTAGGCGCTGTCTGCCTGGGTTTGGTTGCCGTAGAACAAGGTTATTTCTTGTTCAGGGCGATGAACGAGTGCGTCCTTGATCATGCTGTAAAAAGGGGCGAGGCCAATGCCACCTGCAATCAGAACTGCGGGTAGGCTGGTGTCTTCATGCAAAATAAAATTACCAGTTGGGCCGGCCATCTTAATAGTGTTCTCAATCGGCAAATTTTGTAGATTGCGCTTAAATGCAGACGTCTGAATGCGTGTCACGATGGTGAGGTGTGGATCATCGGGTGCGCTGAAGTAGGAGAAGCGTCGCGTGTTGCCTTTTGCGTCAGTTTCAGTGGGGTTCATCAGTGTGAAACCACCGTATTGTCCGGCGGTAAAGGTAAAGCCTGCTGGCTTTTCAAAGGTGAATGCAATCGTGTTTGCAGCGACAGTTTTTCGGTCTAGCAACTTAATCGTATAAATAGGCATAGGGCGACTTAAATAAGAGGATTAGGATTTGCCTTTTTTGGGCTGTGTCTTTTTGTGTGCTGGCGCAGCCGTTTCTTTTTCGGACTTGGCAAAAGTCTTTGGCGAGCTTTGTTTGCTCGGGTAAAGGTTACAAAGACTTTCAAAAATTTTGCTATCACTGCGCGGCACGACGCCGTTGGTGAAAACGAGCGCAAAAAACTCACGAAGCTGCTTTTGATTAGGAGCCGTGCGTTTGTCAGCCAACGCTTCAACCAGCGCTTTGCGTCTTTTGTCGGATAAGCTTTGAAGTCTTTTGATGGCGTCGATGAGATCGTTTTTCAAAGCTTCATTTATTTCTTCTTTATTTTTGCTCATTCGATTACTCTTCTGAATCGTTATTATTATAAATATCAGTATATCAGCTAAAAATAAAGAGAACCTTAAGGTGGATGCAGAAAATAATAAAAGTGAACGAATTCATCAGCTTTCCCGACTGAAGTGGTCGTGTCGTCGCGGCATGCTGGAACTTGATGTTTTATTGGGTAATTTTCTCGAAGAGGGCTACCTAAAGCTGGGCGACGATGATAAGTGGTTGTTTATCAAGTTATTGGAAACCCCGGATCCGGATTTGAATGGCTGGTTAATGGGCGGGGAAGCGCCGCCCGACCCTGATCTCGCTAGAATTGTGGAGATTGTGAAGCAGCATGCCAAGCCACGAATTTAAAATCATGCCCTCCCTGTTTTATAGTATTTTTCTCGGCGTTACGTTGCTTGCAAGTATGGTGGTCATGGCGTTGCTGCCGTGGAGTCTCTGGCTGAAGCTTGTGGGTATGCTGGTGGTCGGCGTCTACGGCGCTGCTATTTTCTGGCGTTACGCGCTGTTGCGCGCGCAGTTATCCGTGACGGGTATTGCGCAGCTTGAGCATGGTCAGTGGCAGGTGACGACGGCTGGCGGGGATGTTAATGCCGTTTTGCGCGGAGATAGTACGGTCACATCGATTATTTCTGTGTTGCGCTTTGATTTTCCTGGGCTGCGACGACCCGTTTCCTGCATTATTTGCCGGGATTCGCTCAGGGCAGATAGTTATCGACGCTTGCTAGGCGTCGTACGCATGGGTGCTTAGGTTAACGGTCAACGGCGCGTGGCTTGCTTTCGTCATCGATTGCCACAAATGTAAATAAACCTTCCGCGGCTTTCATGGGAACGTCATCATGTTCCAGTGCAATCGTCCAGACTTCGATGCGAAACTGCATGGAGGTGCGGCCGGTTTTTAATAGTTCTGCATAACAGCAAACAGTGTCACCGACCAAGACTGGGCGTATGAATTCCAGTTTATCAATGGCGCGTGTTACGGCGCGGCTTTTGGCACGGCGTCTGGCGGCAATGCCGCAGGCCATATCCATATTAGAAACCACCCAGCCACCGAAGATGTCGCCGTTCGCGTTGGTGTCGGCCGGCATCGCGACGGTTTGTAAGGCAAGTTTGCCGCGGGGTTTTGATTGATCAGGCATTAAACAGCTCCTTGTTATTGTCATGTCTATCTCTATTATACCGTGTTTGGCATTGGTATATTCCAGCAAAATACGTTAATATCGTGCCCCTTATCAGGCTATCTAACTGTTTATGAAGAATATTCGAAACTTCTCAATTATTGCACATATCGACCATGGCAAATCGACTCTGGCCGATCGTTTAATCCAATTATGTGGCGGGCTCAGCGCGCGTGAAATGCAGTCTCAAGTACTGGATTCCATGGACATTGAGCGCGAGCGCGGCATTACTATCAAAGCTCAAAGCGTGACGCTTAATTACAAGGCGCGTGATGGGCAAACCTACCAGTTGAACTTTATTGATACACCTGGGCACGTTGATTTCTCATATGAAGTCTCGCGCTCGCTGGCTGCCTGCGAGGGTGCATTGCTAGTGGTGGATGCTGGGCAGGGCGTGGAAGCGCAAACAGTGGCTGTTTGTTATACCGCTGTTGAGCAAGGCCTTACCGTGTTGCCGGTTTTGAATAAAATTGACTTGCCGCAGGCAGAGCCGCAGCGAGTCATTCGCGAAATCGAAGAAATTATCGGCATTGAAGCAGAAGATGCGGTGCCAATCAGTGCCAAGAATGGCATTGGTATCGATGAATTGCTGGAAAGGCTGGTGCGTGATATTCCGCCTCCCGAAGGTGATATCAACGGCCCACTGCAAGCCTTAATTATTGATTCCTGGTTTGATACTTATTTAGGTGTTGTGTCGCTGGTGCGCGTGAAAAACGGCGTGCTGCGCATGGGCGAGAAAATGATGGTGATGTCGACCGGGCGCGCCCATGAAGTGACCGGCATTGGTGTTTTTACACCGAAGCGCAACCCGACAAATGAATTGAAAGCCGGCGAAGTGGGTTACGTGGTGGCCGGTATCAAAGAAATTAATGGTGCACCGGTGGGTGATACATTAACGCATGCGCATCATCCTGCTAGTGAAATGTTACCTGGATTTAAAAAGGTAAAACCACAAGTCTATGCGGGTCTTTTCCCAATTCACTCAGATGATTTTACTGCATTACGAGAAGCGTTATCCAAGCTGCGATTAAATGATGCATCGCTATTTTTTGAACCTGAATCGTCCGAGGCATTGGGCTTTGGTTTTCGTTGCGGCTTCCTCGGTATGTTGCATATGGAAATCGTACAGGAACGTTTGGAGCGTGAATATGATCTCGAATTAATTTCAACGGCACCCACCGTTATTTATGAAGTCATGACAACCAAGGGTGAAGTACTATACTTTGATAACCCATCCAAACTTCCTGCTCCAAATTTCATTGATGAAATTCGTGAGCCGATCGCGATAGCGAATATTTTAGTCCCACAAGAACATTTAGGTAATGTGATTACCTTATGTGTTGAGCGTCGCGGATCACAAAAAAGCATGCTGTTTCACGGTAATCAGGTGGCACTTGTTTATGAATTACCCATGGCCGAAATCGTGCTCGACTTTTTCGATAGATTGAAGTCGGTGAGCCGAGGTTATGCGTCGCTCGATTATGGGTTTTCCCGCTTCCAGGCGGCCGATCTTGTTAAGCTAGATATCATGATTAATGGTGATCGTATTGATTCGTTAGCATCCATTGTGCATCGCGAAACTTCTGTGTCACGCGGACGTCAGGTAACTGAAAAAATGCGCGAGCTAATTCCAAGGCAGATGTTCGATGTGGCGATCCAGGCGGCTATTGGTGGACAAATTATTGCGCGTTCATCGGTGAAGGCCTTACGCAAAAATGTGACAGCCAAGTGTTACGGTGGTGATATTTCGCGAAAACGTAAACTGCTCGAAAAGCAGAAAGAAGGTAAAAAGCGTATGAAGCAATTGGGTTCAGTTGAAGTGCCGCAAGAAGCGTTTCTTGCTGTATTGAAGCTTGATGATAAGAAATAGGGAAGCGGCATGAATTTTAATTTCGAATTAATATTATTTTACGCAACGCTAACGACCGGAATCATCTGCCTCATTGATTATCTTTTCTTTGTAAAAAAGCGTAAACAACGGCAGGGTGGTAGCGAATTGAAACTCCCGCTGATCATTGATTACGCGCGTTCATTTTTTCCCGTACTGGTGGTGGTATTTTTGCTGCGCTCCTTTTTGTTTGAACCGTTTCGCATTCCATCTGGGTCACTTGAGCCCACCTTATTGATGGGTGATTTTATTCTGGTGAATAAATTCGATTATGGTGTGCGTTTGCCCGTTGTTCATAAAACAATACGCAAAGGTGATGAGCCGCAACGTGGCGATATTATTGTATTTCGCTGGCCACCCAATCCATCCATTGATTTTATCAAGCGTGTTATTGGTGTGCCGGGCGATAAAATTAGTTACATCAACAAAGAGCTTTATATAAACGGCAATAAAATTTCACAGAATTTCCTGACACAAGTTCCCGTGAATGATGATGGCGGTGATGTGGTGCAAATGGTGGTAAATCAGGAAGATTTAATGGGTGTTAAACATCGTATTTACATCGATCCCGCGCGCAAAGGGCTAGATTATAAAGATATCGTTGTGCCCGAGGGTTCGTACTTTGTCATGGGCGATAATCGTGATGATAGTGCCGACAGCCGCTTTTGGGGTTTTGTCTCAGATAAAGATATTATCGGCAAGGCTGTGTTGGTCTGGATGAGTTGGGATGGCGTGAACAAAGGTGTGCGCTGGAATCGTCTCGGTCAACCAATTCACTAATGGATACAGCATGAGCGAAGATTTATCCAAGATTATCAATTACACATTTCGCCAGCCTGATTTATTGCATGTGGCCTTAACGCATCGCAGTAAGGGCGGCGATCACAATGAGCGCCTGGAATTTTTAGGCGACGCTGTGGTGAATTTTGTGATTGCCGATATTTTATTTCATCAATTTCCGAATTCAAGCGAAGGCGATCTCAGCCGTTGGCGTGCCTCGCTTGTCAATCGTGACACGCTTGCTGATCTCGCCAAAAAATTTGATCTCGGGCAATATTTATTACTGGGTCCCGGTGAATTACGCAGTGGTGGTAGTGAGCGTCATTCAATTTTATCGTGCGCAATGGAGGCGGTCATTGGCGCGGTCTATCTCGATGGTGGTTATGCCGTTGTCCACGAGCGCATTTCTGCCTGGTACGATGAATTGCTAAATTCATTATCTTCAGCCGCGAGTCACAAAGATCCAAAAACATTGCTACAAGAAAATCTACAAGGTCATCGTCTATCGCTGCCGGTTTACACGGTGGAATCGATTGAAGGTGAAGCTCATCAACAGGTTTTTGTCGTCAGTTGCCAGGTTCAGGGAATAGCAGGAAAAACATTGGGAAGAGGGACGAGTCGTCGTCGCGCCGAACAAGACGCTGCATCAGCCATGCTAGAGGTATTAAAGAAATGACGGTCAAACGATCAGGGTATGCTGCATTAGTAGGGCGCCCCAATGTGGGTAAATCTACGCTATTGAATGCATTGCTCGGCGAAAAATTAAGTATCACATCGCCCAAGCCGCAAACAACACGCTGGCAAATTCTCGGAATTAAAATTGTAGACGAAGCACAAATCATATTTGTGGATACGCCGGGTATTAACCGCGAACACAAACGAGCGATGAATCGCCATTTGAATCGTATCGCTGAGGCTACTTTGCATGATGCTGATGTGATTGTCTTTATGGTCGATGCGGCGAGCTGGCGCGGTGAAGATGACATGGTTTTGCAAAAGCTTCATCACGTGGATAAGCCGGTCATATTAGTCATCAATAAAATCGATTTATTGAAAGATAAAGCCGAGCTGCTGCCGATTATTGATAAGCTCAAATCCATTTATCCATTCAAGCATATTGTGCCGATTTCAGCACTCGATGCCGATAATCTCGCCACGCTTGAAGAGGAAATTTCGACACTATTGCCGGAAGGTCCGCAATTATTTCCTGATGACCAAATCACAGATAAAAGCCTGCGTTTTCAAGTCGCTGAAATTATCCGTGAAAAAATCATACAAATGACGGAAGAAGAATTGCCGTATGCGGTGACGGTTGAAATTGAAGATTACAAACAGGAAGGCGATCTGACGGAAATTAGTGCTGTTATCTGGGTTGAGCGTGCCGGACAAAAGGCCATTATCATCGGTAAGAAGGGTGCGGCGTTAAAACGCGTGGGCATCCACGCGCGGCGTGAAATTGAACGGCTTGTCGAAACCAAAGTATTTGTCAGGTTGTGGGTGAAAATAAAAGAGAACTGGACGGACGACGATCGTGCGCTGAAAAGCCTCGGTTATGATTAACAGGGAGTGTCATGGCGCGTGTATCGTTACAGCCTGCCTATGTATTGCATAGACGGTCTTACCGCGAAACCAGTTTTCTGGTCGAGATCTTCACGCCTGAATTCGGTCGTTTAACGCTAACAGCGCGAGGTGCGCGACAAAGTAAATTCACCTCTGTTGGCTTGTTGCAACCTTTTACGCCGTTAATGGTGGGTTGGGCAGGTAAAGGCGAGTTGATGACGCTGATTGAAATGGATGCGCACGGTGAAGTTAGGCAGTTGAAGGGTGAAGGTCTTTTCGCAGGTTTTTATCTGAATGAATTGCTGATAGCCCTGCTTGAAAAATGGGATGCACATCCAGCATTATTTAAAGCATACGATGAAACACTCATTGCTTTGCAGTCCGCCGCACTAGATCAACGAGTTTTACGTTCATTTGAGAAAATCTTGCTAGAAGAATTGGGCTATGGCTTGCTCCCTAAAGATCAAGCTACTAATAGCGAATCACTTCAGCCAGATAAATATTATCGATTTGTGCCAGAGCAAGGGTTTGTGATGAGTGAGCTAGGTGCGGATGCTTCGTCTAAATCCACACTCTTTTCGGGTAAAAGTCTGTTATCGATTGCGAATGAAGATTGGCTAGATGATGACGCCATGCGTGACGCAAAGCGGTTGACGCGCTTTTTATTGGCGCCGTTGCTGGGTAATCGAACTATTCATAGTAGAAAGCTGTTTATTCAGCTTGGGGAAGTTAATCATGTTGAAGAATAATATCTTGCTTGGTGTCAACATTGATCATGTCGCGACGTTGCGACAGGCACGTCACACCTTGTATCCAGACCCAGTTGAAGCCGTATACGCCTCTGAAAACGGCGGTGCTGATGGCATTACTGTACACCTACGCGAAGATCGCCGTCATATTCAGGAGCGCGATGTTGAATTAATTCAGCGAGTTTTGTTGACGCGGTTAAATCTTGAAATTGCGGTGACCGATGAAATGATTGCCTATGCTGAAAAGCGTCTGCCTGAACATTGCTGTCTGGTTCCGGAAAAGCGTGCAGAGTTAACGACTGAAGGTGGTTTGGATGTCGTTGGCAATCAAGTTCGTGTGACGGAAGCGGTTGCAAGACTGCAGGCGAAAGGTATAGAGGTTTCACTATTTATTGATCCAGACTTGGCCCAAATTGAAATGGCCGTGAAAACGGGGGCGCCAGTCATTGAAATTCATACGGGTGCGTATGCGGATGCCAAAAATGAAAAAGAGCGCCACCATGAATTACAGCGCATCATCAATGCATCGAAGTTTGCAGGTCAGGCCGGATTGGTTGTGAATGCTGGCCACGGGTTAAATTATCAAAACGTACAAGCGATTGCTTGTATTCCAGAAATGAATGAATTAAATATCGGCCATGGCATTGTTGCCAGAGCTATTTTCATGGGTCTTGAAAATGCTGTCCGTGAAATGAAGCGGCTGATGATAGCAGCAAGGAAATCACTATGACCATCAGAACACGATTCTCGCCGAGTCCAACAGGCATGATGCATCTTGGAAATGCGCGTGCCGCATTATTTAGTGCGTTATACGCGCGTAAAAATCACGGCGTATTTATTTTGCGTATCGAAGATACCGATGCCGAACGTTCCGAGGAAAAATATATCGACGGCCTGCAAGATGATTTGCATTGGCTGGGTGTTACCTGGCAAGAAGGTCCCGGTGTTGGTGGTCAATTTGGCCCGTATCGCCAATCTCAACGTCAGGAAATTTACGCTAAATATTATGAAGTACTCGCGCAAAAGAATTTGGTTTATCCCTGCTTTTGCACGGATCAGGAATTACTAATGGCACGTAAGCGTCAGTTGGCGCGTGGGTTGCCACCGCGTTACGCAGGCACGTGTAAACAACTTTCAGCGGAAGAAATTCAAAAGCGTCTGGATGAAGGTAAAAAGCCGGCATTGCGCTTCATTGTTCCCGAGAACAAATCTGTTGAGTTTCTTGATACAGTGAAAGGTCCGCAACATTTTCATACCAATGATATTGGTGATTTTATTATTCGTCGCGCTGATGGAACTTCACCGTTTTTATTCTGTAACGCGATTGATGATGCCACCATGAATGTGACGCATGTATTGCGTGGTGAAGATCATATTTCAAATACGCCGCGCCAGATTCTGTTATTGAATGAATTCGGTTTGCAAATCCCTCATTACGGACATCTCTCGCTCATTGTGGGTGATGATGGGGCGAAATTATCAAAACGTCACGGTAGTTCGTGCGTGGGTGATATTCGCGAAGCAGGATTTTTGCCTCTCGCGATCATGAATTATCTCGCAAGATTAGGTCACGGTTGTGATTCAGCTGAACTATTAGATTTTGACGGCTTATCTCAGCATTTTGTTTTGGAGAAGCTTAGTAAGTCTCCGGCAAGATTCGATCTGACGCAGTTAATGTATTGGCAAAAATGTGCAGTTCAAGCCTTGAGTGATGAGCAAGTGTGGCGCTGGTTTGGCGACAGCGTGAGTAGTCAGGTTCCTGAAGCAAAGAAAGAGATATTCATCAAGACAGTAAAGGGAAATATTGAATTCCCTCGTGATGCCTTGGAATGGGCAAAGATATTTTTCCACGACAAAATCGAATTAGATGCATTGAGTTCAGCGGCGATTCATGAGGCAGGCGAACAATTTTTTGTTGAAGCCGAATTAGCGGTTGAAAAATTTGGTACGGATATTAAAGCGATCCTGAATGAGATGAAGCAAACCCTGGGTTTGTCTGGCAAGAAATTATTTATGCCGTTGCGTGCTGCTTTAACCGGTCGAACGGACGGTCCTGAGATGGCGTTTATTGCTGAAATTCTTGGCCAAAAGAAACTTCAGCATCGTTTAAGTCGTGCGTTTAAAGTGGTTTTGGAAAACTAAGTTGATTTTCGCGGGCATGCGATGATGCATGCCACGAATGATGGGAGATCGTAAACTATGCTACAAATTCATAACACCTTATCGCGCAAGAAAGATGAGTTTAAACCCTTAATTCCGGGAAAGGTGAGTCTCTATGTTTGTGGTGTAACGGTCTATGATCATTGTCACATTGGCCATGCGCGAACCTATACGTCTGTCGATGTGATCGTGCGCTATCTCCGGTGGCGTGGTTATGATGTTCGTTACGTACGCAATATCACTGATATTGACGACAAGATTATTAAGCGTGCGAATGAAAACAATGAAGCCTATTCAGCGTTAACCAAGCGTTTCACCGATTTCATGCACAAAGATTTTGCTAATCTCAATCTACTTGAACCTGATGATGAACCTCGCGCGACAGAATATATCCCGCAGATGATTGGTTTAATCGAACAGATGATTGCTAATCAACACGCTTATGTGGCCTCAAATGGCGATGTCTATTTTGATGTGCGTAGTTTTAAAGAATATGGGTGTCTCTCGCATCACAATCTGGAAGAACTTGAAAGTGGTGTCAGAATTGAAGTGAATGATGTTAAGCGTGATCAAATGGATTTTGTGCTTTGGAAACTTGCGAAGCCTGGTGAGCCAAAATGGGAATCGCCGTGGGGTGAGGGTAGGCCAGGCTGGCATCTCGAATGTTCTGCTATGTCTATGCATCTGTTAGGTAAGCATTTTGATCTGCATGCGGGTGGTCGTGATTTGATTTTCCCCCATCATGAAAATGAGATTGCACAATCTGAAGCGGCTTCTGGTGAGAAATTTGTGAATATCTGGATGCATGCAGGATTTTTGCAAATTGATAAAGAGAAGATGTCAAAATCGCTTGGCAACTTTGTCACGATTCGTGATGCGCTGGCAGAAAATGATGCGGAAACAGTGCGCTTATTTTTGTTGGCGGCGCATTATCGCAGTCCCCTCATTTATACCGCTGATGTTTTGAGTCAGACAAGTAAAGCGCTATCGCGATTTTACACGGCCTTACGTGGACTGGGTGATGGTAAGCGGTTAGAAAACTCAAGTTACGAAGCGCGCTTTATTGAGGCGATGGACGATGACTTCAATACGCCGGTAGCAATGTCTGTTTTATTTGATCTCGCACATGAAATTCAAAGATTACGTAACAATAAAGAAGATCAGGCTGCGGCCGATCATGGTGCATTATTGAAATACCTTGCCGGTGTGATTGGTCTATTGACGCAAGATCCAGAATTATATTTTACGTCAAATTCAACTTCAGACTCTGAGGCAAATGGATTAAGCGCTGATGACATTGAAGCAAAAATAGCTCTCCGAATGTCTGCCAAGCAAACCAAGAATTGGGCAGAAGCGGATAGAATTCGACAAGAGCTGCTTTCGCAAGGTATTGAGATTGAAGATATGCCGGATGGCCAGAAATCTCGATGGCGTAGGGTGAAGTAACTCATATCACATGAAGTTGACCTTTGTTTTGTTGCGTTTAGCTTCATACATGGCTTTATCCGCGCCGTTTAGCAGCTCTTCAATTTTATGAGCATCGCTAGGAAAGATGCTGATCCCTATGCTGATGGAAATCTCAATTTTATGCCCATCAATCAGAAATGGTTTCTCAATGCTATCTACCATGCGTTTCGCTAGTGCATCTACGTCAGCTTTATCTTTAATATTTTTCAAGACAGCCGTGAATTCATCGCCGCCGACACGTGCCACGGTGTCTTCAGCGCGCACGATCGCTGTCAAGCGTTCACCTACCATTTTCAGTAAATGATCGCCAACCAGATGCCCGTGAGTGTCATTGACTTGTTTGAACTTGTCTAAATCCATAAACAATATGGCATGTTTTGTGGTTGGTGTGTTTGCGCTGCTTTTTAATAAATGATTGACCCGATCGATGTATAGAGTGCGATTGGGGAGCTCGGTCAGTGGGTCGTAAAACGCAAGTTTCAGTTTGCGATAAATATCTGCTTTCAAATAGGAGATATCTGAAAATATTGCGATATAGTGTCGTGCATTATCTTCATTAAGATTGACGGCAGAAATGGTCAGGTATTCCGGAAAAATCACACCAGATTTTTGACGGTTCCAAATTTCACCTTCCCAGTAATCCTGTTCTTTAATGCTTTTCCACATGTCTTCATAAAAGGATTTATCGTGTCGACCTGAGTGCAACATACCTGGATTGTTACCTAGTGCTTCTTCAGCGCTGTAGCCAGTGATGCGCGTAAAGGCTGGGTTGGTGTAAACAATACGGGAATCTGCATCTGTGATCGTAATTCCATTCTGGATATATTCAAAAACATTGCCGTGCGCGGGTTCGTTTAAAAATATTTTAATATAAAGCATGCTCGTATTAATGTTTTCCATGATGATCGTCCATTATCAAGCGGTTAAGATGTTCTTCTGGCGCACTAATATCATTTTACCATTATTTGGCATGATGCGTAGATGTGGAGTCATGATATTAATCAATTAGATAGTCTACGGGGTCGATATGACCCCGCAGCAATCAGACGTGAATCAACGCGTTGCGTTAACCTGGGTGTAATGATCGTATGGATCTGCTTTGATGGCCGGTACAGATATTTTGATATTGATGCCGTGCAGTTGCTTGAATTTATCCATCATATGTGAAGTCAGATTATGATTCACGACTTCAAAAAAATCTGATTTGTTCGGATACTCCGTGAGGAATTTTTTCACTTCACTGATGACTAGGTTGCTGTCAATGTAGTCGGCCGGTGTTGGGTTTAATTTATAATTCCATGTCACGCTGATATTCATTTCGTGAGGTACGCTATCGACGGTTGCGGTTAAATGTTTGATCTCTACGTTATAGAACTCATCAAGGTTGACGCTTGCTGCGAATGAGCTTGTGGAGGCGCAAAGTAATAATGTCGCAATCGTTGTAGCTAATGATTTTCGTTCAATGTTCATAATAACTCCCTAGTTGAACTTTTATCGTGAACGAGAACAGTGGTTCCCGTTCACGATGTGCTTTCGCTTATTTAAGCATGTTGCGTAATACGTACTGTAAGATACCGCCATTGCGGTAGTATTCAATTTCATTGACGGTGTCGATACGGCTTTGCAAGATAACTTCCGTGCGGCTGCCATCAGCTCGTTCAATGACGGCTTTGATGTCAGCGCCTGGTTTCATCTGATCGTTTAACCCGAGAATGCTAATGATTTCCGTACCATCAAGATTTAAGGTTTTGCGTGTCATGCCGCCTTTCAGTTGGAGGGGAATGATGCCCATACCGATCAAGTTGGAGCGGTGAATACGTTCGAAGCTTTCGGCAATCACAGCATGAACACCCTGTAATTTCGGACCTTTCGCTGCCCAGTCACGTGATGAACCGGTTCCGTATTCTTTACCAGCAATAATGACTAACGGAACTTTTTCAGCTTGGTACTTCATGCCGGCATCGTAAATACTCATCACTTCGCCGTCTGGGTAATGCTTGGTGAAGCCACCTTCAACGCCAGGTACCATTTCATTTCTGATGCGAATGTTGGCGAATGTGCCACGCATCATCACTTCATGGTTGCCGCGGCGTGAACCGTAAGAGTTAAAATCTTTTACCGCCACACCTTTAGACTGAAGGTATTTACCGGCTGGGCTGTCAGCTTTAATCGAACCCGCAGGGGAGATGTGATCGGTCGTGATGCTGTCGCCTAGTAAGGCTAGAACACGGGCTTTAGTGATATCAGTGATTTGACCGGGTGTTTTCGACATGTTGGCGAAAAATGGCGGGTTTTGAATATAGGTTGAATCAGCTTGCCAAGTGTAAGTTTCGCTTTCTGGTACTTGCATCCCTTTCCAGTCGCTGTTGCCAGTGAAAACGTCAGCGTATTGTTCGCGAAACATTTTACTGGTGACTTTCAGAGTTTCCTGTTCGATTTCCATGTTTGTCGGCCAGATGTCATTCAGGTAAACCGGTTTGCCATCTTTACCTGTGCCGATAGGGTCCTTGGTAATATCGATGACGGTTGTTCCGGTTAGTGCATAGATGACAACTAATGGTGGTGAGGCCAGCCAGTTTGCTTTGACTTGCGGATGAATACGACCTTCGAAGTTACGATTGCCTGATAAGACGGCGGAGACAATCATGTCATGGTCATTAATGGTTTTTGCAATCGGGTCAGCCAGTGGGCCGGAGTTACCGATACAGGTTGTGCAGCCGTACCCAACGAGATCAAAACCCAAATCATCCAGGTGTTTTTGTAATCCAGAAGCTTGCAAGTATTGTGTCACGACTTGTGACCCGGGTGCCAAAGACGTTTTTACCCATGGCTTGGTTTTTAAGCCTTTTTCGAGTGCTTTTTTCGCAACGAGACCCGCAGCCATTAAAACGCTTGGGTTGGAGGTGTTGGTGCAGCTGGTAATTGCCGCAATGACAACGTCACCGTGATGTAAGTCGAAATCCGCATCGGTTGCAAAGGCTTTGTCTTTTTCATGTAAGCGGTTGGCATCAACCAGTAGTTTGTCGAAGGCATGGGTTAATTCAGATAATTCGACGCGATCTTGCGGGCGTTTTGGGCCAGCAAGACTTGGCACGACATGTGATAGATTCAGCTCAAGAACATCGGTGAATACGGGTTCAGGTGCGCTTTCGTCGTACCATAAACCTTGTGCTTTAGCGTAGGCTTCAACAAGTTCAATGTTTGATTCGTCACGGCCAGTCAGGCGCAAATAATCGAGAGTCGCGTTATCGACGGGGAAGAATCCGCAGGTGGCGCCGTATTCAGGTGCCATGTTAGCGATAGTTGCGCGGTCGGCAACGGTTAAGTTGACCAGCCCTGGGCCAAAGAATTCGACAAACTTACCGACAACGCCTTTTTTGCGCAGCATTTGGGTGATGGTTAAGACTAGGTCAGTGGCGGTGATGCCTTCCAGTAGTTTACCGCTTAATTTCACGCCGATGACTTCAGGGATTAACATTGAGATCGGTTGTCCGAGCATGGCAGCTTCCGCTTCAATGCCGCCAACACCCCAACCTAATACACCTAAACCATTAATCATGGTGGTGTGACTGTCGGTGCCAACCAGTGTGTCGGGGTAAGCCGTTTTGACGCCGTTTTTATCCTGGTGCCAAATGGTTTTAGCGAGATATTCAAGATTCACTTGATGACAGATGCCGGTATCGGGTGGAACAACGCGGAAATTGTCGAATGCTTTTTGGCCCCAGCGTAAAAAGAAGTAACGTTCGTTGTTACGCATCATTTCCATTTGCGAATTGATTTGCATCGCGTCCGGGGAAGCGAATGCATCGACTTGAATGGAGTGATCGATCACGAGATCGACAGGAGAGAGCGGGTTAATTTTTTCGGGATCACCGCCTAAGCTTTTAATGGCATCGCGCATGGCGCCAAGATCGACGACTGCCGGGACGCCGGTGAAGTCTTGCATCAAGACGCGTGCCGGGCGATAGGCAATTTCGCGATCAGAGGTTTTGGTGTGAAGCCAGGCTCCAACAGCTTCGATGTCCTCACGGCTGACGCTGGTTTTGTCTTCGTGGCGCAGTAAGTTTTCTAGTAGAATTTTCAGAGAGCAAGGTAGGGTAGAGATGCCTTTGACGCCAGCTGCTTCGAGGGCTGGCAGGCTGTAATAATCGTATTGATTCCCATTAACATCTAGTTGACGTTTGGTTTTGAAAGTGTCGAGAGAAGTCATTTTTACTACTCCATTTTTGCATTACATGAAAGGAAATATGGCGTATTATATACACGATTCGATCGTCTGTGACATCCTTTGAGAGAGGTAATTTATGCTTCCTGCTAGTGATGTAGTAATGCTTTCCCGTATGCAATTTGGTATGACCGCGCTTTATCACTTCCTGTTCGTTCCCTTGACGCTTGGCCTCTCTACTTTATTGGGCATTATGGAGACAGTTTATTTTATTACCAATCGTCCCATCTGGCGCACCATGACCAAATACTGGGGTGTTTTGTTTGGGATTAATGTTGCGATGGGCGTCGCCACGGGCGTGACCATGGAGTTTCAGTTTGGTACCAATTGGGCCTATTACTCGCACTACGTGGGGGATGTTTTCGGCGCGCCGCTTGCGATTGAAGGCTTGATGGCATTCTTCCTTGAGGCGACGTTCATCGGCGTATTCTTTTTTGGCTGGGATAGAATTTCGAAAGGCGCGCACTTAACGGTGACCTGGCTGCAGGCGTTAGGGGCAAGTTTTTCAGCATTATGGATTTTGATCGCGAATGGCTGGATGCAAAAACCGGTTGGCGCTCATTTTAATTTTCACTCCATGCGCATGGAGCTCTATGACTTTTATGCGGTGGTTTTTAATGATGTTGCCCAGGCAAAATTCGTTCATACCATTGCGGCGGGTTATGTGACGGGATCTATGTTTGTCTTGTCACTGAGTGCCTATTTCATCTTGAAAGGGCGTAATATCCCTTTTGCAAAACGTTCCATGATGGTGGCTTCTGCCTTTGGTTTGGCGGCTTCGCTTTGCGTGATTGTGCTCGGTGATGAAAGCGGTTATATCGCCGACCATAACCAGCGCATGAAAGTCGCAGCCATGGAAGGCATGTGGGAAACCGAGCCGGCACCGGCAGCGCTCACCATTATCGGTTTCCCTAATCAGACCACGCGTGAAACGACGCATGCCATCAAGATTCCTTATCTGCTTGGCTTGATTGCGACCCGGTCTACTCATACACCTATATACGGCATTATCGATCTTGTGGATGAAGCGCGAGATCGCGTGAGAAGCGGCATGCTGGCTTATAGTGCGCTGACAGCTTTGCAGTTAGATCCTAACGACAAGCGTGCTGAGTCGATGCTAGAGCAAAACCAGCAGAATATTGGCTACGGCTTATTGCTGAAGCAATATACCGAAGATCCTGTTACGGCTACCCCTGAACTGATTAACCGTGCCGCATGGGATACCGTGCCAGATGTGGTCACCTTGTTCTGGACTTTCCGTATCATGGTGGGGTGCGGCTTCTTTTTCCTCGCTCTATTTGGGACGGCGTTTTACCTTTGTCAGCGCCGCCGTATTGCCCAGTACCGCTGGTTTTTGCGCGTTATTTTATTCAGTTTGCCGTTACCTTGGGTGGCGGCAGAGGCTGGCTGGGTGGTTGCGGAATACGGCCGTCAACCCTGGGTGGTAGAGGGGTTGTTGCCAACATTTATGGGTGTGTCGTCTGTTTCGGCGGGTACGGTGTTGGCCTCGCTGATTGGCTTTGTGTTTTTCTATACGATATTGGCCGTTGTCGAATTTTATCTGATGATCAAATACGTGAAGATGGGGCCGGATACCTTGTTTGAAGCGCAGGATTTTAGCGTCTATCCCCAAAAAAACGACCAGCCGGTCGTGAATGTTAATCACTAATGTCAAGGAGAGGAATATGCTCGATATAGCGATGTTACGTGTTCTTTGGTGGGTTCTCCTTGGCGTGTTATTCATGGGCTTTGCCATCATGGATGGGTTTGATCTCGGGGCCGCGGCTTTAATGCCGTTTGTTGCGAAAGATGAAACAGAGCGCCGCATTGTTTTAAATACTATTGGCCCCATCTGGGAGGGGAATCAAGTCTGGATTATTCTCGGTGCGGGAGCTATTTTTGCTGCCTGGCCACTGGTTTACGCCGTCGCGTTTTCCGGAGCTTATTTGGCGGTGCTGTTACTTTTGCTCACCATGGGTATTTCGCGCCCTGTGAGTTTTAAGTATCGCAGCAAGCTATCCAGTCACCTCTGGCGCCGTGTCTGGGATGCGATTGTATTTATCGGTGGATTTTGCCCCGCCATTATTTTTGGTGTGCTGGTCGGCAACGTCATGCAAGGGCTGCCATTTTATTTTGACAATGATCTACGCGTGTATTATTCGGGTAGCTTCCTGAGTTTATTTAATCCGTTTTCTGTGTTTTGCGGTGTACTGAGTTTAATGATGCTGGTGATGCATGGCGGGTTATTCTTGGCTATTAAAACAGAAGCGCCGGTTCGTGATCGTGCCATATTTTATGCGCGTTTTGCGGCGATGCTCGTCGTGGTGTTATTTGCGATAGGTGGTTATTGGGTGATGAATTATCTGTCGGCGTATATTGTTGTTGGTGATATTAATCCTTACGCTGATTCGAACCCACTCCATAAACAAGTGGCGCCGCAAGTCGGTGCTTGGATCGGGAATTACGCCCGTTATCCGCTAGCTATGTTGTTACCCGCGCTCGGTTTTCTGGGTGCGATCGGTGCGTTTTTTACGCCGCGATTTGGTAATAGCCGATTTGCCTTTATGTGCAGCTCGCTCAGCCTGATCGGTATTATTGGTACGTTTGGTGTCAGCATGTTCCCTTTTATTTTGCCTTCATCGACTAACCTGGCGTCTGGTT
Organism: uncultured Coxiellaceae bacterium; assembly: GCA_964527435.1. Taxonomy (GTDB): domain Bacteria; phylum Pseudomonadota; class Gammaproteobacteria; order DSM-16500; family DSM-16500; genus Aquicella. Next base: position 241,630 of record CAZGPP010000002.1, on the reverse strand, counting down.
TACTGGTTTGGGATTCTTCATCGAGTTACTTGACCTTATTGGTGATGTTGATCGCAACCATCATTTTTTTGCCACTGGTCCTCATTTATACCGCGTGGGTTTATCGTGTCATGCGCGGCAAGGTGAGTCGTCAAACCATTGAAAATGACAAGCAGCATATTGCTTACTAAGGGGGTTACATGTGGTATTTTTCGTGGATACTGGGCACTGCATTTGCCTGTAGTTTTACCGTGTTTAATGCGTTATGGCTTGAAATGGATAATGATGGTGGGGAAGATAGATTCTAAATAATGTGATGGCGGCACTGTCATGAGAAGTCATGGCAGTGCACCAATTAGAGCAACAATATAAAAATAAGAAAGAGGTATTCCATGTTTGCCCCCGTAAAAAAATATTTGCTAGATTTACAAAATAATATTTGCCAAGTCATTGAGTCCGAAGATGGTCGGTCGCAATTTATGGAAGATCCCTGGCAACATAAAGAAGGTGGCGGTGGATTAACGCGTGTCTTGGAAGGTGGGGATGTCATTGAAAAAGCCGGCGTTAATTTTTCGCATGTGCAAGGCTTGCGCTTGCCTCCAGCTGCAACGGAAAAACGTCCTGAATTAGCGAATGCGATGTTCCAGGCGATGGGTGTGTCGGTCGTGATTCATCCGCGTAATCCGTATGCGCCGACATCGCATTTCAATGTGCGTTGCATTGGTGCTGAGGTTGAGGGCAGGGGAACAGTCTGGTGGTTTGGTGGTGGCTTCGATTTAACACCGTATTATGGGTTTGATGAAGATTGCGTGCACTGGCATCAAATGGCGAAAGAGGCGTGCGATCCATTTGGCGCTGATGTTTATCCAAAATTTAAAAAGTGGGCGGATGATTATTTTTATCTGAAGCATCGTCAAGAACAGCGAGGTATTGGCGGTCTCTTTTTTGATGATTTAAATACCCGGGATTTCGACCACTGTTTTGACTTCATGCAAAGTGTCGGCACACATTATATCAAAGCCTATCAGCCCATCTTGGCCAAGCGAAAACTGCAAGCATACGGCGAACGCGAACGTAAATTCCAATTATATCGTCGTGGCAGATATGTCGAATTTAATTTGTTATATGATCGTGGCACCTTATTCGGTTTGCAGTCGAATGGTCGCACTGAATCAATTTTAATGTCGTTACCACCTGCGGTGGAGTGGCATTATGCGATGACGCCTGAGGCGGGCTCAGCTGAGGCTGAGTTGTATAGTAGATTTCTAAAACCACAAGATTGGGTTTAATGATTCACTGAAGGTGTGACAGAAAAATCCCGCGGGCCAGCCGCGGGATTTGATCAATTTACTTTGCAGGTTCTAACTCTGGTTCATCATCCATGGCAGTGATAGGTTTGATAACATCTTTCACTGGTTCATCGGCTTCAAATTCACCATGTGTTTCTTTCAAGAAGGTACAGAGGAAAATACCAAGTGCGACACCGAGCGGAATAATACTGAGCGCAAAATTATAATCTGCGCTGGTGTAAATGCGTAAACCGTCTGGTCCGAGTGCGCCAGAAGCGTGTAAATCTAGCAGTGTGCCGGCGAGTGGTTGGAAGATCATTCCGCCTGCCATGATTAACATGTTGGTGGTAGCAACCGCTGTACCAGAGAGATGGACGGGGTTATTTTCTTTGCCAAGCGCAAAACAAAGTGAATGCGCGCCACAGCAGAAACCGACCATGAAGAAAATTAATTTTAAGGTCGCAATTTCGAGATGCGGGCCATAAAAGATGACGCATAAGAAGAAGGCGGCAAATAAACCAGTAAGAGCGAGCGGCAGCTTGCGTAATTTGAGTTTATCTGACAATGCACCAATTAAAGGTCCGGCGATGATCCAGCCATAGAATGTGTAACCAATGGTTTGTACGGCATCGGTTTGGCTAAGATCGTAAACGCCTTTCAAATAGGGAACACCCCAGGTATCGAGAAATACGGAAGAGGGTAAGTAGACCAAACAACCGATGATGCCAATCAACCACATTTGACGGTTGGTGAAAATGTGTTTGAGATCTTTGATGAGGCTCCTGGCGTCGGATGGGTCGCGAACCGGTTCGTGCGAATGGCTGTTAAGCGCTGGACGGTTACGAACGGTTAAAACAACCAGAATACTTAATACAATACCAACGACTAAGACGGTAAAAAGAGCGTCGTGGTAATCCAGGCTCTTCGCAATACTGGTCAAATATTTTTGAGCCATGGCACCAGAGGTCATGCCTGCTGCTGTTGCCAGGCCTGCCACGAAAGCGAAGCGATTTGAGGGTAGCCAGATTGAGGCCAGTTTTAAGGTGCCAATATAGGCGAATGCGCAACCGGCACCTATCATTAAACGACCAAAAGCTGCGGTGACGTAATGGTCTGCGCTGATAAATACCCAAAGACCTGCTACGGCCGTTAGAACCGCTGCTGATAAAACGAAGCGGACACCGTATTTGTCATAAATCATCCCGGCAGGTACCTGCATGGGCGTGTACGACCAGTAATAGAGGCCGGCGAGGGTACCAAAAGCAGTGGCATTGATATGGAAGGCAGCGGTGAGCTGGTCTTGCATTACGCCAGGAGAGACACGGAGGAAGTAGTTGTAGCAGTAGAAGAGCATGCCGCAAGCGACAATCAACCAGGGGTAAAAGGAGCGCGTAAAGGTCGATGAGTCTGCACGCGGGTTGGTCATCATATAGAAGTCCTCTGGTTTAATTATTTTAGTGTGCACTTTATAGCAATCGTGGTCCTTATTGTCAATTCTCGACTGGTCAAAATATACCCATAAATGCGCTATCTTACGGATATAAAAAAAGAAGTGCAAATCAATATATTTAAGATTAAATTAGTATGGGTATCAGTTTTCTAACAGGAGATTAAGATGAAATTGAAGACATTGGCGACGATAGCTGCCTCAGGATTGATGGCTGCTTCCTTCGCATACGTGGTTCCTGCTTATGCAGAAGAATTTAGCGGTGATGAAGAAGTGATGGCACCCCAACAGCTTGCGCTTGCCGATAACAGCAGTGCATCCTCCGGTCTCCCGGGTGACGTGGGTGGTGGCATGAATAATACCAATAATAGTGGCAACAATACTGGCGCTAACAATGCTGGCAATAATTCAGCCAATAGAATGGGTACCGCGACCAGTGCAAACGCTGCTTCAACGACCAGCCCAGCAGCTAGCGGTAATACCGTGACGCCTAATAATGAGCAGGGTACGCCAGATGTAGCCTCCGGGGATGATGACTATTAATCTCCTGTGAGCTATTTGACTTAAGTTATTCTAAAAAAACCCGGCTAGTCCGGGTTTTTTTATTTCAGCAGGGCGCAATTCGTACAATTTCTGGTATACTCGTTTCCTTTTTTCTGGTGATAGTCATGACACGTAGAACCAATATAGCGATCTTTGCAGCCATTATTTTTTGGGCGTCGGCCTTTGTTGGCATTCGTGCCGGATTGCGTGATTATTCGCCGGAAGGCATGGCTTTGCTGCGTTACATGGTCGCATCACTGGTCATGGGTATTGTTTATTTAGGTTTGCCAAATCGCAGCTCCATTAAGCCGCTCGACAGATTTTATCTGTTATGTACCGGCGCTATTGGTATTGGCTTGTATAACCTAACGTTAAATCATGGCGAATTAGCGGTTTCATCTGGGGTAGCGAGCTTTATCACTAGTCAGTCACCGGTGGTCACCACTATTTTTGCCGTGCTGTTTTTGGGTGAGTCGCTGAGCGTGCGTAGGGTTGCTGGGTTTGTGATTAGTTTGATCGGCGTCATCGTGATCGCCTACGGTGAAATTGGTGACTTCCAGTTGACGACCGGAATGGCCTATGTGTTTGTGGCAATGATTGCTGGCAGTTGCTTTTCTATCATGCAAAAACCATTTCTGAGAAAGTATCCCGCTATTGAAACAACAGCGTACGTTATCTGGGGTGGAACCTTATTTCTTTCACTCTATTCATCGCATCTGCGTCATGACTTTGCGCATGCCGCTTTATCATCAACCTTAATTGTTGTGTATATGGGTGTGTTTCCTGCGGCTCTCGCGTACGTCGCATGGAGTTATGTGTTAGGCCGGTTGTCGGTGTCACACGCTGTTAGTTATTTATATGCGCTGCCATTTGTGACGGCATTAATGGGGTGGTTGTTGCTGGGTGAGATACCCGCGCTAATTTCGATTGTGGGTGCCGTGATTGCCGTTTGCGGCGTCTGGCTCGTGAATCAGTCATATAGACCTGCACGTGTACCAGCGCCGCTGGTTGAGGCAGAAGCGACTTAATCGCTTAGCGGTTGTAATGATCGGCAATAATTTGCGCGACACACGCGGTGAGTTTTTTTCCGGTCGGCAGATGCAAAAATTCATTGGGTCCGTGCGCGTTAGACGCAGGACCTAATACACCGGTAATCACAAATTGTGCTTTCGGGAATTTCTTTCCTAACATGCCCATAAAGGGAATCGATCCACCTTCTCCCATGTAAGCGGCCTCTTTGCCAAAATAGGCTAGTGAAGCACGGTGTGCTGATTCCATTAACCATTTTTCTTCTGCAGGTGCATTCCAGCCGCTGCCAGTGTCGTCAATATCAAATTGAACGCGAGCCTGATTCGGCGGATTTTCTTCCAATAATTGTTTAATTTTTTCTGCGGAATACATCGCATCGCAAGTGGGTGGTAAGCGCATGGAGAGTTTGACGGATAATTTGGGTAGCGTCACGTTGCCAGCATTCGCAATGGTGGGCAAGCCGTCGCAACCGATGACGGATAAGGCGGGTTTCCAGGTGCGGCGTAAAATTAATTCTGCGACTGAGGTTGATTCAGGCTGTACATACTCGACAAAAGGAAGGTCTGCGAAGACGGCTTCACCTAGTGTGGTCGCGGCACGGTTGGCTTGCTGTTGGCGTTGTGGCGGAATATCTACATGCAAATCCGATAGAATGACATCACCTGTTTTTTCATTTTCAATGCGATTCAATATTTGGCGCATAATACGAAAACAAGAGGGTGCGATACCACTGCCAGCGCCGGAGTGTATGCCTTGCTTTAATGTTTCAATCGTCAGGCGGCCACTGACTAAGCCGCGCAATGAAGTGGTCATCCAGAGTTGATCGTAGTTACCGCAACCTGAGTCGAGGCAGATAATGAGGCTAGGGTTGCCGATGCGAGATGCCAGCGCGTCAATATAAAAGGGTAAATCGTAACTGCCGCTTTCTTCGCAAGCTTCAATCAGGATGACGCAGCGTGCGCGACGAATGTTCTGTTCATGGAGTGATTTGAGAGCGGTGAGTGAGGCGAAGGCAGCGTAGCCATCGTCTGCTGCGCCGCGTCCATATAATTTATCGCCGCGTAACACGGGTTGCCATGGCGACAAACCTTCATCCCATCCAGTCATTTCAGGTTGTTTGTCGAGATGACCATACAGCAAAATTGTTTCGTCGCTATCGCCAGGCAGTTCCATCAAAATAACCGGCGTGCGGTGATCAAGTTGCACGACTTCGAGCTTCATGTTGGGTAACGCGTGGTGTGCGCACCAGTTTTTTATCAGCTCAACAGCGGCATCCATGTAGCCGTGTTTTTTCCAGTCGGGATCAAAGTGTGGTGATTTATTGGGTATGGTGATGTATTGGTGCAATGCGGGGAGAATACTGTCGTTCCAGGTTTTATCAACATAGGTGAAATTTTGTTTACTATCCATTGCGACGTTTCCTTGTACATAGTTGCTGATCGGCTTCGGGCATGATCTAATGATTCATCAAAATATTGCAATCTTAATCATATCAATTCATGAAGACTAGATATTTGGGAAATAATATGACTGATCGGAAATTTTATTTGCTAGGATGCGCCTCGGGTTTGGCAGGTGCTGATATTCACAGCGGCGACGGCCCATTAACCATTCGTCATTCAAAATATTTATCGATATTAGATGAAGCTGGAATTGATTATGAATGGACGCCGATGGTGTCATCACCGGATTCAGCAGAGGCAACCGATAAACGTCTGGATGAATTAGTCGCGTCAGCTTGCCTTGAGCTTGCTAACGAAGTTTCTCCATTCGCTAAGCAGGAAAAATCATTTTGTATCGTCGGTGGTGATCACTCTTGTGCGATCGGAACCTGGAGTGGTGTTTACGATGCTTTACATCAAAAGGGTGATGTAGGTCTTATCTGGTTTGATGCGCATATGGATAGTCACACACCCGAATCTTCAGAAACAAAACGCATTCACGGCATGCCGCTCGCGTGTTTGTTAGGCTACGGCTTTCCAACGCTGACTTCTATTTTGCATGACCAACCCAAATTTAAACCAGAGAATGTGTGTCTGATTGGTGTGCGTAGTTTTGAGAGTGGTGAAGCTGCATTATTGAAACGTCTCAATGTGCGTGTTTACATGATGGATGAAGTGAAGGCGCGTGGATTTGATGTGGTGCTTCAAGAAGCAGTTCAGCATGTTAATAAACACACGATTGGGTTTGGTTTGTCACTGGATATTGATGGTATAGACCCTATTGATGCGCCGGGTGTCGATGTGCCTGAAGTGGATGGTGTGCGCGCTGACGATTTTTGCGCTGGATTAGCAAAGGTCGTTTCTGATCCACGTTTAATTGCGGTAGAGGTCGTTGAGTTTGACCCCACGCACGATGTCGAACAAAAAACGGAAAAGCTGGTGGCTGATATTCTTGGTATTATTGCGGTTGGTGCTACACAGGTGTAAGTTTATGCTTTCAATTGAAGTCGATATTAGTAAACAGCAAATGATTGTGCTGAGTGCTGGCAACATCATTAAAACATACGTCATTTCTACCGCAAAAAATGGCCCAGGCGAAATCATGCATAGTGAAAAAACGCCCCGTGGCCAGCATGTGATACGTGCTAAAATTGGCGTGAATGCGCCAGTCAATACTGTTTTCATTAAGCGTCGCGCCACGGGTGAGCTCTATTCACCAGCGCTGCGACAACAATTTCCCGAACGCGATTGGATTTTAACTCGCATTCTTTGGTTATGTGGCTGTGAGCCAGGTAAAAACAGGTTCGGTGAAGTGGATACCATGCGGCGCTATATTTACATTCACGGAACGCCTGATGATGTGATGATGGGTGTGCCGGGTTCGCGTGGCTGCATTCGTATGCGTAATCAGGAAATAATTGAATTATTTGATTTGGTTCCGGCGGGGACGCCGATCACTATTCGTTAATTTTATTTATCTTTCTTAAGATCTTTTTTGGGCTTGGTTTCGTGAAGATTGTCGGCGAGCATTTTATTTAGTTTATTCAATTCATCTAACAGTTTGTTTGCTTCGCCAAAAACTGATTGTCCCCCTTTTTTCTTTGCGATGTTTGGTTTATCTCCTTCGGCGGACTTTAGCATTTTTTCAAGTGATTTCGCTACATCGTGTGCGGCGGTCAATAAATTTTGTTGGTAAGAGGATGTTTGTTTTTCAAGGCTTGCAATAGGTTTGCTTTGTTCGTTAAAAATTGATTTTCCAGTGTGGCTTAATAAAACTTGATCGTTTGTCGGTTCGATCTCAAGTGGTGCGACGACTCCTTTCTGTGCTTCAAGCAATACCTGATCGTTTGTAAGGTCTGGTTTGAGGCGTTCCGTTTCTTGCAATTTTATTTCTTCTGCGTGTGCTTCAGCATCAATACGCACTTCATCAGGGAAATCCAACTCTGCTTTTTTGCGTGCGCGGTCTAGTAATCTTTCGAATCGATCAAAGAAGCTCAAAGTAGGAGGTAATGTGTGATTAGTGGCGGTTTTTCTATTTTGAGAGTTGATTGGTGTTTGCAGCGCTTTTTTGGGCTGCATTTCAGCGGGTGGACTTTCTGCTTCAGCTTCTATATTGATTTGGTCGGTATATTCGTCTAATGGTCGAGTTTTGGCTTCGGCATGAATGCCGAATTGATCATTGATATCGGGTAATTCCCTTTTCTTGTTGCGATCAAGAAGGTGTTGGGTGTTGTCTTCGGGGTCAAGTGGGGGTACATCAGGAAGTCCTGATGCTTGGTGCGCTGATTGTGCGTCAATTAATTGTTGGTCGTCCGGTTGTAAGGATCTTTTTGGCTGCATTTCAGCGGGTGGACTTTCTGCTTCACCTTCAATATTCATTTGGTCGGTATATTCGTCTAATGGTCTAGTCTTAGCTTCGGCATGAATGGCGAATTGATCATTGATATTAGGTAAGTCCCTTTTCTTGTTGCGATCGAGAAGGTGTTGGGTGTTGTCTTCGGGGTCAAGTGGTGGCACATCAGGAAGGCCTGATGCTTGGTGCGCTGATTGTGCGTCAATTAATTCTTGGTCGTCCGGTTGTAAGGATCTTTTTGGCTGCATTTCAGCGGGTGGACTTTCTGCTTCACCTTCAATATTCATTTGGTCGATATAGTCGTCTAATGGTCGAGTCTTAGCTTCGGAATGAATACCGAATTGATCATCAATATCGGGTAATTTCATTTTCTTATTGTGATCGAGTAGATGCTGAGTGTTGTCTTCGGGATCTAAGGCCGGTACATCAGGAAGACCTGATGGTTGATGCGCTGATCGTGCGTCAATTAATTCTGGGTTGTCTTCTGGAAAGCCTCTTTTCTTTAAAACCTCACTGTCACGTTCTGCTTCCGCGTGCGGTGCGGTGTGCGCAGCGGCCGCATCAATCAAAACCGGATCATCAGTTGAATTATTTCGATCAGCGGGCGGTATAGGGTGGT
>CAZGPP010000002.1:0-232829 GCA_964527435.1 uncultured Coxiellaceae bacterium | reverse complement strand
TAGCCTCAGCATTAATCAATTCAGGCTTGTCATCAGGTAACGCTCTTTTCTTCAACTGCTCGCTTTCTGCTTTTGTTTGTGGTGCGGCATTCGCAGCAGCTGCATCAATCACTACCGGATCATCAGTTGAATTATTTCGATCAGCGGGCGGTATAGGGTGGTTAGCCTCAGCATTAATCAATTCAGGCTTGTCATCAGGTAACGCTCTTTTCTTCAAATGCTCGCTTTCTGCTTTTGTTTGTGGTGCTGCATTCGCGGCAGCGGCATCAATCGCGAACGGGTCATCTGTCATGTTGTTTCGATTAGATGGCGGTACGGGATGGTTTGCTTCTGCGTCAATTATTTCCGGATTATCATCTGGCATCGCGCGTTGAGGTTTATGATGCTCCCCAGTGCTGGGGTTGGGAGCTTGACCGGAAAAAAGAGAAGAATGCTCATCGTTTCTCAGCGGATTTTGCAGGATTGATGAAATCCTTGACTGCGTTGTGCTCGTGTTAACAGGCAGCATACTTTCAGCGGTAGCTGTGTTAGTTGGATCGGTAACAGATTTTTCCGAGTTTGTGGTTGCGCTGGCGATTGTGTTTAACCTTCCAGCAATCGGTGGCGCATTCGCGATACCTGCTGCGAGAGTGGCGTTGTTCTTTGCGGTGGTGACAGGCTCTTGTTTGACGTCAGTAGGCTTGACTGACTTTTTATGAATATCGAACTTGTCAGTCAGCTTAGGATAATTGTCGGGATTTTTCAGCTGAGTTTTAGATAATAACGGCTTCGATGGATTGAGATCGGCTGGCATGCTGAACACATCCAGGATGCCGAGCGTTGCATTTTTAAGATCCGTCGCATTTTTCAGTAGCGTGCTTTGCGTTTTTGCCGGCAATTTTTTGAATTCCAGGTTTGCTTGGGATTCATTTATCAGATTGGCTAGAGTCAAAAATCTTTCGGGGAATCCATATTGCTCTTGCAGTATTTTGAAGTTGTCTTTCGCCATGCTTTTGCTTTGTGTGTCTTGATGGAGTTTGATAGGCGCACTCAGTAAAATAATTTGCACGCCTTGCGAGCGTCCCACTTCTACGGTAGATCCGCGCTCATGGATAATCGTTTCTCTGTCGTGGATGCCAGGCTCTGAGTTGACTGTACTGGCATAAAATTCCTGACTTTCTTCATGTTGGGTAGTGATTTTCTTGCCTGGCTTTTCAGGGTCGGGGTGCTTGACGAAATTATTCCCGATATGACCGATGAATATTTTAGCTGGCGGATCTAAATGTAAATTTTGATTTGAATGAAAAAACTCAATTTTTTTGCAAAGACTGATGCCTTTTCCTTCTGAACCTTTACCGCTGATCACTGTGAGCGAAGATAAACCTGCGCAATTTGAAATATTGATACGTAAGGCATGCTTGCCGGTATCAATGAGCGCTGACTGTAATTTCGGGCATTCACTTAAGTCAATTGATGAGCTCGACGCCTCATCTCGGATCATCCCAAATGTTTTGATATAAGCGGTGCTTAATTCTTTGTGCCTCGACAAATCAACATTGAACTGCGGTGATAGCGTGATGATGTTGAATGTTTTCAATGAATCGGCTATCGACATATCTAATGTTGCGATCTTGGTGCGATGAATGTTACAAATTTTTAATGTCTTCGGAATGCCGACAATTTCCTCAAGAGAGGCGCAATCAATGATGCATAATTCTTCGAGACTGGTTAATGCGTTGAGATCAAGGCGCGTCATGACATCAAGTTGATTGATGTACAGTCTTTTAATGGCGCCCGTTCTGTCTGGCCAAATAATTCGGGAAGCTTTAAAGCAGTTGCTGAGCCTAATCACTTCAATGCGTTGCGTTCCACCCGTGAAATCAATGGTTTTGGCAATATCTGCATGAATAGTAATAGTATGAAAGCCATCATTCATAATGGCAATTTTGACGAGCCTGGTATCGTTGCCACAGTGAAAATCATAGTAATCGTGAGTAATAAAACCCATGACATGTTCCTCGTTATATAGTGAGTATAGGTGATATTTTTTTCTTTTTTTGTTTTTAGGAAACAACGTATTGATTAAATGTGTGATTGTTCAATGGGTTACGCGCATCATGGAACATGATGATTATAATGCATTTGTTATTTTAGTCTTTAAATCAACGAGTTATCATGCAGAAATAGAGCTGCGATTTATGTTATTCTGGACAAATAAGGATAAAGAAGGGCAGGTAGCGCTATGCCAGATCGTGTGCATGAATTATTAAACTTCTGGTTCGGAAATTTGGGATCTGCCGATCTGCCATCTAGCGATCGCACGAACTTGTGGTTTGGCGAAAATGAAGTTGTTAAGCGTCACCTCGTCAGAGTTTACGAAAAAGAATATGCACTAGCTGCCGCTGACAATCTTGTCGAGTGGACGAATACACCTCGCGGCAGGCTCGCCGTGATAATTTTACTCGATCAATTTCCGCGATATCTCCATCGCGGTACTTCGAATGCATTCTGTATGGATGAAAAAGCCCAGGTGTTATGTGCTGAGGGTCTACGTGAAAAAATGGACCAGTCGCTGACGTTAATCGAGCGCGTATTTTTTTATATGCCATTAGTACATGCAGAAAATTCCCAAACGCAGGAAAAATCTATTCGTCTTTATCAAGAATTAGTGAACTTATCTATGTCAGAGACAACGCAAATCTATCAGCTCTTTCTGGCGTATGCTTACGCGCACTTCCGCGTTATCAAAGAGTTTGGCCGCTTCCCGCAACGCAATCATGCACTGGGACGTACTTCCACTGAAGCAGAGATAGCCTTTCTTAAAAATTCATAATAGTATTTATAGACTGGGGTCGTAGCTCAGTTGGGAGAGCGTCTGGTTCGCAATCAGAAGGTCGAGGGTTCGATTCCCTTCGACTCCATATCTAGGTGCTGCGTTTTAAAATCTGTTATATACGATCGATTGTGAAGTAACGACTGTTGGGTTCTATGGGCCTCATCAACTCTTGGTGCACATATTAATAAATCGGCCGGTATCCATTAGAAGTGTGTTTCATAGTTGATTACTTATTAGCATATTAAAAGAAGCGTACTATCATTTTGATTACTATAGACTTTATAATTTAATTGTAACCTATTGTTATATAGTTATAAATTTCTTGAGTTTAGTGTCGCCAACCCCTGTGAAATAAATGATGAAAGCCGCTTTAGCGCCTATAATAATAGTAAGACAAGAGTTGGGGCGCGGCATGGCTAAGCGTCAATCACACCTTATCCAGTACGAAGAAGCAGTTGCCTTGAAATATCAGGTCTATAGTGCATTGTTCCGAACTTTGCCATTTGCCGACATGCAGAGCATGGACGCTGACGTGCTGACCTTTCAGGAATATTGCCGGAACGCGACAACCAAGGGGCTTGCGCCGGACGCTATCGTGAATGGGTTTTTTGCTAACGTCCTGCATAACCAGGATTTCAAATTTAAAATCAGGATATTAGTTTTAATTCTGCAATTTTTGGAGCGGCAGGTCGTTTTGTTAGATGCGCTGGAAGATGCGGCTTTCCCTGAAACGCATGATTTGAGAGGTTCGGGCTCGTTGACCCATTACCTCAAGCAGGTGACGACTCAACACAAGTTAGATCAGTCCTATCAGTCTATTAAAGATTATCGCGCTCGTATCGTGCTAACCGCGCACCCCACGCAATTTTATCCGTTGCAAGTTTTGGAAGTCATTGAAGATCTGGCGGCCGCTACCAAGATGAATGACTTGAATAAAATTTCAAAACTTTTATTGCAGCTCGGCAAGACGTCTTTTAAAAATTCAACGCGGCCGACACCAGTCGATGAGGCTGAAGTACATCTCTATTATCTGGAAAGAATTTTTTATCCAGTGATAAAAAAAATGCAATGTCGTTTGAACGAGGCCTATGCTCGGCAGTGGGCAGGCAAGGAGGGTATGCCAACATTGATTGAACTGGGATTTTGGCCAGGTGGCGATAGGGATGGTAATGCTAGCGTAACATCTGAGTCCACGATGACGGTTGCGAAAAAATTACACCTTAGCATTCTTAAAATTTATGTCGATGAAGTCGAAAGATTGAAGAGAAGGTTAACTTTTCCAAATATGTGGCCGATGCTAGATAAGATTAAGTTACGTTTGAATCTGACCATACATCCCGAGGCACTAAATGTTGATGATCTGGTAACGCCTTATCAGGTTGTAGATGAATTGATGGATGACTTGGGACATTTGAAATATGTGTTAGCGCAACAACATAATAGTTTATTTGGTGAAAAAATTGATGATCTCATGACGGCTGTACGAACTTTTGGTTTTTACTTTGCAAGTCTTGATATTCGTCAGAATAGTCATGTCCATACTGAGGTCTTGCAGGAAATATTGACGTATCTTGTTGATCATAACTTAGTAGATGAAACAATCAGAGAAAAGTGTCTGCAATACCGTCTTCTGTCCGCTAAAGATAAAATGGAGGTAATTCTTCACTGCCTGCAGGAGGGGGCATATCGGCTGGATGATGTCATGGTCGTGCAAAACTCTATGATGGCTGATGTGATTGGGTCTTTGCGTGCGATCGCTGACATTCAGTGTGAGAATGGTTACAAAGGCTTGCACCGTTATATTATCAGTCATGCGCAGGCTGCATATAATGTCATGGAAGTGCTTTTGTTAGCTAAATTTGCAGGTATTTCGGCTGATAATTTCAAAGTAGATGTTATTCCACTATTCGAATCAATCGCTGATCTTAATAACTCGACGATCATTATGAAGGAGCTTTATGAATTGCCTCTTTACCGGCGTCATCTGAATAGGCAGATGCGCTCGCAAGTGGTGATGTTGGGGTTTTCAGATGGAATTAAAGATGGCGGCTATCTGATGGCTAACTGGTCAATTTTGCAATGTAAATTGAATTTATATAAGTTATCCAAGCATCAAAACATCAGCATAATGTTTTTTGACGGTCGCGGTGGCACACCTGCACGCGGCGGTGGCAATATTCATAAATACTATCGGGCGATGAATCAAATCATTGACCAGCAGCAGGTTCAAGTGACCATACAGGGACAAACAATCAGCTCGGATTTCGGAACAAAATATTCAGCAGGTTACAATATCGAGCAGCTACTTACCGCAGGATTGTATCATCCTTTGCATTCGCTATCCGAGGCATCGGATATATTTAGCGAGGAAGAAGGCCACTTGTTTGATAAATTATCCCAGTCAAGTTATGACGCTTATCAGAAATTAAAGGAACATCCTTTATTCATCAGTTATATGCAAACGATTACCCCCATTAATTTTTACGGCGAGTTAAATAATGCGAGTCGCCCACCGCGAAGAACATCCGGTGATGCATTGCAACTTAATGATTTACGAGCTATTCCCTATATTGGAGCGTGGAGTCAGATAAAGCAAATAGCGCCAGTTTATTTTGGTATTGGTACGGCCATCAAGTCCTTGATCGATCAAGGACAGGAATCTTCTTTAAAAGAACTGTATCATAATTCGTTATATTTTCGAACTTTGCTACAAAATGCTATGCAGAGCTTGCTTCGGACTAATTTTTCAATTACGGAATATTTGCGTCACGACCCTGTTTTCAATGAATTATGGAAAATATTGTATGACGAAACAACATTGAGCATGACCATGCTTATGAGAATCAGTGATCAAACGGAGTTATTGGAAAATGATCCTGTGACACAGCGCTCAATTATGATTAGAGAAAGCATTGTCATTCCATTGTCAATCATCCAGCAATATGCTTTGATCGAGCTGCGAAAATGTACGGGTGGTCAAGACTCGCCGGAAGTGAGTGCCTACAAAAAACTGATTTTGAAATCACTGGCAGCCAACACTAATGCTAGTCGTAACTCTACTTGATTATCCAAATCGAAATATTTTATGCTAAGATCATAAAAATATTTCTATAAAAAACCAAACGAGAGCGACCCATGTTTAGAAACGGTTATCACGGCCTGCGTCGGTTATTTAGGACTTTTTCGTCTAAACCCATTTCAGCAAATGAGCATAAATCAATAAGATACACCCCGTACAACATGCATACAGAAGAAGAGCGTATAGCCGGTGTTTTGCAGGATGTTCATTTGTTTGAATATATTCCGGTCGAGATGCGCACCGAAAAAATCTATTTGGCAGCGACCTGGCATCCGATTTTTAGTTTTCACTATTTCAGAGAAGAGCAGATCAATCTCGATTTATGCCGTTATGCCATTCAATTTAATGCGCGACAATATGCCTTTGTGCCTGAGTGTTATCTTGCGGAGATTCGTGAATGGCTGTCGCAAGTTCGCACGCTGGTTGTCAGGGACGCAAGAAGTGATGAAATCCGGCAATTTACAACTTCATATGTTCGCGCAGAGGAGCGCAAGGGGAGTGCAATCTGCGTAGACTCTTACGCGGTAAAGTATATATTGAACTTGTTGCAGGCGTTAGGTCTGTCTTATCTCCAGGTCACGTTTCTCGATCACTCTGCACCTGCTTCGCAGTCAATCGCAAATCACACGCCGAATCAAATACTATCATTATTAGCCCAATACCCATTCATTCGAGACGTTGAATTGTTGGGTTGTCATTCGGTTTCTGCTGAAAAGTTGAAAGACGAAGAAGTGTTGATATCAAAATTTAAGAGCTCCGGTCATTCACACAAATATCATTGTGGCTTAGTCTTAATGAAAGAATTTCCCAGTGCATCACAATATGATCTCTTGCTGCAAAAAAGTAAGCTGGATCGTTTGTTTTTGATTGAGGGTCAGTGCAATTTTGTTAATGGTGTTAAAGAAATCCTTTATCTTGAAAAAAGTAATAGCGGTATGATTAAGCATCTACTCGTTCCTGTTACTGATTATCTTGTTTCATATATTGAGCAGCAACTAAGAAATGGTAAACCGTTTGTATTCCCTAAGCGCAAAGATGAGAAATTTATTTTGAGAGATATAAATAACCCTCTAAAAGGTAATGCGCTTGAGGTGCTGATGCGTGCGCGTGATGAGAAGAATGAAAGCTTCTCGTCTCACTGTGAAGGGGTGCTATACCCCTTCGATGCCGACGTCAAGATGCATCCAAATGAAGTTGACAAACTGCGTCCCTCGTTCATGTATCAATTAGTGCATGCTATTCGTACCGATTCTTCTATCATTCAGGAAGTGACCATTAAAGGTTGGCCGCGGGCGCTGCATTGCGATATTCAAAACAAAAAAATCGTGTCAGCCAATGAAAATGTTTATTACAGAAGACCATTTACTTTATTTGAAAATCGTATCGACCTAAAATCTCTGGCAAGGTGTCGGAGACGATCGGAGGCGCTGCTGGATGGAGTGCAAAACACAGGGATGGCTGATGTGAACTCAATCGCATTCACTGTCAAATCGCGCCAATAAACCTACACGTGCAACATTCTGCTGGTGGTAATTGAATTACTTATCATTTTCTGCCAACATGTTCGCAAGTCTCGCCCTAACTAATGGATTAAGAAGGTTCTCTATGAATACGACGTTTTCGACCAGGGTTGTCAAACTCTCTCTGCTTATGCTCATTCTTGCTCAGCCAGCATTAGCTTTTAATCAAGCCAAAACAGTCGCTTTATCGGTGGGTGGTGGCTACGACTATTTTTCCAGCACGCGCCGCATTGAAAATGCTGGCGTTGGATTTGGTACTGTTGGCTACAATTTTACAGATAATTGGGGTATTGAAGGCTTGCTCGGTTTTTTCAATTCCACTTCACGCTACGCGTATAACTTTGGGAAAAATGTTGATGGCACCATGTTTGCCTTCGATGCGGTTTATCATTTCACGCCTTTCAAATGTATTCAGACGTATGTGCTGGCAGGCCCTGGTATCATGGGTTTCAATCCCAATGGTAGTAGTGCACACAATGCTGGAAATATTAACGCAGCGGTTGGCGCACAGATTTTCGCGAATGAAATTGTGGCATTACGACTGGAAGCGCGTGACTTTTACACTTTCACGGGTGGTAAAAACGATGTCTTTCTGAGTGCGGGTGTTGCATTCATGATTAATACGTAAAACGAGTGATCCCGCGCCTGATGGGCGCGGGATACTGGTGAAGGTTATCTCTTTTCCATTTTTGTAAAATCACGTTTCTTTGAACCCGTATATAATTGGCGTGGACGTCCAAGTCTATAAGGGTTGCTAATCATTTCATTCCACTGCGCCACCCAGCCAACGGTGCGCGCGAGCGCGAAAATGACGGTGAACATGTTAGCTGGAATACCAATAGCGCTCAGTGTGATGCCCGAATAGAAATCGACATTCGGATATAATTTCTTTTCCACAAAGTAGGGGTCTTGCAGGGCAATACGCTCGAGTTCCATGGCTAATTTGAACAATGGATCATCTTTCTTGCCAACGGCATCTAATACTTCATGGCAGGTTTCTCGCATCACCTTAGCGCGTGGATCGTAATTTTTGTAAACGCGGTGACCGAAGCCCATGAGGCGGAAGTTATCCTTGGGATCTTTCGCGCGTGCCACATAGCGCGGAATTTGAGAAACATCGCCGATTTCATGCAACATATTGAGAACGGCTTCGTTTGCGCCACCGTGTGCGGGTCCCCATAGTGCGGCAATGCCCGAAGAGATACAGGCAAATGGGTTCGCGCCAGTAGAGCCTGCGAGGCGAACCGTAGAGGTTGAAGCATTCTGCTCGTGGTCAGCATGCAGTATGAAAATACGGTCTAGTGCGCGTGCTAAAACTGGATCTGGGGTGGTCTCTTCGCAAGGTGTGCCGAACATCATGTGCAGAAAATTGCCAGCATAAGAGAGCTTGTTCTGCGGCGGCATAAAGGGCTGGCCAATCGAGTATTTGTAACACATGGCAGCGATCGTCGGCATTTTAGCAATTAAGCGCAACGCCGAAATGGCGCGGTGTTCGGGATTTTTGATATCAAGCGTATCGTGATAAAAGGCCGACAAAGCCCCAACCACGCCAACCATAATGGCCATAGGATGGGCATCACGACGGAATCCATTGAAAAAATTACGCATTTGTTCGTGTACCATGGTGTGGTGCACGATATCTTGGCAAAACGCATCATATTGCGGTTTGGTCGGTAGCTCACCATTCAATAGCAGGTAGCAGACTTCAAGAAAGCTGGAGTCGTTCGCTAATTGTTCGATGGGGTAGCCACGGTAAAGTAAAATTCCGTTGTCACCGTCAATATAGGTAATCTTCGACTCAGTCGAAGCGGTAGAGTTAAAGCCAGAGTCATAAGTAAAATAACCCTCCTTAAACAGGCCGCTGACATCAATTACATCTGATCCTAGTGTTCCGGATAGAACATCCAGCTCAATTGTTTTATCATCGATCAGCAGTTTTGCTTTTCTCTCCGCCATCCCAAACGTCTCCGTGGTCAAAAACTTACCAAAATTAGTATTTATTCTGCAGTTTCGCAGTTTATCCAGTATAACAGTGATCGCTACTTAATAAGAAGGGGGCAAAATCTATCGGTCAGCAGAAATTTTGTGCGTGATTGTTTGCTTTAGCTATATGGCAATAATATAATCTCTACGCGTTTGAAAAATGAACTTTTTTGGAAAAAGGATAAGAGAAACGTGAATCGAGCTAGACCTATCAACTTAAATTTAATGACTATTCGTTTTCCATTACCGGCGATTGTCTCAATATTGCACCGAATTTCTGGTGTGTTACTTTTTTTACTCATCCCCGTTATGCTCTGGGTTTTAGATTATTCCCTGACGCCAGAGGGGTTTGACAGGCTCCATGATTGGCAAGGTAGTCTCATTGCCAAGCTCCTTATCTGGGGTGTTGTGGCAGCGCTTCTCTACCACATGGTGGCCGGATTCAGACATCTCTTGTCTGACGTGGGTCTGGGTGCTTCTTTGCAAGGTGGGCGTCGTTCCGCGCTGCTCGTTTTCATAGTCTCAATTATTTTAGTCATTTTGGCAGGTGTCTGGTTATGGTGAAATCCGTCTTAGGTGTTAATCATCAAGGTTTGCGTGACTGGGTCATCCAGCGTGTTTCCGCAATGGTAATGGCTGTCTATTCAATCGGTCTGATCGCTTATATCGTCATGAATCCTGAATTG
The DNA here is from genome assembly GCA_964527435.1 of uncultured Coxiellaceae bacterium. Classification (GTDB taxonomy): domain Bacteria; phylum Pseudomonadota; class Gammaproteobacteria; order DSM-16500; family DSM-16500; genus Aquicella. The sequence continues at coordinate 222,746 of CAZGPP010000002.1, read as the reverse complement.
TCATTTGCTGAATGGCATGGCTTTTTCGGTGAAACCTGGGTAAAAGTTGCGACGCTGCTCTTTGTCTTGGCGCTATCTTTTCATGCCTGGATCGGCATGTGGACCATCTTTACCGATTACATTAAAAATTTCGTTCTGCGCGCCATTTTGAACGTGGGCGCAATTCTCATGTTGACCGCCTGTTTCTTTTGGGCATTTATGATTTTATGGAGTGTGTAAGTAATGAAAGTGGCAACTCACACGTTTGATGCAGTTATTGTTGGCGGTGGTGGCGCAGGGCTTCGCTCAGCTCTTGAATTATCTCAGTCTGGTCTTAAAGTGGCAGTGATTTCCAAAGTATTTCCAACCCGCTCACACACAGTGTCTGCGCAAGGCGGTATTAATGCCGCGATTGGTAACATCGAGCCGGATGACTGGCGCTGGCATATGTATGACACCGTCGTTGGTTCCGACTTTTTAGGCGACCAGGACGCGATCGAATACATGTGTGAAAATGCCCCGCAAGCAATTTACGAACTGGAACACATGGGATTGCCTTTCTCAAGACTTGATAACGGCAAAATTTATCAGCGCGCTTTCGGTGGCGCGACGCGTGAATACGGTAAAGAACAAGCCCACCGAACTTGTTGTGCGGCAGACAGAACCGGCCACGCTATGTTACATACCCTGTATCAAAAAAATATTGAAGCCAAAGCTAATTTCTTCAACGAATGGTTCGCCATCGATTTAGTTAGAACGCCAACCGGTATTGCCGGCGTCACTGCAATGTGCATCGAAACAGGTGAAATTGTCTTTATTCACGCGCGTGCCACCATTCTTGCGACTGGCGGTGCAGGTCGAATTTTCCAATCGACCACCAATGCTCACATCAATACTGGCGACGGTCTTGGTATGGTGTTGCGTGCTGGCTTGCCATTACAAGATATGGAATTTTGGCAGTTCCACCCAACCGGTATTTACGGAAGCGGCTCACTGATCAGTGAAAGTGTCCGCGGTGAGGGTGGTTATCTTGTTAATAAAGATGGCGAACGTTACATGGAGCGCTATGCCCCGCATCTGAAAGATTTATCTTGTCGTGACATTGTCTCGCGTTCTTCTGCTATTGAAATTCGCGAAGGCCGCGGTGCAGGTCCGAAAGGCGAATACGTTTTACTGAAAGCTGATCATTTGGGTGAAGAAGTCATTAAGTCCAAATTACCAGGTATTCGCGAATTGGCCATCACCTTCGCCGGTGTTGATCCAGTGAAAGACGCGATTCCGGTTGTTCCAACCTGTCATTATCTGATGGGTGGTATTCCGACTAATTTCCACGCGCAAGTTATCACCCAAAATGCTAACGGCCAAGATGAAGTCATTACTGGCTTATACGCAGCCGGTGAGGCCGCGTGCGTCTCGGTGCACGGGTCAAATCGTCTGGGTGCGAACTCTCTACTCGATCTCGTCATTTTTGGTCGCGCTGCCGGTGAGCATGCGAGAGAGAGCATCGAAAAAGGCCTCGAGTTCAATTCCGCCACCTCAGATGATATCGAAAAAGCGTTAGCACGAGTTTATCGTTGGAATGGCAACACGAAAGGCGAGAATGTTGAAGAGATTCGCTCGGGTCTCCAAAAAGTGATGCAAGATGATTTCGGTGTGTTCCGTACCGAAGAAAATATGAAATCAGGCTTCCAGAAGCTTGACGACTTAAAGGATCGCTTGAACTACGCCGTACTGAAAGACAAGAGCAACACTTTCAATACCGCGCGCATTGAAGCCCTGGAGCTTGATAATCTCATGGCAACCGCCGCAGCAACGGCACATTCTGCTTACACGCGTACTGAAAGTCGCGGTGCACATGCTCGTTATGATTATCCGGAACGTGATGATCAAGAATGGTTGAAGCATACCATTTGCTTTGAAGATGGAAAAATTTCATTCCGCGAAGTGAATATGAAACCACATAGTATGGCACCAATTAAATTAACCAGTCGCGAAGAAGTACACTAACGCTAACGAGAAAAGAGGGTTCAACTATGCGTTTATCGATTTATCGTTTCAACCCTGAAACAGATGAAAAACCAAGAATGCAAGATTTCGACATCGAAATTAACGACAATAAAGCGATGATCAATGGCGAGCCGCATAATGCCGTGATGTTGCTGGATGTATTGCTGCTGATTAAAAATCAAATCGACGAAACCTTGACCTTGCGACGTTCTTGCCGCGAAGGTGTTTGTGGTTCAGACGGGATGAATGTCAACGGTAAAAATCGTCTTGCCTGTACCACACGTTTAACTTCTTTAAGCGATCCGATCGTGATTCGTCCATTACCAGGCTTGCCCGTGGTGCGCGATCTGGTTGTGGATATGACTCAGTTTTACAATCAATACAATAAAGCCAAACCTTACTTACAAAACAATGAGCCAGCACCTGCGACTGAGCGTTTACAGTCACCAGAAGAACGCGCCAAGCTCGATGGTTTGTATGAATGTATTTTATGTGCGTGCTGCACAACCTCTTGCCCATCATTCTGGTGGAATCCGGATAAATACATGGGGCCAGCTGCATTGTTGCAGGCTTATCGATTTATAGCTGACAGTCGTGACACAGCTAAATCAGAACGTCTAGCTGATCTCACCGATCCGTTCAGCTTATTCCGTTGCCGCGGAATTATGAACTGTGTTGATGTCTGCCCCAAGGAATTGAATCCATTGGAAGCCATTAACCATATTAAAGATGAAATGTTAAAAGAATCTGTTTAATTAGTTCGATTACTAAAAAAGAGCGCATAACTGATGGCTACGCAAACAAAATCCATGCAGGAATTATGGCAGGACTCGTATCTCACTTCAGGCAGTGAGGAATATATCGAAGAGATATACGAACAATATCTTAAAAACCCACAAGATGTGGCGCCTGAGTGGCGGACTTATTTTGATGGTCTCGTAACACAAATGAATCGGCCCAAGCCGGATGTTTCTCATGCGGCCATTCGCGAACAATTTTTGCAAATGGCACAAAATCCTTCACGTGGTTTTGCTGCAGCAGTCGCAGAGGGCGCGTACGATCAACGCCAGGAACGCGTTATTGAATTAATTGCGGCTTACCGTCGGCTCGGCCACTTGCAGGCGAATATTGATCCACTTGGATTTCGTCAGCCTATTTATAGCCCTACGCTTGAACTTGCCTACTATGGGTTTAGTGATCAAGACTTAAAGAAAGACTTTAACACAGGTTCGTTTACTTCACTTGGCCAGTCAACGGCAAGTCTCGAGAAAATTCACGAAGGTTTGCGTCGCGTTTATTGTGGCACCATCGGTTTTGAATATATGCATATCAATCGCTCCGAAGAAGTTGAGTGGATTCGTGATCGCATCGAGCAGGGTTGGGCGACATTCAAGCCGACTGCCGAAGAAAAGAAACGCATTCTTGATCGTCTCGTATCGGCCGATGGCCTTGAGAAGTATCTCGGCTTTAAATATGTGGGACAAAAGCGCTTTTCATTAGAGGGTGGCGATAGCTTAATTCCCATGATGGATGCCATCGTGAATCGCAGCGTTGAGCAGGGCGTGAAAGAAATCATTATTGGTATGGCCCATCGTGGTCGTTTAAACGTACTGACAAACATTGTCGGTAAAGATCCAAAAATTATTTTCTCATCATTTGAAGGTACCTCCGCGCAAACCAAAACATCAGGTGACGTGAAATATCATTTAGGCTGTTCTTCCGATGTCGAAACGAAATTTGGCTCTGTTCATATTGCCTTAGCTTTCAATCCATCCCATCTTGAAATTGTCTCACCTGTTGTTCAAGGTTCGGTGCGGGCACGTCAACGTCGTCGCGCTGACTCGGATCAACGTCAGGTTGTGCCTATTCAAATTCATGGCGATGCTGCATTTGCTGGTCAAGGCGTTGTGATGGAAACCTTTAACATGTCGCAAGCGCGCTGGTTTGGTGTCGGTGGTTCCGTTCATATCGTCATTAATAATCAGGTTGGCTTCACGATCAGTAATCCCAAGGATTCACGTTCCACAATTTATTGCACCGATATTGCGAAAATGGTTGAAGCGCCGATTTTGCACGTTAATGCGAATGATCCCGAAGCTGCGTATTTTGCCGCATTATTCGCTATCGATTATCGCAACAAATTCAAGCGCGATGTCGTCATCGATTTAGTCTGCTATCGTCGTCATGGCCATAATGAAGCTGATGAACCTTCTGCAACACAGCCTGTTATGTATAAAACGATTAAGGCGATGGATGTTCCCTATAAAATATATGCCAAGCAAATTGAGCAACAAGGCATTGTCAAAGAAAGTGAAGTGCAGGCGATGGTCGATGATTATCGTAACGCACTCGATGCAGGTCGACGCGTTGTTAAAGTCAATGAATCAAAGACCTACGAATTTGCTGTGGAGTGGGATGCGTATACAAAGCAGGACTTGGATTCAAACATTAAAACCTCGGTGCCTTTGAATAAGATCAAAGATATTGCGCGAAGCATGGAAACCTTACCAAAGGGTTTTGTTGTTCAGCCGCAAGTTAATAAAATGCTTGAACAGAGAAAAAAAATGACCGATGGCGAGCAACCCATCAATTGGGGTTACGCTGAAGCCATGGCATTTGCGACCTTATTAGATGAGGGCTACCCGATTCGTCTATGCGGTCAGGATGCAGGGCGCGGAACCTTTGCTCACCGTCATGCTGTCTTACACGATCAAAATACTGACGAGCTTTACTTGCCCTTAAGTCACGCCTCAGCCAAACAAGCACATATTAATATTGTTGATTCGCTATTATCAGAAGAGGCAGTACTCGCTTTTGAATATGGTTATTCATCTGCTGAACCTAACTTTCTGGTGATCTGGGAAGCGCAATTTGGTGATTTTGCTAATGGTGCCCAGGTTGTTGTCGATCAATTCATTAGTTCCGGCGAGCAAAAATGGTCGCGCTTATGTGGTCTTGTGATGTTGTTACCGCATGGCTATGAAGGTCAGGGACCCGAGCACTCCTCGGCACGTCTCGAGCGATATTTGCAGCTCTGCGCGCAGAATAATATGCAGGTCTGCAATTTGACAACGCCAGCGCAAATATTCCACGTGTTGCGTCGACAAATGCTTCAGCCAGCACGCGTGCCGCTTATCATTATGTCGCCGAAGAGCGTGTTGCGTAATCCGCTCGCCGTCTCGGCTTTGTCTGATTTGTCCGGTGGTTCCTTCCAGCGTGTCTTGCCTGAAATTGACAAAATGGATGCGAAGAAAGTCACTAGCGTGGTTTTCTGTACGGGTAAGGTTTATTACGACCTGCTTGAGACAAGACGTGCAAGTAAGTTGAATAATATAGCAATTATCAGGGTGGAACAGCTGTATCCGTTCCCAGAAAAGGAAATCCGCGCCATGCTGGCTGCGTATTCCGCTGCACAAGATATCGTGTGGTGTCAGGAAGAGCCTGAAAATCAGGGTGCTTGGCCAAGCCTCATGCCTAGCCTCAGTGGATTACTGAAGGGTAAGCAGACGTTGCGTTATGCCGGTAGAAAATCTGCCGCATCACCCTCAGTTGGTTATCTCTCCGTTCACGAAAAAGAACAGAAAGCATTAGTAGCAGAAGCATTAACGAAATAAAGGAAACTGTCATGGCGATTGAAGTTAAAGTTCCACATTTACCCGAATCTGTTTCGGATGCAACAGTGTCAACCTGGCATAAAAAGGCTGGTGATATGGTCAAGCGTGATGAAAACATTGTTGATCTTGAAACCGATAAAGTTATGCTAGAAGTTCCCGCGCCAGCTGACGGTGTGTTAAAGACAATCTTGAAGCCGACTGGCAGCACAGTGCAAGCCACTGAAGTGATTGCAGTGATTGAAGCCGTTGAGGCGGGTGCTACACCCTCTGCGCCTGTTGCTGAAAAATCCGCAGCGCCGGTTGCAGCAACGATGGACGCGAAACAATCGGCGGGTCCTGCTGCACGTCGCGCCGCTGCTGAATTGAGCGTGGATGTTGCGCAAATCGCTGGTACCGGTAAAGGTGGTCGCGTCACGCGTGAAAATGTAGTTTCTGCAGCGACTGGCCAAAGCTCCACTACTGCGCCAGCCGCACCCATCATGATGGGTGAGCGCCCAGAACAACGCGTTCCGATGTCGCGTATTCGCGCCAAAATTGCTGAACGTTTACTTGAAGTGTCACAAAACACAGCGATGTTAACAACGTTTAACGAAGTGAACATGGCGCCGATCATGGACATTCGCAAACGTTATCGTGAGCAGTTTGAAAAGAAATACAACGTACGTCTCGGCTTCATGTCGTTTTTCGTTCGTGCTTGTGTCGAAGCTTTAAAACGTTCACCTATCGTCAATGCATCCATTGATGGTAACGATATTGTTTATCACGGTTACTACGATGTTGGCGTCGCTGTCTCGACTGAGCGCGGTTTAGTGGTACCTGTTATTCGTAATGCTGATAAATTGGGAATGGCGCAAATTGAATCCGCCATCGCAAATTCAGCTGAAAAAGCCAGAACTGGCAAATTATCCATGGAAGATATGCAAGGCGGAACATTCAGTATTACCAACGGTGGTGTGTTTGGATCGCTGATGGCAACACCGTTATTAAATTCTCCGCAATGCGCTATTTTAGGGATGCACAAAATTCAAGAGCGGGCTGTGGTGGAGAATGGTCAGATCGTTATTCGCCCCATGATGTATGTCGCGCTTTCCTATGATCATCGTTTGATTGACGGCAAAGAATCTGTGACCTTCCTGGTAACAGTTAAAGAATTGCTTGAAGATCCAACCCGTTTATTGCTTGAGGTATAATTACAAATGAATTTACATGAATATCAAGCCAAAAAATTATTAGCAGAATACGGCTTGCCAGTTTCACAAGGCGAAGTGGCGTCAACAGTCGCTGAAGCGTTAGAAATTGCAGGCCGTATGACCACCTCACGTTACGTCGTGAAAGCACAGGTGCATGCCGGTGGTCGCGGTAAAGCGGGCGGTGTTAAATTGGTTTCGACCAAAGAAGAAGCCGCTGAAGTAGCGCGTTCGTTATTAAATACACGTCTCGTGACTTATCAAACAACCGCGGATGGTCAGCCTGTCAATCAGGTATTGATTGAAGAACCTTGTGATATCGAAAAAGAATTGTACCTCGGTGCAGTGATCGATCGTTCCAAACGTCGCGTTGTTTTCATGGCTTCCACCGAAGGCGGCGTTGAAATTGAAAAAGTTGCTGAAGCCTCTCCGGAAAAAATTCTGACAATCGTGATGGATCCGATGGTGGGTGTTATGCCTTATCAGGGTCGTGATCTTGCATTTTCGCTGGGTCTTAATGAGACACAAGTCAAACAATTCACCAATATGCTGGTTAACTTCGGCAAGATGGTTGAAGAATGTGATTTGAGCATGCTGGAAATTAACCCGTTGGTGATCACCAAACAAGGTAACCTGTTGTGTCTCGATGCTAAAATTGGCGTGGATGATAACGCTTTATATCGTCAACCAAAATTACGTGAAATGCGTGATGCATCACAAGAAGATGAGCGTGAAAATCGTGCGCGTGACTGGGAATTAAATTACATTGCGCTCGATGGCGATGTCGGTTGCATGGTGAATGGTGCCGGTCTTGCGATGGCAACGATGGATATGATCAAGTTGCACGGTGGTAATCCTGCGAACTTCCTCGATGTCGGTGGCGGTGCAACGAAAGAGCGTGTGACTGAAGCATTTAAAATTATTCTTTCTGACAAAAATGTGAAAGCGATTCTCATCAATATTTTCGGTGGTATTGTGCGCTGTGATTTGATTGCTGAAGGCATTATTGCTGCGGTAGCAGAAATCGGCACAACATTGCCGGTCGTCGTACGTCTTGAAGGTAACAATGCAGAACTCGGTTCCAAGCAGTTACGTGAAAGTGGTTTAAATATTATTGCGGCAGCAAGCTTTACTGACGCAGCGAAAAAAGTGGTTGAAGCCGCTAAAGTGAAGGTGTAATCCAATGAGTATCTTAATTAATAAAAATACTAAAGTCATTTGTCAGGGATTTACCGGAAAGCAGGGAACATTTCATTCCGAACAAGCTATTGCTTATGGCACCCAGATGGTTGGTGGTGTGACGCCAGGCAAAGGCGGACAAAAACACTTAAATTTACCTGTTTTTAACACCGTTAAAGATGCCTACAACGAAACTCATGCTGATGCATCCGTCATCTACGTGCCGGCGCCATTTTGCAAAGATTCGATATTGGAAGCTGTGGATGCAGGCATTAAATTGATTGTCTGTATTACGGAAGGTATTCCTGTCCTCGACATGCTGGAAGTGAAAGCTTGCCTCGATGCAAATCCGCAAGTACGCATGATCGGTCCAAACTGCCCAGGCGTGATTACACCCGGCGAATGCAAGATTGGTATTATGCCCGGTTATATTCATATGCCAGGTGTGGTCGGTATTGTTTCGCGTTCAGGTACTTTAACCTATGAAGCTGTTAAACAAACCTCCGATTTAAAATTGGGCCAAACGACGTGCGTTGGTATCGGCGGCGATCCTATTCCTGGCACCAATTTTGTTGATGTACTCGGCATGTTCCAGAATGATCCGAAAACAAAATTAATTATCATGGTCGGTGAAATTGGTGGCAGCGCAGAAGAAGAAGCGGCTGAATTTATCAAGCAGAACGTCACTAAACCTGTTGTTGCGTATATTGCTGGTGTCACGGCTCCAGCTGGTAAACGTATGGGCCATGCTGGTGCAATTATTGCTGGCGGAAAAGGAACAGCTTCAGAAAAATTCAAGGCGCTGGAAGCGGCTGGTGTGCACACCGTTCATTCTCCAGCTGAAATGGGCGTTATGGCTGCCAAAGTATTGGAAAAGGTTTCCTCATAATTATGCTAGATTCGAAATTAGTACGTAGTTCCATTGATAACGTTGCCGCGCAATTAAAAAAGCGCGGCTTCGTCGTTGAAGTCGACAAATATAATGCACTGGAAGAGCGCCGCAAAAATCTGCAAATGAAAATGCAGGAATTGCAAAATGAACGTAATGTTCGCTCCAAGGAAGTGGGTCAGGCCAAGGCATCAGGAAAAAACGTGGATGACGTGATGCAAAGCCTTAAAGAGCTGAGTGATTCCCTCAAAAAAATTGAAGAAGATTGTGCTGCGGCGCAAGCTGAAATTGATACATTTCTTTCATTTTTTCCGAACATCGTGCATGAATCTGTGCCGATAGGGAAAGATGAAAAAGAGAATGTCGTGTTACGCACTTGGGGTGAGCCAAAAAAATTCTCCTTCAAGCCCAAAGAACATATTGAGCTTGGGTCTGACGGTGGAAGAATTGATTTTGAAACCGCTGCAAAATTATCGGGTTCGCGGTTTGTTGTGTTGCGTGGACCGATGGCGCGTTTATCGCGTGCACTTGCACAATTCATGCTGGATTTGCACACCACCGAGCACGGCTATCAAGAAATTTCTGTTCCCTATATTGTGAGCGAGGATTGTTTATTTGGTACCGGCCAATTACCTAAATTTAAAGAAGATGCTTTTTCACTCCGCTGTGAAGGTGATCGTGATAGTTACCTGATTTCCACTTCGGAAATTCCGGTGACAAATACGGTGCGTGATCAAATCATTAATGGTGCTGATCTGCCGATAAAATATGCTTGTTATAGCGCCTGTTTTCGCAGTGAAGCGGGCTCTTATGGCAAAGATATTCGTGGCATGCTGCGTCAGCATCAATTTGAAAAAGTCGAATTGGTTCAAGTCGTGAAACCGGAGAATTCTTATCAAGCGCTTGAAGAGTTAACCGGACATGCTGAAAAAGTATTACAAAAGCTGGAATTACCTTACCGTGTTGTCGCCTTATGTACGGGTGATATTGGCTTCAGTGCTGCTAAAACCTATGATTTGGAAGTATGGCTGCCCGGTCAAGATTGCTACCGCGAAATTTCATCTTGCAGCAATACTGAGTCATTCCAGGCTCGCCGCATGAAGGCGCGCTATCGGGATGAGGCAGGCAAGATTGAATTAGTACATACCTTGAATGGTTCGGGTCTCGCAGTTGGGCGCACGCTGATCGCAGTCGTTGAGAATTATCAAGATGAACTCGGGCGTATTCATATTCCTAAAGTGCTGCAACCCTATATGGGCGGCATGGAAGTTATCGAGTCATAGAAGCGATCACGCCCCGCGCTTAGCTGCGGGGTGTATCCATGTGATAAATTGGGAGAGTGTAAGTGCGAATCATAAGTTATTTCTTTCTGCTGGCAATTGTAATTTTCGGCATGACATTTGCAACATTGAACTCTGAATCAGTGACAATCAATTATTATTTTGATCAAAGCACCTTACCTTTGTCGTTGTTGTTAGTCATCGCATTTGCCATGGGTTGTTTGCTCGGCATTGTGGTAGGTCTGTGGCTGGTTTTAAAGGCAAAACTACGCAATTATCGTTTGCGTCAACGGTTATCATTGGCTGAAAGAGAAATTGAAAATCTGCGCGCGATTCCTTTACAGGATCAAGTGTAATGAACACCGTATGGGTGATACTTTTTGTAAGCTGTATGGCCTCAGCGTGGTATTTTGGTTACCGCGCTAATCCGCAGGAAGATGTTACCAAACGCATGGATTTGCATCGTGACTATCTCGTCGGTTTGAATTTTCTATTAAATGAAGAAACCGATAAAGCTGTTGATGTCTTTATTAAAATGCTGGAAGTCGATAGTGATACCGTTGAAACTCATTTAGCTGTTGGTAAGCTCTTTCGTCGTCGTGGTGAGGTGGATCGAGCGATCCGCATCCACCAAAATCTCATTGCCCGTCCGCAACTTGAAAAATTTTATCGCGAACAAGCGCTTTATGAATTAGGTCAGGATTATTTAAGCGCTGGTATGATTGATCGCGCGGAACGAATTTTCCTCGAATTGATTAACGAAAAAACCCACGCAGAACGTGCGTTAAAAACACTGATCGATATTTATCAGCAAGCCCGTGACTGGCAAAGTGCCATTAACATGGCCCAACAATATCAGTCAGTGACCAAGCAATCCATGCAAACACAAATCGCCCATTATTATTGTGAGCTTGGTGAGACGGCTTTTAATAAAAAATCTTATCGGCAAGCTCGTGAGTTTTTGGATAAGGCTGATCAGGCAGATCGACATTGCGCACGGGCCAGTTTAATTCACGGTAAAGTGCTCATGGCTGAGGGCGATGATAAAACGGCCTTGCGATATTTGAAAAAAATCAAAGATCAAAATCCTGATTATTTATCTGAATCCATAGAATTATTGGCAACCTGTTACGAACGTCTCGGCTTGCAAGATGAATTGGTAGACTACCTGAAAAATCTAGTCGATGAGTATCCCCGTGTGCCGGTAGTATTGATTCTGGCTGAGCGTATTCGGCAGTGGAAGGGTGATAAAGTCGCGGCTGGCTTTGTGGTGGAGTATGTTAGACGTTATCCATCCCTGCGCGGGTTGGCTTTATTTGTGAATCTCTATATCTCTAGCGCCGAAGGCCGTGTTAAAGAAGATCTCCATATTTTACAAAATCTTATGAAGAAAATCTTGGCGAATAAGCCAGACTATCGCTGCGCTTCCTGTGGTTTCTCCGGTAAAACTTTGCACTGGCACTGCCCAGGATGCAAACAATGGAGTACAATGCTGCCCATCTATAACCTCGAAGAAGGTTTGGCCTAACGAGCCGTACCCACTATTGATGAAACTCTATGACGATTAAATCATTTAGCCGCCGCATCTCTGTGGCGCCCATGATGGATTACACAGACAGGCATGATCGCTATTTTCTGCGCTTGATTGCGCCGGATGTGTTGCTCTATACCGAGATGGTGACAACCGGTGCGATTATCCACGGTGATAAGAATTATTTATTAGGCTTTGATCAAGCGGAGCACCCGCTCGCTCTCCAGTTGGGTGGTAGCCATCCTGGCGATTTGGCTGAATGTGCCAGCATCGGCGAGGCATACGGTTATGATGAAATTAATTTGAATGTTGGTTGCCCTAGCCCGCGGGTGAGTAGTGGGCGATTCGGGGCATGTCTCATGTACGAACCTGCATTAGTCGCCGAATGTGTATCCGCCATGTGTGCGAAGGTACAGATACCGGTTACCGTAAAATGTCGTATTGGTGTCGACGATCATGATAGCTATGATAGTCTCTGCCATTTTATTCGTACCGTTCATGCGGCGGGTTGTCATTCCTTCATTGTGCATGCAAGAAAAGCGTGGTTGAAAGGTCTTAGCCCCAAACAAAATCGTGAAGTTCCGCCACTCTGTTATGATGTTGTGCTTCAACTCAAGCAAGATTTTCCGCATCTTGAAATCATTCTTAATGGTGGCGTGACAACTGTTGCTGCAGTAAAAGATCACTTAACATGGGTGGATGGGGTGATGATAGGGCGCGCAGCTTATTCTAATCCTTATTTGTTGGCGGAAATTCAGGCCGAAGTTTTTGCATCGTCAAAGATCTTGTCACGTCACGAGGTGGCTGAACGTTATATTCCCTATGTTGAGTCCCAATTAAAAAATGGCGTCAAGCTTTCATCTCTGACGCGACATATTTTAGGGTTGTTTCAGAATATTTCAGGCGCTTCACGTTGGCGTCGCTATCTTAGCCAGGAGTCACATAAGCCGGGCGCGAATGCTGGCGTGATATCGGCAGCACTATTGGCTATACTCAATTAAAATTACATAAAATTCAGGATGTCATGTCATGAGAATTTATAAAGTAACGAAACAGTTCGGTGATGGCAAAGAGCAGTTTTGCAAAGACTTCAAAACTGTTGCGGAAGCGAAAGCGCACGCAACCGATTCAGCTACAGAAAATGCAACGATGAAAATTAAAGCGGTCTATCGTGTCTATGAATTCGATGAATTGGTCGATACTATTGATAGTTCTAAAATTGAAAGCAAGCCTGCTCAAGATGATTCGCTTTCAGGCTCTGCAGGCGGCAAACAAAGTGGCTCAACTTTTAAGCCAACTCCTTTCGCCATGGCGCCACGACCATCGGGTACGCCGCCAAAGTGGGTAATTGATCCCGATGAAGACGATAAAAATAAAAAGTAATTTTCTCATATAAAATTAATTAAGGAGTTTTAGTCTTGAGTATCGCGGCAGGTTTCCCAGACGTTGTGGGTATGGTGGGTGTTTCATTGGTTCTAATTGCGTATACACTTTTAAATTTAAGCAAAATCAAATCGACGCATATGGCGTATTTATCGATGAATTTGATTGGATCCATTTTTCTTTTGTTTTCATTGTTGTTTCATTGGAATTTATCGTCAGTTGTCATTGAGATTGCGTGGATCACGATTAGTGTGATTGGTATATGGCGCGTTCTTAAAGCTAAGCGTCTAGAAATTCAAGATACGCTGAAAAATTCAATCGATGATGAGATAGCATTGTCCTACAAATAAGTTGCAAGGGGTTGAGTTAAAAGGCATCCATAAAAAAGGGGCTTTAGTGTTTCACTAAAGCCCCTTTTGTTTTTTAACGCTGTTACTCATCCCAAGTCAGTGCGCCACCTGTTTGATACTCAATAACGCGAGTTTCAAAGAAGTTTTTCTCTTTCTTGAGATCCATGATTTCACTCATCCATGGGAATGGGTTGGCAGCTCCAGGATATTGTTGCGCCAAACCGATTTGTGCCAAACGGCGGTTAGCGATGAACTGTAGATATTCCTGGAACATTTCAGCATTCAAGCCAAGAATGCCGCGCGGCATGGTGTCGATTGCGTATTGATATTCCATATCGACGCCTTCGCGTACCATTGCGATGATTTCCTGTTTGAATGATTCTGTCCAGAGATGTGGGTTTTCAATTTTGATTTGATTAATGACATCAATACCAAAATTCAAATGCATGGATTCATCACGTAAAATATATTGGAACTGCTCAGCAGTACCCGTCATTTTATTACGACGTCCCATGGATAATACCTGGGTAAATCCGACGTAAAAGAATATACCCTCGAACACGACATAGAATGCGATCAAGTCACGCAGTAAGCGTTGATCGTTTTCCAGGGTTCCTGTCTGGAAGTGCGGGTCACCCAGGCTCTGCGTGTATTTGAGCGACCAAGCCGCTTTCGTCGCAACGGAAGGAACTTCGCGATACATATTAAAGACTTCCGCTTCATCCATGCCGAGACTTTCAATGACGTATTGATAAGCGTGAGTGTGTAACGCTTCTTCGAAGGCCTGTCGTAACAGATATTGACGGCATTCTGGGTTAGTGATGTGTCGATACACTGCCAATACCAGATTATTCGCTACCAGCGAATCAGCGGTAGAGAAGAAGCCAAGATTACGTTTAATAATCATGCGCTCGTCTTCGGTCAAGCCCTCTGGATCTTTCCAGAGAGCGACGTCAGCTGACATATTAATTTCATTGGGCATCCAGTGATTCGCGTTAGCATCAAGATATTTTTGCCACGCCCATTTGTATTTGAATGGTACCAATTGATTCAAGTCGGCACGACAATTAATAATTTTCTTGTCATCCACCTGAATTCGGGCAGCACCCATTTCCAGTTTTTCAAGGCCGGTAACTCCGCCTAATGTTGTTGCTGCTGCTGTCATGTTATTTCTCCTTGTTCGTTGCAATTACTGGCAAGCTTCACACGTTGGGTCGGTGATGAGGCATGCTTTCGGTTCGGCTGATATTGGGTTTATATCTACTGCATTTAATGCACGATCATCAATTGTTGCTTTTTCAGTATTGGTGGCACCCATGCTGCGCAGATAGTAAGTGGTTTTCAGGCCGCGTACCCAAGCGTGGCGATAGAGTTGATCCAGTTTTTTTCCAGAAGGTTCAGCCATGTAAAGATTGAGTGATTGTGATTGATCTAACCATTTCTGGCGGCGTGAGCCTGCTTCCACCAACCAGGTTGGGTCAACTTCAAACGCAGTGGCATAAATCTTTTTAAGGTGTTCCGGTATGCGATTAATTTTTGAAACGCTACCGTTATAATATTTCAAATCATTCACCATGACAGGATCCCACAATCCTACTTCTTTCAAATCAGCGACGAGGTAAGGATTAATGACAGTGAATTCGCCAGATAAATTCGACTTCACAAACAGGTTTTGATAAGTCGGTTCAATCGATTGCGAGACACCGCAGATATTGGAAATGGTCGCGGTGGGTGCGATAGCCATAATATTGGAGTTACGCACGCCAACTTTTTTGACGCGGTCACGCAAAGTATTCCAGTCGAGTGTCTGTGATTCATCTTGTTCCAGGTAACCATCACGGTTTTCACGCAACAATCTGATGGAATCAATCGGCAGAATACCCTGGCTCCATAATGAACCGGCATAGGTTGTGTAAGTGCCGCGCTCTTCAGCGAGATCAGCAGACGCTTCAATGGCGTAGTAACTGATTAATTCCATGGAGTTGTCTGCAAATTGGATCGCTTCCGGTGAAGAGTAGGCGATGCGTAGTTTGTAGAGTGCGTCTTGGAATCCCATTAAGCCCATGCCAACGGGTCTGTGTTTCAAGTTGGAATTTCTAGCCTGTGGCACAGAGTAATAGTTGATATCGATCACGTTATCCAGCATGCGTAACGCCGTGCGCACGGTCTTTTGCAGTTTAACTTTATCAAGACCTTTATCTGTCATGTGTGCAATGAGGTTGATACTGCCAAGATTGCAGACGGCAATTTCATCACGTGACGTGTTAAGTGTGATTTCCGTGCAAAGATTGGAGCTATGCACAACGCCAGTATGTTGTTGTGGTGAGCGCAGGTTGCATGGATCTTTAAACGTGACCCATGGATGACCGGTTTCAAATAGCATCGTCAGCATTTTGCGCCAGAGTGAAATGGCTGGAATGGACTTCGCATTTTTAATTTCACCGCTCGCTGCTTTGGCTTCGTAGGCGGTATAGGCCGTTGTGAAGGCTTTGCCAAATTTATCGTGTAAATCGGGCGCGTCATTGGGTGAAAAGAGGGTCCATTCTTTGTTTTCAATCACGCGTTGCATGAATAAGTCTGGAATCCAGTTCGCCGTATTCATGTCGTGTGTGCGGCGGCGTTCATCGCCAGTGTTTTTGCGCAATTCAAGAAACTCTTCGATGTCCTTATGCCAGGTTTCAAGATAAGCGCATACAGCACCTTTGCGTTTGCCACCCTGATTCACGGCAACAGCGGTCGCATTTGCGACATTCAGGAAGGGAACAACGCCTTGTGACTTGCCGTTCGTGCCTTTGATGCGGGCACCCATGGCGCGTACGTTGGTCCAGTCATTGCCAAGTCCGCCAGCATATTTCGACAACAGTGCGTTATCTTTGATTGCGCCGTAAATACCGTCGAGATCATCTGGTACGGTGGTCAAATAGCAGCTGGATAATTGTGGACGCAGTGTTCCCGAATTGAAGAGCGTCGGTGTTGAGCTCATGAAGTCAAATGAAGACAGCAGATTGTAAAACTCAATGGCGCGCGCTTCTTTGTCTTTTTCTTCAATTGCAAGACCCATGGCGACACGCATGAAAAAGGCTTGGGGTAATTCAAAGCGGGTGCCTTCAGAATGAATGAAGTAGCGGTCGTAGAGTGTTTGCAGGCCAAGATAAGTGAATTGTAAGTCACGTTCTGGCTTCAGTGCGGCGCAAATCTTTGTAATATCGAATTGTGATAATAAGCGTGGATCCAGCAATTCATGTTTAATGCCGCGTTCAAGATAGGCTTTCATGTAGACCGTATAGGCTTCTGCTTCGGTGGCGGCTGGCTTTAAGCCGAGGAAACCAAAAGCTTCCTGACGCAGGTCATCGGAGAGCAGGCGAGCGGCAACGTAGGTGTAGTTAGGTTCTTTCTCAATAAGAATACGAGCTGACATCACCAGCACTTTATTAACTTCGCTGACGGGGACTTTGTCAAACAGGTTGCGGCGCGTATCTTCAAGAATCGACTCAGGTGAGACGTCTTTTAGATTGAGGCACGCATGTTCGACTTGTTTGCGCATACCGGCGAGGTCAAGTGGCGCAATACTGCCATCAGGCATGGTGACATTGAGAATGGCGGCGTCTTTTTTGTTGGCGGCTTCCTGTTCTTGCTGTTTCAGTTCGCGGGCACGGCGGCGCTCTTCGCGATAGAGAACGTAGGACTTGGCGGCTTTATATTCAGCCGTGCGCATCAATTCCAGTTCAACCTGGTCTTGAATTTCTTCGATATGGATGGTGCCGCCGCTGCGTAAGCGTCGGTAGAAGGTGTCGGCGATCTTTTTGGTCAGATTCGCGACCTTCTCATGGATACGGCTGGAGCTTGCCGCCGTATCCCCTTCGACGGCCAAGAAAGCTTTCGTCATGGCAACGGCAATTTTATTGACGTCAAAGGGGGTTACAGTGCCGTTCCGGCGGATAACTTTTATAGCGCCAGGAGCGGTTTGCGCAATGTCAAAATGTGGGGTGTAGGCAACAGACGATGAGGCTTGAATTGGGGTGTCCATGTTTGTCGTTCTCCGCGGTGTCTAAAGTTTTCAAATACTTAATTCGGTTGTGCTTCAGTGTTGGGCAGACTTGTGGTTGTGTTTCTCTGAAACCACAATATATAGTTGTTTTTCTGCTTTAAGATACCAAGATAATGTATCTCGCTAGAGATAGCAAGTGAATAAAAAGATGACCTGTTTGTGAGATATTACCCACGCCCTGAGTGCATATTTAGAGCTCAATAACGAGGTTAAAAGTCTCGGCTTCGGTAGGGGTGTGATCAACTTGCACAGGAGTGTTCGCACGGCGTGTCAACTTGCCAGGCGCGAACAAACTGTTGCGTTGTAATGAGTCGGCTGTTTCTTCCGTAATGGGGTGGTCATCGGCGTTGTTGAGACGCTTGATGACGTGGGCCATATTGAGATCTTTGAGTGATGGTTCGGGTTTTGCGACCATCGATTTGATGATGGTGTTGCCATTGCCGACTGCGCCTGCCAAGGTAATTAAGGTCAGGTAAACAGAACCAAAGGCGTTTTTGGTGAGACTAAATATATTATTGGTGTTTCTGATCACGCCTTGCCCAACGCTCTTCATGCTGGTGGCGCCGATGCCATTCATCGTCAGTAAGATGAGTGCGCCCGGTATGCTACCTGGGTTTTGGTAGAGATGTTTGACCAAGTCGACGGAGGTGCGGCGTATATCCATGCTGTGGTTACCAAAGAACATGAATGAAGCGACACCTGGGTTTGCGCCGATTAATCCGCGCCAACCAGCATTCAAGGTGTCGAGGGGGTTGTTGGCAAGTTTGGCGATGGTGTTAACGCCGTCGAATCCTTTTTGATCAAATGTCATAAAGCCAGACGTTGCACACAGGATGGCAAGGGTGACATCAGCGAGGAGGCCAGCGTACTTGGCGGCATATTCTTTTGTGGTGGTGCCGAGAATAAAGTCGGGATGGGCGTGTTGTAGGTCATGGAGTTCTTTGGCGAGGGCCTGAATTAGCGATTGGTATTCTTCGTCTGTAAGTTGATGATCCGGGTGGTGGTCATCAAATAATTTGGCCATGATGTCGTGGAAGCGCATTTCGAGATATTCAAGATAATAAGGATTAACGTGTTCCATGAGGTCGGCGTAGCGATGTTGCAGGCGTGCCTGACGGTTAAACAAATTCATGATGCGGCTGATGATGCTCTTCACGCTGAGATAGCGGCCTGAGAAGGTGACAACGGCTGCAAGCAAAGCTATCGGTGCGGCCGTAAACGTCCCGAGAGGTAGCCATAAGTAAGCAGAGTAGGCGATGGAGCCCTGTGCAATGCCGGCGCCAAGGCCGAGGCTGACTGAAACGATGTTAAGGAGGATTTTGCTGCAGCCTCTGCGCATATCGGCCAGACTGTTTTTGAGTTTTTGGCCAGCCTGGGGGATAAAGCGGGCATTCATGATGGTGTTGATATTGAGTGCGCTGATGGCGCTTGCAATGGAGTAGCCGCGCCGGAAGTGACTCATTTCTTGCCACCACTTGGTGCCGAGATCTTCGGGGCTAATGTCGGCAGGTGCCGTGAGGGCGTTCACGGCGTTTACGGAGGCGGCGGTGATGGCGATGCCCGTTGAGACGGGGTTCGTGCGGGTATAAAGTAAAC
Source organism: uncultured Coxiellaceae bacterium (assembly GCA_964527435.1). Taxonomy (GTDB): domain Bacteria; phylum Pseudomonadota; class Gammaproteobacteria; order DSM-16500; family DSM-16500; genus Aquicella. Next base: position 203,703 of record CAZGPP010000002.1, on the reverse strand, counting down.
CTTCCTTCACTTTGTTGGCGCTCGAGACAGCGACATATTTAATGCCGCGGCCGACCGATTTCATGGCATTACCCATGCCCGTTGCCACGCGGCTAACCAATCCTCGCCAGCCGGAGGGGGCGGGAGGTGGAATAAACTCATCGGTCGAGAAATCATCGCCATCGTCGAGAGCGGTCGAATTCGACGAAAGGTCTAGTCGCACATCTTCTGAGGGGGTAGCGGTCCGATTGAAATCATCCATCACATCATCTAAGGGTAAATATGTGCGAAGCGCCATGGCATTCCTTATTATTCTGAATGTTACTGTTATCTGCCGATATGGGGCGCAATCTTAGCAAATCCATATCAAATGTCGAATCTATTGATTGACAGTCTGTGGCCACGCTCATAAAATGCGCGCATGTCTGAAAAATTCATACCTGAATACGTTGAACCATTTCGCTTAGCCGAGCAGAACCTCCACCTCGATGGGGTAGTAAAACTCGTTGATATGCATAGGCTTAACACTAGCCGGCCGAAAGTGGACGATAATGAGAGAGTCGCCGTTAACCTGCATTTTGGGGTCGACGAGCAAGGTCTCACCTATTTAAAAGGCCGCTTGCACACCCATCTGGGCCTGCAATGCCAACGTTGTCTTGGGCCTTTCACTTATGAAATAATATCCGACTTTGCTTTGGGTATTATCAGATCACTGGATGAGGAAAAATCATTGCCCGAGCAATACGAACCGGCAATGGTGCAGGACGGCCAGTTGGCGCTTCGCGATTTAATTGAAGACGAGCTGATCTTGAATTTGCCCATTATCCCACGCCATGAAGCTGACGAGTGCCAGGTTAAACTGCCTCTGGTTGATGCTGGCTGGGAAGATAAGGCGAAAGGTGAAAATCCTTTCCAGGTTTTGCAGACGTTAAAACATAAGCAAAAATAAGAGTTTTTAGTTTAATACTAAATTTTTAATATTAAAAATGATTCACCAGGAGTTACCAAATGGCTGTTCAAAAAAGTAGAGTGACACGTTCCAGACGCGGCATGCGCCGTTCCCACGATGGCTTGACCAATACAGCGTTATCTGTCGATTCAGCAACGGGTGAAACACACCGTCGTCATCACGTTAGCCCAGAAGGTTATTACAAGGGCCGCCAAGTGGTTGACCGTTCCGCTAAAGTCGAAGATAGCAGCGACGAAGAGTAATTCAATTGACATCGGTCATCATCGCTATTGATGCTATGGGAGGCGATCACGGGCCTCCCGTGACCGTTCCCGCAGTAGTCGATGTATTGCGTAAGCATCCCAGGCTAAATCTTATTTTAGTTGGTGATGCGGCAACACTTGAGCAAGCGCTCCAAAATCAGACATACGATGCCTCGCGTTTAACGATTCAGCATACTACCCAAACGGTTGGAATGGATGAAGCCCCCGGGCAGGCGTTACGTTACAAAAAAGATTCTTCCATGCGTGTTGCGCTCGATCTCGTTAAAGAAGGTAAAGCGGACGCGTGTGTCAGTGCGGGTAATACGGGCGCATTAATGGCCACCGCACGTTTTGTTTTAAAAACATTGCCAGGCATTGATCGTCCGGCAATCATTTCAGCATTTCCGACTTATCAGGCTGATAAGCTCGTGCGCGTTCTTGATCTGGGTGCCAACGTTGATTCTAGCGCAGAAAATCTTGTGCAATTCGCCATTATGGGTTCATTGCTGGTATCCACCACTTGCGCGATTGAAAATCCAAAAGTATGCCTGCTGAATATTGGCGCTGAAGAAATTAAAGGTAATGAAATCGTCAAGCAAACAGCGCATTTACTGGCTAATACCAAAGGGATTAATTACGCCGGGTTCATCGAAGGCGATCGACTGTTTCAAGGTGACGCCGATGTGGTGGTATGCGATGGATTTATCGGTAACATCACGTTGAAAACATCGGAAGGCGTGGTGGTTTTAATCCGGCAATTATTAAAAGACGCTTTCATGCGTAATGCCTGGACTAAAATGCTCGGACTGATGGTGAAACCAGTTCTTAAATCTTTCGCAAAACGCATGGATCCTGCTAATTACAATGGCGCCGCTTTAATTGGGTTGCAGGGCACGGTCATTAAGAGTCACGGTGGTGCTAACGCAACCGCTTTTGCTAATGCGATTGAAGAAGCAATGAAATGTGCTGCAACGAATATACCGGAACGTATTCGTCATGAAGTAGAAACATTATTAAAAATATCATGACAACAAAGGTGAAGGCACCATGATTTATTCCAAAATTACAGCGACGGGCAGTTATCTGCCAGAAAAAATTCTGACGAATGCCGACATGGAAAAAATTGTTGATACCACGGCAGATTGGATAGTCGAGCGCACCGGTATTCATCAGCGCCATGTTGCCGCTGAGCATGAAAATGCAGTAACCTTTGCTGAAAAAGCTGCAAGACATGCGCTAGAAACAGCTGGTTTGCAAGCGTCGGACATTGACATGATTATTGTCACGACGACCACGCCGCACATGATGTTCCCGAGTACAGCGTGTTTGTTGCAGGAAAAACTCGGCATTGCTGGCTGTCCTGCTTTCGATTTGAATGCGACTGCCTGCGCTGGATTCATGTATGGTTTCAGTATTGCCGATCAATACATTCGCACAGGCACAGTCAAGCACGCGTTAGTCATCGGTAGTGAATTAATGTCACGCGTTGTGGATTGGGAAGACAGAACCACCTGCGTTTTATTTGGTGATGGCGCTGGCGCCGTTATTTTAAGCGCGAGTGAAGAGCCTGGCGTGTTATCCACGCATTTGCATGCAGATGGTACACACAAAGACGTTTTATATTTGCCGATGAGCGGTGGCAAAAATCCAACGCTTGAATCCATTAAGATGACAGGTAATGCGTTATTCAAGCTTGCCGTGAATATTCTCGGTGATTTATTTGATGAAACATTAGCTGCCAACAATTTGCAAAAATCTGATATCGATTGGTTGATCCCGCACCAAGCCAATATTCGCATTATTCAATCGATGGCCAAGAAGCTTGATATGCCGCTTGAGCGTGTTGCGATTACGCTCGATACACAGGGTAATACTTCGAGCGCTTCGATTCCATTGGCGCTCGACATGGCCATTCGTGACGGCCGCATTAAACGCGGTGACGTATTAATTATGGAAGGCTTCGGCGGTGGTTTGGCCTGGGGCTCTGCATTGGTGCGCTACTAATATGATTAATCATCCTTACGCATTTGTATTTCCCGGTCAGGGTTCGCAGTCAGTTGGTATGCTTGCTGATGCGGCTGCTCAATTTTCTGAAATTGGTGATGTCTTCACTGAGGCGTCCGATGCGTTGGGACTGGATTTGCAGGCGCTCACCTTTGAAGGACCTGCTGAAGACTTAAATCAAACGGTTAATACCCAGCCAGCCTTACTGGCTGCCTCGTATGCGATCTGGAAAATTATCACTGAACGATGCGACGTGAAACCGGCCATGCTCGCCGGTCATAGTCTTGGTGAATACACGGCTTTAGTCGCTGCTAATGCGATCGATTTTCGTGATGCCATCAAGTTAGTCGCAGCACGCGGACGTTTCATGCAAGATGCCGTGAGTCATGAAGAGGGTGCCATGGCCGCTATCATCGGCCTGGAAGATAGTGATGTTGTCAAAATTTGTGATGATCTTCGCCAAAATGAAGGCGATGTCTTGGCGCCTGCTAATTACAACAGTATTGGTCAAGTGGTGATAGCAGGACATGCAACGCTCGTTAATCGCGCGATTGTTGTGGCAAAAGAAAAAGGCGCAAAAATGGCAGTATTAATCCCTGTTAGCGTGCCATCGCATTGTGAATTAATGCAGCCTGCAGCGGAAAATCTTGAAGTATTATTAGAATCAGTTTTGATTCGTGTGCCATCCATTCCAGTTTTAAACAATGTCGATGTTCAGGCATATAGCGATGCAGAAGAAATTCGCTTGGCCTTGGTTAGGCAATTGTACTCACCCGTACGCTGGGTTGAAACCATTCGCGCCTTCCAGCAGAAAATCATTGCCACGATTATCGAGTGCGGTCCGGGCAAGGTGTTGACCGGCCTCAATAAACGTATTGATAAATCACTCACCCTTTATTCAGTTAATGATCTAGCCAGTATTGAAAACATAATAAAAATAATGAATGAGGGGCAATCATCATGACACGTGCAGATTTACTGCAAAATAAAATCGCTCTCGTGACGGGTGCAAGTCGCGGTATTGGGCGTGGTGTGGCACTCAAGCTTGGGAGTGAAGGTGCGACAGTTATCGGTACGGCAACCACCCAAGAAGGCGCTGACCGAATTACCGAATCATTACAAAATGAAAAAATTGCGGGATGTGGATTGGTTTTAGATGTCACCGCGCCAGCGTCTGTTGAAACGCTAATGGAAACGATTCGCGAAAAATTTGGTCGGGTGGACATTCTGGTCAATAATGCCGCCATCACCAAGGATAATTTATTTTTACGCATGAAAGACGATGAATGGTTTCAAGTAATGGAGACCAATCTTAATTCTGTTTACCGGCTTTCCAAGGCGTGCATCCGCGAGATGCTGAAAGCGCGGTGGGGCAGGATTATCACCATCGGCTCCGTTGTCGGTTCCACTGGCAACCCGGGTCAGGCTAATTACGCGGCAGCTAAGGCTGGTGTGATAGGCTTTAGTAAGGCGCTGGCGCTCGAGGTGGGTTCACGAAATATCACCATCAACGTCGTTTCCCCCGGCTTTATTGAAACAGATATGACCAATGCCTTAACCGAAGCGCAGCGTGAGGCAATATTTAAAACCATCCCTATGCAAAAATTGGGCAAGGTGGAAGATATTGCTTCTGCAGTAGTTTTTCTCGCTTCAGACGGCGCTGGCTATATAACTGGCCAAACATTGCACATAAACGGCGGGATGTATATGGGCTGAAAAAGCAGCCTAGTCTTGCAAGTTGTGTATTTTTGAATAAACTAGCACAAACCTATTGTATTGTTTTTATTAAGAGAGGAATAAAGAACCATGTCTACCAAGCCAAATGAAATTGAAGCTCGCGTCAAAAAAATCGTTGTTGAGCAATTAGGTGTTAAAGAAGACGAAGTGACAACCGATGCTTCTTTCGTTGACGATCTCGGTGCTGACTCACTCGACACCGTCGAACTTGTCATGGCGCTTGAAGAAGAATTTGAAACTGAAATTCCAGACGAAGATGCTGAAAAAATTATTACCATCAAAGATGCTGTTGCTTACATCGTCGGTAGCGGCAGTGCAAAAGAAGATAAAGCCTAAAATCATGAAATGAGGGTGTTGGGGTGAGTAAACGTCGTGTAGTCGTAACAGGCATGGGAATGATTTCACCATTGGGACTTGATGTTGAGTCTTCGTGGAAGGCCATTCTGGCGGGTAAGAGCGGTGTAGGGTTGATTGATCATTTCGATGCATCTGATCTGACTTGCCGTATTTGCAGCCGCATCCGTGACTTTGACGTCACCCAATACATGCCAGAAAAAGAAGCGCGTAAACGCGATTTCTTTATCCAATACGGAATGGCTGCCGCCGTACAGGCAATTGCAGACGCTGGCTTGGTGGTAAATGAAACCAATGCCAGTCGTATTGGTTTTGCGATTGGTTCAGGCATTGGTGGCTTACCCAGCATTGAGCGTAATCATGATGTATTACTAGCATCAGGACCACGTCGCTTGTCGCCATTTTTCATCCCTAGCTCTCTCATTAATATGATTGGCGGTAACTTGTCGATTCAATATGGCATGAAAGGCCCCAATATCGCATTAGTCTCTGCCTGCACAACCGGCACACATAACATCGGCGCTGCGGCGCGCACTATCGCCTATGGTGATGCGGATGTCATGATTGCAGGTGCGGCTGAAATGGCTTCCACCAAGCTCGGCATTGGTGGCTTTGCTGCGATGCGTGCGCTCTCAACGCGCAATGATGCGCCAGAAAAAGCAAGCAGACCCTGGGACAAAGATCGCGATGGTTTTGTTTTGGGCGATGGCGCGGGTATTGTCGTGCTCGAAAGTTATGAACACGCTAAAGCACGCGGCGCCAAGATTTATGCAGAACTGAGTGGCTTTGGCATGAGTGCTGATGCCCACCACATGACCACACCGCATCCCGATGGTTTGGGTGCAGCTTCTGCTATGCATGCGGCTTTATCTGATGCCGGTATGCTCCCTGAAGATATTCAGTATATTAATGCGCACGGCACCTCCACACCGGCTGGTGATGAACTGGAAGTGATTGGCGTGAAGCGCACGTTTGGTGATCATGCTTACAAACTAGCGGTTAGCTCTACTAAATCAATGACAGGGCACCTCTTGGGTGCTGCAGGCGCCGTGGAAGCGATTTTCTCGATTTTAGCTATTCGTGATCAGGTTGCTCCACCCACCATTAATCTCGATAATCCTGGTGAAGGCTGTGATTTGAATTTTGTTCCTCACCATGCACAACCAATGCGTATTGACGCGGCATTATCTAATTCGTTCGGTTTTGGCGGCACCAATGGGACACTGATTTTCCGTAAGGTCTAGGACGTTGTTTAAACATCATCGGATGAAAAAGTGCGCTTACTACTTAATTTTTTCAAGATCATAGCTGCACTGGCCGTCGCGTTAGCGGGAGTTATTGTCTATGCACTCTTTGCGCCTGTCTCTGTCCCTAAAGGTGGTGCTGTTTATTACGTCACGCCGGGCGTTTCACGCGCGAATCTTGTGCTGGGTTTAGCAGAAAATCACTACGTTCGTTTAGCTCCCATTTTCGATTTATATACTGTTTTGCGCCACCGCGTTCCCAAATCTGGTGAATATTCATTTCCTCAAGGCTCTTCGCCGTATGGTATCTGGAAACAGATTACTTCAGGAACGGGTCGCTATTACCGTACATTTATTATTGTGCCAGGAACCACGTTCAAACAGATTCGTACCACTTTGCAAAATGATCCCACGTTCAAGCATTTAATTAATGACATGACAGACAAAGATATCATGGCCGCACTGGGTGATCGTGTGCATGAGCCGGAAGGGATGTTTATGCCCGAGTCGTATTATTACTCGCGTGGTGACGTGGATCTCGTCATTTTGAAACGCGCTTATGATTTATTGAATTTAAAATTAAATGAGGCCTGGGCTGGGCGTGCATTAAATTTACCGTATCAGGATGCCTATCACGCATTGATTGCCGCTTCATTAATTGAAAAAGAAGCGTATCTTGCGAAAGAGCAACCGATTATTAGCGGTGTGCTCGTGAATCGATTAAATAAAAATATGTTACTGCAGTTCGATCCCACTGTTATTTACGGCATGGGTGATACCTATCAAGGCAAAATATTCAAAAGCGATTTAACCAAAGATACGCCGTATAATACATATCTGCACATCGGCTTACCGCCGACGCCTATTGCCATGACGGGTCTTGGCGCGATCAATGCTGCGATGCATCCTGATCGTCATGACTATTATTATTTTGTGGCTGCTGGTAATGGTAGTCATACCTTCACCACTAACTTGCAAGATCATAATAGCGCAGTCATGCGCGCACGCCAGAATGCTAATACGACGAATCATGCAGGAGGCGATCATGTCGCAAGCTAAATTTATCACGATTGAAGGCATAGAAGGCGCCGGTAAAAGCACCGTGATCCAATTCGTAAAAACTTTTTTAATAAATGCGGGCATTGAACCTTTCCTGACGCGCGAACCAGGTGGAACGCCGCTCGCCGAAGCGTTGCGCAATCTGTTATTGCAAACGGAATCGAATGAAGAGATACAACCAACAACCGAATTATTGTTGATGTTTGCGGGCCGCGAACAACATATCAAACAGCGTATTTTGCCTCATCTTCAAGCAGGGCAGTGGGTCGTGTCTGATCGCTACATTGATGCCAGTTATGCGTATCAAGGTGGTGGAAGACAAATGGATACGCGGTTGATTGCCTATCTGGATAAATACATTGTTGGTCATACGTATCCGAATTTAACGTTGCTACTCGACATCTCTCCTGAGCTTGGGTTTGAGCGTGCCGATAAACGCAGCGCCGGCAGGGATCGTATTGAGAAAGAAAAAATTGATTTTTTCCGGCGCGTTCGTGAAGCTTATTTACAGCGAGCACAACAAGACCCTACTCGTATCAAGATCATTAATGCTGCACTGACTTTGAAAGAAGTCGAGCAACAAGTGGCGGCGGCATTAAATGAATTACTCGCGAGTATGGCAACATGAGATACCCCTGGCAACGCAAGCAATGGCAGCTGCTTTGGCAATCGGTTCAGTCGCAGCGATTACCGCACGCTCTCTTGTTATCGGGTATGGCGGGAACGGGTAAAACGGCTTTTGCTTTACACATTGCTCAAGCATTATTGTGCCAGAATGTTTCGGGTGAAGGTGATCCGTGCGACATCTGCCACCCTTGTCGTTTAGTGACGACAGATGTACATCCCAATGTTTATCAAGTTGCACCCGAAAAAGAAGGTCATGCGATTAAGGTCGATCAAATTCGACCGCTTACTGAATTCGTTCAGCAATCCTCACTCAGTGGGGAGTTTCGAATTGTCATTATTCGTAATGCACACAGCATGAATATGAACGCCGCGAATGCTTTATTAAAAACGCTGGAAGAACCATCGTCAGGGGCTATTATTATTTTGATTTCAGAACAGAATGGGCATTTACCAGCAACCATTCGCAGTCGATGTCAGCGCATTCTTTTTCCGCGACCTGATACAGAAGAAGCGTTGACCTGGCTGCGCACCCAGTCCCTCATCGAAAATATGACAGCAGAGCAAGCCCTCCGTCTTGCGCAAGGCTCACCCTTATTGGCAACTGCGTTATCACAAGATGAAATGTTGCCGCTGCGCGGTGAAATGTTTCAGTCATTTCGCCAGCTGGCGGAAAAGCGTGTTGATCCGTTAACGCTCGCGGCTAAATGGCAGAAGGTGGATCCAGTTAAATGGCTGGATTTATTATTGGGTTGGGTATCCGATTTAATGCGCTTACAGCTGGGTGGTCAGTCAGATCAGCTATTAAATCAAGATAGTCTTGCTGCGCTTAATGCGTGTACGGCGCTAGTTCCGCTCAATAAAAATTTACAATTATTGCAAGATATCCTCAAGTTGCGCGCACAGATGAGTGCCGGGATTAATTTCAATAAACAGCTTTTAATGGAAAATATTTTAATTCGCTGGTCGGAGCCGGTTAAATGAAATTAGTGGATTCACATACGCACTTCGAGCTGTTACATGAGGATGATCAGGCTGATGCAACCGCTGAAATTATTGCTCGTGCACAACAGGAAGGCGTGGCCTATTTTTTAAATGTTTGCGTCAAGCTCTCGCGTTTTAACTATGTCTTGCGCCCCGCTGAAATTTATCCGTTTGTTTATGCTTCCGTTGGCTTGCATCCTAATGATGACACTGAGCAAGCTGATTTGGATACCTTGATTGAACTGGGTCGTCACGACCGTGTCGTGGCAGTGGGTGAAACCGGGCTTGATTATTTTCGTTCATCAGGTGAGCTTGAGTGGCAACGTGAACGTTTTCGCTGTCATATTGCTGCTGCCAAAGCACTTAATAAGCCGCTCATTATTCATATGCGTGATGCAAAAGATGATACGCTGGCTATTTTGCGCGATGAAGATGCCAAAAGCGTTGGTGGTGTGATGCATTGCTTCACGGAAGACTGGGTGATTGCTCAGCAGGCATTAGATATTGGTTTTTATATTTCATTTTCTGGCATCGTTACTTTCAAAACCGCAGTCAATATTCAGGAAGTGGCCAGATTGATGCCGCTAGATCGCATGCTGGTTGAAACGGATGCGCCGTATCTTGCTCCGGTTCCTATGCGCGGTAAGAAAAACGAGCCAGCTTATATGCGTCATACCGCAGAGTTTATTGCTAAGTTGCGCGGTATTTCTGTTGAAGAAGTGGCTGAAGCAACAACACGGAATTTTTTCAGCTTATTTAAAGGAGCGAAGCCCATCCATGTTTAGACCGGCAGCATTATTTATCGGGTTACGCTATACGCGCGCCAAGCGCCGTAATCATTTCATTTCCTTTATTGCCATGTTTTCAATGGTTGGGATTATGCTGGGCGTCGCGGTTCTCATTACGGTGTTATCGGTCATGAACGGCTTTGATCGTGAAATCCGTGAACGCGTATTTAGCATGGTACCGGCCATTACGGTAGGCAGTGTGGCGGGAAATGTTTCCGACTGGCCGCGATTGCAAAAAGATGTCAATAGCTTTCCAGGTGTGGTCGCGTCCGCACCGTTTGTAACAGGTGAAGTGTTATTGAGTTTTGGCGGCGGCGTGCAGGCGGCACTGTTGAACGGCATTCTTCCCGATCAGGAAAAACACATCACAGAGCTCGCTGAAAAGATGATTCAAGGTCAACTCAGTGATTTAAAGCCGGGTGAATTCGGAATCATACTCGGTGAAAACCTTGCGCAATCCTTGAATGCAGGAATGGGTGATAAAATCACTGTTGTCACGCCGCAAGTCAGCATGTCACCAGCCGGTGTGATTCCGCGTTTCAAGCGTTTCACTGTGGTCGGTATTTTCCGTGCTGGTAGTGGTTTTGGTTTTGATCGTGGTCTCGGTTTTATTCAGATGCAAGACGCGCAAAAATTAATGGTGTTAGGTAATTATGTGACGGGCTTACATTTAGCGACAGATAATCCATACGGTTCGCCATTGCTCGCACAAGAGATGAGACGACAAATGTCACCTATGGCATCCATTTCAACCTGGGCGGATCAATTCGGTGAATTTTTCCATGCGGTGCAGCTTGAAAAAACCATGATGTTTTTAATTTTGATGTTGATCGTCGCGGTTGCTGCTTTCAACTTGGTTTCAACATTAGTGATGGTAGTGAATGAAAAGAATTCCGACATTGCCATTTTAAGAACCTTCGGCGCCACACCGGCAATGATCATGCGTATTTTCATCATTCAGGGTGCGTTGATTGGTGTATTTGGTACTTTATTTGGTGTCATCGGTGGAGTGTTGCTAGCATCGAATGTCACGGCAATCGTTAATTGGATTCAAGATGTATTCCATGTGCAATTCCTTTCATCGAATGTTTATTTTGTGAATTACTTGCCGTCGGTGATTGAGTGGTCGGATGTGTTGAAAATCAGTCTTTCTTCTTTGTTGTTAAGTTTGGTGGCAACCCTTTATCCTGCCTGGCGCGCAGCGAAACTCGATCCTGTGGAGGCATTGCGTTATGAGTAATTCCATTCTGTCCTGTCAAAAACTAGCGAAATCCTATTCTGACGGTAAATCTGTTATTCATGTATTGCGCGGCGTGGATCTCGAAGTGGCACCCGGTGAGATGGTTGCGGTGGTCGGCAGTTCAGGATCAGGCAAAAGTACGTTACTGCATTTGCTGGGCGGCCTGGATAAACCAACTAGCGGCTCGGTGATGCTGAATAGCAGCGATATTAACGCTGTCCCAGAAGATGAAAAATGTCGCTTGCGTAATCACTACCTTGGTTTCATTTATCAATTTCATCATCTCTTGCCTGAATTTTCTGCGCTTGAAAATGTAGGTATGCCTTTGTTGATACGCGGTGAAGAGCCCAAACATATTGTTGAAACAGCCAGTGAATTACTTAAACAGGTAGGCTTGCAGGATCGTATGGAGCATCGCTTGGGTGCGCTATCGGGTGGTGAGCGTCAACGTGTGGCGATTGCGCGTGCACTGGCAGCCAATCCTTCCTGTATTTTAGCCGATGAACCAACCGGTAATCTGGACCCGCAAAATGCAGAACGTGTATTAGAACTGTTTTTTGATTTGCAAAAACAACGCCAAACGGGTGTTGTCATTGTGACTCACGATTTAAGTATCGCGGAACGAGCCAACCGTATGTTCCGTATCGCTGATGGCGCATTAGTTCAAATCTAGTTATTCCACTCTTATTCTCCTTAGAACTCTCCTTCCCGCATCAACTTGATAGTGATTGATGCTGGGAGAGGGTTCTCCTTCGATTTTCTTCTAGTCTCCTGCTCGTCAACTCCTTCATTCATTATTAGGTAATTTATGCGTTATTTTTCTCTTTCATTCTTGGTTGGATCGTTATTTTTGCATTCATGTACGGTGTTGCCATCGCAGGTGACCATCACCATCGCTGCTCTGATAGCTTGTATGTGTGTACTCGCATCGTGTCGCCGCTGGTCTTTCAGTATTTTACTCGCGGGATTTCTGAGTGGATTTTTTTGGTCGGGGTGGTTTGCACACCAATCTATGACCCGTGTTTTACCGCACGACAGTGAGGGTCGTGTATTAAAAGTAAAAGGTATCATTGATTCATTGCCAGTGATCGATCAATTCGGCACACATTTTATTTTTGTTACCGATGAATATTCAAAAATTCGTTTGTCGTGGCAGCGAGCAGAGCCACTTAATGTGGGTGATGAATATGAGTTTAACGTCAAACTAAAGCGTATTCACGGCATGCAAAATCCTGGTGGCTTTGATTATGAAGCGTGGGCATTGCAGAATGAGTTGCACGCGTCAGGTTCGGTTGTTGTGCGTTTACCATATCGGTTTATCCGTCATCATTTATTTCATGCACCGGTCAATCAATTACGGCAGTGGTTGCAGCGGCGCATATTGAAATATTTACCTAACTCACCAACATCGCCATGGTTGCTCGCTTTAATGATCGGTGAGCGTAGTGCGGCACCGGCTGAACATTGGCAAATTTTACGTGCAACAGGAACGAATCATTTAATGGCGATTGCCGGGCTGCATATAGGATTAATTTCCGGCCTGATTTATACACTTGTGCAATTTCTCTGGCGACGCAGTGTCACTTTAGTGTCAATGTATCCCGCACAACTTGCTGCATCGCTTGCATCGTTAATGATGGCATGGACGTACAGCATGCTCGCCGGTTTTTCCATTCCGACGCAGCGTGCCTGTATGATGGTTACTTTTTTTCTTTGCGCCTTACTGGCAAGGCGACAGTTACCCGCCTGGCATGCATGGTCAGCGGCGTTATGCGTGGTAATGCTACTGGATCCTTACGCTGTGTTATCTGAAAGTTTTTGGTTGTCGTTTGGAACATTGGCGTTAATTGCTTATGGTATGCATGGTAGGTTGCGCCCCGGCGGTTGGTGGTGGAAATGGGGCAGGGTGCAGTGGGTGATAGGGGTAGGTTTGATTCCATTATCACTTTTATTTTTTCAACAAACATCATTAGTGTCAGTGGCGGCCAACTGCCTTGCGATTCCCTGGTTGGGGTTTTTAGTTTTACCTTTCTGTTTGCTGAGCACGATATTTTTGTTATTCGCGCCCTCCCTCGGCGGGATTTTTCTATGGGTGGCCGATATCAATCTTGCTGGTTTGTGGAAACTATTGGAATGGTTCGCACATCTGGATTTCGCCGTGTGGAATGCGGCTATTATTTCACCGGTTATTTTCATCGCTACACTGATTGCTTGTTTGTTAGCTCTGATGCCAGCAGGTATGCCTGGTCGATGGTTGGTGTGTGTCTGGATATTGCCGGTTATTTACATTCATCCAGCGTCACTTCAACAAAATAACTTTCGAGTGACAACACTCGATGTGGGTCAAGGCTTGTCGGTTGTCGTTCAGACAAGGCATCACACTTTGGTTTATGATACGGGACCCAAATTTGGTAGTCAGTTTGATATGGGGGAGAGTGTCGTGTTGCCTTTTTTGCGTTCAGCTGGAATTAAAAAAATTGATGCCATGGTCATTAGTCATGGTGATAATGATCATATCGGCGGTGCGGCGACTGTAATAGCAAATATTCCAACGTCATCCATTCTAACCAGTGCTGTTGCGAAGTTTACAACTCAACCGGCTGCGCTCTGTTTGGCTGGCATGCGGTGGGAGTGGGATGGTGTTGAGTTTTCCATGCTTTATCCGTTTCAAGCGTCGCTCACCTTGGGGAATGATAGTTCTTGCGTGCTGCGCATTAGCAATAAACATCATAGCGTTCTATTGACTGGCGATATTGAGAAATTCGCTGAGAGACAGCTGCTATCTCAGTCACATGATTTATTAAAATCTGATTTAATGACTGCGCCGCATCATGGTAGTAAAACATCGAGCCAAGCGGAATTCATTCATGCTGTGATGCCTCAGTATGTGATTTATGCCACAGGTTATCGTAATCGCTATCGGTTTCCACATCAGCGTGTGGTGAGTGATTATAACGCGGCAGATGTTTTGCAGTTAAATACAATGGAGTCAGGTGCCATACAATTTGAAATGGAGGAAGAAGCGGCGGTGATAAAGCCGAAACAATATCGCTATTTACGGCAGCGATATTGGCATGATGTCTAATGCTTTAATGTTTCTCTATCACTTCTTTATTGCCATGCAGTAATAAATCAATCGCCATGAGCAGCGCAGTATTATCGATTGGTTTTTCAAATGAAACCGAAGCACCTAATGATTCAGATAAATCTAGATAACCCGTTGGGTCGAGACGTCCGCCGCCCGAAATCGCGATAATTTCAAGGTTGGGGTGACGGCTTTTGACTTCCGAGATGAGCGTGATGCCGCTTTTCTTCGGCATAATGATATCAGTGACCATGATATCTGGCGCTTCATTGCGAAGATATTCAGTGGCTTCTTCGCCATTCGTGGCGCACACCACTTCATGGTCGGCGCGTTGCAAGACCTGCGTTAACATGTCGCGCACTAGGTTGTCATCTTCAACCAGTAAAATCTTTGCCATCTCTTTTCTCCTTGATTACTGCTGGTTTTCTGGCAGCAGTATAGTAAATGTAGTGCCCTTGCCGAGTGAGCTCGTAACCGCAATTTCGCCTTTATGTTCTTTAATGATGGAGTGAACAATGGATAGTCCAAGCCCCGTCCCTTTGCCTACTTCTTTCGTTGTATAGAAAGGCTCAAATATACGCTCGATGGTGTCGTGATCCATGCCGTGACCCGTATCACTGATTTCAATTTTGCAATAATTCTGCGTGGTCATGTCTGGAAACTCTTGCAAGTAGGGATCATTCGCCATCACGCGTGTGACTTCAATCTTGATGGTGCCTTCTCCATCCATGGCATCCACCGCATTATTGATAATATTCACGAGAATCTGATGCAGCAAGGTTTTATTTCCAAACAATGACATATCTTCTGCCATCTTGAACTGCAAGATGACGCTCGATGGGATTGTTTGCTTGAGGAGAGAGAGGACGGTTTCAATGGTTGGTTTTAATTGCAATATGTCTAGCTGGTGATGTTGGCGGCGACTGAAGGTTAAAATGCGCGCCACCAGTTCCTGACCGCGCTGGCAGGCTTCCAGTACTTTGCCGAAATTCTGGTGAAGTTGGCTATCTTTGGGGACGTCTTCGCGCGCCATTTCGACATAACCGATAATGGCGTAAAGAATATTATTGAAATCGTGCGCGATGCCGCCCGCCAGCGTGCCCATGGCCTGGAGCTTTTGACCTTGTAACAGGGCATGTTCGAGCTTGATCTTCGACTCTTTCATTATGGAACTTTCAGCCATTTCTTTTCTGAGCGCCTCATTCGCTTCGCGTAAATGAGCAGATTGGCGGCGCGTCACTTGGGCGGCACGAATCAAAATGGCAATTGAGATTGAAAAGCTGACACCCAGCACAATCGCAATCCAGGGAAGGAAGGTTTGCAAGGCATTGAGGAGTGAAAAATAGGCAAGAATGTTTTTCTGGATGATGACGCCTATCAGGATAGCGAGGAGACTGCCCATGCTGGCAATAATGTATGGCAGCCAGGTACGCTCGACCCAGCCTGCGTCGATCAAGTATTGATCAACCTTGGAGAGGTTTCTCTGGTCTTCCTTCTTGATGATTTCCGGCATATTTCCCTGTCCTGATGCCCTATCACTACTAGTGTTACACAGAAAACGCTGGCTCACATGGTAATTTTAATATAAAACGTGGAATTCATACACATGGAACTGGCATAATAAACGCCAATTGGGTTTTTCTGGCGGGTGAGCCCGTTAAGTGCCTGAACTCTAATTAGGGATGGAAACATGCAGCTTTCTAAGATCAAAATTGCCGGCTTTAAATCGTTCGTAGATCCGACAACTATCAATCTGCCCAGCAAAATGGTGGCCGTGGTCGGACCCAATGGCTGTGGTAAATCGAATATTATTGACGCAGTCACATGGGTAATGGGTGAAAGTTCACCTAAATATCTGCGTGGTGAATCGCTGACTGACGTCATTTTCAATGGATCAAGTGCGCGCAAGCCCGTTGGCCAAGCTTCGGTTGAGCTGGTTTTTGATAATAGCGATGGCACCATCGGTGGCGAATATGCGAAATATGCTGAAATTTCAGTCAAGCGTGTCATTAACCGCGAATCAGATTCTACCTATCTCCTAAATGGTGCGCGCTGCCGTAAACGCGATATTGTCGACTTATTCTTAGGAACTGGCTTAGGGCCTCGTAGCTACTCCATTATCGGCCAAAATATGATCAGCCGTATCATTGAAGCCAAACCTGAAGAGTTACGCACTTATCTCGAAGAAGCAGCTGGGATATCGAAATATAAAGAACGTCGTCATGAAACCGAGTTGCGTATTAATCACACCAAGGAAAACCTGTCGCGCGTGAATGACTTGCGTGCCGAACTCGAAAAGCAATTAAACAATTTACGCAATCAGGCGAATGTTGCGGAAAAATTCAAAATCCTCAAAGAGCAGGAACGTACGCTGCGCGCGCAATTGTATGCGATTCAGTGGCGCTTGCTTGATAGTCGCATGGTAGACCATACCTTGCAGATTCAGCGTGAAGAAACGGCGCTAGAATCGCGCCATAGCGAAATAACCGGCATTGATCGTGATCTTGAACAAATGCGTCATGAGCAGCGTACAGCGCAAGATGCCTTTCAGGAAGTGCAGCGTCGTTATTATGCGGTCGGCAACGAGATTACGCGTATTGAACAAGAGGTTCTGCATCACCAGGAACGTCAGCAACAATGGGAAACTGATTTAGCCCAGACTGGCGCCGATTGGCAAAGCGTCGAATCACAAATGGTTGAAGCGCAAGATACACTGCAAGAAGTTGAGCGTGAGTTGCAACGTAATGAGCCTGATGTGGCTGCCGCACGTAATCTGGCGCAGAAAGCCGAGGCAGAATTACACATTGCAGAAGAAATGGTGCAAACATTACAAACGGGCTGGGATGAGTTTAATCAGGCCGCCTCTAAAACGGCTGAAACCGTTAATATCGAAAAAGCACATATGCAGCATCTTGAGCAGCGTATTGACTTTTTAACAAAGCGCCGTGATCAGTTGCAAATCGACAAAGGCCGCATCAATTTCTATGAAATGAATAAAGAAATTGAAGAAAGCTCGAAGAAATCATTCGAAGCTGCCGATAAGCTCGAAGTGCAAACGCAGCAACTCGCTGATATTCGCCAAGAAATCAGCCAACTGCAAAATGGATTGCAAGAATCAAATTCCATGCTTGATCAGCTGCGCGGCGAATTGCAGCGTTTGCTGGGTCAGCAAGCGTCGCTTGATGCATTGCAGCAAACAGCACTAGGCCAGCGTGATAATCCATCGGCTACCTGGGCGTCAACCTATCAACTCAGCGAAAGACCGCGTCTCGCGCAAAATATCGAAGTCGCATCCGGCTGGGAAGATGCCGTTGAGAAAGTGTTAGGTTTTTGTTTGCAGGCTATCTGTGTTGATAAATTAAATGATGTGTTGCCGCATCTCGATGATTTAAAGTCGGGTAATTTATGCGTATTCAATACAGGTGCTACCGCATCTTCAGCCAGCACCAGCCATAAAGGCACGTTGTTGATTGAAAAAATCAAATCAGATTTACCGTTAGACTCACTCGTATCCGGAATTTATGTGGCCGATAACATGGAGCTTGCATTGCAGCTCTGTGAATCACTGAATGACAGTGAATCTGTCGTCACGCGTGACGGTGTCTGGATGAATCGTACCTGGCTTAAAATATTACGTGAAGTGGATCCAGCTGCGGGCGTGTTTCAGCGCGAACAGGAATTAAAAGACCTGGCTGAGCGCATTGATCAAATGCAGGAAACGCGCAGCGATCTTGAAAATAATATTAATTCACGCAATGAAAAAATACGTGAGCTAGAACAGCTGCGCGATCAATTGCAGCAAAGCTATAACCAGCAACAAGGGCAGGCTGCTCAAATTAATGCGCAGCATAACATGATGCAGCAACGCATGGTCGAGCTGAAATCACAGTCCGAACGTTTTGAAAGAGAGCATGACGAGTGTGCTTCGCAACTGAATGACGCACAGCAAGAGCTAGGCAAGGCGCGATCACTTTGTGAAGATGCCTCCATTCAACAGGAATCACATACGAGGGCTCGCGAAAAACTCATCACAGAGCGTGATCAGGCTCGCGCCCATCTTCATTCCGTAAGAGAAAAGCTGAATCAGGCAAAAGAACGTGTCCATGAATGCGAAATCAAGTTGCAAACGGCGCGCTCGCAAAAAGGTTCGCTACAACAAACCATGACCAGATTGCAGGATCATCTTGCCACCTTGAATGAGCGCAAAATATCGCTGCAGGGTGAGTTGTCATCCATGCCGCCAATTGAGTCACTGAAGAAAACACTGGCGCGAGCGCTTGATAAACATGTCAGTATCGAAGTGGAATTAAATACAGCGCGTGTTTCCATGGAGTCGCTGACTCAGGAATTCCGTAATCTCGAAGAACGTCGCCTCACGGTTGATCGTGACATCAATAAAGTGCGTAATGTGCTGGAATCATTGCGTCTTGAATTGCAGGGCTGGAAGGTTAAAGCAGATACGCTCGTTGAACAAATCAAGGAAACTGAGTTAACCCTTGAAGATACCTTGCGTGATTTACCCGAGGATGCCATGGTAGATTCCTGTTCTGCCAATCTTGAGCAAGTGATGAAGCGTATTAATCGCCTTGGCCCGATTAATCTGATGGCCATTGACGAGTTCGCTACCTGTCAAGAACGCAAAACTTATCTCGATAAACAAGTTGAAGATTTAATGTCAGGACTTGGTACGCTTGAAGAAGCAATTGCCAAAATTGATAAAGAAACGAAAAACAAATTCAAAGATACTTTCGATCTCGTTAATCAGCGCTTCCAGGAATTATTCCCAACCGTGTTTGGTGGTGGTAAAGCGTATCTTGAATTGAATAGTGAAGATTTACTTGAAGCAGGTGTGACGATGATGGCCTGTCCGCCGGGCAAGCGTAATAGCTCTATTTACTTGCTGTCAGGTGGCGAAAAATCATTAACAGCGATTGCGTTAATCTTCTCGATCTTCCATCTCAATCCTGCGCCATTCTGTATGCTCGATGAGGTTGACGCCGCGCTGGATGATGCAAACGTGGTACGTTACACGCGCCTTGTTAAAGCGATGGCCGATAAAACCCAATTTATCTTCATCAGTCACAATAAAATCTCAATCGAAATGGGCCAGCATTTAATTGGTGTGACCATGAATGAGCCCGGTGTTTCCAGATTGGTGAGTGTTGACATTGAAAAAGCGATCAGTCTAGCGGGAGCTTAGTGGCTTGATAAACAAAGCGCAGCATCATGGAAATGATGAACATGTTTTAGAGGAAATTGATAAGCTACGCAGGCTGATTGAAGAGCATAATTATCGTTATTATGTGCTGGATGATCCCAGTATCACCGATGCTGAATACGACATGCACTTCAAGCGCTTGCGTGAGCTCGAAACGGTTCATCCAGGATTAATCACGGCGGATTCCCCGACGCAACGCGTCGGCGCTCAGCCGCTCAAGACTTATAAAATCATTCATCACTCTGTCCCTATGCTCTCCCTTGAGAATGCTTTCACAGAGGAAGACATCCTCGACTTTGATCAGCGTATTCATGAACGCCTCGATATCACTCACGCTATCGAGTATTGCTGCGAACCCAAAATGGATGGTCTCGCGGTTAATATTCGCTACGAAAATGGATATTTGACACAGGCTGCCACTCGCGGCGATGGTGAGGCGGGTGAAGATATCACTCTGAATATTAAAACCATCAACATGGTTCCGCTGCGCTTGCGTGGTGACGATGTACCTGCATTGATTGATGTTCGTGGCGAAGTGTTCATGTCAAAGGACGGCTTTCAGCGTTTAAATGAAACGGCTGAAAAAAATGGCGATAAACTATTTGCTAATCCGCGTAATGCAGCAGCAGGTAGTCTGCGCCAACTTGATCCGGCGGTGACCTCAACACGCCCGCTAGAGTTTTATTGTTATGGTGTCGGTGCTGTTCAAGGCGACGATTTGCCCGGCAAGCACAGCGACATACTTAAAAAACTGATGATATGGGGTTTGCGCGTCAACCCGCTGATAGAAGTCGTTAAAGGTCCGGAAGGATGTCATGCCTATTATGAAAAAATATCGACGGATCGCGATTCCTTGCCTTATGAAATAGATGGTGTGGTTTATAAGGTCAACTCGATTGAAGACCAGCAACAATTAGGATTTGTAACACGTGCACCACGCTGGGCCATCGCGCATAAATTTCCTGCAGAAGAAGCGTATAGCGTGATTGAGGCGGTTGAATTTCAAGTGGGTCGCACGGGTGTTGTCACACCTGTAGCGAGGCTTAAGCCCGTGCATGTGCGCGGTGTGACAGTCAGTAATGCCACTTTGCATAATATGGATGAGGTGCGCCGCAAGGATATTTATATTGGTGATACCGTGATTGTTCGGCGCGCAGGCGATGTCATTCCTGAAGTGGCCGGTGTGGTTAAAGACCGTCGTCCGCGTGATGTTAAGCAGATTGTGATGCCGAAGCGCTGTCCGGTGTGTCAATCAGATGTTGCGCAAATTGAAGGGGAGGCAGCCGCAAGATGTACAGGCGGACTGCATTGTCCTGCGCAACAAAAAGAAGCGATCAAGCATTTCGCTGCGCGCAAGGCCATGGACATTGAAGGGCTAGGCGATAAGCTGGCTGAACAATTTATTGATAAACACCTTATTCGTAATGTTGCCGATATTTATGATTTGACTCTCAATGAAATTAGCGGACTTGAGCGCATGGGCAGCAAATCATCACAAAATTTACTGGATCAAATTGAGAAAAGTAAGCAGACCACTTTACCCAAATTTTTATATTCCCTGGGTATCCGAGAAGTTGGCGAGGCAACCGCGAAACAGCTTGCGCAGTATTTTAAAACACTAGAAGCGATTGAAAGTGCTTCTGTGGATACACTACGGCAAGTGCCCGATATTGGCCCAATTGTTGCTCACCACATCGTTAATTTTTTTCATGATAAGCATAATCAATCTATCGTTAAAAAATTATTAAACGCTGGCATTCACTGGCCGGTAGTTGAGGTAAGCAGCTCGGCGGCACTCGCTGGCAAAACGTTTGTATTAACCGGTACACTGACTACCATGTCACGTGATGACGCCAAACAGAAACTTGAAAGTCTTGGTGGGAAAGTGGCTGGTAGTGTTTCCACAAAAACTAATTTTGTTATAGCAGGTCTTGAGGCGGGATCGAAACTCGCTAAAGCACAAGAACTTGGTATCACTGTCTTGAATGAGCAGCAATTTTTAGAGATGATTAAGTAAGATAAAATCACATTACTATAAATAATCATGAGGCAATGGATATGCATCACAAAGCGTCTGCTCAAAGTACACCCATGCATGAATTAATCCGACTGATTGAAAAAATTGATACGGTGATAAAGGATTATTTGCGGCAGCGATTTGAGGTGACAGCGGTTATTCTTAAAACGAAAACGCTTGAGGATATTGTTGCAAGGCTAAGATTAAACCCAAATTATTATAAAGAACTGAATGAAGTGCAAGCTGCGCCGGTTGAGCTTAGTACGTATGGCAAGGTCAAGAGCGCGTTAGTCACCAGTTACAAGTACGTTGATAAAACCGTCAGATATTACACTAACACCGATGGCGGCTATCGGCTTGATACATTGGCCTGGCTGTGCTGGTCGTTGCGTAATTTTCAAAATTATCTCGCACGTTATGAGTTTCTAACAGCGACAGATGATGCGAAGGCGTTCCAGTTTGCTCTTTCCGCTGATACGAAAGATTTTCTAGGCGCCATTCAGCGCATGCTCGATGAAGCGCTTCCCGATGAAAAAAGTGCATTCAAACTTTCGCGTGAAAGAAAAACATTTCACATTTACGGTCTGAAAGACGATCCCAGTCAACTGGGTAGGTTATTGCGCGCACATTTACAGGATGAGTTTGACTGCCAAAGCTTAATAAAAAAGCTGGTGGCGGAGATTGATCGCAAGACTAGCTCGCTCGTTCAAAATCACAGAGAGCGAGAAGAGGAAAAAAAGCAGTTTCAGCAATTAGAAGAAAGTAATGCCGATTTACTGCGACAACTCGAAGCCTCTCATAATTCCATGCAACAATTAAAAATGGAATTAACCAATAGCCGTGAGCGCGCAGCCACCATCGCAAGTGAACTGCGAATCAAGCAATTTCAGGAAAACACCTTTGAACGGCGAATCGGTAAGCTTGAAAGAGAGAAGCAAGCGCTTGAAAAGACGCAGTCAATGCTAGATAAAAATTCACAGAGCGTCTCTCATTTGCAATCTGAGCTGGAAGCGATGCAAGAAGCATTAGCGGCTGTGCAACGCGAACGCAATGATGTGGTGAGTGAGCGCAAGGCATTGTTATCGCAAGTGCAGACAGAGCATCTGCGCCAGGAAGAGCTACAACAAAAGCTAACTGATGCCCACGGCCTGAGTCACGCCCTCGCTGGTAAACTCGATCAGCCTGAGGGAGGAGTTGATCTGAATGAGGATGTTGTTCCCGGTGTTGATGAGGAATATGAGGACGATGACGCATTCGATGTTGCTCGGTTAACGAGTATCTTGAAAGTGGTGGGGGATAATGGCGAGTATCTTAACGCTGAAACGCAATCGCCTGCTGTGTCAGCAAAAGCCAATATTGCGCTAAAATCCTTCCCACAGTTTGAGGAAGAGTTTGAAGATGGTCTGACCGGCGCGCAAGCGCTAGCATTGGCAGGAGAGAGTAGAGGGCTAAAAGCACTTCTCAAACGCGACCCGGATTTGGTTAATACTATTTGTACGCTGAAAAGTAACAAAAATTTGCATGGTACAAAGACACTCCTTGAGATCGTACTCTTTGATTGCAAGGCGTCACACAAAGTTCGCAAAGAAATGCTCGCTACTATTTTGCAATACCGCCCTGATATTTCATCTCAATGTGGCCAGGTTTTTTCTGATATCCATTTACGCTTGCAGCAAGAAGAATGCCATTTGGAATTATGCCAATTATTTTGTGAATATGTCGTCGCGATGAAAACGTGTTCGTCGGAAGCACTTACCATTATGAAAGACAAAATGAAACAAGTAGATCAGTTAATAGATGCGCTGCAAGAAATGGGTGCTGATGACGCATTGAGAAAGCTATCGTTGCCATTAACCGTCTGTCGAGCGTTGCGTTATGGTTATATCAATGGCGCATTCAGTAAATCAACCCCCTTCCTCGATGGTGAAAAGCTGGCTGATAGTGCCGTATATGAGGTCTTGTATGACTTGAAGAAGAAACAAAAAACAGAGGAGCAATACAAACGAAAGTTCGGCGTTCCTTTATTGCGAACCAGTATGATAAATATGCTCGCTGAATTTTATCAAGAATATCAGGCTAGCCAATCAGGCAGGTCGATCGTGGGTATTCCCAAGGATGCGATCATTTCCATGACAGATAGAGAATTACAAGCCAAGTCGAATGCTGAATTTTTGCCGTCAATTCAGAAGCAAAAATTAAAAACGTTGCTTCCTCAGTTGGATGACCGAGCGAGTACAATGTATCGCGATCTGGTGACGCATCTCATTACAATCATAGATCGTTTTGGCGTAATTTTAAATTCAAAAGGTTTTAATGCTTATCAACGTGCTGAAATTGCGTTGCATATTGTGACGGAAGACCAAGAGGTGGAAGAGGTGATGGCGTTTAGGCAGTCGCCACGAATTTAAATATATTGTGTCAATATTCGATATCTTTTTTCAAAAACTCTTCGACAAAAACAATTTTTAAACCAAGATTGTGGCCTAGCTCAATCACAGCACTGGTGATGGCTGCGTGATCGTCATGAGGTTAATGCCGGCGCTGATAATGATGATAAGTTTGTTTCGAAGTTTCACGCACCGCTCCTTGGTGAATTTGTCATTCTAGGCGCTGTCGCTAACGGGCAGCGCTTGGAATGATTTTTACCTTAAATCTTTTGCAGTGCTTTCAGTAGTTCACGCATTTTGGCTTGGATCATATCGATGGCGATACGGTTGCCGCCGCCACGAGGTACGATTAAATCGGCGTAACGTTTCGTTGGTTCAATAAATTGTAAATACATGGGTCTGACCGTTTCTTCGTATTGCTTCAAAACATTTTCGAGATTGCGGCCACGTTCCTTGATATCGCGTTTCAAGCGACGGATCAGGCAGACATCGAGCGCTGTTTCCATAAAAATACGAATATCCATCAACTCTCGTAACTTTGGCTCTACAAACAAGAGAATGCCTTCGATGACAATAATGACGTGCTGGCCAATTTTACGTGTTTCTTCTTCACGAATATGCAGCGAATGATTGTAGATGGGTATATTGACGGTCTGCCCATCCTGCAGTTGGAGCAGGTGTTCATGGAGTAATTCATGATCCATGGAGTTGGGGTGATCGTAGTTAATTTTGGCGCGTTCTTCAAACGGGATATTGCTATGATCTTTGTAATAGGAATCTTCAGAAATGACGACCACTTGATCTGTGCCGAGTTCATTGACGATAGTATTAGCGAGTAAGCTTTTACCCGAAGCAGAAGCGCCGGCGATACCAATAATAATTATTTTTTTGTTATTCAACTATATTTCTCCTCTGTGTTCCCTTTTAACAAAACATAAACAGCGCCTCGGCCGCCGTGTCGTGGCATCGCAGAACAAAACGCTAGAACTGGTTTTGCCTGTCGTAGCCAGTGGTTGACCTGGTTTTTTAAGATAGGGGCTCCTGACTTGCCTTTCCCGTGCACAATTAAAACACATCGATCACCATTTTTTAAACATTCATCTAAAAAATGATTCACAGTGACACGTGCTTCTTCGATTGTTTGGCGGTGGAGATCAAGTGCTGCCTCTACATTATATTGGCCTTTGCTCAATTTGCGAAGTGTTTTATGCGGTACGCCATCTCGGCTAAATTGAATAGAATCATCGGGTTGAATGCAGTCGCGTGGTTCGCTACCATCAAAAAATTCGATGGGGTCCTCTAAACTGACCTCTGTGCGAACCGGTTTGGCTTTTGGCACGGTAAGGCGGACTTTACGCTGAGCTAAAGGCTTGGTACCTTGCACTGCTTGCTCGAATATTTTGATATCATCCGTCGATATTTTTGATTTTTTGCGCATGCTATCCAGCGTTTATAAACAATGGTTGAATTAAGATCAAATATTATACAACAATAGAAAAATAAGATATAATTTTCTTTCGTTACAAACAAAGGTAACCCATGAATCACGACATATTACAGCGTTTTATATTTGAGAATGAGCCCGTACGTGGTGAGTATGTAAAACTGGACGACAGTTTACAAACAATTTTGCAGCAACATGATTATCCGCCAGCAATTCGTCAATTACTCGGTGAAAGCCTGTGTACGGCAGCACTCTTGAGCGCCATCATTAAATTTACCGGCCGCCTGACGGTGCAATTTCGCGGTAAAGGCAAATTAAAATTATTACTCGTGCAGTGTAATGATCAATATCAATTACGCGGCCTTGCCAAATATGACGACAATATTTCCTATGAAGAAATGATTGATTCATTCCGCGATGGCGTCCTCATGATCATGCTCGACTCGGGTGTGAAGGGGCAGCGTTATCAAGGTGTTGTTGAATGGAAGGGAAGCTCGCTGGCCGAAACCATCGAAAATTATTTCCGCGATTCAGAACAGCTGGCCACCAAAATTTGGTTGCGCACGAATGATGAACATGCCGCAGGATTTTTACTGCAAGTGATTCCGATGGCCGAGCAGGGCGTCGGCATTCAAAACGAAATTATCATGCCGAGCTGGCAGCGTATTTTACGCCTCACGGAGGCTGCTGATATGGATAAGCTGATCGAGGCGAAATACCCTGAACTACTAACGCAGATGTATCCCGATGAAACTCTGCGCATTTTTGACGGTTCACCGGTTGTCTTTCATTGTGGTTGCACCCGTAAACGCGGTGAAGATGCGATTTCATTGCTGGGACGTGAAGAAGCAGAGGAAGAGATTCGTGACAAGCAAACGATCGTGGTCACGTGTGATTTTTGTAATAAAGAATATATTTTTGATCGTGTCGATGTCGAAGCAATTTTTAAAAATCACGGGCAACCACCCACCGATATCAGCTTACATTAATGCAAAAACCCAAGGGGAATAGCATGAAAACGAAAATAAAGATTGTCATTGTCATGGTCGCCATCAGTGCCACGGTAATAGGCTATCGCATGTCTCATCGCAAGCCTATCCCCGGGATGAATGCAGTAATGGTAAAAGTAAGCCCGGTAGAAGAGGCGAGCTTGCCGCAAGAAATTCATGCTATTGCCACTCTAACGGCGCGCAGTGTCCAAATTACTCCAGAAATTGCAGGGCATGTGAATGCGGTGTTATTTCAGGATGGTGCGACGGTGACCCGCGGGACGGTGCTTGTTCAGCTAGATGATGCTGTCTTGAAAACCAAATATGAATCCGCCAAGGCACGTTTGCAATTCATTGAAAATAATTTCAAACGAATGGCGACACTCGGTAAAAAAGGCGTGATCGCGCAGCAAACGATAGATCAAGCTGATGCTGAACTAAAGGAACAAAGAGCACTGACGCAAGAAAATGAGGTGATGCTCAATAAAATGAAATTGACGGCACCGTTCGATGGCGTCGTTGGAAAAAGTCAGATTAATCCTGGTGATTACGTGACGGTTGGGCAAAATATTGTTTTGCTGACAGATACTAAACATTTGCGAATTGAGTACACGGTTCCCGAAAAATATTTACCTCATATCAAGATGGGGCAAGAAGTGCGAGTGACGGCTGCAGCTTATCCAGACAAAACTTTCAGCGGCAAGTTAACCTTCATTTCTCCCACTGTTAATGCCGAAAATCGTTCTATCGCTTTGTATGCCGAAATTCCGAACGATGAAGGTCTCCTAGCTTCTGGTATGTACGTTGATGCCTCACAAGCGCTCGGTTCAACCGAGCATGCATTAATGGTGCCTGCTCGCAGCCTGGTTCCGGTGCTGGATGGCGCGCAAGTTTTCAAGGTTGTTGATGGCAAGGCTTACTCGGTGAATGTTGTGGTGGGGCAACGCACGGCAGACAGTGTGCAGGTGACACAAGGGTTGAAAAAGAATGATGTTGTGATCACGGATGGCCAAATGAAAATTAAAAATGGTATGGACGTGAAGATTCAATCATAGAGGTATCAACGTGAATTTACCGGCGTTTTGTATTAAAAGACCAGCATTCACGATCGTGATTAGTCTGGTGATGATTATCTTTGGCGTGTTGTCATTCGTTAATTTGCCTTTACGCTGGATTCCTAATATTAATCCGCCGCAAATCACTATCATGACAACCTATAGTGGTGCCAATGCGCGCATTATTGAAAAAGAAATTACAAAAGTCATTGAAGAAGCGATGTCCGGTGTGAATGGTGTTGAGTCTATGACTTCGTCCACGCATCAGGGATCGAGTCAGGTTTCTATCTCGTTCAAGCTTGGACGTAATATGGATACTGCCGTCGAAGATGTGCGCAGTAATGTTGAGCGTGTTCGCGATTCCTTGCCGAGAGACGCCGGCAGTCCGATGGTCGTTAAAGCGGACCCTAATAATAATGCCATCATGTATCTTTCATTTTACGACGCGAATCGCAGTGAGCGTGAGATGAGTGACTATATCAGCAAGTTCATTGTGCCTGTTTTTGAAACCATGGATGGCATCGGTTCCGTGCAAGTGTTTGGTGAGCGCGTGACGGCGATGCGGGTGTGGTTGGATCCGGCAAAAATGGCTGCCTCGAAAGTAACCGTTACCGATGTGGTGGATTTACTGCGCGAGCAAAACATCACCATTCCAAGCGGACAGATTCGCAGTCAAGATCGCTATTACAATATTTCCACTAGCACGGAATTAAAGGGTGCTGAACAGTTCAATAACCTCATTGTGCGCGGTGGTCAAAATCAGATACTACGATTGAAAGATATCGGCGAGGCCAAGCTTGATCCTGAAACCATGGATGATGCGTTTCGCGTGAATGGTCATACAGCCATTGCGATCGGTATCGTTCCGCAATCGACCGCGAACCCGCTGGATGTTGAAAAAAGTGTTAAAAGCGCATTCAAAAACATTATCAAAACCTTGCCTAGCGGCATGAAGGCGGATATTGCCTATAATCAAGCTGATTACATTCGCGCCTCGATTAAGAGTGTTTACGAATCCTTCATCGAGGCCGTCCTCTTTGTCTGGCTAGTTATTTTGGTGTTTCTCTGTAATTTCCGCGCGACACTGGTACCGATTATTACGATTCCTGTTTGCTTAATTAGTAGTTTTGCCGTGCTGTATTTCTTTGGCTTTTCGATTAACACCATTACGTTGATGGCGTTCGTGTTGGCGATTGGGCTGGTGGTGGATGATGCCATTGTGATGCTGGAAAATATAAGTCGTCATATTGAAGCAGGCATGACGCCGTTCGCCGCGTCATTACAAGGTAGTAAGGAAATGATTTTCCCTATTATCGCAATGACTCTTACGCTTGCAGCGGTTTATGCGCCTATCGCCTTTACACCTGGATTGCTGGGCGTCATTTTTCGCGAATTTACTTTTACACTGGCGGGTGCGGTCATTATCTCTGGTGTGGTCGCCTTAACTTTATCCCCTATGATGTGTGCACGCATTTTAAAAAGCAGCGAGAAGGCAAACCCTTATGCGATGTGGGTCACGCATCAGATGGAGCGCCTGCAACAGCGCTACCAGCTTATTTTGCAAGCACTGTTAAAGAAACGAAAATGGGTTGCCATCATTCTCGCCGCTATCGGTTTAGCTGGCGCTATGCTTTATCACCACCTTCCTTCAGAACTGGCGCCACAAGAAGATATGGGTGAAATCAATGTGTCGATAGCGGCACCTCGTAGCGCCAGTTTCCTCTATACCCAAAAATACGTGGAACAGCTTGAACAGAAAATTAATAAGCTGGCAGATGTTGCCTCGTATTATGCTGTGTCAGGGTTTTGGTCGCCGTCTCATGGCTATCTCTCCATGCAGTTGAAACCTAAAAGTGAGCGTCAACATTCAACCGCGGAAATCATTGCGAACCTCTCGACTGAGACCGAGGGCTTGACCGGCGTGAGAGCAAATGTCTTTCCATCGGTGCCGCCGCTCGCACAGTTCACCGGTGGGGGTAATGACGGGGATAATGTCAGTCTAGTGCTCATGACAACAGGCGATTATCGTCATTTGCAACAAGCCTCCGTACGTTTTATGGATGAAATTAAGAACCTCCCGCAATTCACTCGTGTTGATAATAAATTGAAGTGGGATAGCGAAGAATTTCAAATTGATATTGATCGTGACAAAGCGGCGGATTTGAAGGTGCCGGTGGCTTCCATTGCGAATACCATTTCAACATTGATGGCGAGCCGCAACATTGGCAAAGCTGAAGATGCCAATGTCATCGTCCAAATGAAGCAATCCAGCCTCGAGAACCCGAATATATTTTCACAGCTTTATGTTCGGAATACGGAAGGTGAGATTATTCCGCTGTCGCAGTTTTCTTCTGTGAAAACGGTCTCTGCTCCGGAAGTCTTTCACCGTTATTCACGACTCCATGCCGATACCATTTACATATCATTGGCACCTGGTGTGAAGTTATCTGATGCGGTGTCGACGCTGCGTGCGGCGGCGAAAAGCAGCTTGCCTGACGATGTACGTTATGAATTCACGGGTGAAGCGAAAAGCTTTTTAGAGTCGGCGGGGGCAACATTACTGACATTTGGCCTCGCATTATTATTTATTTATCTTGTCCTCGTTGCGCAATTCGAAAGCTTCATTGATCCACTGATTATCTTGCTGACGGTACCATTTGCGATATTCGGCGCCCTGATTACACTTTGGTTGTTCGGCGGAACGCTAAATATTTATAGCAACATCGGTTTGATTACATTAATTGGACTGATTGCCAAACACGGCATTTTGATTACCGAATTCGCCAATCAGATACGGGCCGAAGGGAAGAGCATCGAAGAAGCGGTCATTGCTTCTGCCATGCTGCGCTTGCGACCCATTCTGATGACGACGGCCGCCATGATATTAGGTGCGTTGCCGCTGGCATTTGCTTACGGCTCTGGCGCTGAAAGTCGTCAGCAGGTAGGCTTGGTCATCACGGGGGGATTGTTCTTTGGTACATTTTTCTCGTTAATTGTCATCCCGGTTATGTATACTTACCTCGCGCCACTGAAGCGCACCCGTATTTTGGCTGATGACGAAGGACACGCTCATGCAAATGTTTTATGAAATATTACCTGTTTTCTTGTTTTTTCTGGCATTCAAATTTTACGATATCTATGTTGCTACCATCGTTGGTATCGTCGTGACTGTCGCACAAGTGATCCTCACGCGTATCGTTTCAGGCAAGTGGGATCGCAAGCAGTTGATCACGATGGCGGTTTTTCTCGTGTTTGGTAGCATGACCTTATATTTTCATAATCCCATCTTTGTTAAATGGAAGCCTACCATCGTATTCTGGATTTTCTCTGTTGCTATTATCATTACGCAATTTTTCACGTCAAAACCGCTCATGCAGCGCATGATGGAAGGGGCGATTGAAAACAGTCACACCATACCAGCGCGTGTCTGGAAGCGCGTGAATTTAATGTGGGCCGTATTTTTTGTCACAATGGGCATCATTAATCTTTACGTGGCTTATGCTTACAGTAATGATGCCTGGGTCAATTTTAAATTTTATGGCATTACCTCGGGATTGTTTCTGTTTAGCATCATCCAAACTATTTTCTTGTTTCGTCATTTGTCTGGAAAGATGCCAACGACATGAATGGATTAGAAAAGCAAACCATTATCCGCGAGCGCCTGATGCAGGCATTTCAACCATCCATTCTCGATGTGTCGGATGATAGCGATCAACATCGTGGCCATGCCGGTCACGGTGGCGGCGGGCGACATTTTTCTATCCAGATTGCATCCCAGCATTTTGTTGGCAAAAATAGAGTCGAAGCCCATCGCGAGATCTATGCTTTATTTACCGATTTAATTCCTCATGAAATACATGCATTGCAAATAAAAATTCTTTAAACTCCTCTTGAGAGCGGTGTCGCATGATTTGGCGGCGCTCTCGAGTCATTTGTCACCCCGTGTCTCTGGTGATGAAATAACACATTATAAAAGGATATTATTATGCAAAAGAAACTTGCCCTGACAGCCGTTGCTGCACTTATTTCACTCTCTGCTTTGCCAGTCTCCGCGAAAACACTTTGTCCATTTACCGATAATTTTCAGATCAGTGCGCCACTTCCGCTGGGTGTTTTGGACTATGAAGCAACCGGCAATATTAATGTCTCGCTGGTTAACAACTCGTATTTCCAATTATCCTGCCGCGATATTCGTTCGCGTGATGATGGGATTGTCTATATTCAGATTGGTCTCAGTGATCAGGTGAAATGCTCACTCACGATTAATGATGGCCCGTACACGATGAATCCAACCGTGACCTACGTTTATTGCGGCGGTCCGGGTGGCAGAATCTATTACACGGGAATGGATCATGCGTTCGGATCTTACACTTACACATTGAAATTTACGATGTAACACAAAGTTGTTGTGAAACTGCCCGCTGTTTGTCTGAAGACTGGCAGCGGGCATTTTCGTTTCTGTGCGACTAGTGGTGCTTCGCCATGTTTTCCTTGATGCGCGCGCAATGCTCTTTGAGTTCTTTGGCAGATAAGTAAAATACGCCGCCACCACCACGCTCGAATTCAAGCCACATAAATGAGGTTTCAGGATAAGCCTCGGCCAAGGCGTGCTCACTATTACCCACTTCAATCACGATGGCACCATTTGGTGTAAGGTATTCTCCGGCTTGCATCAGGATGCGGTTTACAATGTCCAAGCCTTCCTGGCCTGCCTGTAACCCTAGTGTAGGTTCATGACGGTATTCATCGGGAAGCTCGGCCATTTCCTGTTGGCTGACATACGGTGGGTTGCTAACGATCAAATCATATTTTTTCGCGGGTAGGCCGGTGAACAAGTCGGCTTTATGCAGGTGGAGTTGATCTTCTGCTTCGTGGCGTAAAACGTTAATTTTGGCAACAGCCAGTGCGTCATCCGAAATATCACTGGCATCCACGGCGGCGTCAGGGAAAGCTTTGGCTAGGGCAATGGCAATACAGCCGCTGCCGGTACATAAATCCAGAATCTGATGAACTTGATCAGGCTTTACCCATGGCTGGAAATGGTTTTCTATGAGTTCAGCGATGGGTGAGCGAGGAATCAGTACACGCTCGTCAACGTAGAAGGATAGACCAGAAAACCATGCTTCATTGGTGAGATAAGCGAGCGGTAGGCGCTTTTCAACGCGCTTTTGAATGAGGCCGAGTAGGGTGGCGCGTTCCTCTTCGATGAGGCGCGCATCCAGCACCAATGCGCTGACATCGTGGGGCAGGTGTAGTGTGTGCATGATGAGGGCGGCCGCTTCATCCCAGGCGTTATCAGTGCCGTGGCCGAAATACAGTCCTGCCTGATTAAAACGGCTGGTCGCATAGCGTAAAAAATCACGGATGGTCAAAAGTTCGGGGTGGGTGCTCATAGTGGGTTTCTTATTTTAAGTAGGTTGATATTTAGATTTTAACAAACTAGCTGATAGAGCAAAACAATATTATAATCGCATTTGGTGTCACGGCGTAGCGTCGCTCATTGGCGAACTAAATAACTCACGAGCAGCTGTTAACTATGAACAACAAGATTGGATCCTTAGTCATTGATTTGCAAGGATTTCAGGCCACACCTGAAGAGGTTGAGCTGCTGCAGCATCCCCTGGTTGGTGGTGTGATCTTATTCACACGCAATTATGAAAACCGCGAACAACTGAAACATTTGTGCCGATCGATTCGTGAATCACGTCCTTTGCCGCTCATCATTATGGCGGATCAGGAAGGCGGGCGCGTTCAGCGCTTTCGTCAGGATTTCTTTCCGCATCCCCCGGTTGCTCTGTTGGGCGAGTGGTACGATAAAAACCCCGATCTTGCCCTCGAATTAACAAAAACCGCAGGCTGGTTGATGGCCAGTGAAATACTGGCGGCTGGGCTCGATTTAAGTTTGGCGCCCGTGGTCGACATTAATAAAGGCATTAGTTCTGTGATTGGTAATCGCGCCTTCCATAGCGATCCACAGATAGTCTTTCGCTTGGCTTATACTTATATTGAAGGCATGCAAGAAGCGGGCATGACCGCCACCATTAAGCATTTTCCTGGGCATGGCTCAGTGACCGCGGACTCACATCTCGACACACCCGTTGATGCTCGCGAACTTAAAGTAATACTTGAAGATGATGTCGCACCCTTCGAGCGATTAATTCATGCCGGTGTTGCAGCGGTGATGGCCGCACATATTATTTTCCCGCAAGTGGATTCACGTCAGGTCAGTTTTTCGCGACTCTGGCTGCAAGATATTTTGCGTAAACGTCTTGGTTTTAAGGGGGTTATTGTCTCTGATGATCTCAATATGCAAGGTGCCAATATCTCAACCGATTATGCTGACCGCGTGCTTGCTGCGCGTGAAGCCGGTTGTGATTTTACTTTAATTTGCAATAATCGCAGCGGTGTTATTCAGGCACTTGACCGCATTCCTCACGCCGCGCATCAACTTGATGAAAGCAAGTGGCGCGTCATGCAGGCTAATTTTTCATTACAGGGCGATCTTAATGAGCGCACGTTGAAAGCACAAAATTTTTTACACGCGTATATGGAGCGATAAGATGGAATCAGTTAAAAACCGCTATCAGGAAATCATGGAAAATGCTGAATGTCTTTATGACACCCAGCAAGTTCTCGCAGCCATCGATCAAATGGCTGCCGACATGACGGCCAAGTTAGCGCAAAGCAACCCCATTATTCTCAGTGTGATGACGGGCGCCATGATTGTGGCTGGTCATCTTGCTGTCAGATTGCCATTTCCACTGGAAATGGATTATATCCATGCCACGCGTTATCGCGGCTCGAAACGGGGTGGTGATTTGCACTGGCTGGTTGAGCCACGTATTAGTTTGCGTGACCGCACCGTTGTGGTGGTCGATGACATCATGGACGGTGGTTTAACCCTCGCGGCCATTTTGGACTACTGTCGTCAAGCCAATGCAAAAGAGGTGTACTCGGCTGTTCTGGTTGATAAACGTCGTATACGTGAACCCGGTGTTAACTTTACGCCTGATTTTGTGGGGCTCACCACGGAAGATAAATTCCTCTTTGGTTTTGGTCTCGATTACGAAGAATATTTCCGTAATGCACCAGGGATTTACGCTGTCCAGGAATAGATAATGCAATTTTACTCACAGGGATGGAGATGCGCATGAGCCAATACAATATTTTTCAAGCGATAGCCATGTCATTTTATTCAGGGAAGCTTTATCGCGATGTCGGGCAGAATTGGGGCGGCAAGGTATTTGGATATCTTTTCATCTTGCTGTCTTTTACTTGGATTGTTCCAACGATCCAGGCGCAAGCGAGCTTGAATGTCATCTACGCGAAACTCTCTGATTCATTTGTCGCAGAAATTCCCGTTATCACTATTACCAATGGAAAAATTTCAACACCTGAAAATAAACCCTATATCCTCAAAGACACAACCGAGCCGAATAAAAAAGATAATATCTTCGCGATTATCGATACAACAGGGCAGTACACGAGCCTGGATAATACCAGCGCTTTCATGCTCGTGACGGATTCTAAAGTTATTTCGAAGCATAACGATCACGAAATCAGAACGTACGACATTCCCGCTAATTACAATGCCGTCTACAATCCGGCTACGATTAATGAATCCATCAAGCATTACATTAGCTACGCATGGATTGTTATTTATTTTACCTTGCTATTAGTTTCCTATTTTTATCGTATCGTCCAGGCTTTGCTTTACAGCGTGATCGGGAAAATATTTAGCTCACTTAGCGGGTACGGCGTTAATTTCGGAACCATATTAAATGTCACAATGGTAGCGCTAACACCGCCGATTTTACTGTCGACATTCTGTCAGCTCGCTGATTTCAATTTTCCCCATCAACCACTAACTTATTTTATCATCTCCATGTGCTATATGATTTACGGAATACGCGCTAACAAAACTTAATGCACTACATTAACTAAGGAAAGATCATGACTGGACTGAGCATATTTTCGATATTGATATTGACGCTTGTTGTGCTGGCGTACCATCGTATTAAGCTGATCATTTCAACCGCCGTTTTTGCGGCGGTGCTGATTGTCTTAACACGGCTTAATGGTGTCAGTGTCGAATTAGTTTTTAGCTGGTTACTCTTTCTGGCTTTCGCTATTCCCTTTAATTATTTACCATGGCGCCGTCGTTATATTAGCAATCGCATCTTGGCGATGTTCAAGCGTGAAATGCCGCCGATGTCGACAACCGAACGTGAAGCAATTTCTGCTGGCACCGTGACGTGGGAAGCGGATTTATTTCGTGGCAATCCTGATTGGGATAAATTGTTAGCGCTGCCTCCGGCAAAATTAACGGCAGAAGAGCAGGCATTTATGGACGGGCCGGTTGAGACATTGTGCGGTATGATTTGTGACTGGGATATCACCCACAATCGCGCAGATTTACCTCCGGAAGTTTGGGCGTATATCAAAGAAAATGGCTTCTTCGGTTTAATGATTCCAAAACAATACGGAGGCAAAGGCTTCTCTCAGTTCGCTCACTCTGAAGTGATTACACGTATTAGCGGTCGTAGTGCGACAGCCTCAACCACTGTTTCAGTACCGAATTCTTTGGGCCCCGCAGAGTTGCTGCTGGAATATGGTACGGAAGAGCAAAAAAATTATTACTTACCCCGTCTCGCTCGTGGCGAGGAAGTGCCATGTTTTGCATTAACTTCTCCTGAAGCGGGTTCCGATGCCGGATCCATGACCGACCACGGTATTGTTTGCTGGCGCGAATTTGAAGGTCAGCGCACATTAGGTATTTCACTCAATTTTAGTAAACGTTATATCACGCTTGCACCGGTTGCCACGGTGATTGGTCTCGCCTTTAAAATGTATGACCCCGATCATTTAATCGGAAAGAAAACTGACATTGGGATTACGTGTGCGCTCATTCCACGCGAAACACCCGGTATTGTCATTGGTCGTCGTCATTTCCCGCTTGATACACCCTTTCAAAATGGGCCGATTCAGGGCGTCAATGTTTTCATTCCGCTTGATTGGATTATCGGCGGCAAAGATCAGGCAGGCCACGGCTGGCGCATGTTAATGGAGTCACTGGCCGGCGGTCGTGCCGTGACATTGCCATCAAGCGCGGTAGGTGGAGCAAAAGTGTTAACGTATGCAACCGGTGCGTATGCGCGTATCCGTAAGCAATTCCATATGCCTATCGGTTTCTTTGAAGGTATTGAAGAGCCGCTGGCACGTATTGGTGCGTACACTTATATTATGGATTCCGCGCGCACGTTCGTGAGTGGTAGCTTAAATCAAGGTGAAAAACCTTCTGTTGCTTCCGCCATTGTTAAATATCACGTGACTGAATTAGGTCGTATCGTGACACGTGATGCCATGGATATTCATGGTGGGAAAGGTATTTGCCTCGGCCCGAATAATTACCTTGGTCGTGGTTATGAATCTTCACCGATTGCGATTACAGTCGAAGGCGCGAATATATTAACTCGCAATCTCATTATTTTCGGGCAAGGCGCGATGCGATGTCATCCTTATATTTACAAGGAAATTCAAGCCGCGCAAATCGAAAATCAACAAACGGCACAAATCGAATTCGATCAAGTGCTAATGAAGCATATTGGCTTCTCACTGAGTAATGTGGTGCGAGCCTTTTCCTTGGGCCTCACAAGCGGCTTGTTCGTAAGTGCTCCAGCTGGCAAGCTAAAGCGTTACTTTCAGTATGCGACGCGCTTCAGTTCTGCCTTCGCTTTATTGGCGGATGCCTCCATGCTGATATTGGGCGGCAGCTTGAAACGCAAAGAAAATATTTCTGCACGACTGGGTGATATTTTAAGTTACTTATATCTTCTCTCTGCGGTGTTAAAACAATATCACACACAGGGCAAACAGAGCGATGATTTACCGCTGGTGCGATACGCTGCTGAATATTGCCTGTTTGAAATACAGGAAAAATTCGATGAGATTTTGAAAAACTTTCCGAATCGAACTGCCGCTATTATTTTACGAGTACTTATTTTCCCATTGGGCATGCGTTTCTCAAAACCGCGTGATAAGTATAACCATAAAATAGCCCAGTTATTTACTTCACCAACCACCACGCGCCAACGCTTGAGTACGGGCGCGTATTTGGGAGCGGCCGGCAATAATCCGTTGACAGATATTCAGGATGCCTTAGTGAAATCTATTCTTGCTGAGCCGATTGAGAAAGCTATTCGTGATGATGTGCGTAAGTCTGAGATCACAGGCTATACGGCGCAAGAAAAGGCACAGAGTGCACTAGATCTCAAAATCATTAACATTGAACAATTTGATATTTTGATGCAGGCTAATGCTGCGCGTAGTAAAGTCATTGCGGTTGACGATTTTGCGCCTGAAGAATTGGGACGACTGGCATCCAGTGAGGCTAAACACAAAAATTATGTCAAAGAACAAGAGCGCCATTAATGATCTTTCTCCCGATGAGGCGGAGCCATCCGCCTCAATCAGGACGACACTGTTTTATCTTCTGTTGCTGACCGGTTTTTTCATCCTGCTCGAAATTAGTTTCTTTATTCAGTGCAATAAAGCGTATCTTGGCGATTTTACTTATGTATCAGGCCAGATAAGGATACCTACGAGTATTGTGCCAGGAATACTATTTTTTATCGGCGCCCAGCTTTTTGTCCATTTTGGTTTTTGTCTTATCGTGCTAATGGCTGTTTTCTACACCCAATATTTAGTTAAAGTAAATTCTCAACAGTTGTTCAATTATGCCATTATTCTCTGGATGGTTGGCATTGGCGCCGCAATGGCGGCTAATCAATTTTATTTTCCGCATTCTAAATTTTCAGAACTAACCTCATTGGTATTGGTCACACAAGGTATGACGAAAGCAACAGCGCTACTGCTTTCATGTCTATTCTTTGCAGCAATTTCTGCAGGTGTGATGGGTTTTGTGGTTTCACTTCGTCGGCTACCATTAAAGGTCGTACTGTTATTAATAGGATCTTTCGTAATCAGCATCTGGGCGCTCTTGAATCACTCGCGCTCACCGTTATTACAGATGGCTACGAAAGCGAAACCGAATGTCATCATCATTGGCATTGATTCTTTGCGCCCTGATTATTTAGGGTATTTTGGTGCCGATCATCCCACCCCTACGATGGATCAATTTCTCGATCAAGCGACCGTTTTCAGTGAGGCCGTGACACCGCTTGCGCGCACCTATCCTTCTTGGATGAGTATTTTAACAGGTCAGCATCCGCACCAGTCACGCATTCGCAGCAATCTTGTCAAAATTGATTCCTCGCATTTTTTGGATAGCCTGCCTGCGGTATTTAAACGGCATGGCTATGAAACCGTTTATGCTACCGATGAAACACGCTTTAGTAATATTGATAAGCAGCTTGGTTTTAGTCATATCATTTCACCACCCGTCGGTCTGAATGATTTTTTACTCGGAACTTTCAATGATTTTCCGTTATCGAATTTAATTGTGAATTCGCCGCTCGGTCGCTGGTTGTTTCCCTATAGCTACGCAAATCGTCCTGCTTTTCATACTTACGACCCGGATAGTTTTATTGCGATGATGCGTTCCGAGTTATTAATTTCGCATAAAACACCCTTGTTTTTAGCTGTACATTTTTGCTTACCGCATTCCCCGTATCTTTGGCTTGATTCGCCGAATTACGACTTACCCCAGGCGCGATATCAAGCCAGTATTCAGCGCGTCGACCAGCAGCTCAAATTATTTATGGCGCTCCTTAAAGAAGCGCAGTTGCTCAATCACTCGGTCGTGGTGTTGTTATCTGATCACGGTGAGGCGCTAGAATTACATGGTGATCGCATTACTGAGCGCGAGAGTTATATTGGAACGCTCAGCAAAACAGGGGAGCCACCGCATTTTTATCCGCCTAGCCTTGATCATGAAGCGGTGAATCAATCTGCCGGGCATGGCACAGACGTCCTTGGCTTATCGCAATATCACACGCTGCTAGCCTTTAAATTATTTGGTATGGGGTCACAGCTTGTTGGCGAGGTACCCGGTGTTGTGCCGCTCAGTGATATCAAAGAAACATTGTTTGCGCTTGCGAACATCGCAGCACCTAATCAACATCCTCCTGCCATGGCTGCGATTATCCGCAAGGAAAATACCTTGTTACCCCAGCAGCACGTGATGATAGAAAGTGATTTCTCGCCAGCCTCCATACGTACCGTTTATCCTGAAACACGTGATGTCATGCTGGAGGGTGTGCATCTTTATGAAATTGACCCGCGCACCACGCGTCTCACAATCAAAAATGATATGAGCGACAAAATTATTCGCAGTAAACAATACGCCGATATTTACGGATCGTGGATGCTAGCCTTTTACCCGCAAAATAATCATTTTCATGAGCCCATACTGATTAATTTGCAAAGCGGACGCTGGACCAATGATATGAACTCGGTATTCGCACGGCATTCACCTATGTTAGTCATGAAGGCACGTATGAAGCTGTTTTACGGTGTAGAGCTTCAGGATGTGTAAGTAGACTAATAGCATGGATCACATCAAAGTATGATCTCTTCAGCCTACATCTTTCGAACGGCCGCATTGACGACAGGAAGATCTATGATAATCGGATCGTTAACAAGAGGGAGGTTGCTTGCTGTGGGCGCATGACCTTGATTTGTAGCGCCGTTATTTTGATCATCACCAGTTATTGATAATCCTGGTTTGGATGTGGCGCCGGAAAGTTCTTTAACCATCGCTGCATTATTGCTGCGAGTTAGCTTGTGACGTGCTTCAGTTTGGATTTTTTCTTCATTTTCCCATTTCGCTGAAACCGGATGTAAGTTCTTAGGTTCAATGGATCTTTCTTCTTTTATGCCCCAATGTTTCTTCCATGCTTCAACAAAGCCAAGTTTTACTTTTGGCTTATCTTTATCGTGTTTATGCTCATCATGTTTATGCTTGTGGTGCTTATCTTTACCGTGTTTGTGCTCGCCGTCCTTATCTTTACAGTGCTTATGCTCATCGTGTTTATGCTTGTCGTGCTTGTGTTCATCGTGCTTAAGCTTGTCGTGCTTGTGTTCATCGTGCTTAAGCTTGTCGACAGCGTGCTTGTCTCCGGGGTTAGATTGACTGGCGAAGGAATCCCATAGTGCCGCAAGAAAAAACAAAGGTATAAAGATGAAATTCAGAAAGCGGGCAGGTAAGTCATTATCGTGACTGTGGGAATGCCCTTTATCGTGACGTTCTTTTAAGAGATCGTTAGTTGAGTGGCCGTGGTGGTGATCGTGGCCCACACCTATCAAGCTCGGGTAGTAGTGGAGGTCTTCAAATATTTCACTCACTGTACCAAGTATGGCGGCCAATAATTGCGGAATACCAGGCATACGGTCATCGGTCACACCCATGCTGATCAAATGCCCAATAAACAATAGAATGCGTAATGGTGCTAAGGTTATTTTGATCAGTATACGAAAGGGATTGAAAATCTGTAGCCAGTTTTCTTTCGCTCGTAACGATTCAAAGCCTTTTTTGATAGCCCTGCCAAATCGTACAAAGATGTTTGGTTTATCTTTCTTTGAGTCGTCTGATCGGGTGGCTTCATCTAGCATTTCTATCGTTTCAGAGGTGTTTTGGAAATTGAATATAATCGAGGAGATGCCAATCACGATAGGGTTGATAATGCCCATGACGAACGCCGGGATTTTACTCATCCATTCGAAAATAGGGCGCGCGTTTTGCGCGATCGTCCACCATGTGCCGGCGGTTAAGACTGTCAATGTCACAGCGAGAGCAACCAGTACAATCGCTGCCGATACAATCAAGATGCTGCGGACATACTCGCCTTTTCGCCAGTCATCGCGAATATTGCGAATCTTGTCATACCATTTTCGCAACGTCTGATTTTCAATCATGCTGGTGACGGCATTGTAGATCAGCATTGTGTAAGCGGCGCCAGCGATGATGGCTAACGGTACCACGATGATCGGTAGAAAGGTAAAGGGTAGAGAGGCAAGAACCGGGATGGCCGCAAAAGCGGCAACTAAAAGATAGCTGCTACCCACCATCATGAACAATCCGGCAATCACAGAGAATACTTTGGCAATCGTGAATTGTACCGAGCGTTTTTTACGTGTGGCCATTAAGTCTTCGAGCTGTTGTTTCTGCTCATCTTTATTCAGCCAATCCTGTAACTGCCTGCGATAGCCGGTGGATTTTTTCTTTGCCACTTTACGCGTAAATATTTGTACGGAGAACCAGCGCTCCATTTTGCGTAATTTTTTCTCTACTTCCAGTTTGCGTGCACGGCTGGCGTCATCCAGATTGTGATGTCCAAATTCGCCTAGTACCTTAAGCTGCTGTTCGTAATCTTTGAAAAATTGCGGACAATCTTCCTGGGTCGTGTCGGGAAAATGATTGAGCAGGTATTCATTCGCGAGTGATAATTCAATATATTTGCGTTTCAGCAGCTTTGTCAGCGATTTGCGAATATTTTGTAGATAAATTTCGCCTTCGTAGGCAACAGATAGAATAAAAGTGACAATGGCTAATGGAATGATTGGCCATAAAGCTAGCATCCCGCTAAAGCTCAAGAAGGCTAAAATGGCGCTTGCGCCGACCGTGAGAGTACCTAAAGTAAGATTAAAGCCTATTTTTTTTATTTTCATTATTATTGGCCTGAGCTTAACAATCTATCAATGGCTGATCTTTTAACACACGGGGGCAAACCATACAAGACTAAATTGGGTCTATATCCTGCAAATATACCCGTTTACGATCAAAATAATACCCTCAAGTTTAGTAATTGTTCACAAGTGCCCGATTTTACAGTCAATCTGCGTAATCCCCAACCAAAATACCTGTACGCTATTCGTTCATTTCATAAATCGTTGATTAATAAAAGAGTATTACTTGTGTCCATTTTGTGCCCTCCTAAGGGAAACCCCTAGTACAAGCTCTTGTACATGGGTTTTAGATAGCTTACCCACAGAGTTATCCACAGAAATTGTGGATATCTGTATGAGTACATTTTTCTAGCGTGCCAGGTAGGAAACCTTTGGCCTGTGGCAAATAATGTGAGGACTTGCAGGATGACAATTTAACAATAACGCTATATAATTTTTCGGGTCATAAAAGGATGTTTTTATTATGGAAATGGGTCTACTCTTCAGCGTTTTGCTCTTGATTGTGTTAGTTTTGACCGTTGCCATCTATCGCTTTAGCGCCATTATCTGGACAACCATCATGGGTGTCGCGCTCTTAGGCGTTTCTTTCTGCGGCGGGTTGCCTGGGTTTCTTGTTTTATTATGCTGGATACTATTTGCCGTTGCGGCAGGCTTTGCCAACTTACATTCATTACGCCGTCGCTTCATCACTGGCCCGTTATTAACGCGTATCAAGTCACAATTACCCGTTATCAGCCCAACCGAGCAGGAAGCCATCAAGGCAGGTAACACCTGGTGGGAAAAAGAATTGTTTTGCGGTCAGCCGGATTGGCAGCAATTATTAAAGTTTCCAGCCCCCACGCTCACAATTGAAGAGCAATCCTATCTTGATAATCAGGTCGAACAACTTTGCCAAATGTTAAACGACTGGCAAATCACGCAACATGATGCTGATTTATCCCCGGAAGCCTGGGCATTTATTAAAAAAGAAAAATTCTTTGGCTTAATCATTCCAAAAGAATACGGTGGTTTGGAATTTTCAGCTTACGCGCATTCTTGTATTGTCACTAAAATCGCGTCGCGCAGTGTTAGTGCCGCGACGAATATCATGGTGCCCAATTCATTGGGTCCTGCAGAAATACTTTTACGTTACGGGACGGCTGAACAAAAAAATCATTATTTGCCGCGTCTTGCCGTCGGTCAGGATGTACCGTGCTTTGCGCTAACGTCACCGCTTGCTGGTAGTGATGCGAGCAATATTCCTGATACCGGCATTGTTTGCAAAGGCATTCATAATGGTCAGGAAGTCACAGGTATTCGTCTAACCTGGGATAAACGCTATATTACGCTTGCACCGATCGCGACAGTACTGGGTTTGGCGGTGCACTTATATGATCCTGACCATTTACTCGGCCAACAGGAAGATATGGGGATTACGCTCTGCCTCATTCCAACAGCGCATCCTGGTGTTGAAATTGGCACGCGCCATCAGCCATTACATATGGCCTTCATGAATGGGCCGACACGCGGTAAAGATGTTTTTGTTCCGTTAGACTGGATCGTTGGCGGGGCCGAAAAAGCAGGGTGTGGCTGGAGTATGTTAATGGAGTGCCTCTCTATCGGCAGGTCCATTTCTTTGCCAGCGCTTGCAACCGCATGCGGACAGGGCACTTATCGTTTTACGGGTGCTTATGCGCGCTTACGCCGTCAATTTAATACCCCCATTTCCTCATTCGAAGGCATTGAAGAAGCATTAGGTAATATTGCGGGTTTAACGCATACCCTCGAAGCAGCGCGCGCGATGACAGCGGGGGCAGTTGATTTAGGGATTAACCCGTCGACGGCATCAGCCATTGCCAAATATCACATGACTGAAATCAGCCGTACGATTGTGGCTCACGCAATGGATGTTCACGCTGGGCATATGGTGCAACTCGGCCCACGCAATATTCTGGCTAATGCGCATTTTTCTATGCCCATTAGTATCACCGTGGAAGGTGCCAATATCCTGACACGCAATCTCATCATTTTTGGACAAGGTGCGATTCGCTGTCATCCTTATATTTTAAAAGAAATTGACTTGATGACGGCGCCAACGATGGATGTCGTCGCATTAGATAAAGTATTACTTTCACATATTGGTTTTTATACCTGTAATTTATTAAG
The DNA here is from genome assembly GCA_964527435.1 of uncultured Coxiellaceae bacterium. GTDB lineage: Bacteria > Pseudomonadota > Gammaproteobacteria > DSM-16500 > DSM-16500 > Aquicella. Next base: position 159,492 of record CAZGPP010000002.1, on the reverse strand, counting down.
CTCCGTCGCTTACGCGCTCACTGGCGGCCGCTTTATTGCTGCACCTGCGAAAAAAGCGTCCGTGCAAAAATTACAACGTCAGTTAACAAGAATGAGTACGGCACTCGCACTGGCAGCAGACACGTGCCTGATTGTGCTTGGGGGGAGCCTCAAGCGTCGCGAAAGAATCTCTGCGCGCCTCGGCGATGTGTTGAGCCAGCTCTATCTTGCGTCAGCTGCGTTGAAATATTATCACGATCACCAGCAAACAGAATCTGACCTCGATTACCTCAATTGGTCAGTGCAGCATTGTCTCGCTAAGGTTCAAGTTGCCTTCAATGAATTATTTAATAATTTACCTGGCTGGTGGATGGGGAGATTATTAAAACTTTGTATTTTCCCTTTCGGGCAAGCTTATTATCAACCTGCCGATGCCTTAACCAAAAAATTAGTGGCTCAAATGATTACGTGTACACCGATACGCGATCAGTTGACGAAATTCTGTTTCATCAGTAACGATCCGGAGCAAACCTCGCGTCGGTTAGAAACTGCTTTAACTGGAATCGATTACTATGATTCTCTGCAAAAGAAATTACATGAAGCCGTCAAGCAGGGTCGAGTTGTCAAATGTAGTTCTTTAACTGACAGCGTTAACGCAGCTGAAAAAGCAGGTATTTTGAGCTCAAGTGAAGCGCAAACCATGATTCAGTTCGATGCCTTGATCACTGAAGTTATTAAGGTGAATGAATTTACTTTCAATTTGGAAAAAGTCATTGATTAACGTAAAGGAAATTTTATGACAGATAAATCAAGTTCCACTCTGCGCGATGTCTATATTGTTGATGGTGCGCGCACTCCCTTTTTAAAAGCGCAAAGTAAACCAGGTCCTTTTTCAGCGGCCGATCTTGCTGTGCGCGCGGGGCGTGAATTATTGCAACGCCAGAATTTCGCGCCAACCGATCTTGATGAGGTGATTGTTGGTTGTGTGATGCCGTCTGCTAATGAAGCGAATATTGCACGTATTATTTCATTACGACTTGGCTGCGGCAATAACGTTCCCGCCTGGACGGTGCAGCGTAATTGCGCTTCCGGCATGCAGGCCATTGATAGTGCCGCCAAAGATATTGCAGCTGGTCGGTGCAATCTTGTTTTGGCGGGTGGCACAGAAGCGATGAGTCGTGCCCCACTATTATTTAGCGATGAAATGACGAGTTGGTTCGCTGGAGTGATGAGCGCAAAAAACTGGAAAATGAAGTTAAAAGAATACTCGCAATTTAGGCCTTCGTATCTCAAGCCCGTTATCGCGTTAATGCAAGGACTGCGCGATCCTATCGTTAATTTATCGATGGGGCAAACCGCTGAAAATATCGCGTATCGTTTTCATATTAGCCGCGATCAAATGGATGAATTTGCACTGGCCAGTCATCAACGTGTGATGGCGGCGCAGAATGAAAATTATCTGACGGAAGTTGAAACGGTCTATGCTGATGATGGTAATTACTTTTCGCAGGATAACGGCGTGCGTAGCGATTCGAGCCTTGAAAAACTTTCTAGTCTGAAGCCTTTCTTCGATAAGAAATTCGGCAGTGTTACTGCAGGAAATAGCTCGCAAGTCACGGATGGCGCAGTGATGCTGTTACTCGCCAGCAAAGATGCCGTTGAGAAATACCATCTTCCCGTTCTCGCAAAAGTCGTTGATACGCAATGGGCTGGTGTGGATCCTGCTGAAATGGGTCTTGGTCCGGTGTATGCGACAAATCAATTACTAAAACGTCAGCATCGCAGTTTTGACAGTATCGATTATTGGGAAATCAATGAAGCGTTTGCTGCACAAGTACTCGGCTGTCTGTCTGCCTGGGAGAGCGATGAATATTGCCGCACCCATCTCGGTACGGAAAAAGCGCTCGGTGAAATGGATCTCTCACGTTTAAACGTTGATGGTGGTGCGATTGCACTCGGTCATCCAGTGGGGGCAAGTGGTGCACGTATTGTGTTGCATCTCGCTAATATTTTGAAGCGGAAAAATGCGAAAAGCGGTATTGCTACCATTTGTATTGGCGGCGGACAGGGCGGTGCAATGTTAATTGAAAATGTGTCTGAGGTGTAACATGAATATTATGCAGCAATATCAAAACTGGCGCTTGGAAACCGATAACGACCAAATTCTGTGGCTTTATTTTGATAAGCAGAATGCATCTGTCAACACCATCAATAGAGAAGTAATGCTCGAATTATCACAAATTATTGATTTGGTTGCAGCGGATAATGGCAGTAAAGGTTTAGTGATTGCTTCAGCGAAAAAATCAGGATTCATCGCCGGCGCCGAAATTTCTCTCTTCAATCAATTTAAAGATATTGAAGAAGCGACTGCACTCCTAAAACAGGGTCAGGATATTTTAAACAAGATTGAAGCCCTAAAGATTCCATCCGTCGCACTCATCGATGGATTCTGTCTCGGTGGCGGGCTTGAGCTTGCGCTAGCGTGCCGTTATCGCATTGCTGAAGATGGTCGTAAAACACGACTTGGTTTACCTGAAGTTAAATTAGGCATTCATCCTGGTTGGGGCGGCACGGTGCGATTGCCACGCTTGATTGGTGGCATGCAGGGAATGAATATGGTGATGTCGGGCCACACCGTCAGCGCAAAAGCAGCGGTCAAGCTTGGCTTTGTTGATGCCGCTGTGCCTAAGCGTCAATTAGTTCATGCCGCGAAATACTACATCAACCATCAGCCTAGCGCGCACAAAGCAACGTGGCTTCAATCGCTTTCCAATCAAAAATTTTCGCGCCAACTGCTTGGGCATTTTATGCGTAAACAATTGAAACAAAAAGTCAGCGCACAGCATTATCCCGCACCTTTCCATGCACTGGATAATTGGGAATTGGTCGGCGTTGATAGTAGTGCGGCTTATGATCGTGAAGCGAGAAGTTGCGGTAAGCTTTTTTTCAGTGATACCAGTCAAAATCTCGTACGTGTTTTCTTCTTGCAAGAGCAATTAAAGGCTCTCGCAAAAGATTCTGGTTTCAAAGCGCAACATGTGCATGTGATCGGTGCCGGCACGATGGGTGGTGATATTGCCGCCTGGTGTGCAGTGCAAGGCTTTACCGTAACGTTACAAGATATGGAGCCGCGACTGATTGCGCCCGCCATCAAGCGCGCTAAGAAATTATTTGTAGAAAAGCTAAAAGAAGGCAATCTGGTTGAAATGGCAATGGATAGACTCATTCCAGATGTCAATGGCTATGGAATTTCAAAAGCGGATGTCATCATTGAAGCTGTCGTTGAAGATCTGGCTATCAAACAAAAGATTTTCAAGATGCTGGAATCCAAAGCAAAACCTTCGGCAATACTTGCAACCAATACTTCAAGTATTCCTTTAGATGAAATCAATTCGGTATTGCAACTTCCACAACGTCTCGTTGGCATTCACTTTTTTAATCCCGTCGCGAAGATGATGTTGGTTGAAGTTGTGCAAGGTCAAAAGACATCGAAAGAAGTGATGGACAAGGCCGTTGGTTTTGTTGGCAAGTTGGATAAATTACCCTTACCAGTGAAAAGTAGCCCGGGATTTTTAGTCAATCGCATCCTTATGCCGTATTTGCTGGAAAGCATGGATTTACTCAATGAAGGTGTTCCTGCACCCGTGATTGATAAAGCCATGACTTCTTTTGGTATGCCGATGGGACCAATTACACTCGCGGATACTGTAGGTCTTGATGTTTGTTTATCTGTCGCGAAATACCTCACGCAATACTTCAATACTGCAATTCCACCGAAATTAATTCAGATGGTAGAGCAGAAAAAATTGGGGCGTAAAACTGGCGAAGGTTTTTATCGCTATGACAAAAACGGTAAACAATTAAAAATGGAAGCGCCTGCCTATGATAAACCCCTGCACGAGATATCAGATCGTCTGGTTTTACGCATGCTGAATGAGGCTTTTGCCTGCTTACGTGAAGGCGTCGTTCAGAATGGCGATTTACTCGATGCTGGTATGATATTTGGTACAGGATTTGCACCATTCCGTGGCGGCCCGATTCATTACGCAAAAACGCAGGGCATTCAAGAGCTTTATCAGCAATTCGTTTTGCAGCAACAGGCTCGCGGAGATAAAACAGATAAGCTCGCTGTTTGGGAAGCGAATATTGCATGAGTAATATATCCGTTTTGATTGTTGGAGCAGGGCCAACGGGCTTGATGATGGCTTATCAACTCGCCCGTCATGGCATTTCTTTTCGTATCATTGATAAGAAGCCTGAGCAAACTCAACACTCTAACGCCGTCGCGCTGCAAACACGTACACTGGAAATATTCAAACAAATTGGCCTAGTAGACGATTTCCTTCGCGTTGGACAACCTTGTAAATCCATCTGCTTTTATGACAAAGGCAAAGAGTTTGCGCGTGCCAGCTTTTCAAAATTAAATAGCATTTACAACTTCATTCTTTCGCTGCCACAGGCCGCTACTGAAACAATTTTCAATGAGAAATTACATAAACTGGAGCATCATGTTGATCGCTCGCGCGAGCTAGTCGATGTAAAAACTCACCCAAATGAAGTTGTGGCGACGATACGCCATTCCGATGGGACTGAAGAAATTATTCATTGTGAGTGGCTAATCGGTTGCGATGGGGCGCATAGCACGGTTCGGGAAAAATGTGCGTTCAATTTCCCCGGCGAAGATTTGAAAGACCAATTCGTTGTTGCAGATGGTGTATTTGACTCGTTTCTTCGTAATGATGAAATTCATATTTTTAGCGCAGATGGCTACATGCTCGGTGTGTTCCCTATTGGCAGTAATCATTTTCGCATGGGCGGTAATCTCAATCTTGGTTATACTCGTAAAAATTACACGGAAAATGATATCAAGCAACTAGTTAACGAGCGCTCATTCGGCCAACTGAATGCGCGCGAAGTGACGTGGGTTTCACCTTTCTGGATTCATAGTAAAATTACCGACAAAATGCGCCAAGGGAATGTTTTTCTGGCTGGTGATGCCGCGCATATTCATTCGCCAGTGGGTGGTCAGGGTATGAATACCGGATTACAGGATGCTCATAATCTCGCATGGAAATTAGCACTGGTGATTCAGGGCAGGGCTGACCCCAAGCTTCTAGATAGTTATCATGCAGAGCGTTATCCAGTGATTAAAGAAGTGGTTGCCATCACGGATCGGTTCACGCGGCTACTTATTCTTTCCAATCCGTTTTTATTATTCTTCCGCAAATATCTGATAAAAGCCGCCATGTCTATTCCTGCTATCACGCATTATATTACTGAACATATGACGCAGCTCACCATTCGCTATAAAAATAGCTGCGCACTCGACAGTAGGACATCGGGATCTAAAAATGGACCGTCCGTTGGTGAGCGGGCGCCTGATGTTAATCTGAACCACAACCATTTTCTTTATCAATATCTCAATGATACTTTTCATCACGTGCTATTTTTCACCGGTGAAGGTGATATTTTTAAAATGGTCGATGTTATTAAACAGGCTGAAAACGAGTTAATTGGCCCATACAAAGATGTGATGAAACTGCACCTCGTGACCCCGCATGCACTAGACGAACCCATTGAACAAATTCATGATGATACGAATGCCATGCATCATCTTTATCAAATTAAACAGCCAACGATTCTGGTTGTCAGGCCGGATGGTTATATCGCATTTAAGTCGAATGATTTGAGTATTGAAGCGTTGAAACAATTTTTTTCGAATTATTTAATATAATGTCATGATGATTCGTCCTGATGGCTATCTTGGTTATAAATCGTGTAAACTCGAATGAGAACCCTTAAAGCATTTTTTTACATCTTATTTACAGGAAGCAAACCATGACACTACTTGAGGAACTGCCTGTTAATCTAGCGATTGAACTTTATTTTGAAAAGCATCATGCCATACGTGCGGGTGATATGATGAAACTGATTGCTCTCAAAAAAGAGCATCCTGAAATTTTCGATAAAAATAAAGATAGGGAAATTCACGATTTGATTAAGTATGCGAAAAAATTCGAAGGCAGTGATCGCTATAAAGAATTGCTAAAATTGGAAATGAAAGATAAGCTTTCGATTCTCGATTCAGATTTCGTTGAAGAGTAAGTCGGGCTTGGCAATGATTTTTTCTTTTTCCTGACGCGTTAATTTTTTGATATGACGCTCAATTTTCATTGCCTGTGACTTGCTGCCTACAATCTGCCACGATTGCGCAATATGCAGGGGTTTGAAGCTGCGTGTATATTTGCATTTGCCAGTGCCATCGAGATGTGACTGATATCGTTTAGCTAAATCATTCGTGTAGCCGGTGTAATAACTGTTATTTTCGCAATATAAAATGTAAACCCAATATATTTCACCGGCCATCCCAAATCCTTGCTCATGCTTAAACTTCGGTATGTGTCTCTTCAGTTTGTTTGGCGTCTTGCTTTTGTAATGACTTAGCATAATCTTGCTGTGGTGGAATGTAAAACGCCATATAGAAATAAGTATTCATCGAGCCTTCTTTGGTAAATTTTCCGACATGCCACAACATGTTTAGAAATGTCGTATTGATGGGAGTGACACGCCCCTTCATCACATTACCATTGAAGTCGAACAGCTTGCCTTTGCCCACCATTGCATTAGTATCAGGCATGCCAGAGTAGAGGTTAGAGGTGGGTGCCTGTTTCTCTTTGCGTGCGTGTAACAAGAGTAATAACAGTGACACAAATAATGCTGACACACCGAAAACTCTCCAGAACATCATGTCATCATTTGCGGAGATGGTAGGGCTTGGTATCGCAGCTGACGTTGATGCGGGGGTCGAGGCTACCCTGACAGCTTGTGGTGCGGCAGCCGTGGCAGGTTCACTGATATCAGTTGAAACGCCGGGGATTACAACCGGTATTTCGTCATACACGGAAACCGCAGCGGCCTCCGCCATCACGATCATGTCAGGTATCGATGGCAAGGTTTGAATATCATTCCTGACTAAATCATAAGGTGGAATTCTGACGATATTACTATTGGCAACTCTCACACCAAGATCGGTCAGGTAGCGTGGTTGATAGGCCTGATTGATTTTGACTGGCTTGTCAGAAAGAATCAGTTCTTTCCCATCAACCGCGGCGAATTTAACCTGCTTTCCATCTTGTGCCGCATTAAATTTATCGACCTGACTATAATCAATGTTGATCTGACCGTTATTCACTTCCAGTGTCACGTTGCCTGGTGCGGCGGCATGCGAGGGGAGGGATTGCAAGGAAAATGCCAGGCCACAAAGTATGCCTAACAGTAAAAGCAGGTGACGACGTTTAAATTTATCTTGTTCAGACTCGGTGTAAACCTTCGCGATCAGTTTCTTATTTTTTTGAATAGGATTCGGTTTCATGATCGTCACCTCGCAATTAGTGTCCATCCTCGTGTATCTTGATTGAGTGTGATCGTTTTTATTGTTATTTTATTCTTATATGTTAATTATACCCCTTTTTTATCCAGTTCAGCCAATATTCTTTGTCTATAAATTAACCAGTCGCTCGATTAATGGGCTAATATATATCAATATCAATGGTATTGTTCACTAAATGCTCTGGTTATTCAGTAGCATTCCCTGAAGGCTTCGATGATGGACAAATCCTGTGATAAGCTCGCGAGATCGTTGGGGCATAGCAAATTGATGGATAAAGGTCTGTCTTTTGAAAACTAATCTACTTTTTCTCGCACTTTTACTGGCACTGCTAGGTAGCACAAAACCTAGCGAGGTGACGACCACCACAGATGAAGCCAGAAAAATTTTAAAAGGGTTATCGCTGAAGGAAAAGATCGGCCAAAAGCTGATGCTGGATTTTCGCTACTGGTGCGATCAGCGCTCCCGTCATGATCAGACCTGCAATACCGATTTAACAACCATCAATCCTGATATTGCGAAAATATTAATTCAAAACCATATCGGCGGTGTGATTTTATTTTCGAATAATATGAAATCCATTTCACAAATTACAACGCTCACTGATTCCTTTCAACACGCCATGTTTTCCGCGCAAAAACTGCCGTTGCTGATCGCGACCGACCAAGAGGGTGGCATCGTGGCCAGGTTGCCGCGTGATGCCAGTGTTACGTTTCCGGGTAATATGGCACTTGCTGCGGCTCACCTCGGACATCCCGATGCAGCATTTACCAGCCGTGTCAGCCAGATCATTGCGCTAGATATAAAGGCTGTGGGCCTGAATGTCGACTTCGCGCCCGATGTGGATGTAAATGTGAATCCACAAAACCCGGTTATTAATGTCCGCGCATTTTCAGATGATCCCGCCTTGGTGGCCGAGCTTGGTCTCGCGTTTAGTCGCGGTATTCAGGCAGAAAATGTCGCCTCCACACTCAAGCATTTTCCCGGTCACGGTGATACCAGCACTGACAGTCACATAGGGTTACCGGTTGTGACGCACACACTCACTGAAGCCTGGCAATCGGATTTATATCCATTCCAATACATCATCGACCGATCACCGCCTGATTTTATCATGTCAGCACATATTCAATATCCTGCACTGGATAGTTCAATGATCTTGTCTTCAAAATCGCATGAAATGCTTGTGACTCCAGCAACGTTTTCGCGCACCATACAATTTAACTTGCTGCGACAACAATTACATTATCAAGGTGTGGTGATTACGGATGCCTTGGATATGGGGGCGATCGCGCAGCATTTCGAAACAGCTGATGCCGTCATTAAATCATTTCACGCGGGCGTAGATGTGGCGTTGATGCCTGTTTCCATTTCACGACCTGAAGATATTACTAAACTAGCACAACTCATTTCTGCTATTGAACTAGCAGTAGAACATCACGAAATTTCCGAAGAAGAATTAAATGAATCTGTTTTACGTATCATTAAGCTTAAATTAAAGCTCGGATTACTACACACCGATGAAACCAGCTTGCCACAAAAAATTTCACGCGCAGAAATGTTACTCGCCGACCCATCGCAGCGTGATCTTGAAAATACCATCACCAACAACGCCATGACCTTAGTGCAAAATGAAAATCATGTCATTCCTCTCCGTGTCGATGCCAATACCAAAATTCATATTCTCACGCCTTGGCTCGAGCAGGGCGCAGGTATTGCCGCGGAAATTAAAAATCTTCAAGCAGCAGGTATTATTCCGTCTAGCCTAAGCGTCACGTTCGTTAAAGTCTCCGACACAACGCTTGAAGAAGAAATCAAAGCCATCGATCAAGCCGATGTGGTGATCGCAGGCAATGCGACCATCAAATCCTTAGCCGCCATCAATCTTCAACTCGCCCCTCAACCACAAAAAAGTCTGGCGTTCCCCGCCATTCCTGCCGGTGACAATTTACGCCAGCCCAATCATTTTTTTGATGACGTGCTGATCCGTGAGGCGTTGCGTTATGCAAAATCGCGCGGCAAAACGACGATTTATATCAGCTTGCTCGCACCTTACGATTTACCCGACTATCGTCACGTCGCAGACGCGATGCTGGCTGGTTATGATTTTTATGGCTATCTGAAGGAAGGTGAGAAAGCGTATTTTCGTGGCCCGAGTATGCCGGCCTTGGCGCGGATTATTTTTGGTGTTTCCGCCGCGGAAGCAAAATTACCGATCAATATACCTAATCCGGAGAATCCATCTGATATGCTCTATAAGCGTGGTTTTGGCTTAACCAGTTAAACCATTACGCAGCGTGGCGCTGCCGTCGTCACAACAGTAGGGGTCGGCGCTAAAGGCTTGATAGGCGCGTATCTGTCAACTCTTTCATGTGCTGGTAATTCATGGGGCACCGCACTGACAGATGTCACACCCAACGCAGCATGTAGATTCGGCATATCACGCTTATCCTCTTTTTTTTCTGTGGTACTGGGTGAAAATCCGAACATTGATTTCAACTTATTCCAGCCATTTTCAAGCGCCGTACTCAAAGGGTGCTCGATGCCCACTGTCTTACCGTTTTCATCTTTTACTTTTTTTGTATCGAGAATTTGAAATATTTTCACGGCGAGGGCGATCACCACGACACCCACCAGAATAGCTGAAGGAATAATGCCAAATGAGATCACGCCAAGGCCGGTTAAAACACTTAACGTAGCGAGTGTCGCAATCGCAAGACCAAATCCAAAAAAGGCGGCGCTATAAGCTACATCGCGCTTAGCTTCCTCTACACCTTCAACATTTTGTTTAGCGAGAGAGAGGCTATGGAGATCATGAGCGAGCTCGACACCGCCCACGACGGCCATGACTGTCGGGATGGTAATCGAGGCGGCCGCCGCGAGCACAACGAGGTTGGTGAGGACGAAAGCGAGGAGGGTCACTGAGGCAATGAATCCGATGACCGCCAAACCCAATTTAATCGCGCTTGTGACGATTAATGCTTTGCGCTCAGCCTGGCCCATTCCCTTTCTAAAAGCTTTTCTGAGGCCTTTGATGCCCTCGTAGGCGCCTATCGGAAACATGAGCAACCCTGCGCCCACTAACAAGAGTGGACCGACATTGCCGGTATTTTTCAGCGTCAGTAAAAATGGAATATCATCGAACACGCAAACCGCTTTAGTGAGTAATTTACTGGCAAACTTTAATGCGTTGCTGGCCTTCTCTTTGATGCTAGTCCACGTAATCGCCAAGGTTCCACCCCTTCTTTGCGTTATATTTGAAATGAGTAACGAATTATAGGGCAGGGAGAGTGATAATGCAAATGAGAATCATTTGCATTGGTGTGTCGGGTGGTTTTTGATCAAATCATGCTCAGCGGCCGCAAAATATTTAACATTGTCCATTCATCCAGCTTGATCTGTCGGGCTAATCCATCACTCGATGAGCTTGAAAGCGGAGGAGCAGAGATGCGATCTAGCTGAGCCCTTTCAACCGCTGTCAGACTATCCTGCCCATGGTGGAGGGCTAGCGCGACAGCTTTTTCATAGACGCTTGGCGGTGTATCAACGGCAGCATTCAGCGCCAAGGCAAGTAAAAAATAGGGCAAGCAAATCAGTTGCAGATAACTATAGCTACTGGAGAGGCTTTCTCCAGGGAAAAAATAATCTAAGGCCCGATTCACTGACGTGGCACAATTATTAGAAAACCAGCTGAATTCATCCCTGAAATCACGATTGAAAGCGTCAAGAAAGGCGTCGTAATTTTGCCGACTAAATAAAACAAGGGTATCGACACAAAAATTCACCCTGGCGCCTTGGTAGAGCTGCATGGCTCGATCGGGATGACTGGCACGAGGGTCACTGTGGTCGTATGAGCCGAAGGGGTGGTTTAACAAAAATACACGTCCCGTTTCAACGTCGGTGATCACCGCGGCAATATGCTTAAAACAAGGGAATAGATTATGGCGCCCTAACAAAATAATTTTTATCATGACCATCAGCGTGACCCAGCGAATGTTTTTATGTTAAATTGCCGTAAAATTACTATAAGAATTCCCCCGGAGGCAAGTCATGTTTGCACGACTCGTTCAGATTGTCGGTAAAGTTTACGACTATTGCGTTGAGTTGATGACAAACTTCATGGTCAATCCCTACCTGGCACGTCAAAGGGCAGGCAATACAATTGAAAACGGGGTTGTCACTCAAAAAATACGGCCGTTCATTTCCACCTGGAACCTCGTCACCACGACTCACGACTTGCCAGCGAAACGTGCCGAAAAATTATTACGTGCGGTGATGAATATCGATGAATCGAATGCTCGCCAACCCTATAATATTGTCAATCACGTAACGTCGTCTAATTTTTTTCTCAGCCTTTCTAATCAAGAGGCGCATCATCTTAGAAATCGCCTGATTACCTCATTTAGAATGAATGATGAAACATTGAAACTCGAGATCGAAAAATCAATCCTGGACGTGATGAATTATCTCTATCAGCAGACAAAAGTCACCGATCAAGTGATGCAATTCATCTCGCATGAAATCCGCTCTTTAATCACACGGAGTATTACCGGGCTTCGTCTTACACCGAAAATGCAGCTTGTACTCGATAAAAAAATGGAGCCCGCTGAATCAGGATTCGGATTTCTACCCACCATGCCGTATCTAATTCGCCTGCTATCCAGTGAGTTTAGACAACGCAAACATGAATTCAACGAAACATTGAATGAATTTCTCCGCGCTGAATTCAAGAGGATTTATGAAGAAGGCGCTTCAGATAATTATTTATTGGTATCCTTAATCAGAGACAAATATCCGCAGGAACCTATCGAAAAAATATTAGCGAATGACCAAACCGTTCATACCTTAATGGCAGACCCCGATATTCGCCTGACGGTTTCGGGTGCGTTAGCGACAGGAAATTTATCACCCGTCATTCAGGCTGGCATGCTTTATTTGTCTTATGCTTCGAATTTAAATGCACCACGCCGCACGCATCAATATTTGATAGCGGCGGAAATAACCACCTTGCTCGAAAGTGGTGTAGATTTAGATGAAGCGATCATGCGCGATAACACACAACTTCGGTATCTGCATGCCTACTGGCTTGAATCATTGCGGTGTTGTCCGCCTATGGAAGGCGTTGCGCGAACAACCGATCAGGGAATAAACGTAGATGGCTTGGCAATTCCTGAAAAATCTATCATCCTCATTCCGATTAGGGCGTTTGCCCCCATTGAAAATGACACGATTGAACCATCCCGATTCGAGCCAAATAGACACCTTAATAAACCCGATAGTGATTTACATAAAGGCCACTTCACACCGTTTGGACTTGGCCCGCGTATGTGTCCCGCGACGAGAATCTCTGCCTATATTTTTAAAAAATTTATTGCCGCCTCCGCTATGCGGATGAAATCATTTGGATACGACAAAATTGAATTCAATAAAAATACAGAAACACTTGAACAGATGCAACCTCGCCCCATCCTGAAATTTTAGTCTTGTCTGTACTCACGGCAAAAGTGACCGTAGTTGCTATTTGAAGCGAAATTACCTAAATTCGACATGGGGTTGAATAAATAATAAAGAGGAAAGCTATGCAAATTAAACGCATCAAGTGGGGGATACTCGGCACCAGCCCCATTTCCCACGTCATGGCAGAAGCCATTATCCAATCTGACACCGGTGATCTGGTCGCGATTGGCAGTCGACAACACGAGAGCGCGGCAAATTTCGCCAATAAATTTTCTATACCCTCTCTCTACACACAATATCAATCCTTGATAGAAGATCCTAATATTGATGTCGTCTATCTCGGGCTCCCTAATCACTTACATAAAGAATGGATCATCCGCGCAGCAGAAGCGGGTAAGCATGTTCTGTGCGAAAAGCCAATTGTGGCGGAAGTTAAAGAACTACTTGAGGTCATGTTGGTTCTGCGACGCGCACAAGTATTTTGTATGGAAGGTTTAATGTATCGTCATCATCCCTTCACGCAAAAAATTCAGGAACTGGTGGCGAGTGGGAATATAGGTAAACCCATTTTATATCAGGCTGCATATACTGCGAATATCGCAACACTTGCCAACCCAGCGGCTGGTGGCAGCATTCGAAATTTAGGTTGTTATCCAATTTCATTAGTGCGCTTGATTGCGGGGGCAGAGCCTGTGGAAATGCGTGCACTAGGTCGCCTTAATGCTCGCACTCAAAATGATCATCAAGCATCAATTGTGATGAAATTTCCCGATGAATCTATTGCTGTCGTTTCAACCGCAGATGACATAGAGATGCATTGGCAATTCGATATTTACGGCACAGAAGGTAGCTTGAAAGTTATCACTAATCCCTGGTCACCAGATATGAGCAATAACAAAATTATGATGCAACGCCATGACCAGCACGAACCCACTGAGATAGTTGTTCACGCAGACAAACCGCTTTTTGTTTATCAGGTCGATGTGGTGGGTAATAGTATTCTCCAACAATCCAATCAGCATACTGGCATTTCCTTAACAGATAGTCTTGGCAATATGACAGTTTTAGATGCCTGGTTGTGTCAAATTACAGAAAGGATCCCAGCATGAGCACCAAACCCCACTTATACACCATGCTCATTAAAGAGAACTTGCTCGATACATTTGGCCATGTCAATAACGCAAATTATCTTGTCATGCTGGAAGAGGCACGTTGGGATTTAATCACGCTGAATGGTTACGGCATAGAGAGAATCAAGGCATGCGGAATAGGGCCCGTTCTCCTTGAAATTAACTTGGCTTTTTCCAGAGAATTAAAACTACGTGAAACTGTCACGATTGAAACTCGCGTCACATCTTGCACCAAGAAAATATTTACCATGGCTCAAAGAATTCTCCGTGGCGACGATGTTTGCTGCACCGCAGAGTTGAAATTAGCGTTATTCGATTTAAACCAACGTAAAATTATCGAACTCACTCCCGAATGGATTCGGGCCATTAACACAGAAGGAACCTCGTCATGAAATCTTATTTCGCTCCAGATGTCGTGCCATTCAATCTCAACAAAGTACTTGAACATGCCGTCAAGCAGTATGATCGTTACTTGGAAGACATAGACGATCAGAATGAACTGATTCCAGCCTGCGCCGTAGAGACAAAAGAGGCGACCACACAGATGAATGCGCCACATATGCTAATTGGTGCACCCGATGCAGTGATACTCAATCAGCTTCACGCATTTTTAAAAAATAAAGGTGTCGAAGTAAAATTACTGAACGCTCGTCTTGCCGTGAATAAATCATCACTGGCCGCAGCACAACTAACCAATAAAGATGAGCAGGCATTTTTATTTATATTGCATAAAAAGCTGCAAGAATTAAGTACAGTAGAAACTGATCAGTTTAAACTATCACTTTAACAAGATAACGGGTGCCACGATAATAAGCGGCACCCGTTATTTCTTTATTCACGACGAAGTAGATAAGCAAGCCCAAGGGTGGCTGCCGCTGTAGCGGCGACACCGAGCACCACTTTTTTCGGGAAAAATCGGCTGAAAGATGCTTTGGTATTTGCGGCCGTATAATTATCTCTAACCGTAATCGCATATTCTTTATCAGCCTGACAGGCTCCGTCATGATGTTCGATGTAAGCATTGAGTCCTGCTAAAACAGCGGCTTTTGCAGTCTTCGGAAGATGATCATCGCTTAATTTTGCCAAGGCATATTGAGGCAGCACGGCAAGTCCGCGCTCGCCTAAAACGGATAACGCATAAGCGTTAACGGCATCATCCTTTTTGAGTAAGACCCAACATTCGGTTAATGCCATCCAGAGATAGAGATCGGCTGGTGCTGATAATGGAGCCAAGAGTTTAAAGCTGTTGACTGATGAGCACTCCGGGTCATAGAGAACACGCAATACTGATTTAGCATTCGCGACGCTGGCGAGAGGATCTTTGACAATATTTTTATTGTGCTCTTGATCGCGGCTATAAATAAGTAATTGTACGCCTTGCTCTTCACAGGAAAGACTTAATAGTGAATGCATCTGTTCACGATCTGGTACAACCGTGAGCCAAGGCTTCCAGCCCATTCCTTTCACATAGGTGTCGATAAAATAACTAACCAATTCTTTGCTGACACTTTGCGGACTAATCAGTTCTGAAATAATAATCTTACTGTCACCATTTAATAAACCGTGCTTAGCCCAGCCTATGATGATTTCAGCTACTCTTTCGTGGTATTTCGGATCTTTGAGATATTCCGTCTCTGTGCCTCTTGCGAACAAGCCTGAAACAGCCTTATCCAGATGTTCGCCGGCATATTCAAAGTAGTAACTGTTTGCGTCACCTTCAACTGTGCTCAGTCCACAGTGATCACGCAGAGCAGCTTCATCGACATTAAACTCATCAGCCATCACTTTCATCTTCGATAATTTTAGTAAAGCGCTGATGCGACACTCTTGCATCATGACGCGTAATTTTGTGTTACTGATAGCGGAGACTTCATTCAAGATCGCATTGAAAGCGTTGACGATGCTAAGCAGTGCTTGCGGGTTGCGTTCTTTTTCCAGTTTCACATCTAGCCAGTTAACTAGTATGTATGGAATCGTGGCAAATGGCGTGGTTGCGAGAAGCGTCGTCAGGGCAGGGTGCTCATCACGCAATTTATCGAGACGATTCGCTTCGAATTGTTGATAGTAAACATGCAATATTTTTTCAGCGGCTGCATTCATGGCAGGTAAATCATTGTTTAGCATGGCCAGATAAAAACTGGTATAGACCTGATGACGATTCAGTGATAGCGAGGTTTGAAGAGATTTTTTTGCTTTATCCTGATTATGTAACGGGTAGAGATAAAGATGTGCCAATAAATTATGTGCCAAGATAAACCCGGGGTGATACATCACGGCTGTTAATAATTCTTTTTCTGCTAATAAGGCTTCATCTTGTAATGAATAAATCTGTGCGCGCATATAATGTAATTTAGCTAATAATTTTTTATTATTACCAAGCTCAATGGCGTCCGGGTTGCGCGATAACGTGCGCTTAAAATCAGTCATAGCAGTATTCACGGTTAATAATGCGCTACCAAGTGAATCGCTGTTGATATCGGCTAGTGACTCGCGGTATTGGCTAAGCGCACTTTCTCGCTCGCTGGCAATCGCAATTAAATCAAGTTTATTCATTTTTCGCCCGCCAAAGAGCGACTGATAAAATGAAACACCTTGATTAGCGATCATTAACGATGTCGCCGCCAATCCTGTTGCCACCAACCAATCCAACATCGTCGCTTCTTTCACAGACTCTAACGCACTATCGAATCGCTCCAGCATGGTTCACTCCATAAGTAATTGAATTATTGAACGTATAAAAAAATGAGTACCCACAATGAACGTTGGCCGCGGTAGCTTAAACCAAGCGATTATGATTTGCATCAGGTTTACTGCGCGAAGCTCACCAAGGCATATTTTTCTGGTATAATGCTGATCAAATTAATGAGATGACTGTAACCGAATGTTGATATTAATAAGAAAATGCGTGTATTTTTGCTCTCTGATGCTCACTGCCACCGCTGTGATGGCAAGCCCCATTATCTCTCAATCCGAACTGCATTACCCGGTCACAGGAAGTAATGCCTTGGAATTACTCGCACAGATGAAGGCAGTGGGTCCGAGCGCAAACGGTGAGCATTTCGACGCAGTCACCGAGTATTTCGTGAAATGGGATACCACGTATTTGCAAGAAGCTAATCGGTGCAAAATTACTAGTGCACGCGTGACATTATTCACCACCACTAAATATCCACAATGGACTAATTACGCGACTGCCGATCAAATCACACAACAAAACTGGGATAATTTTCTAGTTCGTATTCACGCCCACGAACAAGGGCACAGCAATCACGGCATTGAAGCGGCAAATGAAGTAGAAGCGATGCTTGACAGTTTACCGGCCATGGATAGCTGTGACACTGTGGAAGCCACCGTCAAAGAAAAAACAAATACCATTATTAGTAAATATAAAGCGCTCGACATGGAATACGACCGTGTGACCCATCACGGCGCAGAGCAGGTGTACGCCTAATCAAGCATTGAGTGAAAAATGAAGTTTGGGTATGATTCCGTGATAATTTTTAATTAATATGGAAGTTAATCATGGATTCCCGCCAAACTTTTGATGCATTAAGTCATGAAGATGATATCGCCATACTCGCAGAAATCAATTCGATCATTCAGGCCAAATCAACGATCTCGCCGCTTTATACTCGTTTCCTAGATAATCCAGATACCATTAATAAACGAATGACGTCATTAGATGACGATCCTCCGGTATTGTATCTTCTTGCTAGTTTCGATGAGGGTAGGGAGCTTTTAAAAAAGCATTACACTATTATTTCATCCGCCAGCGCAGAAACATTAAATTATATTTCTAGTGATGGCGTCTCACTTTTATTGCTACTTTTCGGTTGCTTTGATAAAAAAATATTTTCGGATCCGGCGGTACGCGCGAAAATATCTGAAAAAGCATTTAATGCTCGCAATACGTTTCTTCAATCACCGGCATCACTGCTAATTGATCCACCGCGGACAGAAGCAGAATATCAATTCAATTTTCGCTGTTATTACCCGGAGTCAATCGATTTATTTTTAGAATACCCGGAATTCGCGAATTTGTTATCACCAAGAACACTCGCCATGGTAGCGTATCGACAACAATTGAGCTCCACTCCACACACGTTACTTTGGCATTTCATCAACGATCATGCTAATGGTTTACAGGTGATAACTGCTTCTGAAACGCTCCGCAAGAAAATCACCGCGCAGGCACTCGACAGGGAAACAGCAAGATTATTAATCGACAGACAGGATGGCCAAGAATTTTTATTAAAATTTCCAGACATTCAGGCATTAGTCGCTCGTCACGTATCACTCGCGCCGTCTGCAGTAATGAGCCAGTCGGGTCGCTATCATTGCAACTTTGTCGCGTCTCGCAGCGGTCGTGAATTTATTGCTGCCGCCCATGCGTTTCGCGCAAAATTATCATCGAACCAGCTTAAAATGAATTTACAAGCCTTCGGCACACAAAGTCTTGCGTATTTTCTCTTAACCACTCATGAGGGGCTATTAATTCTTCACAGAGATGAAATCTTGCGCAACAAAATCGATTCAGGTATTTTGAATATGGAATTTAAATCACTGGGACGAAGCTACACTTCGTTTTTCGCTGATCCCGTTGCACGCGACAAAGAAAAAACTTGTGACAGCATTTTGTTGCGCATGTTAACAAATCCGAGTGGCATAGCGTTTCTGGAGGCTCACCCGCGAATGTGTCGCCTAATTACCAAGGCAGGCCTTACGACGACCATGGAGGAGGGCCCACTAAAGGGTATGAGCGCTCTCAAATTGCTACAAGAACCAGAATTAATAAATATATCCAGAATCATCGCCAGATACTTTTACGAAGACAAGCTAACCATGCCTGATCTTACTAATTTTTGTGACTGGTCAGGATCTTTCAGGACATTAGGGAGACGCAACCCCTGATAGTAATCACCGACACACAAGATAGAGTTTTATTTAAATGTCAGATGGCCATCTTTCTCTTGCGTGACAGATTTGGCTTGATTCGCTTGGGATACGTTACTAGCATTATTGGTAATCGTTTGCGGCCCACTCGCAGTATTTAAGTAAATGATATCACTACTAACTAGAAAGCCTGCGACAGCAAGAAAGCTGCATGCACCAACTAATACTTTGTGTTTGGGTTTCATGAGTCACCTCCTAAGGGTGAAATTTCTTATTACATCTATACCTATAAGTATAGTCGATTTCACGATCATTCGAGGTATTTCTACCAATTCTAACACACTGAAAGCAATGCGAATGTTACTAATTTTTTGACTGATATTTTTTAAGCTCCATTCCCATCGATTTTTCAAAACCAAATTTACTGTAAAAAGAAGGGAGGGTCTTATTAGCTTCCCAGGCGAAAAGTCCAATGGAAGTATAACTTTTATCTTTAATTTTCTGAGTCAGATGTTCCATTAACAGGGTTCCAAGATCATGCCCCTGATGATCCGGGTGTACACATATATCGTAAAACATGCACATTTTGCCATCTTCAACAATTCTGCCAAATGCAATCAATTGCCCATCTTTTTTAATGTAAGCGACGTGTGCTGTTCGTGCCAACATATATTCCCACTTGCCTTCATCTTTATAATAAGATTTTCCCCAGCCGACTTTTTCTGCGAGTTCATTCATTTCAAAACGATGCACGCCAGACTTGGCTTCAAGAATTCGAGTGTTCATTTGAGCTTCCTTCCTTTATTCACTTCCTGGTGAACCTCTGGCAATGGTAGCAGACTGAAGGAATCGCAAACAGTGCCTACGGATGTGGTTACACATGCTATATTTCCAGTAATTTTCCTTACCGGAACCATGTACTGTAAGCGTCCCTTGGATTCCACTGATAAGTGCAACGACGTTAATTAATATACCCGCGTAATTCTCAACCGTAAACCACTGATATTTCTGGGAATAATTTCAATTCAAGCGTCTGAGCAGACTATATACTCACGCTGGATTGATGGCTGAGTATTGACCACCACAAGATATTCGTTTAAAATCTTTTCATAATTTTAAAATAAAATAATTGGTGAACTTATGTTTGGTCGCGAACTTCCTTCTGATGCTCTCATTGGTATTATTGATAAATTACCATGTAAAGACATTATTTCATTACTAATGTGCACTAGCGCGCATCGTGAGTTCATCTCAGATATCGTAGTATGGCGCCATTTGCTTAAACGTGATTTTCATCTTGTTACCCAAGAATCAGAGAATCCAAAAGATACCTATATCAAATGCGTACGGCAATTTCGAATAGAGTATGTAAGATTAACTAAATTTGTTAATGATAGCATGCAAAGATTTAATGAATCGCCTAATGAATATGAAACAGAAATTAAGATTTTTGATAAAATCTGTCGTCATATCACGCTTAATAAAATGCTACCATTTTTCACCCTTAGCCTTATCGATGAAGAAATTCTCAAAGAATTTATCACCGTCTTAATAAAATCAAATGCATCATCATTAGCTAAGTCAGTGTTGCGCTCGATACCGGTTGAAAACTTATCTGCGCTAATAGCTTCAAACGGTGACCAACTTTTCATTGACGCGTTTTTCTCCGGCTCACTAGAATTAGTTGAGATCCTTATAAATCTTGGAGTAAATCCTAAGTGTTTAAAAACAAGAGACGGCGACCTCAAAGATCAAACATTAATTGATTACTTTATTGATCAAATCGAAGCTCGGATCGTAGCCACCCTTGATTGGGGATCGTACTGTTATGTAAAAGATTTCTTAACGGCTTTACCCGTGCTTTTGAAATTAGCGGGGACTGAATTAGATGAGGTTTGTCAAGGCGCCCAGAAAACAATGCGCGAACGTCTGCAACAGATTATAAGATTCATGGATGCTATGGAAGCACAAAATCCACTATTCTTCATGAACTTTGTTGATATGCAAAAATTACTTAACGAAATTATTGATTATCGTTCACCAAGCTGTGCACTTAGATAATAATCATCTGAATATTTCATTTGGCGTAGCATAACCAAGCTTTTTTCTTGGGCGGTTATTAAGCTGGCATGCTATGCTAGAAAGATCATCATCAGTTACATGGCTAAAATCGGCTCCCTTCTTAAGATATTGCCGCACTAATCCGTTAGTATTTTCATTCAAACCGCGCTCCCAAGATGAATATGGATGAGCAAAATAGAAATCAATGTTCAGCTCTTTGCTTATTTTCATGATAAGCAAATTCAGATCCATTGTCAGAGGTAATAGTGTAGATAAGATCAGAGCAAGATTTTAACGCTGAAATAGTCGCTTCACTAACTAATCGCGCTGTTTTATTAGATACTTTTTTGAGAATGGTTTTTTTGGATACGCGTTCAACAATGCTAACAATAGCTTGCCTTTGTTTCTTTCCAATGATCGTATCGATTTCCCAATCACCGATTCTTGATTTTTCATTTACAATGTCCGGACGATCGTCGATAAACCGTCTATTTTTTATTGAATGCTGGCGCTTTGGGCTGCCGTAGCGTTTGCGATATTTTTTATTCTGGTGTCGAAGATGAAGATATAATTTGCCGCCGTTCTCTTTATCTTTCAATACAAATTGATAAATCCACTCGTTACTGATAGAAAACAGGTCGTGGCGCTTAGCGTAACCACTGATTTGATCAGGGCTCCAATTTTCTTGAATTTTCTCGCGAACGAATGCTTTAGTCTCATCGTTGAATTTTACTTGCTTTCGTTTCTTCTTATGGCGCTCATCCGCATAGCCTTGTGCGTAATTTGGCTTCTACTGCCAAGAACCGAGCTTGGTACGTACAAATGTGATATTACGATTGAATTCGCGGCTGATCGTCGATTTATGAACCCCAACTTCCTTAGCAATATCAGTTGCTGAGTACCCTGCCCTCCATAATCCGTAAATCTCACACCGCTTTTTATAATCCAGATGTTTGTATCCCAACGCATGCAACTCCTTGGCAAATTTAGCGAGCGAGATTATAGCATCACGCTGGCCAATGTTTAGTCAAAAGTTGCGCTTATTAGTTGGATCCGCCTCCTCAACGTCCTTAACGTTATATAATCGTTCATTTATATAACATAAGGATAAAAATCGCTCATGAAAGTTCAACGCGCACTGGTTGGTGCAAACCAATATGTCTGGCTAGTTCTAGACGATGATTTTGTGCCAATCCAACCCATCGAAGTTTTTATTCGCTATTTGCATTACACCGAAAAATCGCCTAACACGATTCAAAGCTACGCAACGCATTTGAAATTATTTTGGGAATATCTGTTGTCCCACAATAAAGCTTGGCAAACCGTGAAGATTGCAGATTTCGCGGATTTTGTGCACTGGTTACGTAGTCAGGCACCGAATGTCATTCATCTGCGTGACAACGCTGAAACTCGCCGCACAGAACGCACGGTAAACACGATTTTATCGTCAATATCGAGCTTTTACCGCTATCACAATCAATTAGGCAATACAGACATAAAACTCACTGAGCCGTGTTATTTGCCCGTTAATAGGCACCGGTCATTACTGCATCATGTTTTCAAGCACAAACCAGTCTGGAAACGTGTTATTGGGCTTAAAGCACCTCGAACTATTCCTAAAACATTATCCACCGATGAAATCGCAATATTGATTAATGCCTGCGGAAATTCTCGTGACAAGTTTCTTTGTGCCTTGTTATACGAAACTGGCATGCGTATCGGTCAAGCTTTGGGTCTGCGGCATGAAGATATTAAATCCTAGGATAACGAAATCCATCTCGTTTTTCGGGCACACAATGTTAACTTGGCACGAAGCAAATCTCGCGCGCCTAATGTCCTGCATGTTTCACTAGAATTAATGCAGACATACTTGCAATACATCCAATATTACCCAGATTTAATGATCGATAATGAGTATGTGTTCATAAACTTCATTGATAAAGCACCGCTATGTTATAGCGCAGTTAAAAAATTATTTATGCGCATCAGTAAATCGACTGGCATCTATGTGCGGCCGCATATGCTTCGGCACACACATGCAACTGAGTTAATGCGTCATGGTTGGGATCCAGCTTATGTACAAAAGCGATTAGGCCACGCCAACGTACAAACTACGATTGATACTTACACTCACGTAAATCAAGACGATTTAAAAAAGGCATTTGATTTATACCAAGGTAAAAAGAATAAAAAGGTGAATTATGAAGGCGCGTAAATTTAATATTAAAAATCCAATCAATCAACATAATGATTTATTCAATAATGACGTTTGGAAAGCTGAAGATATTGGATGTAAACCAGATACCGTGAATAGCATGTATGTGCTAAATTTTAAGAGAATCAAACAAGATTGGCTGAAACTTGGAGTAAAACGATTTGTCTATTATCAGGCATCAATTAAATCATTCTCAAGCTGTTACAGTTATCTGGCTAGACTCATACAGTTTTCTTCATTTCTCTCGCAGTTCTACCCTGCTATTTTACCAGCTGAGATTGATCGCAGTGTAATTTTGAAATACATTCACCATTTGGCAAAACTAGAATTAAGCGTGAGTACGAGAAGTATTGCGTTAATTCATTTAAGAACATTTCACATCACCATGCTCCAAGAGAAATGGCTGCCATTAACCCACGATATGCTGATTTATGCAGGCGATATTCCTAAGGATTTTGAAAAAATACCTAAGTTCATACCAGAATATGTAATTAACCAGCTTACATGTAACCTTCATCATTTGCCTGATTATATACAGCACCTTATTACTGTGTTGCTTGAAACTGGCAGACGTATTGGTGAGATATGTCGTATGCCGCTTGATTGTTTACAGCAGGATGATAAGGGTGGTTACTTTCTTATTGTCAATGAGACTAAATTAAAAAGATCATACTTGCTGCCCATTTCAGATACTTGTGTCAAAACAATAAAATCGCAGCAAGAGTTAGTAAATAATAACTTTTTTAAAAATAGGATTTATTTATTTCCATCACGAGTCAATTTTAAAACCCCGCACGTTTCATGGCGAAATGTTAACAGAGCGTTAAACAAATTAGCGGTTGAGAAAAACATTGTTGATGAAAATGGGAATGTTTGGAAATTTCATTCGCACCAATTTCGTCATACCGTTGGAACGCGCATGATTAATGCCGGTGTTTCTCAAACCATCGTTCAGCGCTATTTAGGACATGAATCTGCTGAAATGACCGCGCGATATGCCCATATTCACGATGAAACATTGAAAAATGCTTTCAACGAGTATCAGGAAAAATTAATCGACATCAAAGGCAAGATTCAATATTACCAACCACAGACAAAGCAAGATGATGCAAACTGGCTGCGTTACAATACCATGTCACAGGCTTTACCCAATGGTTTATGTGGGCTGCCATCACCTCAACAACGGTGCCCACATGCGAATGCTTGTTTAACTTGCGTGAATTTCAGAACACACAAAAAACACCTGCCAGCTCATAAAAGCCAATTGGAAGCAACAAATCAGATTATTAAAACAGCTAAGACGAATGGCTGGCAGCGACAAGTTGAAATGAACACTGTCGTTAAAGTTAATCTTGAAACTATAATAAAAAAATTGGAGACAGAATAATGAATGACAATCGAATACAAGCTCTAAAAACAGCTGCAAAAATGAAGCGAGAAACATCCATCAAAAAAATGAATGATGCAATATCAAAAATGGATAGCGAAGGATTATCAATCAGTATCGGCTCTGTTGCCACATATGCTGGCGTAGCACGCTCATGGATATACAATAATCCTGAGCTTAAAGCCATCATTGAAAGTTATCGTAAAAATAACGATAAAATTAATCGTATTCTTGACCTGAGATCACAGTTAGACACGAGAGATAAAAGGATTGCATCATTGAAATCAAGAAATTTAACACTAAAAGCAACTATTAAAAAATTACGCCAACAGTTAGAGGTTGTGTATGGTGAGCTTTATAAGGCTAAGAATTAAAGTGACCTTGATGGGCGAGTATATATCCCGCCCTCAACCATTCTAATTATCAAAGATTATGTGGCACTGAATTTATTTCCGTGCTTAAAATAGTTGCGATGTTCAGTAAGGATTATAAAATCCACTGGCCATTTATGCGCAACATTATTCCATAACAGGGATAAATGATTTGATTTTTTTCAAATTAAGTTTAAAGGAGATATGAATGATGAAGCAAGTACCGATTTTATTTATGAGCTTTTTATCCGCCACGGCTTTTGCAGCAACTTCCCATACATTGCATGCCGCAAAAGAAACGCATGTTAAGAAAGCACCTGTGAGCTATTCAAAGCGTGTTGCTGGGCAAATGAGCTGCAAATTATACACTCTAGATCTTACTGATGATAATGCACAAGCACAATTAGTAGCTACCGGAAATAGTGAGATCATTGATGTAGGTAGCAATTACTCTATGACAGTAAAGTATCCAGCACCTTATGACAAAATATTAGTTCAATTTCAACAATCCAGTGTTTCATTTTATGAAACTGGCTATGATAACTTCAAACCCTATTTATCTTCAGAATTCTGGGATGAAAGTGGCAATCTCCAACCTCAAAGTGTCAGTTTTGACATTGATAAAGCACGCACTGGATCAAATATTATGCTGCGTGGTGCTGCGAACGCTGATGACAACACCAACATTTATTACCAATGTGCATTGACGTTTCTTAAGTAATAGATTCTTCATACGATAAAAAAGCCTGTTTGTCTCGAATTGCTAACCATGCCGCACAGAGAGACAACAGGCTTGTATGTTTCTAGCCACTATTCAAGAAGTAACTGTTTAGCTATACTGCGCGCTAACGTTATAGACGTTAGCGACACTTACATAACAGGTACTTTTAATCCCTCTTACTGGTACCATCCCATGTAAGTGTACCTTGGATTCCACTAATAAGTGCATACGCATTTTATAGATATAATTCAATCAATTATGCACAATAATATCCTCTTTTCAATGTTAATTTGAACGATAAGTTAAACTCATGCCAGCCGAGGATCCATTGCTCCATAAACATTCGCCATGTAAAATTCTTTCAATTAGGCTAACAAGGTCACACCCATGAAAAAACTAACGCTGTTTGTTGTATTATTAATCTCATTTTACGCCTCATGCCAAGCAGCAACAGACTCCAAGTTAGACCAGTAGATACAATCCAGCATGACCAAATATCACGCCCCGGGTGCGAGCATCGCCATCATCAAAGATAATAAAATTATATATTCCAAAGCCTATGGCTACGCGGATGTTGCAACAAAACGTGAAATGACAACTAACACAATGCTACAAGCATGCTCCATTACCAAAACCACCACATCACTTGCAGTTTTATTGAGTCTTGCCAATCACCACATAAATGTTAATACACCAGTGAATGAAGTATTAACATCATGGCAAGTACCAAAAAATAAATTTACTGATAAGCAACCAGTGACCATACGTATGTTGTTAGATCATTCAGCCGGCATACTTAATCCTTATTACAAATATTCCATTAAACCTGAAGATCAAACACCTACCGCACTACAAATGCTAAAAGGTTCTGCTCCAGCAAAAAATCCGCCGCTTGAAGCAACATATCTCCCTGGATCAAAATACGAATACTGCAACGGTTGCTACGTTGCACTTCAACAAGTACTGGAAGATGTGAATCAACAATTGTATGTACCCTTGATGCAATCGCTAGTATTAACACCACTAAAAATGGAACACAGCACATATGATGTGTCTTATGTTTTTGATCACCCAACATCTTTTGCTTTACCCTATTCACCCAGTGGTAAAGTCTATGACGATGTACCTTTTATGGTGATGATGAAAAACTTAGATATCCGCAAAAAAAATATTGATGGAAATGCTGGCGTGTCTGTCGGAGGTTTATGGACAACACCGAATGATCTCGCAATATTTGCTCTTGCAATGCAACAATCATTAGCTGGTGATAAGGGTACTTATATTCCACAAAACATTGCTAAATCAATGCTGACACCGAGCAGCTCAAAAACTCGTGGCCTAGGTTTTTTCATTACCAATAAATATGGTGATGAAACCCCAAATGGGAAATATTTCATGCATGGAGGTTTTAATCAGGTCACCTTCACGTTGAACGACAAAGATAGACATCCAACCTACCCAACCTTGGCATCAATACAAATATCTACTATGATTACCCCAACTTTACAGTCTTCCCAGCGGAGCAATAAATATGCATGCCTTAGTGTTTTATGCCATCAAAACGATCATTAAAGAAGCGAGAGAAAGCACGCTTAGATCCACCTCCGCCTTAGAAGAAGTCTTGAATCAAGAATTATTAAACGAATTGAAACTCATTGAAGCCATGCTGGCTAATCAAGAAACGTTTGAAAGCAACCTTAAAAACCGCTGCATCCAACGATTACAAGATGTTGAAAATTCATTATCCATGCACTATTTACCCAACTCTCCCGCTAACAAATTATATTGGGATTTTGTCAACGTGGTATTCAACCCACAAAATATGCAACAAATGTTAAACATTATACTGCCAAATATTCAACATCAAGTTACAGTGCGCGACACTAGTAAAAACCCACTCAAACTGGTTAAATCAAAGCTTGATTTGAGTATGATCAAAGTTAATTTTGATAACTTATCTCCCTACATCATTACCACTGACGCCATCATTGAAAAACAATCAGTGGATGTTTTAAGATTCTATCAACTCATAAAAGCTGATGCTGAACTTAAAGTAAAGTTTCCAGATATCTACCATAGCATCATCGCTGAAGCTAACTTTTGTGACCTTTTAAAAGGCGCTGCAGTCAAACCTGTTACCCCCGTCACACCAAGACAAGCGCTGCAACAACTTCACTTCCATTACAAAAAAGGCACGACAGCTGTTACTCAAAATAGTGATGCTCCAGATAGCACCCTGCTTGCAATTGTTGCCTTCTCTGAATTTATGGACAAACTGTCAGATCGTACTCAGACTGAATTTCGTAACATCTCTGATGGAAAAACCACGTTGGGTCTCCTGTTCGACAACGACATTTATAAAGGCGAATGCTCAGTACACGTGGCCCAAGCAATTGCCGCGCTGCTCAATAATAACCCTGCGCCACATGACCTTCTTGACCGGAAGGTAGTGCCCCACGCCGCGCCTCTTGAAGCAAGCTTGCAAGTTCACACTTGCGAGATACCCAATTCATTTGTAAATCAATTTCTGCCTATCCCGGATGGCTCTCATGCCATATTGATAGCTGACGCGCTTTCAAAAATACCAGCTGCTTTTTATCGCAGTTACATCCGCTGTCATCGAAATGTGAATTTTAATAAAGCATTCGATTACATTAACTACGGTATATTCAACCCAGATCAGCTTCAGGCCTTTGTCGCTGCATTGATTTCACATAATACAGAATACAGTCAATATTATATGGTGGTGAAATGGCTTGCAAAGCTTAATAGCCCCTCACTGTTTAAGGTGATAATCAGTCAGTCTACAAATAGTCAACTGATGACCTTTGCCACCGATTTTAATTCAGATGAAGCTTTCACGATCCTGATGAATAGCTTAACTGAAGAGAATAGATTGTTATTGATGTGCGATTCCAGATTTAAGCACCAATGGCATATCATGATTGCTCATTTGAGTAACCCTAAGTTATTCATTCAACGTTTGTTTAAGCACAGTCCTAAACTAGATGATTTTAAACAATCACTGCTAACGATATTGAATATCGGCGTAAAATCTCATCCTGACATTGCCGTTGCTTTGGCAAAAGCCGTCGTTAAGGTGATGGGCAAACACAATCAATTTGAACATCCGCAAGATGACTGGTTAATGTATATTGAAGATCCCATGGTGTTAGAAGCGATAGTTGGTAAATTATCATCAGCGCGTGTAAAAGCATTTTTTCTGCAGCCAGATAATCGTGACAACCATATTTTTCATATTAGCAACAGCGCAGCCTTGATCAGGACCTTTCTGGATCGCGTCCCTCAGGAAGAACGTGAATTGATGATGACGGCTAGAAATTCGTCTGGTTATTGTCCTTTAGGACGAAGATCATTAAATGATGCTGCGTTCAAACAACTAGTCACGAGAGGTCTCCCTAAACCTAAAAGGTTCGCCGTGATAACACAGTGCGATGTTGGTAGTGAATCCTTGCTGCATGGTCATGCGAATCACGCTGGACGCTTAAGCGTCTTATTAGAGTCGCTCTCGCACGACATGCGTTTAGAAGCGGTGTTGTCTTGCAGCTGGACTTATATTGAAAGCTCAACTACATCTATTCAAATAGCATCAAATGCGGTGTATCGTGCAGCCACATCGAAAGATACTAATGCACTAGTGGCTCTCTTAGCCAATCTAGAGCCACATGAACGATTAACTGCATTGTTGGGTGATGGCAAATATCAATCTTATGAATGTGCTCTCATGCCGCTAGCAAATTCTGTCGCACATCTCACGGTTGCCTTGAATAGCTTGCCGAAGACTGATATCGAACAGCTATTAATGCAAGGTATTCATAATTCTACTTTACTGTATTACGTCTTAGATATGCACTCGCTCAATAAAAATGATGCTAAAGCATTTATAGAATGCTTGTGTAAACGCTCATCTGAACATGTGCTGACTTATCTATTCACGGGTAACGAGTATGCAGCTCTAATAAAATTGACAGCCGTACTTCCTAAGTTAGCGGCAACTATCGTGACGCATCTGTCAGCAGCCATTAGAAAAGAGGCTATCAAAGCAGTGTTAGGCACTTGTTTGACCCATAAAGACGTGACACCTCTAATTCTTATGATCAAATCATTAGGACAGGCAGATCAGGTCGAGATGACTCTGCACGCTTTGGAGAAGACAACTTCTTATTCAACATCAAAGCTTCAGCTTCCGTTGCTGAAGATGTTTCCATCAGACCAACACCTTTTAACGGCTTTGCAAACGCCCATGCAAAATCGCTATAAGAAGGAACGATCCTTGCTAGATACTTATTATCTTAACGGTCTCTCGTTAAAAGTGCCCATGAGTCAATTGAGTCAAGACAGCCGACCTGCTTTATTACACGCTAAACTGAGTTCAGGTGCATCGATCATAGAGGCTCAATTCAGTGATAGATCTACTAGTGAATTCGTCAGTGAAGTTTCTTGCTGGATTTCACTATTGAATGATGATCAGGCGTGTGAATTACTACACATTAACGTAGGAAGAGAAAGATTATTTGATTTGTATCTCAAAAAATTTATGCAAGTGATCGTCGTAAATAGATACGAGATTGAAATAATTCGTGAAGAGGTATATCAAAAACAAAAAACACCTTCCTTTATGCAACGACTATTACTGATTGCTATACACTTACAAAAAACAGATAAATTTGCACGCGATAAAATGTGTTTCTGGGGAATGTTTCAATCTACTGAAGCTAGTGATTTGTTGGGTAAAATAAGACAGTGCAAAACGGTTGATGAATTGAAAGTGACTTTGTTGGCGGAAGTAGAAAAGCACTTTTCCAGTTTTCGTAATTTTATACTTAATGTGATGTGCGAGTACGGAACGGTAGATCAGCGGATTAGTGAACTGAAGGCAAAATGGAAGATAAATGCCGTGTCAGAGTTAAGACGCTAGAATTGTCGTCCGGCGCGTATGCGCGACTCGTGAACGTGAACGTTACCCGCATCAGTTTTACAATAAGTGTCATCTGCAAGTTTTTTCAGGTTCAAAAATTCATTATAAAAAACTTGATACGCTTCACTGATGTCTGTGTCATTTCAGTAATACTGCATAAGATAACAATTAATTAATCGACATATCAAGTATTATTGTTTATATATTGGCCATCTTATCTAGTGTATCATCTACGGATCGACAAAAGATAATTGATTTTATTGATATTTCTCATTATTCTTGCCGCCTCGATTTTTATGGTTCATCCTCATGAGCAGCAGTGAATTGCCCAAAATAATAGATAAAACTCAGGCAGAAATTGATGAGGTTATCTCGGCCATTCAATCCTGCAATCTCCCCACCAGCGCTAAAGATTTTGCCATATCGTGCATTAACGTTGCTATCTGGTTTCCAAAAGCCAAGGACTTATCAATATATATTGCTCAGTCAATCTGGTTTTACTTTCACGAATCAATAAAATAGCAACGTTGCCATCTGGTTTCCAACAGCGTTGCTTGAACAGAACATTATATTATCCAATATCCGTGAATTTGTCTTTGGCCGCGGGGAGAAGAACAATCGAAATAAAACGCCATAGGCTATATTTTAGAAGGCAGTGATGTCACGCACGCTTGCCAAAAAGCCAGGGAGCACACAAGCCATCATCTGCCTTTGAAGCGAGTGCATGACCAGAAAAAACAAGGAGTGCCGCTGAAAACAGCAATGACTTTACATTTATCATGATATATATCCTTAGTTTGATGCGAATCTACTTCCTATTAAAAGCTCAGCCATGTTTACAAGCGCCACTCTGGATAATTGTTATGATGAAATCAATAAAATTTATGATAATACCGGGTCAAATAACGTTATGAACGTCGCCCATACTTGTACTTCTGTGTACCTTTAATCCCTCTAACTAGCCGCATGTTTTAGGCCGTATAAATCGTAGATAATTAACCACCTAATGTGTGGATTTGAATCAATTATCTACAGTATTTCTACAACGGATTTTAAATAGTTACCTTATAATTTAATGGTAGCTCGCTACAAGGGACTCCACCCTCCATTCCCCAGTTTTCCATAGGAATTTCGTTAAGGGCAATCATCAAATTATTTGTGGCTACGTTATAATTATTTAGCGTATTAAATATAGACTGATAAAGACTTTTCTTTACTTCCAACGATCTGCCTGGAAATAATTTAATTTCATTGTATGTATGATTTGCGGACATATCAATTGACTGAAAAGCTACGTCGGCAGCTAGAGTGTGTTTATGGGGAGCTTTATAAAGCAAAACGTGATTAAGTCAACAATGATGATGGGCGGGACAATAATCCCGTCTTTCACAAGATCCTATTACTGTCTTGGGCAAGATCGACGCGATGGAGCTTCGTCAGCCATTTCATCTGGATCATCCTTAGACATCTTTCTTAAAACTAAAGCTAAGGCAGTGAAAAATATAACAGCAGAACCGCCGACTAACCCCAACACGAAAGCCAAGATTTCTGTATCGCTCATACCTGTGGAGTTGCTAGAAGTATTTGTAAGCTGAGAACTTACATTCGCTTGAGTGTTGTTTATAGCGTCAGCCGCAAGCACAACAGGTACTGCTGCAAAAAATTGTACCATTCTTCTCATTATTTTTAATTTCCCTTTAATTAATCAACCTGGTTTTATATATCAATCATAAATCACTATCAACAAAATACACGAAGCGAGTGACTACATTTGCCGACCTGCCTAATATTGCACCTATAGCGTTATGGACGTTAGCAACACTCACAAAACAGGTACTTTTAATCCCTCTTACTAGCAGTATGTTTAAGGCCGTATATGTGTTGAGTATTTAGTCATATTTCATCATAATGGCTGCCAATAAACAATGACCCTCATCTTAAAAAATATAGGCTATTCATATAATTATAAAAAATAGAGTATTCCCATGCTTAGTCACCAGTCCCCCTTAATTGCGGCAGAAGTTAATCTTGCCATGCTTCCTGTGGCAGATGCTCCGAATATCGTGAATGAAAATGAAGAAATTACCATAGGTGATTTGCACGGCAATTTCATCAAGCTGCTCTATTCCCTGGTTAAGGAAGGAGTTGTTACACAGTTAACGGCAGAGCAATACCGTAAATTTCTGGAAATCTATCACCTCCCTGTGGCCGAGTTAACCGAGTCACAATTACGTGATTTTGATGCGTTACTCGCAACATTAAAATTTAATACAAATAAGAAAATCCGTTTAATTGGCGATGACCTGTCAGATCGTGGCAGTAATGATATTTTTACGCTGAAAATGATTAAACAGCTAAAGAAAAATAATGTACCTACTACGGTGATGTTATCTAATCATACCTTGGAATTTGTTAGAGCAATAGAAGCGAACAAGAACTTTGTATCTAATAAATTGCCAGGACCATTTTCAAGATCGATGGCAAATTTGCAATATCTAATTGACAATAAAATAGTAACCCGCGATGAGGTCGTGGTTTTATACGATGAATTTTATCGACCAAATTTAAAAATTATTGATTACGCCTTAAGTGCTGAAAATGAAATTACTATCTTTACACATGCTGGCATTCCATTTCTTTGTATTAAGGAAATTGCAACTGAGCTGGGTGTGGATTACAGCGATTCCACGCATTTTCAGTTAGCTGAAACAATTGACAAAATTAATCAAGCATTTCAGGAGCTAGGCAATCAAGGCAATATGGGTGCCGTTTGTTCTAGGCCACTGTCATCGCTAGATGAAGCGCTATGGAATCGCAGCGAAAATATTTATAGGCCTGATCAGGTATATAACTATCGGGTCAAGTATGTCCATGGGCATAATATTCCACAAGGGCAGTTAGATCACATATATGCACTTGATAGTAAGCTAGGAATGCCAGGGCTCATGACTGGCAAGTATTTGGTGCATAGTACGTCCTCTAAACCCTTAGTTAGTCAGTTACACATCCTTAGCCCGTCAACTCGCGCAATGAATGACAATTTATCGAATCATCAAACCAAGGGCATCACAGATTTGGTTACGGCTATTTCTGATCTGGAAAAATATGGATCAAAGCTCGGTCGGACTAATTTAGGAGATGAGGTTACCATGACCGCTAACACCCTTATGAGCGAGGCCAAAAAACTTCAAAAAGGGAATGTGGGGCAATCAATTCCCGAAACCATCAATAACATGAAAAGCACACTTCATTACATGCAAGCAAAATTTGCAGTGAAGCGAGACGATTCGCTAAGCCATATTGTGGCTAATGTTATATTGTCGATTACCCTTGTTGGATTAATTTTTCAAGCAATAAACAAATATAAAACGGGTAGTATGTTTATATTTTTTAGCGAAACGACCACCAGAGAAGATCTTGCCAATAACATTCTTAGTAGAATAAATTTAGTTGCTGGTTAGAGGATAGAATTTTTTCCATGAGGATGATCAGAGTAAAATTGATACGCTGACCACCCTCCTCTACTTTTAAATTCTGATAGAGTTAATTAGTCATGATATCCAGAACGACCTGGTTGCGGTTCGTAACGCTTAACTGGTAGTCGATTTTTCCCCGTTTCGAATGCTTTACTGTTATCAAATAATGTAAAGAGTAACGTTTTCTTAACTGGCTGGTTGCTTGCCTCACACCAAATCACATCCATGTTATTCACGGTTGTAGAGTTGGCAATAAGTTCAGGGTTAGCCAGCAAATAGCAAACATTGCTGATCTGGCGTGCAATGTTAGTGTTCACGCCGACGATCTCCATGGTTTGTAGTTTGCCTAATAAATCTTTTAGTGCTTCATGATACGTACTGCCGACGCCAATTGGTGTAGCAATTAGCGGATTTTTGCTACTGTTATATAACTTAGTTCCCGCCGTGATTCCGCAATCAATGGATGGATCCATGCTGATAAACTCAACCGTACCTTTCGCAGCAACTTTGTGCTCGATTCCATCAATAGATTTTTCAAAATCGACATTTTCGATGCGCGCCTGAATTGCAAATTTATTCTCAGCATTTTTATGGAGCGCATCCACCATTTCTTCTACCATCATTCCTGGTGTGATCTTGAGATCGTGAGCATACATGCTGTGTCGCATAAAACTTTTGATAGACCGTCCGCTAGCAACCCAAAATTTAAGTGCAATCAAATCAATGTTGCGAGTCTGTTCAGTGACGCCGTGTTCAACTTGAATGCGTGGATTTATTTCAAGGAAATATTCCTTAAAGGATTTGTTTTCTTCATCATAAGCCACTAAAAATTCTAGTGTGGCGGGACCTTGATAACCGACAGCCTGCATCTCAGACATTAGTACACTAGCGCGTTGTTTGACTTTGGCGAGCAGGTGGCCTTGATCAATGCCGGGAGCCATTTCAATAAATTTTTGATATTTACGCTGCAGGCTACAATCACGGGTACCTAATTCGATGGCGGCATCTTTGCCGAAGAATGTCTGTACTTCAATATGCCGTGTTACCGGTAAATATTTTTCTAGAAAAATAACTTCATCTTTATTGCTGTTACGCAAGTCATGCAGTGCTGCCTCGAGTGCTAAGCTATCTTTCACGATACGGTTACCTGTTCCACCGCCGCCACGTGCTTTTTTCATCATGATGGGATAACCAATTATTTGTGCTTCATTTAACAACGTCTCTAGATCTTGCTTCTCACCGGTATAGCCTGGAATGACCGGCACATTGCATCGAAGAGCCATGGCTTTCACCATGGTTTTGTCACCCATGATCCGCATGGGATTGGCAGCGGGACCAATAAAAATAAATCCATTTTTGACGCAAGCAGCCGGCAATGCTGGGTTTTCAGACAGCACGCCAAAGCCAGGATCAAAACCAAATCGATAAGAGCTAATGCCTAGTACTTGATCACGAAAATTCTTGGTCGTTTGCATGATTTCATCGACATTATTTAAATCTTTCACTTCCAACACATGATCAGCCAGGTTCGCGGCTAGCGATGTCTCTTCATCATGTTCGCAAATTAAAATAGTACGGTATCCTTTCTGTTTGGCGATGCGTATTGCTTTGGCGGCATACACCCCGCGATCAACAAGGACAACTGCTGAAAAAGCAGGATGTAGGCGCATTTCTGCTGCATGTAATTTTGCAATTTGCACGACATTCAAAAGCGAAGGTGACGTGATGTTAATGCGGTTTTCTCGGATGATTTTAATTAAGTCAGCTGCATACTTGCGGGAATAGCGTTTTAAATAATCAGCGACAGATTGGGTGTGCAGTCTTGACAGTTCTTCTCGTGCCGCCAATAGACGCATAGTCATCTGATTTTCGTGAAAACCATAGACTAACGGCTGAGCTTTGGACAAATTAGTCAGTAAATTTGCGTATTTTTTTCTAAACATAAGTCTTCCTAATGATTGGTTTAGTCGAGCATGGCGTGAGACGTTAAGATTATTCCCGTATTAAAACCGCAATAGTATTTAATTGTAGAACCGAATTGTGCCCATATTAGGTGAAGTAATCAATATTACCGGGGTATCGAGTTTCGTTTGCCCCTTATTGGGGCTTGTTATCCAAAAAATTACCACCCGTTTGCAATATTTGCCTATCACAAGTCCGCAAATTAGCTGCTCCGATCATCGTAAAATGGTTGTTTTCCGGCAGCAATAAATGCTACCCGTCGAAGGCTCTTATCCCTATAATAATTTCAATACAAGTTAACGCTACATATCACAGGAGTGACAATGCGATCTACAACCAACCAAGATGCCCTAAATCAACTTGCATTAATTATCGCGAAGCTAAGGCAGGCGATGCAGGATGTGATTGAACCAAACCTTAGCCCTTACCTCAATGCGGTAGAATTCGATATCAAAAAACCACAAAGGATACTAGCAAATTTTCTCGATAGCCATGAATATGCATCCATGCTGTCATTGATTAATGACAATCTAGGCCCAGTTGTTTGCCATGATGACACTTCAGAAGATATACCGAATGACAATAAGATTCATGTTTATTTGGAGAAAGATGCATCGGCACTACCTGTTAAATTCATGATTATGCCTTTCGAAAAATTAAATGTGTATTTTGCTTTGAACGACATTGAAAAAGAGTCATGTACTATCAAAGATCGAGCATGTACTTATGTAGATTACAGAGATGCCATTTGCAAGTCGCAGCAGGAAATTGAATTACTCATTGCAGATGTTTCTTTTTACAAGCATGGTAAAACGATTAATGATAATTTAAGAGATATAGTTAGGCTGATCATGCAGTTTAATTCCCGCTGGGGTGATTTCATTCCAATGTCTTTTGAGCTAATTAAAATTAAATCGACAGAGGCTAGAATCAAGCTTCAATGGAGGGAAAGATTTGAAACGTCGAAATTATTTTCGACCTATTCAGAATTATGTAAACTAGTTCCATTTATCGAAGAAGGTATTTATAAGGATTTACTCAAGTTAAAAGTATCACCTGGTCGAGATTGCGAAATAACAACTACCTGTCGCATAGAGAACAAATCTGACGATTCCGCGAATATCGATAAGTTAATATTAAAAAATCGGTTCTAACTCTAAAATGCATTAACTAATCACTTGGGTAAATAAAAATGAGATATCCTACCAGAATGATCTTCGCATTTTGTATATCATGGGTTATATGCGCAATCGCTCATGCGTCTAATTACAAATATGAAAAACTCCAAATCGACAATCAAGTTATCCATGTCGTCACGGTAAACCCAGCTACTTATCGCGCCGCCCTTGTTAAAGCCAATCATGGCACTGGTCGCGCAACGGTTCAAGAAATAGCAAAGCAGTCAAATGCTAACATCGCCATTAATGCAGGATTTTTCAAGATAAGCCTGGATAAAACGAAAGACGGACAACCGAGTGGGACGTTGATAATCAAGGGGAAGGTATATCAGGTTAAAAATTACAAACAAGCGTTAGTAGTCATCACAGATGGACGACTCACCATCACGCAAGCTAATCCAAAAAAAATCGCAACACCCATCAGCTCAATTGTCTCTGGCATTCCTATGCTAATAAAAAACGGAAAGATATCACAAGATATAACAGGAAAGACTAGTAATTTCTATTTATCGAGACATGCACGAACCGCTATGGGTGTTAGAGCAGATGGTCATATTGTCATTGTCATAGCCGAACAAGGGATCAATAAAACAAATGGGCTAACCCTACCAGCATTAGCAAACCTGATGCAATCACTTAAATGCCAATACGCCATTAATTTAGATGGCGGTGGTTCGTCGACGCTTTATCTCGATGGAAAGATCATGAATATCACTATTGGCGATATGGATGAAGCTAATGGATTAAGAGTGATGCGGCCAGTGTCAGATGCGATTGTATTTAAAAGTAGTGAATAAAAATGTCTTTCAAAAGTCGGGGCTGAAAAATTCGTAGTTACGAAAACATTAAAAGACATGATTAGAAGAATCATGCATGACAAAATAAACGATTGATTTGATGTGTGGCAACATAATATTTTTTGTCACACATCAATGAAAAAGCACATTCACTGCTTTACATAAAACCAAATGACATCGATGACTTTTCCAACATTTCATTTTCCTGAATGATCTCGGTAATCAGATCCTGTGGAAGCTTTGCCAGTTGAAATTCATCGCCATAGATAGTAATTTCTTGGTGCTCTTGTGCGCTCGGAAGATTTCGGCAGAGGCCGCCGTTATCAAGTTTTACGCATTCAATTGTGGCTAATGATTTTAATGAAGGCACGCCAG
The DNA here is from genome assembly GCA_964527435.1 of uncultured Coxiellaceae bacterium. Classification (GTDB taxonomy): domain Bacteria; phylum Pseudomonadota; class Gammaproteobacteria; order DSM-16500; family DSM-16500; genus Aquicella. The sequence goes on along the minus strand of CAZGPP010000002.1, from coordinate 121,164 downwards.
TACACAAGGAGATTAAATTAAAATAGCACTTACGCATAGGATCGTTTTTTTCACAGCGCAACAATGCATAGTGACAGACTTTGGCTAACAATTTTCGCTCGGCTTCATCATAAGTCGTTAACATCTGCACAAACTCTTCCGTGGAATTTGCAGCTAGAGGAAAGTTTTCCCTGGTGTATTGCTCTTCATTTGACATTCCGTAAGATATTTTCAGTATCGGAAAACTTACCTTAGCAAGATGTTGCAGCAATTCTTCATTAGACCATTTGAGGCGACAGTTTAGCAAACAGCCTGCACGAGCAAAAACTTTCAAGATATCAGGCTTATCGCATGCAAGTTCGGTGGCGCAGCTATCCATAAATTCAGTGATTGTTGGATCGGCGCCATAAGTAAGTAACAGTTTGACTATATCAGGATTGTTGTTATCAACAGCAACTTGTAAAGGGCAGCGATACACATCTTTAAAAGGAGAATCTTTAAAAAATGAATCTTCTTTATTATACTGTGAGGTGATATTCGGATTAGCGCCTTGTGCTAATAGACTCGCAACCTTCTCGACATCATTACGCATCACGGCGATATATAATGGCGTGCACCATAAGGTTTTGATTGTGTTAAAATGCGCATTGATGTTGACATCGGTTTCTATCCGAGTGTTGATTGATTTCGCCCAAATGTTTTGGCAATAAATTGTTGCCACCTTGCAACTATCTCCCCACCCATAAGTCATTTGCAAAGAGTGCATGGACGGGAATTTAGTCAGGTCTTTTGTTTTGCAATTCAGAAATGAAATTTGTGTCAGTCCATGTTGGCCAGCTCTTAATATAGACATTAACATTTCACATTGCTCTTCCGATAAATTACTAACATATAATGCCGTGCCCACTTTATTGGCTTTGATATCTTCGAGCAGATTCTCAAACGGATAGGATGAGTCTTTATTATTGATGGATCTTTGCATGACATACGCCCTGTTTATAATTTGGGCGAATTTAGCAATAAAGCGTGGGCCTTGTCAATAAATGGTGGTTTTAACGAATCAGCTTGGATAATTCTGTATTTTTTTGTTACACTACCCGTGATGCAGCCTGACCTAGCGCGATACAAAATAATAATATCAACAAATAACAACTCTGAGGTGCTATTCATGCGAAGCTCAACGGTCAAATCCACCCCATTATTACCATTCTTTATGCCTGATCAGCTAGAACAAAAGCTAAAAGATTTAATTGCATCCATCACAGATGAAGCGGCTCGGCATCACCTCACTAACAAACTGCAAGATAAAGACTATAACCTGCTCCTTAGAAATGCGGTCCATCACCAGCAAATTGAATTGACAACTTTTCTCTTGACCAAAGTTCCTTCTGTTAATGTCAACAGTTGTGGTGCAACTAGCGGTAAAACTGCTCTGCATATTGTGTCAGCTAACGGCTGCCTGCCTATCGTTAAACTTCTGGTAGAGAATGGTGCCTTCTTAAATGCCATGGATAAGGCATCCCTGTGTCCAGTTGTGCTCGCACAGATGAACGAACATTTTGTTGTCATGAATTATTTATTGTCTCAAGGCGGTATGCGGTATCTCACCAATCATGAGGCTAATGTTCAGGTTTCACTTAAAGGTCGTTCTCCTGCTGAAATTGCTGAAATCAAAAAAGCAGTGATGAAACTTGAGGAGTGCGATAATAAGCTCAATGCAAGACCCACCCTCTCCAACAAATTTATTTGTGCCTATATTTTAAAACCAGACTTGGCGAGATTAAATAATCCTCTGGCTTTAAATAAAAGTCGGTCAACATCAGCCGTACTTGACTTGCCGTCGCCATTATTTACATTTTTCCGTCAGCAGAATATATCTCTATTAACCAGATCCATGATATTAGAGCTAGATAAAAAATATAAGGACTTACCTTTAGATGCCATGACGCACTTGCTCGCTCATGACCTCATTAATGATGAATCTGTCGTATTGCCTCTGCCCCTCGCCTCTTATGCCAGCACGCAAGCATTGATCGAAAGCCACACGTCATTATCAGATGAATTAAAAGATGCGGTTAAATTGAATGTCTATCAGAATGACGCGGCCGTACACGTTGATAAGGCACTCTTGCTTCGCTGGGAGTTAACTATCGCACTTAATGTTATTTCTGCGGATCAGATTAGCAAGTTGGCAAAGAAAATTGGCGCGGCTATTTCGTATGAGAATGAAGCAAGAAAGCTGACATTTTCCAAAATTGATGAGCAACTTGTCACTGACTTTAAGGGTTTTATATCGGAGTTGAATCCGGAGCTAATCATTAATAGAGAATCAGTTTTTGGAAGGATGTATAAATAAAAATTTGTGTACTTGCGGTGGGCGCGTCAACTATTAATCAGGCTTGCCGCATATGCGTTACTATTTTTTTCATATTTTCTTTTTAACGGTCGATGACAAGCCTAGCTCCTTGATAGCCTCATTTAGCAATACTTTGGTCCTGCTTGTAGCGCCCTTAGTAGCACCCTCTAAGTCAAAAGCCTGCCTAACAGCTTCCTGAGCACTCTCAGTTGTTGCGGCACTTAGCACACTGCTTAATGCCTGATATTTAATTTCCTTAGTCTTCATTTTTTCCACTAAGCCCTTCTTGTAAAAAGCGTTAGGGTGCTTATCGATAAGAGACTTTAATTGCTTTATTTCTCCCTCAAGACGTGTAGTTGCGATGATAATATTAGCTGTTAATTTACTAGAGAGCACTTCTGATTTATGATTATCAGCTATTGGTCTTTCATTCACTATTATAGATATTGGCTCGGGTCTTTCATTCAGTATTATTGGCTCTCGCGGTGACACTGCAGGACTCGCATCTGATTCTGTATCGGTAAGACCAGGGCTTCTACTAGGCGCAAGCGCTTCTTTCAGCATGACTGCGATAGCGGGTAGATTATCCTGAACGACCTGACTGCGACGAATCGCTTCCTGTAATTGCGAAAGTGCCTGTATTTCCTCCCTTGAGACATCTGCACCGGGCTTAAATTTACTCCCTGCCTCAATATAAAGTTTTGCCTCAACATCATGGCAGGCAACCACAAGAAGAATAGCTTCGCGCTGATTTAAAATAATGTCTTGGTGCCTGGGTTTCTCATCTTCTTTCACTGCCAATTTATATCTAGGCTCGCCATTAATCATTACCTCTTCAAATCCTATTACTGCAAGGTAACCATTGATCCGCCCCATCTCACCACCAATCATAGCACCTACGTTAAAATCTTCGGAGGCAATAAGATTCATATAGTCAAATTTTTCACTTTCGGGAAAGCGATACTTACGCACGAATACCTCGACACGGGCGATGGCCGCATTCATCTCATCAGTATCTTGAAAAGTATTAGAAAGATAGCCAAAGGCTTTGTCATAGACTTCACGATCATTCATGAGGCACCACCTTTTATATGTGGTTTATTTATAATTTACTAACACTATCAGTATAGCAGCCTAACTAATTTTTATATTATTGAATAGTCAGAGAAAATTAATTCAATGAGACATTAGACGGTCACCCTACGCCAGCTTTTGATACCCTTCGGCCCAGTTGCAGTGCTGATATAGTGGGCGTATTATCCTGCGTCATAATAACAAAGTAGCAAATCGAGGAAATCACGCATGCATAGACAGAATCCCGACCCTAGCCATCACTCAAACATTTCGAAATCCATAGCAAATGGTGATCAAGAGCAAGTTCTCAGTCTCTTGGCCGATGACCCTGAGTGCCTTAGCAAGGGCAGTGATGAATGCGAACGCCTTTACCCACTGCTCACTCAATGGATCAATGATTGCCTCATCGTACCAAGACAGTTGAGCGAAGAACAAATGTACGCGAATGCCATCATGAAATATGAAGATATAGGATTATGCTATCTTGACGTTCAACAACAAAAGCAACAACAACTCCTTCAGGAACCCGATATTGAGTCTGGAGAAGCTACCAAACTATGGCAACTCATGCGTCTGTTCGTTCGTTACTACGGGGCAAGTGATTTGAATAATTGGGCACAATATCCATCCAGTCATTTAACAAGTGAAATATCATCTGAATTCTTTAATCGACATGCTGAAGAAACTGAGATTCATCGTCCGAGATTTAAATAAATAGCGCAGCCATGAACTCTGAAAATTTCACTTACCATAGCATTATTAGCAACTTGATCAGCGTCATGACGGCTGCCGTTCAGTTTTCTGACCATGAAGGGGCTGAGCTCGACCATTTGCACGGCTCACTTCAGTATTATAGCGGATGCGGTTATCCGCTTTTTAATGGCATCTTTCACAATTACAAACAGATGCCTGACGCATCAGCGAACCTTGATACTGCCATTCATTACTTTTCAGAAAGAGCCATCCCATTTATTTGGTGGTGGTTAGATCAAGCTGCAATACCAAATGATATCAGCCATGAATTGGGCGCAAAAGGTTTCAGTCATTTGGGTGACTTTCAGCTAATGGCAGCGCCAATTGAAAAAACCTACTCTGAAAATATTTCAGAAAAGATTCAGATTAAAAAAATCGATAATGATCAAGATTATCAAATTTTTCTTGGTATTATCTGTGAAGTATTTAATTTGTGTGATTCTATACGTCAAGACTTTGCTGCCATGTATCAATCTTATGGGGGTCATGGAAAGTTTATTCATTATCTTGGATATATCGATGGTATCCCTGCTGCGACTGGAACTGTATTCATGGAAGGCAATATTGCAGGGTTATATAACGGAGCAACATTACCTCAAGCGCGGCAAAATGGATTATGCAGTGCGCTTATCATCAATGCTATGCGAGAAGCAAAACTTGCTGGCTGCGAGTATGCGGTGACTCAACTGATGGCTAATGCAGCGGCGAAAAGTTTATGTGAAAAAATTGGATTTAAGAATTATGGGTGTATTAAGCCATACCTGAATAACTGTTGATACGTTCATGCGAATGTATGATTTTCCCCTATCATAACAGAGAGAGACAGGGTTTCAATCCAGTCTCTCTTTCGGTAAAGAATTTTACTAATATAAAATAAGTGCGCCCCATGAGTAATAGCTGCAAATTAGGATCAGCTCTTGCAAAGGGAGCCCACACCGCATGAGCATAGAGATAAAATTAATAAGTGACCTATCAATAAGTTAGCATGGATTGATAAAACACAAGTCGCGAACTATAATTGATCTAACAACAATTATAACAGGACAAAGCGATGAGCATCTCTCGCACTCCCGAGTCAATTTTGAGCGACCTTAAAGAAAGCCACAAATATCTTCATCAATTCATTGAAGATAATATGAATAATAATGCATTGCTCTGGCAAAAAGCGCTAATTAATGCCAATGATGAAGTATTAACTGAAGTAAATCGTAGCTTGGAGTCAGATGGTAATGCTGAATTTATCAAATTCATGGCCTCACCTCCTTATAATCTTTCTATGAAAGGTTGCATGCTCGCCATCAAATACAAAGCGATTGCTGAACTTTATGAATTGGTAGTCGACGAAAAATATATTATTTTGATTGTGAATATACTAAACAGCTTAGATGATCGCTTACTTAAAATAAGCTCAGCCATGCTAAATAACGATGACCGAGAAGCAGCCTGTCTCGCAGATATATTCGAAGCATTGGTGAAATGTGAAGATCCTACTAACAAAATTATGAAAGAACTGGCGATGCGAATGCTGGCAATCGATCCCGATTTACTCGTTCAAGATAATTTCAGACTACTAAAATTTATCGACTCGCTCTTGTGCGATCAAAACCGTCCGATCCTGTCAGTTTTCAATAGGCTGATGATTGATCCCGATGATTCATTGGTCACAGGATATGATATTAGAACGCTATATAACAAAATAAAAGAGTCTATTCATAACGAAGCTGTATTTCTTTCTTTGATTTCAAAAATTAAAAAACTCGAAGCATATCACCAAGAATTCACAAGAGAAAAAACACCTAAAGAAAGACAAGATGATTTCAATCGAGCACTTAACAGCCTACAAGTACAATTAGGAAAGAATCTTCAGGATGCGACTGTTCGCGAGGAAAGCGGTAGACTTGGACTTCAATGCAGACTGTACAAACTCGGAAGTTTTATTTTGAAATCACACGAAAAAATGCCGCATAAAGCCTTATCTGCGGATGATTTTTTTTCCTGGAGAGAGCAAATCGAAAAAGATTACGTGCAAGCTCACTGGGACAAAGACTATCCCCACCTACCCTCACATCGCGGAATCGAAAAATTTGCTACGGCACGCAATTTTTATTTCGAAGTAATAAAGGAAAGTTTAGAGGACATTCGGAACTTTCAAGCAACCTATTCAGAATTTTTACCGGAGGATAAACCTCATGTTTTCGATATTTCAACACAACCAGATCCAAGACCTCAAAGATTAGATGTCGATTGGAATGTATTGCAGTCTCAGTTGAAGCCTCTAAAAATCGCAATAAAAAGTCTCAATGACTACGCAAAATCTATGTCTGGTCATGATACATCCGATGGCATAACTACCAAAAGAATTGCAAAAGAACTTGAGGAACAATTTAAAAAATTGTCATCAACTCATATTAAAACTGATTTCAATAACGCTGCAAACGAAATAAGCTCGATATATAAAAATAATATTGAGTTCTTATCAACAAAACGTGATAACAACTGGAAGCATATCGTCGCTAATATAGCACTTTCAATAACAGTTATCGGCTTTATTGCTCAATTAATTAATAAAGGCGTTACCGGCAATATGTTTTTCTTTTTCTCCGAGAAAACGACGAGACAAAAATACGCTGATAATATTAATGAAGCCATCAGTCAGATTAATAAAATTACAAAATAATAAATGCAGTGGGCATTATGTTTGTAATGCCCGAAAGCTATATTTCTCAAGTGTAACTAGCAATTTTTTAATACGGCTATTTTCAACAACATTCAGCCCCGCCTCGCTTGCAAAGTGCGACCATAAGCGAATTGCTTCTCTTGTCTGATTGATCACTTGCTTAACCTCCCCAACACCTGCCGTGGCTCATTGAGCATGTATCCGTTAAAATTAGGCGGCAAGGCTGTCCGAATTATTCAATGGAATCAATATAATAATCGCTAAATTATGGGTGATATTGCCATAAATGTTGATTTATTGATCACATGTCGGCATAATGCAACTCAACTGAAAAGACACCAATAATTAAAAGTACAAAGAGGGGTTTACCCAGTGATTTCTCGCGACGATGCACTGCCAGGAACTGAGGCTTTATTAAATAAAAGGCTTTTTATAGCAGCCGATAATGGCGATTGCGTTGAAATCTTGGCTTCAATCCATGAAGGCAGCGCTGTTAATACTCATAATAGCGCTGGTACCTTCTCTAGTGCATTGATGTATGCCGCTAGGAAAGGCCATGTACCCGCCATCCAATGTCTACTCGAAAACCATGCCCAGATTGAGGCTCAAGATAAATATGGATGCACCGCACTGATGTACGCTGCTTGCAACGGCCACGCCCCCGCCATCCAATGTCTACTCGAAAACAATGCCCAGATTGAGGCTATAGATAATGGGGGAGACACCGCGCTGCTGATCGCTGCTGACAAAGGCCACGTACCCGCCATCCAATGTCTACTCGAACACCATGCCCAGATTGAGGCTCAATCGGAAGGTGGATACACCGCGCTGATGCTCGCAGCTTTAAGTGGCCGCGTCCCCGCCATCCAATGTCTACTCGAACACCATGCCCTGATTGAGGCTGAAAATGAATACGGAGACACAGCGCTGATGGTCGCCGCTGAGCAAGAACACGTCCCCGCCTATAAATATCTACTCAAGTACGCAGCAACTTTAGGCCTTCATACTAAGATGGTGCTCAATGCCCTTAATCTGACAATAGATACAAATAATGACAGTGTTATCGATTTTATTTCTATACACTCGCCTCGTCTATTTTTAGACGACCAGTTAGGGCTGCTCCCCGAATTAGATGTCGATCCAAACCGATTTCAGCAAATCAGGGAAAGTTTAAGTGCGCGTGTATACCTAGCTCGAGGCTACAGTGATCTAGTAAACGGGAATAGTCTATTCCGTATTAGCGTTAAACAATCGATTAAAGAAAATCCTGAGGTGGTAGGAGCGGATATCCAATACTGGTTAAATGATACGGTATCCGAGAAAATTAAGGGGCTGTCAGAAGAACAGGTATTAGAGCTGATCAAGATCGTACTGCTCAGTGTGAGTCCGAGTAAAAGTGAAGCTCGACGCAACATGGCATTACAGATCGGAGAAGCGTTATATAACTACGCTATTCAATCTTCCCTCGACACTTTAACCGTAGAAGAACAAGATATTGCTAAGAACCAATTAAATTTATGCCTACTCTTGATATTAGCGTCTGGAAAAATCGGCCGTAGCACTTCAATGCTTTACTACGCGATGCAAACAAAATTAAATTGGATGTCAAATTCCAATGACTTTAAAGGGTTACCTGAGCGCCCCTTCATTGACGTATTAGCCAAACAATATCCGAAACAACTCTTATCGTGCCTGGAAGATCTTCAAGAGTTTTATCTCTCCTTCATAGACCCTTCTGAATTCGAAGTCGAATTTGACCCTTGCTTATGGTTAAAAGCAGAAACTCTAAATATTTTGAGACGCCAAAACCACCACCCCACCCCGGGACTTTTTTCCACAAATTCGCTGGAGAAACGTGAACTAGAAGAGGACAAAAAGAATGTGCCTGATCTCGAAAAAAATAAGAGGCTATGCGTAGATAAATTGAGCGCGCTAAGATAAGAATCTCTCATTTACGAGAAAAGCATAAGGCGGAAATTGATACTTGAAACGCATAGTACAGCGGATATCAACTTCAGGTAAAGTCATGCTGTTTTGCTTTGTAGCTCAGCTTTCGCCTTTTCCAAGCCTTTCTGGTGTTGCGCTAACAACAGCACAGTATGCCCTTGTTCATGCAATCGTTTTGCCGTTTCAAAACCCATGCCAGATGAACCACCTACAATTAATGCTATTGTTTCTTTCTTCATTTTTCTCTCCTCAAAGGAGTAGATTGAGATTAGTGGTGTAGCTCATAAAATAATATCCCGTCTTATATTTTTATTCTTCGAGCGTAATTATCAAATCATTAATACGGACAATTTCTTTGGTATCTAGCCCCGCCTCCCTCGCAAAGCGCGACCATGAGTGAATCGCTTCTCTTGTTTCCTTGATCACTTGCTTAACCTCTCCAACACCAAACCTTTCTGCAACAGCTATAATATCGTCCGCAGTAATATTTTTATATTTACCATTCACCGACATTAAATGCTGATGCGTCCATTCACCCTTGGGATTGTGAGCAAAAGTAATGTCATAAGCGGGTGCTAATTGCCAATCACTGCCCTGCTTCAGAATGAAGGAAAAATTCTTGCTATGATCATCGCAATTTCTTGCCATGATATTAAAAATCATGCGACGGAATACTTCCACGTAGGCTTGGTGGTCGAGCTTTAATTCACCCAGCGTCAACAGCAGTTGTTCATAGCTATTGGTAGACTTCTTTTTGTAATCAATGTGATTCATCGCGCACAAAGTTTGAATGTGGTGCTTGATGCCTTTGCCTTCCCGATCAAAACGTTTTGTCATGAAGTGAGCGCGGCCATTTTCTTCCAATAGTCTTGATTCACTCATTGTGATACCGGCGTACCTCGCCATCAGGTAATAGGCGTATTCAATACGACCGTAATGCTGGCTGACCCCTAATTCTCTATCGACCCCCATCCCATCAAACTTTAATAACCAGTGTTCAAATCCTTCTTCCGCATCAACCTGGCCTGATTGAATTTTATTCGTGATGGGATTCCATGCAATGACCGCTTTGGCTCGCGCGCCGCCGGCCGATGTGCCAACTTCAATAATACTTCTTAGTGCAGCATCGCTTTCATGATCACTCGCAAGCTTGCCATCGACGGCTTTTCTTGCTTCCAGCACGAGGCTGTTCATTTCAATGGAAGAGGGTTTGGTGTTTCTCGGGCCGTGAGCCGGTTTAAATTCAAGCGCACCCATTGCACGCGCACCCATGTATGCCAATCGATCCAATTGTGAAATCTGATTGATTGAATAACCTTTATCGGCCATGTAGCGATCAATGAGCGCATTACCGAAATCATCCGGGAGTGAATCCGCTAACAGTGCGGGTAAGCGTTTGTAGGTGGCTTCAGGCAGATCAGAAAATACGTAGACTTGCTCATCGTCATTCAGCGGCATATGCAGTGGCGCGATTTCAATGCCACTGCGGCCAAAGGCTTTATCATAGGCGAATGCGTAGTAACCCAACCCTGGGTCGAGTGCAGCCGCCCCGACATATTTCCCCCAGAGATAAACCTTTACTTGTTCGGTTCTGACATAGGAATCAGATTTATTCTTTTTTGGCATGCTGTCTTCTACTGGCGCGCTGTCTTTGTGGTTGATTGCGGACGATGTGCAAGGGGTTGATGCTTGCTTCTGGCGCGAGGCTATTCAGCCAGCTTTCTTTATTCAAGGCTTTCACGACGCGTGTCAGTGTTTTGATGGTGGCGCCTTTCCCGCCCTCAAGGTTTCTAAGCGCAGTTTCACTGACGCCGGCTTGCGCGCATAGCGATTGTCGGTCTATGTTCTTTTGTAGGCGTAGGCTCTTGATGTGCTCTCCCAGCATTTCTTCTAGCTCGCCGGGTGTTGACAACCTATTCATAACTGTCTCCTAAAAAACATATAGTTAGGTATAATTTGAATAGATGTTTTATATTGAACAATTATAACGTGATTATCCTGAATTTGCAAAGCTGTGTATGTGTCTTTTTTTAAACATTTATATTCATTTAGGGTGAATAATTGATTTATATAAGACATTTATATATTAATTTGAAGATTAACCGCTATTTTGGCATTCCCTGCGCCGCATCCCACCCAACCGACCTAATGCGGAGTTATTTTGGATATATTAGATAAACACATAGAGTCATCTCCATGTAGCCCTTTTTTATTAAGCGCTCATGAATGTCAGCGAGTAACTCACGATGCAGTGACTGCACGCTGAAGTTGGGTAAAAAAAGAGTTTCGACTTCCTCTTTGAATACAGGGAACGGTGGCGGCATGACCCGGCAAGGGGATTCTCTCGTGATTAGCAAAACACGGACAGATTGGTTCGTGCAGGATAATATGCACTTAACATAACTATCTCGCATCTCTGGCGGTAGCGCGATTAATGCTTTGCTATCGTAAACAGCATGACAGACACCGAGATCGCTCGGGGTTAAGTGATAAATATCACCACAGAGGATTTCGATATTATCATGCTGATATTTTGTGAACGAACCTTGCCTGGAAATGATCGGGGCTAAGCGCAGCGCTGAAAAGAAATCTTCGCAAGCAATCTGGCTCAATTCGACACCCACCACACGCAATCCTTGGTCAGCCAACCACAGCATATCTACACTCTTGCCGCACAGTGGAACAAAGACTGTCTGACCCGGTTGTAACTGCAAGCGATGAAAATAAGCGACTAATTCGGGCGTGACAGTTGATTCGTGAAAGCCAATGTCATTGGCTTTCCATTTGGCCAGCCAGTATTGCTGATCGATTGTCATGCTTCATCTTCTTAATTAATAGCGTTGACGAAAAACTTGGGGCCGCTCTTGCTCTTGTTCATCCTGCAGCAATAGAGCTGGATTCTTCCATGTTAGCGGTGTTAATAATTCCATATTGACATAATTATCCGAGCGCGTGAAAGTCTCATCATCATAAAATCCGAGTTTTTCCACATAAAATTTTCTTCCGCCCGTATTTCTACGCCGCAAGAGTAGATGGATAGCGGTAAGTTCGGGTATAACATTAAGGGTTAGCAATGAATGAACTAATTGCGTACCAACCCCTTTGCGTTGTTCGTTGGGATCTACAATTAATAAGTCCATATAAACAGCATTATTTTTATGATGCTCGAAGGTCGCCCACCCTACTAACTTATTGCCGTTATAAGCGCAAACCCAGAATGGAATTTGTTTGTTTTTGAACTTATTAAATTCAGCCTCGAAATACCTTTGATAGTAACGCTGAACTGAATGCTCGCCATCACGCCATGAATTTAATTTCTCGTCGATGTCTTGTGGCTTCATGCCTTTTGAGTATTCGCCAATAAAGCTATTTACCAAGATATCGCATGAAGCTTTCTGGTCGATGTCATTTGCATCTGTTATGAGTTTGAGATTTGTTTGGGTATTAGATTTTATTTTATGGTTTGAAAACAAAGCGAACCTCCAGAAAGTGATGCTAGAGTTAATATAAATTAATCAAGGACATTAAAACCATCGCAATCGATGAATTAGTGCAACGATGCTCATATTGCAATGGTCGTATTATTAATTTGATAGACCCACCAATCATCTGATTCTCGATCAAACACGAAGATCAGCGATAAATGCACAGGTGTCGTGATGAGCTCACGTGCTCCCTCGCCAAGATTTTTTTCTTTCCGCACGTACGCGTTCACGCCACATCTGACGATGTTGTTGAGCCCAGCAATCGATTCACAATAGAGAAAATCAGACACTAGAAATGGCCGGTCTAATCCCTTTTTATCGACGTATGGCTTAAAAGCTGTTTCGTGATGAACAAACCAATCGTCGTGCATCGTGATCAGTTTCTGCGAATCCTTAACAATCACAGCACCAGGTAAAACATCCATAAACTGCCAACGATCTTGGTCGCCTGGCGCCAGGAATTGTTTAGCGAAAGTCTGAGCATCTTTGTGGTGCAGCGCATTTAAAAAAATGAGCGCTCTTTTCGCAGCATGCTGAATATCTAACATTAGCCGTTTAATCCCTACTCTTCCTGTTTCGATTATTCAGTTTTTTTGGATTTTTTGAGACGACTACTCTGATTATCCGTCACCTCGTCGTGATCTCTTTCGCGATCATTATACAACTTTGGCGTATAGGTTTTTTTTGATTTTTGCTTCTCGGCGTAATAGGTGATCACACCAGATATTTCTGATATCACCGTAGTAATCAATTTCAATCTTTCATTATCTTCCAGCGCCGCAATTTGATCGTCAATGTGTTTGATCGTATCGATACCTTCCTGATTGCCCGGATAGCCACCGCGCAGTAGGCATTGCTCATGCCATATTTCATTTCGTATGACACGCGCCTGCGCGGCCAGTAGATAGAGAGTCGCTTTTAATAGCTCTGAACCGTCTGTGTCTTTAGCGCGCGATTTAATGAACTTGATGCGCTCCTCCCTCGTCATGGTCGATCTCAGTAATTCATCATTAAAATAATTGGCGCTATTTTCGAACGGGCTGACTCTATATGATTGCATGTTCTTTATATCCTCCATTGAGAGTCAGCAGAATATTTTGGCTTGTGCGTCCTGTCAAATTTATTATGGGTTAATTTGTTTACACCGCCAATGATCGCCTAACTTGTTGATTAATTCGGAGGTGTGACACCTTGAGCAATTATTGAAATTGGCGCACGACCATGCAATCCATCGGCATTGACTAACCCACTGAAAATCCTCAATAAAAAGCAAAAATACCAATAAATGCTATAATATGAATATCTATAATAATAAGAATAGGAAATACAACCAATGAAGCCGACTATATTGATGGCGATAGTGTTGTTGTTATCCTCCACTTTAATCACGGCAGCAAACGCAGATACGGTTGTCACGAAAAAAACCGTCACAACGATCACGACCACTCATACCAGCTGTCATAACACCCATCACAAAAAACATAAGCGACATCACCATCACTATTACTCTTGCTCATCAATGGATTGTTATAATCTCGATTATTCTTCAAACATGTGCCCTGGCGGCGAATTCGATTGCTATTGGGATTTACAAAACACGCAATATCGTCAGACTTATCTTCCTATCAACCATAACAATAATACGGCGTACTCTTGTTTGGCGAGTGAAGATCCCGCTTCTTGCAGTTAAGGTCAGTTGTTGGCGTTCAAGCTGGGCTTGTGCGTAACGCGAAGCCCAGCACTGCCTACCATGAAAAAGCACGTCAATTTGCCGCGCGCCGCTTTGCTTCAATCGTCAACCCCATTCCAACACTACCAAATGCATCACCTTGCACGACTTCAGCCAGTGGAAACAGGGCGTTTATCCTTTCACGAATAACAGGAACTTTGGATGAACCACCTGTGTAAAATATAGCGGTGATGGCTTGGTGTTTGATGCCCGCGGCTAACACCGTCTCTTCAATTTTCTGGATGATTTTATCTACTTGCGCATGAATGCAGTCATTGAACTCAGCTTGCGTGACGCGCACATGTAATGCCTCTTCAATGCATTGTAAATCAAGATCAGCGGCGAGTTCACCGCTTAAATTTTGTTTGGTCGTTTCGACAGATTGTAAAATGTGATGACCTGCACGTAGCTCCATGACGCGAATCAGCCTGCCCACCAACTCTTTATCATAGGCAGTGGCTTGCAACTTTTTAACATGATTGATATTGACCGGTGTGTATAATTGATTGAGCAAGTGCCACATCGTTAAATCATGATAGATGCTCATCGGCATTTTAAGATCACTGCTAGAACCACGCACCATGCTGTTCATGCCGAGTAACGGCATTACTGCGTGCAGGCTAAGACTTTGATCGAAATCCGTTCCTGCAATATGTACGCCGTAATTGGCCAAGACATCTTGCGTTCGATCCACTTGAATTTTGTGTGGCTGCAAGCGAATGATGGTGAAATCTGACGTACCACCACCCATATCCACAATTAATGCGAGCTGCTCACTTTGCAAGCTTGCCTCGTAACTCATCGCCGCCGCAATCGGTTCATATTGAAATGAAACTTCTTTGAATCCTAGATTGCGCGCCATATTTTCCAGCGTTTGTTGTGCGCGCCGATCTTGCTGCGGATCCGTATCATGAAAATGAACCGGCCGACCCAGCACCACGTGTGTGAGTTCTTGTCCTGCTGCGTTTTCAGCTTTAGATTTCAACTCTTTGATAAAATGTCCGAGTATCTGGCCGTACGAAACAAACTCATTGAAGATAAGCGTTTCATCATCCATCAGCGGTGAACCCAATACTGATTTCAGAGCCATTAGCAACCGCCCTGGCCCACCTTCCATGTAACGATTAATCCCTTCCTGACCAAATACCCAGCGCTTTTGCTCCGCATCGCAAAAAATGGCTGAGCGCATAATGGGTCGATTCGCTTCAAGGCTAACTAATTCACAGGATTGGTTTTTAATGATGCCGATCGTTGAATTACTGGTTCCAAAATCGAGACCACAGCAATGGCTAGACATGAGAGCATCCTTAAAAATGAGGGGGACGAGATGTTACCTGTCACGCCGTTCAGTTTCAAGTACCTGGATGAGGTGAGGACAGACGCAGAAATGGGACGCACCCGATTGGCCGCGTCCCATCAGGTTAGAACATTAAAAATTAAATGCCTTCATCAGCACTAACACCAGCAACATATTGGTCGTAAATGATGACTGGAATTTGCAGTCCGGATAAATGTTCTTTAATGAGCGGCTCGACATCTTTCCACTCAAGACCACCCGCACCCGTTGCAAGCCGCGGTAAGGCGACACTTTGAATGCCATCCGCTTCGAGTTCCTTACGTAACGCTTTCAAGCAGTGTGCGACATAACTCAACGTTGCTTTTCCACCGGAAGCAGCTTGATGACCTTCAGAACCTTCTTGTGTAAAAAGGTTAATGATGCGAGCGCCGCCCACACCACCCCACGTCCAGGCCATGCCAGGCTTGGGATGTGAAGTTTGCGCATAGTGACGAAAATCTTTGTACATCGACGGCCAATTTTCACGTAAGGACAGTGCAAGACCACGTCGAAAATCGTCGTTAGGAGCAACGCCATGCGCAATAGCCTGGCATTTGGATTGGAGAATATCACCGGATACATTTTTAATCATAACACTTCCTTGAAAATAATGACTGACGCGACAGTTTAGTCCCTACTCTCATGCTCCGCAATGATGTTAAAGCATGAAAATCCTCGCTCCTTTGTTAACAATTCGAATTATGCGCTAATTAATTTATTAACCTGATGCAACTGACCTTCAAGTTGCGCCTTTTCATTCGTCAGTAACCACTTATCATGATCCAGTAATTTGTTGCGTTCATTCACTTCAGCTATGACCGCTCTAGCATCGGCAAGCTGCTGCGACAAAACCCGCACATCGGCCTGCAAATCAAAGAACTGTGAATTTCTACTTTCCAGATTTTCCTGCGTCTTGACGCATTGATTCTCCCAATACTGGCTATGCTGTTTGAATTCATTTTTGGTGCTCAGGCATTCATTGAAATCGAGTGATTGCTTATCAAATTTGAGGGCTAACTCTTCGTGGGATGCGACTAAAGCGGCCTGACTCTGTTGCAGCGTTTGATGCTGATACTGCAGTGAGGATAATTTTTCCCTGGATATTGACTGCTGCTCAGTCAGCATTTTAATTTCAGATTGCAACTGTATTTTTTGCTGCTCAAACTGCTGCTGCTCAATGAGACGTTGTTCGCGTGTCGTTTCGCGATAATGCTCGAGATTCGCCTGTGCCTGCGCTTGCAGACGACGCAGCTCCTCAATGCGCTCCTGCTTTTCTTCCATTTGTGAGCGGTAGGTTGCAAGCTTGGCGAGTAATTCGTTTTTATCTTGCTGCAACGAGGTGAGCGATAATTGCAAATGCTGCTTTTCCTCGGTTAATTTTTCACTCTCAAGACTCTTTTGCGCAAAGGATTTTTCCCAGCGCTCACTGCCGATTCTCAGTACGTGGATATCCTGTTCCAGTGCAGCAAGCGCTTGTTGATGTGCCACCTCAAGCTCTGTCACTTGACGCTTTGCCTCGGCCGTTAAACGCTCCCACAAGCTTTTCATGATCTCAATCATTTCTTGCGGTAACCCTGCATGCAAAGCAGCAGTCTGCGTATCGCTCTGCATTGCGCGCCAGTCACGCAAATGCGCCGCAATCGTAGAATTACTGCCGGTTTTAAGGTGCTGACGAATTTGTTCGATGGTGGGCTCTCTGCCCTCACCTGTTAACTGATTTGCTGCCGCGAATACTTCCTGCTTGGTGATGCCTGGGCGTGCCATGCTGATTCCTTTTTGTGAATTTAGTATCGTATTACGTTGCATGTTATTTTAATGTAATTAATATAAAATGCAATAATTATTACAGGGTTATACGTAGTGTCGATAATCATTGTTATCGAAAGTATTAGTTTAACGGGTCATGAATCGAAGTGTATCGGAAGGCGAAACAATAGAAATGAGCCATCGCGGACGAAGAGCGCCAGCGCGAAGCGAGGGGGCGATCATTGGTTAGTTGCGACGATATTTTTCGGTAATTTTCGTTAACTCAGCCAACCCAGACATGAGTTTTTTGATGAAAGAATCATTATGCGGAATAAAGATAAAATGCGGGTGCTGCGACCAAAGCGCTTTGAGCTTGCCATCAAGTTGAATAGCCTCTGCATTCGACTCAATACGGATAGGATTGCCGCCTTCAATCGAAATATCACCCACCGCCGCTGTTTCAAAAAAAATGACGGCATCATAACGAGCCAGTTCTTGCTCCAGCGAGGAATCGACCGCATCAAAAAAACCACGAGGTTCATCTGGCCAGTAAATAGCACCATCTACGGTGCCGCGGTCACACAGTAAAATTCGGTTTTTATAATTTTCATACTGGGCATCTTCAAGGTATTTTTGGACGTAGTAGATAGCTTTTTGCGTTGCCCGCCTGACTCCATTCACACCCGTACGAGGAAAGCCGCCAGAATAAAGTAAGGTTGCCGCCTCAGGCACGATGACGATTTCATCACCAATTTCACGGCGATATAAATCCGCTGCCGTGGTTTTGCCGCCACCCGGGCCACCCGTTAGGACAACGCGAAAACATTTTTCCATGACCCGCCCTCACACTACATATTCACGTAATTGATTAATTATAGTATCTCGGACGGGTGGCACCCAGCCATAGAAATTGCAATATTTTCAGCAACGGGCCCACCGAGGAGGACCCGCCGCCAAACTGACCTATTCCTACTTCTTAATTTGACAGGAATGGTGAGGCGAACACTCTTCATCGCTGCCCGGATTTGAATGGTTCATGCGATAGAGCGTCAGAGGGTTAGAAAGTGAAGGTAAACGCGCCTCTTGCGGCAATGGATGGAAACATAATTTGATCTTGTCGAAGACACCCTCATCAGCCATTTTTAATAACTTGCACTTGAATTCCACATTTATAAATAACATTTTCTCCGAAGTGCTATAATCCTGCGGCTTTTTCGCGGCAAATATTTTTCTTATTTCGCTGCATTCTGATGGGCTTAAAGACGAAAATATCATATTGACTGCTAAAAACATGGCATCGGTGTTCTGATTGTCGGCGATTATGTTACGACCATCTCGATAAAGATAATACAACTCAAGAATAGCTCTCATTAAACCCGCATATTTCGATTCGGCATTCGCATGCGGCAACAATAAGGCCAGCACCTCCTTTTTGTTTTTGATTTCATAAGAACCCGCAACGCTAGCAACCGGATTTTTATATAATTGCAAGGTTTCATTTCCAATGGGTACCTGCTTACTTAATAATAGACGAACGATTTCCATTCCATTATCAAGGCCATGGCAAAGGCTAGGTAAAGAATATATGTGCGTATCATCAAGCAATAAATCAAGCGGTGTGAGACTGAGACAACTAAATAGAAACTGCAATGACTCTAGCCGCAGACTATTTGCTGCATGGAAAAAAGGACGTGCCTGCTTAACCTGACGCCAAATCACTGGGTCAAAAGCGTAAACCATTTTTAAGATGGTGACGCTTGAGCTCCTGGCCGCATTGCGAATGATATTTTCATCTTCAACCCCCATCAAAGAAGTCACGGACCTCGCTGATAATTCAGCCAGTACTGCCCTGACATCGGATTCATTTTCTTGCTGTATGGCGTAAACTAAATGCGTGATAAGCCCTGATGTTGATGCAGCTTCACAATTGAATGGCTCATAGAAAATTTCAAGTGGTTCACTGCCTTTGCAGGCGTGAGCATTCACTTCAGCCAACGCACAATCAAAGTCGCCACGATCGATATAGAAGTTACCATATACCTCTATATTTTTTGCAATCGAGTGGTTAGCAAACTCATCGTCTTGAAGGCACTCTTTCAACAATGAAGCAAAAAATGGCTGCGGTAAATAAACATTGGCTTCATAGAGCTCGATGAGTTTAGTAAAACGTTCGCAGAGCTCGACCATTTCAGGTCTTGCGGACAACACCTCTCTCACTTCTCGCGCGCATCGTAATTTCAATGCGCGCATCCGTTTAATCAGCTCATTGAAAACATTAAGATTGGCATGCTTGATATTATCATTTTGGAAATGACACGTACTAAATGACGACATGATGATATCCACGTCAAAGGGTTTTTTGCCGCACTTACCAAGCGGGTATGCCTTAAAATCATAGGGGTCTCGAGCATCACCACCACGCTGCATGAATAAATACGCGACATCGTTATAATGATCAGCAACCGTATGAAAGCTTTGGTGGCAGCCAACTATAAATCGTTCGATTTTAACTTGTAAAGTTTCACAATAATCGTGGCACGGTGGTTGGATGGAATCATCAAATATATCTAAAGCCTTACCCAAGCCGAAATTTGCGAGACTCACGGCATCGCCATGACCACCTTTTACAACTTCTTTTTCATAAGTTGCCTGGTCGACATGTCTTAAACCAATGCCGTAAACATGAAGAAATGCGAGATCATCCAGGTCAAACACAGGTAAAACACGTTGGGAATTCATGGCTGGGGCTCTCTTATTTTTATTTGCATGTATCTTATCAAATTTCCCTTAAGGCTGTCTTAACAATGGTGGGATGTCTGTATTTGATGCTCACAGATTGAAGAAGGTAGATTTAAAATACTGATTTAATGGTTAATCATGGCTATGGAGACATTACCCAATCTCGCATTCCTGATATATAATCACGTCATTGAAACGCCAAAAAAGCGGACATGATAATGGACTTTCGCACATGACAAAAAAAGAAGAGATCGCCCAGGCATTAATCCCTGCCGCAAGTACGACCCCGGCGACGACACCCTGGGTTACGAATTCCTATATTCAAGCCGCCACCAGTCACAACACACGCAAAGCCTACCGTAGTGATATCACGCATTATGAACAATGGGGCGGCAAACTGCCGGCCACACCTGAGCAAATTGCACGTTATCTCGAGGCTTACGCATTAAGTTTAAACCCACGCACACTGGCTCGACGCCTGATCGCCTTACGTCACTGGCACACGTATCAAGGATTCGCCGACCCAACACTACACCCTGCAATCAAAAAAATACTGACTGGCATTCAACGCATTCACGGCAAACCCAAACGCAAAGCACGCGCGATGACACCAGAAATATTAGCGCAAATCTGCGATCAACTCGCGAAAACTGGCTCGCTGACGGCTGCGCGTGACAACGCGCTTTTGCAAACGGGATTCTTTGGAGCGCTGCGACGCAGTGAATTAGTGGCCATACAGGTTGAGCATCTCGTTTTCAATGCATCAGGCATAGAAATATTATTGCCGTCTTCCAAAACAGATCAAGTACACGAAGGACAATTTTGCGCGCTGCCTTACGGCAATAAACAATTATGCCCCGTTAAAGCGATGCAAGAATGGCTGACAAAATCAGGCATTCAATCGGGACCCGTGTTTCGACGTATTGCTTTAGTCGATCAACTTGGCCACACCGCTTTAACGCCACTTAGCGTGAATCACATTCTGAAATTACGCGCTATGGAAGCCGGCGTGACGGATACCGCTTTATTTAGCAGTCATAGCTTGCGACGCGGCTTAGCCACCAGCGCCGCGAATGCAGGCGCGCCACTACAATCCATCATGCGCGCAGGCCGCTGGAAACAGACCAATACGGTCATGGAATATATTGAAGCGAGCGAACGATTTACTGATAATGCCGCGAGCATGGTTTTAAATATTCTAGAATAAGAACAAAGGGGAGCTGCATGAAGATCTGGGTTGACGCGGACGCGTGTCCAAAAGTGATCAAAGAAATTTTATTTAAGGCGGCCATTCGTACGCAAACAGCGTTAATTCTCGTATCGAATCACGCACTTTCTTCCCCGCCTTCGCCACTCATTACTAAATTACAGGTGATGTCGGGTTTTGATGTTGCCGATGATGCCATCATGCAGCGCATTGAAATCGGTGATCTTGTTGTAACCGGCGACATCCCGCTTGCCAACGCTGTGATCGAAAAGAAAGGTATCGCATTGAATCCACGCGGTGATTTATATACTGAAAGCAATATCAAGCAGCGCTTATCTATCCGGAATTTCACCACAGCGTTGCGCGACAGTGGAACACGTACTGGCGGCCCCTCTGTCATTAGCAAACAGGAAATTGCCAATTTCGCTAATGCGCTTGATCGCATTTTAAAAAAATAATAATCGCTTTCTTCGCAAATCTATAAATAGACGTAGCGCAAGATAAACGCGATTGTTAAACCGATGACTGCAATATTAAGCTCACGATATCTACCACTCAAAATTTTAACGGCCGTATAAGTGATAAACCCGAACGAGATGCCATCCGCAATCGAAAATGTTAGCGGCATGGTGATCGCAGTAATGACCGCCGGCGCGTATTCAGTGGGGTCTGACCAGTTAAAATCAGCAAAAGCATGAGCCATTAAACAGGCCACGAAAATCAACGCGGGTGCTGTGGCATAAACAGGGATAGATGTCGCTAATGGCGCAAAGAACAATGACAATAAAAAAAATGCAGCGACTACGCAAGCCATTAAACCCGTGCGTCCACCTGCTTTCACTCCCACCGTACTTTCGAGATAGCTTGTTGTCGTAGAGGTACCAAGGATAGCGCTTGCGATGGCAGCGAGGCTATCGGCCATCAAGACGCGACCGATACGCTGTAATTTACCATCCTTATCCATCAATTTTGCTCGATGGGCAATCCCAATTAAGGTACCCGTGTTATCGAATAAATCGACGAATAAAATAGCGAAGATAACCGATGAAAAACCAATACTGAGCGCATTGTGTAAATCCATTTGCATGAAGGTGGGCAGAATACTTGGTGGCATGGAAGCGATACCGTCGATATGCGTGTAACCGAGCAACATACCGAGAAAAGTCGTGCCTAATATACTTAAGATCATACCTGCCGTGACACCCGCCGCATCGAAGGCCACTATAAGAAAGAAGCCAAGAATGGCTAGTAAAACAGTGGGAGAATGTAGATCGCCCAGTGCCACTAACGTGGATTCATTAGCGCGGATAATACCCGCATTTTTAAAGCCGATAATTCCTAAAAATAACCCGATACCAGCAACGATGGCTGTTTTCAGTGAAGCAGGAATACTATTAATGATATGTTCACGTATAGGTAGAATACTAAGCGCAAGAAACAGTAAACCTGAGATAAAAACCGCGCCAAGCGCCGTTTGCCACGCATAGCCCATGCCTAACACGATGCCGTAAGTGAAGTAACTATTTAGTGCCATGCCCGGCGCAAGCGCAATCGGATAATTAGCAAGTAAGCCCATCAGTGCTGATCCGATCGCAGCAGCAAGACATGTTGCAACAAACACGGCGCCTTTATCCATGCCGGCTTGGGCCAACATGGCGGGATTAATGAAGATGATATACGACATCGTCAAAAATGTCGTAAACCCTGCCATGAACTCGGTGCGTATGTTTGTTTGGTGAAACTTCAGTTTAAATATGCGCTCGAGCATGGTGGCAGCCTTGAAAAAGAGAGGTTAGTTTGGAGAAATCAAATTGTACGAGGTGTTGCCCGCCACCGCAAGAAGCAGGGCGAGAAAACACCTCACACCTCTCTTCTCTTAAAAATTCCCATATGTTTTGCAAATCTGCTCTAATTCTTTTTCAACATTACGTGGCTGATCATCTGGGGTTTGATCATCCTGCGCAAATAAGCCACCCGAAGGAAGCAGGTTTTTTATCTCATCCAAGGCCGAGAGTGCTGCATTTAGTGATCCTATCAGATCAGAAAATTCTCCCATCAAAGATTGATAGTTGTTCAGGAAGGTGAAAGGTTCATTTAGCTCTTCAGTAATGGCACGAATTTCACTGACCAACCGTCGCTCCTCTCTTACCATGCGTTGATGTTCCTTAACTTGGCTATTTTTGAAGAAGGAGTTAGTGAGACCATTACTGACGGCCAAGCGTGATTGCAGGCCTAAGAGCTCGATCGTTAAATCAATCGTACGTAATGCATTGATGTTTTGCTTCAAGACTTGTTCTTTGATATCACTAAATGAAATCAATGAAGAAACATCGACTGAATCATTCAGCGCTTTTTTAATTGCATCCATATTTAATATCAATTTTTTCTTCACACTATCTAGCTGCTCGCGTTTAAGCAAAGGCAAAAGATCCATTAAACGTTCGTTAACTCTTGCTTGCATGACTTTAATATACGGATCAGACTGTAATTGCATCACGATGTCATCGCCCATCATTTTAGATGCCTGCATCACAATTTCATTTTGCGCGTTTTCAACCGCAGACAAATCCAATAGTTTTTTAGCCTCGAGCGACCTAATGGTAGACTCGTTTAATTTAATCAAACGTAGCATAGCACCCAAATTGTCAGACAAGCATTCAGGCTGCTGACAAAGCAGCTCCAATACCTTATTCAGTTTTCGATAAAAATTAGGATCTGGAATATCTATTTTTAATTTCGTTTTTTCCAACAATATTAATGCCGCGAAAGGCAAGCCGCTTCCCACCTCAATTTCCATGAGTGAAGCCCCATGCTCAATCAATACTCGCAGCATATCATTACGCAGTGACTCATTGGCTTCAGATTTAAAGCAGAAATCAATCATGGATGTGAACGACACATTGCGTATCATGAAATTTTTATAATCCACTGATACTAGATTATTATTCAACATAAATTGAAGTAATGAGACTTTATGACTGGATAGTGTAAAATGCAGTAGATTTTCAGATAACTCTGAATAGAAGCAAGCCATCGTTTCGGCATGACGATAGTTACCTTGTATTAATAATCTTTGCAGTAAGTTTGCACCCGCTCTAGCGACAGAGTCTTTTAAGCTTGCTAATCCGCGCAAATCACCCACCGCTGCATCGGCCAAACCAAAATCAAGCTCGCACTCTTTTTGAATAATGTCGGAATAGAGGTTAGTGAACAATGTTGGCAGATCATTTTCATGACTAGCAGAACGCTTTTCAAAGCGCGACCTGAAATCTTCAAGCACTTTTTTGAAATTCAACTTATCTTGCTGCAATTTTAATGAATGTTCAGATTTTTGCGCTTTTTTCGCAGATGATTTCGGTTTAGCGGTCTTTGCTGCGGGCGGTTTATAGCCAGGCTTCTTTTTTTCTGATTTAGATTTGACTACCTTCACCACAGGCGGATTGACTGCCACAACTGGCAAATCTTCAAGCTCAACCACTGATTTTTTCAGCTTAGTTAGAAAGCGCTTTATGTCTGATGATGTTTTTGGATTATTCGAATAATGAATGATTTCTTCTAATTTCAATAACTGAGCATCCAGCAAGGTAATAAATGTCTTTTTATTCTTGACTAAGTCAACAGATAATAATTCAGCCTGCCCTTCCAATTCATTATATTGATCATGCAACGCTTGCAATTTCACAGCTTGCTGTTGGCGCAGCATCGCAATTGTTCGCTTAATGGAGAGATTCGCTAATAAACTAAAGGCATTTTCTTCATCTCTGGAGGAAACCGGCGAAAAGGTATTGTCCTCACCCATTTCAGATAAGAGCGGTTGCTGGATGATGTTGTCGCACATGTCATAGAAAACATGTAGGCGATATTTTTTACCATCGTCACCATCAAAATAAGCGGTGTAATGATATTGGCTCTTTTGATCGAGGATGGACGTAGAGGTTGCTGCCTCGTAAACGCTAATATGATGGCTAGTTAACGCATACTGTCCGACGCGGATTTTTTTATCCATCGGTAATTCAGTTAAATAATAGAGAACGTCTTTTGCATTTTTGTTTTGCTTGAAAGATATCGCATTTTGAGTGTGAACTAGATCGCTGATGAGATGGTAAAGTTTGTTTTTAGACATAAGATGCTCTCTGTTGTTATTATGTACAGCTATGCAACCATTGGTTTGCGTGCATCTTAAACGGGAAAGATTAAGAGAACATTATTAAATTGACCGAATGAGCCCTTGCCTGCCTACGCTAGGAATGATAGTATCTTGCACACAAAAAGAACAAAGGCGACCTAAGCCGCCCCGAAAGAAACAAAGATAACTAATTGATATTTTTGAACTACTCACACAAAAATAATAAAAAACGAGGTCTCCCACCGTGGATAACAGAACAATCATGCGCACCGTCACCGGTAGCGCAGCCTACAATCAACTAACGGCCTATCTCTCAGCGGATGATCACGCCATCCTTGAAAAGGGACTGAGCGCGCTGCCAGAGTCGCTTTGCTCTGACGCCATACTTGCGGAAAAAATTCTAAATGGTTGCTGGAAAGAAATATTCGATAAAACAAATCCCGCGCTCGAACACTTCCCATTGCAAGCTTTACGCTGTTTACGTGCCGGATTAATTACCGACATGACATTCAGCACCAGCCAAATGTTTTATAATATCTTTACCCATGCTGATCACGCTCACAGAGAAATTCGAATTGAGTCGATTTATCAGGCAAACAATAATAAGCGCAATATTAATAGCTGCAACATGATCGAAGCCACGATGCGCATTTATTCTTCGAGTTATCGCGCCTACCTCGAACAAAAAAAGAAAGAACAGGAAGAGCAATTACTCTTAATCAACCAGGTAGCCGGATCAGGATTGGCGACGATTCTTTCAATTATTGGTGGTAGTCAGTCCACCTACGACACCTCGGCCTGGAATGACGAGGCAAAGTCTGCACTCTCTGAATGGGATAATGAAAGCAAAGAGAAGTTTTACGCACTCCTCAAAGCACTGCCAGCCTCTGAGCAACAATTTTTAGTTTTACCGGACCCACACTTTGATGGTAAATCCTTCACTTATGATAACTCCGTCACAAAAGAAATTAATTATAATGTGGGATTTAATGTCTTTGGTCGATTCAGAATAAAAGAGAAAGCTGACTCAAAAAATCCAACGCCTGTTTGCATGATTCCGACGCGCGGAATGATGCATGCCTTCCTTGAAGCAACCCGACCTGCGACGATACCGACACCCATTTATCGCTTTGGGTTATCACCGGTCTCAGGCTTATATGAAACAATGAAAGCTGGCGGGCGTGATATGTACCAATCATTTGCACCACTCGCACATCTTAACCCAAAAGATGTCGATGGCCATCCGGCACTACCCTCTTACGCAGGACCAGAGCTGCATGATTTTTATCATCAATCTCGTGCAGCTAATGTTCCCGCAAATGAAACCAAACTATTTGCTGAAATAGCAGGATATTTCTTTCATCTTAGTAAAACTCAACCATCGTGCACTGAATATGCCGCTGAATTCGGCGCGCAAATTGCCGATATGGAGCATGGTACATACAACCCCAATCATTTAAAAAAGAATCCGGGTAAGGCCAAGTTATTTAACGAGCCCTTCTTTAAGTTTTGGCGCTCATTTAAACGTGTCGAACCTAAGCCGAAGACCACGGAATCAATGAAAGATCAAAGCAGATTTGCGGGTGAAAGAAAAGCGCTGATTAATTATTTTATCGACTATTTAATCACTCACGAGGCGGCATTA
Source organism: uncultured Coxiellaceae bacterium (assembly GCA_964527435.1). Taxonomy (GTDB): domain Bacteria; phylum Pseudomonadota; class Gammaproteobacteria; order DSM-16500; family DSM-16500; genus Aquicella. The sequence goes on along the minus strand of CAZGPP010000002.1, from coordinate 94,365 downwards.
GAAAAATTATCTGGCATGACACTTCAGACACTACTGCAATACGAAACAGATGATAGCGATGAATTTCTGGCACGCGTTAAACGCGGCCTGAGAGAACACGTACATCATCAGATCGAAAGCAAAAACATTGGTGAACTAGCCGCCATGGCAGAAGCAACACCTGCCATCGGCCGCATGTTGCGTGAAGCGATTGATGTTCAAATCAATCAGCAGCTCAAGGATAATTTTATTAAATCTATACAAATTGCCCATCGTTGTAAGTCAGCTTTATTGATATCGTTATCCGCAGCAATGATTGGTCAAACCTTCAAAACTTTTTATGCAGACGGTACGTTATCTACCTTGAAGCAAGAATGCGGCGAAGCATTTGAATCCATCATGTCGATCGTGCGCGAAACGCAGCAAGGCAGCGACTTACTGTATGATGCCATCAGCAAGTACGAAGATCATCCGGAAATGTTTAACATGTTGTACGACAAGCGCCAGGTCAATAAACCTTCTCGCAGCGGAAACACTCTGGTTTACCAGGCTATCGTTGCAAAAAATACCGAGCTTTTGCTAAGGTTGACCAATGACGGCGCCTCGATCATTCAACCTGCCGATTCTAAAAAACCAACGGCACTGCAAAAAGCCAACGATCTGAAATGCAAAGACATTCAAGCCTTATTAATTCTTGCTCATCAGGGAGGAGCTGGCTGGGTGAATGCGAGCCCCACATGCGTAGAACGTTTACGTAGACTGGCCAACTATCGTCTAAATAATAATAATTCAAAAACGGACACCCAGACAGAGCGTGATCTTGTATGGATGAAAGAGATAATAAGCAAAGTGCCCGCAGCCCTGCAACGCGAGCCTGGCAGACAAAGTGGGTTACAGAATGAGAACACGTTCTTTGTAAAGACTAGAAATGAAATGATGTCATTCATACTAAGTGATTTCATCTCTGAGCATGAATGTAAGAAATGATATGACAGGTAAAGGGCGAATCGTAACAACAGGAATTCGCCCCATATCATTACCCACCACTATCGTAATTGCGTGAATCAGGGACAGACCTCGCTCTGATACGAGAATCAATTTCAAGCCGCCGTCACCACCGCTCTTGCTTCCGCAATCATGGCCTCCAGTCCATTCAAGCCCTGCTGCAACACTTGCATTTCTGGCCCGAAACTAATGCGACAATGTTGACTAAAACGCGAATGTGAACGACGACCACCCGGATTCACATCGAAGAAAATACCTGGCACTGTAATCACTTTTTTCAACAATCCCGCCTCAAAGAATTTCATACCATCATTCAATGGCGCAGGTAAATTTGATAAATTCGCCCAAACATAGAAAGTGCCTTGCGGTTCCGCCTCGACAATAATGCCCATTTTTTTCAAACGCATTAAGGTGTAATCGCGTTTCTCTTGAAAACATTTCTGTAATGCACGGGTTTCCTGCATCATGTGCTGCGGTTCAAGTAAATTGATCGCTTCATGTTGCAGCGGGTTATTCGCGCCGCCATCGAGAAACGAGCCAGCACTCGCAATAATACGGATGATCTCTTTTGGCCCTACCGTCCAGCTAATGCGCCAACCTGGATAACGCCAATTTTTAGTGAGACCATCAATAATAATCACAGGATCGCGATTCACATCATCGACAAATTCAGCGGCAGAAATAATTTGTGGTGACCCATCTGCGTGCGGCGGCTGATAAATATAATGAGAGTAAAACTCATCCATGATGAGCGAGCAACGATAATCACGCGCAAGTTCAACCATTTGTTTAAGTTTATCACCCATCATCAATTGGCCGGTTGGATTGCAAGGATTGCTCATGAGCAATGCTTTTAAACCACGCCCCATGATTTCCATTTTGATGGCCTCTATATCTATTTGATATTGATCGGCTGGATTTAACAAAATAGGAATGGGAATAAAGGCCTTAAAAATACTGAGCAATTCTTCGTAAGCCGTGTAATCCGGCAAGAGATGCCCCATATTAATGTTATCGAGTGCAGCCACCACGCGTGTTAGCGCAATGCGCCCACCACCTGAGATACTGACATTTTCTCGCGTGTATTGTGACTCTTTGCCACGACGATAAAGCTGGTTATAAAGGTCAGCCACTTTTTGACGGAGACAAGTTTGCCCCGTGATGGGCGCATATTCATGGTCGTGGGGATGGATACTGACTTGCTCAATACGCTTTGGCGCACCAGGAATGGCCCCAATTTCAGGCGCACCTTGGCCGAGGTTAGACCATGTCGGGTCTGTGGATGAATACCCGTGTTCTAGTGCGCGATCAACCACATAGATGACCCCAGTATTGGGAACTTGTCTAAATCCGGGTAGCGTTGGCATGGTGGAGCAATCCTTCGTTGAATGAGTTTCCCGCATTTATAGCCGACCAACCTGTATTTATCAAATGAAACGTGGGATACCTTTTGCATGATGCCGGCCACGTGTTTATCATTGCCGAAAACAGGAGCTGCCATGAACATTGATTTTCTTCATCAAATTTTATTTTACTGTGATATTGCCGGCACCATCGCTTTTGCGGTCGCGGGTACACTAGTTGCCCTCGAGACTGACATGGATATCAGTGGCGCCATGACGCTGGCATTTTTTACGAGTAACGGTGGCGGCACCATCCGTGACCTTCTATTGGGCAGCCCAGTCTTCTGGATGGCGGACAGCACTTTCATCGTCTTACCGCTATTGGCCAGCATGTTGGTATTTTTCTTTTACTTTTTTTCCTCGCCACCCAATCACTCACCTCTTTTTAATAAAGTATTGACGAGCGCTGATACCACCGGATTAATTGCATTCACCATCGGTGGCACCGCCAAAGCAATTGCGTTTCATCAAATGTGGATTGTCGTCATCATGATGGGTGCCTTAACGGCGGTGGGCGGCGGCGTGATGCGCGATGTGTTGGCGCGAAGAATCCCGGTTGTCTTTCAAGGTGAGCTTTACATTACGCCCGCCATTGTTGGGTCAGCGATCTACTTATTACTTGAAAGCACGAGTCAAGAAACAGCCGTACTATCCGCTGCACTCGCGATTATTTATTTGAGATTCATGAGTATTTATTTTGGTTGGCACCTGCCATCCATCAAACATAACAAATAACAAACAACAATAAATCCCATTTTAGGTGCGAGAATCATCATGCAAGAACGTAGCCCAAGCGAACGCCGCAAACTCAATGAATTATTAATCAAGAATATTATGGCTGGCTTACATGGCGCCGTTATTGAATGCCTGGAGAAGGGAGCCGACCTTGCCACAGCGAGAGACAGTGACCATCACAACGCCCCTGCGCTACTCTGTGCCGTGAACTACAGTGACACCAAAATGGTGACGATTTTACTGGAAAAAGGTGCCAAAGTTAACGCTACCAATAACAAAGGGGCCACACCTATTTATGGTGCGGCACAGCAAGGCCATGAAGAAATGGTAAAACTGTTAATGCAACACCGCGCTGACATTGAACTTGCTTGCGATGATAAAGACACACCGATCAAGGTGGCCCAGCGTGGTGGGTTCAAAAAAATTGTCGACTTACTAGAAAGTAACGCCGATCTTAATCGAGCTTATATTTACAATGTCTTGGCAGATGTCATCCCAGGCGTTGTCTGCTGCCTGGACAGAGGGGCTAATATTGAATTTAAATCACTTGATTTCTTTAAGGCACCAGCCATTTGCTTTGCTGCGGGAGAAATGGAGACGACGTTGCTGGAATTATTACTCCATCGAGGCGCCAATATACATGCAATTTCGGCTAACGGCGCATGCGCTTTACATGTAGCAGTTGATACTGGCAATGAGAAGTCAGTTGCTGTCTTATTACAGCACGGCGCTAACGTCAACCAAAAGCGTAATGATCGATTAACACCAATTCATTTAGCGGCTGCTAATTGCCACTTACCCATACTACAACAACTCGTCAAGCACAAAGGCAACATTGACGTTGAATCAGACAATGGAAATTCACTAGTGATGATCGCACTGAAAAAGTGTGATAATGTCGCGGCACAGACTGAGACCGTCGAATGGCTACTTGAGCAAGGTGTCAACCCGCATCAAACAAATTCACATGGAGAATCGGCGCTCCATTTAGCGGCGCAAATTGGCAATACTGAGGTAGTCAAACGCTTACGCGCGCTCGGCTTAGATATGAAAGCCCCGGCTCGAGTCAGCTCAACGTCGAGAAGTACGATCTCCGCATTGGAATTAGCGAGGAATAATAACCACACTGAAGTCGTTAATTTTTTGCGCGATTGCGAAAGAGAACAATCAGAACTCGATTTATTACTGCTCAAACATATCCGGGCACGCGATCAAGCCGCCGTGTTAGATGGTATCAAAAAGAAAGCTAATTATAATTACCAGCATGGCAATGAAGGGCCCGCTATCACTGAAGCCACTCGCATCAATGATGCCGCCATGATTGAACTACTGGTCAAATCAGGGGCTCATACCTATTCGTGTCAAGGCACACCACCTCTCCATATCGCTGCCAGTGAAGGATTTGTCGAGGCGACATCCATGCTCCTAAACCTTGGCGCCAATATTAACGCTTACGATGAAGAGAGTGGCCTCACACCCTTACTGCAAGCTGCCCTGAAAGGACATGAAAAAGTGGTAGCCGTATTACTCGCGCATAAAGATATCAAGCCAGATCTTGCCAGCAAAAATCAACGCAAGACACCACTGCATGTCGCTGTCATCGCTAGACATCAATCCATTTTTGAAATGCTACTAATTAAGGGCTGCAACCCCATGGCCGTGACGCAAGATGGTCAAACAGCCTTAATGCTTTGTTTTATGGATCATGACAATCCAAGCTTGATTGCAGCACGAAAAATAATTGAAGCTTTCGCGTATTACACGGATGACAAAAATCTCGCCTCCTTTATTAGAGAAATTTGGTACACCAAGCAATATCGCTGCGAGTTGATCGCGCATTACATAATGACATCCTTACAATATCCAGAAAAATTCACCGACGCTTGCAAAGAAATTTTTCTGGAAAATATGATGGCGCGCTTTACGCCTGATGAGCGCGATGAAATTAAAGTAGCATTATTAACGATGACTAGCGCCATAAAAGACCCAATAGAACGCTTGGAAATTTGCGACAAAGCTCTTGATCTCACACAAAGAAATCCATTAAGTGTGGCCTTAAATATAAAGCGCAGCCGCTACCGTACGGATTGCAGTCATGATAAAGGCAAACTGGCGGAGTTCAAAAAAATACAAACTGAACTGAAAGGCAAGCTGGCACCCAAAGAACATCAGAGTATGTATGACGAACAGACATTACAGGATCTGCGCAACTCCGTAAAATCCGCACTCGCCACACGTAGCGCTCTCATGATTGAAAATACACTATCCACATTAAGAGAACTCTATCAACAAGAACGTCATCCCCTGATTCAAGCCATGATTCTCGATCTTGAAAATGCCTCACAACAAGAAATGGTCGCACCAACCGCGCCCCCGCTTTTAAGCACGCGAGGTCATGGCATTCATCCAAACCCATTTGGCGTGTTTCAATCCGATAGTCAATCAAACGTTTTCAGCCATACTTCAAATAGTAGCCGAAACGGACCTTTCTGACCGTATTGTCATCGCCATTAAACTAGTGCTATTCTGCCGTGCAGACACAAGGACAAATGGAGATTTAATGATGCAGGAACGAGCTGGAATAGATGCACAGGAACATAGAGATCGTTACATCAACAACTTCGAGCACACGCTCGCGAATATTATCAGCGCAGCAAACATGTTGAAGAAAAACGCTGAGTTTACCAAAGCTTTTAAAATGATTTGCGCTGGCAGTCATCCCACCGCCTGGACTCCCAATGACGGCTTTCGCATCATGCAAAGCTATCAACTTATCTTTAACATCATAAAAAAATCTGACAAACATTTGGTGCCTGGCTGGAAAATTCCTGGTTATTCAGCTGCCGCAATGTGGTTTTACGATACAGAAACCGACTATCGCTTTACTAGTGTTGAATATCATCTGGCTGCTTGCGATGTATGCCTCCATCATCCTATTCATAAAATTGGCCAGACAAACCCTGATGACATTCAGCACGACCCTCTCTTATCCAGATATGTAGAAAACGCTGATAAAGCTACTGAAATCTGCGCACACATTGAAACCTCACTCTATCATACACCCAACGAACCGCATGTCGTCGCCGCACAACAAAAGCAACTCGCACAACACTATCAAGACATTAGCTTGACTTACCAAGCGGCAGGTGACTATGAGAAAGCCCTTTACTATTACGAGTCAGCGCTTAGAACCTTGCAATGCATTCCTGAACAGGACAAATCAGTCATCCAGGCTCATTATCAAATTTACCGAGAACTTAGCCTAACGTTCAAATTTAATCCCTTCTATCATGATTTATTTTCATTGATGAAAGATTTTTTCCATGGTGACGCTAAGGCCACTTTTTCACACTTGGCACAACTGGATTTCAACTGCCGATATCAGCCAGGTTATCATTCCGAAAATGAAAATGTTTTCGCACAATGCCTGGCCGTCATCGATCGCTATGTGGGCTCTGCTCACCTTCCATCCAGCAGTTTAAAAAAGCAATTGCAAAGTGATTATTTCTACGGCCGCTTCAACGCCTTCATGCAGTCACGCAATATGCAATCCTTACAAACAACCAATGAAGAAAGCTTGAGCACGTCTCCGATTGTGGCGCTACGCAGAAACAGCTTCTTTGAAGAGCAGGCACCATTACAAGCATCTGGACTCGATACGACCGATGAGAAACTCTCTGCCGATAATGATTCTGAATCGGATCCTGATTTATTTATCCCCTCGCAGAATTTTTAATAACCGCACTGCCACACACTGCCCGCCAAAACGGGTAGTGTGTTCTGCTTAAAAATCCCGTGTTAGGATAGTGTTAATCTTTAAATTCAAAATGACGAGGACAAGCACGTGGCGAAAGTTACCTATAAAAAAATGTTGGTGAATACTCAAGCAAGTGCCTTCACCCTCTTTCTCGAACACCTTGATCTCGCCGCTATTTACACGATGTTTTTGCACCCGGTTCTGCACGCTTTTCTCGAAGAAATCGGCAAATATTTCATGTTTCCTTTCGCAGCCGCTGCGAATGCCGTTCTGTCTGTACTGGCATGGCGCCAGTTTTATCTCGACCGCAGCACCAGCAGCGCGATTCATGCCGCTGTACAAACGGTTGCCGCCGTTGCAATTAGTATCGCCGTTATTGGCGCCCTGGTTGCCACCGCTATCTTTTCGCTAGCCACACCCATCATCTTCACCGCCACACTGGGCGCGAAAGCACTCTATCATGCGGGTGTTGCCTTTTATGCTCTGTTTAAAAGTACTCAGGCAAACACGCCTGAAGAAAAAGAGATCCATTTAAAAGTGGCTAAAGCACAGGGCATTTCAGCTCTCGCCGGCCTCATGGCGACCGCTGCGGTTGCCTGTGTTTTCTTATTCGGTAAATTAGCCGTTGCAGCACTAGGCCTTGGGGTCAGTGTCTTCTTGGCAGGTTATGCCGCGTACATTGGCATCAGCGCGTTTAGAGCATCGCGCGCGATCGCTGCCGAGTCAGCTGCTGAAGATAGCAGTGATGATACGACATTAGATTTACTCAAATCATTTAATGAAACACCCGAAAATCGCGCCACTAATACCGCACATATGCCGCCAACATCTCCACTCAACACACCAGCTCCTGATACCACTGGAACCGCGACGGCAACACTAGACGGCGCCGAGGAACAGCATAGCCACAGATTGTAACAACTACCGTCATTGCGAGCGCAGCGAAGCAAACCAGACTAAAACGTGGCAGCAGAGTTGAAAAAAATCGATTTATGAAATAACTCAAACAACTTTATCAAGCTCTGCAGATCCAGATAGGCTGGTTTGCTTCGCTGCGCTCGCAATGACGAGCCGCCAGTTATGGGTAATGATACGGGCCCGTTGTGGCAGACCTTAGTCATAAAGCCTGGAAGACTTGCTATACTGACAGATAGGATCCTCTAATCGAGGCATTCATGCACACCCGAATAACGTATAAGTTGCTCAATTTACTCATGATATCCATGCTTGTGGTGATTAGCCCAAGCAGTCATGCCAGCTACGTCTCCTATACTCATACTGCCAACACCACCCAAATAACCTCTGTGCCGTACACACAGTCAGGTTTCGGTTTTTCAGATGGGAGCGGCAACTCCATGAGTTTTACGCGTACCAGCAATGCGGCCGTCATGGTAAATCAATACCCAAATGCGGTGTGGGTACAGATGGAGAATGCAAATGTGCCGCCGAATGCGATTATCCTGCAATATATCAATGGATATCCTGCCTATTATTGCCGCGTGGAATCTGACCATCAGGTTTATTACGGACAATTAATTCGCGGTGACGGCTGTTATATTAGCGAGTTGACTGAAAAGCCCTTTCGCTCGTATCAAACCTTAGTGAGATGAGACCCTATCAACCTGCGTAAATTTAACCCGATCCAGCGCCAAATCAGCCAGAGAACTGGCTAAAACTCATTGAAAAGTTTAAAAATTGAGTTACAATACACCACATTAAAAAACGGGTGATGCAATCATGGCTAAAATACTTGACGATGTAAGCAGAACATTTTCCGAATACCTGTTAATTCCACGACTTACGAAAAAGCAGCATTCCCCTGAAAACGTCTCGTTGCGCACACCAGTTGCCAAGTTCGCCAAGAATGAAACGTCACGCCTTTACCTGAATATTCCCATTATTTCCTCTGCCATGCAGGCCGTTGCTGGCCCACGCTTGGCCATTTCACTGGCCATGCACGGTGGTCTCTCCGCCATTCACTGCTCACAATCGCAGGAAAGCCAGGCGGAAATGATCCGAACCGTCAAAAAATACAAAGCCGGTTTCGTGAAAAGCAGTGCGAATATTGGGTTAAACGGAACGCTGAGCGACATCCGCAAAATCGTCAATGAATCCGGTCATAAAACCGTTGCCGTCACCGATGACGGCACCATCAATGGCATCTTGCACGGCCTCGTTTTCGCCGGCGATATTTGGCCAGGCGAACCCGCCGATAAACCCGTGACGGAATTAATGGTCAGCATTGATAAAATCAAAACAGCTTCTATCGGTATCAGCCTTGAAAAAGCGATCACGTTGCTCCGCGCCTGCAATCAAAAATGCATTCCCATTCTCGATGCAAAGGGACATCTCGATTCACTCGTGTTTCGTCGTGACGCCTTCAGCCTGGATGAATTTCCATTGCAAATGCTTGATGCAAACGGGAGCTTAATTGTCTCAGCCGCCGTCAACACCCATGATTACGAACAACGCATCCCCTGCCTCATGAAAGAAGGCGTCGATGTCATTTTCTTCGACTCCTCTGATGGCTTCTCTGAATATCAAAAACAAGGTTTTGCCTGGGCCAGAAAAAAATACGGCAAAGATATCATCATCGGTGGCGGTAACATTGTTTCAGCTGAAGGCTTTGATTACCTTGTCAAAGAATGTGATGCTGATTTTGTGAAAGTTGGTATTGGCGGTGGCTCGATCTGTATCACACGCGAACAAAAAGGTATTGGTCGCGGACAAGCATCAGCTGTGCTCGATGTCGTCAATGCCCGTAATAAATATTACGAAGAAACCGGCATCTACGTCCCCATTTGTTCCGATGGTGGCCTTGCGAATGACACGCAAATTATTATCGCACTCGCCATGGGGGCAGATTTTGTCATGATGGGACGCTACTTCGCCTCACTGGAAGAAAGCGCCTCCATTAAATTTAATATTCGCGGTAACACGTATAAAGCTTATTGGGGCGAAGGTTCTTCACGCGCCAAGAACTGGCAGCGCTACACCAACTCAGCCAACGCCGACAAAACCATTCCGTTTGAAGAAGGGGTTGACGCTTATGTTCCCTACTTTGGCAGCCTTGGTGATGTGTTGCCGGTCACGCTTGCAAAGCTTAAAAGCGCCATGGTTAGCTGCGGCACCATTTCATTAGAAAAATTTACACAAGAATCAGTACTGACGATCGTCTCCCAGCAAACCTTCGTGGAAGGCGGCACGTCAAACGTGTTGCTGAAAGAGTCCACTTAGAATCGGCGTTGTTGCATGAAACGACCGTCAAATCGAGGAGCGTTTTTTGCGACCAAGCAAACCAGATATCAAACGATATTATGCAACAACGCGATTAGCATTATTCAAGTTTATCTCACACGCTTAACCGTTGCACCTGGTCTATTGTCATTACCATCGTTGACTGAGTTGTTTGCAAAAATAGATTGGCGACTCAGTCCTGCATTTTTAAACTCAGGCTGAGCTTTGACATCCTGCATTAATCGAATGATATCACCTGATAATTTATTAGTGACAGCATAGCTAATGGGTGTTTTGTTACTTGAATCTTTTTTGTTCGGTACAGCACCCGCACTGATAAGCAACATCACCATATTACCCGCGTGTTCAGACTTTAAATTAGCAGCAAAATGAAGAACAGTTTGGCCCTTATCATTCTCATAATTAAGATCCGGCTTTTTGGCTAAAATCAGTTTCACAATATCCAACTGCCCCGCCTTGACCGCTAATTGCAGAATCGTCTGACCGTCACTATTGACGTGATTGACATCAACGTCTTTTGCACTCAAGAGCAACCTGACAATATCCCACCGATCATTATTCGCCGCGAGAATAAGAGGGGTGTGATTATCGAATTTTGTAAAGACATTAACATCCGCTCCATTTTCAATTTGAATTTTGACATTTTTAATGGAGCCATCCATGACCGCCTGGATCAACTGTGAATCGTCTTCACCAAATGAAATGACTTCGCTAGCGTTGTCATCATTATTTAGGGCGGGATGGTCTCTTCCTTCAAAAATAGCTAATATGATTTCCGAATTTTCGTCACGCGCTAATTCAAATGGTGTTTTACCCTCGCTATTTCTGATATTAAAGTTCGCACCATTTGCTAACAATAGCTGAACAACCTCAACAGATCCGTAGTCGACAGCACAGTGGAGAGCCGTCGCACCGTCGTCGTTGAGAGCATTAACATCGACACCTGCGGCGATAGCTTTATTAACAAGGGAAGGTAAATTAATGAGAGCGCCCGTCATGAGATCGTTGATTTGATCATGATCGACAGCATCGAATTGAGCATATATTTCAGAGTAGAGGTCTATACCATCATAATGAAATCGTTCAACACGTTCTAATGCAGTGAAGCCATCTCGTTTTGAATAAATGTTTGCACCAGCTGCTAACAGCACGCGAACCATGTCAGCGCTATTGTTATCGATAGCAAGATGCAATGCATCATCTGGAATTTCCGCACCCCGCTCCAAAAGTAGGCCAACCATTTTGATATCACTATTTTCAAGAGCACGCTGAAGGACGCCCGGATATAAATGAATATTGAAATTCTTCGACCCGACCACTCTCTCAACCCACTCATAATATCCTATTTCAACAGCCTCATAAAACTGATCGAGACCACTGATAACATCAAAGGCAGCAGCAAGGAGTTGATTGCGTATATTCTCATCTTTATAAATCATTGCCGGTACCGCGATAAATTCATCAATCATATAATCAGATAACCCAGGATAATCAATAAACGCTTGCTGCATATTGGCCATCAAAATATCAGGATCAGGATCGTAACAATGCTCGATAATTAAGTTCAATCCGATACCATGTAAGGCCGCCTGCCTTTCCGTCAATCTTGTATGCATGAATTCTCCAATATCTAAAATCATCTCGTCCTTATTGGATGATAATCCATTCACATCCATCCCCAAACGCTTACAAAACTCCTTGATAGCAGTGACACCATATTTATCGTCGATCGAGCTTAAAGCTTTGGCTACATAAGTTAATAGTTCATCACTGCTAATGTTTGAAACTTGAATAAATGCTTTTGCCATCTCAACACTTGTGATGATCTCTTTATCGTATTCCAGAAAATGATTTTTATACAATTTATCCAGAAAGCTTAGGCCTGTTTTACTATTATCAAACGGATTGAAATCCCCAATTAAATTCAAGAATGCTGCGCCATAATCGAGTGAGACAACATAGGGTTTTCCGTGCTCATCTTCGGCGACACCAAAATTTGCATTATGCAAACCAAGATCACCCAGCAACAATCTTGGCGCTGTGAGTTTAGCAAAGTCCTCCAGCAGCTTCCGATCACTTAATATGAATTGCGAGACGACCTGACGCGCCTCGGTTGAACCTGGTGCGAAAAATGCACCTGATGGCCGACTCATTAGTGAAACATTCAACTCAGCGAGATCGGCTATGAGATCGTTAATGATTAATTTATTTTCAGGTGTTACGACGATGAAAGCGTTTTCAAAATTCTCATTTAACAAATTAATTTTATCAATTTCGCGATGAATTTTTTCCATGTATTCCGATTTGAGTTTACTGGAGTGATCGGTATCATCACGCATGCCTGCGTAACGCTTCATCATCACTTCAATTCGTTTATCTATTTTATCAATCAAAATGTCAAACATAGCATAATGGATATCTAACCCCTTCTTTCTCAGCACCTCCTCAGAAATATCTCGTTTAAATTTTTCCCGATAAGCATATTTCCATAAATCATCTTTATAGCGAGGTATATAGCTTGAGACCACGTAAGTATTTGTACCATCTTCGTCTAACCCACCTCCGTCGCAGCGACCTAACTTAACGGCTGCGAATTTACTTTTACTGTCAGATTTATCGCCGTTGCCAAGCTCCATCACGTCAGTATAAATACTATCTAACATCTCGCCCGCCACCGCTTCGCCTATGATTTTTTCAACACGAACTTTACCCTTTGCCCAATCACTTTTAATGAGCGCTCTCTCTACTACTTTTCCGTTTTCTCCGAGGCGGACATAGATTCCGGTATAGGCATCGGCACCCACATTTGCACCGCCAACTTTGCCAGACTCCCAATGCCATTCCTGACCATCGATCTTAACAATTTTCTGTGGATTATTAGCTAGAGTCATTAAGTCGCGAGTATGGTTGGTATCGAAAATGGTCGTTGCGTTGGTCAATATCATGCGTAACTCTGCCGGCATCAAAGAAGTGGTTCTGTTACTGACATTCAGTTCTTGTGACTGCTTGTCGTTTCGGTCGAGCTGCCACGTCAGCATTTTCTCACTCCAAGACTCACTGAGCGCTTGTCTGTTTATATTTCTCTGACCAGAAATCTGTGTAGCAGTATCTTGTTGGGTGTCTTTTTCAGCCTTACCTAATGCCAACATCACGAGTGAAATGCACATCTGACTGTCATTGACTTGTATGCGACGAGTTGCATCGTCTACTTGAATGATACCATTGCTTTCTAGCACCTCCTCAACGTCAGGCGCCGTTTCACTTGATAAGCCAGTCATTAATCGCGCCATAGCCGCTAGTATTTTTAGCTGGGAATACTGGATATCACCACTATCATTCGAATAGAGAGACTTGCCATTCGCGCTAATACGGTTATTTTGTTTCAAATTGATTTGCACACCTTCCGGATTTTCAACCAAGTTTCTCGAGGTTGTTTTCTCGTATAGTTTCGTCACCTGCGGTTCAGTGTCAGCATTCGCAGCAATTTCCATTCTCACGATACTGTTTTTAGCACTATGAATGGTAAAGTCAGTATATTTATATTTGGAACAATCTAACCGTTCCGTCATATTACCTGCCAATAGCATATGCGAAATAATGGGAATATTATCGAATGTTTTGCCTACCACGACGGCAGCGTGAGAGCTTGTCGCATGCGATGAAGGAACATCGCTGAAGTTTGCCTGACCTTGAACATAGGCAATAGCACCAGAGCCACCATCAAATACTAAAACATCGCCTACCTGGATTTGGTCTTTGACACGCAAATCATCCACAATTATCTTTCTGGTTGTCGACATTCCATCACCTCGCCGAAAATGATGTAACTTGGTCAATATGTTTAAGTATAGGCGGTGAATAACGAATTATTGGAGGTGGTGGAAAAATTCATAACATACGGAAAATTAGATTAAATTCGAAGTCGCATATCCCGTCATTGCGAGCGCAGCGCAGCGAAGCAAACCAGCCCAACTGCGGCAGAAGTGCAGCTTAAATACGTATCAGAATTATTAGGTTATCGCTAACCGCATAGTCTACTGCCGTGTTAAAGGCTGGTTTGCTTCGCTGCGCTCGCAATGACGAGTGATGCATCAACGCCGTGCACAAGCTATAACTATCTCATTATGCGGGAAATTTTTTGATAATTCATATGCTATACTTAGGCTAGTTATGAATGCACACACCTGTAATAATTGATATTATTCAATACATTCAATCGAATCATCGAGTACAACATGCAACATAATGGTAACGATAAATTATTGAAGTATTTTGATAGTCAACTACTGGATGCATTTCAGCGGAACTCCCATCAATTTGACATACTTGCCCAACAAGAAAGTGGGACTGAAAAAGCCGAATTCATATCTGTGTTACGTGCCTTATACGATATCAAGCATCAGCGTCATATGGATGTTTTCAACCGCCGCCACAAAAACCTCATTAACGCGACTGTGTTGCATAAAAATGCGCAAGCCATTTGTCAGTTAATGGTGGAAAAAGGCTGGATTAGCGCAAAACACAGTGAGTTTTTCGAAGCGAGAGTATTCACTGCGGATACCGCAACAACAAACCGCCTCCAACAACTACCCGACAGTCTATTAGCAAGAGTCGCGGAAAATTTAACTAAGACTGAAATACAAAAACTGCGATTAACTTCCCGGTTTTTTTCCAATGAACCATTTCTAAAAGAAGCGGTTGACCATCAATCTGCGCCACTATTTTCCTGCGGCAGCACGCGTACCTACTTTATTTGCGACAAAGGAAAAAAATTAGTAACTAGCGATATTAAGCAACGACACATTGAATTTGAAAAACTCTCATTTCCCGAAGGAACCACTATCACTCAAGTCGCGACAGGCCACATCGTGTCCTATTGCACGACAAAAGAAGGTCATTTGTATTTCTGGAGAAATCAAGGTCAAGGATCGCTAGAAAAAAATGATTGCCTTCCCGAACTCTTTCCTTTGCCAGCGCAAGAACTCGCCCTAGATGTCGCTGTCAGCCAAAATAACATGCATCGACATTTGCTCGTACTAACCAATAAAAATAGAATACTAACCATGGGTCACAACAATTACGACCAACTGGGTCTCAGACCCGGCAAACGTGATACTAATAAAATGTACGTCATTCAACCACCCGCAACCATCATTATCAAAAAAATCGCGGCGGGTGGTGGCCACTCACTATTTTTAACAACAGAGGGGCAAGTCTATGGCTGGGGAAGAAATAAATCCGGACAAGCTGGCACTCACAATGCCGATAGCATACCGACTCCGACACTCATCAAATTCCCAGTAAGTGTTAAAGCCATTCAAATTGCTGCTGGCTATAAGCATTCACTAGCCCTGACATCGACAGGCCAAGTCTTTACATGGGGAGAACAGTCATCAGGGAAACCGGCTCATCTTCCTACAAAAGTGGAATTGCCCGAAGGTGCGAAGGTCACTGATGTGGTGGCAGGCCGTTTTCACTCACTTTGTTTAACGCAGGATGGCCGTGTCTTTACTTGGGATCATCGTAACAATAATGCCGATGCGGCGACACCCACGCCTGCGATACCAACTCTTGTCAGCTTCCCTGAAGGCACCCGAATCAGTAAAATTGCGAGCGGCGGCGAGCACTCATTTTGTGTGACGACCGATGGACGCGTCTTTGCCTGGGGGCACTATGAATTCGGCCAACAAGGCGAGGTTCTACCACAAGATACCAATCAATCTTTACCAACGGAAATACATTCATTAAGCGTTAAAAATGACAGCCTCAAACTCTTACACGATGTGAAAGAAATCAAACCTGCCCCGAAAAAGTAAATCCTCACGACAACCACGGGTTGGACACATTAAGTACATGATGTTATAGTCCTATCACAGGCTTATAATGACGACTCATTTGCCAAACAATCATAGAGATAGACATTTATAATAATAATTCGGATTAGATTTTTTTATGCGCAGCACCGCTTTTCTCCATCACCTATTATCTATCACAAACCGTGAACGCCCACTCACCACGCTCTGGCAGCGCATGCAAAAAAGCGCGCAATCCCGCGCAGAACTTGAAAAATTAGAGGTTGAGTTTGAACAACTCGTGACGAATCTGCGTGCGAGATCGACACCGCTTCGCATCTTGGTCAGCACGTACAACACCCCTGATGGCATCGGTGATGCGATCAACATGGTTGGCTTTTATCAAATATTACGGCGAATATTTGCTAATTGCCCGCAAGTTGAAATCAAGGGCGTTGCCTATATCAACACAGGAAGACTGCCAAACTTCCAACGCGCCATCTCAAGCGAAGAATCTGATTCACCCGAGATTTATTATTTCGATGCAAACAGTACGCAAATGAAATTTGATGACACGGCTTTCATGCAAAACGGCATTACCATCTTTTCCGAACCCGAAAGCGAAAATCCATTTGCGCTTTATGAAGTTATCGAGAGATGCACTAAAAGCCTCAAAAACTTCGTTAAGGACTGCGATTTATTTTTGAATATTGCGACACCGATCTCAATCGAAACACATCCCTTTAAACTACTGAAACCAACGTGTTGCATCCACTCCATTTTAGAAACAGGCTATAGCGGTAATGCTGAACTGGATCATCCTGAGGAAGTAAAACTACTGCGCTCTTTCAAAGAAGTCCATATGGGTATGAGTGAATCCGAGGCCGGATTTAAGCTCGATAAAAAACTACAGCAATTCACTCAGGATAAAAACCAAAGTTCTCTCATGCGCGAGCTGATCCAGATTAGTCGCACACCAGTCGGCAGCTCAATATTTTCGTCACATCTATCTAGCAAAGAGAATCTTGCCTCATTCAAAGCAAACCATCGACTCGCGATCGGATATCTACAATCTGAAGCGGCGACACATCTGGCGGCTGAAGTTTTCATGATGACAGGCGATCAAAGTAAAGATATCATCCTGATTTGCAATACTCATCATATTCAACGTTTACTTGAATTAAATCCAAGACTGAATGACACCTTCTCTGAGATTAAGCTATTTAGACAAAACAAAAAAGAAATCATACATAGTAACACTATCCGCAAACGCTGCCTGACATTGATCGACTTCCGCGGCATTACCAACAACATGAAACATGCATTCAGCGCCATCGCTGACATGACGATGGGGTCTGGCGATAATTCACGCATGGATACCCTGCTCTGCCGCATGCCTTTCTGGCAAGTACTGCAATGGAAAATCCAGGATATCTGTGCATTGAAAACGACCGTGGAAAATGACCACCCGGTTCTAGCCGCCTACCTCACCCTTTTACTAAAAGCTTCGGCCTGGAACTATATGCTTTTGAAAGCCTCCATGACGGAAGAATTGATTGATTTCGTCAACAAGAACGAAAATCAACTCGTCACCGAATGGGAATGCCTTCGCAAAAAAATACTGATCGAGCACGATATTGAAAATTATCTTGAGGATGTCGTATTAACTTTCTTGAATAACGTCATTGACCTTCAAAGCGATCGAGAGCTTTTATCTCGCCACTGCCGAACCATCGAAATCGCCCATGCGAAACTTGGCGCCACTCCAAGTGAAAGCGAATTTAGTCGCGACTTTATTAATAGCATCGACTTCCAGCTGAAAATACAATATCTAACTATCGACAACCTGGTGAGAAGGAACGCCGGCGAAAACGACCTAAGAGGATTTTTCGAACTATTTCCGTACTTCGACATTAACAGCCCCTATATATTGTTACTCGGTAAACCATTATTAACCACTGCCGTGGAAAGAAGAGCCCATCATTCTCTTAGGTTTTTATTAAAACTATCTCACGCCAACCCCAATATCAAGGACGCTGAGGCAAATTATATGACACCATTACATGTTGCGGCAAAAAGAGGCGATGTGACTAGCATTGAGATTTTACTCGCACATCCCTGCATTGACAGGGATGCTGTGGATGACAGACAGAAAAGGCCGTTTGACTATTGCGCTTTGGCTAAAACGAGGAATCTCCTGGGTAGTGGCCGGACATTTTATAAATAAGGTTTTCATCTTCATATTATTAGATAATGATTTTTCGTTCACACGGAAACGACAACCCAACTGAACATTCATTACAAAAAAATCCCTCCTCTGGATCATTTTGAGGAGAGCCTGACTCAACCCAGTATTCCAACTTAGGAACTGATTTCTTGATTGAATCTCTCATCTCAGCTGTCAGTTTACCTTTCATCATAATGACTTGCTTAGCCTTACTCCAGCCCTCAGAGCGCTCCTTGATTTCGTTCCCGTCGCTCAACGCAAGATTAATGGCTAAATTTATTTCTGGGCATATTGAGTTCATAAAATTCCTCCAAACTGATATCGTTTTTGAGCGTTAGATAATTTAATTCTTTGGCAATAAAATATTGAGTGCCATTACCTGAGCCGAGCTCCGAATTTGCCTCCACTGTACCAGTGGGAACACGTATTGTTTTATTAACTTCGTATTCGCCTATGTTGGGGCGATATCCGAATTTCACATGGGGCTTAACCTGCAAAGATAGACCAAGCGCTTCACTATTTCCACCTGATTCGATCAGCACTTCGAATGAAGTATAGTAGCTAGATTGTCCTGGTAATCCGCCATAAACAACATCCCCCTTGTTTAGGGTTATCATCTTCCATTGATCAACATTATACCCGGATAACAGTTGATCCTCTTTCGCTGTGTGTATTGGAAAATTAGAGGCTTCCCTTGCTGCTCGGCTTTCAGCAAGATTCCTTTCGATTCTTAGCCTTAGGTTTAATCCTGAGAATACCCCTTCCTCGCGCATCAACTGTCCAGGCAATTCCGCCACAACCGAGGCTGCGCGCTCCGCAGATGCTGCAAAAAAAGCAGCGCCTTTTAGCGTAGAAAGCGCGCCAACCCCACCCCTAAGAACAAAACCTGCCCCAGCCCCCATCATGCTATCAACTGCGAGCACTTCGGCAACTGGACCGATAATAGTTGCTGCCGCTGCAGAACCCAAGGCCATTACAATCGCCTCTGGTAAGAGGAGAACACCAGCAACCACTCCAAGACCTACAATGGCAGTTTTCTCCATTGTACTCATTTCATGATGCTCAGCCGGACTATTATTACTTTCAGGTGGTGCTGACGCACTTAGCTGACGATTATTCCATAACGCCGCCCAATTCCGCCCCGCCCCAAACGCATGCGTACGCTCATACTCATCCGCCACCCAATCATTGCTTGCGCTAGATTCAGCGCGCGGATGGTTACCCGCAGTCTTTGCAGACTTCGCCTGACTACTTACCTTGTGCGGCGACACGCGAGCTTGTTTTGAGGGCTGCGAAGAAGGCGCTGGTTGTGTGGCCGCAGCTTTTTCATAAGCTTGCTCAGTCTGCTGACTTTGCACATGCTTTGATGCCTCACGCCCCGCCGCACTGCCGAGCATACTGCCAACCACATTGGCTGAAAGCACCGATGCATCGACGTGCTGACCACGCAGAAGTGTGTCAGCCGCCATTGTAACGCCGGTGTAAACACCATCTCTGATAGCGCCATCCGCAAAGCCTGAATTAATAACAGTACCCGCCGCGCCGTTAAACGCCGCCGTAGCAAATCCTTTCCAATCGGGTTTACTTTGTAGACCGTTTGCCATTAACAATCCTTGTTGCGCCACAGCAATGGCCTCTGCCGTTGCCACATTCTTTGCTAAATCGCCAAACGAAAAACTTTTCGCGGCATTGGTGGCTGCATCTCCACCGCCGACACCTTTCAAAATCCCGCCAGAAACTGCGGATGCAAGTGCTTGCGTTGCGATGGCCTTCGCATTGAAATGTTCTTGCTGGCCTGCGGCAATCGCCACACCTTGTGAAGCAACGCTCCCAGCCGCACCGGCAATAGCGTAGGTCACAGCGGCCGCAGCAATTTCAGAGCCAATATAGTTCAACACAATTTCACCTAACGCACCCGCCGTAAAATAAGTGGCGACCGCACCCACCGCTACTTCCGCCGCAATCAACGCCCAATTAACCTTAGGCGGCTTGATGCTAATTTGCGGCATGGCGAGCGCGGGATACATACTGCCTAACAACATTTCAATCGCCGGCATCGAGCCATTGTGTGCCGTTTCTGGCACTTCAGAGACAAGCGTTGGGATAAGAATTTCAGTCCCTGCCGTCGGTATGCTATCGGCATCAGCATTATTCGCCCAGGCGATGGCTTCCGCGTAACCGGTATAATTGAGATATTCTGCAATTTGGCGATACGTTCTCACACCATCAGCAATCGCTTTACCAGGATACGGCGGTGGATAATTCGATGAAAACGGTTGGTGATTAATATCCATATTAAATTCTTTCGGATGATATTCGCTACGGAAGCGCGAAACCTCATCAGGCAGATCACCAAAGTATGCATACAGCGTTGTTTTGCCAGGACGCTTTTGTGCATAGAAAAAGTAATTGCGGCCTTTATTTGTTTCTTTCAGCAAATAACAATTTTCTGAATTCACGACAAATGAACGATAGCCATCTGGAAAAGCGACTTCATTCGTTGGCGCATCGGGGCCTATACCTGTGATGGCATCGTTGGCGTTGACGCGTGTCACGACGCGTGCCTTATTCACTTTATCCGCATGAGCATTCACATCGATTCGATTGTCTTTATCATGGCCCTCACCACCTTTAGCGACTGATTTTCTACTTGTTTCAACAGATGCCGGCGTGAAAGAATCGCCCGCACGATAGAGGGTTGTCACTTCGTCGTGAATAATCACATCAATATCTTTAACAACATCTCTCGCCACATCACTTAATACTGTGATGACATCTTCAACCATTGACGTATCCGATTTTTGTCTGACCGTTCGCGTAACAGTACTAATTAAATGACGATCACCATCATTATCGATATTCGTCGTTTGACTCGTTTGCGAAATCACTGAACCATCAAGATCAAGTTTGAATGTTTCAAGGACTTCTTTAACATTATCTTTTTCCTTGGTTAGAACAGTGCGCTCGTACATACGATCAGCCGCATCTGTCTTGCGGTTCTCTGCTTTCTGAAGGACACCATCAATACGAGTGGCGACGCCTGAGATCGCATTACCTACACCATAGATAGGTGTGGCGGTTTGAGCCTTGCCTTCTTTCGTCAAGGATTTTTGACTTTCTACACGCCCATCTTTGTGTTTATAAGTTAATTCCATACCTTGATCTTTATTGTGCTTGATCTGGCAGGCTTCTAATACACAATCACGGAAGCGCACTCTTCCTGCAGGAGAATAATCATACCAAGATTCACGGCAGAGAAACTCCTCTTTACGATCTTCACCCAAAACCGATGCCAAGGCATAACGGCGATTACTCTTTTTGTCATAACCGAATTCAATCAATATGTGTGTATCACAGATTTGATGAATACGATGTAGCTCGTCATATTTAGTATTGGTTGCCTGATAAACACGACCATCATGACCAATGAAATAATACTCTTTACAGTAGTCTTCCTTATTATGACGTTTACGCGTCGTGAGTCCTGCACCATCATCAATGATATCGGTCTCACGGCCGGCCTCATCGAATAGTGTTTCGATATTGCGTTTGACGATATCGCCTATCATTCCTTTTTCACGGAAGATTTGTTTATTGTAATCGAGCGAGAACTGAATAACCTGACCGGAAAGATCGGTGTGTCTAGTAATATTCCCAACATATTTGTCAGCGGCCGTTGCACCTTCATAATCCCAGGTTTGAGCGTGATTTTCACCATCTAATTTTTTAAGTAACACACCGTTGCGATGGTCTAAATCTTGTTGCTCAGCTTTATGCTGAGTTTCACCTTCTTTCTGCGAGATCGGATGAATCGTCACGCGATGATTATTTCGATCATCCGGATGAATATGGGTTGCATCATCGGGATTGCCTTTTCGTGCCATTCTATCTGCACGACGAATCACATGCCCATCTTCGTTGTAAGTAATTTCTTCCGAACTTAAATTGGGATAAGTACGCGTTTCGATTAACAAACCCTCAACACGTCTGAATGATGAACGAATCATACCAAATGCGGCCGCCTTACTAGCCACACAATGGTCGAGTAAATCATACTCATGCTCCGACTGTACCCCATCCGCATCTTCAACACAGAGATTATGTCCGCGCAGATTAGGCAAGAATTTCATGCTATCACCGCCGGCATCCACTTCTTCGACAGGATGATTACGCTTATTAACACGATGCCTGGTGGTAAGTTTTTGCGGTGCTCTGTCAGTTACACCAGCGGCATCCGTGGTATGGACGGCCGGTGACTTCGTTTTGATATTCTTATTATAAAGATTAAAGTCACTTTTAATTTTATTGGCCATACGATCAATGACGGCACGCAAGTTATCCCAGCGATCAGGGTCTAACAACCGGAACGGTTTAACCATGTGCAATTGAAGATCACGGTGTCGACTTGAAAAAACTTGCCCATATTGTGTTTGTCGTTTGGTGATACTGACATCAAGGTAACAATAGCCATTGGCATCTTGTTTGAAGCGTGGGTCACTGACTTTAATTACTTCATTGCCTTTTCGAGCGAGAATGCGGCACGGATAATTACCAGGCATAATATTATTCGTAAAGACTGATAACCCTGATGGTTTGCCCGCGTATGAGCCCATTTTACAAGTAGCGGTTCGCCATTCTTTTTTGCCGAGTGAGGTGGTATAGCAGTATTCGAAAACGGCGTTATCAGCTCCTTCGGGCAGATGCTTGAAATGGAGAGCATAAACATCATCATATTTATATTGATTGATAATATTCGCACGCATCGTTGCCCAAATACCTCTTGACCCCCACTCGTAAAAATCGATTTTTTCCGAAGGGTAAGAGGTATTCAAAACGTGTTGATCCACATCTTGTGCAATTGGAATAATGAAGCCATCCCTCACTACATCAAGCGTGACACTGCCAGGATCATATCCATGCCAATTCTGGAATCCGTGCGGGGTTATCTCCTGAAAATATAATCGATTGCCACAACCTGACCGAGGTAATGATTTAATGTCAATGACCGCTGTATAAGTCCCAACATGCTTGACATGCAAATAATAATTGTCGGTCACTGAGCAGGCCCACTCATAGCCAAAATAGATATCTGTGCATGTATCAGTCGGGCGCTCGTGGTCGAATCCACCTACCAATGATTTATCGATCTTAAAACCACTAATGGATATTTCCTCAGACTGGAAGAGCTGATTCCCGGAGCCACCCAAAACAAGTGAGGCGACGATCTCGCTAGTCTTACATGCCGATAATGAAACGAGATTCATTTCTGCATTAGCGGGCAATCCTGCGAAATCCTTTTCCGTCAAAGCCAAGAGTTGACTATTTGCAATATTGACTAACTGGTAAGAGCATTCGTGACCAGCACCTAACGAAACGACCAACGCATGACTATCGTCTGATGACTTAGCTTTAACAGACAATAATGGTGGCGTCGTATTAACAGGTAACTGTGTATAAGATTTCAAATAATCGTAATACTCTTCTTTTGATTCATAGGCAACCCAAAAGCGCCATGGTGCGTTAGCCGTAATTTGATGTGAGTAGCGCGCCGTGCCACCTGCATCGGTAATATTTAAAAATGATGTCGCGATAGGTTTACTCCAGAAAATTTTATAACCCTGAAGGTCATAAAATTGACCCGGAAAGTGTGACGGCTCGGGAACTTGTTTCGTTGCCGCTGTATTAACATAGCGTAAATGACTCGCCAACTCTGGTGGCAGACTGTTATTTATAACTGATATCGATGTGGCTGAATCAAACCTGAAAGTCGGCCGGAAAACATTAACAGCATTCTCGCCAGGTTGACCTAGCTTTAATCCTTGAGCCAACACTGCTGAGCCATATACATATTTGAATGAATATTCGGTACAATTTTCCTGAGCTAAATCGATACGCAATTTTCCATCAGCGGCTCTTGTTCCCGCGATACGCTTGAAAGGCTTACCATCTTTCAGGAGTTCGATACCGTAAATATTTTTAGCATTACCGGCAATCACGAGAGTCTTGGAAGACTCGGTGTACCAAATGGGGCTCGTTGAATTTTCGTAATGCCCTGTATCCAACATGACCTCGCCATCCGCACGATAGCTTGGCAATCTATCTATCACCAGCTCATCATTGACTTTGTACTGATGGAAAAAGTCCAGTTTATATTCATAAGCATCAGATGAACGGTTTCCAAGCGGAATCACACAGTACTGGCGATTGGTAACCGGATCATTGATGAGATCAATCTTGATCTCATCCCATTCCGTTGCGCCTTTCAAGCGTAACTTAAACACCATTTTCAAAAAAACTTCATCAGGCGGATTAAATCGCAACATATAATTGGTGGAACCGGGAGCCGGATCTTTGATAACCGTAAAAGCTACCGGATAATTTTCGGGCTCAAAGCCAGGTCGATGCGCATACCACGGCGTATCTTGACGAACAGCTTGTCCATCTTGATTGCGGTAAGTGACGAAGCGCTGGAATAATTTAAAGACGCGCTCATAATCAGCATCGGCTATCTCGGATTTGGCGAGATCGTAGCCATTATCGGAAAGAAATGTCATGAAATCTTTTATAGCAGAACGATACGTGACGACTTCAGCACCCGCCTCATCTGCGAATGACAGCGTCGCTATTCCGCGATCCTCATTAGTGAGCCATTTATTGCCCGCGTTATCAAAACGAGAATGAATGCAATATTCACCAAGCGCAGGACCTTCATCCGTCCGTTCACGGAAAGCATTCACAAGATAATGCGATTCATGATGACCAAATTCATCGGTGACAGCATTCATGACGACATCAGAACGCAAATTAAACTTCCATTCCTTTTCACGCTGCACCGAGACTCTAGCTGGCTTATTTAAATTATCCTTATCAAAAACAGATACAGCACGCTGGGATCTCACTTTCTTTTTCATTTCATTATAAGCACTTAATGATAGTCCATTATAATTATCTTGATGAATAAGTGGTAATCCACGATTACACATTAAAGTTAACGATATTTTGTCGAGTGGTGAAGGTTTAATTAAATTCTCTAAATCAATACGACCATTTTCATCGAATTTTAAATCCCCTGAAAGCGTATAGACATGTTCGCCTATCACTTGCTGATGAGCATTGTAAAAGCGTTGAAAAACCGGGATCGTTCGCACACCTTCCACTAACTCAACGGGATAGCCTATCTCCCAAATAATATTTCCTAGCGCATCGCGAACCAGATATGACTTTTCGCCTTCCGCATCCGTATATTCGATGGGTTGCTCATTTTCATCATAACGAGTTGAACTCTTGACCTCGGAATTGTCTTTGATAGATGCCAACATCCTGTCTTCAGCGCGATAAGTTTTAAAGAATGGATGCCCATCAGATAGCTTGGTTTCGATACATAAATGTCTGCGATCAAATTTTCTGGTAAGCTTACGATCATTTTTCGGATCCGCAACAATGGCCGCGAGAATTTCTGTTAGTGATTGGCGGGAGTCCGCAGGGACAGGATTGAAGTATTGAATAGAGGATAATTCGAGGTACTTCCCTCCTTCAGATTTAAGATTTTTCACGCCGAAGGTACGCAAGGTGACATAACCTTCTGGTGAAACAGTCGCAATTTCATTACCGTTGTGATCATAAAAACGTTGCGTTAATGAATCCGGCCTACCCTTCATACGCGTCAACCGTTCTGCTACCAATTCAGAAAATTGGTTGTATTCAAAAACTGTTTCGCTGGCGAACTCTTTAACGGCCACTACGCCATCGCCATCATGATCGTGGTCCTTCTTCGACGCGACGGCATAACCGGTATAGCACTTATCTTTGGTAACACGTACTTTTTTACCATTGCGATTATAGGCATAGGTCAAGGTGCGATCGAGTTTTTTGCTCTTAAAGGCTGCTGTGAATGATTGCATTTCAGCAAGCGTTAATCCGACTTTACGATCTTTAAGTAAAGATGGAGCCAAAGCTTCTGCATAATGGATCACTTTTGTATATTGACTGAAAGCGTGTGTATATTGATACTCCACCACATAACCTTCAGCATCTACTTCAAATCGCTTGCGACCATTGCGATCAAAGACCGTAAATTCACGACCACTATTCTCCAACGTAGTAATAACGGCGCGACCTGCAAAATCCCTGACGATTTTGGTCGATAAATCTTTTTTGGCAATCGTCTGACCTTCTGCAATCGTAGCATCTTTTAACTCTGTACCAGACACGTGCGATCTTGCATCAAAAACGGCTTTCACAGCACGCTTATCTTCAGGGATATTATCAGCCAACGTTGTGGTAGTTTGATTATAGGCCGCATCGTATTCGAATGCAGACTCCACAGAAGTTGCATTGAGTGGTTTAATCTGTAGTTGATTAGTGGCAGGATCTTGACTAACAACTGATAGGTTAACCTCCGGCGAAATGGATCGCTCTAACTTATGAGCACTATTGTATTGATTGATCCAGAGATTTTTGCGCTTATCTTTTCTCTCAAGCACCTCTCCGAGACCATCCAGCTCATAGTTTTCACTATTTTCTTCGCCGTCTTGTAGACCACTTAGACGATGTGCTTTATCTAAAATATTAACCAGATGAACATCATGCTCTTCTAATTGAACCTTAGTGGCGATGGCAGACATCTGCTTGAGAATACTATCTGTGTCACGCTCTAAACCAGACTGACCCAATAATTGAATCAACTCAAGCATTTCATCCACGCCAATAACATCATGTAAATTACGGGAATAAGTTATTTTATCAGTACAGACGTGAACATCGTTATATCTCAACTCATTTAAATAGCCATTAGCATCCAGTTGAAAGCGCAGATTGCCAAATTTGTCGTAAACAGAATAACTCGTGCGCTCGCCATTTTGAATGCGCACGACTTCATTGCCGGCTTTATCATACCGATAAGCAGTTTCTCCACCCTCTGGATCACGCTCCAATAACGGGCGACCCATGACGTCATAGTCTGTGTGTGCGCATCGATTTAATGGGTTATTAACAAATACACTATCCATCAATAGCGCTGGAATATCACTTATCTTTGTTTGATTAAGATCGATCTCTTGTGCATAACATATTTTATCTGTTTGTTTTTTTGCGCCGTTGTAGCGATATTCGATGACTGCGGAACCCGTTATTTCAAAACGAATCAGGCCCTCAGCATCGCGGATGTAATGCGTATTTTCATCATGTTCTGAGACGACGACCCTGTCGATCTGATCAATTTCGACCGGCGTGACTGCCTGCGCATAGCGAATTTTTTGAATACAAAAATTATTCTTATCGTAAATATGCTTCGTCACATAACCCAAAGAATTTAAGGTATAGCTCAAATTTCCGCGTTTATCATAAGTGTGATAAGTACTATTACCATTACCATCTGTGACCTTGATCGCATGGCCTGATTTATCAAACTGCGATGTCATCAACACGGCGAATTTGTCATCGCCGAGATCGATTTTCTTTACCAATTCATTACCCACAAGATCTCGCTCGAACATTTCGCGATAACGACGCACATTCTTTTTATCGCCCTTGGATAATTCCATTAAATGACCGATAAAATTTGTCACGCGCTGTTTCGTTAAAAATAATCCGCCGATATCTGTCAGCTCTGATTCTGTTGAACAGGCTTTATCTTTATAGTGATGCACATCAAGACCCGTCGCATCCACAACTGAATCTAATTCTCCAAACGCATCCGAGACATGAACTGTCGACAGTTTTCTGCCAGCTATATCGTCAACCTGTTCACCCAGATGGCCGGTGGCATCTTGTGTGTACGAAGACTCGAGTCCAAGCAATGATTTGGTCTTTTCTTTCAGTCCGCGCAAATCATAGTCGGTCGACTCACTGGAGCCATCGGGGTGTGATATTGCACCAATCTGTCCATCCACCTCACGTGCAAATATGGTAGAATTGCCCGCCACGATGGTTTCGACTACTTCACCAAAAGCATTTGAAACTTCGCTAGTATTACGATCTTCCGAAACAGGACTAATAACCGTGTGTTTTCTAATAGCATCATCGTAAACATGCTTGGTAGTGTTGGCACCATTCCAATCGGATTCTGAGCTTGCGCGCATGAATCCATCTTGTTTGACAACCTTCAGTCTGGTGGGATCATTTAAATCTTTCAATGTTTGTTCACGTAGGCCTTCATACCCGATAGCAACCTTGTGATCATTCGCATCCGTCGATTCTGTCAGGCGATTGAGCGCATCTTCATATTTCGCCGCGACCTTAATGGCGAGACCATTAGGATCCGTCAAGGTTTGACTGATATTCCCGCGCAAATCATGCTGGATAATCGCCTCAAGAAATTTGTCTTTTTCAACTTCTGTTTTGGTTTTTTCAACCTCATTAAATGAATTATAAAACGAAAAGACTTGGCCGCCATTATCCTTCTTTAAATAATTGATCGATCCATCGGAATTATATCGTGAGTAGGTGACCCTATCTTTTAAATGCGTTTGCGGCAACATGGCGAAAAGAGTCGCCTCTTCGCAGAAACCAGTTCGGGTCGCATCATCTTGCAATTTCTTGAGTACTGTCTGATCTAGCTTGCGACAATAGGCGTATACTTTGGTCGCCTGCGCAGTCAATAAATCGTATTCGCTTTTTATTACCGCGCCCAATGCATTAACAGCAAGAACTGGTTTGCGATTGGCACCGTAGTAATAAAGCGTTTGATTGCCCAACTCATCAATTTCTTTTAATAACAATCCGGTAACCGGATGATATATTTTTTTATTCCAGAACCTATCACCTGTCTCAGCAGTCATAGCAGCACTGACTCGCTCACTAGCCTCAGAGATAAGCTCGCCGAATTCATTAAATAATTTATGTGTTTTTCTGGTCTTGCCGGTCAACGTATCAGTTTTCGACTCAATCACGAGCAAATCATGATTTTTATATTCTTTGCGTGTGATAAGCCCGAGATTTGGCTCACTCACACTTGAGACTCTACCCAAGTCATCATATTCGAAAGTTGAATATTTATCGGTTTTTCCTTCTTTTGGTAAGTCAATCTTAACTGAGGCACGGTCAATGCTCGGTTGCGGGTCTGCATATTGACGTTGACACTTTAATTGGCCTTTGTCGTCATAAGTGTAGGTAGTGAGATAATTATCTGGATCCAAGGTAGCGATCTTACGACCGGCGAGATCATACCAATGACGTGTACTGAGCTTAGAATTTACTTTAACTTCAATATCTTTCTTCTCAGAAAATTCCATTTTATCCGTCACAACATCTTTGCCTATACAAAGGCCCAGGGCGTCATAGTGATATAACTCATAATATCCGAGACTAGCGCCTGTTTTTTCATCGATAGAGACCATGACCCACTTGCGAATCATATTGCCATCAAGATCGTAGACGCAGCGTGTGACACGATCATTTGGATTGCTTAATGAGGCAGACAATCCTGACAATGTTTCACAATCTAAGTTGCCAAAGCTCTCTTTACCTACCACACCTGCTCGTGCAATCGTAGCAATACGCTGACCCAAACAATAGGAATGCTCGGTGATACTACCCTGAAATTCCTCCAGACCATTTTTAGTGAGTACTTTTTTCATCGTCACTTCAAAGCGAATATGACCATCATTGTCTTTGATATTGAGCTTAGTCAGGAAGCGTTCACATTTCGCTACCAGCCCATCGATTTGCTTAAGGGTCTCCACAGATGAATTTGTATTAAGATCATAGCTTCGATGACCAATCAAGCGATCACACGCATCGTAAAGATGCTCGGTCACACCTTTGCGTGAGCAAACGGAATATTTGATACGGCCTGGTTTGTCGTAGAAATATCTCAGAGTACTGCCATCACTTCGTGTGACTTTACTAAGACTGCCATCTTCATTTCGTTGCTTAAATGACGACCTTACCGATTTTTTATCCAATCCTTGCTGAATAGTGCCGCATACCTGCCCGCAAGCATCAGTTTGAGTTGTCTCAGTAAGACCATTCGACTTAATGCTGATGGCCTGGTTACCGTGATATTGATGCTCGACCTGCATGAACAATGGCGAATCGATTTCTCCTTCACTAGAGAACCGAATACGATCCAAGCCATCATAACTTTGCTGCTTCGTACTGCTTAAAGTAGATAACTTGGTGGTACGACCCAACGCATCCAGCTCAAGATTCGTAGCTTTTAATACAAGCTCGCCCGACAAGACTTGCGTGCTTTCTCTGCGTCCACAACGATCATAGGCATATTTGGTTACCAACTTGAGATTGGCCGTTTCAGCTGATAATGCCGCCATCCACCCACTGATTTCATTTAATTTAGCGGTAGAATTATTATTGTTATAGTTAGCGGCAAGTTGATGCATTTCCTGTAAACGATAAGGCGAATGATCATCATACTTGAAATATTTAACGCGCCCTTCTGGGCTCACTTCAAAAAGGCATTGACGTCTATCATTATAAATAAATTGTGTCGTCGCGATGCGCTCACCATCACGCACTGAGGTCGTTAACCTGAGACCAAACTGCGGTGAATTAAGATCTGATTGATAGCTATGCTCGGTTACCAATCCATTGTTAGAATTTTTTATCTGTTTAACCAAACCAGTAATGTCATCATAAGTAATCTCACTGATGTTACCATCCTTATCAGTCACTTTTTCTGCTCGCCCACCTTGATCGCATTTGAATTGCCTGACTCGATCATCACCTGCCATCTTCAGACTTTCGATATGCCCTGCTTGATCAACACACACCTCCATCATCGGTTGGCCTTCCGCAGAAATCACCATTTTATTTTGTTTTTCTTGGCGATCAAATTTCCAAAGTCTGCGATTTTTTTCGTTTAAATTACCTTCCTGTAAAGATTTTATTTCGCCATTTAATCCTAGCGCTAGTTGATGAAATGTTTGGTCATCACTGGTGACGGTGAGTACGTGTTTATCCTTCGCCATCTCGCTGGAATATTTGGTTTGATAAAAAGAACCATCTGGTTGCGGGATCATGCTCACCAACGAGCCCGGCGTTTTGCGATCAAGCAGGTAACTACACACAGGCACAATCGCCCCATTAAGACCAACCAATTCCAAATTTAATTTGGATGCATTCCGTGGGTCAGCTTGAAGATTAATCTGTCGACCAGAAGGCAAGTCGATGGCGACCACTTCACCTTTGTCATTATAGCGATATTCAATTTTCTGTCCGGTAGCAAGAGTTTGCGCGAGTAATTTACCCTGTTTATCATAATTTTCTTTGATGCCTGTATCGGGAAAAAACCGTACACATTGACCGGTTACCAAATCAATCGTCATGGTGCTAAGACCGTGTTGATCTGGCTCTGAGCAAATATACTGATCGCCTTTTTTAACGTATTTGACAACACGACCATCTGACTCAGTGATATCGATACTGCTATCCTGATTCGCATTAAATTTAGGCCAGTACCAACCTACCGAGCTTTCATTAACTTTCGCCGAAGTTTTAGCTGAAAATTGCCAAGTATTTTGCACAGAATTCCAAATCATGCCGACGGATAATTCGACGCCGTCATCAGCGATGGTGAAGGCTTTGTCATGCAATAATGCATTGCCGTGCGTGGCATTCACACTGAGATGCGTGCCTGCAGCATTGAGTGAACGCTTTGAATGTAAGGGTACCGTTGAGGTTGAACTATGCGATTGCCCAGCCTTACCTTGGCTTGCAAATAATTCAAAAGGATAATTTGTCGTAATGTTAGCAATCGTTTTCATCATTCAGCCCTCAAAATAAAAATTGGACACCCTGGCAAACTTTTTTAGTTTACTCATTTGGCGCAAATTTTCGCATCACTGGCAAGAATAACAAGGGTAGAAAATACCTTTGTATTTGAGACTTACTTCGCTGGGTTATTGATCACAATAAATTTATCAAAGACACGATCAATTAATTCTGATTTTGAAGTCACAGATAATTTTTCCTTGATCGTATCAAGGCGATGTTCAATGGTTCGATAGGAAAGACCTAGTCGTTTAGCAATATCTTTTGCGGTTTTACCACGCACCAACCAGTATAATATTTCCTTATCTCGTTGATCAAAATACTGGTCGTCGTGCTCCCACACACACATACTTAATGCCTTCACAGGTTGTGTGTTTTGTGCCAGTAGCCCCGTTGGCATCAGCAAGGCTAAGGCATCTGCCAAAGAAGGCGCCTGTTCATAGCCAAGTAAAATAGAACAACCAAAAACACCGACCACACGATTTGCTTGGTACCAGGGGAATTTAATCGATAAGGCTGTTAGCGGCAGGTCATCCTGTCGAGTATAAGTCTCAGTACTGACTCTGGAGGTATGTGACTGAATAATTTCTATATCGTTTCGGCGGATAGCCGCAATGCTATCCAGCTTCGAAACATCCCGCAGGGATTTTCCATAAGCATCCTGACTGGAAATGAATCCGCAAGATTCTGCGGTGATATCATTCAGCTTCTGAAAGTCGCTTTCGTGATTCATGAAATACAAATTCACGGGTAAATGCATTAACTCTTGCACCGACAAAGCCTGGTTGTCTTTATCGTTTTTGTTTGGCTGAACAAGTTCAATGCCTTGCTTATGTCTTCGTAAAACCAATTCATCACTGATCATGTTGTGATCACCCAGTTTGATTCTGTTCGCTACTATGACATAACTTAATTCAAAATTGCCATCATTTGCTAGAGGGCAACGTCAATTAGCCCCTCCTCCTGCAAATCCATTTTTAGTCTTTCATATAAGTCTGTGAATGTTTTACTGAACGCAAAATGTGGGCGCTTCGTTCGCTCCAGATTCATCAGTTTAATCCCGAAGGGAATATAGGATTGTCGTGCCTGGAGCCGCTGGAACATCGGGCAAATAGCATCTGCCGCTTTGGCAATTTTAGCTTCAAGTGAAGCTTTATCTTCAAACTCAAACCACAAGGCATGCAACTCCTGGCCAAACCCTGGGTGAATCGCCATTAATTTTTGCAGGGCCTCTGCTTCAACCTTTTCTTTATCTTTGCGTGCCGCCTCATCAAACGCCATGACATCACCGGCATAAATTTCAACAACATCATGAATCAGCGTGAGCTTGATGGCTTTTAGCTCATCAATCGGTCCAAATTCACGCTTCAGATCCTCCATCAAAATCATGATGATCATGCTGGCCGACCAGGAATGCTCAGCGGTACTTTCATTTCTACCCGGGGCGGTTTCCGTATTTCTATAGACGAGTTTTAATTTATCCAGCTCAAGCAGGAGCTGATACTTGCTTGCTAAATCTGACATGATGTCACCATTTGATTATTGTTTGACCAGTTCGCATCTGGCAGGTATGCTAGTTTACTATAAATGGATTTAGTCAGACTGGAATTTTGTATGCAAAGGACTGCAACATTAGCCGAGGCTTGCGCTTATCTTGCTGAGGCGCGTAACGAGATCAATGCCTTTTTAGGCAAGCAACCGCATTACATTAATGGCGCCGACGGCTACGCTTATCTGAACGACGACTGCAACAGACTCTTTCTGCTGCAATCGATTGTGGGCGCACCCATGATGGATAACGTCTGCCCTGTCACCTTGTTAGATATCATTCAGTCGCCGCTAAAACACCTGACTGAACTCAATTTAAGTTTCATTATTGAAATACTGGAATCGATATTGTCTCAACCCGCTGGTTATCCGCCGTTAAAAAAACGCTTCGCAAGCTTACTCAGCGGGTGGCGCAGTAAAATTTACATGGCAGGTCTCTCGATGGGATTTGCATTCGATACTGGACCCATTCCGAGTGACACACCAAAAGAGTGCGCCGCGGACGCTGACGACTCTCTGGATGTCACTGCCAAAATCTTAGCAAGCTTGAGCGAAACAACCGTCAGCTTCTTTGCAGGCACCTCACCCGAACCAACCATTACAACGACCGATCATGATTCAAAAACGACTCCCGCCTGCAAAAAAAATTAACCGGCGCAGAACGCATTAAGGCGTATGATGCAGCGTCCACGCAGTCAATTCAGACAGAAAAATGGAGCTCGCCCGATTGGCCGCAACAGTTGCCCCGTACGGTGAATACTGCTGCAGTGGCACCGACACTTTAAAATCGCGTGTCGCGACGATATTGCCACTTCCTGCGGCGATGATCGCAGCCTGCACTTGTAAGTCTAGCGTTGGCATTTGTCGCGCATAATCGACGTGCAGCGTTTTAATTTGTGTGCGCAAGGCATATTGATATTGGCCAGCGAATGGTGGTGCAATCACCGATTTGAAACGCCCGGATTTTTGAATGCTTTGCATGATCAGTGGCGCGAACATATCGGCGGGCGCTTCAATCCAGCGACTTTGCGAATAATAGGAAAGCTGATACGGATGCATGGTGAAGGCCATGCGTGTGGTGTTATACGCAGGATTCGTTTCAGGGTGCATGATGAGCATGGTCCTCTGATGACGCGAAGATTTCGCGACATGATCCGCGGCACTGTTAATCACATAACCTGTATCTGGACCCACTTTAACGGGAGACATAAACGAGCAACCCGTCACCATTGTAAACGCCATCATCGTCACACTATTTTTCAAAATTTTTTTCATGGTTTTTCACCTGGTCCGGTTGTGGTTCGTTGTACACCGCGCAGCAAGATAGAGGGGTTATCCCTGAGATCAGCCGCCACTTCCACCAATGATCGCGTGATATTATCCAGATTATTGACTAACTGATATGTAGCCGGCAGCGTTTGCATTTCAAACATATGCATGGCGCTGGTCGTGCTTTGCATTAATGGCCCGAATTTCAACGTCGCCTTTTCCGTGTTTTCAAGAATCGTATTCATGCGTTGATTGTTTGCCGCCAAAGATCCGGTGACTTTTTGTATGTTCGATAAAATTTCTTTTAAGTTTTTCTGATTTTCGGTATCGAGTAACTGGCGAATTGAGATGGTGACTTCCGCTAAATTATCCGAAAGACGGCTCAGCATGGTGTCCAGGCGCACAAACAACGATGGTGCTGTTTTGATAACAGGATATTGTTGACCCTCTGCAGCCTTCAAGGGAATGAGATTTTGACTCTTATCTTTGAGCGCGATGAAGGTCACACCCGTCACACCACGGCTTTGCAAAGTAGCCACCGTGCCCTGAGTAATGGGCGTCGAACCTTTAACATTCAGTAATAAGTCTACTTTTTGTGGATCAACCGGATCAAGCTCAACACTTTTCACGTTACCAACGACAACACCGTTAAATTCGACGGATGAATCGATATTCAGACCCGAGACGGATTCCTGCATGTAAATGCGATAAATCTTGTAATCATGAAAACTGAAACCCGACGACAACCAGATGATGGCGAGTACTGAAATCGCAATCAAGGTAATGACGAATGCGCCGACCGCAGAATAATTGACATTAGTTTCCATGCTTATCTCCGTCATAAGTCGACTCAGCGATTCTGCCACGCGCGCCCTGGAAAAAATCGTGTATCATTGGGTCCGTATTTTTCACAAGATCCTTCATTGGCTCAATCGCTAACAACGTACCCCGCCCCAAAAATGCCACACGGTCAGTGACTTTCCATAAACTATCTAAATCGTGCGTAATCATGACGATCGTCAATCCCATAGTCTGTTGCAAATTCAATATTAACTCATCAAAGGCCGCGGCGGTATTAGGGTCTAACCCTGAAGTAGGCTCATCGAGAAAGATAAGCTCGGGATCCATGACAATCGCTCGCGCAAGACCGGCACGCTTTTGCATGCCACCGCTTAATTCGGCCGGCAGCTTCACCGCAGAAGATTCCGGCAACCCTGCCATCATGATTTTCAGCATGGCGAGCTCATGAATCGTATCGGCATCGAGCTTGGTATGCTCGTGCAAAGGGAAAGCGACATTCTCCAAAACTGTTAGTGAACTGAATAACGCGCTTTGTTGAAAGAGCACGCCCCAGCGCTGCTGGATACCCAGCAGCGTCTCATTCGTCGCGGTTGTTAATTCCTTACCAAATACCTGAATCGAGCCTGAATACGGCCGGTTAAGCGCAAGCATAGCACGCAGCAGCGTCGTTTTGCCTGAACCGCTACCTCCGACTATTCCGAGAACCTCGCCACGATTCACTGTCATACTGAGGCCCGTATGCACAAAGGTACTACCAAAGCAGGTTTTAAGATCGCGAATGTCGATAATCGTATCGGTCATGGTCATAGCTTTAACTTTGTGAAGATAATCGAGAAGAGTGCATCGGCCACAATAATGAAGAAGATGGACATCACCACACTGCGCGTTGTGTTGGTGCCGACACTATCAGCGCCACCGCGAACTTTCATGCCTTGATAGCAACCAACACTAGCAATGATCATGGCAAAGACGGGAGCTTTACCTAGCCCAATTAAAAGCGCACGCAACGGAATAACAGTTGGGAAACGCTGCAAGAAATCATACCAGGTAATACCGAGCATCGTGTTTGACATCACCATTCCACCAAAGACGCCCAACACATCAGCCCACATGGTTAAAAGCGGTAGTGCAATCACGAGACCGGCGATTCTTGGTAAAAGTAGTAACTCGGCAGGCGTCACGCCCATGGTATCCAGCGCATCGATTTCCTGATTCAACTTCATCATGCCAAGCTGCGCCGTAAAAGCTGAGCCAGAACGACCTGCCACCATAATCGCCGTAATTAGCGGACCAAATTCGCGCAGAATGGCGAGCCCTAATAAATCCACGATGAAGATGTTCGCACCGTAATTTTTTAACTGTAATCCCATTTGATAGGTAATGACGACGCCAATCATGAATGACAGCAAAGCAATAATCGGAACAGCAGAATAACCGGTTCGAAAAATGACACTAGCCAGCGACGACCAGCGCAATGCACGCGCATTGCGGAATAAGCGCAACGCTTCCAGTGAGAGTATTCCAATGAAGCTCAAATATTCTGAAAAACCTTTGGCTTGCTGCACGCTCGTCTGACCGATTTTCTCAAGGAATTTTGGTGGCAATGGTTGCACGGGATGTTTTTCTTCTTCGAGATGTTTTTGCACCAGATTGATCAGCGTCATGCAACGCTCAGGAAAAGACTCAACTGAAGCCGTGACGCCCTGCTTTTTTAATTTTGTCACCCAGGTATTTAGTATCCATGCACCGGCCGTATCCATGCTCTTGATATCGCCGCCGCTGATTTTTAAATCGCCGTTTTGCGGCCATTTGATTTGTTCAAGGAAAGTTTTGATCTGCAATAAATTAGCGAGATTCCAATCGCCGTGACAGCTCAATTGACGAGATTCTGCATCATATTGGGTGAGAGTGGTTGCCGTCATAATTCCATCATGCGCCATCGCTTGTACATCTTTTCACAGTATCGCTTGAATCTGTTATTCCAGCAAGCGATGCGCAAAAAAATAGGCCGTCGCGACGGCCTATTTTTTATCGAAGGGAACGATTAATGAGTTTCAGTCGTTTTGACTTTCGTTGGCAGCAATAAAACGGCGCCTTCTGTTATCGTGACCCATGGGCCTTGACCACCACCCAGTGGGGAAGAAATTTGCTGGCCACTATATTTTTGTTCGAGTTCAACAAAACCCGCCATGTCCGTGATAAGTGTTAAAAAGCCGCCGTCCTTGCCTTTCACTTGTAATTGGACTTTGCTGTTCAAGATGGGTTTTTTACTGACAGATTCAACAATCTTGATCTTCATAAGAGCACTCCTTTGGATTCTTATTATCAGAACGTCCATTGTAACTGATTTGAATGAGGGAATTCTTAAGAGAGGAGTGGCGATATTTAATCAAAAAACCGGGGTTAGAGCCGATAAAGAACAGAATTATGACGAAAGGGGCTTTTTGCGACGCGGCAATTCTCCAAACGAATTGCCGCACCCCGCAAATTAATTCGCACTACTCACTCGATGCCATTCCTGCGTACGGCCGAGCAATTTGATACCTATATAACCACGCACATTCAACACTTGGCCACTGCCAGAGAGTTGTACCGCACAACGATAGGTTTTGCCATTCATGGGGTCTAGAATACGACCGCCACTCCAGTTACCTGGATTGTTTTTTTCTTTTGTTAACCCATACATGATAGTCATACCGACAATGCGTTTATTATGATTGGCACCTTGGCAGTGCTCGCATAATTCGTTCTGATCATAGCCTGGGCGGGGGAAAATTTTAACAATGGTACCTGCGAGCACGCCTCCCGACTCGGTGATATTCACAATCGCTTTTGGTTTGCCTGTGACATCATCAATGGTTTTCCAAAGCCCGGTGACAGACCCTGCCGCCATCGCCGATGTCGTGACCAAAAACAGCACTAACGCTAGCCATAACCCTTTTATTCCCTTAGTCATTTTGCAAGCTCCTTGCCTTATCCAGTAGTGAAAAAATGGTCTCACTAATCTCATTCACGTGTAATGAACCATTAATTTTAACATATTGCGGAGCCGTCTCTCCAACATTCGCACGGTAGTGGCTATAAAAGTGGCGCAAGGGGCTGGTTTGTTCATGATAGACGGACAAGCGCTTTTTAACGGTTTCCTCGGTATCATCCTGGCGCTGCACCAATGGCTCGCCAGTAACATCGTCCACACCTGGCACTTTTGGCGGATGATTGACCACATGGTAAATCCGACCCGAGGCTATATGCATACGGCGACCCGTGAGGCGTTGAATGATTTCAGCGTCCGGCACCTCGATATCGACCACAAAATCGATACCGGTCAATTTATGGAGCGCTTCGGCCTGAGCGACGGTACGTGGAAAGCCATCAAGCAAAAACCCTTTGCGGCAATCGGGCTGCTTGAGGCGCTCATCAACCAACGCAATGACGAGCTCATCCGGCACCAACTGTCCGCTTTCAACGATACTTTTCACCTTCAAGCCAAGTTCAGTGCCATTCGCAATCGCGGCACGAAAAATATCGCCGGTGGAAATTTGCGGAATTCCATAGCGTTTCGTCATTTCTTTCGATTGTGTTCCCTTGCCAGCACCTGGTGCTCCGAGCAGAATCAGACGCATTCCCCGTTCTCCTGTTAGTTAGAATGGGGAGTATTTTAGTGGGGATGGGGGGTTAACTCAATGGGTATATCCGGTGAGCATGTAAAACCGCCAATGCTCGCCGACTACCAAGCTCCCGCCATAGGTCGTACGCCTCAAAGGGAAGCAAAACCTGGCGTTGATTGAGGGATTGCAGCACGTCCATCAATATGACAAATTGCGCGGCGAGCGCGGCATATAAATCCGATGCAGCGTCTGAAATATTGGCATACGCGGATCGCCCAAGATCAACAAAATAACGTACTTTCACCTGCCGACGTTCGGCAATGCCTGGAAATAAGCCGGAAAGTAACAAGCATTGATCGCCAACATTCGCGAGAGAATAACGCCGTGAGAATTCCTTTTCCTGCAAGGCTTTAAAGAATTCAGTCGCCATGACTTGCTTGGCAATATCGGGCTTATTAGAAAAACGAATGAGCAGGAAAACAAGGTAGGATTCGATATCTTCGGATAAAGTCACCTGACAGCGCTCTTCCGCACCCTTCACGCTATCGCGCCAGAGGGTCACCACAGACGGTAATACATCAGCCATAAGCACCTCCCATCTATACCCTAAGTATAATAGGAGGAAATTAAAAAAAGCTAATGTACAATACAGAATTGACGTCAATTTATGGCCGTTTATGCAAGCACTTAGAAAGACATGGTTCATCTCTGACTTACATCTTGACGCCGGACACCCGGAAATCACCCATCAATTCATGACGTTACTTCAGTCTTGCCAAGGTCAGGCAGAAGACCTCTACATACTCGGGGATTTATTCGAATTATGGATAGGCGATGACGACCAGAACCCCTTACATAAGAAAATCATAGAGGCCATGCACAAGACCGCTGAAGCGGGTACCCGCTTGCATTTCATCCGCGGTAACCGGGATTTCCTGATAGGCCGAAAATTTCTTGCCGCCACACACTGCGAACAACTTGTCGATGAAACTAAAATAACACTTTATGGCACACCGGTTTTACTGATGCACGGCGACACACTCTGCACGCGCGACACCGCCTATTTACGTGCGCGCAAATTTGCGCACAACAGAATCATACAAACATTATTTTTATGGCTGCCTTTATTTTTACGTAGAAAAATTGCTGCGCGTGCGCGACGCGCCAGTGAAAAACATACTAGCACCACCGAAATCACCATTATGGATGTAACGCAGAATGAAGTTGAGCGCGTCATGGCGAAACACAGCGCAAGCACACTCATACACGGACACACACACCGACCCAACATTCATCACTTCACTGCAAACCATCACGACCAAACACGCATTGTGTTACCAGCGTGGCATGACGGCGGCACCGTATTTGAATGGCGTGAAGATGGCGCTCAGCAATTCATCCGCTGCACTGACATGTTTGCCGAGGGAAAATCAGATGCCTAACACGATGCGGATTTTCGGGAAGCTGTGTGTAATTAGCTGCATTGCTATGTCTACAACACTTGCAACGGCTGCCACGAGTAAAGAGTTTATGGTAGTGACCGAACAACGTGAAGCGACGCAAGTGGGTGTTGATATTTTAAAAGCGGGTGGTAATGCGGTTGATGCGGCGGTCGCAGTAGGCTACGCGCTAGCGGTCGTCAATCCATGTTGCGGAAACATTGGCGGCGGTGGATTCATGCTGATTCACCGTAAGGATGGTAAAAATATTTTTATTAATTTTCGCGAGAAAGCCCCGGCAAAAGCATATAAAAATATGTTTATCGGAAAAAATGGTGAGCTCTCCGAAACGGCCAGCACCACCGGTTATCTCGCCGTTGGCGTGCCTGGCACCGTGCTCGGCCTTGATACTGCCTTGCAAAAATACGGCACCATGACGCGCGCACAAGTCATGGCACCTGCGATAAAACTCGCTGAGAATGGCTACCGCGTCACAGGCACCGATGCCAAACAATTTAAAAAATATCTCGCTGATTTTCGCGCGCAACCCAATATCGCCAAAATATTTTTACGTGATTCGCAATCCTACACAACTGGCGAACGCTTGATTCAAACTGATTTAAGTCGCTCGTTACGCCTCATCGCAACACACGGGCCTGATGCATTTTATAAAGGCAGCATCGCTAAAGAAATCGTTGCCGCCAGCCAGGCAAATGGCGGCATATTATCGTTGCAAGATTTCGCGAATTACAACATCGAAGAACTCACGCCGATTCAATGCCACTATCATGGCTTCACCGTCATCTCGTCACCACCGCCGAGCTCAGGCGGAGTAGCGTTATGTGAAATGCTGAATATTCTCGAGAATTTCCCTTTAAATCACATGGGCTACCAAAGCCCTGCTGCTGTGCGCACCATCATTGAAGCGATGCGCTACGGCTTCAAAGACCGCAACAACACCTTAGGTGACCCTAACTTTGTGAAGTGCCCGCTTGAGAAATTATTATCCCTTCCCTACGCGCAGCAGCTTAGCCAGGAAATTAAAATATCTGATCGCGCACCGGATGTAGAAGCACCCTCGCACTTCAAAGAATTGACTGACACCACACATTATTCAGTGGTAGACCGCGAAGGAAATACTGTGGCAGTCACCTACACGTTGAATGGTTTTTTTGGTGCGCGCGTGATAGCGGGTCATACCGGATTTTTTCTGAATGATGAGATGGACGATTTTGCCGCCAAACCTGGCACGGCCAATAAATTCGGCTTGGTCATGAATAACGCCAATGAAATCGCCCCAGGAAAACGCCCGTTAAGCTCCATGACACCCACCATCGTATTACGTGATGATCGCTTATCGATGGTGCTCGGTAGCCCCGGCGGTCCACGCATTATCAGCGCCGTTTTACTCACCCTGATTAATGTTCTAGATTTCGGTATGACCTTGCAGCAAGCAGTGGATGCACCCCGCTTTCACTATCAAGGGTTACCAGATTCCATTTCCACAGAACCCTTCGCACTGCCATTTTTCACACGTGTCATGCTAGAACAAAAAGGCTACCATCTATTACCAGAGGGATATTGGGCAGCCGTGGAAGCCATCCTGATTGATCCTGTCACCGGCGAATTACATGGCGCAAACGATAGAAGACGCCCCGATGGGTCAGCGCAAGGATCATCATCGATAAATTGAAATCATGCAGCGCGCACCCAGGCGATGTCATCACTTTTCTCCGCTTTAAATGCCAGAGTTTGATGATCGAGATAGCGATTCACACCATTCACAATCAAATAAACGAATGGTGTCATGAGGAATGAAATAATGACTTTAACGGTAATGGATCCGAGCAAAATAGAGAGCTTTTGGTTGGATGCATAAAAAACGATATTCACAAAGATAACGGAATCGAGCGCCTGACCGAGGTAAACAGAAATATTGCTACGCAGCCACAACCATTTGCCGTTCGAAAATTCTTTTATTTTTTGATAAACCACGATATCAACAATTTGCGACACGCTAAAAGCAGCGAGACTTGCCAATGCAACATTAGCACCAGTTG
Organism: uncultured Coxiellaceae bacterium; assembly: GCA_964527435.1. Lineage (GTDB taxonomy): Bacteria > Pseudomonadota > Gammaproteobacteria > DSM-16500 > DSM-16500 > Aquicella. Next base: position 51,756 of record CAZGPP010000002.1, on the reverse strand, counting down.
CTAACACGGCTTGATATTCTGATTGCAATAACCAATAAGAAGCGTGTGGCGCATAAATGGAAAGTTGAATGATGCACATCAGCAATATCTGACAAAACAATCCAAACCACAGCGTTTGTCTGGCCACCTTCTTTCCCCAGAGCTCGCAAATGCAATCAACAATGGGATAGGTAAAAATTGAAAAAATGACGACCGAAAATGGAAAATCTACCCCCAGATGAATAAGCTTCGGTGCGGTAATCAGCGAGCCCATCAAACCGCAAACGACCAACGACATTAACAATAAATAGGCGCGAAATTCTTTCGTCAACATTTGCTAACCCTGCAGCGTCACTGTCAGTTTGCGATGATGGCTTTTGATGCGGTGCTCCCACAAATAGATACCCTGCCATTTACCGAGGTCAAGCTTGTGCTCCGAGACTGGAACCATAATAAAATTCGTGGTTAGCACGGAACGCACGTGCGAAGGCATATCATCAGGACCTTCATCGGTATGTTGATAGAGTGGATCGCCATCTGGCACCAAGCGTAACATGAACGCTTCCAGATCGCGCTGCACGAGAGGGTCGAAATTTTCACAGAGAATTAGTGAAGCACTCGTATGATGCAAGAAAATATGGCAGAGACCTGTTTGCACAGATCCCTGCTCAACAAATTTAGCAACTTGTTCCGTAATATTAATAATGCCGCGTCCTGGCGTTGTGATTTCAAACTTATATTGAGACAGCATATAACCTACAGGGTAAAGGGTTTATAACTAATCACGATGCCGTGTAATTTCATTTTATTTTCGAGCTCAGACGCCAACACGCGAGCGGATGCTTGATGATGCTCGGGGCCGACAAATACACGGGTATTTTCACCTGATGCGACAACGGCGTGCTGAATAAACGCGCGATAACCTTGCGCACGAAGTTTATTCACTAACCGTAAGGCATTGGTTTTTTCTTTAAAGCTGCCTATCTGAATGACATAAGCCGCTTGTTTCAACTTGAGCAACCCATTGTTATCCACGGGTTTGCGCTTATTGGCATTAATAGCCGATGCCGTGGTTAATTTCGACATCAACGCTGTCGTGACCTGTTTGTGGGCTTTCGCTTTGGCACTTGAAACTTTCTTTTTAGGCGCTGTTTTCGTCTCATCAGACGCGGCAGCGGGAGCTGGTGCATCATTGGAACTATTTAGCGATGAAGGCGCCACATCTGGTTGTGATTTGTCTGTTTCAGCGGGCGTTGCACTGGACGGCGTTTCAGTGTTAGCAGCGACCGGTGCAGCGGCCTGTTCTGCCGGTGTATCTTGCTTCGGTGTTTCATCAGGTGTCACGGCAGCGACAGCAACCGTATTGGAAGCGGGTTCGGCGCTGGCCAGTGGTGCACTAACCTCTGGCGGCGCTGAGGTGGAAGGCGCAGCGATATTCACGACATCAGGCTGCATGGCCTGCTCGGGTGCCGTGACAGCAGGTACGGATACTTCGGCGGCGCTCGGTGAGGAAATATCTTGCGGCGTTGTAGCGGCCGCATCCTCAGCAGTACTCACTTGAATAGCCTGATCAGGAAACGGCGGCGCTTTCACAGATACTTGTTCTTTGGAAATATTACTGCTGCCCTGAATGAAGGGGTAAGCCAAAATAGCCATGCCCGCCACCACCACTATTCCCAAAATACGATGTTTGGTTTTACTTTCCATGTCTCACCTCAAGATTAATTAAATTTGTTTTGCGGGGCTAACTTTGCCAGCAAACGTCCAATACTTTCTCGTAAATCGTTTCGATGCACGATCATATCAATTGCACCGTGTTTCAGCAAAAATTCGCTGCGTTGAAAACCTTCCGGCAATTTTTCACGCACCGTCTGTTCAATCACACGAGGGCCTGCAAACCCAATTAAGGCATTCGGTTCAGCAATGATAATATCACCCAGCATGGCAAGGCTAGCAGAAACACCACCCATGGTTGGGTCGGTTAAGACAGAGATAAACGGAAGCTTTTCTTCGGCTAAGCGTGCGAGAGCCGCACTGACCTTCGCCATCTGCATTAATGAAATCAAGGCTTCCTGCATACGCGCCCCGCCACTCGCAGAGAAATTCACCATGGGGATGTGATGCTCAAGCGCGGCATTCACGCCACGCACAAAACGCTCGCCGACTGCTGCCCCCATTGACCCGCCAATGAACCCATATTCGAAGGCGGAGACCACCAGAGGCTGGCCGAGCAGCTTACCCTTCATGACGACCATGGCTTCTTTTTCGCCCGATTCGCTCTGGGCGACACTCAACCGATCCTTATATTTCTTGAGATCTTTAAACTTCAGGCGATCGACGGGACCAACATCAGCACCGATTTCCACCCCAACCGACTTGTCTAGAAAATACTCAATTCGTTTGCGTGCAGCGATCCGCATATGGTAATCGCACTTCGGGCAAACCATTAAATTTCGTTCTAATTCAGTACGATAGAGCACTGAACTACAACTATCACATTTAGACCAAAGTCCTTCAGGTACGCCTTTTTTGGCGCTTGTGCCAGTTCTAATCCGTGAGGGCAATAGTTTTTTAAACCAGCTCATAGAATTACCTTCTCATTTCAATGGGGCACATTATAGCAAAAACATTGGACTAGATAGAGGAAAAATGTACGGATCTGGATAACGAACCGCCGAAAGGTATAACCCCCCTGCCGGCGCCGTTTCCGCCGCAACCTGGCGGTTTTTGGCCTCCAGCACCTCGTGCATCCATTCCACCTCTTTAAACCCCCCACCTATCTTCATTAAAACACCGGCAATATTGCGTACCATGTGATGCAAGAAGGCATTGGCCTCTATTTCAAAAATCACGTAATCACCGTGTCGTTGAATCACAAAATCGGTGATATTACGCATCGGGGAATTTGCATTACACTTCGATGAACGAAAGGAACTGAAATCTTGCTCGCCAATCAGGTAACTAGCGGCGCTACGCATGCGATCCACATCAAGCGGGTAGTAATGCCAACTGGTGCGCGTACTCAAAATGGCCGGGCGCACAGGGTGATTGTAGATGATATAACGATATCGTCTTGCTGTGGCCGTGAAACGAGCATGAAAACTGTAGTCTACGTGTCGCGACCATCGCACGCTGACGGTAGGTGGTAATTGTGCGTTAGTGCCAAAGACCCAAGCATCGACATGACGCTTGGCAACGGTATCAAAATGAATGACCTGTCCGGTCGCATGCACGCCGGCATCCGTGCGACCCGCACAGAAAAGATGAATAGGTTCGTTAGCCACGACACTGAGCGCCTGCTCAAGCGTGGATTGCACCGTTACTAATGAAGGCTGTGACTGCCAGCCATAAAAATCATGGCCGTCGTATTCAATACCTAAAGCGACACGCATCAGATGCTGCTCAGCAATCGCTGCGCTTCTTCCTGATAAGAGTTGCTTCCTTCTTTAATCACGGCGGTCAGAATAATTTTGGCAAATTGCTTTTTGCCTGTTTCGATATAGGCACGCGCCAAATCTAGCTGCGTTGCCATCGGGTCTTCACCTGCAATGGTGCTAACATCGCTTGCCGTATCCGGCAATAAAATCTTGTCAATTTGACCGGATTTTTTCGGTGACTGAATGAGATCCATGAGTGATTCGCGTTTTTTCTCGCGGGTCACTCTCAGGATAATGATAAGACCTACGGTGAATATCAGCAAAGACATGAGGCTAATAGACAACAGGATGTTTGAGTAACTGTCGATGATCAATGATATGAGTGTCATAAGTAGTTTTTTATCAGTTGAGTTGCGATTTGAAAAGCATTCAGTGCAGCGCCTTTGCGTAAATTATCAGCGACTATCCAAAAGTTCAAGCCTTTCTCATGGGAGATGTCGTCGCGCACACGACCCACGTAGACTTTATCGTTGCCAGCCGCATCGGTGACAGGTGTTGGATAAGGATGATGGCCCGTCATTAAAACAACGCCAGGAGCGTTCTGCAATAACTGCTCAGCTTTTTTTGCGGATAATTTATCACGTGTTTCAATATGCACAGCAGCAGAATGACCGTAAAAAACAGGAACACGGACAGCGGTGGGATTAATTGACAAAGTCGAATCATTTAATATTTTACGTAGCTCCCATACGACTTTCATTTCTTCGCGTGTGTAACCATTATCAAGAAATTCATCGATATGTGGCAAAACGTTAAAAGCAATTTGTTGCGGATAAACACTCGATTGAACCGCTTCATTCTGTAGTATTTGTCGAGTTTGGTTGGACAACTCTGCAATTGCATCTTTGCCTGTCCCCGAAACGGACTGATAAGTGGCAACATTCATGCGCTTAATACCGACAGCGTCATAAATAGGCTTCAGTGCCACTGCAATGGGAATCGTACTGCAGTTTGGGCTCGCGATAATATTCATTTTTTTATAATCAGCGATAGCGCCTGGATTCACTTCTGGAACAATCAAAGGGACATCAGCGTGATTGCGAAAATACGAGCTTTTATCAATGACAACGTTACCCGTCTGCGCTGCTATCGGTGCATATTGCGCGGCAAGATCATTGCCGACACAAAAATAGGCGATCTTGGTTTGGCTAAAATCGAATTCAGCAAGATCGTGAATCAGCAAACCTTGATTGCCATAATGCAACATGTTGCCGGCGGATTGTTTGCTCGCAACTAGATACAACGATGAAGCAGGCACACCTTGCTCTTGAAAAATTGAAAGCAATGTCGCACCAACAAGCCCTGTTGCGCCGACTACGGCGACTGGTATCTCACGCATGCATTTGCTCCAATCCTTGTAGCCAGACACTAATGGTCTCGCCGATTAATTCAGGATACGTCTCTTGAGCGAGATGCAACTCCTCGCCTATTTCAACAATTTCCAGATTAGGAATATTTTGTTTGGCCCACATCGCCGTGGCAATGGTGGTGATAAACCCTGGCACCGAATATAGCATTAACTTGGGCAAATGGGATTGAGTTAATTTTTCAGAATAATCAGCAATCAGTTGATCAACCTTACTTTGATGACTTCCATTGGGTAATTCTTGCAAATACTGAAGAATCGGCTTACCTGAACCTTCCGCTTTAAACGGCTCACGATAAGCTTCCATTTCAGTATCGGTCAGCGTGTGCATCACTGCTTGTGGAATGATGTAATCAACGAAGGCGGCTCCGTTAAGAGCGAGGTCCAAAGCATTATCCTGACCTTGCAAACTAACGAGCTGCTCTTGATAAGGCAGTGAAATATCGTCGCCATCCGCACTGCGTAGGAAGGCTTCGTAAAACACTAAGCCATTGCAATTTTTTTCGTGACGCATTGCGTAGTCAAAACCAATCACCGAGCCCCAGCCATGCATCACTAGTGTGATATTTTTCAAACTTAATTTTTCAATCAAGGCATCCATAAATTGAATGTGATCGAAAACAGAATAAGCGATATCTGGTTTTGCCGATTTACCGAAGCCTATGAGATCGGGTGCAATACATCGTCCCATATTAGCCAAGCTAGGCAAGATTTTACGCCACAGGTAACTAGAGGTAGGAATGCCATGCAGAAAAAGGATGGGGTCACCCTCACCCTCTTCTAAATAATGCATCTTGGATCCATTAACCTCTATAAATTTGGAGCAACCTTCCACATTGGACATGACCTTCCTCACGATGCCTGGGCAAAATCAAACAATTCTCTGAGTACGACTGAATAAGTGACAAACCCAACAATATCACTTGATTTGATATCTGCAAGTAGTTTCTGCCATCGGTCTAGTAAAAATTGATAGCGCTTCACCCACAACTCTATGCGCTCTTCGGTAGCCGGCGCTTTACCGTTGCGCCCCTTCATCGTAAGAATACGTGCTGACAATTTACGTTGGACTCGATCAAGATCATCACGGAATCCAGAACGCGCCAATTCATCCCACTGCGAACCAATGACATAGGCATTCATCATTTCACGCAAATAATTCAACTCGAGACGATTACCGAGAAGATAATAAGTGCGCGCAACCTCTTCGAGATCAATCTCATATTTCTTTGAGGCTTCAACGATATCAAGAGATGTATATAAGACATTGCAATTTGCGATGGAGGTTGCAAGCCTCTCAGGCACACCTTGAGAAATATACAATGCAATACTTGCCTCTAACGCTTCTCTTTCAGGCGCATCCAGCAACTGCGGCAACTTACTCATTAACAGCCGAATGGACGGTGTAAAGCTATCGATAGATTCCTGAATATTGATATTCTGTTTACGATTACGCAAGAACCAACGCGTCGCTCTCCGAATGAGATGATAAAGTTGCAACATCATACGATATTGGACAGTTGGATCAATCTTATAGTCGAGCTCGACAATCTGACGCCACAATCCTTCCAGATCAAAAATATTTTCAGCCACCGCAAATGCACGAATAATGAAGTCCATGCCAACACCTGTTTCGCGATGGAGGCGCTCAATGAAGTTGATCCCCATGCGATCAGTGATCGCCTTGGTCAGCTGGGTAGCAATGATTTCGCGACGCAGACTATGCGCTTTTAATTGCTCTGGATATTTGTCGATAATCGGTTTCGGGAATGCCGTCGCCAAATATTTATCGAAGTAAGGATCTTCCAGGACAGTTGTCGTCAAGATATCGCGCTTCATGTACATTTTGCAATATGCCAGCAACAAGGCAAGCTCAGGCCTTGTTAGCGCAAGGTTATTTTGTTTACGCTCCTGCAGAATTTTATTTTCAGGTAAAAATTCAAGCTTGCGATCAAGGCGATTACTTTTTTCGAGATCATTCATGTATTGACGCAAGAAATCCAGCGTTTGCTGTGACACAGAAGCTTCAAGGCTCAGCATTAAAGTTTGATCGTAATTATCAGCCAGAACGAGTTGAGCCACTTCGTCTGTCATTTGTTCTAACAGAAGATTACGCTCTTCAACCGACAAGTGGCCTTCAGCAACAATCTTATTTAATAAAATTTTGATATTCACTTCATGATCCGAGCAATCCACACCAGCAGAATTGTCGATGAAATCAGTATTTACAATGCCGCCATTTAACGAGTATTCCACGCGCGCCATTTGCGTCATGCCGAGGTTGCCACCTTCCGCAATCACACGGACACGCAACTCAGGAGCATCAAGACGAATATTGTCGTTGGTACGATCGCCCGCATCAGCATGAGTTTCCTGGGTCGATTTAACGAATGTACCGATGCCGCCATTCCACAATAAATCAACGGGCGCCTTTAAGATGGCACGAATCAATTCATTGGGTGACAGTGCGTCAGCTGTGACATCAAGTGCTATCTTCATTTCTGGAGTCAGCTTAATAGATTTAGCCGAACGACTAAACACACCGCCACCGGCAGAAATTAACTCTGGATTGTAATCACTCCAATTAGAACGCGGCAGATTGAAAAGACGCAAACGTTCTTGGTAACTCTTTTCCGGATCAGGGGTAGGATCAACAAAAATATGTAGATGATTGAAGGCACCAATTAATTTGGCATGGTGAGACATTAACAATCCGTTACCAAATACGTCGCCCGCCATGTCACCGATTCCAACCACGCTGAAATCATGAATCTCTGGGTCAATACCAATTTCACGGAAATGACGCTTTACAGAAACCCACACACCGCGTGAAGTAATACCCATTTTTTTATGATCGTAACCAGCAGAGCCGCCCGATGCAAAAGCATCATGGAGCCAGAAATCGTAAGATTTTGAAATACTATTGGCGATATCAGAAAAGGTTGCCGTTCCCTTATCTGCGGCAACAACGAGATACGGGTCATCTTCATCATAGCGCACGACATTAACCGGGGGAATCACGACGCCTTCTTTGATGTTGTCAGTGATATCGAGCAAGCCACTGATGAAAATGGAATAGCAGGCAATACCCTCTTTCTGGTATTCATCACGAGACATTTCGTGCAGCTGGGGCTTCTTCAACACGAAGCCGCCTTTCGCGCCTTCAGGTACGATAACCGTGTTTTTAACTTGCTGCGCTTTCATCAAACCTAATACTTCAGTACGAAAATCTTCACGTCGATCTGACCAGCGCAATCCGCCACGCGCCACTTTACCGGCACGCAAATGCACACCCTCGACACGCGGAGAATAAACAAAAATTTCATACTTTGGCCTGGGTAGTGGCAAATCGGAAATTGCCTGGGGATCTAGCTTGAGTGAAATATAGGATTTAAAGTTGCCATCCGCATCTTTTTGGAAGTAATTAGTTCTGAGTGTCGCTTGAATAACTTCAAGTAAACGACGCAGAATTCTATCTTCATCAAGACTGGTGACGGAATCCAGTGACTTTTCGATAAACGCCAGCAACTCTGGAACGCCTGAGCCCTCTGTCGGTGTATAGCTCGGATCAAAACGCAACACAAACAATTGCACTAACGCCATCGTAATCGCGGCATTATTAATGAGCACTTGTTCGATATAATGCTGACTAAATGTAAAACCTGTTTGACGTAAATATTTCGCGTACGCTCGCAACATGGCGGTTTCTTGCCAAGTCAGATTGGCGGTGAAAACGAGTTTATTAAAACCATCGTTCTCAGCTTCATTGAACCAGACTTTCTGGAATGCTTCGATAAAAGTATCATGGATATTATTGATGTCGATGGTGTGACCCGGATAATCCATGACAAATTCATTAATCCACACATGACTGCCATCCGCCAAGGTGACTTCATGCGGACGCTCACCAATGACCCTAAGACCCATATTCTCAATAATCGGCATCACATCAGACAAGATGATGATTTGCTCGGCATGCATCAGTTTGAGACTTAATAAATCTCTGCCGCGAATATGTATTTGCGTAAACAAAAGGCCTAGATTTTTTTCTTTCGTTAACCCCTCCATGACCTTGATATCTTTAACGGCATCGAGTGAGGAATAATTTTCTTTATAACTTGCAGCAAACGCTTTCTTGTATTTGTTAAAATACGTCACACCATCCACTTCGCCAAATGATGCAATCGATTGATCGCGCAAATCATCGAGCCAGGAACGTGAAGCGCTGATAATTTTCGATTCAATTTTATCGACATCATATTCAATCGTTTCTTTTGGATTAACACGAATCTGATAATGAATACGCGCCAGCACGGAATCTGAAAAATAAGTCGTGAAGTCGCATTCGAGACCTTTTAGATTCTCCATTAAAATATCTTGAATTTGTAAAGCAAGATTCGTGTCGAAAACTTCGCGCGGCACATAAACCAGACAGGAAAAATAGCGTGCGAACGCATCTTTGCGAATAAGCAACCGCGTAAATTTACGCTCTTTCAAATGAATAATTTTCAGCGTGAGCTCAGATAATTCTTCCTGTGTCGCTTGAAACAAATCATCACGCGGCAATGTTTCGATGATGTGCGCCGCCTCTTTACCGTCGTGACTATCAGCAGGATAGCCCAAATCTTCAAGAACCTTGGCAACCTTGCGACGTAAAAAGGGAATCTGGCGCGGACTGGAGTGATAGGCCGTTGAAGTATAAAGACCAATAAAGCGTCGCTCACCAATCAACTCACCTTGCTCATTGAAGCGCTTGACGCCAATGTAATCGGTGTAGGTATCGCGATGCACACTCGACTTGGTATTGGTTTTTGCAATGATCAAAATATCTTTGGATAAAGCCATCTTCTGCGCTTGCGGCGGAAGCTTGGCGTAACTTTTGGAGTTAGCGCTAGTCGATTCGTCACGCAGTACACCAAGCCCCGTATCAGGAACAATTTGCAGGGCACGGTTTGTGCCGTCACCAATCAGGCGATAATCGCGCGCACCGAGGAACGTGAAATTATTGTTAATCAGCCAACGTAGGAAATCGCGCGTTTCAGCAACCTCTGCCGCATCAAGATTAGGCAAGTTGCAGTCCAGCTCTTTCAAGCTGTCTTCAATGCGTCTCACCATTTTACGCCAATCAGCCACCGAGGTCGTAACATCACTTAAGACGTGTTGGATGTCATTGACCAAGACATCCATGGCCGCCTGATCAGCAATTCGATCAATTTCAATATAGACCGGTGCGGATGAGGTCGCATGTTTATCTTCTGTCGCCATCGGATAAATAGAGAGTATTTTTCCATCTTGATCACGATGTAATTTCAAGCCACCCACGTGAATAATAAAATGTATTTGGTAGCCATGACGATTAATTGACATGCGCGTAGAGTCAACGAGAAATGGGACATCATCGTGAGAAATCTGAATGACCGTGTGCGGAGAATTCCAGCCATCTGTCGCTTTAACCGGATTAAAAACGCGGACCTTGGATTGACCGGGCTTACGGTTATTCATGAACTCAAACATGGAACACAAAATATAGTAGAGCTCTTCGGTCGTACGCTCGCGCAAGTCCGCGACTGACAGTGATGACAAATAGCGCTGGGAGAATATTTCCAACATCTTGGCATTCTGGGCAGGCGCATGCTCTTTGATATAAGCGTTTACGTTGTTAATAATAACCTGACCTTCATCATTACTCGCTACAGCCATTTTGATCGTCACTCCCGGAATACACTCAAGTTGATAAACATTTTAAACAGATAGGGAATTTTAGCTCTTATATGGGGTAAATCTCAACGAAGATAAACAGGTAAGGCCATATCAGCCCCTACCCAGTCCTTGCGCTGATAGCGTTCTTTTGCCAAGACCAAGAGTGCCTGAGCGGTTGGGACGGCATCGAAATCCGTGTGTGACGGCTGCCAACCCAAGCGGCGAACCAAAGCATCACCGTAGACACACCAGCCATCACCGATCGCTGCAAACCCATTATCAGCGACCCGTGAAACACCATCAGCGGCAGAGATTTCATCCACAATCAGCGGAAATACCTGACTATTTTCAACTTGATAGGCGCCCCAGTAAATTTGGCCCATGCGCGCATCCACAGCTACCAGGATCTGTTGCCAGCCATGCTGCATGTACGCTGCCTGAGCGGCCGCGGCAAGTGATGAGACCGGTATGACGGGCAAAGACGCAGCAAATGCCAAGCCTTGGGCAAGACTCGCGGCAATGCGAATACCCGTGAAACTGCCCGGCCCACAACCAAATGCGATCGCGTCTAACTCATCCAGCTTCACCCCTGCCGAGTCCAATAAAGACTGAATCATGGGCAAGATGACAGAGGTGTGCTGCATGGGGGTCAATTCATGTACAGAATAGGTTTGCCCGTTGGCGGGTGCGGTTTCAACGTAAAGCGCAACTGAACAAGCGGAGGTTGAGGTATCGAACGCGAGAATATTCACTCTTTCGGCCAGTCTTTTTCGAGGTATTGGAGCTTGCCTTCGACTTCCTTCCATTCATCAGCATCGGCAGGCGCCGGCTTGATGCGATTAATCATCGGCCACTTTTCAGCGAGCTCGGTATTCAATTGCAAATAAGAATTATATTTCTCGGGAAGATCATCTTCAGAGTAGATAGCGTTAACAGGGCATTCAGGTTCACAGAGGGCGCAGTCGATGCATTCGCTGGGATTAATCACCAGCATATTGGGGCCTTCGTAAAAGCAGTCGACCGGACAAACCTCTACACAATCAGTATATTTGCAACGTATGCATTTCTCAGTTACCACGAACGCCATGAGAAGCCTGCCTGTTTGCTATGATTTAAAACGAATATTATACCTCGTCTTGCGAGGAGGTAGAGATAATTTTCTGCCCGGGGCCGGAATCGAACCGGCACAGGATAAAATCCCGAGGGATTTTAAGTCCCTTGCGTCTACCAGTTCCGCCACCCGGGCATGGTCTGGCTATACTTACTTATATAATTCAGGCTAGGGTCGGAATCGAACCGGCGTACACGGCTTTGCAGGCCGCTGCATAACCACTCTGCCACCCAGCCATGTGCTCATCAATTGAGGCTTTAAATTTGGAGCGGGAAACGAGACTCGAACTCGCGACCCCAACCTTGGCAAGGTTGTGCTCTACCAACTGAGCTATTCCCGCATTTATTTACGTCTTGTTGCTAATTTTTCTATCTGCTAACAAGTACGATATTTCGCGAGTCATTCTATCTTCGGACCGTCGTATGTCAAGCATTTTTCTTGGTTATTTTAATTATTTGTTTGCATCGCCACGCGAGCTGCTTTTAAATAAATCAACATCGACCAGATTGTTAGCAACGCTGAGAGATACAGCAAACTTAACCCAGTAAATATTAACGTTGAATTGGTCGTGTTGTCGCAATAAAGCAAAACAACGATGGCCATCATCTGCAAGGCTGTCTTGATCTTACCAAGCCCCGAAACGGATACACTGGCTAATTTGCCAATCTCCGCCATCCACTCACGCAAGGCAGAAACGATGATTTCGCGCGCCACAATGACCATCGCAGGAATGGTGATGATTGCCGTTGGTACCGTAATAATCATTTCAGGAACACTGACATATTTGAAAGTTTGTTCCGCCACAATCAACATTAAGGAAATACAAACCATCAGCTTGTCTGCCACAGGATCCAGGAAGGCACCTAGACGCGTTGTTTGTTGCAGGTAGCGTGCTAGATAGCCATCCAGCCAATCCGTGAAGGAGGCGACCATAAAGACGATCGTGGCAGCCTTGTGCGCCCAATGGAACGGCAGATAAAAGAAAATGACCAACAAGGGAATTGCAAGAATTCGACCAAACGTCAGGATGTTCGGCCAATTTATCGAGATAGGTTCATGAGTTTGTGTCATGTAATGTCGCAAATATGCGTTCCGCTAACGATTGACTAATACCGGGTACTTTTAACAATTCATCAAGACTAGCATAGGCTATCCCTTGAATACCACCGAAATAGCGCAACAGATCACGACGCCTTTTTGCACCAATGCCAGGAATGGTTTCTAACTGCGATTGTGTCCGAACCTTACCGCGACGAGCACGATGTCCGGTGATGGCAAAGCGATGCGCTTCATCGCGAATTTGCTGAATTAAATGCAGTGCTGTCGAGGTTGCCGGCAAATGCATAGGTGGATGATTCATTGTGTGGATAGATTCATAACCAGGTTTGCGACCCGGCCCCTTCGACACACCCGCCAAGAGCACCCCTTGAACCCCAAGCTCTTCAATGGCAGATTGCGCGGCAGCCAGCTGTGTTTTGCCCCCATCAATCAGAATGACGTCAGGCATCACTGCCTCTTCACGCTGCAAACGCTTAAATCGTCGTAACACTACCTGACGCATGGCGGCCACATCATCGCCGGGTGTGATATCCGCTATATTGAAACGACGATAATCGCTTTTTAACGGGCCTTCACCATTGAAAACAACACAAGATGCCACAGCGGCCTCACCCATGCTGTGACTGATATCAAAACATTCAATGCGCTGTGGTAATCGCGTTAGTTTCAACACTTGCTGCAAGGCGAGCATTCTTTCACGCATATTAGTTTTGCTGAGTAAATGCGCCGACAAAGATTCTCTGGCACTTGCGGCAGCCATTGCCAGCCATTTCTTCTTCTCTCCGCGAGAAGGCGCGAGAATAATAACTTTATGATTAGCCTTTCCCGATAGAACATCCTGCAGCAGACTACCCTCATCAATGCCCGCCTCAAGTATGATCGTTCGCGGAATTTTATCACCCTGCGAAACATCATCAAGATAATGCTGAGAAATAAATGCCGCCAGAATTTCTTCACGCGATGAATCAAGCGGAACGCTGGGATAATAGGTTTGGCTTGCCAAAATTAATCCGGCGCGAATAGTGAGTAACTGCAAACAAACAATACCAGCCTGAATCGCAAGACCCAATACATCCGCTTCACCAGAAGAATTCGAGATATATTGCTTCTCTTGAATTTGCCGTAAACGTGCAATCTGATCACGAAACAGCGCGGCCAACTCAAAATTCATTTGAGCGGAGGCGGCTTCCATTTTGCGATCGAGCACATCAACCACCTCTTGACTTTTCCCTTCTAAAAACAAAGTGGCAAGTTGAATGGATTGCGCATAATCATCACGTGAAATCAAGCCCACACACGGCGCCGTACAACGCTCAATCTGATATAAAAGACACGGGCGTGTTCGCGCGTCAAAATAAGCATCACGACAAGTACGCAACTTGAATATTTTTTGCAGCAAATTAATGGTTTCTCGAACAGCTAGTGAGTTGGGATAAGGCCCAAAATAATTCGCATTCTTTCTGCGTTTACCACGGTAACTATCGATGCGCGGGAATGAATGGTGTGATAACACAATGTAAGGAAAACTTTTATCATCGCGCAACAAGACATTGTAGCGTGGACGAAGGGTTTTGATGAGATTGCATTCGAGTAAAACCGCCTCGGTTTCACTATTGGTAACCGTGATCACAACATCATGAATATGTTTAACAAGAGAGATGGTTTTTAAATCTTGCTGGCGACCGCTGAAATAACTACTGACACGCTTTTTGAGATTTTTGGCCTTGCCGACGTAAATAACCTTGCCAGCTTCATCCAGCATTTGATAAACACCGGGATGACTGGAAAGATTATCCAGAAATGTTTTGATGTTTTGCATGCATCATCACTCAACCTCAGCTTTCGCACCTTCAATCATGCCAAGCCGCATGGCCATTAATGTCAATTCAACATCACTCTTGATCGTTAATTTTTCGAAAATTCTATAACGATAACTATTGACTGTTTTGGGGCTAAGACATAATTTTTTTGAGATATCCTGAACTTTCTGACCTTGTGTGATCATCAGCATAATCTGTAATTCGCGCTCAGATAATAAATCGAGCGGAGATTCCTCGCCTTTCGTAAAACGCTTGATGGCGATTTGCTGTGCTATGCCGGGGCTAATATAGCGTTGACCCGCATGAATCGTGCGTATGGCGCGAATCATTTCTTCCGGATCGCAACCTTTTGTAATATAGCCAGACGCTCCCGCTTGCAGTAAGCGTGAAGGATAAGGCTCATCTTCATAAATGGTTAACGCTAATATTTTGATGTCAGGATTATGACGAATCATTTTACGTGTTGCTTCAAGACCGCCAATGCCAGGCATTTGCACGTCCATAATCACAACATCCGGGACAAGTTCTTTTGCTAATATAACGGCTTCTTCGCCGGTTCCGGCTTCACCGAGTACTTTTAATCCATGTACATCTTGCAAGAGACGTTTAATGCCCATCCGTACAAGTTCGTGATCATCCACTAACAGAACTTTTATCAAGGTTGCCCCCTAATCTTTCACCTTTAAATGCGGAGAGAGAGGGATTCGAACCCCCGGAGCCCAAAGGACTCAACGGTTTTCAAGACCGCCGCATTCGACCGCTCTGCCATCTCTCCGTCAGTAACGCGATAATCAGTTGGCTCTCGCAGGCAGAGAATGGTAACTTTATTTTCTAAAAACGTCCAGATGAACCGACAATATTTATTTACTTGTTTTCTTCCAGGGTCCAGAGACATTTTCCCTTATCACTCAAGCGCTTCAGATACTGCTCATGCTGATCAAGCTCTTCTTCTGTCGCATGAATCACGCTGATTTTATGGGGTGCCAGCGGCGTAAACGACGCCTTCTCTGCACTGGAAGTATGCGAACGCGTCTGTGGCTGCTCAAAAAAACTGCCCTGCCCACCGGTCATCGCCAGATAAACTTGAGCTAAAAGATGCGCGTCGAGCAACGCTCCGTGCCATTCTCGCTTGGAACTATCAACGCCGTAGCGCTTACATAACGCATCCAGGCTATTTCGCTGCCCGACATGCATCTGCCGCGCAAGCGGCAGCGTATCAATGACCTGACAATAATCGATCACCCGCTTAAAACCCCGCGCACACAAACTCAGTTCATAATCAAGAAACGACAAATCAAACGGCGCGTTATGAATAATCAGCTCAGAGCCCGCAATAAACTCAACCAATTCTTTAGCGAGCGTGGAAAACGGCGGCTTATCTTTCAGAAAATCGTTTGTGATGCCGTGTACCGCAATAGCACCCGCCTCGACTTCGCGACCAGGATTCATGTAATGATGAAATGTCTTACCGGTAAGCTTGCGATCGATCATTTCAATGCAGCCAATTTCAATCATACGATGACCATCAACAACACTAATACCTGTTGTTTCTGTATCGAGAATAATTTGTCGTATCGCCATACTATTTACCTTTTCGCATCATTTCATCGATGGCTTCATTCGCCAATTGGTCAACACGATCATTTTCGGGATGACCACTATGCCCTTTCACCCAGTGCCATTTGACTTGATGGCGCGACGCCTCCGCATCAAGCGCCTTCCATAAATCTGAATTCTTTACCGGAGATTTATCCGCTTTACGCCAACCACGCGCCTTCCATCCTTCAATCCAGATGGAAATTCCTTTTTGAACATATTGCGAATCTGTGTAAAGGTCAATCTTACAGGCATCACTGACCGCAGCGAGACCCTGTATGGCCGCCATCAATTCCATCCTGTTATTCGTAGTCGCTACCTCGGCACCCGATAATGTTTTTTCATGGTTACCGTAAATTAGTAATACACCCCAGCCACCAGGACCAGGATTACCGCGGCAAGCGCCGTCGGTATAAATAGCAATTTCTTTCATTTTATTAACTCTGAATGCCGGGCAATATTGCCAGGGATGGTCGTAGAGATGCGTATATTATCTAATCTTTGCTTCCAT
Organism: uncultured Coxiellaceae bacterium; assembly: GCA_964527435.1. GTDB lineage: Bacteria > Pseudomonadota > Gammaproteobacteria > DSM-16500 > DSM-16500 > Aquicella. The sequence goes on along the minus strand of CAZGPP010000002.1, from coordinate 35,177 downwards.
TGCATGCGAATAGGCGTCATGGGCACGACCGTGGCACGTGCGGTAATACAATAAATGCCCCCAAAAAAATGCAGCAAGTTACCCACCGCTTCGAGAAATTCAAACCCTTTATAAATTTTTTCGCAATTAATCGGCGGGCGAAATAGCAGTGAAGACTGTTGCTCAATCTGAAATTCCGCTAAGCGCAGCCAGTTTTTTAACTGGTAGGCATGTGTAAAATGTGACGACCAAGGTGCCTCGCGTTTATGCGACAAGAGACGGCGCACACCCCAAAAACTATAGGGATTAAACCCGAAAACAACAATCAGCCCATCAGGCTTCACAACTCTGCAAGCCTCGTGAATCAAGTGGCGAGGGTTATCAACATACTCGAGTGTATGGGGCAAAATAACGAGATCGATACTGCCCGTTAAAATGGGTAACTCATGTAAGTCGCCCTCGACAAACCCGGGCTGACGGTCGTGTGCTAAAAATGAACTCAGCAAAGTATGGCAAGGTATCTTGGTTGCCTCCATTAAGGCATATTGATGCGGGACACCAATCAGCAACGCATGCTTGCCGAAGTGCTTATCCAGCAGGCGTGCCAACACTTTCTTTTCCGCCTCAAGAATCGAGGCGCCGAGAAAATGCTGATTGAGCCACTGGTTCCAGTGCTGTAAGGATCGATAGCCGTGTACCAAAGCTTTTCCATCTCCCGACTAATTTTGCTAATATAGCATACTGAATGTTTGGGTACAGCATGGATTTTTAAGGATTACTACGTGTTTATTAAAGCAATTAAGCATTGGAGCAAGCTGCTGGCACAGGTATCGCGCTATAGCGCGATCTCAGTCTCAACCCTCCTCATTTGCACCAGCACCTGCACCGCCACCAGCAACGAAGGCATGCGCGTTTATAAAAATGCGCCACAACTATCTGAAGAACACAAACAAAATCTCGCCGATGATATCAGCCGCTTCAAACAAGCCGACAATCTCTGGGATGTGCTACGTGATGAATTTTCCTTGCCGCATTATGAAAATAATCCGCTCGTACAGGAAAAAATAGAATTCTTCATGAATAACCAAGATTTTCTATTGCGCTCAGTGAATCGCGCCGCCCCTTATCTCTACTATATTCTGCAGCAAGTCAAAACACGCCACCTGCCCGCGGAGCTTGTATTGTTACCCATTGTTGAAAGCGGCTATAACCCCTTTGCCATATCACCCGTTGGTGCCGTTGGTATCTGGCAATTAATGCCTGGCACTGCTACTGGCCTTGGCGTTCGCCAAGACTGGTTTTACGATGGACGACGCGACGTGATTGCCTCCACGCGCGCTGCACTCAATTACCTCGCCTACCTGCAAAGCTTCTTTGACGGCAACTGGCTCCTGGCCATTGCCGCCTACAATACGGGTGAAGGCAACGTACTCGCAGCGATACGCCGCAATATTCGCGATGGGCTCGACACTGATTTCTGGACCTTGCCCGTCGCACAACAAACCAAAAATTACGTCCCCAGCATTTTGGCGCTGGCGATCATTATCAGCAACCCGAATCGATACCCCATTTATTTTCCAGCTGTACGCAATGCACCTTACCTTGCTCAATTTGATGTGCAGAAAACAATTAACCTCAAACAGGCAGCCTCGCTCGCAGGCTTAAGTTACAACCGAATCCTGCAATTAAATCCAGGCTTCAATCGCCCAGGCGCGAAAGGCGGCGGATATAAGCTGGTCTTACCCATTGAAAATGTTGAGCAGTTTTCTGAAAACCTGATGCATTCACCCTATCATGAAAACACTTCACCAGGATGGGTACACTATCGCATGAAATCAGGCGACACACTTTTATCTGTCGCGAAGAAATTCAAAACATCCACCGATGAAATTCGCAAATTAAATCATCTTGCAAAATCCAACCCGCGTCGTGGGACGAATTTATTGATACCAGAACGTGTCAACAAACCCACTGAGCTCGCAAGCAACATCAATGATGAGTTTAGCGAGCCGCCTGCACGCAACAACCAAAACAACACACAAAATACAATGGCGACACGCATCAGCAAGAAATTACTAGCCGCCACAAATCCATCGTCACAAGCTTATCGACTACAGCCTGGCGACACCGTTTACATGGTGCGCAACAACGACACGCTCGAAAAAATTGCTGACCGCTTTAATATTACGACCAGCTCGCTCAAAAGAGCCAACAGACTGAAAGCGCAACAAAATGTCACGCCGGGTAAACAAATTATTATTCCTACACATTCCGCAGAAATACGCACAACAACGGTCACGTCGACTCAACGAAGCAATGTGGCCGCACCAACCGAAACTGTTTATTTGGTAAGACGTGGCGACACGATCGCTAAAATTGCCAAACATTTTCATACTTCACCCGCATCAATTCGCTTAGCAAACATGATTGATGACGGATCACTGCTTGAAGGATTAAAACTCGTTATACCACTACCTATACGCAGTTAAGTTTTCCTTGACCGCATGAAACATCTCCGATGACAATGCAACCTTTGCATTACTCATTGGAGATTTTTTATGTCCGTAAGGAAAACATTAGTGATGGTTGCCGCAACATTTCTTGCTGCACTACCATTTCAAGCCAACGCAGGCGATTTAGTGATGAATAACAGAACCGATTTTGATTCAACGTCCGTCATCAATAACGGCGCTTGCTCTACTATTCTTGGCGAAGCCGGGATTGCACGCGCCCACACTGAAGGCAATGTCGTTCCGGATAAAAAAGTACGCTTTGCCTGCACCCTGAACAGACATCACTGCAAAGCAGATGTCTATATGACGGCTAATTGCAGTGGCGCTAAAGCAGCAACCGTATTTTTCGATGTTGATGAAGGCGTCAAAACGTCGGAAACCGTTGTTTACGATAAAAGATTTTCCATTAATGGCACCGCTTTTAATATCACACTTGAACAAAATTAAATCTATTTATTCGCGATCCTTCACCCGGCGTCCCGGCGCACAGGGTGAAGGATCACCTTAACAATAATCTTGTTATTAAGATTCATCTTCATTATCCTCAAACACGAAGATTTATATCATTCTCATATGGAGCAATTCATGAACATTAAATCATTAGTAATGCTGAGCGCACTAACCGCCTGCATTATCCCCATGACCGCATTTGCCGACATGAACATCACAAACAACACCAATACCGCCGCCACCGCATTTGCTGGCATCAGCCCTTGCTCGAACGCTGCAGGCGAAAGAGGCATTATTCAACCTCACGGCCAAGTCACCATTCCTGACTTCCTGGTTGGGCTCTATTGCACCGCTGACTGCAAAGTTGAAGTATTCATGACCAAAAACTGTTCCGGAAAGAGCATTTCAACCGTGACAGCGAATGTTCGCGATGGCGTGAAGAAAATTGATAATCACAACACCAATCCTGATGGCAGCACCATCCCTGACAGCTTCCGGATCGAAGGCTCAGGCAAAAATATTACGATTGAAGGTGGTCCAGCTAGAAAGTGGTATCAATTGTTGTTCTAAAGTTCATGCAGAGATAAGGGGCTTTACAATAGAGCCCCTTATTTTTTCCCGAGATAGTTACACCATATTCCAAACAAGCTGCGCCGCCAAGACATCCGCCCCACCTGAAACACTTCCGTTCGTTGTCACAATTTCGTTACCAACGACTTGTGGTGGAGGAATGACATGACCTTTATTCACAAATATATGCGTCCAACCTAGATCAAAGCCAACCGTTGGCGTTGACTGAAAATGACTGCCGACTGCAAAGGCGTATCGGTTATTATCCGGCAACTGAACATTTCGATAAGCATTTCTCACCGGTGTCTGATCATAGCCAAGGCCACCGCGTAGCATAATACTGTCAGTGATGGCATAGTCAGCCCCAAACGATAAATTGAAAGTGCTTTGCAAATGCATTGGGAGCAAAGCAACAATATTAGTTGCTGCATCCGCATCAACAACGCCAGCAACATTTTGTAAAACAAGATTGTGTACGGTATCCCACTGGGTGTAGATGATACTTCCCATTAAGGCGACGCTGGGATTTAATTTATGGTAAACGCTTAATGCCGTATAGGGTGGTAATTTAATATCAACTTTCGCGCGGTTAGACTCGATGGGTTGCGGGAAGTCATTAGCGAGCGGCCCGGTAAATCGACTGGTTCCCGTCAGGTGATGCACAACCTGTGAGTGATAACTTAAACCAATACGTGAATTTTCATCAAGTTCATACATCAAACCAGCGTGCATACCGTAACCCGTATCATTTGCGGTATTAATGCCGTCGCTATCCAGCTCAGCACCACTCATCGTGCCCACTTGATTAAATTCACCCTTCATAAATTGGACATCAGGACCTAAGCCTAACGATAGCGCATCGGTGATCTTGAAAGATAACACCGCACTCAAATCGATCACCTGGACAGACGTCGTTGTGGAAGCATAGCGAAGAATGGTTGACTTACCATAAGTGGTTTTCATGCCAAATGGTACATCGACACTCAGACCGAACGCGACGATATCACTTAAAGGCGCCACATAATGCAAGGCAGGTACAAAACCGTAATTACCACCTTGTGCGGTCACACCCGCTGGAATATTGCTATTCAGTGTATTGACTGCCACGGTTCCGCGGTATTTAAAATCCGTGAAAATATTATCTGCCGCCAAAACCAATTGCTGATCTTTGAAGCGACTCAATCCAGCCGGGTTATAAAATGCCGTACTGGCATCGTAAGCTGCCGCAGCATAGCCAGCATGATAGTTACCGACACTGGCTGCATCTTGCTCCCATAATTGGAAAGCTGACGCCATAGCGTGAGATGACAAAACAAAGAAACCCGCTGCACTTAATGCCACGGCTAGCTTGCGCATCTTGAAACGATTCATCGCTTATCTCCCTAAGCTTGATAAATGCAGCCGCTCATCCTATGCAACACAGGCGGACTTGCAATAAACGGTCTATAAGGATACCGTATCTGCACAACAAAACAACTCCAGAATTTGACATTAGATATGAGGGCCTTATGGCAATCACTCCATCCACTATGCTCCCACTAGGAACACCCGCCCCAGAATTTCATTTGCTCGATACTGTCAGCGGCAAACACCTGACACTTGATGAACTGAAATCCGATGTTGCAACCGTCATCTTCTTTACCTGCAATCATTGTCCTTATGTAAAACTGATAGTACCAACACTCGTTTCACTTGCTGCAAAATACCGGGCACAAGGCATCAACTTTATTGCGATTAGTGCGAATGATGTTGAAACATATCCACAAGACGGCCCTGACCACATGCAAGTTGAAGCGGAACAAAATCACTACGGCTTCCCTTACCTTTACGATCAAACCCAGCAAGTTGCTAAAGCTTATCAAGCAGCCTGCACACCAGACTTCTATGTATTCGATAAAAATCTCTTATGCGTCTATCGTGGTCGCTTCGATAATGCGACCCCAGGTAACGGCAACCCCGTGACAGGCAAAGATCTCGGTGACGCACTCGATGCCATTTTGAGTGGTAACCCCGTCAATCACATACAATTTCCAAGCCACGGCTGTAATATTAAATGGCGAAAATAGCGGGTTTACAATTTCCAGGATAAATGTCTTTTCATAAAAAATAAATTCATTTCATTCAATGGATTACGAGGCAAAATGAATGAAGCAATTTCTTTCTCGGCCGTCAGTTTGATATAATAATTGAATACTAACGGAGGAGAATAACAATGAAACGTTTATGGCTATTAGTCGCTTTATGTGTCATGACCTGCAACGTGTTTGCCGACAATCTCAAAATCGGTATTGTGAATTTGGAACAAGTCTTGCAAAAATCAGCATTAGCGGCATCGCTCAATGCAAAATTAAGTAACGACTTCAAACCAAGACAGGAAGAATTAAATACCGCTATCAGAAAGCTGCAAGACGATTCCGATCAGTTAATTTATAATGCTTATAAATTAAGTGCTGAAGAGCGTGCGAAATTGCAGTCAACGGTTGCTGCCGACAGAAAACAGGTTGACACACTAAGCACCAACCTGCAGGCTGATATTACCACAGCACAAGCGCAGGCCAGCCAAAAACTGATGGGGCAATTGAACACCGTTGTCTCGAAAATCGCTCAAGATGGCAAATACGATATTATCCAGACGAATGCCAATATGATCTTTATCAATAGCGGCATTAATATCACCCAACAAGTGATTGACCAATTGAAATAAGAGTCACTTCAGAAAGGAGCTAATTCATCCGTGGATTAGCTCTTTTTTTTGCGCCTTGGTTTCTGTGATATCAGCATTTTCCAACTTCATAAGCTTTTGATGCATATGCTCAACCTCTCGTGCAACGCCATCGATAGAGAATGGCTGCGCATTCAAACTTGCAAGTAACCTAGCCACGTCACGCCCTTGCACTATATTGCCACGCTCAACATATCGCACCTGCCAGTCCAGCAGAGATTTTTGATAGCAGTCAAACAAAGCGAATACACCTTCAACTTTGCTGACTAATTCAGACTTTGACATCGATGTTTTTAAACACCCAATGTTGAGAATCTCGATGAAATGATTGAGCGCATAATCATTATCAGGAAGTTGGTTAACGACCTCAGTAAAACATGTGGTGATACCCACCCTATCATTGCACGCCTCAAGACGACGATCCAAATTGATCGCAAGTTCATGTGATACTTTAACGGCATCTTGCAAGGCACTCGGGACACTTCGAAGCAAACGATGTAAATAGACATTAAGAAACCGTTCAATACATTCATCAAGAGCAGGACGCTCACCTGGAATCGGATTCGTCATATCTCTTAATAATTTCTCGATATTAAACTTTTCATCCGCAGTGAGATCGCCTAGTTGATGAAATAAATTAAATTGCGGCACAAAAGCCGAGCGAATGCGTTTTTTCATTAGCTCACTGGCAATATATTTATCGGTAAAAAGTGTATCGAGATCACGCCAGATCAACCCGATTACCCTTGCGGCTGAATAGACATCATATTTTTTATTGGTCATACTTTTCATGCCGACCATGGCAGAATATTCGCGATCAGTCACCGGTTTGTTAGTACGAACACTGGTAAACTCTTCTGGAGGGCTAAACACCACATTTCCGCGTGAACGTAAATCAGATTTATCATCATTCAACTGACTGATATCAAATTCCACGAAGGTAAATTCACCCGATTCATTATCGAAATAAATCGTATCTGGTTTGAGACCTTTATGACAAAGACCTGCCTGATGAATTTGATTTCGGAGCGCCCTTAAAAATGAAATCGTCATACGATATCGATCATTAATCGCGATAGATGGATTTTTCCTATCGCGATTCAAGACTTGAAGCAGGATATCACCACGTGGCCTGCGAATTGAAATCATACTCGGAATATAAGCAAACAATCCTCTCGCACTCAAGTGAGAACAGCGCTGCATTAAATTAAATTCATGCCAACCATCTTTATTTTGCACGTGGATCAAGCGCTTATTTTTAATTTTGATAGTTAGAGGCGCCACCTCATCATCAGTGACATGAATGACAGCAAGTACAGGGCAAAAAAAACCGCATCGTGTTTGAGTGCTACCTTCGCGAGCCATCACATCGACATGCCAGATGCCGGGAACTTTCTCACGAATTAAAAGGTCGTTGGTTAGGATGAAATATTTGAAATTAAGAAATAATGCTTTATCGCGAGGGATGAGACGGCCGTTTCGCAACCACCGTCTCAAATAACCAGACAAGATTCGGTCGGTCTCTTCTGTTAAATCAAGCGGATCGACAACCACCCTGTTATCCACGATTTCACCGTTTATTTTGACTGATTTATTCAGGCTGCCATAACTGGTTATTGCTCATCCTTTTTAAAGTAAATCATGGCTTGCCTGACTTTGCCAACCATATTTTCTAATGATCGATAATGAAGTTCGCGAGTACCGGTACTATTTGAAGATTTTTGATAAGATTCTTTAATCATGACGAGATCGTGGACAGATTGGCTGAGGTCTCGTAGCCTTACGCCTTGCTCACTGGTCAAGCCGTTGACACCCGCGAGTGCGTAAATCTCTCTTAATTCAGCAGTCAGTTTCTCGGCCTGCTCTACAAAATCATCCGCTAATCCCTGTTCGTGTTGATGCAGCATCAATAACTCCTTTTAATAATAGAATTTCAGCGCTGATCTATCGTCAATTAATTGCTGAAGCTCGTTAAAGTAATGCAGTGATTTTTTTAACTTCCCATGTTTATGTATCATTTTATCTGTCAAATCTTGCATCAGATTAATATCTAACGATGCAGAAAATATTTTCGTTTTGAACAATTCAATATGACAGATTTGTTTAGGTAAATCATCTCGTTTTGCGGATTGGCTGGCTGTCAACGAGAAAACACCCGTAGCCTCATAAAGCCGTTTCATCTCAGCCTCAACCGTTTCTATCAACTTGAATGCTGCATTGAAGATCTTGAATAAGGTCTGGACACGATGGAATAAATCAAGTTTGCTCGTTACACCAGGCAAAGCATGCAATTTGCTAGCTTTTACAAACGCCCGGATGCACTCAGGAATATCCACCACATCATGAAGAGAACGAAGAACAATCTCTTCCAGCATGCCGATATTCTGAAGTGACTGGATAGGTTTTGCAGTATACCTTTCTAACTCGAGGCGACAAATTTTCGCCGCACGATAACTTTTTCGCACATCAAGGCGCAGTTGCTCTGGCAATAATGATAAGCTGTATTCTCGATAGATTGCCTCCATCTGATCAATACATTCCTTCACATCCGGACGATCCTTTTGATCGACAGCTGTCATCTTAGTAAGCAAGTTGATAATCGCTGACTTTACAACTGCCGGTAAAGCCGGCATACCTTTAAGCGAAGCCCAGTTTATTTCCCAATTGGATTTTTCTTTGCGAGCTGTAATAGCGGCGCTCATTTTAATATAATCGATGCCACCAATATCCTCAATATCAGCCAGGGCATCCATGCCCCAGAATAAGCCCATAATGAGTCCAGCACAGTAAATATCAGACTTTTGACTGCTTTGACGTTCAAACATTTCTTTTGGCCTATAATGCAAAGTTCCGCAGTCACGACCATCCTCAACCAACATGGGTAATGCATCATTATAATCTATCAAATTCAACTTCCAGTCGGATACTAACTTTACCGCACGTATATTTTCAGGCTTCAAATCTCTGTGTTTAAATTTACGTGCGTGAACTTGAAGATACAGCTTAATTAATAATTCCAATGATAAATCGAATCGGTCTTCTAATGATAATGCAGAATGCTTAGACTCAGCATTCAGTACATCATATAAATCCTTTTCTTCGAGATACTTCATCGAGGTTGCGCAATAAATCCCATCACTATCTTCGTTTCCTTCAACCTTAAAAGGGGTTGAAATAAATTGTGGCCCACGGACACCTAGATGGGAAAACATTTTAAACTTTCCATAATCGCGGCGCAGGATAGCAAGATGTGAATCGATGTTCAGAGCCGACACCATTCGCACGATTCGCTGCTTTCGACTCACCTCATAAACAAGATTCGGCATATCGCTCAACATACGATATCTGACAGTACCAAGCTGGCGCATGATCCGCGCTGAACCGCCGCTCGACTCCACTTTCTGTTCATATAGATGCACAACCGGCTCGTTATACCGGTCCACAGACACCAGTATCCCCGTATAGTTCACAAAGGCGTAAAATTTATCGCAGCTCGCATCGGTACTGATGGGCAGAACGCACCCACCCGGTACAAACACCCTGCCTGCATAGCAAGGATTCAAAAGGAGACGTAATATTTTCGAGTTATCTGGATTAATGATTGCAGGATTAAAATTCCTCACAAACTCAATATCGCCACTTAATGTAAATTCGTAGTCCGTTTTTTTACGGATATAGTTTCTGCAATGATAGCCCTTAGACAAGACGGTACCGGTACGCATATCCATAAACCCCTGCATGACATCAAGCAGTGATTGCGCTTCTTCTATTCTTAAATTCATTAAATTGAAATGACCGAGATTTATTCTTGGCGTGCTCATTCAGGATTCCCATCACTCTTTTATTATTATAATTATAGGATTACAGCTCTTTTACGGGATCTACTTTAAATGATTATTAATAGCGATCACAAGAGTTACTAGCACACGAAAGTAAAAGGTACAGGGTCAGCAAATCCATTCACGCCACAAATAAAAAAGCCTGTAAGTTACAATAACTTACAGGCTTTTATTGACGCTATTTCTAGCTAATCATTGTGTCGGTATAACTTACTTTGACTCGTCTTCTTTGTCATCACTGGCACCAATATTAAACAGGTCACCAAATGTTGTCTTGAGGGAGTCGGCTGTTGATTTCTTTTTCTTACCAGCAGCTGAAGCGGTTGCGACTGAAGCGGTTGCCTTAGTGCCCTTTGCAGCCGATTTCTTGACAGCAGGCGCTTTAACATCTTTCGCTTTCATAGAGAGTGAAATCGCGTGAGTCTTGCGATCCGTACCCATGATGCGAGCTTCGACGCTGTCACCCAAGGCGAGCTTAGTACGGGCATCATCAACTTTTTCAGCTGAGATTTCAGATGCACGTAAAATACCACGGATACCGTTAGGTAATTCAACCGTTGCAAATTTCTGCTCCAGCTCAACAACCTTACCTGTTACCAGCGTGCCTTTTTCATTTTCCGTGAGGAAATTGGCCAGCGGATCTTCAGCTAATTGCTTCAAGCCCAGCGCAATACGTTCGCGCTCAACATCGATAGCAAGAATAACAGCTTCGAGATCGTCACCTTTCTGGTATTTACGTAAAGTTTCTTGTGCGTCGGTTTCGCTCCAGGCGATATCTGAGAGATAAATCAGACCATCAATGCCGCCATCGAGTTCAAGGAAAATACCGAAATCGGTAATCGATTTGATTTTACCCTTAACGTGCTCACCCTTCTCATGGTTTTCAGCAAACGCTGCCCATGGATTAGAGGTGCACTGCTTGATACCGAGAGATATACGTCTGCGGTCTGCATCAACATCGAGGACCATGACTTCAACTTCCTGGCCTAAATGAATGACTTTATTTGGATTGACGTTCTTGTTGGTCCAATCCATTTCGGAAACGTGAACCAGGCCTTCAATGCCTTCTTCAATTTCAACGAAGCAGCCGTAATCAGTGATATTCGTGACACGACCAGAAATGCGTGCGCTGACTGGATAACGAGCACTGATATCTAACCATGGATCGCCGCCCAGCTGTTTCAAGCCTAAAGAAACACGAACGTTTTCACGGTCGATCTTCAGTACTTTCACTTTAATTTCATCGCCAATTGCGAGAATTTCGCTTGGGTGCTTGATACGTTTCCAAGACATGTCAGTGATATGCAGCAAGCCGTCAACACCACCGAGATCAATAAACGCGCCGTAATCGGTAAGGTTCTTCACAATACCTTTCACTTCATGACCTTCGTTAATGTTTTCAAGCACGGCAGCGCGTTCAACATTGCTTTCTGCTTCGAGTACAGCACGGCGAGAAACAACAATATTGTTACGTTTGACATCGACCTTGATAACTTTAAATTCGAATTCTTTACCTTCAAAGGCTTCAGGATCACGAATCGGTTTCACGTCAACTAATGAACCCGGCAAGAAGGCACGGACTTTATTAATTTCAACGGTGAAGCCGCCTTTAACGCGACCAACGATAGTACCTTTAATGGTTTCTTTCGCTTCATAAGCTTGTTCCAGATGAATCCAGGATTCCAGACGTTTAGCGCGTTCGCGTGAGAGACGCGTGCTGCCAAAGCCATCTTCGAGAACTTCAAGCGCAACTTTAACGACGTCGCCGGATTTAACTTCCAGCTTGCCACCTTCATCGTAAAATTGTTCGAGAGGAATATATGATTCTGATTTTAATCCGGCATCTACTACAACATGCTTGCCTTCAATTCGTTGGATGGTTGCATCTATAATTGCGCCCGGCAACATCGGGTTTTGCGTAAGACTATTTTCAAACAACTGTTCGAAAGTCTCTCCCATATTTTCTTTCACTAAAAACCTCAACTAAATAACACGGTAAATTGTTTGGTAATCTTCACTCTGCGCCCACAACACTAAGCGTGTCCATCATCAGGAATGCGGGGGCAGGAAAGGCCTTTTTTCTGCTGATCTCCTCTAGAATCTTTTCTACTACCTGAACAACAGGGAGGTAGTCGGTGTCGATGATAATCGCGTCTTCAGCGGGCTTTAAAGGAGCTATAGCCCGTTCACTATCACGCTTATCACGCTGCCGCAGCTCTTCGAGAAGGCTGCCTAGATTAACATCAAGACCCTGTTCCTTCAACTGTTTATAGCGCCGCTCGGCCCTGATCTCAGGACTCGCCGTGAGGAAAAATTTGTGCTCGGCATTAGGGAAAACGACGGTTCCCATATCACGACCATCGGTGACCAAGCCCGGGGATTCGCGAAATGCACGCTGACGGCTCAAAAGCGAAGCGCGAACCGCCGGCAAAGCAGCCACCATCGAGGCCATATTACCAACGACTTCCGTACGGATAGTGTTGGTAATGTCTTCACTTTCAAGGATAATTTGCGGCGACTTGTCAGGATTGGCTATAAATTGAACATCAAGATGCTCACCCAGCACTTCCAGGGCTTTTTCGTTATCGAGCGCAACGCTATGCTTTTGCGCAGCAATCGCAAGCACTCGATATAAAGCACCGCTATCAAGGAAATTCCAGCCAAGACGGGCAGCCAGTAACTGGCTCACCGTCCCTTTGCCTGTACCGCTTGCACCATCGATGGTGATCACAGGCTCCTTAGACTTCATCATTCCGTTGGCTCTCCATCTCCCTCGACCTTGATACTAGCAATACGTTCCAAGCTGACAAGCGCCTCACCTTCACCTAGCTGGATCAGCCTCACACCCTGGGTATTACGACCGATGACTGAAATCTCTGAGACAGGCACCCTGACCAAGGTTCCCTTGTTACTTATCAGCATGACTTCATCTTCTGGTTTCACCTGAATAGCCGCGACAACCTTACCGTTACGTTCATTCACATGGATAGAAATCACGCCCTGCCCGCCACGACCGCTAAGACGATATTCGTCCATCTCGGTGCGCTTGCCGTAACCATTTTCGGTTGCCGTCAGAATGTCACCACCCGGCTGGCAAACCACGAGCGACACAACGCGCTGTCCATCTTGCAATTTAACGCCGCGCACACCGGCAGCCTGGCGACCCATGCAACGCACTTTGCTTTCATTAAAGCGGACAACTTTACCTGCATCGGTAAACAACATGACATCGTGTTCACCATCGGTGATATCTGCCTGAACCAGCGTATCGCCATCATTCAATGCGATAGCAATGATGCCGGAAGAGCGTGGACGGGAGAAATCAACCAGTGACACTTTCTTGATGAGACCAAATGACGTCGCCATGACGACATATTGATTAGCAAGGTATTCACGTACCGGCAAGAAGGCATTTACACGCTCACCTTCAGCCAGCGGTAACAGATTGATAATCGGCCTGCCGCGCGAAGTGCGAGTTGCTTGCGGAATTTGATAAACCTTCAACCAATAAACTTTACCGTGGTCGGTGAAACACATCACCGTGTCATGGGTGCGCGCAACAATTAGATACTCGACAAAATCTTCTTCTTTCATTGTCGTTGCTGATTTTCCACGTCCACCACGATGCTGGGCTTGATAGACATCCACGGGCTGTGTTTTCACATAACCTTCGTGCGAGAGGGTGACGACCACTTCTTCATCAGGAATTAAATCTTCAATGAAGACTTCCCCTTCGTCCGAATCCACAATTTGCGTACGTCTGGCATCACCAAAATCATTTTTAATGACTTCGAGTTCGCCGCGGATAACCTGCATCAATCGATCTGGATTTTGCAAAATTTCGACGAGCTGTGTAATCAGTTGCTGTAACTCTTTGTGCTCACCAACAATTTTATCTTGCTCAAGACCGGTCAAGCGATGCAAGCGCATATCGAGAATAGCCTGCGCCTGTTCGGGCGAGAGCATATAACCGTTATCAGTCATACCGTACATTTCTGTGGTATGCATGATTTTATCGTGTTCGCCTGCGCGCGTCAGAATCTCGATGGTTTGTGATGCCTGCCATGCAATCGACATTAAGCCGGCTTTGGCTTCAGAAGAATCTTTGGCTTTTTTGATCAAGGCAATCATCGCATCGATGTTTGAAAGCGCAACGGCGAGACCTTCCAAAATATGCACGCGATCACGCGCCTTTTTCAAATCAAACACAGTACGGCGTGTCACCACTTCACGACGGTGACGAATGAAGGCTACCACCAAGTCTTTCAGATTGAGGACTTTAGGCTGGCCATCTGCAAGCGCGACCATGTTAATACCAAACACACTTTGCAACTGCGTATGCACAAACAAGTTATTGAGAATGATATCGGTATTTTCGCCGCGACGAACTTCAATCACGACACGCATACCCTGCTTATCTGATTCATCACGCAGCGCAGTAATACCTTCCAGCTTCTTTTCTTTAACGAGTTCTGCAATACGCTCAACCAGGCGTGCCTTATTGACCTGATACGGCAGTTCGGAAATAATAATGCGATCTTTGCTCTTCTTTTCATCTGTTTCAATGTGCGTTTTTGCACGCACCACCACTCGGCCGCGCCCCGTGAGATAAGCTTCACGAATGCCGTTCCTGCCCTGAATAATACCAGCAGTTGGGAAATCGGGTCCGGGTACATATTGAATGAGTTCGTCGATAGTGAGCTCAGGATTGTCAATTAAGGCCATACAGGCATTAACGACTTCCGTCAAATTATGCGGCGGGATATTGGTGGCCATACCCACTGCGATACCGGATGAACCATTGACCAGCAAGTGCGGGACACGAGTGGGCATGACGACGGGCGCCATTTCTGTTTCATCGTAGTTGGGGACAAAATCGACGGTTTCTTTCTCAAGATCAGCCAATAAAGCGTGGGCGAACTTGGACATACGGATTTCGGTGTAACGCATCGCCGCGGCGGCATCACCATCGATAGAACCGAAGTTACCCTGACCATCAACCAGGAGGTAACGCATTGAAAACGGCTGCGCCATACGAACGATGGTGTCATAAACAGCGGTATCACCATGCGGGTGATATTTACCGATGACGTCACCAACAATACGAGCCGATTTCTTATAAGCTTTGTTCCAGTCATTACCCAGCTCATGCATCGCGAATAACGCGCGCCGATGCACCGGCTTTAAACCATCGCGTACGTCAGGCAAGGCGCGCCCGACAATAACGCTCATCGCGTAATCGAGGTAAGACTTTTTCAGCTCACTTTCTACACTGACTTTCTGAACTTCTTTAGCGATTATATTATCCATGAGGGCATTATCGACTTTTGAATTTAAACGGCAGAATTATAACATAAATATCGACATTTCCACAGCCGTTTTAATTTATCCCTTTTTAATCGCGCAAAGCTCTCCTCAATATCTTTCCAACGTTGGTTTTTGGGAGGTCGTCACGGAATTCAACGTGCTTAGGAACCTTATAGGGCGTCAGGTATTGCCGGCAATATTTGATCACTTCTTGCTCAGTCATATCTGGATCTTCGCTGACCACAAAAGCCTTTACCGCCTCACCAGAGTTATCATCCGGGATACCAACAATGGCGCATTCTTTTACTTTGGGCATCTTGGCAAGAACATTCTCCACCTCGAGCGGGTAAACATTAAACCCAGAAACCAACACCATATCTTTCTTGCGCTCAAGCAGGCGTATGAACCCACCCTCATCCATGGACCCGATATCGCCGGTCAGCAACCAACCATCCTGGGTAAATACTTTGGCCGTCTCCACAGGATTTCGCCAATACCCAAGCATAACCTGAGGACCCTTGACCGCGATTTCTCCCGCCTCACCCACTGGCACCTCACGACCATCATTATCAAGAATGGCGACGTCGGTTGAAGATACTGGCAAGCCTATCATTCCGTTATACGACTTTAGGTATTCCGGGTTAACCGTGACACAAGGAGACGTCTCCGTTAAACCGTAAGCCTCCAGCAAGGGCTTGCGCGTGATCTCTTGCCAATGATCAGCTACCACTTCCTGAACAGCCATACCACCGCCCAATGTTAATTTTAATGCGCTAAAATCAAGCTTTGCGAATTCAGCATTTTTCAACAAACCATTGAAAAGCGTATTCACTCCCGTGATGGCAGTGAATTTAAATTTTCCAATATCTTTTATTAATCCGGGAATATCTCGCGGATTGGCGACCAAGACATTAAGACCACCAATATGGGTGAACAGCATGCAGTTCGCCGTTAAACAAAAGATATGGTAAAGCGGCAACGCTGTAATGATAATTTCTTTGCCTGGCTGCAATAAATCACTAAACCATGCATCCGCTTGCTGCAAATTTGCGATGATATTACGGTGCGTCAACATAGCACCTTTAGAAACGCCGGTTGTACCGCCCGTATATTGTAGAAAAGCTATCTCAGTATTCTCAATGACGGGTGGCGTAAACACATGCTTGCACCCCTGCTTCATCGCGTCCTTCAACATCACGGCTTGCGGTAAATCCCAGTCTGGAATTTTTTTATAATAATATTTGAGAACCAGATGATAAAACCAAGCACGCGGCAAAGAGATGAAATCGCCGATATAGGTGATAATCACATTTTTCAAAAGAGGGGTATTGAGAGAAGCTTTTTCTACGGTTGTGGCGAAATTTGCCAACACCACCAAGGTTTCACTACCCGAATCATTGATTTGATGGGTCAACTCATCAGCGGTGTAAAGAGGATTGACATTGACAACGACCAGACCGGCTTTTAGCACACCGAACATCACAACCGGGTACTGAAGAATATTTGGCATCATGATGGCGACTCGGTCGCCTTTTTTTAATTTGAGGACATTCTGCAGATAAGACGCAAACATCGTGCTTTGCGCGTCAATCTCGGCATAAGACAAGGTTTTGCCCATGCTATAAAACGCAGGCAGTTGACTAAAGCGCTGAAAGGATTCATTGATGACTGCAACTAATGAGGAGTAAGCATCAGGGTTAATTTCGGGTGGAACGCCGGGCGCATAACTTTTAAGCCAAATTTTTTCCATTACGAGCGCTTCCTTGTAAATTAATCGGGACGGCCGGATTTGAACCGACGACCACTTGCCCCCCAGGCAAGTGCGCTACCAGACTGCGCTACGCCCCGAAGGCGGTGAAGATAATATAATTATGCTATTGATTGCAACTAATCTTTTGCCTGCCAATCAAGAGCATAAGGCCGAGCAAAGACAGAAGGTTGCCGCAGAATACACTCACGAAGAAAATAGCCGCACACGGACATCAGTTTAATGGGTCACTGATAATTCGGTCTGCAGGCTTTGCAAAACATTTTCAAGCTCTGCAATCACTTTCTTGACCATGGCATCCACTTTCACGGATTGACTAACGGCTTCCGGCGCAGCAGATAGCTGCGCACGCGCACCCTCAATGGTAAAACCATCATCGTAAAGTAATTTGCGAATTTGACGAACCAACAACACATCTTGCTGTTGGTAATAACGACGGTTACCGCGGCGCTTGACTGGTTTCAGCTGTGAAAATTCCTGCTCCCAATAACGCAATACATAAGCTTTCACGCCGCAGAGAGAACTGACTTCGCTAATAGTGAAGTAGCGCTTGTCAGGTATAACCGGCAATTCCTTTTCCGATTTAGACTTTCTTTTACTATTCTTGGTCAATGTCCGATTCCTGTGATGCTTTTCCTGTAAACTTTTCAACACGAGCCTTGAGCTTTTGTCCACAATGGAATGTGACAACTCGACGGGCAGATACTGGGACTTCTTCACCCGTTCTTGGGTTACGGCCTGGACGTTCACGTTTATCATGCAACGTGAAATTACCAAAACCGGAAATTTTTACCTGCTGACCTTTGACCAGCGCGTCACCAATATACTGAAAAAAGTACTCGACAATCTCTTTCGCTTCGCGGTTAGTCAAACCAATCTGTTCATCTAACTGTTTTGCAAGATCTGCCTTCGTTAACGTCATATCAGCTCCTTAGCTCTGCTCCTAGTTGTCCCTTCAACGCCTGCACAACACGATCCGTTAACACAACCACTTCGTCATCAACCAATGTTCTTGAGGGATGTTGCAATATCATAGCAAGCGCAACACTCTTCATTCCCGGGGCAACTCCCTGCCCTTGATAGACGTCGAAGATAAAACACTCTTTTAACCAATCACCTGCACTCACCTTTATTGTATCCTGAATCACCAGCGCTGGTATAGTCTGTTCAACTAAAATAGCAAGATCGCGCCTGATCTCTGGAAACCGTGAGATTTCCTGACACGATGGACGAACCGGTTTTCGCAGGGCCGATAGATCAATTTCGAACACAAAAACGCGATTTTTGACATCTATTGAACGCAAAACAGAGGGATGCAAGGCACCTATTAAGCCTATTTTCTGGCCATCAAGGGTGATAGCCGCCGACTGGCCGGGGTGCAGCGCCGGATGGGTATCGACCTGATACGACACAACGGAGCCGGGGTAAAGCTGGCCAAACACGCTATCCAGACTGCCTTTTAAATCAAAAAAATCGACCTCGCGAGCTTTAACACCCCACTGATCTGGATACATCGGCCCAGAGATCAGCCCGCCCAATTTTGGTACTTGGTGCAGTTCATTGCCTTTCGACAAGAAACAAGCCCCGACTTCAAAAAGCTTCACGCGATGCTGTTGACGGCTTTTATTATAAACAAGCGCATTCAATAACCCGCTCCAGACATTGGTGCGCATGACGCTCATCTCATCCGTAATCGGATTTAATAATTCACGCGTCTTTGCATCGGGATCCAGTATGGCCTGCATTTTTCTATCGATAAAACTATACGAAATGATTTCATGAAACCCGTGCGAACTAAATACCTGACGAAATTCACTATATGACGCACCTTCCGCTTCCGTATGCATTGGACTCAAACGACCGGCCATCGGTTCCGACGTAATTTTATCGTACCCATACAGGCGAGCAATTTCTTCAATCACATCCTCAGGAAGTGAGATGTCGAATCGCCACGACGGCGGCAAGACGATCCATTTATCAGATTCACGTTTACAAGTGAACCCTAGCGCCGTGAGAATACGTTTAACATCCACGGATGGCACAGATACACCCAGCACCTGAATGATCTTGCTGTCCAAGATGCGAATTTCACGCTTCTTCGGCAGCGCTTCATGCGTGCTGGCTTCAATGAGAGGACCGACTTCGCCACCAACAATTTCAACAATTAAAGCCGTTGCGCGCTCCATGGCGTGGCGCTGTATCGCTGGATCAACACCACGCTCGTAGCGATAAGCAGAATCAGAATTTAAATGGTAATGTTGACGTTGACGAGCCACTACCGCCGGCTGGAAGTAGGCACTCTCAAGGAAGATATCCTGAGTCAATAAAGACACAGCCGAATCGAGACCACCCATCACACCCGCAATGGCAAGCGGTGCCAGCTTATCAGCAATAACTAGCGTGTTATCATCAAGCTCTTGCGTTGAACCATCCAACAAAGCGATTTTTTCGCCTTGTTTAGAAATGCGCACATCAATGCCACCATGCAACTTTTGCAAATCAAAAGCATGCATAGGCTGCCCAAGTTCCAGCATGACATAATTAGCAACATCCACCACTGGATGAATCGAACGAATACCACTACGACGCAAGCGTTCTTTCAACCACACAGGCGTGACAGCATCTGCTTTAATGTGGCGAATAATTCTACCCACATAGTGCGGACATGCCGCCGCATCGGTGACATGCACTGGGAATACATCACGTGATTTTTTCACCGCTTCGATGACTTTGACTGGCGTCACAGCACTATTTGTAATAGCACCTACTTCGCGCGCCAACCCTCGCACACTCAATGCATCACCGCGATTGGGCGTGATTGAAACATCGATGGTATAATCGTTCAGCAAAAGATAATCACGCAAGTCTTTACCAACCGGTGCATCCTGCGACAAAATCAGTAACCCACTCGCATCTTCTGACAAACCAAGCTCACGCGCCGAGCACAGCATCCCTTCCGAAGCGCTGCCGCGAATAGTGGCTGGCTTGATCTTGAGATCGTTTGGTAATTCCGCGCCAATCATTGCAACAGGAATTTTGATGCCTACCCTAACATTTTCTGCGCCACAAACAATATGCAACACCTTGCTATCACCTGTGCTCACTTCGCATAAATTGAGGCGATCGGCTTCGGGATGTTTTTCGATACGTAAAACTTCACCTACGACAACACCTGAAAAGGGCGGCGCAACCGGCGCAGCATCTTCTATCTCAAGCCCGGCCATTGTTAACGCCGTGCAGATTTCATCTCGACTGGCTGAAGTATTTACCCACTCACGTAACCATGCTTCACTGATTTTCATAATTGAATTCTTTTATCAAAATTGTTTTAAAAAACGTAAATCATTTTCGAACAGAGAGCGCAAATCTGGAATGCCGTATTTCAACATGGCCAGACGATCGATACCGGCGCCTAGTGCAAAGCCGCGATATTTCTCGCTATTAATGCCTGCCATATTTAAAACGTTTGGATGCACCATACCTGAACCTAACACTTCCAACCAACCGGTATGCTTACAGACACGACAACCTTTACTTCCACAGTTCAAACAACTCATATCCACTTCTGCGGATGGCTCCGTGAATGGAAAATACGAAGGACGCAAACGTATTGAAATGTCACAATTGAAAAACTGCTCTAAAAATTCCTGAAGCATCCACTTCAAGTTAGCAAAAGTAATATCTTCATCGATGACAAGAACTTCCAGTTGATGAAACATTGGTGTGTGTGTGACATCAAAATCACGTCGATAAACGCGACCTAACGCCGCGACACGCAATGGCGGTGTGAGATTTTTCATCGAACGAATTTGCACGGGTGACATGTGCGTACGCAATAATGATCCGTCGGGGAAATAGAAAGTATCTTGCATGGCACGCGCAGGATGCAATGGCGGAATATTTAAGGCTTCAAAATTATGGTAATCGCTTTCAACTTCAGGGCCTTCCATGAAAACAAAACCCATACGTGTGAATATGCGTCGTAAGTCGTCGAAAGTTTTGCTAACAGGATGAATACTGCCCGCTTCCTGGCCGCGACCTGGTAAGGTGATATCAATTTTTTCTGAAGCAAGCTGCTCATTGATTTGCGCATTCTTGAAAGCCATATCGCGCTCTTCAATTAATTGCTGAATCACTTCTTTCACGCTATTAATTTTCTGGCCAGCCGCAGGACGCTCTTCCGGCGATAGTTGACCGAGTGTCTTCATGTACTCGGTTAACAGGCCTTTTTTACCCAGATAATGAACACGACAGGCGTCCAGAGACTGCAAGTCCGTCACTTCGCGGACGGCGGATTCTGCCTGTTGCCGAATTTCTTCTAAAGATTGCATGGTTTTCCTCGATATTCATCATGCGGATTAATTATGGTTTTGATTATTCTCGCGAAATAAGGGCTTGGGAGCAACCATTTTAAACATGGGCAGCCCACTCACCCTCAATGTCAAATAGACTTTACATTTAGAGATGTAAAGTCTATTATACATTCGCTCTAACATTCGCAGTCAAAAAAAATGAGGAAGTCACCATGCCTAGGATAGTAGGTAAATTAGCAATACATAATCGCATTCAGGAAATGCGGCACAACAAGAACCTGACTCAGCAAGATTTAGCCGAGGCTATAGATGTCACGCGGGCAACCATTATTGCCCTCGAGAAAAGCAGCTATAACCCGTCGCTGGAACTTGCATTTCGACTCGCAAAATTTTTTAAAACAGATATCACTGAAATATTTTATGAAAAAGGATCGCGACATGAATAAAGTTATTCGTTTCATTCAAACTTATCTCGTTTGTGCATTTCCATTTGTGATTGCTTGCATGGCGAGAAAACAAGAATCATTTACTAACACAAGCCTGACCTGGGAATTACTTAGCTGGAATTTAATGCTCTGGTTTGTCGTATTAATCGTATTTCTTGTGATGCTTGTCACCATGCCGCGTGTCAGAGAGAAGACTTTACGTCGCCTTGCCAATCTTAAAGAACGAGATGAACACGAAGAATATATTACTGGCAAAGCTTCACGTGCTGCGTATATTTCAACATTAAGTTTGATGATTTTCATTTTATTCTTTTCAATTTTCTCCTTCAGTTATTATCGCTTACCTGAAAGCCAGGCCATCGATGGCAAGCGCAATACGGTCAGCGTGAACGCCGGGTTTAATTTGTTGGGCGGCGACTCGCAAATTATTTATAGCCCAGGCACTGAAATGCTGTTTACGACCAAAGATTTTTCTTTATCCACCTCGTCCATTCTGTTTATTTTGATTGGCTGGCAGCTACTGTCATTCAATATCGCAGCGCGCAAGGAACAAGATAGAGAGTAAAATTTGCAGATATAAAAAAGCCCGCATTAAGCGGGCTTTTTTATTTTGGCGATACAACTTATGCAGCCTGGGATAAACTGGCTTTGACTTGTTCAACTAAAGCGGTGAAAGCAGCCTTATCATGAACAGCGATATCAGCGAGGACTTTACGGTCAACTTCGATACCCATCTTCTTCAAGCCATGCATAAAGACACTGTAGGACATATCATGCGCACGCGCTGCAGCGTTAACACGGATAATCCACAGTGCACGAAATTCGCGCTTTCTGTTGCGACGATCGCGATAAGCATATTGTGCGGCTTTAATAACGGCCTGTTTGGCGACACGATAAACGCGGCTACGCGCACCGTAATAACCTTTAGCTTTAGCAAGAACCTTTTTATGTCTGGCCCGTGCGGTCACACCACGTTTAACTCTTGGCATTTTCTAATCCTCTAATCTTTTTATTCGTTATATCGGTTAAGCAAACGGCAACATTTGTTCAATGCGACCCAGATCTTCATCACGTACTTGCATACCAGCACGCATGTGACGCTTACGTTTGGTCGCTTTCTTTGTCAAAATGTGATTACGGTTGGGGCTGCGGCACTTGAAGCCACCATTAGCAGTCGGACGAAACCGTTTAGCTGCACCGCGATTTGATTTTAATTTTGGCATTTCTTCCTACTCCACCTTACTAACAGTTATTTTTTCTTTGGCCCTAACACCATCACGATTTGACGGCCTTCAAATTTAGGATGTTGCTCAACCACCCCTTCTTCACCCACATCAGCAATCATTCGGTGCAGCAACTGCATCCCTAACTCGGGATGCGACATTTCCCTGCCACGAAATCGTATCGTAATTTTTGCTTTATCACCCTGCTCCAAGAACTTCACAATATTACGCAGTTTAACCTGGTAATCCGCTTCTTCCGTTGCCGGTCTCAGCTTGATTTCCTTGATTTGTATCTGCTTTTGTTTCTTCCTGGCCGCAGCCTTACGCTTGCTCACCTGGAACTTAAATTTACCGAAGTCCATGATGCGGCAAACCGGCGGTTTAGCTTCTGGAGATACCTCTACCAGATCAAGCCCCTCTTCATCGCTCATTCTCAGAGCTTCACGGGTCGAAACAACACCTAGTTGTTCGCCTTCGCCACCTATTAACCTAACTTCAGGAACGCGTATTTCATCGTTCACTCTAGGTTTCTTTTCTGTACTAATTCTACATCCTCCTATTTATATGCTAGGCACAAGCTAAGCTTGTGTTTGCACTTAGAGAGGGGAATCGCGATACTCGCCTCTCTAAGTACACCCCATCGCGCAAGCCCAGTCAAAGAACCAGGCTATATTTAAAACAGTTACTCGCTCACTACTCTGCCGCGACGTTCAATGGCTGCTTGCATAAAGTCGTTAAACTGATCCATCGACATGGCACCCAAATCGGTACCATCGTGTGACCTGACCGAGATAGACCGTGATTCTACCTCACGATCCCCTATGACTAACAGATAGGGCACTTGTTCAATCGTGTGCTCGCGAATTTTAAAGCCGATCTTCTCATTTCTCAAGTCCGATTTCACTCTAAGCCCATGTTTTTTCAGTTTTGCGGTCACTTCTTGCGCAAATTCTGCCTGTTTATCGGTAATATTCATTACTACCGCCTGAACAGGGGCTAACCAGACGGGCATTTTACCTGCATAGTGCTCAAGCAGGATACCCAAAAATCGCTCAAACGAACCCAAAATGGCCCGATGTAACATGACAGGCGTCTTCTTACTGCCATCTTCAGCGATATAGTAAGCCTCAAGACGCGAGGGCATGGCATAGTCGAGCTGTAATGTACCACATTGCCACATTCTGCCCAGACAATCTTTTAAGTGAAACTCGACTTTAGGACCGTAGAACGCGCCCTCACCTGGCAACAGTTCATATTTCAACCCCACAGAAGTCAAAGCAGAGCCCAGCGAGGACTCGGCATTGTCCCATAATTCATCAGAGCCGAGACGTTTTTCCGGACGTGTTGCCAACTTGATGGTCAGGTCATTAAATCCGAAATCCTGATAGACCTCGAGCACAAGCCGGATAAAATTCGCCGCTTCTTGCTGGAGCTGGCTTTCCGTACAAAATATGTGCGCATCATCTTGCGTCATTTGGCGAACACGCATGAGACCGTGCATCGCACCCGTCATTTCATTGCGGTGAACACAACCAAATTCAGCCAGACGGATAGGCAAATCACGATAACTGGTTAAGCCCTGTTTGAATATTTGCACGTGACACGGGCAATTCATTGGCTTCACAGCATAGTCTTTATTATCTGATGTCAGCGTAAACATATTTTCGCTGAAATTAGCCCAGTGGCCGGACTTTTTCCATAATTCGAGGTCCACAATCTGAGGCGTCACGACCTCGTCATAGCCATGTTCAGTAATTTTTTTAGCAATATATTCGCGTATGGTACGGTAAATCGCCCAACCATTTGGATGCCAGAACACCATTCCAGGGGCTTCTTCCTGAAAATGGAACAAGTCCATGGTCTTGGCGAGCTTACGGTGATCGCGCTTTTCAGCTTCTTCAAGATTCTTCAGATACTCATCAAGGGCTTTCTTATCCTTCCAGGCCGTACCGTAGATACGCTGCAACATGGCATTATTCGAATCACCGCGCCAGTAGGCACCCGAGACCTTGGTTAATTTAAAAGCTTTCAACATGCTGGTGTTCGGCACGTGTGGGCCACGGCAAAGGTCGGCGAAATCGCCTTGTTGGTAGATGGTCAAATTTTCAGTCGCAGGGATGTCTTGAATGATTTTTACTTTGTACTCTTCACCGATGCTATTGAAAAATTTGATAGCTTCATCGCGGCTAACTGTTCTACGTGAAACAGATTGCGCCTCTGCGGCCAATTTTTGCATCATTTTTTCGATTTCTGCGAGGTCTTCAACGGAGAAACCTTTGTCGTAGGCGAAGTCGTAATAGAAGCCATTCTCAATAACGGGGCCGATTGTAACCTGAGCCCCAGGGAATAACCGCTTCACAGCCTGAGCCAATAAATGCGCTGTGGAATGCCGAATCACTTCCAGCCCTTCCGGGTCACGGTCAGTGATGATGCGGATATTGGCGTCATGATCAATGACGTGAAAGGTATCAACGAGCTTGCCATCGACCATGCCAGCGAGCGCGGCCTTGGCGAGTCCCGCGCCAATACTAGCGGCGACTTCAGCAACGGTAACAGGTGCATCGAAAGATTTTTGGGTTCCATCTGGTAAGGTAATGACTGGCATAAGTTTGCTGCTTGTCTTCATGAGTTCGTGCTCCGTGTACACGGATTCCAAATAAGAAAATCCCTCGCCATTTCGCTGGCAAGGGATAGGTAATCTATAGGCACGAGTGGGATCGAACCACCGACCACCACCATGTCAAGGTGGTGCTCTACCACTGAGCTACGTGCCTGTTAATTCGGGAGGTAAATGTACCTTGCCAAAAGCCAAGAAGCAAGTCAGAACTGCAAGTTTTTTTCTGCGATTTCAAAGACTAATCTACCGGCTATCGGCGAGCTGCATACTAAATTTCGGACGCAGCGAAACCAGCCTGTCGATTAATTTAGCGAAAGCCCCATTACCTAAGACATTTGCGCAGGTAATCACCGGGTCAAATAAGACATATAATGCCGTCATCAGCGAAAGCATTTGCGTGTTAAAACCAAGGCAACTCTCAAGAACCGGCAACATCACCACAATCCCACCACCCGGAATCGCGGCGACAGAAAATTTGGCCATCACAAAATACATGACAAAAACCAGATACTGCAGCAAACCAGGCTCCGCAACACCGTAACTTTTCATCACCGCGTAAGCAAAGATAGGTATCGCGAAACAATCGCCAACCAAATGCACATTCACCGTGGCTGGAATCACTGAGCGTGACAACTCTTTATGATGCGCATGACGCGCCACACCTTGAATAGTGAGCGGCATAACGGCGGCACTTGACATCGTGCTAAATCCCGCAATAGCGGCTGGCAACATATCTTTGACATGCTGAAAGGTCTTCGACAAATTAAAGCGGTTTAACAGCGTACAAGCGAAGAAAATATAACTAAATTGCGCCAGCGCGATCATTACAAAAATCTGGCTATAATCTTTGATGATAGTTTGCAAAACGCCATCGCTGGATAATTTCACGATAAAACCAGCAACAAATAGTGGGATCAGATAACCTAAACTTTGCAGCAATTTTCCGACGATTCGATCAAGCTGCTCAGCCAGACTAAGCGCCGCGGAAATCTGAAAGCTACCGGCGATTAAACCTAGAATAATGCCAGCAAACATCGCATGACTATTTTCAACTAATTTTGGCAGAGCCGTCGTCCACGCAGGCGCAAGACTTTGCGTATCGCTCGGCAAAATGAGCGATAAATCCATGTGATAAACCCACTGACCAACATAATGGCTGAGAAAAGTCGAAGTGAAATTCGACAAACAAACACAGCCCAGAATCAACCCTATCACTGCTGTTGCACTACGTGACATGGTAATCATGGTTTTAAAGAGCAGCGAAAAAATAATGAATGGCAAAATAAAAATAATGACGGATTTAATCGTAAGACTCATCGCATAAAGTATTTCTTTAACGGCGAGCGGCAACACAGGATTTAACAAAATGATAATGGCCATGACCATCAGCAACAAAACAGGCATCTTACGTAACATAATTCATTCCTCTCACCAAACAATTTAAAACCACAGACAGATAACATGATGGATAACGATTTATGGCAGACTGATGCCTATCGTCGCGAGAAGCCTGACTATAGCTAGCATGTTATACGCACATGATTGATGCAACTGGTAATAATATTAACAAATCCAGCAGAAACTATCAATCGTATCAACGCCCCAGGGCCTCTTGTCTTAATTGATGTATTTCGTCACGAATGCGCGCAGCCTCCTCAAATTCAAGATTATGGGCACATTCAAACATTTTCGATTCCAGTTTACCTATCTCAGCCAGCAATGCCGTCGATGACAGGGTGGAATAATCAAGCCCTGCTTCCGTCACTTTGTTGCGAGGATAGAGCTTGCCGCGAACACCCTTTTCTGAATAGGCGCCTTCCATAATATCTTTGACCGCCTTGATCACCGAGGTCGGTGTAATATTGTGCTCGAGATTATGGGCTTTTTGCTTTTCACGACGACGCTCCGTTTCACCAATAGCCCGCTGCATGGATCCCGTCATCTTATCGGCGTATAAAATAGCTTTCCCATTAAAGTGACGCGCCACACGGCCCATGGTTTGAATCAGTGAAGTCTCGGAACGCAAAAATCCTTCCTTATCGGCATCAAGAATTGCGACCAGTGACACTTCTGGCAAATCAAGCCCCTCTCTTAGAAGATTGATCCCGACCAATACATCAAATGTTCCCAGACGCAGGCCGCGAATAATTTCAACCCGCTCGACGGTATCAATATCAGAGTGCAGATAGCGTACACGCACACCATGCTCTTCAAGATACTCGGTTAAATCTTCTGACATGCGTTTAGTGAGTGTGGTGACCAGCACTCGCTCACCGACAGCAACGCGTTTGTTAATCTCGGAAAGTAAGTCGTCAACCTGTGAAGTCGCGGGCCTGATTTCAACGACAGGATCAAGCAAGCCAGTCGGACGCACCACTTGTTCAGCAATGCTATCCGAATGATCTAACTCATATTGACTCGGTGTTGCCGAGACATAAATAGTCTGAGGTGAGCGCGCAGAGAATTCTTCAAAACGCATCGGGCGATTATCAAGCGCCGAAGGTAAGCGAAAACCGTATTCAACTAACGTTTCTTTACGTGAACGATCACCGCGATACATCCCGTTTAATTGCGGAATCGTGACATGCGACTCATCAATCATGAGTAATGAATTTTCCGGTAAATAATCAAACAAAGTTGGCGGTGGCTCACCGGGCCCACGACCAGATAAATATCGTGAGTAATTTTCAATACCCTGGCAATAACCTAACTCTTTCATCAACTCAAGATCGTAAACAGTCCGCTGCTCAAGACGTTGCGCTTCGACCAATTTATTTTGACTATGCAACTCTTCAAGCCTTACTTTAAGATCAATCTTGATTTGATCCATGGCTTTAATCACGGTATCGCGTTGCGTTACGTAATGCGTTTTAGGGTAGATAGTTAAACGCGGCACGCGTCGCAACACCTCACCCGTCAACGGATCAAAATGAGAAAGATTTTCGATTTCATCGCCGAATAATTCGATACGAACGGCTTCCGCCTCAGAATCGGCAGGAAAGACATCAATGACATCACCACGCACACGGTATGTGGCGCGATGTAAATCAACATCATTGCGCGTGTACTGCAATTCAGCCAAACGTCTTAAAATGAAACGCTGATCGACTTTATCGCCACGATTCAAGTGCATCACCATACTCAAATACATGCGTGGATCACCCAAACCATAAATAGCAGACACCGTTGCCACAATCACGGCATCTCGACGCTCGAGTAATGCTTTCGTTGCAGATAAACGCATTTGTTCGATGTGATCATTGATGGAGGCATCTTTGGCAATATACGTATCCGACGATGGCACGTAAGCTTCAGGCTGATAATAGTCGTAATACGACACGAAATACTCAACCGCGTTTTGCGGAAAAAACTCTTTCATTTCGCCATACAATTGCGCAGCCAAGGTTTTATTCGGGGCCAGAATTAAGGTCGGTCGCTGTAAAGCGGTAATGACATTCGCCATCGTGAAAGTTTTCCCAGAACCCGTCACACCGAGCAGCGTTTGCCCAACCAAGCCATTTTCAACGCCTTCGATTAATTTCTTGATCGCGGTCGGTTGATCGCCCGCCGGTTGAAAATCTGAATGTAATTGAAATAGTTGCGACATAAGTCTTCGAATTCACCTGAAATGATTTGTTATTAAAATATCACAGTGAGAAGACGATGCAATGATAACCTCTCAAGCTTTTCTACTCGACTCATACTCTCGAGCCATTTGAATGATTGCATCTACTTTCGCTTTTTGTTGACTAAAGAGCGAATGCCACGCCCTTTGGTCGTCACGACAAACATCGGCTGGCATGACTTCCGTTTCAATCTCCGGCAAATCCACTCCGCGCCGTAAAGCGAAATTTTCACCGAGTGACAACTCAGGTGGCAGATGCGTTAAATCGACATATTGATTGCTAGCATGATCAAAGGCAATGTATTGCTCCGGCGGGACAACGTCTTCAACTCCTTCTTGAAGCGGCCACGCCCCATTGACACTGCACATTGCATCGAAGAAAAAGCGCATCCGTCCTCGTTGCGCCACGCCTATCTTATGAGAAGTATCCTCTTTTAACTGCGTTTGATGCGCGCGATCCCAAAATACATTTTCATCCACACTCCATTCTTCAAACTCCGCAAGATAGGCCTCGCATAATTCATCGTCTCCATCAATATTCACTTCTATGTCTTGATGTGCCGCATGCTTAACAAAGCTCTCCCAAAGACCATTATCTTTTGCAACATGCATAAATCGATCCAGCAAATAGGCGTCCATATTCGCAATCGCCTGCTTGACTGGAGACGTGCGCCGGCCATTCACTTCGGAATATCGAAACATGAGCTGAGGAGATTGCGTAATAATTAATTCAATATCGGCAAGCTCTTCTCTCACTCTAGGATTAAACTCGCCAGCATCGATCGTTAATTCCAACAATCTTTTCGCCTCGAGTACCTCTCTAAATACCCCATAATACGCATGTGAAACTTGGGCTAAGTTTGCAGCTTCTTCGGGATGAGTATTGACCATACGCTCAATTAGCAGAGCCATTAGAAAATCATGCTCACCCAATAAATTGAAGACAGTAGGACTCTCTTCTCTTCTTTCGAAAAAACCTTGTCTGTTCAAACCATACCTCGCTTATTTAAAATTAGGCTTTATGGGAGCTGGTGTCTCTGGATTTTGAACCGGCCTAACCCTCGGCGAGGGATTGATCGCAGCACGCAAAAGACCAATCAGACCGCTTTTATCCTCAACCGATTCAGCAAGCTTGTGCAGCCTACCATAACACCCTTTCTTCGTCTGATCTGATAAATCACTAGCTTTTATAATTTTGAATTGCTCAATGGCCGATTCAGAATTAAAGTCTTGGCTTAATATTTTGAGAGCCTTATTAAACTCTATGACAAGTGGCGGCATCTCTGGGGGCGCAGGCGGCGCTTTGAGCTTGGCCACGGCTCTTGCACTAATCTTAGGCTTGGTCGCTGGGGACACGGGAATCGGCTCACGCTGAAGTGGTTGAGATTGCGCCGTGTGAATTGCCCGCGGCCTCACACTCTGATCAACAGCCGCAAGTGTTGACCTATCTTCAATGCCAGACGCATTCGGTGATTCAATGCCAGAAGAAATACCATCACTCGACTCAACAGCGGATGAACCGCGCCGACTGACTACAGGCGAACTGCGCGCTCCGCCTAAAAGCGATTTCAATACATTTGACGTAGTATCAACGGAGCGACGCGAAACCGGCGCTCTCCACTTTCTTTCTTGCTTTTCATCATTTTTAAAATTACCAAGAAGCTCACGAAGCTCCTTAATACTAGCGATTGCTTGTTGCTCGACCAAATCAGGCTCAACAGATTTCCTCTGTTTTTGGGAATCCTCCAATCGCTTTTGCTGACTTCTCAGTTCAGCCTCTAAAAAAGCAATTTTATAGTCCTGACCCACCTCGTGTAATTGCAGGATGTCACCCGGCTCAGATTTCGCTTCCAACGAAACCCTCTCTCCCTTTTCTTTTTGCGAATATTTTTTAAATAGATCGTCAATTCGCTCAGGCGTTGCCTTGGGATCAGGAATGTGGACATCGGGCCCAAGCACATTCAACTCTTTCGCTAAATTAGATCTTAAATTCTTTGCGTAGGCTACCAACCCATTTATTGAAAAAGCCGCATCGACAATTTTCACAACTTTACCTTTGATATCTCTATCGTAATCTATCATAGCAACCTTAACCTGTTCCGCGTCTGTCGGCGCCGGTTTTCGATGAGGGAAATTTTTCTTATACGCTTCGAGATATTCTCGAAACAACGCTTCCACCTCAGCTTGCACAATATCCCTGACCCGCTGAGGCCCCTTTGCCCTTGACTGACAATCCTCGATGCGCGCCAATAACGCGCCCCTTCCGAGCAACTCATGAATGGGACTCACGATCGACGACACACCAGGCTTAGGCGACTCTGCTTTTAGCCAATTCTGAAAGATATTTTGCTTATTTTGATTAATCGTTTCAGCAAATGCGATATATAAACTTTTTAGCGCAGCCATATTCGGAATAACACCAGACATAGCATCACCTTTCGCCACCTCACTCTCCGCTAAAGTTTTTCCACTTTTTAGAAAGTACACAAGATCGGCCAAAAACTTTCTCACATCTACAGGCAAATTATTTTGTGTTTCGGGAAGATTAAAGATGACGGCTGCATTTAAACTTCCGAGAATAGTACCGGCATTATAGAAATCATTCACCAAAAGAGATTCCCTGATGACCTCTACATAAAATCCAATTATCTTAGCCCTTTGCTCAGGCGTACGCTGTTTTAAAATATCATATTGAACGTCATTGGTTAGCGCGTTTGAAAGCATAATAAAACTTGCAAAATCAGGACTTTTTTCGATATTACCCAGCGCATCATCGTTCAATGCCGCATACGATTCGATAACCGACCTTCTGCAGGCTGACGCAAAAGATTTCGAATCTCGCTTGCTACTACGCATACACACCACCTCCACACTAGCGACGTATAACTGCTTCTGGTATCTATCTTTTCTCTACTTTAAGTTTAGTTCATGCCATAAAAATCACACGGAAAGCGTCGATAAAACAGGTAATAGACTGATTTTTATAGCTATTTAAATGTCCCTGAAAGCGTGATTGTATATCCAATAACCCCCTAACCCATTGATTTCAAAAAGCCATCAACCGCGGGCATGACTTTAACTTCTTAAATAAAATAGCTTATGATGAAGCCAGTATTGATAGCTGGAGTAGCAACATGTTAAGGAAAACAAATCTCGGCTCTATTAACCCTCTCGCACTCAACGGTGATGAAAAAACTTGGCTGGCGGCATTTTTACAACAAAACCGAAAATCCACACTTTTTACTAAAAACAAAACCTATTCTTTTTTGTTATGCCGAGAAGGAGAAAATTCCTCGTCCAGTTATCAATTTCAATTCACGCATGACATCCTTGTTCGTTCACGCAAAGAATCTAAAAATAGTCGCGAATTACGCTATGAAATACTCGCAAACAGTGACCCCCTTGGCCAAGGCGGCAATGGATCCGTGCTATTAAGCGAAGGCAATTTAAAGCTTCAGCAACAAGCGGTGTTATTTAAACCACGGCCACGTGCCGTCAAACGTCAGGACTGGGACCCCAGCAATCCCCGTGTCGATAATATTGAGCTAGCCATGCAGGAATATAAGAACGCCAGCAAAACAACTCACTTAAAAGTGAAACCAGTCGCCGTGACGATGCTTGAAAGCCAACTTAAAAAATCACATCCCAGCGCTTTCATGGTGATGCAGCGCTTACCCGGAAGGGATTTGCGACATTTCGTGCTAGAAGAGTTGTACGGTAATTTACGCTTGACAGCGTCGCAGCGCATTCAGCTCAGTCTTGATATTTTACGCAAGATTAAAGCGCAAGCACACGACATCGGCTTAATACATCGAGACGTGAAATCGGAAAATATTATGGTAGCGATCGAGCTACCGGAGACTAATGTCGAAACGGCGCCGGCCTCTAACGATGAAGAATGCCTGCCTAATCGAGGCAACATCACACCCATCAATGATCCACATGATGTCAATTTGATTGATTATAGTTTCAGTAAAGACATGAATGACCCCGATAGCGATCCCGGCGAAGCCGGCAGCATCTTCACGATGCCACCCGAACAATTCATTTTTTGTGATGAAGATTTCGACGAGTATTCGGAAAAATCGGATTGCTATGCGGCCGGCAAAACCTTGGCAGAACTGTGGTGGGCCGAACCAGAAGCGAATGCTTGCCAGGATGATTATCACAACGCCGACCAGGCATATATTGGCTTTTTCCGTTATGCACAACATGACACCCAATTTAACTTCCAGCGATTCCTCCAAGGCGACCTCTCCGATAACCACACAGCAACAATAAAAAACGTGTTTCTCCAGCTGACACGCACAAACCCCAAGGATCGCTGGTCGATCAGCACCGCCATCCACACGCTAGAAAATATTCAGGAGGAGCGAAAAAAGGAGGCGCCCGCCAAATCCCAGCTAGGTTTTTGAATCTTATTTCATTATACTGCGCCGAATTAACTGGTAACTTTAAAGTGAGTAAATGCATGAACAAAGACCTTGCCCTTGAATTAGCGCAGCGCGTACAGCGCATCAAGCCATCCGCTACACTTGCCGTCTCGAACCGCGCCCAGGAGATGCAAGATGCCGGACAAGATATCATCAGCCTCAGCATCGGCGAGCCAGACTTTGACACACCCAACCACATTAAAGAAGCCGCCATTCAAGCTATTCGCGATGGTCACACCAAATACACAGCGATCGATGGCATCAAACCACTGAAGCTCGCGATCATTGAAAAATTCAAAAACGAAAACAATTTGCACTACGGCCTGGACCAAATTCTGGTTTCTTCCGGCGCAAAACACAGTATTTTTAATGCGTTATCAGCCATCATTAATCCTGGCGATGAAGTCATCATTTTAGCGCCATACTGGGTATCCTATCCCGACATGGTCAAACTTTGTGACGGCACACCCGTGATTGTCAAAGCTGATATTGAACATGATTTCAAAGTCAGCGCCGCGCAGTTAAAAGCAGCCATCACCAGCAAAACACGCGCCATCATTATTAATAGCCCCTCAAACCCGTCTGGCATTTCCTACGATGAAAGCGAATTACGCGCACTCGGCGAAGTCATTCTGGAATCCCCCGGCATTATTGTGATCAGTGACGATATCTACGAGCACCACCTATGGAGAAATCGCCCGTATAAAAATATTGTGAATGCCTGCCCCGATCTCTACGACTACACCATTGTCACGAACAGCGTGTCCAAAACTTACGCTATGACTGGCTGGCGCATCGGTTACGTCGGCGGCCCAGCGAAAATTGTTGGCGCCATGAAAAAAGCTCAATCACAGAATACGTCTAGCCCGTGCAGCATTTCACAGTACGCAGCACTAGCCGCCATCACCGGCGATCAAGCCTGCGTTGGCGAAATGACCAAGGCTTACAAAGAACGTCACGACTTCATCTTCGCCGAACTGCAGACCATGCCAGGCATTAAATGCCTGCCCTCAGACGGCACTTTTTACACATTCGTGTCGATAGAAGGCTTGCTGAATATAAATCCAGCGATTACCAATGATATCGAGTTTGCGGAATACCTATTAAACGAAGCCGGCCTTGCCGTCATACCTGGCTCCGCCTTTGGCGCTGCTGGATATATACGCATCTGTTACACCACCAGCATGGAACAACTGGTCGAAGCCGTGCGTCGTTTGCGCAAAGCGGTTAACAATATCAAATAATGGAAAATAATTTTAAAATTCTATTGACGATTAACTTAACCAATATTAGTATGCCCAAACTTATTTAGCACGACATTCCCCGGTAGCTCAGTCGGTAGAGCAAGTGACTGTTAATCACTGGGTCGGCG
>CAZGPP010000001.1:0-428921 GCA_964527435.1 uncultured Coxiellaceae bacterium | reverse complement strand
ACCGGATTTTGAGTCCGGCGCGTCTACCAGTTCCACCACCCCGGCAAACGATAACCGCGCAAGTATATCAGCCTCGTGATTTTGGTCAATGGCTCAATTAACTTAATGATTATTCACGGATAATGCCGGCGATGGTCGAGGATGCGGTAAAAAATTGCTATAATAAGATATCAATTATAAGAATAAGCACTGACATGCGTAAATGGACGTGGCTGCTCACACTCTTACTTTTTATCCTCTCGGCGCCGACACTGGCGGCGGGGAAAGCCGTTTTGTTAACCATCAATGGCGCCATTGGGCCGGGTGTGCAGGACTATATTACACGCGGCATTGACCAAGCCGAGGAAATGAAAGCGTCCCTCGTCATCATTCAAATGAATACACCTGGCGGTCTTGAAACATCCATGCTCGGGATTAATGAAGCGATTGTTTCTGCCTCGATTCCGGTTGTCACTTACGTCTCGCCTTCGGGTGCACGCGCTGCCAGTGCGGGAACATTTATTATGTATGCCAGTAATTTTGCGATCATGGCGCCCGGCACAAATATCGGCGCGGCGACACCGGTTGATATTACACCGGAAGAAAATATCAACCCTAAACTGCTCGACACACACGAAGCAAAAATCATTCAAGATGCGGCAGCTTATCTTCGCAGTTTAGCGCAACTGCGCGGACGTAATGTTGACTGGGCCGATCAAGCCGTGAATCGTTCCGCGAGCATCACGGCTGATGAAGCACTGCAATTAAAAGTCATTAATAATATTGCTACTAATATTCCACAACTGCTGCAAGAGATTGACGGAAAAGCAACGCAAGTTTTACATCAAACCCAAATCGTCTCGACTAAGAATTTGGAAATTATCGATATTCAACCTGATTGGCGCAGTCAGTTTCTAGCTTTTATCACCGACCCGAATATCGCTTATCTGCTGATGCTGGCTGCGATTTATGGTTTATTTTTTGAGTTTAGTAATCCAGGCATCATCTTGCCCGGTGTCACCGGCCTCATCTGTCTCTTTCTCGCACTGTACGCTTTTCAATTAATGCCAGTAAATTACGTCGGCTTATCATTGATTTTTATTGGTATGGCATTTTTAGTTTTCGAAGTTTATATTTCGAGCTTTGGCATTCTCGCGATTGCAGGAGTAATCGCTTTCGTCATTGGCTCTGTCATGTTATACGATGCTAACGATGATGATTTTCGAATTACCACTACGCTTATTTTAGGTATGACCACACTGACCACCGCCTTTGTCATCGCCATGGTCCTCATGATGGTTAATTCGCATAAACGGCGTGTCATCACGGGTCATGAAGCCTTGATCGGTCGGGATGTCATCGTGATGCCTGATGAATCTGGCATGATGCGCGTCATGCTGGATGGTGAAATTTGGAATGCAGAATCGACCTCAGTGCTAACACCAGGACAACATGTTAAAGTCATCAAAGCTCAAGGCTTGATCCTCACGGTCAAACCGATTAATAAGGATAACTAATCATGCAAATCGCACTCACCATTCTCGCTGCTGTCGTCTTCATTATTTTATTTAACTGTATTAACGTCCTGCGTGAATACGAACGTGCCGTTATCTTTACCTTGGGCCGCTTCACCGGGGTGAAAGGTCCGGGACTCATCATCATCATACCTTTCATTCAACAAGCTGTGCGCGTTGAATTGCGCACCATAGTCATGGATGTTCAACCACAAGATGTCATTTCACGTGACAACGTCTCGGTACGCGTCAGTGCTGTCGTTTATTTTCGCGTCATTGATCCAGATCGCGCTGTCATTCAAGTAGAAGATTATTACATGGCCATCAGTCAATTCGCACAAACCACGTTACGCTCCGTGTTAGGCCAACATGAATTAGATGAAATGCTTGCTGAGCGCACTAAACTGAATGCGCACATCCAGCAAATTCTCGACGAACATACCAATGCCTGGGGTATCAAAATTAGTATGGTTGAAATTAAAAATATTGATATCAATGAAAACATGGTGCGCGCGATTGCAAGACAAGCGGAAGCCGAACGTGAACGCCGTGCCAAAATCATTCATGCAGATGGTGAGTTGCAAGCTTCATATAAATTACTCGAAGCTGCTAAAGTGATTTCACAACAGAAAGAAGCGTTACAACTACGCTACTTGCAAACCCTGTCTAATATTGGTGAAGAAAAAAATACGACGATTGTCTTCCCTATCCCCATTGATTTTTTAAGCAGCTTGATTAACAAGTCCTAACAAATCGGTAGAGGGTTAACCTCCCTCTACCGGATCCACATCTAATACCCACTTCACTGTATGACGATTCGGCATTTCTTCCAGCTTTTGTAAGAGCGCGCCCAAAAATGCTTGCAGCATCGGGCGCTTTTCAGCTTTGATAATTAATTGCTGACAATAAAGACCTTTCTTCTTCGCCATAACTGCAGGTACCGGGCCAAATAATCCTACCTTGTCACCAAAGCTTTTACTTAACTCTTTTATTTTCTCGAGAAAACCGACTGCCATTTTATCGGCGTACGCTTCGGCACGAAAAACAGCTGAATAAGAATACGGTGGCAACAAAAACTGTTCGCGCTCGGCTAGCAAGATTTCTGCAAACGCAGGATAACCTTCGTGAATTAACTTCAGTAACAACGGATGATCAGGACAGCGTGTTTGGATGATGACAGTCCCTGGTTTTTCCGCACGACCTGCACGCCCAGAGACTTGCATCAGCAACTGACCCATCTGCTCCGCTGCACGAAAATCCGCACTAAATAATCCACTGTCGGCATCAATAATTCCCACCAGTGTAACCTGTGGAAAGTGATGACCCTTCGCTAACATTTGCGTGCCTAACAAAATGGAAGCTTGTTCGCGATTAATTTCTGCGAGCAATTCATGCAAATCATCTTTATTGCGTGTTGTGTCGCGATCCACGCGAATGACGGGAACACCGGGAAATTCTAATTGTAAAACTTCTTCAACGCGCTGCGTACCGAGACCCACCGGCTCAATATTTTCACTTTGACAAGTATGACAAGCTTTGGGAATCGGTAAATGTGTGTCGCAATGATGACAACGCATTTCTTTAGGAGAGCGGTGATACACCAGCCGCGCATCGCAACGCTGACAACCAGCTATCCATCCACACTCCGCACAAAACAACACGGGCGCAAAACCACGTCGATTTAAAAATAACATGACTTGATTGCCAGCTTGTAATTCATCGCGCATCGCCTGCATGAGCGCCGCCGATAAACCTTCCTGTAATTTTTGTCGACGCACGTCCTGAATTTTAAACACTGGCAGTGATGCACCACCTGCACGTACCGACAAATTCAACAATTGATAACGACCACGTTTGGCATTCAACAACGATTCAAACGACGGCGTCGCTGATCCCAATACGACAGGAATATTATTTTGATTGGCGCGCATCACGGCAAGATCACGCGCGTGATAACGAAAACGTTCTTGTTGCTTAAAAGATAAATCGTGCTCTTCATCCACGATGATTAAACCGAGATTGACGAATGGCGTGAAAATCGCTGAGCGCGTGCCAATCACAATTTTAGCACCGCCTGAACGCGCCGCCAACCATGCCGCCATGCGCTCACCATCGGATAAACTGGAATGCAGCGCCGCAATCGGCACGGGGAAGCGCGCACGAAAACGCGCAATGGTTTGCGGGGTCAAACTAATCTCAGGCACGAGCACCAGCGCTTGCTTGCCTGCTTGCAACATGGCTTCAATGGCATGCAGGTAGACTTCAGTCTTACCACTTCCCGTCACACCATCCAGCAAAAAAGTATTGAATTGATTCGGGTCTGAAATAATCGCCTGCAGCGCAGCGGCCTGTTCCTCATTTAAAGCCAAGGCTG
This sequence comes from uncultured Coxiellaceae bacterium, assembly GCA_964527435.1. Taxonomy (GTDB): domain Bacteria; phylum Pseudomonadota; class Gammaproteobacteria; order DSM-16500; family DSM-16500; genus Aquicella. Next base: position 425,054 of record CAZGPP010000001.1, on the reverse strand, counting down.
GCTGAGGCTGATCCGCGACGGCCGCCAACTTCTTCTTACTCACCAGTGGCTTGCCCTGGCGGACCACCGCTGGCAACGCGCTCGCCATCACCTCGCCCAGTGAATAGTGGTAATAAGTGGACGCCCACTCGCATAGTGAGTAAATATCACTCAACAACACGGGGTTCGAATCTAGAACTTCTTCAGCCATTTTGAGCTTTTCATGGGCAATATTCGACTCGCTGACCACCTCCACCAATATACCAATCAAGGTCCGCGCTCCAAATGGTACCCTGACCCGCACGCCGCGAATTAATTGTTTACTATCAATATCTTGAGGCGGCAAATAATCGAATAATCGCCGTAATGGAGTAGGCAGAGCAATGCGTAGTATGGCCATTTAGCTGTCTTTTACTGAAGCTGAGTTAAGGTTTTCATCATAACCCGTATGTTATAATTAAATAACAAAAGAATAATAATAAAAAGAGGATCGCCATCATGCCTGGACTTACCACTGCTTTCATGAATGATGATAAAATGGACAAGTATGTTGAAGCCCTGCTCGACACCCTGCTGAAAGTAAATCCCAAACTTCAATCCGCTATCGCACAAGCACCCGAGCTGCGCATGAATATCAAACAGGTGTTAAAAGCGAAGCTAGACCCAAATGATAAAGGCTTGCCAGAACACAGTTTGATGAACGACAAAAACACGCCTCTCATTTTGAAATATGCGGTATTGGCACTGACCGCACTCGGCCTCGTCAAAGAAAAAAACATCTTGGATGATATCAAGAAGATTCTCGAGCCGTTGCTGAAAGATCAAGATAAAGTGGATTCCTTCATGAAGGAATTCAAAAAATTGGTTGATGATAAAAAATTATCACCGAAAGATTTATCCAAAAAAGTTGAAGAGCTCATCAAGAATAAATTTGGTGATAAGGTTTTAGAAAATACGAAAGATAGCATGAAAAATTTGCTCAAAAAGATAAATGACTATATGAAAACCAAAGGAATGGAAACGAAGGAGCCAGATGATCCAATGATCAACTTAACTGGCCTGTTGTCCAATCAACCTGGCTCATATTTCGTACCTCAAACGACATTCATGGGTAATGGGCTAGGATTTGTCGATATGAATCCCAATTCTGGCATCGCAAATATCGATAGCGTTAACTCTATAGTCGCAGGCCCATGCGGCGATCCCCTAGGATTAGTGGACGCGACTCAAGATCATTTCAGACAAAATGAATCAACCATTATGGACGAATTTCCAGGCCAGCTGCATGAAAAAGGCTTCAAATCTAAATTCAGTCTAACCCCTGGTGGATAAGCAGGTCATCAGCAGGAAGCTCGCACTGGCGACTTCCTGCTGATTGATTCTAAAGATCAGCCATTGAACCTGCACATTTTCCTCGAACAGCATTCCTGCTATATTGAGACTATCCCGTCATCATGGAATCAGGATTAGCATGAAAACAACTTCCCTATTGACCCTCGTTAGCATCAGCTTGATCGCAAGCACCAGTGTTTATGCCGCGGATAGCACTGTCAATCTTCCCGGCCCGTTCATACCAGCTGCACAAACCTATTTACTCGCGCACGGCAAAGTGGCCACACAGATCGGCAACTACACGGTCAAAATACCGACCACCACTGAACGCTGCTATGACAATACAACCCCGACACTCATCACCAGCTTAACCGGTATCGAATTTTTCGGTTTATCACAAGCAATTGGCGGTGTGATTAACACCCTGGCCCTCAATGAAGCGACTTACGAGATTTACGGTCAACTGACAGCGCCCGTCAACGTTGAACTACAGCGCCCAAATGGCGCCACCGTCAATTGGGAAATTTGGTGCAAGGCTGAAGCAGTTGCCTAAAAAATGCGGCGCATCGCGACGATGCGCCAAATTGTTCGCCAGAGATTTTTCTCGTTCGCCCTTCCCTATGCCCGCCGACCCCTTTATGATACCAGCCCATTACGGAAATAATGTTTCGTAACTATTCTAAAAAGGAGTTTCAGTGATGCATAAGGTGCTGGTGATTGGAGCCGGTAAAATCGGTTCATTGATAACGTTCTTACTTGCTAATTCCGATCTATATTTTGTCTATCTTGCCGATATCCACGAAAAAAATCCCTACGAGAGGCGATTAAGTACATTAAAGAACGTAAAATATATCCAGCTCGATGCGAATGATGCGGATGGCTTTGCCGCGTTCATCGAGAAGCATCCTGTCGAAGCTGTTATTTCTTCACTGCCATATTTTTGCAACGTTCCGATTGCAAAAGCCGCCGCGAAACATCACTTACATTATTTCGATTTAACCGAAGACGTACAAACCACCGCCGCTGTACTGGAAGTCGCGCGCGATGCCACGACCGCTTTTGTACCGCAATGTGGTTTAGCGCCAGGATTTATTAGCATTGTTGCGAATCACTTAATGAAAAATTTTCCGCGTCTGAACACGGTCAAAATGCGTGTCGGTGCTTTGCCAACCAATATTAGCAATGCCTTACAATACTCGCTCACTTGGTCAACTGATGGCGTGATTAACGAATACGGCAACCTGTGCCAAGGTGTCGAAGATGGCAAGAATGTAAACTTACTTCCACTAGAAGGCTTGGAAGAAATTAAAATTGATGGCTTAACTTATGAAGCGTTCAACACATCAGGCGGCATCGGCAGCTTGGCTCAGACTTACTTCGGCCGTGTCAAACACATGAGTTACAAAACCATACGCTACCCAGGCCATTGTGAAAAAATTAAATTTTTAATGAATGATCTGAAGCTAAATAGCGATCGCGACACCATGAAGCGCATTTTGGAACATGCCATTCCGAAAACTTACCAAGACGTGGTACTCGTCTATGTATCCGTGAATGGCGAACAAGATGATTATTTCGTCGAAGAAAATTACGTGAAAAAGTTTTACCCGAAAGTGATTAACGGTCACACCTGGTCGGCGATTCAATTAACAACAGCGAGCGGCATTTGCAGTGTTGTCGATATTGTCTTGAGTCATCCGCAAAAATATCAGGGATTCATCAAGCAAGAAGATTTCACACTCGATGACTTAACTGAATCACGCTTTGGTGACTACTATAAATAGGAATGGGCAACGGTATGGAAATTTTCAAATCATTACAACTAACATCTAAAAACAGCGGCGCCAGTAGCAGCGCAGACTGGTGGTCGTCGCATACGAGCGACGGTGAAATCGTTTCCATTAATCCGACCGACGGCAAGGCCATCGGCAGTGTCTATCGCGCTTCACACGATGATTATGAAACCTTAATGAAAGAAGCACAAACCGCCTTCCTCAGCTGGCGAACCGTACCCGCACCAAAACGCGGCGAAGTAGTACGTGCCATCGGTGAAGAACTACGCAAACATAAAGATGCGCTCGGCTCGCTGGTCTCATTAGAAATGGGCAAATCGAAACAGGAAGGTGACGGTGAAGTGCAGGAAATGATTGATATGGCCGATTTAGCGGTCGGTCAATCACGCATGTTATACGGCAACACCATGCACTCCGAGCGCCCCGAACACAGAATGTATGAGCAATGGCATCCCATCGGCATTGTCAGCGTGATCAGCGCGTTTAATTTTCCAGTCGCCGTTTGGTCATGGAACGCATTCGTTGCCGCCATTTGTGGTAACACCGTTATCTGGAAACCGTCGCCCAAAACACCGCTCTGTGCCGTCGCCGTGCAACATATTTGTAATAACGTATTAAAGCGCTATGGCTACCGTGGCATTTTTTCTTTAATCATTACGGATAACAACGACATTGTCAGCAAGATGTCAGAAGACACTCGCATCCCGTTAGTCTCATTCACTGGTTCCACTACGGTGGGTAAACTGATTAATGCGATGGTCGCGAAACGTCTCGGCCGTTGTTTGCTAGAATTAAGTGGTAATAACGCCATCATTGTCGATGAACATGCCGACCTGCAACGTGCGCTACCGGCCATCGTCTTCGGTGCCATCGGTACCGCAGGCCAGCGCTGCACCACGACGCGTCGCTTGATTATTCATGCTTCCATTTATGACAAAGTGAAAGAATCTCTCATGAAAGCCTATGCCAAAGTGACGATCGGCGATCCCCTCGATCAGAAAAATCTGATGGGCCCCTTGATCGATCAACACGCCGTAGACAGCTTTGTAAAATCAGTCGAAGAAGCGAAACTTCACGGCGGAAAAGTTTTATTTGGTGGTAAAGCCATTCAACGTGAGGGATTTTTCGTTGAACCAGCGATTATCGAAGCAGAAAATAACTGGGAAGTTGTACAACGTGAAACCTTCGGGCCTATCTTGTACATCATGAAATTTAATACGCTCGATGAAGCGATCGCCATGCAAAATCATTCGCGCTTTGGTTTATCGTCCAGTATTTTCACCGATAGACTTATCCATGCTGAACAATTCCTTTCTGCTCGTGGCAGCGATTGCGGCATTGCCAATGTCAATATTGGCACTTCCGGTGCCGAAATTGGCGGCGCATTCGGCGGCGAGAAAGACACAGGTGGTGGACGTGAAGCGGGTTCTGACGCATGGAAAGCCTATATGCGCCGACAAACCAACACCATCAACTGGGGACAAACCTTAACACTGGCACAGGGCATTAAATTCGATATTTGATCTCTTTTCCGAAATTTTGGGTGGATAATTTTACAACGTCTCTTAAATTATCCACTCAATTCATCGAGTATTATCCCGTATTCCCATTTCACTCATTTCACCGTATAACTATCTTGATGGCACCAATAAAAGGGATGACTGGCATGCTCGAAGAGTTAATCAAAATATTGGCCAGCATGCCGCCGCCGCAATTATCAGAAGGCTCGCGCCGGGAATTTTTTTCGCGCGTGCAGTATCTCGCACCACATCTTTCTCTCGCAGCCTTCAACGAGTTATTAATCAAACAACCCAGCAAGCATTTTACATTTTCCGAATTGCGCCATATTCGCCAGTATCTAAAAACATGGACAGATCTCATCAGAGAATTACATTACGTGTTAGAGATACTCCACATTGCCTGGTTTGATACGCGCAAGAAGATGATGGACGGTGATAATATTTTACCAATCATGTGTGCACTGATGCCGAAAAATAAAGACCTCCTCACAGCTCTAATCCCGCGATTTTATTTTGCCGTCGATGTCGATAAGGAAAATGAAAGTACTTATTATTTCACCGTACTAGGTTCGGCCGCTGAACAAGCGCTAGCTGATCTTGCAATCGAAGCCGATCAGCCGCTCGTACCATCCGAAACCGATGAGCATCTCAGCTTTCTCAAAAAATTACGCAATCCTGTATATTATAATTTGCTTTTTATTCTCGTGAAATTATCCGCACTCTGCCAATACCGCATGCAGATTTGCGAGGAAAGAATTTTTCAATCGTTAGCACAACACAAGTTTCTTGCTTATCCCGACGATGATTTCGTCAGCGTGCAACAAAAGCACCAACGACGCAGTGACAATATTAAAATGATGGCGACCCAGCTACAAAAAGAACCGTTTGTCAGCGACACTAAACTCACTCTTTACATACGCCGACATCTTGCTTATCAGGATTTCGAAAAGACGCTCAGCCGTACGCATATCCTCGGGATTCTCAAGCTCGCAGACCTCGCGCGTAAATTTGATATTTATAAAGAATATACAATGGATGATTTTAATTCTGTTGAAATTGAGTTGAGCGAGCATATCCGTGAATTTCTGGAAATACCGGCCATCAGGAAGAAATCGCTTTTTAATTTATTCGTGACACCACCCACTAAAGTTCCGCTGAATACTTTCATCCACCACCTTTCGAAAAAGATGGAAACGTTGGCTGTGGATGTTGATGAAAGCCCTCAAGCGACCTTCACCATTCCCGAACCTGAACAACTTGCCGAATTACTGCGGCAATCATTTTAAGTGATCGGATCGAATGGTGCGGCGTAATATATCGCTCATAGCAGGTAATTCTGTAAAATTTTGCATAAAACGTTTCATTTCCTGCAACCAGGCTTTCTGCAAACCTGACGCCGAAAAATGTTCACGTGCGCCATCAAGATCGATCAGGTGCGGCCGACCTTCGCTATCGACGATAATGTTTGTCGCTTTCAAATCACCGTGCGTCACTTCAAGCTGCGTTAAGCTTGCTAAAAGATTACAGACACGTTGAATCACGTTCGCCGCGGCATACGGTTGTTGTTCGAATGGCGCGAGATATTCTTTCACGTCACTACCCGCAATATATTTCATGATGAAATAAGATTTACCGCGCAGACCGAAGACGTTTGATTCCAGATAAGCAACGGGGGCCGCCGTATTCACGTTAAAAAGTTGCAGCTTTTGTGCGAGACGCCACGAGTGTTGCGCACGTGTCATGCGCAATAAGCGGCGTAAGCGATGCCAGATACTTTTCATGTTATAGCGTTTAATCACCAGCTCTTGCCCATCAAGCGTGACTTTGATCACGGTTGAGGAGCGACCGTCTTTCAACATCACCCTATTTTTACGGGCAAACGCGCTGTCTGGATTGAGCATGAAATCACGCATCTCACATCCAAAACTATCGCGACGCACCATCCCGCGCCAACCAAAACGGCGTACTGGGGTAAAGTCGGTACTGGCGCGAAATATTTTTTTCTCGAAATGCTTCCAACGGGTGACATCGCATTTTTTAATTTGAAACTGCATTTCGCGTGTGTCATCAGGCTTTAATAACCAGCCACGCGCCCGTGCGTAATGTAAAAATAAACCATGCTGTAACGCACTCACTCCTGCGCCTAATTGTGACAACAGCCAAGCCGTATTTTCGATGCTTTCTTTTTTTGGCAATAATGTCGGTGCCACGGAAATTTGCGCGCCATCTAGTGTATAAATGATTCGACCGGATATCAGGAAATTACCGAGATGCATATCACGTTGCACCACCCCCAATACATGCTGGGTTGCTAACTCGACCATCACAGCGTGTAAGGCAGGCAAAACGATTTCATCGGACTCACGCTCCATCCAGAGTGTTTCGAGGCTGATCCCAGGCTGAATTTTATCTAGCACCAGAACATGCGTGGCATTATCTTCCGCGACACCTTCGTAGCGTACACGCGGCGTAGGAATTTTATATTCCTGCATCAATTTGATGCCTTTCACATCTTGCGCGAGATGACGCACGGCATGCTTGCGATGAAAAAATAATTTTGCGACGGCAGGCATGCCATCCCATAAACCAAACACCACCATGCGGCGGCCAGGGATCAGGCGAACAATCGCTTGTGCGGTAAAGTCACCTTGATCGAGTTGGATGGTAAAGGGTGTCTTGAATTGGTAATCAGCGAACCTCAGTTCTGCGCCGCTGACGGGGCGAATCCCCAAAGCTGTGTCACTTGGCATGGTCACGGTACAAGTCATCCCCACGAGTTTTTACCTTTTTCCAGAAATCATTTTCGTGCCGCAAAATATCACGCAGCGGTTTTTTACGATAGTGTTTCATAAATCGCAATCGATCTTTTTGCGTCAATCCAGCCTCTTTACTCGAGAAATACAATCCCGCAAGATCTTTAATCTTCCAGCGCTCTGGGACCGTTTTGCGAATTTGTGCCCGATGTAAATCAATCAGGAAGAGCTGTTGCGACGGCGACAGCAACAAATGACAAATGTAAAAATCACGATGATTGATCCCATTTTCATGTAGTGTGCGCGCAATATGAGCCGTTTCAGTTAGCAGTTGCTGCTTTAACTTAAATGATGGACGCGCATTCTTCCAATCAGCACACAGTGTTTCAAGACTGACGACCGGTGCCAACTCCTCCATTAAAATAAACGATTCCCGCGTAGCTGGATTGATGCCGCGTTCACCATATCCAGCGACGTGCGGCACATCAATTCCGAGTGATTGCAATTTTTGAATCGCGAGCCACTCATTGCGTGCTGACACGACCGGTAAACGCAATTGCGATAAATTCTTGAAAATCTCGCGATAACCGACGCCGCGATGTTGCTTGATAAAGTAATATTTATCACCCAGCCGAATGCGCGCCGTTTTCCGCCCTTCAAGATGACGAAAGCATTCCCCATCCAGCGCCATCAATTGATCAAACAGCGGCTTCTCAGAATTAAAATATTGTTTCAGCGACTCATCAAGATACATCACGGTGTTTGGCTCGTTGTTCAATTAAGTTAGCAGCATGTTGCGGCATATCGTAAATATCGGCGAACTTGGCATATTGCAGCCCGTTCATTCCTAAGCGTTTCAGATTGGGTGATAGTAGCATTTTTTCAAGCGCAGCATTCCACTCTGTTTGTTGAAACGGTGTGGGCAGGACGTTACCGGCATCGGCATCTGTAATGTAGTGGGCATAACCACACACAGCGGTTGTCAGCACCGGCAGCCCAGCAGCCAATGCTTCCAGTAACGCTGTCCCGGTGTTTTCGTGGTAAGACGGATGCAGCAGCAAGTCGGCAGCGAGTAAAAATTGCGGGACATCCGAACGCGGCCCCATGATGTGCAAGTGCTTTTCTACCCCAGCCTGTCGTGCCTGTTTGATATAGCGCGCCGCATCGCCCCGGCCTACCACATATAAGTGACAACGGGAACGCAGCGCTACCGGCAATGCCGCAAGGCTGGCAATCGCTCTATCCAGGCCTTTGGTTTGATAGCCAGATCCAACCATCAACAATAAAAATTGGTTATCCTTCAGCTGCAAGGCCTGACGCATGGCCTCACGCTGCTCAGCAGCATCAGCGGGCGCCAAGCGATCGCGGGCAATGCCGGGAGGCAGTAAATGAAAGCGCTGGGATTCCGTGCCATAACAACCCTGATAAGCCGCTTGTTGCAACGCTGAAATCAATAGAATCTCCGTCTTGGCTCCCACGTTAAAAACGGCGCCCTCAAGGGCAGCCCAAGTGCGGTAGCGCGGCATCAAACGATAAAGAGCTCCTCGTGTCGCCTTGATTCGCTCTTGATAGCACACATCCGCGGCGTAATAGAGGTCGAGATGCGGCATCTTGTTAAAACCGACGACCACATCGTGATCACCGTCTTTTAACGCCCTACCAACCTGATCTGAAAATGATCTTGCGCGGCCGTGATTGGTCAGTCCCTGCGGTTGCAATCGATGCACGTGCAGACCTGGCTCATCCTCACCCTCCCAACTCGTGGTATAAACATGCACCTCGTGCCCCCGGCGCTGGCACTCTTTGGCAATTTGTAAAAAATCGCGCTGCAGCCCGCCAAAGGGGAAATAATTAATAAGACAAAAGACTATTTTCATCGTATCCGCTTCAATTCTGTATAATGTTAAAGTAGCGCTCAGATATCACGACCTTAAGGAGTTACCATGCGTTTGCTCATCTCTCTCGGCCTCTCATTGCTACTTGCTGGCTGTGCTGCCAGTTCGAGCGGCTATTATACACAATCCGCCCAAAGCTGGCGCGGCGGGAGCGCCACGGATTTAATCAACAGCTGGGGCAAGCCGACCACCACCATCAAAACAGCCGACGGTAAAACCGTTTATACCTACCGACACGAAAGTTACGAGAGCGCCACCACCACCTACTCACCCAGCATAGGTGTCACTAATCGTGGCCGTAGCAATAGCATCCCCGTGATGACCGCCATGCCCAATGCGAATTCGCCCATGAACCGCGGCCTCATGACGTATTGCCAAATCACGTTGACGGCCAATGCAAAAGGGGTGATCGTTGCGACCGCCACTGAAGGCAACTCGTGCAATAACATCACCCGTCATGATAAGGCACTAGCCAATCCCAAGCGCCATCAGGCAAACTGAGACTGACGACCAGAGGAAGGGATTATGTTTAGCATTCGACACTACGCACTGTTTACCACTATGCTGCTCACACTCTCTTTCTCCGCATTGGCTGAATCGGTTGACGACTCGCCTATCGATAATAAAAGCACGTATCACATCAGTGACAAAATTGATTTAATCTCTGCGTCTGATGTGCAATATCCTAAACCAAGGCTGATCGTCAAACTGGTCTTCCCACGACTTAGCAATAGCGATGACAGCGAGCCATCCGCAGAAAACACTGACAGCCCTGATGCGCCACAAGCTGCCGATAACACCAGTCTAACCGTCGACGCATTCAATCAGTTGGTGACGAAAACGGTGAATGAGGAAATTGATAGCTTCAAACAAAAAATGGCTGACGCGCAAGCGTATCAAAAGACCCTCGATAAAACGAAAGTTAAAAATCGTCTCACGATTGATTACAGCTCGGCCATCATTAATCTTGATCACGATCCCATAATCAGTATTCGTTTCATTATTCAAGGTTATGCGACCGGCATGGCTCATCCATTTCGACGCTATCGTGTTGTCAATTTCGATGTGAATAACGGGTCCGAAATTCAATTAAGCGAGCTTTTCAAACCCGATGCCAATTATCTTGAAGTGCTGAATGACTACGCGGCGAAAGAATTAGAAAAGATGCTGCATGGCAAATCCACTGAAAATACTGCCTTAAGCGCTGAAAATTTCAGTAATTGGAATTTTAATTTGAATGGCTTGCGCTTCACCTTTGATGAAGCAACGGTTGCACCGGCTATTTATGGCACGCAAACCATTTTAATTCCCTACGCTAAAATTCAGGAATTAATTAATCCGGAAACCACTTTTGGTCAGTGTCTGAAACATCGCAGAAGCTGTATGCGCGATCATTTACTGACTGGCGGGTTTATCGACGAGGCCGCCAATACGCGTCACGGTGCCCTCAATCCAATCCTTGGTTAGGCTCATAATTTCATCGGGTGTACGGCCTTTCGTTTCAATCATCGGGCCAATGACGACTTTGATGGTTCCCGGCTGCTTAATGAAACTCCGTCGCGGCCAGAAATAGCCAGCATTATGCGCAACGGGAATCACCGGTGCTTCGGTCGCCGCCGCAAGACGTGCACCGCCTAAATGATATTTGCCAACCTGTCCAACAGGAACGCGCGTGCCTTCCGGAAAGACTAAAATCCAGCGACCACTCTCGAGACATTTTTTTCCTTTGGTAATAATTTGCTGCATCGCGGAAACTTTGTCTTTACGATTAATGAGAATCGGATCAGCCGCGGCTAAACCCCAGCCATAAAATGGCACCCATAATAATTCACGTTTTGCGATGACCGCGGGTTCATGGAAAATAATTGGTAAGAAAAATGTTTCCCACGCAGAAGAATGTTTACTGAGCACAATGCCAAATCGTTGTTTGGGAATATTCTCAAGCCCTGTCACATCGTATTTAATGCGACAAATAATATTCAACAAGACCATATAAAAACGTAAAAATTGTCGCACCACCGCATGTCGGTAGCTGAGCGTAAAAGGCAACATTAACAAACACATCGTACTAGCCATGATAATGGTGATGATTGAACACACTGAAAATATCAGTGAACGTAAAAATAAATTAATCTGTTGTAGCATTACGACTTGCTCCGATTTTCTGCCAAGACAAATTGCACGGCTTCATCCAAATTGGCAAAACTGGGAACGACTGCCAACGCGGGATGACGTTCGAGGGTTAAGTAACCGTTACCGGTTTTCACTAACAAGGGTTTGCAGCCCACTGCGGCAGCAGCACCCATGTCAGCAAATGAATCGCCAATAAAATAGGTATCGGGTAATGACAGCCCGTATTTTTCCTGAATCGCTAACAGCATGCCAGGCTTTGGTTTGCGACAGAGGCATCCCTCATCTGGATGATGGGGGCAAAAGAATATTTCTTCGATATAACCACCGACGGCGGCTAATTCACGCATCATTTTTTCATGAATCAAATCGAGGGTTTCAAGATCGTAATAGCCTCGTGCAATACCGGACTGATTCGTCGCAACCAGCACGCGATAACCAGCACGATTCAACATCGCGATCGCTTCTAGACTATGAGGAATCGGCAACCATTCTTCAGGTGATTTGATATAGACGTCAGAATCAAAGTTGATGACGCCATCTCGATCAAGAATAATAAAAGACATCCGCAAACCTTTTGAGGTAACTATTTTTAATCGGGAAAGAGGCAAGTATAAAGCAAAACAAACTGAGATATCACCCCCGCACGCGTTAACGTGCGGGAATGCAAAGCGAGATTAGTCGATCTTGTAAACAACACCCAGCGTATACGCATCAGTACGTGGTGACTTGACGGTAGCTGCATTGGCATAAGCGGTGTAATCGTATTCGCCACGCAGATCAACATGCTGGGTCATACCCGTTTGCATGCCAAAACCTAACTGTGTGCCGGATACCATCTTGTTGACATCTGAAAAGCGTGTTCTAGCAAAACCAGCGCGAACAAATGCCAGCGTGTTGTCATTCAACATTACGCCTGGCAAGGCGCTTAATGTGAAGCCGTAAGTGGTCTTCATATCATTTTTGTTGGTGATGACAGCTGTTGCCAAGTTAGCGGTTGCTTCACCAGCGAGGAAAAAGGACTGGGTCAGTACGCCACCGAAACCAACAAATACATTCAAAGGTACGCCACGGAAAACGCCAGCATTGTGGAAAGAGGCATTAGTGGATGAATTGACGTTCAAGCCAAGGTTGGCACCAACGTAAGGAGCTGGACTTGCGGCAGCAACGGTGGAGACGAGAACAGCACTTGCAAGAATCATTTTTTTAAACATGTTAATACTCCTGGTTTTTAAAATAATGTGGAGTCCTTAACCGAGTTTCATTCAAAAGAGAATAAATCGGATCTTCTATCTGTGCTTCCGTGGACGCAACAACATGCCGCGCTCAGATACAAAGTGCGTGAATCATAGCTTAATTGGACAACCCACACAATGTTGTCTATATTTTAGGCTTGCTGATATCAAAAGGAACAAATACTTCGTTCAATTGTCGAGCTACTCGTATAAAAGTTGTTCGCTTTGATAATTCTTTGAGCCGATGCGCACCGACGTAAGTGCACGTTGATCGAATTCCGCCCATGATGTCCATGATGGTATTTTTAACAGGGCCACGATAAGGAACATTCACTGAACGACCCTCACTGGAGCGATAATCCGCGACTGCGCCGTGATGACGTTCCATCGCTTCAGCAGAACTCATGCCGTAAAACCGTTTATATTTGTTGCCGGCCACTTCAATAATGTCACCGCTACATTCATCATGTCCGGCCAGCATGCCGCCTAACATCACAAAATCAGCACCTGCAGCAAAGGCTTTAGCAACATCACCTGGCGTGGTGCAACCGCCATCTGCGCACACCAGTCCACCTAAACCATGTGCAGCATCGGCGCATTCAATGATGGCCGATAATTGCGGATACCCAACGCCCGTTTTTTCACGCGTCGTACACACAGAGCCCGGACCAATACCAATTTTGACAATATCGGCGCCCGATAAAATTAATTCTTCCGCCATTTCGCCCGTCACCACATTACCCGCCATGATGACGACTTTCGGATGCTTCACACGCAAGTCTTCGAGATAAGAAACAAAACGTTCGGTATAACCATTCGCCACATCAAGACAAATAAAATGCACCGGCACGGCTTTTAAAATGGTATCGAGGCTTTTAAAATCGTCGTCTGAAATGCCGATCGAAACACACGTATACGGCAGTGCACTTTTATGATTTTTCGCGAAGTGTTTCCATTCATCGACGGTGATGAATTTATCCATCGCCGTCATGACATGAAATTCTGATAATGCATTCGCCATCGCGATCGTGCCAGTGTGATCCATGTTGGCGGCAATGATGGGAACACCGCTCCACGTCGTTTTCGTATGTTTGAATTTATATTCGCGTTCGAGTGAGACTTCAGAACGGCTTTTTAACACGCTGCGTTTCGGGCGGATGAGAACGTCTTTGAAATCCAGTTTAATGTCGTATTCGATACGCATAGCAGTTCATCCTTAAGATCGCACTAAGTGAGTTTTAATTGATTGTCATTTTAGCGGGAATTAACCGTCCTCGCTACTCTCATTCGAGTTTTAACTATTCTTGCGCAAGCATGCGTAATAAAAACCATCCATATTATCTGTGCCCGGTAAAATTTGACGACCCACTTCGAGAGGAAGACCCCAACTTGCATCAATGACCTCTTCTTTTGCAGAAGGCGTGAGGCTCAAGAATTTTTTAACGACGTTAACATTCTCGTCCGGAAAAACGGAGCATGTCGCATAAACCATCAAGCCGCCCGGCGCTAATGTTTCCCATAAGGCGGTAATGATTCGTAATTGCTCTTCAGAAAGCGGGCGAATATCGGTGGGTTGACGTAATAATTTGATATCCGGATGACGCCGAATGACGCCGCTCGCTGAGCACGGAGCATCTAGCAAAATTCGATCGAAGGGTTTGCCGTCCCACCACTCGCTGATATCACCGGCATCGGCGCGAATGCAACGCGCTTTCTGTTCTAAGCGCTGCAAATTTTCACGAATGGAAGCGAGTCGCGAGGCTTCTTTTTCGAGAGCAACACATTCGAGCTCGGGTTCAATTTCAAGCATATGTGTCAGCTTTCCACCCGGTGCTGCACAGGCATCTAGCACGCGCATGCCTGATTTTAATTGCAATAACTCAGCAGCGAGTTGTGCGGCACCATCTTGGACAGTCACAAAACCTGCTGCAAATTTTGGTAATTGTTCCACAGCAACAGGCTTTTCAAGAATGATGCCGTGCTGCGTTCCGACGATACGATGCGCCGCCAATTCATTCGCGGATAATTTATTTAAATAATCATCCACTGAAATTTTTTGTTGGTTGACGCGCAAACTAAACGGAGGATGTTCATTATTCGCCGCAAGAATTTCTTCCCATTGTTCGGGCCAGGCTTTGCGGAGCGCCGCTATCCACCAGCCGGGATGGGCATATTTTGCTTCGGAATCTTCTTCTATCAACTGATCCAGTGAATCTTTATCACGAATATACTGACGCAACACAGCGTTCACCAATCCACGTGCCCAGGTTTTTTTCAGCGACTCCACCGCATTCACTGTTTCTGAAACAGCGGCATGTTGCGCTGTTTGCATATCCATTAATTGATACAAACCGACCATCAATAAGGCATGAACATCGCTATCTTTCGCTTTCATGGGCTTTGGCATGAGATGACTCAGAATGACATCGAGTCGCGTGTAAAAGCGGCAAACACCGTAACAGAGTGCTTGCACAAACGCGCGATCACGAGTTTCTTTCAATTTTGCTAATTGCAACGGCAAACATTCAGAAAGTGAATGACCGTCGGTGACAGCATCAATCACACGCGCAGCAATTAAACGTAAATTCATATTTGACATTGGCACACCATGAGTTAATTTTTTATGGTTATTCTGCGGATAATAGCTTGCCGGTTTGCAAGCGATCACGATGGGCATTATAGAAATCTGCCGCGGCGATCATCTTGCCGCCAGGCAATTGTACAGAGAGTAAACGTAACGCATCTTTTGATGTCGCCACATCGATGCCTTCGCGCGAAGCATTCACAATCATTCCTGGCGCGTGAGAACCTTGATAAGCCACCACCGTCGAGGCACCGACACGTAAATGCTGGCCTTGCCAAATGGTATGCGCGATTGGCCACGGATTGAATGCGCGTACTTTCCGTTCGATCACTTCAGCCGCTTCATTCCAATCAATTAACGCTTCTTCTTTGCTAAGTTTTTTCGCGTGCGTACTCAGGGCATCATCTTGCTTTTCGGGCTTGAGCTTGCCTTGCGCCAACAATTCCAGCGTTTCAACGATCGCTTCAGCACCCATTTTAGTCAGACGGTTATATAAGGTTTGCGACGTTTCATCTTCGTCCAGGGTATAGGCGTGCTTCAATAACATATCGCCGGTATCCAGACCTTCATCCATTTGCATGATGGTGACACCCGACACTTTATCGCCGGCCATCACGGCACGTTGAATCGGTGCCGCACCACGCCAGCGCGGCAGCAACGAACCGTGTACATTGAGACAACCATAACGTGGAATACACAACGCTGCTTTCGGCAAAATAAGACCGTAAGCGGCCACGACCATCACATCCGGATTAAGATGACGCAGCACTTCCTGCTCGCGCGGATCTTTTAATGTTGCCGGTTGATAGATCGGTAAATTTAAATCTAAGGCCACTTCTTTGACGGCACTGTTTGTCACCTTCAATCCGCGACCCGAGGCACGATCAGGCTGCGTGTAAACGGCAATCACTTCATGACGACTGAGCGTCAATGCTTCCAGAATAATAGCGGCGAATTCCGGTGTTCCGGCAAATACAATTTTGAGCGGTGATGTCATCAACACTTAATCCCGACGGTTAACTTTTTCTATTTTCTTGCGAATGCGATCTTGTTTCAGCTTGGAGAGGTGATCAATGAATAAAATGCCATTCAAGTGATCCATCTCGTGTTGAAAGCAAACGGCCATTAAGCCTTCCGCTTCAAGATCAATCGGGTTGCCATCAAGATCCTGGCCGCGCAAACGTACCTTCATGGCACGCTCGACTTTATCGAAGGCTTCGACCACAGAGAGACAACCTTCGCTTTCGTATTGCAGGCCTTCTTTATGATAGATCTCAGGGTTCACGACACACATCGGCTGATTAAGTTCTTTGCTGATATCCATCGTGAAAAGCCTGAGATGGATATTCACTTGTGTGGCGGCAAGGCCCACCCCTTTGGCCTCGTACATAGTTTCATACATATCAGCCACTTGCTGACGCAAGGCATCGTCCACCTGGGTGACAGGTGCCGCTTTCGTTCTCAGACGCGGATCGGGGTATTGAAGAATCTCTAAAATTGCCATGTTTACCACTCAATTATTATGGGTGCATTCTAAATGACCGGTGTCATTTTTTCAAACTTGTCCATCCGCGCCAGTTTAGCGAGTACTTCATGATACTCGGCGATCGCTTGCTCTTTTTCACCGAGATGCTCGAGGAGCTTGCCATACTGAAGTGCGGCTTCGGGGTCCGGCACCTGTTGGAGACATTTTTCGAAATAATCTTTTGCTTTACCCCACAATTGTATTTTCGCGCAGGTTTTACCGAGAAACAGCATGAGCTCCGGCTGCGAACCATACATCTTAACCCAAGCCCCCGCGATGACGAGTTGACGATTGAGGTTATCAAAAGAAAACGTACTGTAAATTTTCGCAAGCTCAGGATGCCAATTATATTTCAACGCATAACGAATTAATTCTTCCGCTTCAGCCTGTTCGCCAAAGGTTAAAATTTGTTTGACATAAACCAGCACGATGTCTGGATTCTTGCGCGCAGAACGCGGCAAATCATTCCATTCACGTTGCAGTAAATTGCGATCTTTCATGCCCGCTTGACGCAGTATTTCGCAATAAATATTTTTTTCGAAATGCTTCAACTGATCTTCTGTTAACACGCGTGCACGGCGCAAATCAGGTAACAGTAAACTCAAACTCTGCCAGTCGCCGAGGCGCACGTAAACTTTTTCCAATAATTTCAATACGCGTGGATGACGCTTTGACATGGCGCGCAAACGATTCAAGGTTGCCGCGGCACGTTCCAGTTGATCTTGTTCAAGCTCGAGCTCTGCCTGAGTAATGCCAATGGCAAGTTCGGCGTTCGGTGTTTTCTGGTGTGCCATTCGCAGATATTTATCGCGGCGATCATAGGCTTGCAATTCCTGAGCCGCTCGCGCAGCACCCAAATAATTCATCAATGGTTCTAATGCTTGATCGGCACCTTGCATCAACATGCGTTCGGCTTTCGCCCAACGTCCTTCGATTAACAAAGCCAATCCATGCTGAGTTTTGCTATACGAATTGTGCTCACGACGAATGCGCAGCCAATTGCGCAAGCGAAACCACATAAATTGAATGCGATCGATGCTGTCGACCAGCAAATAAAATAATCCGAAAATAATAAATGCCGCTAAAAACGCGAGCCATAACGGCATTTGTACCATCACTGGTTTTGAAACGATGAATAGATAGCCCGGGTGACGCACAATCGCAAGGCCTAGCCATACCGATGCCGCCAAGAATATTAACCAAATAATTAAACGCCGCATAATGTGCTCCTAGGGTGTCACGTTAGCTGGTGGTAAATCGGTTTGCTGAAATGAAGGTGCCTGCGTCACTTGAGCGGTCGCGGGTGTTTGCGTATTTGCAGCGAGATATTGATCGAATAATTGCAGTGTCGCCGTCATATCCACCATGGGCGGCTGTAAGTTAACCGCTTGCATTTCACGTATTTGATCCAGCAACTTAATCGTGAGTGGTGCATTGATAATAAAATATTTTTGTATCCACGCAGACATATTCGCAAGGCTAGTTTGATATACGGCTGCATTGTGATTGAGTGCGCCCAGCATCGCCGCCTGCATTTCTGCATGCAGGTTTTGATACAGAAACATTTTTTCTTCCGGCATGATCAGCGGCATATCATTCGCACCCATGTAACGCACAATGACTACTTTGCGCAGAGAATCCATGGTTTTATGCCATTGCAATTTCCACCACGGTGCTTCGCTATAATCTTTTTGTCGTGCATTCGCTTCTTCTGTGTATTGCAGCGGCGTCGGCGGCAAAGGCAAATTATCCAGCTCGCCATAAATGGCGGCAAGTTTTGTATAAATCTCTTCAGTGCTCGCAGGTGTTTGCGATTGCAAACTACTGAGGTTATCCGTCAGCGCTTGCTGGAGAGGCTGAACGGATGGATCAGTGGTGCCTTGCATAATTTCAGACGCATGCTGCAATAAAAGGATGGCGGCCTGAGTATCATGCGCGAGTTGTAACTGACTAGCGGCTTGCTTTGTCAGATATTTAGCTTCGGCGACATTCCATTTCGTTGCGTCGCCACGTTCTGCTGCCACCATCGCAGATTTTTGCAAGGCGGTAAAAGATTGTTGCAGGGATTGCAGCGTGTGCTGATCGTTGCTCGCTTGCTGTCTCAAATCAGCGACGGTCTGCGCCAAGGTGAAATTCATTTGTGCTAATTGCATGTATCCATAACCAATGGCACCAGCCATGACAGCTAATGCGACAACGGTCATGACACCACCGAGATGTCCTGATTTGGCTGCTGCGGTTTTTACTTCGTTTTTTTCATCTGACATAAGACTTCCTTCTTTTCTGAAAGCAAATCCAGTAGGGCTTGCTGGCTAGCGTTTGGGGCGACCCACACTGTCTCAAAACCCATTTCGACCGCAAGATTTTTAATGCGCTCACTCATCACGATGAGTGGTAATTCTCGTAAACTTGGCCATTCAATATCGCCAAGCAGTAATTTTAAATTGGTGACACTCTCAAACGAGCCCGCCACGGCTGCATGAAACATATGGTGGTGAATGGCGTGAATACAAGATACAGGGTCGATATCAGGCAGAATTCTTTGATAAGCCATGCATGATGTCACAACGGCATCACGATCATTTAACACTTTTTCTAATCGTTCACGACCCCCGACACCGCGCACAATCATGACGTGCTGACCGCTCACGGCCTGAAAAGCAGGCATGGCGAGCAAGCCTTCGCTGCTCCACTCTTCTTCCGGGAACAAAACGGCTTCGTATCCGGCAGCCTGCAGCGCTGCAGCGGTTCCAGCGCCCACGGCGGCCACTCGCACTTTTTCTGGCAAAATAGGCCAGGCTTTTTGCAGGGACGGTATCATCGCAGTCACCGCTTGTGGACTATTGAAAATCAACCAATCCTGACCGTCGATAGCCGCCAATGCCGCTTTGAAAGCCGGCGTTTCGACCAGCGATTCGAAAGCAATCACTGGAAAATGAAAAGCGGACCCGCTTCTTTCGGCAATCAAGGCACACAACACTTCACCGGCAGGTGAAGGTCGTGTCACCAAAACATGCAGGCCGGCAAGATCATTCGTCATGAAATTCCTTCAGAAGCTTTTCCGCACCCTGTTGGACCAATTCTTCGCCAACGCGCTGGCCGATATCGTCGGCATGATCGCAATGCCCTGTCAGCTTTGCGCGGAGAATGCGTGTGCCGGCACGGTTTGAAACCAGACCGCGCAGGAACAATTCGTCGCGATGAACTTCGGCATAAGCGGCAATCGGCACCTGACAACCACCGTTCATCCGGCGGCAGACGGCGCGCTCGGCTGTTACCGCGTAGGCAGTTTTGGGGTGATTTAAGGGAGCAATTAATTCACGAATCACGGTGGCATCTTCACGACATTCAATGCCAAGCGCACCTTGACCGGCTGCCGGCAGAGAATCCTCGACTGAAAAATAGGAACGTATCCGCGCTGGGAAACCTAAGCGCTTTAAGCCGGCCGCGGCCAAAATAATCGCCGCAAAATCACCGTCGTCGAGACGTTTCAAGCGCGTATTCATGTTACCGCGCAAATCAACTAACTCAAGATCTGAGCGCATGGCGCGAATCTGTGTCTGACGACGCAAGCTCGCCGTACCCACCACGGCATTGCGCGGCAACTCCATGATGGAGGCATAATGATTGGAAACAAAGGCATCGCGTGGATCTTCGCGTTCGCAAATGACAGGCAAGGCGAGTCCCGGCGGCAATTCCATCGGTACATCTTTCATCGAGTGCACGGCGATATCTGCGCGACCATCGAGTAACGCTTCTTCTAATTCCTTTACAAACAACCCCTTGCCGCCAATTTTGCGCAAGGTCACCTCTAGGCGTTTATCACCCAGCGTCGTGATTCCCAATAATTCCACCTGTAAATTAGGATGCATTGTTTTCAAAGCATCGCGCACCCATTCGGCCTGTCGCAAAGCGAGCGGGCTTTCACGCGTGGCAATAATCAAGCGGCGTTTGGTCATTTGATACACTCTCTACACTAAAAGGATAAAATTGATCGCACATTATCAACCTGATTGCACGAATCATAAAGCAAAATCAGTCATCACAAGGCTGTACTAACTGAGAAATCTTTACGCTATAATGACGCTCATCATGCATCACGACCCAAGGACTCCATCTCTATGAAACCTAATTTTTTGAAAAATCTGGCCGAGCAGCTATCCGGCAGCCTGCCCTCGCATCTCGGTACGCTAAAAGCGGATTTTGAAAAAAATTGCCAACGGGTTTTGCATCACGCTTTCGACAAGCTGGATTTAGTCACGCGTGAAGAATTTGATCTTCAAACCAAAGTCTTACAACGCACGCGCAAAAAGCTCGACGACATGGAAAAATACGTCAAAGAATTGGAATCTACCCTCAAAGACAAGAAGCACAAGTAACGCATGGAAGAAAAATTAAACTCATTCACTCATAACGATTATGAAATCACCAATCGTGAAGTCCTTTATCAAGGATTCTTTCGCTTGGTGCGTAATCATATTCGCCATTTAAAATTCAATAACACGTGGACCGTCGAATTTTCACGTGAAATTTTGGAACGGCCCTCAGCGGTGGCGGTGCTGCCTTACGACCCCATCCTCGATCAAGTGATCTTGATTGAACAGTTTCGCGCCGGTGCCATCGCAAATCCGGAAAGCCCGTGGCTGACGGAAGTCATCGCCGGCATTTATCGTCATGGCGAGCATCCAACGGATGTCATCCATCGCGAAGCCCGTGAAGAAAGTGGCGTGGAATTACTAGACCTTTTCAAAATTTGCGAGTACTTTGTCAGCCCTGGCGGCTGTGACGAACACATTATTTTATTCTGTGGTCGTGTCGATGCCAGCAGTGCAGGCGGCGTATTCGGCCTCACTGATGAGCATGAAGATATACGCGCATTTCCAATCCCACTCGATGAAGCGATAGAATTATTGCGCGAGGGTAAAATTAAAACCTCGCCGGCTATCATCGCCTTACAATGGTTACAGTTAAATCGTGAATGGCTGCGGCAACTATGGCAAACAAAATAACTTCGAAATCATCCGGCTCTTCGTACACTTCTGAAACGATTGAAGTGTTAAGCGGTCTTGAACCCGTACGTCGCCGACCTGGCATGTATACGGACACCATCAACCCCAATCATCTGGTGCATGAAGTCGCGGATAATAGCGTCGACGAAGCGCTGGAAGGTCATGCGCATCATATCGACGTCATCTCTTATAAAGATGGCTCCATCGAAGTCATTGACGATGGTCGCGGCATGCCGGTTGATATGCACCCTGAAGAAAAAGTATCAGGTGTGGAACTCATTCTCTGTCGTCTGCATAGCGGCGCGAAATTCTCGAATAAACAATATCGTTTTTCCGGCGGTTTACACGGGGTCGGTATCTCGGTCGTCAATGCGCTCTCGAAAAAACTCGATGTCACCATTAAGCGCGGCGGTAACATTTACTCGATGTCGTTTGCGCACGGCGACAAAACGACGCCACTCAAAACCATCGGCAAATGCGATAAAAATGAAACCGGCACCAGTGTGCGCTTCTGGCCCGATGAAAAATATTTCGATTCACCACGCATTGCGACCACCAAGCTCAAATATAACTTGCGCGCGAAAGCGGTGCTTTGCCCAGGTCTACACATTACCTTTACCGACGAAGCGAGCGGCCATAAAGATGAATGGTATTATGAAAACGGCTTAAGCAATTATCTCGATGAAGCGATCGGCAAAGCGGAACGTATTCCTGATGAACCTTTCATCGGATCCTTCTCAAGCGAACAAGAAGCCATCGACTGGGCAGCTTATTGGTTACCCGACGGCGGCACGGTTGTCAGCGAAAGTTATGTCAATCTTGTACCGACACCACTCGGCGGCACACACGTGAATGGTTTCCGTCACGGTTTGTCGGAAGCCTTACGCGAATTTTGCGAATTTCGAAACCTGTTACCACGCGGCATTAAACTCACCGCCGACGATATCTGGGAACCTTGCGCACACATTATTTCAGTGAAAATGCAAAACCCGCAATTTGCTGGCCAAACCAAAGAGCGCTTATCCTCACGTGAATGCGCGGCTTTCGTATCAGGTGTCGTCAAAGATGCTTTCAGCTTATGGCTGAATCAACATACGGTGCAAGGTGAGATTCTCGCCAACCTCGCGATTGCTAATGCACAAAAACGTTTAAAAGCCTCGCAAACCGTGGCTCGTAAAAAAGTTACTTCTGGCCCTGCTCTGCCAGGCAAATTAATTGACTGCACCCAGCAAGATGTTAAACGCAGTGAATTATTTTTGGTAGAAGGCGATTCGGCAGGCGGCTCCGCGAAACAAGCGCGTAATCGTGTCTTCCAGGCGGTCATGCCATTGCGCGGCAAGATCTTAAATACCTGGGAAGTGGAATCGAGCTCTATTTTATCGTCACAGGAAATTCACGATATATCGGTCGCGATTGGTGTCGATCCGGCGGTCAGTAACTTTGAAGGCTTACGCTACGGAAAAATTTGTATTCTCGCCGATGCGGACTCCGATGGTAATCACATCGCCACCTTGCTTTGCGCACTCTTCGTTAAACATTTCCGTCCGTTAGTGGAAGCGGGTCATATCTATATCGCGATGCCACCACTCTTCCGTATTGATCACGGCAAAGAGGTTTATTACGCCTTAGATGAAGCGGAGAAACAGGGCATCCTCGACCGCATCAGTGCCGAGACGAAAAAAGACAAGAAAACTTCTAAAATTAACGTGATTCGCTTTAAAGGCTTGGGTGAAATGAACCCGATGCAATTACGTGAAACGACGATGGATCCAGACACACGCCGCCTGATGCAGCTCACGTTAAATAATATCGGCAATGATCCCGCCGATGAAATGCTTGATATGCTGCTTGCTAAAAAACGCGCGCAAGATCGTAAAGCATGGCTCGAAAACAAAGGCAACTTAGCAGAGATAATCTAGAAAGGTATTATATGGCCACCGCTAATAATGTAGAACACATTCCCGTTCACGAATATGCTGAGAAAGCTTATCTCGACTATTCGATGTATGTCATTTTAGACCGCGCACTGCCGCATATCGGCGATGGCCTGAAGCCTGTACAGCGCCGCATTATTTATGCCATGTCTGAACTCGGTTTAAAATCCATTTCCAAATTCAAAAAATCCGCGCGTACCGTCGGTGACGTGCTCGGTAAGTTTCACCCGCACGGTGATATGGCGTGTTATGAAGCCATGGTGTTAATGGCGCAGCCCTTCTCGTATCGCCATCCACTCATTGAAGGTCAAGGCAATTTCGGTTCGCCTGACGACCCGAAATCATTCGCGGCGATGCGTTATACCGAATCACGTTTATCCGGTTACGCTGAAGTATTACTCGCCGAATTAGAAGATGGAACGGTGGATTGGGTTCCAAACTTCGACGGCACCTTACGTGAACCCTCGCTATTACCTGCACGCTTGCCTAACGTTTTATTAAACGGCACCACGGGTATTGCCGTCGGTATGGCAACTGACATTCCACCGCATAATATGCAGGAAGTGGTCAACGGATTAGTGCATCTTCTCGATAATCCCAAAGCAACCGCTGAAGAAATTTTCAAATTAATTCCTGGGCCAGATTACCCAACCGAAGCAGAAATTATCACACCGAAAAGCGAGCTCAAGGAAATGTACCGCACCGGACACGGTAGCGTGCGCATTCGCTCGATTTACATTGAAGAAGATGAAGAAATTGTGATTACGGCACTGCCCTACCAAGTATCGGGTGGCAAAGTGCTGGAGCAAATTGCTCAGCAAATGCAGGATAAAAAACTTCCGCTGGTCTCAGACTTGCGTGATGAATCGGATCATGAAAATCCAACGCGTCTTGTGATCATTCCACGCTCCAATCGCGTTGATGTGCATGCGCTCATGGATCACTTGTTTGCCACCACCGATCTTGAACGCACGTATCGCGTGAATTTAAACATGGTCGGCTTAAATGGTCGCCCACAAGTTAAAGGCTTGATGACAATTCTGACGGAATGGCTAGAGTTCCGTACGGCAACCGTCAAACTGCGTTTGCAATATCGCCTTAACACGATTAATCAACGTCTGCATATTTTAGAAGGCTTGATGATTGTTTATCTCAATCTGGATGAAGTGATCGCTATCATCCGGAAAGAAGATGAACCACGCCCTGTTTTGATGAAGCGTTTCAAGTTAAGTGAAGATCAAGCTGACGCCATTTTAGATACCAAACTGCGTCATCTCGCTAAACTTGAAGAAATTCAAATTCGCAAAGAACAAAAGAAATTAGCGGAAGAACGTGAAGACATTGAAAAAACACTCGCTTCCACCCCGCGTCTCAAAAAATTAATTCGCACCGAGTTACTGGCGCTTGCCGAAAAATACGGTGACAAACGTCGCTCACCTATCATTGCGCGCAAAGAAGCGATTGCGATGAAAGAAACTGAAATTCTGCCAACTGAGCCGATCACCATTATTCTCTCAAATAAAGGCTGGATTCGTGCGGCGAAAGGGCATGATATTGACCCGAATTCGGTGAGTTACAAAGCCGGCGATCAATTTCAAGCGGCCTCCGCTGGGCGCAGCAATCAAACAGCTGTGTTCATTGACTCCACCGGTCGCGCCTATTCCTTGCCTGCGCACACACTGCCCTCCGCGCGTGGCCAAGGCGAACCACTCACCGGCCGTTTGAATCCACCGCCGGGTGCTGAGTTCATTGGCGCTATGCTCGGCGACCCTGAACATCGTTACATTCTTGCTTCGGATGCAGGCTATGGGTTTGTTGTCACACTCGGTGAGTTATATGGCAAGAACCGCGCTGGTAAAACAGCCCTTTCCTTACCGAACGGATCAAAGTCGCTAGAACCGAAAATGATTATCGATCCTGATACACAGTTCGTTGCAGTGGTTTCAAACATTGGCAATTTACTGGTTTTCCCACTCAAAGAATTACCTCAGCTCGCTAAAGGTAAAGGGAATAAAATGGTGAGCATACCCGGACCGAAAGTCGCCGCACGCGAAGAATTCGTCGTCGATATCGCCGTCATGAATGCGCAACAAAACCTGTTAATTCAAGGTGACGGGAAACCTTTCACCATGAAGCCAGCGGATTGGAAACACTACGTGGGTGAACGCGCAAGACGTGGGAATAAATTACCGCGTGGCTGCAGAAATGTTAAAAAATTATTGGTAGAAAACATTTAAGTTACTGTGCTGGCGTTGCTGCCTGCGTAGTCATTGCGAGCGCAGCGATGCAACCCAGCCCAACTGCGCCAGAAAAACAACATTTGAATATGTGCTCAGAATACTTAGCTTTTATCTAACCACGTAGATTGCAGTAAGGTTAACGGCTGGTTTGCTTCGCTACGCTCGCAAAGACGATATACGTAACAAAGATTGGTGAGCGTAAAAAGAGGGCCTCTTGATAGAAGCCCTCGGCATGATGATTAGAGCTGGTTACGTTGATTATCTGGAGCAATCGCGTAGCTTAACGGCGTCAACACACACGCAGCTAGTGTTGCGGCAACCACTGACACTAATGCTTTCACCAAATCCCAAGCGAAAATAGCTAAGCCAGTGACGACAAACAAGGGAATATTGACCGCAATGTTAAACACGACTTGTGCGAGCTTTAGCGCGCGATAACTATGCATGCTACCTTCGTCTTTCAACTTCAAACATTTGATATGCATGTTACGTGCAGCGGTGATGCAGAGCAGTGACAAGGGGATGAGTGGGTTTGCATAATCTAATGCGCCAATATATGTTTTTATATCTTCGCAGTTTGTAGTCTTTTTGCGATCCATAGTGTTTGCTATTTCTAGCGCTGCAACGATATAAGGCCGGGTCATTGCTAATCCGAATAGATTTAAATTGCGCTTGTCTACATTAGCCTCACCTTGGAAGAAGAAATAGGTACCTACCCAAATCCGGCTAAAGCGGCTACCGTCAATCTTATATTGATGATTGTAGTCACTGTCTCTGGCAGGATTAAAAATAGAAGCAATAGCGAGTTCGTTCGACATGGTTTGGCTCTCTCTTATAGTTTTTAATTTGAGCAATATTAGATCATATTGACACTTTTTGTCAATAGATGCGCCCAACGGTTACTGCTTTGCCACCCGCGCCAGCTACTTTGTCATCCCGCGCGCAGGCGCGGGATCCAGTTATAAATCATACTCTTAACCACAATATAGCCCGCTGTTATGTAAATAAGTCAATGCCCAAATTCGTTTTTGAGGGGTTGCTTACATAGGGAAGCCTTGTGGTTTCATTGCGGTATTGGCGCTGGGTCCCGCGCCTGCGCGCGGGACGACAGCTCATGTTGGATTAGCAAGACGGCAAACAACCCTCTCAAAACCCAATCTTAGAAACAATACTATCATCACAAGTCCCCACAATGATTTCAGCGGGTGGCCTTGGCATAAACATGGTCTTGGCCATTGTCATCATCGCTTCCGACACGTTAAGTTTATTCGGCTCGGCGGAATATTTTTCCTGACGACCCTTCACCACTTTTTCGGTGACCGCAAACGCACCTGCTGATAATTGCGGCGGTGGTGGTGGAGTGGGAATGATGAATGGGGCTTCGGCATACGGGTGTTCAAGCACATCGGCGATCAGGCTGTCATTCACCACCGTTGGCTCCACGGCCACGGCTTGGCCTTGGCGACCCGTCTTGCCTGAACGGGTGACAGGCAAGCCTTCTTGACGGCTGGTGTACAACACCGCAAGCGTTTCCATGATATCGCGATAATTGCTTTTAATGCTTTTATTCGCGGGCAACCATTCTTTTTTCTTGTAGTTCGAGCTAGCTGGAAGATGTTTGCCAACTTCGCGAATGTCGCGCTTCGGTATACTTCCGAGCTCAGCACTCACACCGTCTTTTTGCGTGAGATCACCCTTCACGGCATGAATAATGCCTTTTGCTTTGGCCGCGAAAACTTGGTGCAGTTCAAAAATTTCAGACAAGGTCAGACTGGCGCGCGGGTTGGGATCGGTTACTTTGTACGCCGGCAGACGTGCAAGTATTTCATACATCAAATTCGTATTCGCTGAAGTCGATTCCCAGCCACCAGTCTCCATGAATCTCACGATGCTCGTCAGCAACTGTCTGGCATTCACGTGCTCATCTTTGACAACAGCGACTAGCTCATCCACTTGGGACGTACGCACACGCCAGCCAAATAAATAATAGATGGGACTCCACACGTAAGACTCAAACGGTTTTTTATAGTCATCACTCACCTTGGCAATGAGCTCGATGATGTTCTGCTCATTCTCAGCTTTCATGATGTAATCCATCATCTTCTGAGCAGCTTCTTCCATGTTATGAATTAATTTTCTTGCTTGTGTCATCCTTACCCCTCCCTGAATGCAGTCCATCGATATTCAGTCAACATACCTTAATCTTACCAGATTTCAAAACTGGCTGATGGACGTGTCAGCCGGTTTCTTCAGGTAACTTGATCATAGATATATAAAAATAGGGGAAATATGGGAGAGTGAGCGGTATTACGCGCCGTATTCATACCATTGATTCAACACACTATGCAGCTCTTTCGTCCCCGTATTCTTTTGTGCGGAGAAAATTTGAATGGTAGCAAGCTCGCCATAAGAAGCAAGAATCGGTTCCGCATCGAGCAAGACGCTCTTCGCTGCACCTTTGCTCAGCTTATCGGACTTATTCAACAGAATGTGCACCGGCAAGTTGATGTGCTGACAGAAATCGAGCATTTGCATGTCCATGTCTTTGAATGGATGACGAATATCCATCACGAGGACAAGCCCCTTCAGACAATCACGCTTCTCAAAATAATCGTTAATGGTTTTTTCCCATTTGCGTTGTGCCGCAATGGGCGCGTTGGCGAAGCCGTAACCGGGCAGATCCATCAAGCGATGGTCGTCATCGAGTACAAACACGTTGATTTGCTGGGTGCGACCAGGCGTTTTACTGACGCGTGCCAATTTTTTGCTTTGTGTGATGCAATTCAACACACTGGATTTTCCCGCATTCGAACGACCAACGATCGCCACTTCAAAGCCTTCGTCAGGGGGTAATTGCTTTACTTCGGCTACACTTAAGAGAAAAGTCGCTTTTTTATATTGTGATGACATAATACGCTGCTTATATGATGGAACCTCACATGATACTCAATTCTTTGAACGATGCCCAGCAACAAGCCGTTCGGGCACCACTTGGTCACCAATTGATCTTGGCTGGCGCCGGCAGCGGCAAGACCCGCGTCCTGACCTCGCGCATTGCCTGGCTGGTCGATGTTGAAAAAATTTCGCCGCACAATATTCTCGCTGTGACCTTCACCAACAAAGCAGCGAGTGAAATGCGCGCCCGTGTTGAGAAATTATTGAATGTCCCGGCGCGAACGCTGTGGATAGGCACGTTTCACGGGCTCTCACACCGTATTCTGCGTGCGCATTTTCAAGAAGCGAATCTTCCGCAAAGTTTTCAGATTCTAGATTCCGATGATCAACAGCGCATGGTGCGCCGCGCCATTCAAGCGCTTAATCTGGATGAAGACCGTTATCCTGCCAAAGAAGCGCAGTGGTTCATCAACGCACAAAAAGAAGAAGCCAAAGAACCGCATCAAGTAGTCGCGCGTGATTTTAACGGGCAAACCCTCATTAAGATTTATGAAACTTATCAAGAGGCGTGTCAGCGTGCCGGTGTCATCGACTTCACAGATTTATTGTTTAAAACCTACAAACTTTTTCATACGCACCCTGATATTCTCGCCAGCTACCAAGACCGCTTCCGTTGTCTTTTAGTGGATGAGTTTCAAGATACCAACACCTTGCAATACGGATGGCTGAAATTACTCGCCGGCACGAAAAATTCCGTGATGATAGTCGGCGATGACGATCAATCGATTTACGGTTGGCGTGGTGCTCGTATTGAAAACCTGCAGCACTTTTCGCGCGATTTTCCTGGCGCCAATATTATTCGGCTCGAACAGAATTATCGTTCGACGGGCACCATCTTGAAAGCGGCGAATGAATTAATCGCTAATAACTCTGGCAGACTCGGCAAAAATTTATGGACCGAAGGTCGCGACGGCGAGAAAATTACGGTGTACGCCGGCTTTAATGAAACGGATGAAGCCTTTTTTATTGTGAACCGCATTAAAGAATTGCGGCAAAACGATTACGCACTGAAAGAGATGGCTATTCTTTATCGCTCAAACGCGCAATCTCGTGTCATTGAAGAAGCGCTCATGCAATTCGGCATTCCTTATCGTGTCTACGGTGGGTTGCGTTACTTTGATCGCGCTGAAATTAAAGATGCGCTCGCGTATTTGCGTCTGATTACCAATCGCAGTGATGATCCTGCCTTTGAACGCATCATCAACACACCGACGCGTGGCATTGGTGATCGCACCGTCACCGCCATTCGCGATAATGCACGCGCACATAATCTCAGCATGTGGCAGTCTTTAAAAGATTTGATGGAACAAAAACTGTTTGCCACGCGCGCTGAAACCTCGCTGCAATCATTCGTCAATTTAATTGAAAACATGACTGAACGCAGTGCCGAGATGGATTTACATAAACAAGTCGAATACGTTCTCTACTCGAGCGGCTTGATAGAACATTACCGCAAAGAAAAAGGTGAGAAAGGCTTAACGCGTATCGAAAACTTGGAAGAACTCGTCAACGCTGCGCATCAATTTCTGCAAGAAGGAACGCTGGATGACATTCCACCTATCGCCGCATTTTTGTCGTATGCCGCGCTGGAATCGGGTGAAGTTCAAGCAGAAGAATACGATGATTGCGTTCAGCTCATGACCTTGCATTCCGCGAAAGGCCTGGAATTCCCCGTGGTATTTTTGGGTGGTTGTGAAGAAGAGTTATTCCCGCATTACATGTCCATGAATGATCCGAAGGGCCTCGAAGAAGAACGCAGACTTTGCTACGTTGGCGTCACGCGTGCCATGAAAAAATTATTTATGACGTATGCTGAAGTTCGTCGCATTCATGGTCGCGAAGCCTATCATCGTCCATCGCGATTTTTGCATGAAATTTCGCCGGAGCTCATCGAAGAAATCCGCTTCCGTACCAAGGTGTCGCGCCCTACTCCCGTTAAAAATTCATTCCAGCCCCAAGCACAAGGTCGTTTCCGTATTGGCCAACAAGTGCAGCATCGTGTATTTGGTATCGGCACGATTATTGATTGTGAGGGTGACGGCGAAGACATGCAAATCCGCGTACGCTTTGAACAAACAGGGGTCGGCACCAAACGATTAATTGCGAGTTATCTTGAACCCTTGTAACGACAAGGCGTGAGCTTACTTATGGATGCTCACCATAATGACCTTACACATCTCTAGCGCATGTTTTTTTAGATCTTTATATTGTGGCGATTGCATCAGTGCAATCGCTTCATTCGCGAGTTTTTGCTGTTTATCAAACGAATGTCTTAGATGATTGTAATGAGCGAGCGTGTCATCTTCCATGGTATCAACAGGTGATGTTTGGCCAGGTGCCACAACCCCGCCCTCAGACATTAATCGTTCGATATCTTCTTTATCTTCCGTGAGCGCTGCGCGATATTTTTTATATTCATCTTCCACCCATTCTTCATACGAGGGGAATGATTTGGGGGAAGCATCCGCCGCATAACTTTCGATACGAGCAATTAAACTTTCCAGATGCGAATACGCATCCTTTAAATTATCACCATCTAACACCATCTCACGACTGAGATAGGCTTCGAGTTTTTCTTGCGACCACAAAAAGGAATGCATTAAATGTTCGCGAAATTCCGCAGGCATGACGTGCAGCAGCTCACGCACATCATTTTGAATTTTCTTGGTATCATCGACTGTAAATATCAACGAAGCGCTCATGGCTACTCCCTGAACATTACTCATTATACTTATCTTTAAATTATAGCATTTACACGCTGACAGCACGCCAAAATAATTATAACCTATAGAATTCATTGTATTTTTTTACGGCGATTATTTATGGCTCTGTACCCACTATTAAGTAAAATCCTCTTTACCCTGGAACCGGAAGCTGCGCATGAATGGGCGCTCAAAGGTATGCAGTTTGCCTATCGTACCCATGCGAGTCGCTTGATTGCTGAAAAGCCATTGCTTGAGCCACGCACCGTGATGGGCCTGTCATTCAAAAACCCTATAGGACTTGCCGCGGGTTTTGATAAAAATGCAGACTATGTGGATGCGCTGGCAGCGCTGGGATTTGGTTTCATTGAAGTGGGCACCCTCACTCCGCGACCGCAGCCCGGCAATGAACAACCGCGCCTCTTTCGCATCACGGAACAACAAGCCATCATTAATCGGATGGGCTTTAATAATCTTGGCATTGAGCACGCCATGCGCCGTCTTGAAAAAACGCATTATCGCGGCGTGCTTGGCATCAATCTTGGAAAAAATGCTGACACACCCCTCGAACTTGCGGCTGATGATTATTTGATTGGCTTCCGCGCACTGTGGAAATTCGCAAGCTACATCACGATTAATATCTCATCGCCGAACACATCGGGCTTACGCGATTTACAACAAAAAGATTTTCTAGGTCCTTTATTAAAATCAATGAAAGAAGAACAGACACGTATTCATGTCGAAGAGAAAAAATATATTCCTCTCGTCGTTAAACTATCGCCAGACATGACTGATGAGCAAATCGTCGAGGCGGCGCAAATCATTCTTCAAGAAAATATCGACGGCGTTATCGCGACCAACACAACGCTCTCACGTGACGGCGTCCTCTTTTCTCCTGTTGCTAAAGAATCTGGCGGCTTGAGCGGCATGCCATTATGCGCACGCAGCACGCATGTCATTCAACTGCTGACGAAATCGCTGCAGAATAAAATTCCAGTGCTTGGTTCTGGCGGCGTCATGAATACTGAGGCAGCGAAAGATAAAATCGTCGCTGGTGCCACTTTACTGCAAGTCTATACGGGATTCATTTACAAAGGTCCAGGTATCATTCGAGAGATCGCGGCCGGATTCAATTAATCATGACGCTTTCACCTACGAATATTCCCACGCTTCATCTTGCTGAATATCTGCAAGGTACCCACAAAGATAAAAATAATTTTGTGGCGCAAATTAAAATCGCCTGTCGGGATGTAGGATTTTTTTATTTAGGCCATCATGGTGTTGCCCATGAAACCATGAATCAAATCCTGCAATTAACACGACATTTTTTCAGCTTGCCCAATCATATTAAACATGACATTGATATTATCAAATCACCGTGCTGCCGTGGTTATGGCAAATTACTGGCAGAAAAAACCCTGGGTGTGGGTGACTATAAAGAAACATTTGATCTTGGCTTAGAGAAACCCTTGCATCCTGATCGTGACAAAACTCCACATTTACACTTGATCGGCCCTAATCAATGGCCTGATGATCACCGACTAGGTTCAGCCTATTTCAAAAAAATGATTCTCACGTATATCGATCAACTCTTGCAGATAGGCGACTTATTAATGCGGGCGATCACTCAATCGCTGGATTATTCCGCGATCGAATATGAAAAGCATTTCATCCCCGACCAAAATGATGCCTTCGCCATGTTGAGACTTTTATTTTACCCTGCCACAAAGCAACAAAAAATCGGCGTTGGTGAACACGTCGATGCGGGCTTTATCGCGTTACTTTTGCAAGATGATACGGGCGGACTACAAATTAAAAATAAAGCAGGCCAGTGGATAGATGTTCCCCCTCTAAACCATCACTTCATTGTCAACATCGGTGAAATGCTACAGAGCTGGTCAAAGGATTTATATCAGGCTACTTTACATAGGGTTTATAATCATGCGGAAAAGGATCGCGTATCGGCGCCCTTTTTTTTCGAGCCAAATCTTTCTGCACAGATTCAATTGCCTTATCACGCAGCACCGGTCTATTACGGTGATCACATGTTAAAGATTTTTAACCGAAGTTTCCCAACAGAAAATGAAGTGGTTACGACTTTCTAACATTCACGACTTTCATATTCACAAACGAATGCATGCCTTCCGCCGCCATTTCGCGGCCGTAGCCGGAATGTTTAATGCCGCCGAACGGCAGGCGCGGATCGGAAGCCACCAACATATTCACGACGCACGTACCAGCCTGTAATTGTTCCGCAGCAATTTTTTCGCCGCGCTGAATATTGCGGGTGAATACTGCCGCACCCAATCCGTAGCTGGTTTGATTCGCAATCGCGATGGCGTAGTTTTCATCTTTGGCAGTGATAATCGCAACGACTGGGCCAAATATTTCTTCATCGTACGCAGGCATGCCACTAGTCACATTTGTCAACAAAGTGGGAGGATAATAAAATCCCGGACGATCAGGAATGATACCACCAAGATGTAACTGCGCACCGATCTGAATGCATTGCTGAACTTGTGCATGTACGTTCGCACGGATATCTTCGCGTGCCAAAGGCCCGCAAGTAGTCCCCGATTCTAACGGTGATCCGACGACGTACTTCTCAAGATGCTGTTTGACTAACGCAATAAATTGATCCTGGACTTCTTCCACGACAATCATGCGTTTGGCAGCAATACACGTTTGTCCGGCATTATTCATGCGCGAAGTGACACACACTTTGGCTGCTAACTCTAAATCGGCATCTGCCAAAATCAGATACGGATCACAACCGCCTAACTCCAGAACCGATTTTTTTAAAGACTTCGCAGCTTCCGTTGCAACGATACGTCCTGCTGCAACACTGCCAGTAAACGTCACACCCGAAACATGTGGGTGCGCAATCACTTGTGCTGCCACCTCATTAGTAATGACTAATGATTTGAAAATGTTATTGAGACACCCTGCTTCGTGAAATATTTTTTCGATTTCAAGTGCGGCACCCGTGGAAATAGGTGCATGTTTCAATAGAGCACCATTGCCAGCGAGGAGCGCAGGAACCGCGAAACGAAATACCTGCCAGAAGGGAAAATTCCACGGCATGATACCGAACACGATGCCCAGTGGTTGATAGGTAATGTAACTCTTGTCTGCGTCTGTTTTGACTAATTGCGGCGCTAAATATTTTTCAGCATGATTCGCATCATGCAAACATAGCATGGCGCATTTTTCAATTTCAGCCACCCCTTGAGCAAGCGGCTTTCCCATTTCATTCGCCATCAACAACGCGTATTCATGTTTGCGATCTAACAGCAATTTATTCAGTGCCCGGATGCAGGCAGCACGCTCGGCTAGCGGCCATTCACGCCAGGCTAAAAATGCTTGGTGTTGTGCTGCGATAATCTCTTGAACTGCCTGCCATGACATAGGTCTGTAAGCATGCAGACGTTCGCCGTTAGCGGGATTAATGGTATCGATCGTTAATTCTTTAGCGAGCATTATTCTACTGTCACCGACTTCGCCAGATTACGTGGTTGATCGACGTCAGTACCCTTTAGCACGGCAACATGATAGGCGAGCATTTGCAGTGGGATCGTGTACAGGATGGGACAGAGTAATGGGTGCACCGATGGCATGATAATGAAATGCGATCCGGAAAAACTTTCTTGTTCGGCTAAAGCAGGTTGATCGGTCAGAATAAATAACTTGCCACCGCGTGTTCGCACTTCCTGCAAATTCGATAATGATTTTTCATATAAAGCATCGTGTGGAACGGTTGCTACGACCGGCATGTTGTTATCGACCAGCGCAAGCGGTCCGTGTTTCAATTCACCCGCCGGATAACCTTCCGCATGAATGTATGAAATTTCTTTCATTTTGAGTGCGCCTTCGAGCGCAATAGGATAGAGCACACCGCGCCCTAAAAATAAGGCGTGTTGTTTGTCGCCAAATGTTTTCGCCCAGGCTTTAATGGCATTGTTTTGCTGTAACACTTCCTGCACCAAAATCGGTAGATGACGTAATTGACCGACTAACTCAGATTCAAGCTGCGAGTCTTTGCAATGAACACGACGCAAAATCAAGGCGAGGAGAAAAAGTGAGGTAAGCTGTGTCACGAAAGCTTTGGTAGAAGCAACACCGATCTCGACACCAGCACGTGTCAGAAAATGTAAATCGGCTTCGCGAGTCATGGTGCTGCCAGGCACATTGCAAATCACCAAGGTGCTTAAATAATCCATTTTTTTCGCCAAGCGCAAAGCAGCTAAGGTATCGGCTGTTTCGCCAGACTGCGATAAGGTAACAAATAAACTTCCAGGTGTCGGAGCAATATCGCGGTAACGATATTCGCTAGCAATTTCAACCGAGCATGGAATCTGTGCCAAGGTTTCAATCCAGTAACGCGCGACCATGGCGGCGTGGTAACTCGTGCCGCAGGCGACGAGTTGAATATGTTTCACTTGAGGCAAAATGCTTTCGGCTTTCGGTCCGAGCACCGCTGGTAACACGTGATCGTCAGTAATGCGACCTTCTAAACAAGCAGAGATGGCTTCAGGTTGTTCGTTAATTTCCTTTTCCATGAAATGGCGATGTTCACCGCGCTCCATGGAATCTTGCTGAATTGTCAGAGTATGTTGTTCGCGTTTAACTAGCTGTAAATCTTGATTGTAGATCACCACGTTGTCGTGCGTTACATCAGCAATATCATGGTCTTCAAGATAAATAAAATCTTGCGTCTGCGCTAATAACGCCAGCGGATCAGAAGCAATATAGTTTTCACCTTTGCCGCGGCCAATCACTAATGGGCTGCCTTGGCGAACCACAATGATGCGACCAGGATAATTTTTCGCAATAATTCCTAATGCATAAGCGCCGGATAATTCCTGCACGGCGGCACGCACGGCCTTGAGTAAATCTTTGGTTTGCAAATAGTGCTGATGGATCAGGTGAACGATGACTTCGGTGTCAGTATCAGAATTAAAGGTGTAACCATCACGCGTCAGTTTTTTGCGAAGATCCGCATGGTTTTCAATGATGCCATTGTGCACCAGGGCAAATTCATCATGCGAGAGAAAGGGGTGCGCATTCCGTTCAGAAGGTGCGCCATGTGTCGCCCAACGTGTGTGCGCAATGCCAGTATGAGATTGCATGGGATGGGCAAACATAGCCGATTCGAGCTCTTTTACCTTGCCGACCACACGCAGCACCTTCAATTGGTGATGGCTGTCGATGGAGGCTATCCCGGCGGAATCATAGCCGCGATATTCTAATTTTTTCAGTCCATCCAGCAACATACCCGCGACGGGCCGACTGGCCGCAGCTCCCACAATTCCACACATTGTTTAAAATCCTCGAGAATTTAAGCTTAATTGATAGGCATTATATCGTGCGAGGAGTGTTGATGGGAAGGATATTGCCACAACCTGCCTTTTTGCATCATCAGGCGGCAGGCGACCCGCGACCGAGACCGATGGCATTTTCCATCACAAGAATCTCATTATGCATTTTGTTCAGCTCTTTCTTTGCTTCAAGAACCTCTGTTAAGTGCTCTCGCATCTCTTGCTGCGCAGACATTAACTCTTTTTTGGCAGAGAGCGCGGCAGAGATAGCGTCCACATCGGCAGGAGAGTGCTTATCGACTTTGAGCAATTTAGCATGTGCTTTAATTTGGCTAGGCGTTGGAAAAAAATCAGCTTCGGGTTTTTTATTATCTGGATCATTGAGTATATGATTCAGCGCAGATAACACCTTCAGTTCTCGCGCAAAATTACACATGTTAGTCATGAACTCTACATTCGCGGCAGCGCTTGCAGCAAGCGCTGGATTGACTTCTAAAATCTTCGCCGGCGAAGCCGTCTTATAAGCTTCCTCTAGTCGCTTGGCAACAGAGGGCTTCATTTCTATGCTAAATCCTGCT
This sequence comes from uncultured Coxiellaceae bacterium, assembly GCA_964527435.1. Lineage (GTDB taxonomy): Bacteria > Pseudomonadota > Gammaproteobacteria > DSM-16500 > DSM-16500 > Aquicella. The sequence continues at coordinate 387,572 of CAZGPP010000001.1, read as the reverse complement.
TTATTTTTCAAAAGACGATCATGCAAGCTCTCCACAAACGATGCCGCTTCTTTTGCCTGTCTCGCCTGCCAACCCTTATCAATATCGTGCAGCTTATCTTTCGCCGCAATCACCGCTGCCTCCTTGACTGGGGTCATGCTTTCCAGAATTTTCACATGCGCAGCTAACAGATCTGCTTTAGCTTGCAGCTCGAATATGGATTGAATCTGTGGTGAAACGGGCACTTTACGTTCGTGTTGAAGCTCATGCCGACCGCTTAAGATTTTCTGGGCGGCCTCTTTATCCATGGCTGCCTGGATCATAGCTTCGCGCCTTGCTGCATCCCGGTTATTCATCTCCGTCTTGGTAATGAGCATTTCTTCAATGATTTCACACAACTCATTCCTGGCAATGATGCATTCCGTCAGGATTTGATTATACGGTGATTGGGGGTATAAGGCTGCCGCGATCCAGTCTGCGGCAGTTTTAGGATTCATGAGCGCATCCATTTTGTCTTTTCTGTGCCGTCTTCTATCGGTCGCCATACGCATCACCTCGTTTAGTCGGGCCTTATCTATCCGAATATTATTGAGTATAGGTGATATCATCACGACTTTCCCCCTTGTAACTGGTTGACTAAACTAACTTTTAATTTTTTCCTTTTGGCGAGGCCCGACCCAGTCAGCAATTGTGCTTTGTGGCGCACGCGCGAGCGTCAATTGATTGGGCGGTGCATCTTGCGTAATGGTTGAGCCAGCACCAATCGTCGCACCTTCGCCCACTTTCACTGGCGCCACTAATTGGGTACAGGAACCAATGAAAGCATCATCGCCAATAATGGTTTTATGTTTATTCACACCATCGTAATTGCAGGTTATCGTGCCGGCGCCTACGTTCACGCGCTGGCCAATGTCACTGTCGCCCACGTAACTTAAATGATTCACTTTGCTGCCGGTGCCGATGCTGCTTTTTTTAATTTCGACAAAGTTACCAATGTGCGCAGATTTTGCGAGCACGGTGCCAGGACGAATACGTGCGAAGGGACCAATCACACAATCATCGGCAATGATGGCACCATCCAGCATGCTGTTGGCTTTCACTTCAACACCACGACCGATTTCCACATCGCGTAAAATACAGTTGGCGCCAATCGTGCAATGATCACCAATACGAATATTACCTTCGAGTATCACATTTACATCAATCACCACATCACGACCGACAGTTACATCACCGCGAATATCAATACGCTCTGGATCCATCAGCGTCACGCCTTGTTTCATTAACGCAAAGGCCTGACTGCGTTGATAGGAACGCTCAAGATAAGCAAGCTGGATACGATCATTCACGCCGCGAATTTCATCTTTATGTTCTGGTTGAACGGTGACAATAGGAAGGGCTTCCTGTACGGCTTCGGCAATAATATCCGTAAGATAATATTCACCTTGGGCATTCTTGGGCTGCAAACGTGGCAACCACTGATGCAGGCTATGAGCAGGAATAAGATAGATGCCCGTATTCACTTCGGTAATGCGGCGCTCTTTCTCTGAAGCATCTTTCTCTTCCACAATCGCAACAACATGATTTTCTTCGTTACGTTTAATGCGTCCGTAACCTTCTGGATTTTTTAAATAGGCCGTGACGATACCTAATGCATTATCAGGCGTGGCCCCAATTAAACGCGATAAAGTGTCAAGGCTGATCAGTGGCACATCGCCGTATAAAACCAGGACGCGATCTTTTTCACTGATATGCGGTAAGGCTTGTTCAACGGCATGACCAGTGCCGAATTGTTCTTTCTGTTCGACAAATTTGAGGGAATCTTGCGAGAAGCTCGCTAATACTTGTGCGCCTTCGTGGCCGTAAATAATAATGGGTTGTGTCGCCTTGGACACAGCCTGAGCGGTTTCCACCACGCGCTGTAATAATGATTTACCCGCTAAACGATGCAGCACCTTCGGCAGGCGTGAATGCATTCTTTTACCTTGCCCTGCGGCCAAAATTACGACCTGTATTGCCATGTCATCGCCCTCATCATGAATAAAAAGGCAGGCCTGATCGAAAAACCCGAGTTGTAAAAGTGGATGTCTCAGTAATGCTTTAGGCTTCCCGTGGGATGCTCACCACATTATCTTTCTGACTTCCTCGAGTTTGCTTGTAGGGTTTCGATCAAAACCTGCCTGATGCCTAGTATACAAATTTTCGGCTAAGATGCCATGGTTTCTATCGGGTCGCTGGTCTTATCATGTTAAATGTTTAATAATTAACAGATACTCTCAACATGGACGTTATCTTATGACCATTGCCTTTACCTGTGTCTTTCTCGCATTCATTCTAAATTACGTCTCGAAAATCCCACTTGCGATGGCCATGGCCAAAGACAAGGGTGGCTATGACAACCACTATCCCAGAGATCAACAAGCGCGATTAACGGGATTCGGTAAACGCGCACTCGGTGCTCACTTGAACGGATTTGAAATGTTTCCGCCATTTGCCGTATCAGTGATCGTGGCATACCTTGGTCATGCTAACGAATTCAAACTTGAACTGTTCTGCGTCGCATTTATCGTCTCACGACTCCTCTATATTGGCTGCTACCTCGCGGATAAAGCGACTTTGCGTTCAACCTTTTGGATGATCGGCGTGGCACTCATCATCGCTAACTTTTCACTACCACTTTTTCAATAATTTTTTTCATTATGCCAGTCGTAATAAAAACAAACCCGGAATAATGCCGGGTTTGTTTTTATTCCATTCGTGATCGCTCAATCGTTTAAGACCAGGCCTTAATGCGATGTTCGATTTCACGTGCTAACACTTGATGAGTTAAATCGGTCGGATGAATGGCATCGGCAAATACGTAATTATTCACGCCATTATTGTCACAAAATAACGCGATCGTACCTGCGCCGCAGGATGGTTTGGTGGCATTCACAAACATATACGCTTTACCATCTGAGATATACGGCCGCCCTGCTTTCGTATCAGCGACCAATTCATCCAGCATTCTGTAAACATTAATATATAAAATTTTCGCCTGATACTTTTTGATAACACCGCCTAATTTTTCATTCAGCATCGTGTCAAAGGTAAAACTTAAATTTTTAACCAAACCTGGCAACTCAGGATGCTCGACGGATGCGTCCACGACATAAGGTGTAGAACCAATGTTAGGCAGCGACATCACCACAAATCTTTTGGCGCCGTGTGCGCTCAGTGTTGCGATTTCAGAGGCAATATTGGTGGTCGCGGTATCTGCTGCTTGCAATAATTCTACGTCAGTGACTTCAGGTGAAATCGCGCTAAAAATATCATTCGCCCCCGACCATATAAAATAAAGTGCATTAGGATCGAGGCTGGGATGGCTTGCGAGTAAATTCGTAATTTGCTGATGTAAAGAAGGCGCCCAAATAAATCCAAACCCATTCGCGCCAGTGGTACTACCTCCGCATGCGTAATTAATGCCATCTAATACTGGATCCACGGCACCAAAGCTGTCGCCGTTTGTTGGTGTCGTGTTATTCGTGATCGTGTCTGAACCCGTATGAGCAGGATAACTAACGGGCAATGCAAATCCCTTGATATCGTGCGCGACGTACTGTGCCCAGGTGTACCCACCGTAGGTAGTAAACGTATGCGCCTTTGTCGGATCACCAAAGTTAATCGTGTTATTAAAACCACTATCTGTCAGGCTATCACCAAAGAAATAGACTTGGCTGATTGAGCTAAACGCAATCGCGTGCGCCGTGATTGGCAACACACTGCTCGCTATGGCAACACTCGCTAAAATACTCCAAAGAATGTTCGTAGGTTTCATCATCGTTATCTCCTTCCAGCTAATTAAAAGCTATAGCGTAAAGCCAGCGACAATATGTCGGCCGACCCTTTGTATTTCGCAGTGAATTGATTCACTTCACCCGGTTGTGAACTAATCACACTGGTACCGCTTGCTTGGGTGGTATTAATGGTTTGCGTGCGCATAAAAATGTGTGCGTAAGCTGCATCTAGCGATAAATGGTTTGTCATGATGTAGCTTGCACCGACGGTTGTCCAGACACGATCGGCATCTGGAATGCGCGCATCGCGGTAAGCCTGACGCGTGGGTGTTTGATCGTAAGCAACACCACCACGCACCGTTAAGGCGGTGGTTGCGCGATAATCCGCGCCAACTGCGCCAAACCAAGCATTATGCCAGCGCGTTTGGATCGTGCTATTCAATCCGTACGCTTCTGGCATGTTGATGCTGAGATGCTTGAAACTATCCCAGAAATTTAATTGCGCGCTCGCTTTCAGTGTCCATTGATTTATGTCATGCGCGGCGCTGACTGTTAACACTGCCGGTGTTTTGACTGACCCTGTCACCGTGCTCTCGGCATTAAACGGCGTTTCATGTGACGGTGCCGGCACCACACCACCCGGTGTCAGATATTGTTCGCCCGTTCCTTCGAGATGTGTCGAAATCATTGAACGATAACCCACACCAAAACGTGTTTGTTCATTCAATTTATAAAGTGTTCCGAGGGTGTAACCATATCCCCAACCATCGGCTTTGAGATAAGTGGGATTAGTGGCCGCAATAAATCGATCTACGCCGGGAATGCCGGTATAGGGTCCGGTAAAATTGGAGAAAATGGCCTTCATGACTTGCGCCTGAAAACCTGCGCCAACCGACCATTGTTCATTGATTTGCACCGCTAACGCCGGCTGCAACACGACCACTTTCACCGAACTGGTAACGGCTGCGAAACGTAAAACAGAATCGCTGTAATATTTGGTTGTCAGGCCAAAAGGGGCATTCATGGAAAGGCCGACCACTAATCTATCGCTCAATCGGTAACCGTAATAAGCGTCCGGGATAAAGGCTGACTTTCCAACATTAGCCTGTGATGTCACCCCACGCACGGTGGCGGTTTTACTGGTCGGTGGTTCGCCCGGGATATTAACAGTGTGGATCGCGTGGCCGTTTGACATACTGATATGGGGCAAAATTTCACTGCCGCCCAAATAAGCCTGGTTGCGTGTCAGTGTGGATAAAGTCGCGGGGTTATTAAACATGGCCGAGACATCATCCTTCGCCGCTGCCGCACCGGCAGTTGCCGCCCCTTGCAAGCTTGGGCTGGTTTCATTCAATTGGAATCCTGCCGCAAACACCGGCATGCTAAAAAACAATTGTGTGGCACTGAATACGATCATTGATTTTGTGTAAAGTGAACGTGCAAAACTAAGCATTAACAGCTCCCCAGCTGGTGGTCCAAACTGATTTATTGATATTTTTCTTTTAGTTATAAGAAAGTAGCTAGCTTTATGAGCGGCAAGTTTGCTATCGAACGGGTCTCGATTCAAGCCTTTTTTACTGGTCGCGGCTAACCTTAAACAGGACGCTGGAAGAAATCATGGATCACGGCAGCCACGGGGCGGGGATTTTCGAGGTGTAAATGATGACCACCTTCAAGCTCATAAGCCTGGAAATTGGCCGGCGCTGACGTTTTCCAGCCATTCCATTCAGGGTCGTGCAAAATGCCACGGCTGCCGACAATCAACGCGCAATCCGCTTTGACATGATTAACGATAATGTTCGCCTGCTCTCTGGTCGGCATGACGGGCATAGGCAACAGCAAGCGCGTATCGAAGGTCCATTCATAGCCGGAGGCGGTTTGACGCATGCCACCTTCGGCCAAGACTCGTGCCGCTTGCACCGGTATTTCGCGTGCTGTGTTGACCTTGGCTCGCACTAGCGCCGCGTCATCGTAGTTGGCATAGATCGAATGAGAAGGCATTTTTTGGCTGGCGCGTAAGTGCTTTTGTATTTGTGTCAGCAAATCATCGGTTTGATTGGACAGCGAACCATACACATCAATCAACACTAATTTTTGAATTCGATCCGGCGCAATAGCCGCCATGAACTCGCCGACCACGCCACCGAGGGAGTGACCCATAATGGAAAATCGCGGCCAGCCTAATGCATCGGCTACGTGAAACATTTGCAGGGCAATATCGACAAAATGATACGAAGAACAAAGTGGTAAGTGATCTGAAAAGCCGTGTCCGGGCAAATCAATAGAAACCAGATGGAGCTCGGGCAATAGCGGCGCCAGTAAATCAAACGTAGCCGCGTTATCCAGCCAGCCATGCATGGCCAGCACCGGCAAACCCTTGTCATCGCCCCAGATACGCGCATTAATGGCAAGACCTGGAATCTTGATTGTTTGGACGACGGGCTTCATTGTCATGGCACTCTCGCATCATGGGTTACGGATAATCCTGTTTACCAGAATACTCTCACCGACTCACTACCGTCCAGCACACGGCTGTTATATGATAAAAGTTATCACAAGAGCAGGATGCCTATGACCTATCTCAAACTTGAAACCTGGAAAAACTGGTTATTTTGTCTGATTAATATCCCTATGATTTTTTGGCTGCGACCCCGCTTACTCGCCATCTCTGATAATGAGGTGGTCTTTATGATCAAACTCAACCGACGCAGTCGCAATCATGTTAAGTCTATGTACTTTGGCGCTCTTTGTGTGGGTGCGGATATGGCGCCAGGCGTACTCGCGATGCGTCTCATCAAACAACAAAGTGATAAAATTAATTTTGTCTTCAAAGATTTTCAGGCTGAATTTCTGCAACGCTGTGAAGGTGATGTGCATTTTACATGTAGTGAAGGTGCCTTGATTGCGGAGATCATTGCCAAAGCAAAACAAACTGGCGAACGTCAGAATGTCACCTTGAATGTCACTGCCACCGTTCCAAGCAAGCTCGGAGCAGAACCCGCAGCAAGATTTAAATTAACCTTATCCCTCAAGAAAAGTGTGCGCTAACATGGCTGAACCACATTCAAGACAGTGGCCGAATCGATTGCCGATCTGGTTATTAAAAATTTTATTTCATCTCTATCCACCGTATTTGGGTACCGGCATTCACATCAAAACCATTTCGCCCGATTTTCGCTTCATTGAAGTCACGATGAAGTTACGTTTTTATAATAAAAATTACGTTGGCACACATTTCGGTGGATCCATTTTCGCAATGGTCGACCCTTACTTCATGTTAATGCTGATTAAAAATCTCGGTGATGGTTATGTGGTCTGGGACAAAGCCGCTAAGATTGAATTTAAAAAACCTGGACGCGGCACTTTGAAAGCGACGTTTCGATTCTCTGAAGAAGAAATTGAAAAAATTCGCGCCGATGTCGACGCGAATAATAAGATACTATTGGATCGATCCGTTGATATCCTGAATGAAGCTGGTGACGTCATCGCATCCGTCGTCAAAACCCTGCATATTAGCAAAAAGAAACCGGCCGTTTAAGCTAGCAACCTGGCTAAACAATATATTCGTTCACCTGTAATTTTTTCACAAACGCTTCAACCGCTTTTTCACTCGCAATTTTCTTGTCGATATATAAAAATGCGGCGTGCTCCAGACGATCAGAGAGTGCGTCGATCATAATAGAATAATCGCCGATAGGTTTTATCGTACCCTGTTCATTGACCACTAAAATCGGATCATCTTCTCCGCTGTATGAACGATGCGGTGTTTGCATGAGCGTTAGCTGCCAATCCTGATAATCGCGTAAGTGTTTGGATTTGAATTGTGACAATTCATCTTGTACGGAATTGATATCGGCATAATCGAGACGCACAATCTTCGGCATAATACGATATTGAATACGTGAAGCGATTTGTACGGCGGGATGAGTGTCGTCCATCTCTGATAAGCGTTTGATAAGTGCAAACACATCATAATCGCAGAGCTCTTTATAATCTTTGAAGTTTTCTTCGAGGAACTGATGTTTCAATGCATCAGCATGTCGTGAGGATTCAACACTTAAATTATATGCATTCGCTGCAACTAAAAATTTACCGAGACGTGTTTTACGAATTTCCGCAAATGGTGCGTGGCTCTGCATACTTTCTGCCAGTGTCGCGAAGAGTTGAACCATCATGTGTTCAATGGCAAGTTTTTTCTGCAGCTGATAAATATTTTTAACCATCAACCGTCGTGCCATCAGGTAGTGTTCGACGACGCCAATACCTTTATGGGTAATGCCAAGACGATCGCCGTCTTCCGATTTAACAATGGTCATGCAGTGTAACATCCAGCGAATATCAAATTCGCCGTAACGGACGCCACAAAAGTGATTGTCGCGTAACAGGTAATCGAGGCGATCGGCATCGAGCTGCGACGAAACAATATCGGCCAGCACGTGCTTTTTAACCGGCTTATGCATGATCATATCGGCGATGATACGGAATTTTTCTGGCGTTAAATGTGCACGCGGATTCAGTGCATTATACAGCGCGAAAAAGGCATCGTTCTCATAATCCGCCAGAAAATGGCGTGTCCATAATTCATGACGAATAATACTTTTTTGAAAGATCCCTTCAAACGCATGCGAAAACGGCCCATGACCAATGTCGTGCAGCAGACAGGCGATCATTACCAACTGACGTTCTTCATTATTCAAACCAATTTTTTTTGCGATCTGACTGCCGATATAACAACAGCCAATACAATGGTTAAAGCGCGTATGCACCGCACCTGGAAAAATTAAATCACCGAGACCCATTTGTTTGATATGGCGTAACCGCTGAAAATTCGGGCTGTCGATGAAGGGCTTAATCCAGCTGTCTTCTTCATGCGTGAATTGGATGGTGTCGTGTACGGGGTCTTTCATTACGTGAAATAGGGTGGTAGCCATGGAAACCTCTTCTCAATATTTCCGCCATTCTATGTTTAATCACAGGGGGATGCTAGACTATTGCCCCATTCCACTCATCAGCTGAGGAAATTCACATGTCTTCAAATCTTGCCATCATTGATTCCGCTTCTGGCCACAAGGTAGCAAGCCTTGATCGCCCATTTATTTTGGCGCTTAATATCGGTGAAAATTTATTCGAAGGGATACTGCGTTGCGCGGTGGCCGCCAATCTGAAATCTGCCTCAATCAGCGGCCTCGGTGCGCTCGATGATGTCACCGTTGCCTATTACAATCTCGAAACCAAATCCTATCAAACCAAGGTTTTTCATGGCATGTATGAGCTCATTTCACTGCACGGCAATATTGCCATGCTGGATGGCAAACATTTCATCCACATTCATGCGGCCATCGGTGACGACCAGTATCGGGTTTTTGGCGGGCATATCATGGATGCAACCGTCGGCCCTTCCGCCGAAATCACCGTTTTACCTTTAAACACTGAAATTCACCGCCAATACGACGATCGCACAGGCCTGAAACTTATGTGCCCCATGCTATCCGTGTAAGCGGTATATAGCGCGAACCATCGGGATGCGGCTCACTCCGAAATAACACCACTTCTTGAATGTTGATCGCGCCCAAACCCGGGGGCGCGACGGCTGATATAAAATTGAGCGCCGTCATGTCTGAGGTTTTAATTCTGCCTATCGACATATGCGCACGAAAGGGTCGTGCATCAATCTCATAACCCACGCTCTGTATCCCTTTGCCAATCAAGGCCGCCCATTTCGTCAACACTTCTTGTGGTGCCACATCAATGACCACCACCCGCGGCCGATGCGGGTCGGGGAACAAATGAAGATGACGTAATGACAACTGGAGTGAACTTTCAGCCTGCGCCAGCTCCGCTGTCACCGCACTGACCAGCACGGGGATGTCTTCACTTTTGACTTCCGCCAAAAACTGCAGCGTAATGTGTAAATTTTCTATACGGGTCCAGCGAATTTTATTCGACTTGGATAGCTTCTTCAGGGTGTCCATATAGACGCCTATCGCTCGCTTTGTGTCTTCAGGAAGCTCAATGGCAAAAAAAACGCGCACAACTGGTGGTAAGATCATTCCATTTCTCCCCACTATTGATTAAGATGTTTACGAGCATAGACAGGATTCCATTATGGTAAAAAAACGCGGCCTAGGTAAATCATTAGATGCACTACTTGCCTATTCAGGCAACGATGCTGCTACTAACACTGACACAGAAACGGCTGCTGCCCAAGATGGTGGCATCAAACAACTTGATGTAACCTGTATTCAGCGCGGCAAATATCAGCCGAGACGCGATATCGACCCTGTTAGCCTCGAGGATCTCGCAAGCTCCATCCGCTCGCAAGGCATCATCCAACCACTCATTGTACGCCCTGTGGGTGATAAATATGAAATCATTGCGGGTGAACGCCGCTGGCGCGCGGCCCAGCTGGCTGGTTTAACCGAAGTCCCTGTCATTATCCGCCACATTCCTGATGAAGCTGCCATTGCGATTGCGCTCATCGAGAACATTCAACGTGAAAATTTAAACCCGATTGAAGAAGCGATTGCCCTGCAACGCCTAATCGACGAATTCGGCATGACACACCAACAGGCCGCTGATGCCGTGGGGAAAAATCGCACAACCATTTCCAACTTGCTGCGCCTCTTGGCTTTGCCCGAAGAAGTGAAGGTGATGCTAGAACGCGGTCAACTCGAAATGGGCCACGCACGCACGCTGATTACACTGCCAGAAGCGGTGCAGTTAGAAGCGGCAAGCCTCATTATTTCGCGCGAACTCTCTGTGCGTGAAACCGAAAACCTGGTGCGTGAATTACAAGCGAATGAAGTCCCGCATGTTAAAGCGGCAAAACCCGTTGATCCGGATATCTTGCATCTGCAAAACAATCTGGCACGCCAATTGAAAATGAAGGTCGCCATCAAGTGCAATGCGAAAGGCCGCGGCAAACTGATTATTCATTATCGTAATTTGTCTGAACTCGACGACTTACTCTCACAACTCCAACCCGCTTAAACTTTCCTGAAACAATCCACAGATTCTGTGGATAACTCTTTGGGTAAGTGTCTAACAACCTGTACAAAGCCCGTACCGTCGGGCTTTGTAGAGACATGTACAAATATCTTCCTTGTGCAAAACCAGCGTAACAAAATGAAATTACCCCTTAAATTTTTTCTACGCCGTCGAACATATCCACAAAATTAACCGTTCGTCCCGTCATTACCCCTTTTCCGACCCAAAACAATCCACAGTTTCTGTGGATAACTCTCTGGGTAAGTGTCTAACAACCTGTACAAAGCCCGTGCCACGGGGGTCTGTGGCAACATGTCTAAAAATCTGCCTTGTGCAAAAACAGTGGGGGGAATGTTTTAGAGCAACGTCTTCGACAACTCGCCCGGCGTCTCGCAAACCAGACGCGGCACCAGAAATCCGGGGAGTATTTTCAAGAGTTTCGCATGTATGTCTCGTGCATCCGCTAAGGGCAAATCAAAATGAGCAGCACCCTCTACTTTATCCAAGGTATGCAAATAATAAGGGAGGACACCCGAGTCAAATAAATCTTCGCTGAGCTTAGCCAGTATCTCAGGTTGGTCATTCACATTTTTTAACAATACGGATTGATTTAATAACGTGACCCCGGCTTGACGGAGGACAGCGAACATCTCTTCGACTTCATGATTGATTTCGTTGGGATGATTGACGTGCGACACCATCACCAGTTGCATGGATAAACTTGCGACCCACTCCATAAACTCAGGAGAAATGCGTAATGGCAGCACGACCGGCAAGCGCGAGTGAATACGCAGGCGTTTCACATGTTTGATCTGACCAAGCATGTCGGTAAATTGCCGCAAAATGGAGTCGCTCACTGCGAGCGGATCGCCGCCACTCAGGATGACTTCGTTGATGTTGGCATCACGATCGATATATTCCATGATTTTTTGCCAACCCGCTCGACCAGGATTATTGTCTTCGTAGGGGAATGAACGGCGGAAACAATAGCGACAATGCACGGCGCAGGCACCGGTTAGCATCACTAATACCCGAGTCGAATATTTGTGTAGTAAACCAGGAATGGGGTTCACCGCATTTTCTACCAGTGCATCTTGTTGATAACCCGGCGTCACAATCAATTCGGCGCCCAAGGGTAAAACTTGTTGTAACAGTGGGTCGTCAGGGTTGCCTGCTTCCATCCGCGCAGCAAAACCGCGCGGCACACGTAAAGGAAACAATCGGGCGGCAGCTTTAGCGGCTTCCAATAAACCAGGATCTAACTTCAAAAGTGCCAAAAGTTCAGCCGGATCGGTGATTAAATCCGACATGGCTTCTTGCCATAGCTGTTTTTTTTTCAATATGTTAGGTGTGGTCGTGCTCAGCATGAGTGGGGGCCGTTTATAAGTGACTGATTGTGTTCTAAAAATTAGCTAATCGTCAAAAATTGCTATAATCAGGTATAGGTGTCAAATAGTCAAACAAAGAATAATAATAAAGGGGTGCCGCCATGTTTGATGCCGATAGACCCATTTCGACCAGTCATCAAGACAGACTAGGACGAACACAGTTCGCTCGCCACCTTGCGCGCTGCCTGCTGGATCATACAGACCCCGGTAGCTTGGTAGTCGGCCTTTACGGCGACTGGGGCTCTGGCAAAACATCCGTGATCAATCTCATCGTAGAAGAATTAAAATTGGCAGCGAGCAACATGGCCAATGATGAAAAACCGATTATTCTTAATTTTAGTCCGTGGAGTTACTCCGGACAGAACCAGTTAATCTATGCGTTCTTCCGTCGCTTGTCCTCCATGTTAAGAGAATCCGAAACACTCGCTAATAAAGATCGCGTCATTCATTTATTAGAATTATACGTCTCATTCTTCACACAAAAACCCGTGCCTAAGGCCATGCGCACCCACCGCAAATGGCTAGACAAACTTTTCCATCGCAACACGGAAGAAATATATGGCTGGGAATCAGGACGCGATTTAACGGAAGTGAAAGCGGAATTGAATAGCTTATTGCGCCAGGAAAAATGCCGCATCATTATCATGGTCGACAATATTTCACGTTTGTATGATCACGAAATCAAACAGATATTTCAAATTGTTAAATCGATGGGAGACTACGCCAATACCTCGTATCTGCTCGCTTTCGATAAGACTCATGTTATCAATGCCATCAATAAACTGGATGGTAGCGGCGGCGAAGACTACGTTGAAAAGATTGTGCAGCTGCCCTTCGAAATACCACCTATTACCCAACAAGATATTGAACCGATCCTCGCTGATCGTTTGACAGAGATACTGGCAACCGTTCCCAAAGATGCCTGGAACAATGAATATTGGGCAGACATTTATTATAGTTCGTTGCGATATTACTTCAGAAATTGCCGTGATATTGCCCACTACATCAACACAGTTAACTTTGGTTACCCAAGACTCAAGGATATTGTGAACCCGGTTGATTATTTTGCACTAACTGCTCTTGAAGTATTCATGCCAAACGTCTACTCCGCAATTCGTGATAACAAAGACTTATTCACTGACCTGCTGGATAATGTTTATGTGCCCGATGCCATACAAATTAAAAATGAAAAAACCCGCTGCGATGAAATTCTTGCGCGTGAGCCGCACGCACAGCGTGAAATATTGCTGGATTTATTGATAAGATTATTTCCGCGTCTTTACAAACTTTATCAACCCGATATTAAAACCTATCATTCGGATGCAATCGCAAGACGCAACAAGCGAATTTGCAGTCCTGATTTATTTGATGCGTATTTTAGGCTTTCTTTACAAACTGGCCACATGAACACAACTGAATACAAAACCCTTCTTGCGCTCGCTGAATTTCCAGAAGAATTTGATCGTGCCTTAATGCGCCTCAATCAAGATAATCGTATTAATAAATTTCTGGATTCATTCACACACAAATCCATTCGTCAGATTCCGCATCATCATATTCCCGCCATTATTTCTGCTTTACTGGATAATGGTGATTTGTTTCCTGATGACATTGGTGGAGGTCCATTGAGTCTCGATACACCGATGCGTATTCATCGCATCATCGATGAATGCTTGCATCACGTTCCCGTTGCGGAGCAACGCTTCGACATCATGCAAAACGCGATAGCGAAGGCCAGCAAAAGTCTTTACATCCTCGTACATGAGTGTCGCGAGCAAGATCGTCAACACCTGGAACATGAAGATACTTACGTCCCGGTTGAATATCGTCTATTTTCACCCGAAGAATTATCGTCCCTCAAAAAATTAACGGTAACACGTATCCAATACTGGGCGGAGCGCGGCATGCTCGGTGATCACCCTAAATTACTCCCGCTTCTTTCTGCATGGTTACAATGGGGATCACTGCTTGATTGCCGCAACTACGTCACGGAACTCACGAATACTGATCGGGGTCTCATTGCCTTTCTCTGTGCTATCTTAAATGATGCCGTTGCATCGGTCATGACGCGTTATGAAGTTGATCCTGAATGGGTCAATTATCTCAGCGTCATTAATGACTATATCTCACCCAATGAACTCGAAAAACATGCGAAGATTTTATTTGAAGATGACTATTACGAAAAACTGCGTGAGCGCGAACAACTCGCGCTCATTATATTTTTGGATATTATGAAATCGACATCAGTCAAAGAAATTCGGAAAACCACAGCGGATGACTAATCCAAGTTTGCCACGATACTGAAGAATGTTCGTGAACGCCACCCTCGGCCAATTAATTGTTCGGCAGCAACCTGTTTCGTCAGTGGTTGAGTCCACATCAGATTTCCGCTGATAAACTTTGTCATGGTAAAGCGCACACCTAGACCCGTTGAGGTGGCACTGACTTTCTTCGGCGAGCCCGGTGTCACGAGAATATTCCACATCGCACCGATATCGTAATAACCGTAAAACTGCATCGATCTGAGGAAAGTACTGGTATTCAAATCATAACGTAATTCAACACTACCGGCCGCACCACGGTCACCGATGACTTCAGCAGGATCATAACCACGACCTAATGGATTACCACCAAAGGTAAATTGCTCGGATGACAACAGCGGCACAAACGCCCACTGACCCTTCGCTAGCACTAACATGGAAACGGGGCCTTTAATGGCTTGCAGACGACTCATTTGCATCGCTACTTTCTGGTAAGCGGCATAACCACCAGGACGAGACGTTCGTGCAATCGGCGGACTGGCCACGTTGGTATTACTGGTATACCCGAAAAATGGCAGACCTTTACGGAAGTTAAACGCGATTAAATTCGCGCCGTAATAGCGGTCAGCGAAGTTGTAATTAAATCCAAAATCAAGACTGCGAATATGATCGATGTAAAGTGATTGGTCTAAAATATTCGTGCTACTGTCAAGATAGTTAAACGCTGCTGTTAAATTCATGGAGGACGAACGCGTACGGATATACGGATAAATATAACTAGTGTAGTAATTATTATTTAATCCATCGGTCTGCGTCGGGCGCAGAACGAATAATGGATGCGTATGCACGCGCGTTGCACCTAAGGTCCAGCGTGCGCCTTTATCGCTAACGGGGCCGTTGTAATTGACATCCAAGAAAGTCAGCTGACCGCCTTTCGGTGTTTTGGTAAACGTCATCTGCGTACTGTCGCCTGAGTTAATCGCAGAATATAACGCAACGTTACCAGTCATCTGTTGCGGACCGATATAACGTGTGCCGTAATTATCATACGAGAAATAAGCACTCATACGTTTGCTATAAGTCTCGAGATTCAAATCAGCCGCACCGGGTGAAGTCTCTGACGGTGAAAGAACAGCTTTGACCGATGTGTTTGGTATTTCATTCGCAAGCAACATGCGTTGCTCTAACCAGGTCAATGCCAGTGGCGGACATTTTCTAATTTGATAGCCGAAACCCTCTACCAAACATTTAGAGCCTTTAGGATCGCCGGTGACATTCACTTTGTCGATATAACCTTCGATAATCTGCACTTTCACAACACCGCTTTGAACATGCTGTGGCGGCAGAATAGCGCGGGAAATAATATAACCGTTGTTACGATAAAAATTTGTGATGTTCTGCACAATTGTAAATAAATCGGCAACCGTTATTTCTTGACCCACCTTGTCTTTGTACAACAAAGCCAATTTATCCGTTGGAATAACGCGATTACCTTCTAATACAATCGTGTTTAATTTAAATTTAATTTTGGCCGCTTCGGGGCTAATATTCGGCGCTTTTTGTTGCTGAGGCTGTATCACATTGCTAGTAATAGACTGGGTTGGAACCATGCTAGGAGCAGGCTTTAAGTTTTTTGCTACTTGCTCTGGCATGACTGAGCCGGGAAGGACATCGGCGTACGCAACCGATTCGGCAATGATTAAGATCGTTGCTGCGGCTGCTAACTTGAAGGGAAGTCTAAAATCCATTTAAATATCCTTTAGCTATACCAACCTTGTACGTCTTTCATCCTTTAGCATACCGCAAATTACTGATTTGTTTAAATAATATCTTATCAAAAAAATCTCTGAGTCCGCCCTCACATTAACCTTCTGTATATACTAATAAATTTCGAGATTGCCGAAGTGTCGCTCCCACTGCCGACACTATCACCACCCGCACAACTAGATTAAACTTAAAAATCAACGTCACGATTTTCAGGGATGAAACATGAATAAACGCCTTCCGGTCTTACTCGGATTCTTCTTGTCTATGCTCGCCACCTGGGCGCTCATTACCTCCAACGGCTTTATTCACAGCATGCTAGAAAGCCTCGATAATCTTGGCTATGACCTGCAAATGAAGGCCCACATTCTTACCAATGCACCGGCCCTTTCGCCGGCGATAGCCATTGTTGATATTGATGATCGCAGCCTCGAAGTTGAAGGACGCTGGCCGTGGCCGCGCAGTAAATTAGCCTCGCTAGTCAGCCAGTTACAAACGAACGGTGCGATTGTGATTGCGTTTGACATGTTTTTCTCTGAAAAAGAAACGAATATTGTTACCGAACTTTTGACGAAGCTCGGCAATGAGAAAGATATCGATGCAAAAGTCCTGGAAATTTTGAAATCGAAATCATCGTTGTTTGACGATGATGATATGTTCGCAAGCAAATTATCCACTACCAACTCAGTCCTCGCGATCGGGTTTCTACCTCGCCCACAAACACAAAATATTTTACCGGCGCCCCTCTTTACCCTCAGCGAAAAACAAGTCGCTGATCTACACCTTTATAAAGCTATCGGTTACGTTGTGAGCATTCCCGTTTTACAAAATGCCGCGAAATTTGGCGGTTTTATCAATATTTTTGCAGATTCGGATGGTATTTTCCGCCACGCGCCCATGCTAATTTCCTATCAAGACAAACTCTATCCCTCACTCGCTTTGCAAGCCGTCATGTCGTACATTGGTGCGCCGATCAAGTTAATCACACCCAACTACAATGGATCAGAACAATTAGAAGGCATTCAACTCGGCAAAACTATTATTCCAATTAATATCAATGGGCAAGCTTTAATTCCATTCATCGGAAAAAGTTATACCTTTCCCTATTATTCAGCGACCGATGTGTTACACAACAACACACCAAAAGATGCCCTCAAAGGTAAAATTATTTTTGTTGGAACCTCTGCTACCGGACTTGGTGACCTCAAACCTACTTCCATTCAAAATCCATTTCCAGGTGTCGAGATTCAGGCAACACTTGCTAATGGCATTCTTGAAGATGATTTTTCCTTCCGTCCGGCATGGACTTACGGCGCCAATATTTTCCTGACCATTTTATTTGGTCTAATTTCATCGATCGTCTTTCCCTATCTTGGTCCACGCACACTCGGCTCTGTGATCACCATCGTACCGATCACTTTGCTGCTCTTAAATAACTGGATATGGGAACAAACAGGACTAGTCTTATCATTTCTCGTTCCCGTTTTATTAGTGTTTGTCTCAGGGATCTTGAATATTCTTTACGGCTATTTATTCGAATCTCGTCGTCGCGAACATCTGAAACAAATGTTTGGTCAATACGTACCGGAAAAACACATCGATGAAATGTTACAGACAAACAGCAGCTTCGGGTTACGCGGAGAAGATCGCGAGATGTCAGTCTTATTTGCCGATATTCGCGGCTTCACGACTATCTCTGAAGGCTTAACGGCCAAGCAGTTGGTAGAGTTATTGAATACGTATTTTACACCCATGACCGAAATCATTTTCAACAATCAAGGTACGATCGATAAGTACGTCGGCGATCTCATTATGGCATTTTGGGGTGCGCCACTAAAAGATGAACATCATGCCGAAAATGCCATCGAATCAGCCCTTAGCATGCAAGAGAAATCACACGAGCTGGTACGAACACTCAAAGACAAAAACTGGCCAGATATTAAAATTGGCATAGGTATCAATAGCGGCATGATGAGCGTCGGCGACATGGGTTCGCAATATCGACGTAATTACACGGTCTTGGGTGATAACGTTAACCTGGCTTCACGCGTAGAAAGTCTCACTAAATTTTACGGCGCGAATGTCATGATCACGCAAGCGACGCGCGAAGGCCAAACAAAATTTATTTTTAGAAAACTCGATCGCGTGCGCGTGAAAGGGAAATCACAAGGTGTCGAAATTTATGATGTCCTCGGCCGCATAGCGGATTTAACGCCTGAGCTTGAAATGGAATTAAAGTTATATCATGAAGCGCTGGATGCCTATCATGCACAGCAGTGGGAAAAAGCATTGGAACTGATGAATCAGCTCCATGCTGCACATCCACATACTAAAATTTATCATCTTTATATAGAACGTATTCAGGAATACGGAAAAAATCCACCGGTAAATTGGGATGGTATTTATGTTCATCTATCGAAGTAATGTTACTGGATGCAAAAGCCCGAACCACCGCCACCGGATTTGCAGCCGCCAACGCCACAGAATCCGACACCGCCATTGCTAAATGTAACGGGTATCACTTCGACATCGACGCTAAATACGGCCGGCTGGTCCGCCAGATACATCGGGGTTTGACCTTCACCCGGCACACTACCGTATTTGTGGTCTTTGTCGAGACATAAGGTATTTTTGGATTTCTCACCTTTTTTAGCGAGGCACGGCTCGCCTTTGTACTGCTTCATGTACAGCTTGCCATCGGTATAGACGATTGAAAACTCGGTACCACGCACACCAATGGTTGCGACAGGTGTGTTGACCTGATAATTATCCGGATTCTGTTTCGCCACAAATCCGGTTAGCGTACGTAATCCACCCGTGACTAAATCCATCACATATTTCCCAGCTGATTTACTTTCCGCCTTATCTTTTCCTTTCGGCTGGTAATTATATTCATTGATATACATTTTAGTGGCCGCACGAAACGTCATCACTGAATCATCAGTAAAAACAAGTTGCGCTTCGCTGTCTGGTCCCGTTTCAACCGTGTCATTCATATAAACATTCGATGATTTTTTTAAGGCGCGTGCCGCGGTGCCACCCGCTTCACTCGCCGTCACGGAACCTTTTACCCAGACAACGTGCGCCACCAGTTTTTTGCCGGTGGGGACAGCTTCCGTAAGATTCTCTTCAGGAGCGGGTTTCTGCTCGGCTTTTGCAGGGGCTGCTTTGGCAACTTTGGCGGGTTTTGGATTATCGATGGGTGTTGATGAAATGGTAATTTCACTTGGCGCCGTCTTAAATCCTGGCGTACTGGCATAACTAGGATGAAGCAGCGTGCAGGCTGTCAGGAGAGTGAAAACCGCGGTACGTTCAAACCAATGCTTCATCATTGCCAAGTCCCTTCAAAAATACCTCTATCCTTCATTATAGTAGAAAAAAAATACTCTTGCATGACACGACAGCACCAAGAGCGTTGCTTCTCCCATATAAACAACATGTTATACATTATTATGGGTGTTAATAGGTCTAATTTCTCTGGGTAATTTTGGTAGGAAATAACCGGGCAGGTCAATACATCATCCATACTAATCGGATTAATCAAAATCCGAACGTGAAGCACGTACTGGCTCTTTTTTAGTTGTGTTGGCATAACTACCCAACATACTCAAGACCATCTGGCGGAAAGTTGTGTTGTGTCGACTCGTTCTCCTCGAATAAATGTATCGCCCGCCATGGTCACGCCGGCGGCGAGACCTGCGCACATGAGTTCGCTGCCAAATTTCGCTTGAATGGCGATTCCTGCTAGCCCATTAAAAGCCGCCGTCACAAATCCTAACCCGTCTGGTTTGCTTTGCAGACCGGTAGCCATGAGCGTTGCTTGTTGTGCCGCAGCAATCGCTTCAGATTTGATGACATTTCTAGCAACGCCACCCCAACAAGGCTTGCGTTGTTGCAGCAGCATCTGGGTTCAAAGACCCAAGCTTTGCTAGCACTCCGCCGGACGAGGCCGATGCAAGGCCGGATAAAATGCTTGATATTTTATTCTTGATGTTAAAACGCCGGGTAAAATAAGAGCCACAGTTCAGGTGAACCTCCCCTAGGGTTCTAGGATCACCTCCAATCCTTGAAATTCTAATGCCGATTTAAAATTATCGATAACATTATTTTGTTTATGTTGATCTAGTCGCTTGCCGCTTTCCCAAGATTTGAATGAATCCCTTTTAATTATTACGCACACATTTCCATTCGGCTTAATATCATTCTCGACATCAACCAATATTTTTTGATTTTCCTCTCTATATTCAATAGTAAACCGAGAAACTACTTGAACTACAAATCCTTTGTCACTTTTTACACCTTGCTTGTTTAGCCATTCAAAAGTCATCTGTAGCTCCTATTTACCAAAAATATATCGTGGTTTTAGATTAAGCTCATCTAAACCTAATATTTTATTATTTATTAGTATTTCAGATTGTTCAGCGCGATAAATGCTTGTTGGCCTAACTTGCCCGACTAATGACCTAACCTGGCCGCTTGCCTGTTGAATCATTTTACTTGAGACGCTTTCCCATATTTTTACAGCTTCCTTGTAAGTGAAAGAAGAATTCATGTTAAACAAATCCATCTCATGTAGCCACTGACCACCCGGAGTCATTTCAAGTGTGACTCCACCATTCGCACGAGCAAATTCTTGTGATAATTTAATACCCGCATTACCTCTACCCAAGCCTGACCATAATATTAATTGATCTTTTGGTGTTTCTAAACCTAGCTCATCCACGAGTCGTACGATATTTCCAGAAGACAAACCTGCAAGTGGATGCTTAGTTGCCGACTGCATCACACTCTCCGCCCCAAACAACCCCGCCTTCAAAGCCGGATAACCCGCCCCAAGCCCAGCACTAGCAACCTCACCAATGACAGGTCCTATCATACCGTCAGCAAGCATAATTTCCACAACCGGCCCCGCAATAGTGGCTGTTGCCATGCTTCCTACCAAACCAATCAATGCTTCGGGTAACAGAGCAAGTGCCGCTGCGCCACCTAAGGTAATCATCGTGGCCTTCTCTATCACGCTCATCTGGGTAAACCGAGTTGCATAATCATCATTCGCAGCATTTGATTGCACCATCGACTCTAATCGATCAGCTGCCGTTGGCTGTGCAGCACTTGGCGTGTTGCGACTATTCCAAAACGCCGCCCTATTCCTAGCCACCCCAAACGCCCGTTGGCGATCATATTCATCCGCCAACAAATGACCATCCGAACGTGAAGCACGGACTGGCGCTTTTCGGGTGGCGTGCGTGGGGGCTGGTTGGTGTAAATCGTGGCGCGAGCCTTTGCCAGCCGGCTTGGGTGACGGTTGGTGCTTAGGCTGTTTTTCCATCGACTTCAACGCCTGCTCGCCGGCTGTGCTGCCTAGCAGACTGCCCACCATGTTGGCAGAAAGTGTCGTGGCATCGACTCGGCCGCCGCGGATGAATGTGTCGCCGGCCATGCTGACGCCAATATAGAGGCCTGTGGCGATATTGCATCCAAACTATTTATCTTAAATATTCCTGGCAAGCATCAAATAATTGATTCTTCAGGTCATAAAGATCGTTATTTTCCTTGATTAATGGGACACCATTTTTATGAAGGACCGTGTCTGAAAATGAACCCATACCACCCTTGAATACTTGACTCAATGTTCGTATTACATCCACAGTTTCTTCTGCATCTATTTTTCCTAAAATGTAATGAAAGTAGCGTATCCAATAATCTTCTTCCCCGATCTCCAACAAAACGATAATTTTTTTAATTAGATCAACTATTTTCTTGCTTGAGCGTTCCATACTAATTCCTCTTGCAGTGGAAATTTGTTTATAACTTTAATCTCAGAATTCAACCAGGGCTTCTCAAGCAATACTTGTAGAGTACCCCCTAAAAATATATCACCCTGGGGGGCAACCTCACCCACATGAATAATTGTCCCATTAGGCACGAGCACTTCATATCCAGTATCTATAACTGATGTACCCCCTTCGGGCCATTGAGGCATAACTGCACTATCAATCCTAACCTGAATCTCACTACTCGGCCGCTCTAATGTAAAGAATTCCCCCAATGATCTTGTTTCATTACCAGCGCGATACATCGTTGTATCGCGCTGAAGTACGTAAGTAGAATATTTTTGTCCGAGAAATGTTGCTGCATCTCTATTCGGCAGAGACCCAGCAAAATATGCATCATACTCTCCAATTAACTTGAAGGAATTGGGCAGTACATACCCAGATTGCTGCACCATCCTAGGTGCCCCGCCAAACAGCCCTCCCCCAAACCGAGCCAACCCACCGCCAACGGCCCCACGAACAGCAACCCCCATGCCTGCAGTAACCAGTGTATCCGCTAACATAATCTCAGCTACCGGTCCGGCAATGGTAGCTAACGCAAGGCTGCCAAGACCTGCTGCTACTCCAGCAGGTAACACTAAACCAATCGCTGCAGCGACAGCAACTTCTTCCAGAATTGTCATCTCGGCAGACTGCTGAGCTCCTTGGTTATTTGCTTGCGCCTTTGCTATCAATCGATCTGATGCAGTCGATGTTAATGGTGTTAGTGCTGATGAGGATACCTCCTGATTCATCGATCTATTCCAAATCGACTCCCTATTCCTAGCCACCCCAAACGACCGTTGGCGATCATATTCATCCGCCAACAAATGACCATCCGAGCGTGAAGCACGGACTGACGCTTTTCGGGGGGCGTGCGTGGGGGCTGGTTGATGGACATCGTGGCGCGAGCCTTTGCCAGCCGGCTTGGGTGACGGTTGGTGCTTCGGCTGTTTTTCCATCGACTTCAACGCCTGCTCGCCGGCTGTGCTGCCTAGCAGACTGCCCACCATGTTGGCGGAGAGTGTCGTGGCATCGACTCGGCCTCCGCGGATGAGTGTGTCGCCGGCCATGCTGACACCAGTATAGATGCCGGTGGCGATATTGCCGCTGCCGAATTTTGCCTGCACGGCTTTGCCGGCCATACCGTTAAAAGCCGCGGTGGCGAATGCTTGCCAGTCAGGTTTATGTTGCAGCCCTGTTGCCATCAGCACCGCTTGCTGTGCAGCCGCTACGGCTTCGGCGGTCGCGACATTCGCAGCCACATCACCTAGCGTAAAGCTTTGTGCCTCGACGGCAGGTGGTGGGTTAGCGCCACCGATGCCTTTTAAAACGCCCGCCGAGACGGCCATTGCGACAGCCTGGAAAGCAACAGCTTTCGCGTTAATTCCACTTTGCTCACCCGCCGCGATGGCGACGCCTTGAGTGGCCAAGCTCGCCGCAACACCAGCAATACCATAGGTCGCCGCTGTAGCGAGAATCTGAGACGAAATCAACCCTGCCACGGGTGCCGTCAATGCGCCCGCCGTCAACGCAACTACCGCTGCACCTACCGCCATTTCTGCGGCGAGTAATGCCCAGTTTACTTTAGTGGGCCTCACACTAATGTGTGGACCCGCCAAAGCAGGACTCATACTGCCAAGTAAAGCATCAATCGCTGGCATCGAACCATTTTGTGCGGTCTCCGGCACTTCATGGAACAATGTGGGCAGAATGATATCGGTACCTGCTTTCGGAATACTCTCGACATCTGCGTTATTCGCCCAGGCGATCGCTTCAGCGTAACCGGTATAATTAAACTCTTCGGCGATTTCACGATATGTCTTCACGCCATCGGCCGTACACTTGCCCGGATAAGTCGGCGGGAAGTTGGGTGATAGGCGCTGGTGATTCACGTCGATATTAAGTTCTTTCGGCGTATAATTATCGCGTAATGCACGCAAGTCATCCGATAAATCGCCGAAGTACGCCATGAGCGTTGTCTTGCCAGGACGTTTTTGGGCGTAGCAATAATAATTACGGCCGTTGGCGGTTTCCTTCAAGAGATAGGCATTTTCTGAGTTCACCACAAATCGGCGGAAACCATCCGGGAAAGTATTTTTATCGGTGGGTGCGTCGGGCCCGATGCCAACGACGGCACCATTAGCGTTAGCATATGCAACTAACGTTGCCTTTTTCACCTTTGCGGATTCTTCCTCAATTTTGAGACCACCGTGATCACCATTCTTGTCGGAAAACCTAGCGACGAGCCTCTCGGTTGTTACCGTTTTCGGCGTCGCTGTATCGGAGGCCATATAATCTGTCGTGACTTGATCTTTAATAATGAGGTCGACATTTTTGGCGATACCAATCACTCTGGTTTTAACGTTTTCAACCATCTTCCAGCCTGTTTTCGATATTAATCGGCGGGTAATGACTGTTTTATGCCAATCGTCCTTCTTATCGTAAGATTTAATTTCTGTGACTTGCTTTAACACAGAACCATCACGGTCAAGGGTCAACGTTTCCTTTATCTCTTTATCCCTGGCTGGATTTTCCTTATCTTTTTCAGTGTAGCGACGAATATGAAGGCGATCGCCGTCATCGAGTTCACGATTTTCTGTTTTCAAAGACTCGCCTTGAATTGCCGTCTGCACGCCGGTTATCGCATTCCCGGCACCGTAGATCGGCTTCACCGTCTTTGTTTTGCCTTCAGTCGTCATTGATGTTTGCGACTCAACCAGCCCAGTATGCGGATCATGTTTGACTTCCATGCCTTGCGCTGGACCGATTATCATCTGGCAGTTTTGCATAATACAATCGCGAAAACGCACACGACCAGCGGGTGAATAATCGTACCAAGACTGACGAGCAAACGGTTTTTTTTCACCATTCTTGTCTAATACAAAAGCTTTGGCATAACGACGGTTACTATTTTTGTCATAACCGAACTCAATCATGATGTGTGTATCAACGATTTGGTGAATGCGGTGCAATTCATCGTAGGTGGTATTCGTCGCTTGATAGACTCGACCATCATGGCCAATAAAATAATATTCCGTGCTATAACCTTCGGCATCGTGATTTTTACGCGTGGTTAACTGTGCACCATCATCAATAATATCGGTTTCATAGCCAGCCTCATCGAATAAGAAGCGAATATCTCGTGGAAGCGGTGCCTTGCCGTTTTCCGCGAGGCCACGTCGACTCTCTTTCACTTTGCTAATATCACCCAGCTCCCTTAAACGCTGCTTGTTAAAATCAAGCGTGTACTCAATCACTTGTCCAGCAAGATCAGTATGCAAGGTGATGTTACCTACATAAGCATCAGCGGCATCCTTTTGTTGCGTGCTCCAGGTTTGCGTGCGACCTAGTTCATCGACATATTCGATTATTTCGCCACTACGCTGGTGATACGTCTTCGTACTAGCCGTGTGCGAGACAGAGCCTTCTTTTAACGACATGGGATTAATCGTGACACGACGACGGTTTTGACGATCGGGATGAAAATAGGCCGCATCTTCTGGATGATCTTTACGCGCTAGTCGATCTGCATGCCTGATTGCAAAGCCATCTTCATTGTACGTAATGACTTCCGTACTGGTATTTGGATAAGTACGCGTCTCGACCAATAGTCCATTTTCACGTGTAAACGACGAACGGATAACGCCGAAAGCTGCCGACTTACTAGCTACACAACGTGCTTGTAAATCGTATTCATGTTGATCTTGTATCCCGTCAGCATCTTCTTCTATTAAATTTTGTCCGAGTTGATTCGGCAATAGTTTGGCGCTATTACTCTCGGCGTCGATTTTTTCAACTAGATGCTTACGCTTATTCACACGCTTTTGCGTGCGCAGTGGTCGCTTTTCTTCTTCTTCACCTTTGGCATTCGTGCTGGCAACTGGTGGTGTTTTGGTTTTGACTGCCTGATTGAACATGTTAAAAGTCGTTTTAATCTTGTTACCGACTCGATCAATAACAACACGCAGGTTGTTCCAACGATCCGGCTCGAATAAGCGGGAAGGTTTGACGATTTCTAATTTGTCAGCATGTCTCCTGTTAGAAAACACTTGTCCGTATTGTTCCTGCTGCTTGGTAATATTAATATCCAGATAACAATAGCCGTCTCTATCTTGTCTAAATTTAGGGTCAGCCACCGCGATTTTCACGCCAGCTTTTTTTGGTAAAATGCGGCACTCGTATTTTCCTGCGGGAATGTTATTAGTAAAAACAGACATGCCACCGAGTGTCGTCATCGTGCTGGTGGCTCGGCGCCACATCTTCTTACCCTGAGATGAGGTATATGAATATTCGAAGATTGCTTCATCAGAGCCGGCTGGAAGTTTCTTGAAATAAAGGGCGTGCATTGCATCGTAGTTGGATTGTTGCAAGTTTTGTACGCGCATAGATGCCCAGCGATCTTCACTCCGCTTTTCCCACTTTTCTATATCATGCCTACCATGATTAACAGAAGATACAGCGGGACTGATGGGCTCTGCTAGTGGAATCGTATCACCATCTTTAATAAGTGACACGCTTATGCGACCAGCAGGAAAGCCTTGCTTGATTGGTCCTGTTACTTGTTGAAAATAAAGGTTGTCGTCGTGTGATAATCGTGGCATTGATCGTATATTGACGACATTTGCACTATGACCATCGTGAACAACATGCAATGGGTAGTGAATGCCAAGAGAACACTTCCAATCGTATGCAAAATAATTATCAACACATACTTCATAATCACGCTGGTAACCGCCAACACTATAACGATTTATCATCAAATCATTAACGTGAATTTCTTCGGATTGAAAGCATTCATTAACAACACCGCCGATCGAAATATTCGAAATTAACTCGCTGGTTGGTTGCGAAGATAATGATACGATATCAAGCTCTGCATTGGCAGGTAAGGCCGTTAATAACCGGCTATCCAATGCAATATGCTGGCCTCCCGACATATCTGCGAGCTGATAACTGCCATAATGTTGCCCACCAACTTTCACTTGCAATGCATGTGCTTCAGTTGTTGGATTCGTCTTTACACACAGCAATGGTGAAGTTGGATTAACGGGTAATTGTGCATAGGGAATATTTTGCGCTGGATCATTCATGCAGCCAAATCGCCAGGGAGCATTCGCAATAATCTGATTCGTATAACGCTGTAATCCTTGACTATCACCCAACCCAATGACAGCTCTTGGTATCGGTTTTCCCCAATATATTCGGACATCCTTCAATTCATAAAACTGTTGATGAGGTCGAAGACTACCATCTGGGACGGCCTTTGTAGCAGGGCAAGTTGTGTATTGAAAATGACTTATCAGTTCTGGTGGTAAGGTGCCAGGCACAACAGAAACAGACGCCTCAGAATTGAACCTAAAGGCAGGATGATACAAAGCGACAGAATGCTCCCCCTGCTGGCCTAACCGTAACTGTCCTGCCAAGGCCGCTACGCCATAAACATACTTAAAGCCATACTCGCCACCTTTAGCCAGTGATACATCAATCTTCAATTTTCCGTCTGCGCTACGCGTTCCCGCAAGACGGCTAACAGGTTTGCCATCTTTTACTAACTCGACACCGGAAATATCTTTGTTATTCCCAGCAATAACTAAGGTGTTATTTTCCATATACCAAATCGGTTGTTTAGACTGCTCATAATGACCCGTATCCAGCATCACTTCGCCATCAGCACGATAGCTAGGCAATCTGTCTTGCACCTCGACTTGCTCGCCGTCTACCATTTTAATTTGTTTGTGGTACAGATCGAGACGGAACTCGTAAGCATCGGTAGGCAGATTACCGAGTCGCACTAAACAGCACCGCTGATCAGCTGGTGCAGAGGCATCTCGCTCGACGAGTAGTGTCGTCCATTCATTACCGCCTTTTGCCCGATATTTAAATTCCATGTTCAAGAAGACTTCATCGGGTGGATTAAAGCGCAGCATATAGTTATTAGAAGTTGGTGATTCTTTGACAACTGTAAATGTCACATCATAATTTGCTGGCTCAAAAGCGGGACGGTGTCGATACCACGGTGTATCCTGGCCGATGCCCTGGCCGTCTTTGTTACGATAAGTCACCGTACGTTGAAATTCGATGAACGCTTTTTCATAATCCGCATCAGCTAGCGCTGCTTTTGCACGATCAAGACCATCGGGTAGATCACAATAATCTGTCAAAGGAAGTTTTGGGGATCGATAAGTAATCGACTCTTCATCATTTTCATCAAAAAATGAAATGGTGCCAATGGCTCGATCACCGTTGGTGAACCACTTATTACCGACGTTATCAAATCGGTGCTTGATATAATATACACCTTTTGCTGGGCCCTCATCGGTACGCTCACGGAAGGCATTGACTTGGTAATGGGTTTCAAGCTCATCCAATTCGTCTTTGGCACCCTCCACCATCACATCGCCACGTAAATTGTATTGCCAATAGTCCCGCCTATCGACACGTTGTTGCACAGGACGACCATCTTTAAGATTATAAACAGTGGCCGTGTGATGTTGATGCATAGGCGACTTCATTTCATTGAAGGTTGCTCTGACTGTACCTGCATAGTTATCTTGGGTGAGGCGTGGCAGTCCACGGTTACACATGAGAATCAAGGTTTGCTGATCCATGTTTGATTCTGTCACCAACCCCTCAAGTTTGACCTGACCTTTGTCATCAAACTTCACATCCCCAGGTGAAGCATAAATTCGCGAGCCTACTTGTTGATGATGGGCGTTGTAAAAATGCTGGCGTACAGGCGTTTGTTTAACACCTGCTGACGTCTCAACGGGATATCCAATTTCCCAAATAATGTCACCGACCGCGTTACGAATTAGATAACTTTTTTCACCGCAGGCATCCGTCATCATCACTGGCAAGCCGTTGGCATCGTACCCGATCATAGTCGTGACTTCGGCATTTTGTTCGCGTGTTTTTAATTTTCGGTCTGCGTCCAGATAGCTGTCAAAAAAAGGATGACCATCAGCCACTATTTTCGCTATACAAAGATGGCGACGATCGTATTCATAAGAAGTACGACGATCATTTTTGTCATGGGGTACTAAGGCTTCCAATATCGCAGACAAGGACCCACGCTTTTCTGCTGGGACGGCGTTGAAATACTGACGCGAAGAAAGCTCCAGATAGCGTCCGCCATCTTTACGACAACTCGCCATGCCATAAGTACGCAGCGTGACGTAGCCCTCCGGCGTCACCGTGGCGATCTCGTTGTCATTTTTATCGTAGAAATGCTGGGTGACAGAATCAGGCTGCCCACCTGGGCGTGAACGACGCTCAGCGACAACCTGACCAGATTCGTTATAATCGAAAGTCACCAAGCGATCGAATTTCACGACTTCAATTGAGCGCTTACCTGATTCGTCGATGCTGACTTTCGCCACATAAGCGGTATCTTTTTGGACGCTACGCTTCTGACCATTTTTGTTATAAGTATAAGTTAACGTGCGATTGTCACGATGTTGATTCTGACTTGCAAATGTTGACATGTCCCTGAGGCTCAAACCTTTGAGCTTATCAGTCAGGATATTTTGTTTCATAGGCTGCGCGAAGTGTATGACTTTATCAGGCTCGCCAAAAGCGGTCAGATACTGATATTCAATGACATAACCTTCCGTATCGACGGAAAAGCGCTTTCGCCCTTCGTTATCATAAACCGTAAACTCTCGTCCGCCATTCGCCAGCGTGCTGACTATTTCTCGCCCCGCGAAATCACGGATCGCATTGGTCTCAATGTCTTTAAGTAGCTCACCTTCTTCATTGGCAACCATCGCGTTTTCAATTTTGGTACCTGAGACGAGATGATTTTTATCGTGCCTTGAGGTCACGGATCGCTTTTCGCCAGTGATATTCGCCGCGAGCGTTACATTATTTTGATTAAACGCAGCATCGTATCCAAACTTAGACTCCACTGACGCCGTCACTGACTCATTCTTCAACGAGTTCGTTGCCTCATCGTAACTAACCACGGAAACATCAATCGTCGGTGAAAGAGCTGACTCTAGCTGTTTACATTTATTGTAGTAACTCTTCCAAACATTACCGCGCTTATCAGTTTTCTCGTAGACCTGAGAAAGCGCATCGAGCTTGTATTTTTCTTTCTTACCTTCACCGTCTGTGACAGCCTTCACACGATGGGCAGCATCCAGCTTTTTGACCAAGCGAACATCTGTTTTTTCATTTTTCATGTTTGAGGCTAGCGCTTCGATACTTGTCAAAATAGCGGCCGAATTACGATTAACCCCTTCACGACCCAGGAGCGCCAACAAATCATCAACTTCGTTAGTTGGCATCACATCGTGCAAGTTACGCGAGTAACTTATTTTCTCTTGGCATACATGTACTTCATTATACCGACGCTCTTTAATATAACCTTCCGAATCTATTTTAAAGCGTAGATTGCCAAACTTATCGTACACACGGTAACAGGCTCTCGTATCTTTGTGTGCACGCATCACCTCATTACCCGCCATGTCATAACGAAAAATCGTTTCACAGCCTTCTGGGTCACGCTCTAACGTCATACGACCCATAACATCACGTTCGTAGTGATGTGCGCGATTAAGTACATTTTTGGCGAATCGATCTGTCGCGAGTTGTGAAGGCACATCTGTTAATTTTAGCTGAGTCAAATCAATAGGCTCGGCATAAACTATTTTATCGATCACCTCTTTTGCGCCATTATAGCGATATTCAATGGCTGCTGTTCCCTGCAACTCGTAACTCACCAGGCCGTCGGTATCACGAATGAATCGATGCCTGAAATCTCCCTCAGAGCTAACAAGTTGCTTATCAAGCTGATCAATCTCTACGTTTTCAATCGCTGTTGCATATTTCACTTCCTCTATGCAACGATTATTCGCGTCGTAACGATTTTCAGACACAAAGCCCATCGCATCAATCGTGTAACGCAGGTTGCCACGCTTATCATAAACGTGATACGTAGACTCGCCTTTACCATTCTTAATCTCAATGGCATGACCTGACGGATCGAATTTAGTTTCATGCAAAATAGCAAATTTACCCTCACCTAAATCAATCTTCCTCGCGAGCTCATTGCCTAACAAATCACGTTCCAGCACTTCACGATAAAGAACAGGGAAAAAAGTATCGTCTTGCAACAATTCCATCAATTGCCCGGTAAAATTGGTAACACGTTGCTTGGTGAGCCTTAATCCAATCAAGTCTGTGATTTCAGTTTTGATTGAACCACCTTTGACACTAAGGTGCTCGACCACCAATCCGGTTGCATCAGTAGAGTTCTTCATCTCACCAAACGCATCTGCCACATAAGTATTGACGAGCGCTTTGCCATCGACATCATCAGTACGTTTATGCAAATGCCCAGCGGCATCATTTTCAATCTTGGAAACCATGCCTAACAAGCTTGTTGTATTTTCTTTAAGACCTCGTATATCAAAACCTGTCGACTCACTCGAACCATCGGGATTCGCAATTTCTTTTACTTGACCATCAACATCACGTTTTAATACGGTACCTCGACCAGCAACGATTGAAGCCGTCACTTCTCCGAATGAATTTTTTAACTCACTAACATTACGTGACTCGTTTTCTGGGTTAACCTCTGTGTGCAGTCTAGTTTCATGATCGTACTGATGCTTCTTGATGTTTGTACCTTGCCAGTCACTCTCACTGTCAGGGCGCATCATCGCATCTTGAGTGATTGTTTTTTTCCGAGAAGAATCGTCATTATCTGTGATGGTTTGCTGACGCAGCCCCTGATAGTCCAACTGATAAATCTGACCACTAGCCTCTTTCTTTTCAGTGACACGATTTAAAGCATCATCGTGTTTTGCTGTCGTTTCTATCTGTTTGTCGCTGGGATCAACTATGGTTTTACTGATATTGCCACGTAAATCATGCTCTTTTTTGGTTAACAGGAATCTACCTGCCTCGACTTCCTCTCGAGTGACATTAACTTCCCCAAATGAGTTATGACCATACGACTCATGCGCATTAGTTGTTTTGGTCACTTCGATTAAGATGCCTTCGGCATCGTAAACAGACTTGGCTTGACGATCTTTAAAGTTAACGCGGGGAATGAATGATTGATCCAGCGATGTATCGAAAAATCCCGATCTTGCACTGGCGGCTTTTAATGTACTCAACTGCTCAGCCGTTAATAGTGTGGCATACGCTATTATCTCTGCAGGTTTATCGCTCAAAAGATCATATTTAATTGCCACCACGGCACCATCCGGACCTATGGTCAATACTGGCTTTTTATTTTTTCCGTAGAAATAATAAGTGGGATAGCCACGTTCATCTTTACTACACAAACACAATCCTGTTATGGGGTTATACTCACGTGTCGCCCAACAGGCTCTATCGTTTACAGCCGTCATTTGCGCACAAGCACGCTCAGTTGCCGAGGCAATTAATTCATTGTAGGCATTATATTCTTTGCGAGTGATGCGAATTTCGCCTGTATGGGTATCTTTACGCGTTTCTGCAATGACGTTATCGGCCAAATCATACTCACGCGTGACTTCCAATCCGGTTATCGAATCGAAGGTTCTAAACCGTCGATTACAAACATCGTAATCATGATTAACTTGATGATCTTTGTTAGTTAGCGCGGGGATATCAATCGAAGCCGCTTTTAAATCAACACATTCCTGTTTCGCGGCATATTGTGCCTCAACAATTAACCTGCCGTCTTGATCATATTCAAATGCAGTCAGGTAGCAATCTGCATCGAGCGTCGCAATTTTTCTGCCAGCCGCATCATACCAATGATGTGTAACCAGTGTCGCGGCACCCGACAAATCACCTCCGAATACTGATTTATCAAGATAAATCACCTCTCTCGTGCAACGATTCCCACCATCGTATTCGAATTTCTTCGTGTAACCGATAGGCTCTGGCTCTTTATCGGTAAGCACCCATTCAGTCAGCACGTTACCATCACGATCGTACTCGTAGCGTGTGATTCTATCTTCCGCATGATCAGGCATGCCAACTGTCAGTAGGTTCGCTACTTGATCGGGCTTAATGGCCGTACAACGTCTTATGGTAGCCGATCGTTGACCAAGCTTATATTCGTGCTCAGTGACGAAGCCTTGCATAACATCAACGCCGCCCTCATTTTTAACAAGCTTGACGGTAACCTCAAATCGTAACTGTCCATCATTATCGACCAGCTTATACAGAGAGAGAGATTTTTCAGGAGACTGCCGATCATATCGTTTTTCACCAATGTGTCGGCCCGACTCATCGTAAAGAAACTCAACCACTGCCTCACCATCCATAATGCATTGACTAAGATGACCGGGCTTATCGTAAATAAACTGCTTCTCTCTACCATCTGCATAAATTATTTTATCGATACTGCCATCCAGAAGAAGGATTATTTCCTTGAGTCGCCGAGCTTCACCGCTGATCTCGCAAACGCTCACGAGTAAACCACCAGTATCCGTTATGGATTCCGTTTGCAGCCCATTAGCCGCTTTGGTAATAGTTTTATTTCCTTCATACTCAAATCTTTTGGTTCGACCATTCTCCTGAATCACAACGATACGATCTAAGCCATCATATTCACGCAGTGATAATGATTTTTCACTCGTTTCAGTTTCAACAATTCGGCCTATCGCATCACGCTTTTTTGTGATTTTTTCTAACACCTTCCCGCTAGCATCGACAGAGGATTCGCTATCTAGGCGACCGCAAGCATCATAGCCCAACATCTTAATGACATGACTGTTCCGAACTTCAGCTACCTGGTGTGGTTTCTTTTCATTAAAAATTCGGGATGTCTTTCTACCTTCTGGCGAAGTTTCACATTCACACTGACGTCGTTCGTTATAATTGAATTCAGTCTTTGCGTTTAACTGCCCTTCCTGCAAAGTTTTTGACAATAAAGCCCCAAAGCACTTTGAAGTCACGTCTTTCTCATATGAATTTATGACACACTGACCACTGATTAAATTAGTTTTCGAAGCCATTAACCCAGTTTCTGCATCATAGACAATCTGGACTTCACCCCCTTCTTGATCTGATTTTTTTACAATGCGGCCTGCTGTATCGCACTCAAATAGCGTTTTATGATTGTCACCATTATTTTGTAAAGACTTCCAATGCTGTGCATCGTCGAATTCTACTGCTACCACACCGCCATTGCCGGCTGTCATTGTAAACGTGCGCGTTTCACGATCGAGGACAGCTTTCCAATAGCGCTCCCCTTCTTGTAACCCGCTGATCGCACCTGACACTGTCATACTAAGCATGTGTTTAGTTTCATCATCACTCACAATGCTGAGCGTTTGATCCGCTTTATCGTGAGTATAAGTGGTATTGTGTATTTTGTTGTGAGGTAGCGGGATGGATGTTGTTAAATTTCCCGTACCGTCTTGAAGATAGCGACATAACACTTCATCCTTCCCATCGATACCTTGCAGAGTCAACCCACCATCAAAACGCAACACACGACCTGAGGGCAATTTAATTTGAGATAGTTGTCCGTCATCGGCGTAAAAATACTCAAGCTGCGGACCCTGAGCTGAGCGCTTGGCGCATAATCGCTGCGAGGCATCGTAGTTTTCTGTCGCGCCAGTATCTGGGAAAAAGCGCGTGAAGCAACCATCTTTCATGGTGAGAAAACTTAAACCACGATCATCAGGCGTCATGCAAACATAACGACCGTCATCATTTTTTTTATAATTCACCATCCGACCATCATCTTCGGTGATCGCGATGCAATCACTCAAGGCCTGATTTACAGCAAGCGTGGCCGCACCCGCCACTAGACGCCACCTTCCTTCAGTAGAATTCCATAACATGCCCGCCGTCACACTCACGCCATCGTCGGCAATTGTGAAAGATTTATCATAAACAATGACGTTCCCATTAGCGGCATTCACTGCGAGTGCGGTTTGCGCTGCATTCAAGGTACGCGCTGGGTATCCCAACACCTGCTGTGGCTGACCACACCGTGTAGCAGCACAAAATAATGAGAACGGTAGTGGAGCAACAGGATTATTCAAGTTTATGAATGACATATACGAGTTCTCACAAAAGTTAGGCAGATCGTTATTTTTAGAAAAAATCCAGGAAGACAATAAACTCAGAAAAACAAAATGGAAAGCGTAATAAATACCTTCATCAACGGTCACATGAATAAAAATGATCAACCACTTCGCCAATCAATTTGGTTTTTATCTTTTAAGACTCAACCTACTTACACTCAATTACATCAACCGAAGTTCAGTAAGCTGTGATTGCTTGTTTTATTGAATTTTTCGAAAAGCCCATACTACAAAACGATGCCGCCTCTACATATCTAATTAATTTTTCTTAGTTATTTACGCAAGAACACCATGATTGCGGTCAATTCATCTACTCTCGTTCTGCGGATTCTGTTGCCAGATGATTTTGCAGCCTATAAAATCCGGCCACTTACCCACTAATGATGAGGTTCCCATGACAGCCACCCCCTCGCTCGCGCTCACCCTTTACCAAATTGGCGCGATCCAGTTTGGCGAGTTCACACTGAAAAGCGGTCAAACCTCATCGATCTACATCAATCTCAGAAAAATTATTTCTTATCCCAAGCTCATGCGTGATGTCGCCACAGCCATGTGGAATGCTGTTCAAGGCAGCCAGTTTGAACTCGTTTGCGGCGTGCCTTACACCGCACTGCCGATTGCCACTTGCTTGTCTCTCGACCACAACATTCCTATGGTGATGCGCCGGAAAGAGAAAAAAGAGTATGGAACCAAGCAATTAATTGAAGGTGAATTTAAACCCCAGCAACACTGCCTCATTATTGAAGATGTGATTACCACCGGCGGCAGCATCATCGAAACCGCGGAAGATCTAAAAAACGCGGGCTTAGTCATCAAAGACGTTGTCGTGCTCATCGATCGTGAACAAGGTGGCCGTCAAAATCTCGAAAAGCATTTCAACGTACATAGCATTCTCACCATCAGCGAAATTCTCCGTACCTTGCTGACAGCCAGTGAAGTGAGTAGCGATGAGCGGATCATCATCGAAAAATTTATCGCTGAACGTGCTTCGTCATGAGGCATTCATCATATCTCGATCGTGCCGCCACCTGTTCCTCTCCATCTGGCAGCAAGCTACTGCGATTAATGGACGAGAAACAAACCAATCTCGCTTTGTCAGCAGATGTCACCTCTAGCGCTGAATTATTAAAACTCGCTGACCAGCTTGGCCCTGAAATTTGCCTGCTGAAAACACATATCGATATCATCAATGACTTTTCCCCGGCCCTCACCCAACAACTGACGGAACTTGCGCATCAACACCAATTCATGATTTTTGAAGACCGCAAATTTGCCGATATAGGCAATACCGTCAAACAACAATATGAAGGCGGGGTTTACAAAATTGTGGAATGGGCGGATTTCACCAATGCCCACGCCTTGCCAGGGCCAGGCATCATCGAAGGGTTGCGAGCTGCTGGCCACAAACATGAACGCGGCCTCATATTGCTCGCTGAAATGAGCTCGGCGGGGCATTTAATGAATCATGATTACATGCAAGCCACCCTCAAGATGGCCGAACACTATCCGGATTTTGTCATGGGTTTTATCACGCAGCATGCACTGACCCAAGACAACCGCTGGATCAATCTGACCCCTGGCATCAAACTCGAACCTGGCACTGACCCACTCGGCCAGCAATACAATACCCCCGAAACCGCCATTCTGGATAACGGCACCGATGTGATCATTGTTGGCCGTGGCATCATCGCAGCAAGCGACCCCGTCAGCGAAGCACGCTTATATCGACGTCGTGGTTTCGAGGCTTATCTCCGCCGGCAAGCACTGTAGGTGTTCAATTTCCGCGCTAAATGCGCCTGCCCTAGCAATAGCGCTCCAGTTTGGTACAATACTGATGCTTTTATACCCTGTACCCTGAATAGAAGCCCAAATAAAATATCCATCAGGAGACCATGATCATGGCAACATCCGCTTCAGAGGCCGTCAAAATGAATACTGTTTCTCACGTCAATTTATCCATTAATCAACTGGTGGATGCGGCACTTGCCCGCGGCGAAGGCGAACTCGCTTCGAATCAGGCTCTGGTTGTTAAAACAGGCGCGCGTACTGGCCGCTCACCCAAAGATCGTTACATTGTCCGTGATGCCGTCACCGAATCAACCGTGGACTGGAATACCATCAACCAGGCCATCAGCCAGGATAAATTTGCGGCGCTCTGGGAAAAAGCTTCGAACTATCTTGCCGGAAAAGATGAAAATTTTGTGTCTTATCTCAAAGTCGGCGCCCATGACACCTTAGGCGTGCCGGTCAAAGTGATGACTGAACTTGCCTGGCATAACCTTTTTGCGAATGTCCTCTTTATTCGCCCAGAATCACCGTCCACGACCGAAAGCGCCAACCAATGGACCATCCTGAGCGCTCCAGGCTTTCAGCCAGAGCCAGCGAACGATGGCGTCAATGGCAATGCGGCCGTTATTCTTAATTTCTCACAACGCCGTATTCTCATTACCGGCACGTATTACGCTGGCGAAATGAAAAAGGCGATGTTTTCAGTCTTGAATTTCATTCTCCCTGAACACGATATTCTGCCCATGCACTGTGCGGCCAATGTGGGCGCCAAAGGTGATACCGCCTTATTTTTTGGTTTATCCGGCACCGGTAAAACCACCCTCTCGGCCGATCCAGAACGTTTCCTGATTGGTGACGATGAACACGGCTGGGGCGAAGATGGCGTCTTCAATTTTGAAGGCGGTTGTTATGCGAAATGTATTGATCTGTCGCAAGAACGCGAACCACTTATCTGGAATGCCATTCAATACGGCTCTGTCATTGAAAATGTCGTACTAAATCCAGAAACGAAAGTGCCTGATTATGCGGATGCATCACTCACACAAAATTCTCGCGCCGCGTATCCACGTGAATTCATTCCACAACGTGCGGAACATAACAGCGGTCAACAACCGGATACCGTTCTCTTCCTGACTTGCGATTTATTCGGCGTCTTACCACCTGTTGCGCGCCTGACACCTGAACAAGCTGCTTATTATTTCTTGAGTGGCTATACCGCACTCGTTGGCAGCACCGAAGTCGGACAAGGCAGCGGCATTAAACCAACATTCAGCACCTGTTTTGGCGCACCCTTCTTTCCACGCCCACCCGCCGTCTATGCTGAGTTATTAATGAAGCGTTTACGCAATCATGATACCGGCGTCTATCTCGTCAATACCGGCTGGACAGGTGGCGCACACGGCCAGGGCGGCAATCGCTTCTCCATTCCAACCACTCGTGCTGTCGTACGAGCGATTGTAAATGGCGATTTGAAAAATGCCGAGTATGAAACACTCCCAGGCTTCAAACTGGATGTGCCAAAAACCATTAAAGACGTCGATAGCAAATTATTAAATCCACGCAACAGTTGGGCAAACACCGCCGAACACGATCGCAACGCGGATCAGCTGATTCAACTCTTTGTGGAAAACTTCAAACGCTTCAGTGTCAGCGATGCCATTCGAAATGCAGGGCCTGAAGCGCAATAATGCGGGATAACCGGTGGCAGGGAAGTTAGCTCCATGAGTATCACCGCTATCAAAGAAAGCATCACGGCCTACGAAATGAAGTACGGCCGTGACCCTGGTTCCGTCTCACTCCTCGCGGTTAGCAAAAAGCAATCGGTTGAAAAAATTGAAAAAGCGGCGCTTACCGGTCAACGGGCTTTCGGTGAAAGTTACGTGCAGGAAGCACTGCTAAAAATCGCCGCATTAAAAGAGCTCGACATTGAATGGCATTTCATCGGGCCGATTCAAAGTAATAAAACCCGCAAAATCGCAGAACATTTTTCCTGGGTGCAAAGTGTCTGCTCTGCCAAAATTGCAGAGCGTCTGAATGAACAACGTCCGTCACACCTTCCGCCACTCAACATCTGTCTCGAAGTAAATCTGAATGCTGAACCAACCAAATCAGGGGTCACACCCGCTGAGGTTGAAGCACTCGCCAGTCTCTGCCTATCGCTACCACGCTTGAAGTTACGTGGCCTCATGGCGATTCCGGCTCCGGCTGACACCTTCGCAGGCGCCCGCGCCAACTTTCATTCTCTGCTAACACTCTGGCAAGAACTGCGTGATAAAGGTTTTGCGCTCGACACCCTCTCAATGGGTATGTCTGACGACTTTGAAGCCGCGATCGCAGAAGGAGCAACAATAGTGAGAATTGGATCGGCAATATTCGGTGAAAGGTCATAAAAGAAACAAGCTTGCCTCGGTATTATACCATAATCACAAGCCTGCAAATTGGGGGATAATGAAAGCATAACAATAATTATGGAAGAGGTTGCCATGATACCCACACGCATAAGGATGGTGCTGTTAAGTCTCGCCCTCACGCTCTCCGCAAGTGTCGCCTTCGCTGATAATGCCATGAATGTTAAAGGAATATATCTCACGCAGAACACGGCGGACAACACCACGTATCTCAACTACCTGATTCGCCAGGCAAAAGCTTCGGGTATCGATACCTTCGTGATTGATCTTGAGAGTCCTAGCCAACATACCAGATCAAATATTGCTCTAGTTAAGCAGAACGGTATTAAATACGTCGCCCGCATCACCATGTTCC
The DNA here is from genome assembly GCA_964527435.1 of uncultured Coxiellaceae bacterium. Lineage (GTDB taxonomy): Bacteria > Pseudomonadota > Gammaproteobacteria > DSM-16500 > DSM-16500 > Aquicella. Next base: position 348,010 of record CAZGPP010000001.1, on the reverse strand, counting down.
CCGGTGGCGGTACGCGCGAAATGATTCAAAACCCTGCCGTCTGGCAAAAGAAATATCGCCTCGTCGATGCGGCCGTCAGTTATGGTGCCGATGCTATCCAGCTGGATTACATCCGCTATAACACCAAACAAAAGCCTTCGCCCAATAATGCCAAAGACATCATGAAGATTATCTCCTGGTATAAAGACAAACTGGGCAAGACGCCGCTGCAGGTAGATGTATTTGGAGAAACCAGTTACGGCGAATCGCCTTATATCGGTCAGAATGCCAAAATGTTTTCACAAACCGTCGATGCACTCTGCCCCATGGTCTATCCTTCACATTACAAACCATTTGCGGAACATTACAAGACACCGTATGAAACTGTACATGGCTCACTCTCGCGCATTCAGAAACAGTTTCCTGAAAAATCGCCGGTGAAAGTGATCGCCTTCATCGAATTATCCAATTATCACTTCCCCATGTCTGGCAGCAAGCGATCGAATTATATCAAAGCGCAAATCAAAGCGGTCGACGATGCGGGAGCGGATGGCTGGTATGCGTGGAGCGCTCACAATCGTTACGACTATTTGTTCCAGGTTCTGCAAGAACACAACAAGACGGCGCAAAAGTAATCCGGTGGAGAATCTCACTGATACCGACACATTCTTCATGCGAATAAAGGTGTCGGTGAGATTCTATAAATCTCACCATTTGTTCAGCCCTTTCTCTTACCGTTGGCATCTCATTCCACTCACCCGTTTCAACTTGCTGAATATTCATACCAGGCTGGTCAACGTCTAAACCAGCGCCGAGAAAAAGCGTAATGATTTCTTGGATCGCTTCCCCTCTTGTTTTAACACGATGTGATTTGAATAACAGTGTTTGCAGCGCCACTATTGGTTGAATCCAATAATGACTTCCCTCAACGATTTGCATGAAACTATAATGATTCGGATTCGCACCACCTGCCAGTAATTCAATGGTCGCTTCAACATGGCCAAATTCTGCAGCGGCACAAAGTAAGTCAGCACCTATTTTATTCATCAACGCGGTTCGCTGATCCGTCGATATTTTCCTTAGAAAAATTCGCAAAGATAGGTGCGCATTACATTTAGCAAATACCATTAAGGCAAACGTCAGTGAATGCACATAAGCACAAGATGTTTGGTCGTCAGGGAAAAATAGCTGCTCTTTTATAAGAAGATCAGCTTCACCACGCGACTGTTCCTTTGAGCCTAATACCATTCTACGAAATATTTTATTTTTAACCGATGCGGGTTCATCGACATGATTGATCACAGCATAGTCGTAACGATCTGTATTGACGACCTCAAGAAATGTTTTTTCGCCTAAATGCTCGAGCGTATTATCTATTAATTTAAAAAATGTATTTTTTTCGGTTTGCTCCCAGTCTGATGCTTCAACAAAACAAGCTGCGGCGAGGTAGGCAACGACTAAGCGTCTTTCGTATTGAATGCGCGGGGTAAAATTATTTTTGAACGTGATATACGCTTCACAAGAATCGATACCCGAAACATCGGGATAAAAATCCTGACAGGCACGGTGCTGCCAAAATGCCTCATCTTTGATGAGACTATAATTGGTCGCGTTGGCACTGCAAACAGCAACGACGTCTTTAACGGATAAAAATGAAAATAAATGCCATTTAATTTCTACGGGCAGATCATCATAGGTTCGAGTTTCCATCTGATTATCGCTTCATCCTTGAATGCTAATGGCAAATACTAACATCCCTCTCTGGATTTTTACATCAGCGCCCCAATATGGTTAAATAGTCCAACTTTTATTAAGAGTAACTTATGACAACACCAATCATTGCCATGATAGGCGCCGGCAACATGGGCAGCAGCCTGATTGGCGGTATGATTAAAAATGGTCATCCCGCTGACAAACTCATTGCAACCGAACCGAATCAGGAAAAACGCGAATTCTTACAACAGAAATTCGGTATCCGTGTATTTGCTCATAACGAAGAAGCCGCCCGTTTGGCTGATGTCATTATCCTGGCGGTCAAACCACAGGTGATGAAAGAGGTTGCGCAACCGTTAAAAGAGATCGTCACTGAACGTAAACCACTGGTTATCTCTATCGCTGCCGGCATTCAAATCAAAAGTCTCACACAATGGCTCGGTCATGACACCGCCATTGTGCGTGTCATGCCAAACACGCCCGCGCTAATCGGTGCAGGTGCAAGCGCTCTCTTTGCCAACACACATGTCACGGCTAGCCAGCATGATATTGCCGAGTCCATCTTACGTGCTGTTGGTATTGCTGTGTGGGTCACCGATGAAGCGCAAATGGATATTGTCACTGCGCTCTCCGGCAGTGGTCCTGCTTATTTCTTTCTGGTGCAGGAAGCTTTGCAGGCAGGTGCAGAATTACTCGGTCTGCCCGCCGATATCGCACAAATGCTGACGCAACAAACGGCGCTCGGTGCCGCACTCATGGTCATTGAAAGTACGCATACACCGGCTGAACTACGTCAGCACGTCACCTCCCCAGGTGGCACAACTGAAAGCGCCGTGAACCAGCTCGAATCATGTCACCTTCGTGATATTTTCAAAAAGGCGCTCCAATCCGCCAAAGAGCGCTCGGAAGAATTAGCCAACCTGTTAGGAGATAACTAAGAATGTCCGCTATTCGTGAAGCTTTACTTTTTCTAGTTAGCACACTGTTCGACATGTATTTATTCTTGCTCGTCGTAAGAGTATTGCTTGCTTATGCCGGGGCGAATTATTTTGATCCGTTCACCCAGTTCATCGTGCGCTGCACAGATTTCGCGGTGAAACCTTTGCGAAAACTGATTCCAAACATTCGTGGCATAGAAATTTCTTCGCTTGTTTTAATACTCGCCCTGGAATTCGTTAAATATATCATTATCGCTTCGCTGAACCTCGATAGCTTGTCCATGGCCGGCCTATTGATTATTGGCTTTGCGGATATGTTGAAGATTATCTTACAAACCATGTTTTATGCGATCATCATGCAAGCTATTTTAAGTTGGGTGCAACCCGGCTCACCGCTTAATAATCTTCTTTATAAAATTAATGCGCCTATCATGCGTCCCGTGCAGCGTCTTTGTCCGGTGGTCGGTGGCGTTGATATTTCACCGATACCTGCCATGATCATTTTACAATTATTAATTATCATGCTCGTCAACCCACTCATGGCATTAGGTCTTGGAGTTACATTTGCTTAATTATAAAAAAATTGTGTTGGCTTCGAGTAATGCGGGCAAGATCAAAGAATTGACCGCGTTACTGCAACATTTGAATATAGAAATCGTTCCTCAATCTGCATTGGGTATTCCCGATGCAGAGGAAACAGGATTAACCTTTATAGAAAATGCTCTTCTTAAAGCGCGACATGCGTCATTGCTTTCAGGATTGCCCGCGTTAGCCGATGATTCCGGTCTTGCCGTCGCAGCACTCGGTGGCGCACCCGGGATTTACTCAGCGCGCTATGCTGGTGAACCGAGCAATGCTAGCCGCAACATCGATAAACTTCTCGAAGCGATGCGTGACATTCCGGATGCGAACCGTCAAGCCGCTTTTCACTGCGTACTTGCTTTTATGAACTCACCGACCGACCCTGCACCCATCGTTTGCGATGGCAAATGGTCGGGGCGTATTTTACATGAACGACGCGGTGAAGATGGTTTCGGCTACGATCCTGTCTTTCTAGTTCCCTCTGAAAATAAGTCTGCGGCGGAGCTTCCATCCGAGCTTAAAAATAAAATCAGTCATCGCGGTAAAGCATTGCAAACGCTCATTCAATTAATAGCCGATCAATCATGAAAGCGCTGTCAGTCAAAACATTATCGAAAATTTATCCGAATGGTATCGCCGCCTTAAAAGGGATTGATCTTGATGTGGAGCAAGGTGATTTTTTCGCCCTGCTCGGTCAAAACGGCGCGGGGAAATCGACCACTATCGGCATCATTTGCTCACTCATTAATAAGACGAGTGGTTCAGTTAAAATTTTCGGCCACGATACAGACTCGGAACTCGCTCTTGCAAAATCGTGCATAGGTGTCGTGCCACAGGAAATTAATTTTAATTCCTTCGAAAAAATCTCGCTGATCCTGATCAATCAAGCCGGTTATTACGGCATACCTCGCCATATAGCCGTCAAGCGCATGGAAAAATACCTGACGGAAATGGGTTTATGGGAAATGCGCAATCAGCCCGCCATTCGACTATCAGGGGGCATGAAACGTCGCCTGATGATTGCACGCGCGCTCATGAATGAACCAAAATTATTAATTCTCGACGAGCCCACTGCCGGCGTCGATATCGAATTGCGTCATCACCTGTGGCGCACGCTGACCAAGCTCAATGAAGCCGGTACCACCATTATCTTGACCACACACTATCTCGAAGAGGCGGAGCATCTTTGCAAGAATGTGGCCATTATCGATCATGGCGAAATCATTGTGCATTCTAATATGAAGGCGCTCATTAACCGCTTGAATGTGCAAACGATGATTCTTGATTTCAACGGCCCCCTACCGCAACTTGATGATTATATCTGGCGTTTACAAGATGAATCCTCAATTGAAGTCGAAATTAATCGCCACCAGTCTCTCAATGATTTATTCAGCAAGCTGACAGCTCAACACATCACCATCAACAGCATGCGGAATAAAACCAATCGTCTCGAAGAATTATTCATTCATCTTGTCACCCAGAATAAAAAACAGGCGGCTAAGATATGACCCCTCGCACCGGCTTTTACCCTAATTTGATTGCGCTTCAAACATTACTCATCAAAGAAATTCTCCGCTTCATGCGCATCTGGTCACAAACGCTCTTGCCACCGGCCATCACGATGAGCCTCTATTTCATCATCTTCGGTAAATTCATCGGTTCGCAAATCAATGACATCGATGGCTATACGTATATTCAATACATTGTGCCGGGATTGATTATGATGTCGATCATGACAAGCTCGTATGCCAACACAGCATCGTCCTTCTTTCTGGCCAAATTCAGCAAAAGTATTGAGGAATTACTGGTCTCGCCCATGCCCAACATACTCATTCTCTTTGGTTTTGTATTGGGTGGTGCCATTCGCGGTGTGCTGGTCGGCTCCGTCGTATTAGTGATCTCTCTTTTTTTTACGCACGTACCGATTACTCACCCTGCTGTCGTCCTGCTCATGGCTATTTTATCAGCCATGGTCTTCTCACTCGGTGGTCTCATTAATGCGATTTATGCCAAACGTTTTGATGATATCTCCTTCATTCCCACTTTTGTTCTCACACCGCTCACGTATTTAGGTGGTGTGTTTTATTCGATTAATCAGTTATCGCCTGGCTGGCGGACTATCTCGGTATTAAACCCCGTATTGAACATGGTCGATACCTTCCGTTTCGGTGTGCTCGGCATTTCCGATTTAAGTCCGTGGTATGGCTTTGGGCTAGTCAGTGTATTTTTCATTGGCCTATTTGTGTGGGCACGATCCTTGATGGAAAGAGGCGTGGGGATCAAGGTTTAGCAATCACCCTGTTTTATAACATTATTTTCCTGTGTCTCTTTACAAAAGAAATGGACGCCAGTAACCTTCTGCCTATTGTCTCTGCAAATGCGGACAAGGAACTCAGACTTATAAGGATGCCTCATGTATAAACAAATTCTTTCTTTTTTTGTAATTGTTGCTCTTAGTGCCGCAGTGGTCGTCTTCATGCCACAAGCTAAACTTATCGTAGCGTTTCTGGTTGACGCACATGGACACGTTTCCAATATTCTCGGTGATGTCTTCTCAGGTGGTAATGCGGGTAATATTGCGCGCGGCTTAGTGGCATTGATCGCCATTCCATTTCTGGCAGGCCTCATCCCCTCACTGATTTACTTCTTGGTGCGTAAGCACTGGTGTCCGTATTTCATGGAAATCGTCTGGATGGTCTGGTTACTTCAGGCTGGCGCACTCATCGTGGGCACAACCTTACCGACCATTGCCGTTTAATTTCTCTTGATAACGGGGCATCCCTTGCAGATGCCCTGTTTGTCATTATGAACGAGCCAATCCTCGCCTTTTATGTTCCTGATATTTCTGATCTTCACTGCGAGCCTCTAACGCGGCATCAATCGCATCTGCTTTTTTGTGGCGACGCTTATAATTGAAATTTTCATGCGGCCCCATGTCGACAATATTAATCACGTGGTTTTCTTCATCAATTTCCCACATGACCACGTAAGTGGGTTGACCATCCCAAACATGGCAATGATACATATCATGCTTTTTATCGTACTTGAAACTGTCGAACTCTGTGCGCCCCGTCCCGCCACGCGTTTCCATGTTACGAAATAGCACATTAATGCGTGAAAACGTGCGTTGATCGGTGGTCGCACCTTCCATTGTTTTTTTATTGATAATCCCTGCGCCGTTATTCCACAGTCCATTCAGTGTATTTCGAATGTCCTTATTACGATTGACATACCAGTCCACGCGATGTTCTTTGTGATGGGTTGCTGGGTTGAATAACAAAGCAAATCTATCGTGGTCGATATCGATATTACGCGTATCGTTGTTTTGTTCTCTCTGCGCATCTTCTTGAAGTTGCTTCACGACTGCTTTACGAAACATGGCATTCCTCATTATTTTTTATAATAGATCTTTTTTAAGATGAGCGACGTTAACCGTTATTGCGTCCCAACCCATCACTTTTATGAGACTGTTTCACCAGTAATAGGCTGATTTCACCATCACCTTCGACGTCAGCGCCATCACGGATTTAATATAAGCTGGCAATTCATGTGCACCTGATTGTATAGCTTCATCGCGGTGGCGTGCCTCATCGCTTTCCATGCGTTCCAGAATTTTATAACTACGCTGATCGGCACTGGGCAACAACGATAAATGGCCGTATAAATGTTTGATAACCTGTCGTTCGGTTTCTACGACAAAACCGAGACTCCACTTGTCGCCGATCATGCCAGCAGCCAATCCAATACAAAATGAACCCGCATACCAGAGAGGATTTAAATAACTCGTATGACTGCCTAATTCATCCAGGCGCCGTTTACACCAATCCAGATGATCGCCCTCTTCCAGTGCCGCCTGATGCATTTTCTCCTGCACCTCGCTCGCACGTGAAGCCAAGGCCTGGCCGTGATAAAGCGCTTGAGCGCACACTTCACCAGCGTGGTTGATGCGCATTAATCCGGCGGAGTGTTTGCGTTGTGTCGCATCCATCGTTTCATCCGTCACCTTTTGGGCAGGATAAGGTGCGCCGCTGGTATGGGCGTGATCGGTGAGTGTTCGCAAGGCTTGATCGATGCCGATGCAGAGTTTATCCATGAAACTATATTCGCGAGTCAGTGGCATAGGTCGCTTATCTGGTTAGTTTTGAATCAGCCGATTCTAGCATAGAATAGCGCTGCCTTTAAGATTTTCATGCTACTTTATGAGTCGCCTCTTGGTCAGGATATCGCTATAATCCCGCCCTATGAATAATCAATTTAGCTCAGAACTGGTCAAAAAACACCCCACTTTACCGGCGCGGGTGATGCGTATATCGACACCGCACGGCGAAGTATTAACCCCTTCGTTTATGCCAGTCGGCACGCGCGCGATGCTAAATTATTTAACGCCAGAAGATCTACGCCAGAATGGCAGCCAGATTATTCTCGGTGGTAACACTTACCATATGCTCTGCTCGCCAGGCATGGAAGTCATTCAGGCCGCGGGCGGCATGCACAAATTCATGGGCTGGCCGAAAGCCATGTTGACCGATAGCGGTGGGTTTCAGGTTTTCAGTCTGTCGAAGAAAGGCACCATTTGCATCATCGATGAAAAAGGGGCGCACTTTAAACATCCGGTGAATGGCAAAATCATTCATCTGAATTCCAAAACATCTATTCAAGCCCAAAAGATTATCGGCGCCGATATCATCATGGCCTTCGACCAATGCACACCGGAAACCGGCGGCCGTGAAGCGGCCTTAGATGCGCTGGCTCGTACACACCGCTGGCTGGTCACTTCCAAAGAAGAACACGACCGTCAACCTTGCTCTGCTTACGGTTTCAAACAGGCTCTCTTTGGCATCATTCAAGGTGGCAGCTTCCGTGATTTACGTGAACAAAGTGCCGAATTTATTTTGAGCCAAGACCTCGACGGGATTGGTATCGGCGGTGAAGTCATCGGTTTTGACATGGTGAAAACCATGGAAATTATCGACTGGCTGACACCCATGCTCCCCGATGAAAAAGTCCGTTACACCATGGGTGTCGGATTAAACCCACAAGATTTAATTGATGTCGTGGGTCGCGGCATTGATGTTTTCGATTGCGTCGCGCCAACGCGCAATGCCCGTCACGGCACGTTATACAACGGCACGATCGTTGAGCGCGACGGATGGCTTGCCTTTGAAAACAATGGTGAAAAAGCCCATCTCCTTATCAAAAAAGCAATTTATGCGAAAGATGACACACCCATCATGCAAGATTGCGGCTGCTATACTTGCCTTAATTTCTCACGCGCCTACCTGCATTACCTCTTCAAAGAAGGCTTGATCGCTTACTTCCATCTCTCTGCCATCCACAATATTCACGTCATGCAGAAGGTCTGTACCAAAATGCGTGAAATCATCCTGCAAAGCTAAAAAAAAACTGATAGGATAAATATTTACCCGCATTGAGGCGTAGCGTAATGGCAGTGGACGCAAATATCACCTTGTTAACTCCAAGTCTACAAACAGATTTAATCATCGTCTTTCGTATTTTACTCGCCTGCTTTCTCGGCGGTTTAATTGGCTGGGAACGTGAACGACACCGTAATATCGTCTCTGCTGGCATTCGAACTTACGGCGCGATATCACTCGGCGCTTGTGCGTTCGGCATCTTGAGTATGATCATCAGCGAAATCGACCCGACCCGAATTGCCGCACAAGTCGTCACCGGCATCGGCTTTTTAGGCGGCGGGATTATTTTCCGTCAAGGTGATTATGTCACGGGCTTAACTACCGCAGCGACGCTTTGGGCCACGGCTGCCGTTGGGTTGTCGATTTCATTTGGATTTTATCTGGTAGGAACGTTTACTGCGTTACTGATTTTTTTATTGCTGTACATGCCACGCTTATCTTGGTGGAAGAAAATTTCGGCCAAAACGGTTTAATCTCTTTATTTCCTCTGCCCCACCAGGCCTGTCATCCCGCGCACGGGATGACAGCTTAGGTTTAAACTAACCCGTCAATAACGACTGCAATTCACCGGCCTCGTACATTTCAGCCATAATATCGCTACCGCCAATAAATTCGCCTTTGATGTAAAGTTGCGGAATGGTCGGCCAATTGGAATAAACCTTAATACCATTGCGAATTTCTTCATCTTTCAACACATCGACAGTGGTAAATGGGACGCCGCAAGCTTTTAAAATATTCGTGGCCCTTGCAGAGAAACCGCACATGGGTAATTCAGCGCTACCTTTCATGAATAAAACGACTTCGTGTTCGGTAACTTGTTGTTTGATTTTTTCTTGGATTGACATTGGTGGTGCCCCTTTTATTTTTCTCAATTTTTTTATACGCCGACTTGCTATTCAAAGCCGGGTCACGGTTATTTATAGAATCCCTAATTGCAGCTTTGCTTCATCGCTCATATTATCGCGATTCCAGGGTGGATCAAAAACCAGATCAACTTTGACATCGGTAACGCCGTTTATCTTACGAATTTTTTGTTCCACTTCGCCAAGTAACACGGGGCCCATGCCGCAACCAACGGCGGTTAAGGTCATGACCACTTCGACACGATGATCATTCATGCCAAGCGGCATAATCACGGTGTTATAAATCAATCCGAGATCCACAATATTGACGGGGATTTCCGGATCAAAGCAAGTACGCAACTGTGTTTGGACCTTCTCTTCAATCGAGCCTTCGGTTTGATTGATATCCGGAATTTCGAGAATCACGAGGCCGAGTGCATCACCATCTTTGCCATTCACGCGCACCAAATTACCATTCACGTAAATCGTGTAGGCATCGCCCAAAGCCTGTGTCACAAAAACTTGTGTGCCAGGCTGCAGCGTCACTTTGGTTCCGGATGGAATTAACGCGGCTTCAACTTCTCTTTTAACTTCGACTGCTGTTTCGCGAAACACCACTCACCTCATTCAATATGAAAACTTTCACCGCAACCACAGCGGCCAGCTTCTTTTTCATTGGTAAATATCAAACGTTTTTGTTTCAAACCCGTCTTCACTTCTTCAACATAATCGACTTTCACGCCTTCCAATAAATGTAACCATGCGGTGTCGAGGTAAACTGAAACGTCATCATCGATGGGCAGACAGACATCCGTTGGGTGGATACTTTCAACCAATGCTGGCACATAAGAATATCCTGAACATCCCGTTTTTTTAATGGAAATTCGAAACCCTGTGCCCGGTTGACTCGCTAGCATTTTCTTAATATAAGCACTCGCGGATTCGGTAAATTGGATATTCGTCTGCATGGTCTCTCTCCTATTCCGTTGTCACCGGCTGCGTATCGTTTAACAGCGCAGCATTCATGGTGTGCCAGGCTAGCGTCGCGCATTTTACGCGTACTGGAAATTCCGCGACACCGCTAAACACGGCAAGCTTACCAATATCGATCACGCTTTCATCGCCGGTAGTGACCAGTTGATGAAAATTTTCGAATAACGTTTTGACGCTCTGCAAGGTTTTGCCTTTCACGGCCTCTGTCATCAATGAAGCGGATGCGACAGAGATGGCGCAACCTGTTCCTTCAAAGCGTACGTCTTCAACGATGCCATCGCGCTCAAGCAAATAAACGGTGAGTTTATCCCCGCACAAAGGATTTTGACCGTTTTTAGAATGCGTCGCGGCAGGCAGCGCGCCGAAATTCCGCGGCTGCTTGCCGTGATCAATAATCATTTCTTGATAAAGTTCACGTAACGACATCAGCTAAATATCCTCTTCGCTAAATGAATGGCCTGCACGAGCGCTTCAATATCTTGCACCTGATTATAAATGCCGAATGAGACACGCACCGTTGCGGGGACTTTAAAACGTTCCATTAATGGCATGGCACAATGATGTCCGGCGCGAATCGCCACACCTTCGTGATCGAGTACCGTACCAATATCATGCGGATGGATATCATCCATCACAAAAGAAATCACGCCAGCTTTCGGACGCGAGGTGCCGATGATGCGCAGACCTAGAATTTGTGCTAATTGCTTTTCGGCCTCTTCCAGCAACACTTGTTCGTGCGCAACAATATTTTCCATCCGGAATTGCTCGATATATTCTATCGCTGCCGCCATCCCTATCGCCCCGGCAATATCAGGCGTACCCGCTTCAAATTTGTGTGGTGAGGGTGCATAGGTAATATTGGTAAATGAAACGGTTTCGATCATCCCGCCACCGCCTTGATAAGGCGGCATTTTCGCTAACAATTCTTTCTTGCCGTATAAGACGCCAATGCCAGTCGGCCCATAAAGTTTGTGGGCAGAATAAACATAAAAATCACAATCAAGCGCTGCGATATCAACGGGAAGATGGGGAACGGCTTGCGCACCATCAACCAAAACAGGCACGCCGTGTTCGTGTGCCATGCGTATCATTTCACGCACCGGATTAATGGTGCCAATGACATTCGAGACATGGGTTACAGCTAAAAAACGTGTGCGAGGTGTGAATAATTTCTGGAAGGCTTGCATGTTGAGCGTACCATCATCATTCACCGGCACGATTTTCAAAACGATGTCGATTTGTTCTTTCAACTGGAACCAGGGCACGATATTGGAATGATGCTCCATCTCCGTCAATATCACTTCATCACCGGCTTGCCAATGTGTACGGCCGTAACTTTGCGCCACTAAATTAATCGCGCCGGTTGTGCCGCTAGTCAGTACCACTTCATCAGGCGTGGCATTGATAAATCGTGCGGCAGCTTTTCTTGCATTTTCATATAAATCGGTTGCACGCTCACTAATCTCATAAATGCCGCGATGAATATTCGCATAATCATGGCTATAAAAATGAGACACCGCCTCAATGACGTGACGTGGCTTTTGCGCGGAAGAGGCGCTGTCGAGATACACCAACGGCTTACCGCGATTCATGCCCGCTAATTCGGGAAAATCATTTTTAATCTTTGTGAAATCGCATGTCGTGACTTCGCCCATCATAAAAATTTCACCTGCTTCTTAACGTGCTGTTGAATAGCCGTATCGGTGATGCGGGTTAACACATCATTCGCGAATCCAGCTAATAAAATATTCATGGCCGTCGCATGATCAATGCCGCGAGCACGCATGTAAAACAAGGCATCTTGGTCCAATTGGCCGGTGGTTGCGCCATGTCGGCACTTCACATCATCGGCATAAATTTCTAGTTCTGGCTTTGAGTACACTTCCGCTTGCGCAGATAATAACAAATGATGATTTTCCTGGACGGCATTAATTTTTTGCGCGTCTTTCTCTACATACAGGCTGCCATTGAAAACGGCGCGAGATTTTTTATCGGCAATGCCTTTGTAAATCATTTCGCTGCTGGTGCGCTTGGCAATATGTTTCACGTCAACATGGTGATCGATGAGTTGTCCATCACGAGAGGTGTGATAAAACCCACTCGTGTGAAACAATGATCCCGTGCCATCGAGTGAAACAACCATATCATCTCGTGACAGTTGTCCGCCGGTGGTTAATTGTGTAATGTTCACATCGCTTTCTTCTGCTTGTCGCACGAAGAAATTTTCCATGTGGAGTGCAAGCTGTCCTTCACGTTGCGATTTAATCACTTGAATGCGACTACCTTTTCCAGCAGCGATGGTAGTCACAACATTTGTAAAATACGTTTCATCGCGCAGGCCCATGTATTCATGCACGAGTGTGGCGGAAGAGTTCGCGCCAAATACCCAGACATTTTGAGTGTGCGTCATCGCACCTTCATGTCCGCTTGCAATCGATAATACATGCAACGGTGAGCTTAACGTAAATCCTGCAGAAATAGATAAAAACAATCCATCCGCAAGAGTTGTCGCATTGAAAGAGGCAAAGGGATAATGCTGTTGATTAATATTTTGAGCGGCGTTCTCAGCGAGGAGTGTGTCATGATCATCCCGCGCTTGCTGCAAACTACAAGCAATCACTTCTTTCGGTAATTTGTCTAAATCGGAATAGGCAGGTTCAAAACGGCCATCCACAAATACCAGTAAAATGGCATCAACATCTTGCATGCGATACGAATTCAAACGCTCAGCAGAGATAACGACATCACAGCTTTGCATGACAAATGGCTGGCGCTCGAAAATACTGAGGTCGACATACTTCCAACGCTCATTTTTTTTAGTCGGCAACCCGCGCAGGTATGATTGCTCATCCTGTATCAAGCCTTTGTTTTTAAGTACATGCACGGTCATTTTGAGTTCTCGTCTTCTAACCAGCCATAACCTTTGGCTTCCAGTTCGAGCGCTAAGGTCTTATCGCCTGATTTTTGAATTTTACCTTTCGCCATAACGTGAATCACATCAGGCTCGATAAAATCTAATAAACGTTGATAGTGGGTCACGACTAAGATACTGCGCTTGCCGTCACGCAAACTATTCACTGAGCGCGCGACCATTTGTAACGCATCAATATCAAGACCCGAATCAGTTTCATCTAGAATGATGAAATTGGGTTCGAGAATCAGCATTTGCAATACTTCATTTCGCTTCTTTTCACCACCGGAAAAACCTTCGTTCACCGCACGCTGCAGGAACGCTTCGTTTAAACCAACTTCCTTCATTTTACTTTTAGCCAGCATTAAAAAATCAGCCGCATCAAGTGGTGGTAGTTCTTTTTGTTTACGCAGACTGTTTAAAGCCGTGCGCAAGAAATACATATTATTCACGCCCGGAATTTCAGTCGGGTATTGGAATGCTAAAAATAGTCCGAGGGCTGCACGTTCTTCAGGTGCGAGTGCCAGCAAATCAACGCCATTTAAAGTGGCCGTGCCATTAGTAATGGCATAATCATCACGTCCAGCCAGCACATTAGCAAGCGTACTTTTTCCTGAACCATTCGGACCCATGATGGCATGCACTTCACCGGGTTTGATCGCAAGATTCACACCACGCAAAATCGGTTTCGTTTGCTGCTTCTCGTCTTGAATATTGACTTCTAAATTCTTAATTTCGAGCATTGTTCACCTATTTTTATTTTTTAACCTACGCTGCCTTCCAAACTCACTTCCAGCAATTTTTGCGCCTCGACTGCAAACTCCATCGGCAATTCTTTGAAAACCTGTTTGCAAAACCCATTCACGATCATGGAAATAGCATCTTCTGTTTTTAATCCGCGTTGGCGGCAATAGAACAATTGATCTTCGCCAATTTTCGACGTGGATGCTTCATGCTCGACTTGTGCGGTTGGATTTTTTACTTCGATATACGGGAAAGTATGTGCACCGCAAGTTTCGCTCAATAATAAAGAGTCGCACTGCGTATAGTTCCGCGCATTTTTTGCGGTAGGCAGCATACGAACTAAACCACGATAAGCATTTTGTCCGTGACCGGCTGAAATACCTTTCGAAATAATTGTGCTACGTGTGTTCTTGCCAATGTGAATCATCTTCGTGCCAGTATCCGCTTGCTGGTAGTTATTCGTCAGTGCAACGGAATAAAATTCGCCGATGGAATGATCGCCTTGCAAGACAACGCTTGGATATTTCCAGGTAATCGCAGAACCCGTTTCAATTTGCGTCCAGGATATTTTGGAATGCACACCACGACAATGTCCGCGTTTGGTGACGAAATTGTAAATGCCACCCACACCGTTTTCATCGCCGGGATACCAATTCTGTACGGTCGAATATTTTATAACGGCATGATCATGCGCAATTAATTCGACAACCGCGGCATGCAATTGATTTTCATCACGCATCGGCGCCGTGCAGCCTTCGAGGTAACTGACATGACTACCTTCTTCCGCAATAATCAGGGTTCTTTCAAACTGTCCGGTCTTGGCCGTGTTAATCCGGAAATATGTTGATAACTCCATGGGGCAACGCACGCCTTTTGGAATATAGACAAACGAACCATCACTAAACACGGCCGCATTCAGTGCCGCAAAAAAATTATCGCGATACGACACCACGCTTCCTAAATATTTTTCGATTAATTCGGGATGTTCTTGTACCGCTTCTGAGAACGGGCAAAAGATCACACCCGCTTCAGCGAGCTTCGCTTTGAAAGTGGTCGCGACTGAAATGCTATCGAACACCGCATCAACGGCAACACCGGCAAGGCGGCCTTGTTCGTGCAAGGGGATACCTAATTTTTTATACGTCTCGAGTAATTTTGGGTCGACTTCCTCGATACTCTTAGGCCCGTCTTTCACTGACTTAGGCGCGGAGTAATAAATAATACTTTGGTAATCAATCGGCGGGTGATGGAGATGGGCCCACTCAGGTGGCGTCAATGTACACCAATGTTCGTAAGCCTTGAGTCGCCAGGCCAGCATGAATTCGGGTTCATTTTTACGGGCGGAAATGAGACGGATAACATCGGCATTGAGACCCGCCGCAATCGTGTCGGAATCAATATCCGTTTCGAAACCGTAGGGGTATTGTTTATCAACGACTTCTTTAATTAGTTTATTTGTCATGGAGCAGCCCCTCGAGTGAAATTGGCCCAACCATGTCGACGATGCTTAGCCGTGATAACAATGACTTGATTAACCCATTAATTTTTAGCCAATTATTTTGCATCGCACACATGGAGGCGAGATTACAGAGATTCGTCGTTTCGCAGCACTCGGTCAGGGCAAGATCACCTTCCATCGCTTCAATCACTTCGGCGACATTGATGTCTGCCGCCGGTTTACTGAGTCGATAGCCGCCTTCGGCACCACGAACAGACGTCACCAGTCCTGAATCTCCCAGCGTTTTCAATATCTTGCTAACTGTTGGCGCAGGCAGACGCAGGGTTTCCGCCACATAGGTTGCGCTCATGACGGCCTGTGGATCTTTCGCCATTCCGCTCAAAACGAGCATCGCGTAATCCGTCATTTTTCCGATTTTAAGCATGGGTTATGAGCCGTATTATTGTAATTTGCGATACAGTACCACGTTCGTCTGGATTGGGGCAATACGTATCAATGACATTGTCTAATTTCAGGTTTAGAATACGCACCCATCGGATTAGCTCTCAAAAAAGGAATGCCCCATGCAATACAACCGTCTCGGCAAGGCTGGTCTTTGTGTCAGTGAAATTTCTTTAGGTTCATGGATCACCTTTGGCAAGCAAATTGGCGGCGATGTCGTTAAAACCCTCATGCATACCGCGTTTGATCAAGGCGTGAATTTTTTTGACAACGCAGAAAGTTATGCTCACGGGGAAGCAGAAGTTTTAATGGGTAAAGCCATTCGCGAATTTCGTCGCGAAGATTTGGTCATTTCTACCAAAATATTCTGGGGTGGCACCGGTCCAAATGACACCGGTTTGTCGCGCAAACACCTGATTGAAGGCACGAAAAATTCTTTGCGCCGCCTGCGCCTTGATTACGTCGATTTACTCTATTGCCATCGTCCTGACATGAACACACCGATTGAAGAAACCGTCCTCGCCATGGATGCTCTCGTGCGCGCGGGTTATGCGTTTTACTGGGGTACGTCGGAATGGAGTCCCGATCAAATCGAATCGGCGTATCATCTTGCGGAAAAATTAAATTGCATCAAGCCCAGCATGGAACAACCGAAATATAATTTATTTCATCGCCATCACCTGGAAAAAGATTATCTGCCTCTATTTGAAAAATTCGGCATGGGCACCACCACCTGGAGTCCACTCGCCTCAGGTATTCTTTCAGGGAAATATAATCACGGCATTCCATCCGACAGTCGTCTCGCCAAAGAAGCATGGCTCGTCCCGGATAATTTCATGCAGCTGGTTGAAAAAGCAAAAGAACTGGAAAATTTAGCAAAAGAGCTCGATTGCACCTTGTCACAATTATCCATCGCCTGGATTTTGAAAAATCCAAATGTCAGTTCCGTGATTACGGGTGCGACCAAGGTTGAACAACTGACCGAAAATCTTGGCGCACTGGCCGTGAAGAAAAAACTGACGCCGGAGATATTGAAACGTATTAATCAAATTTGTTAATGGCAGATTGTTACTCATAACGATCTCGTCTCGTCGGGTCAGGACTCCGTCCTTGTCGCGGGGTGATTCATTGGTTGACTAAAAATAAGTGATCCATCAAATTATACGCCAATTTCCCGACCCCGTTAGTGGCAGAGCGAGACAAGCATGGAACTTCAAAAAACCAATCATTTGCTAACAATCAATCAATTAGAACTCGAGCTCTATCTCGGTTGGCCGAATGAGGAACGTTTACGCAAACAAACAGTCATGCTCGATCTTGTTATTAAATTCCCATTCACCCCCAAAGCTTGCGAGTCTGACCATCTGGGCGACACAGTTTGCTATCGTCAGTTGATCGAAAAATTGCGCGAAACGCTTTCAGATCAGAAATTCCATTTGATTGAATTTGTGACCCACGAAGTACACCGCATCATCAAAACCCTCGTGCCGCCTGCCACAACGGTGAGCGTCAGCCTGACTAAGCGTCCGGAAATTGAGAATCTTGGCAGCGTCACCTTCCAGTTCTCGGATCTCTCTTCATGATTATTCTCGGGATGGGTTCCAACCTTGGTCATCGACTCCATCATTTGCGACTAAGCTTGCGTGCTCTCAAACAAGTTGAAGGTCTGCATATTAAACAAGTGTCGCCGGTGTATCGATCAGAAGCTCAATTGACTGAGAACGCCGCGCCAGAATGGAATCAGTATTTTTTAAATTGCGTGCTCGCCTGTGAAACTACGCTCTCGCCGCAAGATTTATTAGCGACCCTACAAACGATCGAACAAGCCATGGGCCGCGCGCGCGAGCACGAACGCTGGAGTCCGCGTGTGGTGGATCTGGATATTTTAGCTTGGGATGACCAACTGATTGAATCTCCCACTTTAACGATCCCACATGTGCAATGTCGACAACGTCCATTCGTGCTTTGGCCGATGGCTGATGTCATGCCACTCTGGCGCGACCCCGTCACCCACCTCACCGCCGAACAACTGGTTGAACAATGGGGCTCACGTTTTTCTGGCGAAGCGCCCTTTCAAACTGTTCAAATTGCGCAACGCATAGATACACCGGCGCTCACCGGCATCATTAATGTCACCCCCGATTCATTTTCAGATGGCGGAAAGTTTTCGTCAGCCGAACTCGCCTTCCAACAAGCACTGCTGCTCGTGCAAACCGGTGCGGAAGTTTTAGATATTGGTGCAGAGTCGACCGCACCCCATCGCAAAGAACTTACCCCGACTGAAGAATGGCGACGGCTTGAACCTGTGTTGGATATCATTCTTGCCAACACACATCAATTTTTACTTCCGCCTACGCTTAGCGTCGATACCCGTCACGCCGAAGTGGCGCGGCTCGCACTCACCAAAAAAATTGATTGGATTAATGATGTCACGGGCTTCAATGATCCCGCGATGCGCGACGCCGTGCGGGAAACTTCCGTTGACTGTGTGGTGATGCATCACATCACGATACCCCCGACCCGCGAAGCCACCCTTCCGCGCGATCAAGATCCAGTGGATTTTTTATATCGTTGGAGTGAAAAGCAGATTCTCATGCTGGAACAAGAGGGCATTGCACGCAGTCGACTCATCATCGATCCAGGATTTGGTTTTGGTAAAACGCCCGGACAAACTTTGGCATTACTCAAAAACATCGGGCATTTCAGCAATCTGGGTGTGCGCGTGTTAGTCGGTCATTCGCGCAAATCATTCCTGTCCATTTTCACACCCCACGCAGCGCCGGATCGTGATATTGAAACTCTCGCGATTGCGCAAGCGCTCGCACAGAAACCTTTCGATTATCTACGCGTCCATCACGTGGATATGTGTGCACGTGCGTTCAGGGTGCAAGCTGCTTTAAGCGCATAATGTCGGCAACCACATAAAACGATCCAAATATCACCACGCGATCCCCATCGGCTGCTTGTTTTGCGGCGGCAAGGTAAGCCGATGTGATGGAATCGAAATCTTGCACGAATGGGATATCCGCTATGCGGAAAATTTTTTTTAGCTTTTCGAGCGATGCCGCACGCTTGCCTTCTAACGGGGCAATATACCAATCCGAAATCACCGGTTGCATCACGGCAATCGTCGCTTCGATATCTTTATCATCCAACATGGAAAAAACGGCCAGTGTTTTCCCACTGCATGGCATCTGCCGTAATCGATTTGCCAACACAAGTGCTGCAGCAGGGTTATGTGAGACATCCAAGATTTCCGTCACCCGCCCTGGCAACACCTGCAAGCGTCCTAACAAACTGACTTGCTGTAATCCGCGCCGCAAGGCTTCTTCAGCGACGGGCAATCTTTTCTGTAAACAAGTCACGGCCATCAACACCGTTGCCATATTTTGGGTGAGCAAGTGATTGCATGGTAATTGAACATACTCCACCTTTTGCGAACGCCACGACCAATGATCGTCGCTTTCTACAAATTGGAATGTCTGACCTTGTTGATAAAACTCCACCCCTAACGTCGTCGCAACTTCCAATAAACTGGCGGGCGGATGGTCATCGCCACAGATGGCTGGCTTTCCCGCACGGAAGATGCCCGCTTTCTCAATCGCAATTTTTTCGCGCGTGTCACCCAACCAGGCAACATGATCAATGCCTATGCTAGTCACGATGGACACATCCGCATCGATGACATTCACCGCATCCAGGCGACCACCTAAACCCACCTCAAGAATCATGACATCGAGGTCGGCATTTTTGAAAATGAGGAGCGCAGCGAGCGTATGGTATTCAAACGGCGTCAGAGACACGTCAGCGCGTGCTGACTCAATCTTCTCGAAGACTTCAAGGAACGACGCATCATCGGCTTGCGTGCCGTCTAAGCGAACCTCTTCGTTGTGCACCAACAAGTAAGGCGAGGTAAACGCACCAACGCGATAACCAGCCGCGCGATAAATGGATTCAAGACCTGCTACGACCGATCCCTTCCCATTTGTCCCCCCCACCGTGATCACAGGGATCGCAGGTTTCAACACCCCCAAGCGTTCCGCCACCACGCCAATTCTATCCAAACCAAGATCAATGTCTGTGGCATGAACGGAACCAATCCAGTTTAACCAGTCAGATAATGTGGATAACTTCACTTAAGACCCCCTTGTAAGCTGTGTATAAAACATCAATTCGCGAGGGCTTGCAATCCGACCCCGTGTTATCCCCGTTATCATCACAACCATACAAAAGTTTTCCACAGGTTTGAAATCTTGTAGTTATATGATTAATAATTAGTTTTCAGGGTAATCCACAAAAAATACCCTGCTATATAATAAGAAATATCTTTAAAAGAATAAAAGAATAATATTAATTAGATAGGAGAGTGGAATGGGATAAAGTTCGAAAAGCCGGACTGAGAAACATGAAATGTGCTCGGAATGGTCAAAGATAACTCGAGTCTCACGGAAGAGGATTGCCGCTGGATAAAAAAAGCGTCATCCAAAAAGGTGGGTTCTTATTTTTGTGTAATGATTAGACGGCTGGGGATGGTCGATTTAAAGGATCACAAGCTGTTAGACAAAAAAAAACAGCAGAGTTGATGAAATCAAGCTCTACTGTTTTTTGAAGAACGTTAAAAATGATTAACCGATGGTGACACCTACTTCATGTGGAATGCCGTCTTTCGCTTTTGAAATAAATGAAACGGCTTGCCAGTCAACCAAAACGGGTTTATCACCTGTCTGAGCAACAATTTTATGCACCATACCAGGTAAGCTTGAGTCAAAGTCTGTTTGATTTTCTTCCAGTGGGCGATGTGCTTCCATGTATAACGATTTATTTTGCCAGCCAACTTTCACGGGGTTATTCAGAATTTCAATGGGAATGCCGCGTTTAACCGTGGGGAAGAAACTTTCGATATCGTTTTCATACATACGGATGCACCCAAAACTGGCACGACGTCCGACGCTTTCCGGAAAAATAGTACTGTGAATCAAGAAGGTAGGCACGGTCATGTAAATGGCGTAAGTGCCCAGTGGATTATCTGGTCCGGGTGGCAACACGCGCGGCAGAATCACACCCTGCTTCAGATTGAATTCACGAATATCCTGAGGTGGATACCAGAATGGGTTGGTTTTCTTGTAAGTCACGGCTGCTTTGGTCACAGGAATAGTTTTATCCCGTTTACCAATACCGATCGGATAAGTTAATACTTCGTTACCCGTATAATAATACATACGCATTTCCGGCAGATTAATCACGATGCCTTTACGTGGTGATTCGGGTAGCAAATGCTGGGTGGGAATCACGACTTCTTTACCAGACCAGAAACGATGGTTCATATCTATATCTGGGTTGGCATTTTGAATTTCATTGAAACCGATATCATAAGCTTGAGCAATCGTTGCGGGTGTATCACCTGTTTTGACAAAGCCGGTTTGCAAGCCGCCGATGATGGATTCGTTGGAAGGTGGTGTCGTGTACGCGGTAGCAAATGCCTGACTCGACGCCATGACCACAATGGCTGAAATCAGGTGACGAAAATGACGATTCATTGAGTGTCCTTATTAAGCAAGATATCTGGAATTTCTTAACCAGTTCTGATCTGGATAATATGCAAAGACTACCGTATTTTGCTTGATAGTGTCGACTAGGGATTTAATCGTGCTGGTGCTGACTGCGGGACATCCCCAGCTGCGACCCACACGACCTAAGGAACCAATGATACTGCCATTCACATACGACGCGCCGTGAAACACAATATTGCGGTCGTAGGCATGATCGTTGATACCTTTTTCTAATCCTTTCATTCGCAATGAAATGCCGTGGCCGCCAACATAAGGCTCATCGGTAACAAACACACCAATACTGGATTTCAAACTGCCGTTGCTATTTGAAAACGAATTTGCATTGACGGTGCCGCTATTCTTGCCATGCGAGACCCAAGTGTTTAAGACCTCTCTTCCATTTTTGAGATCAAAGACCCATAAACGCTTTTGATTGGAAGGTTTGGAGTAGTCAATGATCGTTAACATTTGTTTGCTGTCGTAACCTTGCTGACGGGCTTTTACATAGGCAGTCAGACTTAAGCGCAGCACTTTAGGGTCAAGGTTACCGGCTTGGGAATGAATAATCTGAAATTCTTTATCGATCCAGCTCTTGCTACCGAATTTTTCCGGGTTGGGGTGTGTCACTAACCACCCAAATGGCCAACTGGCGCCGAGTAATCCTAAAAGGGTGGAACAAAGTAGAATATGTTTAAATTTGCTCATGACTAAACCGACTCTCTTGTTATGATACGAAAATTTTAGCGATCTTTTGTGGTTTAAGCTATTTGGAAAATTGAGTAAACCTGGTGTCTTTTGTTTAATATTTATACTGTAGGCGCCTATTTTTGAGCATTATTGCCCTTATGTCAATTAAAAATTGCCTTTTTTGGTCCTTAAAATGGAAATTTGCTAGTAAATTCAACAGCTATAATAGGTAGATAGTTTTTCGCTGGAAAAGGGTGTTAATACAGAGTCGGTCGCTGTCTGGCGGTATAAAAAGAAACAGGGTATAGTTTTGTCAAATTTAGTGTTACTTGAATACAGGTCATCAAGATGAAACCATCGGGCAAAATTCGTGTGGCAGTTTTATTCGGCGGTCGTTCGGCAGAGCATGAAGTTTCTCTGCAATCGGCAAAAAATGTTGTGCAGTTTCTGGACCCTTCCCATTTTGAAGTGGTGCCGATAGGCGTCGATAAGCAAGGCAACTGGTTTTTAGGCCAGGATGTCCTCGCTAAAAGTCTCGAATATAATAAGGTTTGTCGTCTTGAAAAAGATGATCGTGCCTGGTTTACCCCAGAATGGGCAAGCAAGCCCGTTGAAAGCGCCAGTGAACTCGTTGCGCACCAAGATAAATCACTGAATCATTTCGATGTTGTATTTCCAGCCATGCACGGTTCGTTTTGTGAAGATGGCACGCTGCAAGGTTTATTGGAACTTGCCAATCTCCCCTACGTCGGCTCTGGTGTGTTGGCATCGGCAGTCGGTATGGATAAAGATTTTTCCAAACGTCTTGCCATTAATGCTGGCATTAATGTTGCTCCCTATATTGTGATTAAACACGATGTCTGGAAATTGAATCCGCAACGTTTTTTAAAATTAGTGGAAGAGAAAATTTCTTTCCCAGTCTTCGTCAAACCGGCGAATACGGGTTCCAGTATTGGTATCACCAAAGTAAAAGAAGCATCAGCCTTGCAAGCTGCGATTGATGAAGCCTTACGTTTTGATACGAAAGTGTTGGTAGAAAAAGCATTGAATGTGCAAGAGCTGGAAATTGCTGTGTTGCAATCACTGGATAATAGTGATGAACCGATTGTGAGTATCGTAGGTGAAATTAGTCCCAACCATGAATTTTATTCCTATGAAGCAAAATACCTCGATGACCAAGGTGCAGATTTACTCATTCCTGCCAATGCTTCCGATAATATTAAAGAAAAAGCGCGAGCGATCGCGAAACAATTATTCATTGTTCTGGATTGTGAAGGGATGGCACGTGTCGACCTCTTTCTGGATAAAGATACCAATGAAATTTATTTTAATGAAATTAATACGCTGCCAGGCTTTACCAAAATCAGTATGTATCCAAAATTAATGGCAGCCTCTGGTGTTGCCTATTCTGATTTGTTATCGCATCTGATTCAGTTAGCGTTAAATAGACATACCAGTAAAAATCAATTGAGCCGTAGTTATGCTGATTGAGTGCTATCCAGGGTAATTAAAAACGATAATTAAAAAATGAAACCAAACTATAAAAATGAAAATTTTGTCATATATTATTGCGGGCCTTTTAATTGCGTTCACTAGTGTTACGCATGCCGCAGAACCGTTAGCAAAGAAAAAATTAAGCTTATCACTACAAGAGGCCATTCAGCTTGCTGTTCGCTCGAATCCTAATGTGCAGGTGTCGGAGCTCAGCTATTTATCGCAAAAATTTAATTTGCGCGTTCAGGAATGGCAGTTTCAGCCGCATTTTTCATTAGAGGCGAATATTGAGAGTAATCGTTACGGTGTTTCGGGTAACTCTGTCAATCGTTCAAACAGTTTAAACGTTACACCTTCCGTGTCCATCCAGACGCCATTTGGTACGACTGCTACACTGAATGCGACGAATACGAAAACCACTTATTATAATTCAGGTCTGTCATTGCAAGTGATGCAACCATTGTTGCGCGGTTTTGGCACGGCGGTTGTAGAAGCTGCATTGAATAATGCCAAAGATAGTGAACTCATCTCGCGCCTCAATATTGAAGGAACGCTGCGAACAACTATTTCGGCAGTCATCAATGCTTATCTTGACGTTGTGACGGCAGAACGCGCACTCATTATTGATGAAGAAGCTTTGAAGCGCGCGGAGAAGTCTGTTGAACAAACACGTTTATATATCAAAGCTGGCCATAAAGCCGGTAATGAAATTGTGACGGTGGAAGCAAGTGTCGCTAGTGCGCAAACGCAATTGCAAAATGATCGCAATAATGTCTTGCAGGCGCGCTATGCTTTGCTGACTGCCATCGGTATTGATCCTAATACTGATATTCAATTTGATAGTCTCGATATTGATGCGTTGATCAGAAAATATAAAATGCCAGATATAGAAGATGCAAAAGCCATCATTTTAAAAAATGATATTCAATATCAGACAGATAATATTATTTTGCATGGATCCACCTCTCGTTCACTTCTAGTGGCGAAAGATAATTTGAATTGGCAATTAAATTTATCAGCAAATGCCTCGACGAACAGCGGGAAAACAAATAACGTCATTCCCAATTCCACTAATAATTTAGATGGCATGAATCAAAATCAGAGTATCGCTTTAACACTTCAAATTCCTATCGATGATCAAATGTCAAAACAGGCTTATGAAAATGCCAAAATTGCTATGCAGGAAGCTGAGATTAATTTACGCCAGGAAAAATGGGCGAAAGAAACCAATGCCATTAATGGTTGGAATCAAGTGAATAGTGCCAAGGGCGCGCAGGGTTATGCGATTACCGCTGAACAATTGCAGGAAAAAACCTACAATGTCAGTTATCAAAAATATTTGCATGGCCTGATTGATAGTCTTGAGTTACAGTCTGCACAAATGCAGCTCATTCAAGCACAGCAAACTTTGCTGAGTGCCCGTATCGCCTATCTCAAGTCACTGGTTAACCTGGATTTATTAATGGGCAATACATTAAAAACTTGGGGAATGAAAGCGAGGTTATAAATGTCGTTCATTAAACATCTAACAATTTTTCTGTGCCTGGCTTTATTGCTGCAGTCGTGTTCACGTGAGCCGAAAGTTGCAAACGGACACTTGGAAACCATAGAAGCGCACTCAGAATCGAGTACACTATTTTATTCGGGCAGCATTCAGCCGCTGCGTAGCATTGTCATTCCGAGTCCGGTTGATGGCGTTGTTGTCGAAATGCCGATGCAATATGGCGAAGCGGCAGAGCCGGGGAAATTATTATTCCTTCTCTCTTCTGCAAAATTTCTCAATGATTACAAAACGGCATTAATGTCGTATATCAAATCCAAAAGTGATTTTGATACCAGTAAAGTTCAGTTAAGTGAAAGCGAGTTCTTACATAAAAATTTATTAATTTCCGATGATGATTTCAAAGTAAAGCAGGCAAATTATTACTCTAGTCGATTGGTTTTACTCCAGGCCAAAGATGCTTTGGAAATATTACTGAAACAGATGGATATTAAAGACATTGATCTTTATAAATTAACTATCGCAGACATTGATAAAATTAATAACGCCATGCATTTGCAAAAGAAATCTGAAAATCTACGCATCCTCTCACCGGCCGCTGGCGTCTTATTAGGCCCAACGAAAAGCGATGACGATAGTAAAAAAATTGCGAAAGGCGATGTGGTGAAACAAGGTGACGTACTGGCTGTGATTGGTGATATGAGTGGTGTGAGTGTCCGCATCAAAGTGAATGAGTTAACAGTCAACCAATTGCACGTCGGCCAAAAAGTCAAAGTGACAGGCATTGCATTCCCTGAGCATATCCTCGATGGAAATATTAGTCGCGTTGATCGCCAGGCTGAAGCAGCAAGCAGTGGCATTCCTTCTTTTGCGGTAGAAGTTTCGGTTCCTGTGCTTAATAAGGAACAACAGGAAGCCATCCACGTTGGCATGAGTGCGAAAGTCGAAATTAATTTAAACGATGACGCACATATGATGATCCCAATGGCGGCGGTCATCGAAAAAAATGGCGCTGCTTATGTGAAGCGTTACGATAAAGAAACAGGAAAAATTGTCGATGTTGCGGTGAATACGGGTAAATCGACACCAGATTCGGTTACTGTGCTATCAGGCCTTAAGGTCGGAGATAAAATTGTCGTCCCTGATCAAGTTTGAGAATGTTTCTAAAACCTATCGTATGGGTGAGAACCTGGTGCATGCCCTGCGCGGGGCGAGTCTGGATATTGGCCGTGGCGAAATGACCGCCATTGTCGGCTCATCGGGTTCCGGTAAATCGACGCTTATGAATTTGATTGGCTTCCTCGATCGACCCACTAGCGGCCGTTACATATTTAACAATACGGATGTTGCTAATTTTACCGAAGATGAACTGGCCGATATCCGTAATCAGGAAATCGGTTTTGTGTTCCAGTCCTTTTTTCTTTTGCCACGCTTAACGGCGCTTCAAAATGTCGTCCTTCCCCTTTTCTACCGCGGCCTTACTGAAGAAGAATCTAATCATCTAGCAGAGAAAATGTTAACAAAATTACATGTGGGTCATCTTGCCCATCATCGTCCCAACCAGTTGTCAGGTGGCCAGCAACAACGTGTTGCGATCGCAAGAGCCCTGGTCGGTGATCCGAAAGTCATTCTGGCTGATGAACCAACGGGCGCTCTGGATAGCGATACCGGTCATGAAGTCATGCAATTATTAGCGGATTTGCATCGCAATGAAGGACGTACTATTGTTATCATCACGCACGATAAAGACATCAGCCGCCGTTGTGAGCGTGTGATGACGATTAAGGATGGTGTGTTAACGAATTCGTAACACCAATTAAGGAATATTGCCATGAAAGCCAAAAATCAATCTGCTTTTCGCTGGGACGATCCATTATTACTCGAAGACCAATTAACTGAAGAAGAACGTATGGTTCGTGACTCGGCGCGTGATTTTGCGCAGGAAGTTTTACAACCTCGTGTCGTCGCAGCATTCCGCGATGAGAAATTCGATCCGGGCCTCATGCGTGAATTGGGTGCAGCAGGATTATTGGGTGCCAGTATTCACGGCTATGGTTGTGCCGGTGTCAATTATGTTTCGTATGGATTAATCATGCGTGAACTCGAAAGAGTGGACTCGGGTTACCGCTCCATGGTCAGCGTTCAATCCAGTTTAAGCATGCACGCCATTTACGCTTACGGTAACGAAACACAAAAGCAGAAATATTTACCTAAGATGGCAACGGGTGAATGGATAGGATGTTTCGGTTTAACGGAAGCCAATCACGGTTCTGATCCTGGTGCGATGCAAACACGTGCCAAAACGGTTGACGGCGGCTTCATCTTAAACGGCAGTAAAATGTGGATAACCAATTCGCCGGTGGCAGATGTATTTGTCGTTTGGGCTAAAAATGATAGCGGTCGTATACGTGGTTATGTTTTAGAAAAAGGAATGAAAGGGTTAAGCGGCCCCATCATGCACGGTAAACTGAGTTTACGTGTGTCGATTACCGGCGAAATTTTGATGGAAAATGTTTTTGTCCCCGCAGAAAATGAATTACCGTTAGCCGATGGTCTGGCCGGACCGCTAGGCTGTCTCGATAACGCACGTTACGGCATCGCCTGGGGTGCTTTGGGTGCAGCAGAATTTTGCTGGCACGCCGCACGTCAATATGTCCTTGATCGCAATCAGTTCGGCCATCCTTTGGCAGCAAATCAATTAATTCAGTTCAAACTAGCCAACATGCAAACGAATATTACCTTAGGCTTGCAAGGTGTCTTACGTCTTGGCAGATTAAAAGATGAAGGCCGTGTGGAAACAGCGATGATCTCAATGATGAAACGTTACTCCACTGTCACAGCGCTGGACATTGCTCGCGAATCGCGTGATATTCATGGTGGTAACGGTATTACTGAAGATTTTCAAGTGATTCGACATATGCTGAATCTCGAAACTGTGAAAACTTACGAAGGAACGGCTGATATCCATGCTCTGATTTTAGGTCGCACGCAAACCGACATTCAGGCATTTAAGCCATTAGGTAATCCCGTGAAAAATTAAATTGAACATGGATGTCTCTCTCCTGTTTTCAGCATGATGCTGATATCGAAACAGGAGAGAGCTTAATGAGGTGTGAATGGAATCACGCAATCGTAGAAGCGCGCGCTTTTTTAAATCTGACCAATACCCCGATTTATATCAACCTGGTGAATATGGCTCCTCACACAACCCCGATGGTTGGGTGGTGATGACCGTCGCTGGCCAAACGATTTATCTGGCATCAGAAAATTACGCCACCAAACTGGCTGAACATTACAAGATTCCTGCGGCAAATGTTGTGTGTTTGAACCGTGCTGATAAAAATCAGAAAACCGGCATTCCTGAAACATTTTTACCCGGTGCCGAGGGATTCGCTCTTTTCAACGAACGACTTCAGAACCTTACTCACAAACAAAATCCCATTCTGATTCATTGCAAGCACGGCATGAATCGCACGCCCATTGCGGCGGTTTTATATCTGATAAGTCGACGCATTGAACCAGCTAGAGCCGTTGCACTGGTTACTGAAACGTATCGTGAGCAACGAGATGCGAATTTTGAAGTTAACTCAAGAGGTCATTATTCACTGGTTTTAGAATATATGGGAATCGCCATGCCTGCTCGTAATCGGCGAACGAAGACACTCTAACTAATCATCGAGTCCCACACGGAGGGCGGCCGCGGTTGCAACCGGGATACCCATTAAGCACAACACTAATAAACCTCCGAGCATCAACAGTGGTCCGCTTGCAGAGAAACCGGCTTCTGCTTGCAATACCATATTCACCCCGAAAATGAGTACGGGTAATGAGAGTGGTAAAATGAGCAGGCTGATCATGACGCCTTGCTGGCGGAAGCCTAAGGTCAGTGCGACACCGAAACTGCCCAGTAAGGTGAGAATGGGTGTGCCGAGTAAGAGACTGGCCGTTAAGATCAAGAGGGCTGTCGGGGGAATTTGCAGCAGCCAACCGATTAAAGGTGTGAGCAAGATGAGAGGGATGGCGGTGACTATCCAGTGAGCACTGAGTTTCGCCAAGGTTAAAAATGGCAAAGGGATCGGACTTAACAACCACTGCTCGATGATACCCTCTTCCATGTCGGCTTGAAAAATCGTTTCTATCGATAAAATGTTTGCGAATAAGGCCGCAATCCAGATACCGCCTGGCATGAGTGTTTTCAATGTTTGTTGATCGGGTGAAAATGCAAACGGGAACAGACAGATCACGATGATAAAAAAGGCTAGCGGATACAACCATTCCTGTGCGCGGCGCCACAACAATAATAATTCGAAACGAAAAATCATCATCAACGTTTTTAGCATGACACGAGCTCCATGCGTTGTAACGGGTGCTGATGCATGTGCACGGGTTGGTGTGAGGTCATGAGACAACTACCACCGGCGGTAAGATGGGCTTCAATTTTTGCGAGTAAGAATGCTTGTGTATGGGCATCTAGCGAAGTGAAGGGTTCGTCCAGAATCCATAATGGGCGCGGGATCAACAACAACCTTGCGAGTGCCACCCGGCGCTTTTGGCCGGCGGATAGGTATTGTGTCTGGGTATTTAGATAGGGTGTGAGTGAGAGTTCCGCTAATACTTCATCGATTCCAGAAACGGCGTGCTGAGCCAGGCTCCCCGCGAGCAGCAAATTTTCAGTGACGGACAATCCTGATTTGATGCCATTGCAATGGCCGAGGTAATGCAATTGCTCGGTGTAATCGTCACAAGATTCTTGGATGGAGCGGCCTTGCCACCTTACTTCGCCAGCAGCGGGTGTCGCAATGCCGGCGATTAATCTCAGTAAACTCGATTTTCCGGCACCGTTTGGGCCCTCAATCAGTAATGCCGTGCCTCGTGGCAAGATAAATGAGACGGGCTCAAACAAACATTTATTCTGGCGAACACAACTTAACTGTCTTGTTTCAAGTGAAGCTAACTTATTCATGGACTCTTTTTATTTTCATTTATCGTTTCTTCTTCTGGCAGCGTGTCTCGGATCAATGGATCAGTGATGCCGTTATATGCGTTTGGGTGTTTCGCTTTCTTTTTGCCAAATAACGCGATCGGGTGGTAATACAGGGGGTCTTTCGGCTCACGGCGTATTTTATCTGCGGAATCGTGGCGCACAATCACTGCATTATTTTTTTCGTTTGTTCTAGTATTGCTCATTTCAACCAATCCTTTGGTTAGTTAACATGGGCAAATCTTAGCGAATTTAACGCCAAGTTAAAACAAATACCGAATACCGCCACCAAGGTCATTCGAGCCGTTATTGCCGGCGTGATATAAACCATAAGCGCCTGAGCGGTGATGAATTCGAATCAGAAATTGCAGCTGTGGGTGACTGGGTGCGGCGAATGTGACTTCGAACATGAGATAATTCATGAGCCTGCGAGTATTTTCGTTGTCGCGTTTTTCGATAGAGGCGACAGAACTGTCGTACGAAATACCTTCGGCAAATGCGAAAGAGGTGTCGAGGTAATGGTTCCACGGCCAGTTGGCCCAGCGGAAAATGATGTAAGGATCAAATTCGTAAATCGTATGTTGATTCCAGCCTTGCCGTTGCGTGAAGTTACCAGCAATTTGCACAACCCCGACTAGCGGACTAAAAAATTGTCGCACAGGATTATTAGAATTGAGGGTGTAAGCCAGTTCCAGTGACTGAATATGTTCCGGCCAATGTTTAAAATTACCAACCGCCGTGCCGACCAGTGCGCCATTGACGGTTTGTCCGTAGTAATACATGGCCGACCAGTGATAATTATCATAGAGTTGCTGGCCGAGCGGATCAGGCGCTGCTGGATTGGCGGGCGCTTGTATGCTCGACTGCACGGCAAATACCGGTAAGGACAGGCAGCTGCTGATGAGGAACAGGCATGTATTGGTTAATAATTTTACAGATTTCATGCTCGTATTGTCTGACAAAGAGCAACTATCTTCAAGCATTGCGTGATATAACACTTGTTAGTCAATAATGTCCCCGCTACAATAGCGTCCTTTTAATATCAAGACATATATATAAAGAAGTGGAGAAGTATTCATGGCGTTAACAACCGCTGCTACGGCACAGATTGTCAAAACATACAAACGCAGCAAGAATGACACCGGATCGCCGGAAGTCCAGATCGCACTTTTGACCGCGCGCATTAACTCATTGACGGAACACTTGAAAATTCATAAACATGATTTTCATACACGTCATGGTTTAACCAACATGGTTAGCCAACGTCGTCGTTTGATGCGTTACCTGAAAGGTGAAGATTTAAACCGCTACACCACCATTATTAAAGAATTAGAAATCCGCGGTTAATCCCGACATTTCTGAAAGAGGCTGTCATGCTTGCCGCTTTCTCATCAACTTCACCAGCCCTTCCTGCAAAGGAGGGGTTGGCCTCATAACTAAATACTCATAAGCAGGTACTATCGTGGCAGCAATTAAAAAAACACTTCGTTATGGTAATCAAACCGTAACACTAGAAACTGGCTTGATTGCCAAACAGGCAACCGCCGCCGTTATGGTGACAATGGACGATACCGTTGTATTAGTCACCGTCGTGGCGTCTGATACCGGTGCCGATAAAGATTTCCTCCCCTTGACCGTCAACTATCAAGAACGTAATTATGCCGCTGGCCGTATACCGGGTGGTTACTTTAAGCGTGAAGGTCGCCCAAGCGAGAAAGAAATTTTAACCTCCCGATTGATTGACCGGCCCTTGCGTCCGTTGTTCGTCGATGGATTCAATTTTGATGTACAAGTTGTCGCCACCGTTATGTCATTGAACCCTGAAGTCGATTCTGATATTCCTGCCATGCTTGGCGCTGCAGCAGCAGTTGCCCTGTCAGGCTTGCCAGTGACCAGTCATCTGGCTGCGGCACGTGTTGGTTACGCTGATGGTCAGTACATTTTAAACCCAACCAAGGCGCAGCTCGCGACCTCGCAATTAGATATGGTTGTGGCCGGTACTGAAAAAGCGGTATTGATGGTTGAGTCAGAAGCCAAAGAATTACCGGAATCTGTCATGTTGGGCGCTGTGATGTTTGCCCACAAAGAAATGCAGTCGGTGATTGCTATCATCAAAGAATTGGTAGAAGAAGTTGGCACGCCGATCTGGGATTGGGCGCCACCAGCTCCAAACCTTGATGTTGAAAAGCGTGTGGCAGCCTTGGCTAAGACCGATGTTGAAAATGCCTATCAAATCAAAGATAAACAAGAACGTACGCTTACCATTACTGACATCCGTGATCGCGTTCTCGATGATATTCTGACAGAAAACGCTGGCAAGATTGATGAAATGTTATTAACTCGCGATATTAAGTCTACGTTTGGTAAGCTGGAATACGACACCGTCCGCGGCCAGATTTTGGCAGGCAGACCCCGTATTGACGGCCGTGATACCAAAACCGTACGTCCCATCTCGATTCAAACCGGCTTATTACCACGCACCCACGGTTCCGCACTCTTTACTCGTGGCGAAACCCAGGCGATTGTGGTCGCAACTCTCGGTACTGAACGTGATGCGCAAACGATTGACGCCCTTGAAGGCGAACGCAAAGATACCTTTATGCTCCATTACAACTTTCCTCCGTACTCGGTGGGTGAAGTTGGTATGGTCGGTAGTCCAAAACGTCGTGAAATTGGTCACGGTAATCTTGCAAAGCGCGGCGTTGCCGCTGTTATGCCAAGCATGACTGAGTTCTCTTATGTCATCCGTGTAGTGTCTGAAATTACCGAATCCAACGGGTCAAGCTCGATGGCAACCGTTTGCGGTACCAGTCTTGCCTTGATGGACGCTGGCGTGCCGATCAAGAAGCACGTAGCCGGTGTGGCCATGGGTCTCGTTAAAGAAGGCGAGCAGTTTGCTGTGTTAACCGACATCCTTGGCGATGAAGATCACCTCGGCGACATGGATTTCAAGGTAGCCGGTAGTATTGATGGTGTGACTGCTCTGCAAATGGATATCAAGATTGATGGCATTACCGAGTCGATCATGCGCACAGCGCTTGATCAGGCGCGTGATGGCCGTATGCACATTCTTGGCCTCATGAACACGGCCGTGAAGGGTCCGCGTCAGGAAATGTCTGCTTATGCTCCGCGCATCCTGACCATTCGTATCCCGACCGACAAGATCCGTGATGTGATCGGTAAAGGTGGCGTGACCATTCGTGCACTGACCGAAGAAACCGGAACAGTGATCGATATTACAGACGATGGTGAAGTCAAAGTGGCAGCTGCTGATCTTTCAGCTTGTGAAGAAGCGATTCGTCGTATTGAAGGCATTACCGCTGATGTAGTGGTTGGCACGATCTACGAAGGTACGGTCACCAAACTGATGGATTTCGGTGCACTCGTGAACATTCTTCCCGGCAAGCAAGGTCTGGTTCATATTTCCCAGATCGCTAACGAACGTGTTGCCCAGGTCAGCGATAAGTTGGCTGAAGGTCAGGTTGTTAGGGTTAAGGTTCTGGAAATCGACCGTCAAGGCCGTATCCGTCTTAGCATGAAAGAAGTCACTATAAACAACGAACAGCCTACCAGCGGCTAGTTTTGTGATCCGCGTGCTTATCCAGGCATTCGGAATCCAAAAATCAACAAAATGGCGGCATCTTCATGAAGATGTCGCCATTTTTCATTATAAGTTGAGTAACTTCGCGTATCTTGCCCGGATATCTTTTTGCGCCCTTTCATTTTATCTCTTCTTGGCGATGATTCGCCTCTGTTAGAGAAGCTGTTTCTAATATCTTTGAAAATTCTGTCAATTTCTTACAAATTCTTATAATTTCTGTTAATTACACTTCTTGGTTCGCTCAATTTTTTCCAGAACAACACTCTACCAAAGTGCGCGTTTAGCCAAATTAGCCAAGCACTTACTGCTGTTAATTTCTTTGAATAAGCGATGATCTGTTGCTAAAAATCAGCAATTATCTCGAGATGGTTAGCTTCGCTGACGCCTTACAGCGTTATTTTTGCTGGTTAAAGCGGTTTGTCGGGGCTCGTCACCCGTGAATATTTTTGGCGATGGAGGTGGTTGGAAGAATTTCTTTAGATTATCAATAAGATTTGTGTTGATGATGCCTGATAACTCCGGATTCTTCATCGCCTCTCTGATATCTAATAGCGAACCTTTCAGTTCGTTTTTCAAGCGCCAATCGCCGCGCTGCTTTCTGAGATCTTCAGCGGCCTTACTGGCAGCCTGCACCATTGAGACGAGTTCTGCTAGTACGGGGTTTTCTGTGCCGTCTTTGGAGGTGGCATGGAGTGTACGTTTGATGCTATCGAGTTCAGTTGTCAGCTCTTCTAGAGTCCCGCTCATTTTCGCTACCCCCACCGGCTATTGTTTGCACTTTCAGATAAGTATAGCCGGCGTTTTTCAATTTGCATTTTTATCTAGATTCTCTTAGTTAAATCAACACATTCTGCCTCGGTCGGCATCTAAGGTGCTTAGCGTTTGACTTTGCTCCCTTCTGCCCCTAAGATAGGCACCCTCTAGAGAAAGGTTTACGTATTTAGGATCACATAATTATGAAAAGAACATTTCAACCCAGCGTTATCAAAAGAAAAAGAACCCACGGTTTTCGTGCCCGTATGGCTACCAAGAACGGTCGTGCAGTATTAGCTCGCCGTCGCGGTAAAGGCCGTGCAAGGCTTGCCGTTTAGTTATTCACGTAAGTACAGGCTGGCCAGTAAACATGAGGTTCAGTCTGTATTTGCGGCCAAGCCCAAAAAAGTCTCGCGTCAATATCTGCTCATTCTCTATACGCCCAATCAGCTGACTCATTCACGATTAGGTATTATCGTTGGCAAGCAGCATTTAAGACGTGCGGTCGATCGCAATCGGGTAAGGCGCATCATCCGGGAGAGCTTCCGGCACACAATGGAAAAGCTCAAAGGTTTTGATCTGCTGGTGATGATCCGGTCATCATGCAGTTCGCTTGAATCAAAAGTGATACGAAACGATATTGATAACTTATGGCAGGCCATTCAGTGTTAAAGGATGTGTTAATCGCTCTCATACGCTTTTATCGTTTTGCCCTCAGTGCCCTTCTGGGCAATCGTTGCCGTTTCGAACCCACTTGTTCCTGTTACGCGATTGAAGCCATTCAGCAGCACGGCTGCTTGAAAGGTATTTATTACACGACTAGACGTTTGCTGCGCTGCCATCCCTGGCATGCCGGCGGCTATGACCCTGTTCCCTAATTACACAGAAGGCAACTATGTTAGATAAAATACTGGATTACGCACGCATTGGTTTGTTCATCCTGTTAGGCATTACCAGCATGCTTCTTTACGAAGCCTGGCAGAAAGATCATCCCGATGCTGGAACAACGCTCATGCCGGCGGCCATGAAGCAAGTTGTCTCTGCTGAAGCCAACCGCTTCGTACCAGTTGAAGCAAAAGCCAACCAAACGGCCACCGTGGCTCCACCAGCGACGGCTGAAACCTCCCCTGTTCTTCCGCCCGCTGCTTCAGGAAAGTTGGTGAAGGTTAAAACAGACGTACTGGAAATTAGCATCGATACGATTGGTGGTGACATCGTCGAGTCTAGCATGATCGACTATCCGCAATCGCTGGGTTCTAAAACCCCGTTAACCCTGATGACCAACGATCCGAAGACGCGCTATATCGCTGAGAGCGGATTGCTCGGCTCGGCTGGGCCTGATACGGCGAGCAAGCAAGCGTTATACACACCCGATCAAACCGAATATAGCTTACAGAATGACCAGAATGATCTGGTTGTGAAATTACACTGGATTAACACTGGTGCCAGTGACGGAGTGTCAGTCACCAAAACTTACACCTTCACTCGTGGTAGTTATGAAGTCAAAGTTGGCTACGAAGTGACAAATAACTCTAACCAACCTTGGAATGGCAATCTTTACACCCAGCTTGCTCGCCTTGATACGCCGCCGGCTGTGAACAGTGGTGTGATTAGTCTTGCCACTTACTTCGGCGCCGCCATCTCTAGCCCAGAGAAACCCTTTGAGAAAATTACTTTCAAAGAAATGAAAGAGAAAAATCTGGATAAGAAAATCAATGGCGGTTGGGTAGCTATGATCCAGCATTATTTTGTGAGTGCCTGGATTCCTCCTACCGGTTCATCTTCCAGTTATTATTCACGCGTTCTACCGAATGGCATGTATACCGTTGGTTTCCTTGGCCCTAACTTGACCGCTGCGCCAGGTGAGAAGGTTTCAACAGAAGCTAAGCTTTATACTGGCCCCGCCCTGGCTGAACCTATGTCTAAGGCTGCGCCGAACTTAAATCTTACGATTGATTATGGTTGGTTTTGGTTCATTTCTATCGGTATTTTCTGGATGATGCAGAAAATTTACGATTTAGTCGGTAACTGGGGTTGGTCTATCGTTTTAGTGACAATCGTCATCAAAATCCTGTTCTATCGTTTATCCGCGAAAAGCTATCGTTCGATGGCGGCCATGAAACGCTTACAACCGCGTATGGAGAGTTTAAAAGAGCGTTATCGCGACGACAAACAAAAGCTGACCCAGGCGACGATGGATTTGTATCGCACTGAAAAAGTAAATCCTATGAGTGGCTGCTTGCCCATCCTCATTCAGATCCCGGTCTTTATTGCCTTGTACTGGGTGTTGGTGGAAAGTGTGCAGTTACGTCAGGCTCCGTGGATATTGTGGATCCATGATTTAACTCAACATGACCCGTACTACATTCTGCCATTGTTAATGGGCGCTTCGATGTTTGTTCAACAACGTCTGAACCCGCCTCCGCCAGATCCAATGCAGGCCAAGATTATGATGTTAATGCCGGTGATCTTTACCGTCATGTTTGCTAACTTCCCGGCCGGATTGATGTTGTACTGGTTTGTGAATAACACCCTTTCGTTTATGCAGCAATGGTATGTCATGCATCACATCGATAAGGAAGTTGCGCTGAAAAATGCGTAACGATACGATTACCGCCCAAGTCACACCTCCCGGTCGCGGAGGTGTGGCAGTGGTAAGAGTGTCTGGTCCGTTAACCCGCCAGATTGCCACCGCTATTCTCAAACAAGATTTGACACCTCGTGTTGCCACCTACCTACCTTTTCATGATGACGATCATCAGGTGATGGATGAGGGGCTTGCGCTGTTTTTTCCAAACCCACATTCATTTACTGGCGAAGATGTCCTAGAGTTACAAGGGCATGGCGGCCCGATCGTTGTGGATCTTATCTTGCAGCGCGTTTTATCGTTGGGCGCACGGTTAGCAAAGCCGGGAGAATTTTCTGAGCGCGCGTTTTTAAATGGCAAAATGGATCTGGCTCAAGCGGAGGCGGTTGCTGACTTAATTGATGCCTCGTCATCCCAGGCGGCGAGATTAGCACTGCGATCTTTGCAGGGGGAATTTTCCCGAGCAATTCATGCATTGACTGAAAAAGTCATACAGTTGCGTATCTATATCGAAGCGGCGATTGACTTTACTGACGAAGAAATCGATTTTTTAGCCGATGATAAACTGACGCAACAGATGCTCAGTATTATCAACGATCTTCAGCATATTGAATCCAATGCCAAGCAAGGCAGCTTTCTACGGGAAGGCATTACGGCCGTGATTGCTGGCGCGCCAAATGTCGGCAAATCCAGTTTGTTAAATCAATTAAGTGGCAAAGACCTCGCCATTGTGACGAATATCCCCGGCACCACGCGCGATGTGTTACGTGAAGTGATATTAATTGATGGTATGCCTGTTCATATTGTCGATACAGCAGGTCTTCGTGATAGTGATGATGTTGTTGAGATTGAAGGGATGCGCCGTGCGCACCGTGAGATTGCCGATGCTGATTTGATTTTGTATTTACAGGATGCAAACTGCCCTGATGAGGTGATGAAATTACCAGAGGCTGCTTCGCTACGTCCTATTATTGTCGTAAGAAATAAAATTGATTTATCCCATGAAACGCCAAGCTTAGTGACGGCCGAACAAGTTGTCGTTTCTCTTTCCGCTAAGACTGGCGCAGGTATTGACTTACTCAAGCAGCAAATCAAACACACCGTTGGCTTTGCACAGCAGACAGAAGGGATTTACTTGGCGCGCCGTCGTCATCTGGATGCCTTGTCACGCGCACGTCACTCCGTTGTTAAAGCACATGAGCAGCTCAATGAAGCTAAGGCTGGTGAATTAGCCGCAGAAGATTTACGACTCGCACAATTAGCGCTTTCAGAAATTACCGGCGAATTTACCGCTGATGATTTACTCGGACGAATTTTCTCGAGCTTCTGCATCGGTAAATAAAACGCTAGATTTACAACGTCGCGTAAATATCGCAAACTAGTGGCATGTCAAAATATCTCAACCGTCGTGATGCTGGTGTGGTACTTGCCGAAGCGTTGCGTCACTATACCAATCAAGCGAATGCTATCATTCTCGCGTTACCACGCGGTGGTGTTCCCGTTGCTTATGAGGTGGCGAAATTGCTGCGTCTTCCTTTAGATATTTATATTGTAAGAAAGCTCGGCGTTCCCGGTCAGAATGAGTTAGCGATGGGCGCAATTGCACAAGGTGGCGTCACCATATTCAATGATGACATCATTACTGAATACGGCGTGACACAACAGGAAATTGATGCGGTCACTGCCAGTGAGTATGCTGAACTGAAGCGGCGTGAAAAAGCTTATCGTGGGCGACGTCCTTTCCCTGATTTAAATGATAAAATTGTTATATTGATTGATGACGGCATTGCAACCGGAGCTAGCATCAAAGCCGCGCTACAGGCTATTCGTAAGCAAAAACCGATGAAAGTGATTGCAGCGGTACCTGTTGCAGATTCTTCTGTGCAACAGGCGCTACGCGAGTTGGCCGACGATTTTGTCTGCCCACTGATGGTCGAGCAACTGAGCGCTGTCGGATCTTGGTATGACGACTTTTCTCAAACAGAAGATGCTGCAGTTCGCGACTTACTGAGTCAGGCCGTTGAACTTGTGAAGTAACTATTCTAATACTCCTCAATCATCTCCCACCCTAAAATATTCTATCGAACGATTTATCATTGGCGCGCCGCAACCAATTATCTTCAGCGAAATGATCCAAACCCGACTTAACATGTAATGTATAGGCGTGTCGTGAGCGAGCGGATTTATTTTCTTTACTCATATGTGGTACGTGACCGTGTAAAAGAATCAGGCTGCCTCGTGCCACCTCAAGTGGTCGCATGTTGTCAGTTGACCACGGGGAGTCATCATAGATTTTCGTGCTTATTTGATTCTGATTGTCTCGTAGTAGACGTGATTTAACTGCTGTGCGATGACCGCCTGGAATGGCCCACAAGCAGCCATTTTCCAAGGTTGCGTCTTCCAGCGCAAACCAAAAACCAGTGACGGGTTTACCATGAACGTAAAGATAAGTGCTATCTTGGTGACAGATAACTTCACCGCCGAACTGAGGTTGCTTGCAAATATACATGGACTGAACTATTTCGGGTTCATCAATTTTCAAATCATGGCAGACGGCTGCTATTTTATCTAAATGACTAAAGCAGTGAAACGCTGGGTTTAGTTCATGTAGAGCGTGACCTATTTTGTTTATACATAATTCTTTCTCTGCTCGCAAATTACCATTTTTATCAAAGGCATGCTCTTCAAAAAAATAATGTATTTGATCGCCCGAATCCAAGAAATATTCTTGTTTAGCATGTGCAGGATTCACAGATGAAAATATTGATTTGATGATGCCCGGGTTAAATTGTCTGATTAGTTGATCGGCTTCATTCATTAAAAACTGGCAAATCTCGGGCGAGATGAAATCTTTAAGAACGAGATAGCCGTCACGTTCAAAATATTCTATCTGTGTTTTGGTTAACACGCGACCGCGTGTTTCAGCGGTGAATCGATCTATTTCAATTATTTCATACTGCATATTTTGTCCTGATAATTATTTATGGCTGCAGTTAATACCGAGCATCAATTCAGCGGAATATTCAAACAACGACAGCTTGCTGCTGTCCTGTGATAATTTTCTGATTGTGAATAAATGCTTGCAGCTGCGATGATGTCAAATTTTCTGCAACGCTATGTGGTGATGAAACGGTAAATGCTGCAGCCGCTGCACCATACTGGCAGGCATGATGAAGTGTGTAACCCTGTGACAGTCCGAAAATAATCCCTGCCATAAACGCATCACCTGCACCATTCGCATTAATGACATCATGAATGGGTTGAATACCAATATATTCACTGCCTTCATGATTAACGATCACATAGCCAATTTTACCAAGCGTGATTATTACATTGGCCGCGCCCATTTCTAGGATTATTTCTCCCGCACGTAAGGCATCACTGACGGTTTCTACTCTGCTGCCGGTCAAGCAGCTTGCCTCAGCTGGGTTGGGTTTTATTAAAAATACGCCGTGTAAGTTAGGTCCCAATTTTTTCGATTTTGTCACTGAAACGGGATCGATACATAAACGTAAATTTTTTTCGACGGCTAATCGGCGCGTGGTTTCGATAATGTCAGCGCTTAGGTTGGTATCCATAAACAAAATGCTGCCGTTTTCCCAGATATTAAAACCTTGCGTGAAGCGATGCATGGGTACTTGATCGAAGATGGCCATGTCGGCAAGCGATATATATAACTCGCCATGTTGATCCAATACAGCATAATAATTTGCAGTACGCGCACATTTTAAAATGAGGCTATGCGTGATATCGACGCCTTTTTGTTTGATGCTACTGAGTAGCTGTATTCCGTCATCATCTTCACCAACGACGGTGTGAAGATAGATGCCGAGTGACCAGTTCGCCAGGTTTTCCGCGACATTACGCGCTACACCACCAAAATGTATTTCAGTATGCGCCGGATTTGACGTGCCATGCTTAATCTCAGCATGTGTCCGTAATTTGCGGTCAATGGCCGCGCCACCAATACAAAATATTTTCTTAGTCATTGTTATTGCACCCAACGGCTGTACATGCCGACTAATTCAGTTTGAGAAATCACGTGATTTTTCATGGCATTAAGAACGTCTTGTGGCGATGCATCATTCGCGATACTGAGTTTGCTGTCAAGCGCATACAGCGTAAAAATATAATGATGTAGGTTGCCTTTGGGCGGACACGGGCCAGAGTAGTCGTTTTTGTTAAAATTGTTTTTACCTATTGTGGCACCGGCTGGTGTCACCGCATTCTCGGATAGTTCAGTGATAGATTTCGGTATGTTAAACAGGATCCAGTGATAAAACGTAGTCTCAGGTGCATCTGGGTCACTCATGACAATCGCATAGGTAGCGGTATTCTTCGGAGCGTTATGCCAACTCAATTCGGGGGGAATGTTCTTGCCATCACAAGTATAGAGTGTCGGCATCACCATGTTGTTTTGAAAGGCATTGGTGCGAAGAGTTAGCATGGTGTTAGTGCTATCAGCATGTGCTGTTGTATTTGCTAATATCATCAATGCAGATAAGCAGTAGCGCTGAAAAATATTCATCATTAAACTCCAGCATCCCTTTGGTCTAGCGCGTCAAACCCTTTGACGTTCAACATCATAATATTTATCACAGTAAAGATAAATGGCTCTGTTCTACTTAGGTGTCCTTGGATATACTTTAGGCTATGACGCAACAAACTTATACAGCAGTAATACTTGGTGGCGGTCCAGCAGGATGCCAATGTGCATTGTGGTTAAAAATGCTTGGTCTAGATCCTGTCATTCTTGAAGCTTCTGATCACTTAGGAGGCTTGCAGGCACAAAGTCCTTATCAGAATCACTGGATAGCCGGGTTAATTGATACCAGTGGCCGTGAACTCGCTCAACGTATTCAGCGTCATATTGAGTTGAATGGAATTCAGGTTCACCTTCACGCGTCCGTGACTTCTTTTCAAAAAACCGCTGATGGATTCATCCTGGACGTGAAGGGTCAATCGATTCACGCAAAGACGCTCGTGATTGCTACAGGCTCTATTCATCATGAGCAAAGCGAGGCAGCAAGACGCCCAACGGATCAGTCTGCACATGATGAAACTTACGCACAACTTAGTATGACTAGCTCAGCAGGTTGGCAGGCAAATCTTCCGTCAGCGTTTGCTAGTATAAAGTCTAATCTTCTTAATAATGATGGTTTTATTATTACAAATGCTGATTGTGAAACACCCGTAGCCGGTATTTATGCTATTGGAGAAGCGGCCAACAGAATGCATCCCTGCGTGATTACCTCAATGGCTGATGGAGTTGTCGCGGCTAAAGCCATTCAAATGCTAGATCTTGGGTGTTCTATCTGAGCGAGCAACCAGAGCTACATCTCTAGGATGGACCCCAAATTCATGTGCAACAATGTTTGCCTGAATATCGAGTGGTACGGCTTTGATGTAGTTCCTTTCCTGATTACTTTTATCGGACATTTGGAAAAAACGCATGGCTTGTGATGCCTGCATCCAACGTTTGCAATAATTTTCCGATACATGCACCTTGAGATCCATTAATCGAAATGTCGATTCAAGTGTAAATACAGGGTCGTGGTGAAAGTTTTGGGCCAAAAGAAATTCGAGACCTAAATAGCCACAAGCCCAGCGCAGTTCTAATTCGAGTTTATTTTTTTGCTGTTCATTCGGGTTTGCATAGTAATTACGATAGGCTTTTGTATCACGAATATTTAGAACCATGAGACCATCACGATTAAGCGTCATCTTTGCTTCGCGTAAAAGATGAATTTCCGTATAGTTATTGTTATAAAAGCCCCCCAATGCAGCAGGATGCCCGTAAATACTTTCAATGATCAAGTTCCAAAATTTTTGGTGAGTTTCAGCGAAACCATTAAACCATTTGCTGATTGGTGTCTTTAATTGAGCGATTGGTTCTTTGGTATGGCTATGAAGCGTTTTACGCAGCGTGCCCATCAATGCCAACATTGCTGTTTGATAGCTCGATTCAACTGACAGCATTTTGGCAGTGAGTCGATCTTCTTTGCACAAGGCCTGGATTGCATGCTTCATTTTAGGCTGTGGATAGAGCATGGAACGAATGATCGGTGTGAGTGAAGGGTTTGGTGAATTCAGGCAGGATTCCAGTGTAACGGTTGTACTCTTATAGTCATGGAGTCCTTCAGGATCATTGTTATAGGCGTGAATGATCCATTCTGCGATGTATCTTGAAAGCCGTGCTTTCGGTTTAGATCGGTTTTTAATTTCAGCCTCTAATGTATGACTAACTATTTCGTAGTTATTAGCGCCTTCATTGAGATCATCACAGTAATGAATGCTGACCGTACACTCATTTTCAGGGCCATTGTATTCTAATTCGTGTAAGGCGGGATCCAGTGCGCCGAGGAGTTTGAGTAAGGCAGCGTCATGATTAGGCAGCCTCAGCAGCAGCGAATTAAATTCAAAATATTGTTCTGGACTGGTTGGGTGCTGGACGAAGATATTATAATTGCTTTCTTTGAACGACTTATAAAGGTTGTGAGCGTGCTTCGATGTGTCATCAAGGCCATTGAATATGGCTACCGATCGGTACAGGAAAGAATTAAATGTTCGCGGTCTACCAAACGCACCTCTTAACACAGATGGGTTGAGGTCTGGTGTTTTAAAAAATTCCTGAATTTCATGAATCTGCACTTTGAGTTCGCGATCTTCGCGTCTGCAATGAATATTTAAAACCCTTCGTTGCATCTGGCATCACCTCATCATTGAGCTGCTTGAAGCGATGAATACACTATTCATCAAAGCGCAGACATGACTTATCTTGCGATATTTAACCGTTCCTGCGCGATGAGGACGGCGACCTTATGCGTATCAAGATTTTCTTGAGCAGCACGTTCGAACAAGTCATAGGTTATTTGGTAGAGATCGTTGATTCTCTTTAAGGATTCCTGCATGTCAGCGTGAGCATATGTCACGGCAACATGAATCAGACCGCCGGAATTAATTAAAAAGTCTGGGGCGTATAGAATGCCACGCTCTTGAAGCTTAGCGGCGTAATAGTTATGTGCCAGCTGATTATTGGCTGAGCCTGCCACGATTGTCGCTTTCAGACGACTAATCGTATTCATATTAATGGTGGCACCCAGTGCACAGGGTGCGAAGACATTGGCTTTAATATCGTAAATCTCATCAGGCAGACAGGTGTTAACGCCGAACTCATCCACGCATTTCTGTAAGGCATGAGCATTGATATCCGTCATGGTGATATGAGCACCGCGTGTTGATAGTTCTTTGGCAAGATAATAGCCAACATGGCCCGCACCCTGAATGGCAACATGAATACCTTCAAGAGTGTCACGATCCATCTGGAAATTGACGGCAGCTTCGATCCCACGCCGAACACCTAAAGCAGTTAAAGGCGATGGGTCGCTACCTGCTCCGGAGCTTGATGTACAAGTGACAAAAGAAGTACGTTTGGCAATAATATCCATGTCTGCGGTGGAGGTGCCGC
Organism: uncultured Coxiellaceae bacterium; assembly: GCA_964527435.1. Taxonomy (GTDB): domain Bacteria; phylum Pseudomonadota; class Gammaproteobacteria; order DSM-16500; family DSM-16500; genus Aquicella. The sequence goes on along the minus strand of CAZGPP010000001.1, from coordinate 303,352 downwards.
TATCGACGGCAGTGATGTATCGACCACCTAATTCTTCAACAAATTCACCGAATTTTTCTAGCAAGGCTTCACGATCTTTTACCACAGATGGTTTAATGATGACGGACTTAGCCCCACCATGAGCGAGATTGGTAATCGCCGCCTTGTAACTCATCATATAACCTAGTCGCAGAGCGTCTTCCATAGCTTTATCCATGGAATGATAAGGGATGAAACGGCAGCCACCAATCGCGGGACCGCGATTTAAATTATGAATGGCGACGATGGCATGTAAACCGGTTTTAGCATCAAATTTAACATGGACATCGCCGTAACCCAAGAATCGGGCATAACGCATCAATGCATCATAGGGAGTGTTTCTGGATTTCACATGACGTTTTGGAGTATTACTCAACTTCGAGATAATTTGGTCAGTCACGATTTTAGAATCCTTATCCTGTAATGTATCGACAGCCATGCGTTGATTCTCCTTATCTTATCCTCTGCCACCTTTTGCGCGTCGTTTTAATTGACTGACTGCGCGAATCTGGGCGGTTATTTCAGCAAGTTCCGTCGTCGCTTTCGCCATATCAATAGCGTTTATTTTACCGGCCAAAGCTTTCTCTGCCTGTTCTTTGGCAGCCAGCGCTGAAGCTGTATCGATATCATCCGCACGTTTAGCGTCATCAGCAAGTACCGTCACAATATACGGCTGCACTTCGAGCATGCCGCCAGAGATATAAAATACCTCTTCCTCATCTTCTTTTTTCCCAGGCATGACAACACGCACATAGCCTGGGCGAAGTGAGGTCAGTAATTGTGAATGACCAGGCGTGATGCCAAGCTCACCCATTTCTCCGGTCACGAAGATATTCTCGACTTGACCGGAAAAAATTTCCTTTTCTGCGCTGACTATGTCTAGTCGGAGTGTGGCAGGGGTCATAATGTTTTAGCCTTTTCAACAGCTTCATCAATGGTGCCGACCATGTAAAATGCCTGTTCTGGCAAGTGATCGTAGTCACCGTTCAAGATTCCTTTAAAGCCACGAATCGTTTCTTTGATGGAAACATAACGGCCTGGCGTACCCGTGAAGACTTCAGCAACAAAGAATGGTTGTGACAGGAAGCGCATGACTCGGCGTGCACGGCCAACAATCTGTTTGTCTTCTTCAGATAGTTCGTCCATACCCAGAATCGCGATAATGTCTTTTAATTCTTTGTAACGTTGCAAGGTTCTCTGTACGGTCAGAGCAATTTCATAATGCTCTTGACCCACGACCAGCGGATCTAACTGACGACTGGTGGAATCTAATGGGTCGATCGCAGGATAAATGCCTAATTCTGCAATTTGTCGTGACAACACAACGGTTGCATCCAAGTGAGCAAAGGTCGTAGCGGGTGATGGATCGGTCAAGTCATCGGCAGGTACGTAAACGGCTTGTACCGAGGTGATCGAGCCTGTTTTCGTTGAGGTGATACGTTCTTGTAACACACCCATTTCTTCAGCCAGCGTTGGTTGGTAACCGACCGCAGAAGGAATACGACCTAACAATGCGGAAACTTCTACGCCTGATAAGGTGTAACGGAAGATATTATCAACGAACAGCAATACGTCTTTACCTTCATCACGGAAACTTTCGGCAATCGTTAAACCGGTTAATGCAACACGCAAGCGGTTACCTGGTGGCTCATTCATCTGTCCGTATACGAGGGCAACTTTATCCAGAACGTTGGATTCTTTCATTTCGAGATAGAAGTCGTTACCTTCACGAGTACGTTCGCCAACACCAGTAAAGACTGATAAGCCTTCATGTTCTTTGGCGATGTTGTTAATTAATTCCATCATGTTAACGGTCTTACCCACACCTGCACCGCCGAATAGACCTACTTTACCACCTTTTGCAAACGGGCAAATCAAGTCGATAACTTTAATGCCGGTTTCTAGCAATTCTTGGGAAGGTGCTTGTTCTGCGAAGCTTGGAGCGGGACGATGGATCGCGCTGAATTGTTGAGTGTCGACGGGGCCGCGTTCATCGATGGGCTCGCCTAATACGTTCATGATGCGACCGAGTGTACCTTTACCGACGGGAACCATAATGGGTTTGCCGGTATTGATGACGGACAAGCCGCGCTGCAAGCCATCGGTAGTACCCATGGCAATTGTTCTGACGACACCGTCACCAATCTGCTGCTGGACTTCAAGAATCAGTCCCACTTTTTCAACCTGTAACGCGTCATAAATTTTAGGAACTTGATGGTGCGAAAATTCAACGTCAACGACAGCACCGATAATTTCAACAATTTTACCTTGTTTATCTTGAATCATTTTATTCTCACCTCATTAAAGTACTGACGCACCGGCGACGATTTCCGAGAGTTCCCGGGTAATCGCTGCTTGTCTTGCTTTGTTATAAACTAGCTGTAGATTTGAAATAATCTCTGCAGCGTTATCGGTTGCACTACGCATGGCAAGCATACGAGCTGCCTGTTCACAGGCGATATTTTCGATCACTGCGCGGTAGACTTGTGATTCGATGTAGCGTTTCAACAGTCGGTCGAGCAGTGCCGGAGCATCATCAGGCTCATAAAGATAATCCCAATGGTGTTGCATTTCTTCTGACTCAGCAGGGACTAATGGCAAGACTTGCTGAATCAGTGGTTCCTGACGCATGGTGTTCACGAATTCATTGGAACAGACATAAAGAGAGTCGATCCGTTTGTTGAGATAGGCGTCCAACATCACTTTAACGACCCCAACAAAATCACTCACAGAAGGCGAATCGCCAAGATTACCAGCATGAGCCACGACATTACCGCCCATTCGTTTGAAGAACGACATGGCTTTCGTGCCGATTAGGCATAAGTCGACTTCAATACCCGCTTCCATTTTCAACTTGATATCTTTCAGAACCGCTTTCAGCAGGTTGCTGTTCAACCCGCCGCACAGACCGCGGCTGGTTGAAACAATAATGTAACCCGCACGTTTTTCTTCGCGTTTTTCCATGTATGGATGGCGATATTCTGAATGACTTAATGCCACATGGCGGATCACATCCATGATCTTTTTCGCATAAGGCACTGCGCGACGCATGCGTTCTTGCGTCTTACGCATTTTACTCGCCGCCACCATTTCCATGGCTTTGGTGATTTTTTGCGTATTCTTCACGCTGTGAATTTTGATGCGTATCTCTTTGGCTATGGCCATTCTCGCTTCCCCTTAATCCCAGGACTGGTTCTTCTTGAACGTCGTGATGATATCGATCATTTTCTTTCTGATGTCATCATTCAGGTCACCGGTCTTGGTGATTTCATTAACGAAATCACTATGACTACTGTTTAGGTAGCTGAAGAGTTCTTGTTCGAACATCGCGATGCGATTTAATGGGACATCGTCCAGATAGCCAGTGTCGGCGGCAAACAGCAGGATCGCCATTTGACCAACTGATAACGGCATATATTGCTTCTGCTTCATGAGTTCTGTGATGCGCTGTCCGCGTTCTAACTGTTTACGCGTAGCTTCATCAAGGTCAGAGAGGAATTGTGAGAACGCTGCCAGTTCGCGATATTGAGCGAGAGCAAGACGTACACCGCCTGCAAATTTCTTGATAATTTTGGTTTGCGCTGCACCACCCACACGTGAAACGGATAGACCCGCATTAATCGCAGGACGAATACCTGAGTTAAACAAGTCAGTTTCAAGGAAGATCTGACCATCGGTAATCGAGATAACGTTGGTTGGAACGAAGGCGGACACGTCACCTGCTTGTGTTTCAATCACTGGCAGTGCGGTTAAAGAACCTGTCTTACCTTTCACTTTGCCGTCAGTCATCTTTTCTACGTAAGCAGGATTGACACGAGAGGCGCGTTCTAATAAACGTGAATGCAGATAGAAAATATCGCCAGGATAGGCTTCGCGACCCGGTGGGCGACGTAACAATAAGGAGATTTGACGATACGCCCAAGCATGTTTGGTCAGATCATCGTAAACGATTAAGGCGTCTTCACCTTTGTCACGGAAGTATTCACCCATTGCACAACCTGCGTAGGCGGCAATATATTGCATAGCAGCTGGATCAGAGGCTGTTGCTACCACAATGATGGTGTGCTTGAGAGCGTCATGTTCTTCGAGTTTGCGCACAACGGCAGCAACGGACGAAGCTTTCTGACCAATCGCAACATAAATACATTTCACGCCGGTATCACGCTGGTTGATGATGGCGTCAATCGCAATAGCGGTTTTACCCGTTTGACGATCGCCAATGATCAATTCACGTTGGCCACGACCGACGGGTACCATGGAGTCAATCGCTTTAATACCCGTTTGCATTGGCTGCGAAACAGGTTGACGGTAAATAACACCTGGCGCCACTTTTTCGATGGGCGAGGTGCGCGTTGCTTCAATTGGACCTTTGCCATCAATCGGGTTACCTAAGGCATCGACCACGCGGCCTAACAAACCTTCACCAACGGGGACTTCCAGAATACGGCCGGTACATTTTGCGGTCTGACCTTCGGAAAGATTTTCGGTACGGCCTAAAATAACGGCACCGACGGAATCACGCTCCAGGTTCAGCGCGAGGCCGTATACATTGCCTGGGAACTCAACCATCTCACCTTGCATCACATCATCAAGGCCGTATAGACGTACAATACCGTCTTTCACGCTGACGATGGTACCTTCAGAGCGCACTTCTGGTTTCAAATCGAACTGTTCGATGCGTTGTTTAATCAGTTCACTAATTTCGGTCGGGCTTAATTGTTTTACTGCCATAATGGTTACCTTAATGAAAATTCAAGTAAGCGAGCTAATTTTCCACGGACAGAGCCGTCAATGACGTTATCGCCAAGGTGGATAATTGCACCGCCTATAATTTCAGGATCAACTTCAGAGATCAGTGTGACCTCGCGCTTTGTTTTAGCGGCCAAAGCCTTCGTGATTTTTTGCTGGAAGTCTTCGGTTGCCGCAATGGCTGTGATGACACGAGCGGTGCAGATATTTTCCTGTGCTGCGACCAGAACGTTGAAACCGTCTACCATCTCTGGCAAGGCGTCCAGACGTCTGTTCTGAGCCAGTAACAGAAGGAAGTTTTCCTGCTCCTTATTGAGGATCGAGGCGAGAACGGTTTCGTATAAGCCGAAAAGCTCTTTCGGGGTTCTCTCAGGATCCGCCAGAAGGCGTTGCACGGTTCTATCACGGCTGACAATAGCCGCTGACATCAGGAATGCTTTCCATTCACCGAGTTGCTGCTTGTCACGAGCGCATTCAAATGCTGCGAGTGCGTACGGTCTAGCAATGCTTGCGAGATTTGCCATAATTTTTTCCTGCTCTAAATCTCAGCTGCCAAGGCATTCATCAAGTCGTGGTGAACTTGCGTATCCAGATTGCGGTTAATGATTTTCTCTGCACCGCTGATCGCAAGTTTGGCAAGATGGGTTTTTAGTTCTTGTTTGGCTTGTGAGATTTCGCGGTCGATGTCACCTTGAGCGAGATCCACAATCCTTTGACCTTCCAGCCGCGCATTTGATTTTGCTTCTTCGACTAATTGCGCTGAGTGCAGATTGGCTTGCTCGATGATTTGATTCGCCTGCTGTCTCGCTTCCCGAATAATGGTTTGAGCTTTGTGCTCGGCCATTTCCAGTTCACGATGACTGCGTTCAGCCGCTTCAAGGCCGTCTGCAATTTTCTTTTCGCGATCATGCATGGCTTTGGTAATCGGTGGCCACACATATTTGGTGGTGAACCATACCAGGATCATGAAAGTCAGCAACTGACCGATTATTGTGGCATTAATATCCATCGTATTTCCTCGCCGTAAAAATGACGTTCAGCTGTTTAGCCGGCTGTTGTAGCTTTTGCAGCTTGCAGTGCAGCAGCTAAGAACGGGTTGGCTGCGAAGAACAGGTATAAGCCAAACACGATTGAAATAGCAGCAAATGCGTCAAGCAAACCAGCCACAATGAACATACGAACCATTAACATCGCGCCTAATTCAGGTTGACGGGCCACGCCTTCAAGAAACTTTCCGCCTAATAAACCGAAGCCAACGCCGGTGCCGAGTGCAGCCAAACTAATTAATAAGCCTGCAGCCAGAACGCTATATCCTTGTACTTGTGCAATAATGCCTACGATTTCCATGGTACCTCCTCAAAAGATTAAAATAATAAAAAGTAATTAGTGACTGTCATGCGCCATGCTTAAGTAAATGATGGTTAACATCATGAACAAGAAAGCTTGTAGCGTGATAATTAAAATATGGAAAATTGCCCATATTGCACCTGGTGGCCATTGCACCCACCAAGGCAGGATGGCAATCAGAATGAAGATCAATTCGCCAGCAAACATGTTGCCGAACAGTCGCAAGGCGAGTGAAAGAGGTTTGACGCATTCTTCAATCAAGCGGAATGCAAGGTTGACTGGAAAAAGCATCGGCCCGAATGGCACCGTAAACATTTCTTTCAGTAAATGATGTCGCTTCACCTTAATGTTGAAGAAAATAATCAGCAAGAAAATGCTGATAGACATCGCGAAGGTTGCGTTCGGGTCAGCGGTCGGTACGGCTTTAAAGTGCTCAATACCGAAGTAGCTCAAAATTCTTGGCAGGAAATCTACTGGTAGTAAATCCATCGCATTCATCAGGAATATCCAGAGAAAGATGGTTAATGCGAGCGAAGGTACAAACGTGCTTTTGTGATGAAAAATGTCTTTAACGGCGTTGCCAACAAATTCTAGTATCATTTCGACGATGTTCTGTAATTTGCCTGGTACGGGCTTCATGCGTGTGGCCACATAGCGCATGGAGATGATCATGAGCAGACCTAGCGTCAATGAAACAAGAAATGTGTCGAGGTTGAGAGACCAGAATCCGCCGCCTTCACCGATGGTAAATGTTTTCAGATTGAGCGTTAAGTGCTCAAGATGATGTTGAATATATTTCCCCGGGGTTAACAGCTCATTCATCCACCCACTCCTTTCTCTTATATAGAGTTGTTAATACGTCGTGTATCTTGTCTCGTAAAGCGCCAAAAACTGACTATCCAGAACAAAATGATCGCTCCGGCAAAGCCGACGAGCACGGATAATAAACTAACTGGTAAGTATTTCACAACCAGTAAAAACAAAATTCCGCTTAAAAACAGCTTTAGCATTTCACCAATTAAAAACGCGACCATAAATTGGGTCATTTGCTGTGCACCCGCAAAGCGGAAAACACGCCAGACGAAAAGAAGGTTGGGTAAACAAACGACACAACCGCCAGCGAGTACTGAAACGGCCTGGGTGCGGCCAGCTAATGGCCAGGTCGCTGCGGATAGAAGGATGACGCCGATCATTTGCCACATGAGAATATGATAGGCTTGGCTTTGCACCATTTTCTGCAATGGATTCACTGCCATAGGTTGTCTCCGTGAAAACTGGAGTATAGTTAAGAGCGGTGCGCATAGCAATAGTTGAGCAATCGGGCCAAATCTGTGTACAGAATTTGCCATTCATGCGATGATGGTCGCATAATAATAATTCAGGAGTGCGACAATGAAAGGTCGACACAACACGCAAGCGTCATGCTTTAGAATCTCTTTTACTCGAAAACCTGCTGCGCCATTGTCTACAAAACGTAACATCTCCGAGTATCTTCAAGCGGTGCATGGACTGACCCCAGCTGAAGCCAAAGCGGAACTATTCTATCTTACTGACAATGAGGCCCGCTCTCTAAAGTATTTATTCAAACCAGGATTACGCGGAACAGATATCACTAAAGTTCGTCGTACCGATAAAGATAGCTATGAGACATTTTTGAATAAATTTCTATTTGCGAATAACTCATTCGAACATTATTTCCACGAGGTTTTCGCCATATTATTGAAATCAAATATGCCCCCTCATGATGTCTTTCAGTTACTTCTCTCTTTTCATCAACAAGAGCCAGAACGAGTTAAACAAAGATTCGATTATCATCTGACCGTGAAGCGCCAAACTCTGCAAGAAGTTTGTGAATTATATAAAGGTAAGACAGAAGATGAGGCCCTAGAGATCGGTGGTACAGCTGTGCCTTCCTACAAATTCTAAACTCGTGTCTCTTGATTGATTTTATTTTCATTTCGTAGCATCGTGCAATAAGCTAGATTTTTCTCTTATTACCCACGACCATAACAACAAGGATGAAGTTATGCAAAGTATCCGCGACACGAATATCAGTCAATCCGAGCCTTTTCTCAATAAGCACCAAGTTGCTTTGTTAAATAAGACACGTGAAGCTGGTATGACGGCCACCATGCTTTCGCTTTGGGTGTCTCCACCGTTAAACAGTGAGGTGCCTCTTCCATTTTCGGCCGCTCATGGCGAAGCGGTTTTGTATTTTATGCAAACGCAACACTACAAACCTTCAGCAGCGATTGCTGCGGTTAATCAATTGTCTGCGCTTGAAGTGAGTCTCTTACCACTTTATTTTCCTTTGGGTTTAAATGGTGACTTCATCATCAAAAACCGCCATGTCTATCCTTTCCATTCACCGTATTTTCATTCACTTTTTTCCCGCCTCATTCATCGCCATCATTTACCATTACAGCAGGCACTAATGGAGCTTGAGCGCTTATCATCAAGTGAAACCGTCGTCTTATTGGATTTGTATCGTCAAGGCTTGCGTGGTAAAGATTTGCGTAGAGCCAATGTTGAAGAAGCTTGTCAACTTTATGAATCGGCACGTAACAATACTGTCATGGCTGACTCCACTGCACGTGATGCAGCGAAATATTTTGTTAAGGTTTTTCGCGCGGGTCGTCGATTTAAACATCTCACGCCATTCGGTTCATTACTGGAAGCTTGCTCTGAATTGCTTAAAATTAAAGGCAATCTTCAGCACGCTGATAAGACTGATTTTACTAGCATGTTCTTTGTGCGTGGGTCCAGGCGTATTAATTTTTTATTGAGACATGTTAATGAGGGTGTTCGTGCAGATGATTACCCCCGCGCATTTACTCCAGTCCAGAAGAAAATATATAGCATTCTGCGTCTCTATTACTCTCTTCAATTGACTGCAACTCTTGCGGAAATGAAGGGCTTGAGCGACGACAAGCTTGCTTTTATGTGCAAATATTATAGTCACGGTTTGTATCATCGTCGTATCGACGGCTTTCCTCATCACGCAGCGTTTCTGGAAAGTTTTATGAAAAGATTAGGTTGGACCCCAAGCCAGGCCATTGATAATCTTGCGCCGCTCAGTTCAGATAAGCTTGTTTATTTTCATTATTTGCAACCGTTTGGTCTGACTCTAGAGCAGGTAAATGTATTAAAACCAGAGACCCGCTATACAGACCGTCGCAAAGATTACGCGATTTTTCTTATCAAAGAAAAAGATTTCGCTCCGATACTGGCTGTGCAAGAAGCCATCGTTGCTAGTGATGAAATGATTTTAGAGGCGATGCAAGACAATCATCTGGCACCTGTTTCACCCAGGCGGTAAATGTTATTCTACCCGTCATGAAAAATCAGTCATACATTTTAAAGTTAGGTAAACTCTCGTGCGCAAGCTGTGTTCGAACCATCGAACAGGCTGCGCGCGGAGTCGCAGGTGTTACCAGTGCTGACGTCAATTTCGCTTCCCATACCGCCTCGATTCAAACTTCAGGTTCTATTCAGGCGGTGATCATTGCGATAGAGCAGGCTGGCTACGAGGCTTTTCAAGAAAATTCTGCGGCCCCATTCGATCCGCAGAGAGAAGATGTACGCACCATGCGTCATTTATTTATTCAGGCTAGTCTTGCTGGCGGTGGTGGCCTTTTTTTCATCTTGCTGATGATTTTACCCCACTTTCCGCGCGTCACTGATAGCGTCGGCCAGAAAGTATGGTTGGCTCTGGGATTTTTTTCTGCCGCTATTCTTTACGCTTCAGCCCGTGATATCTATCGTGCTGCCTTTGTGTCCGTGAAAAATCGCACCGCTAATATGGATACACTGATTGGTATGGGCACCAGTGTCGCCTGGATTTTTTCCATGTTGGTGACTTTGTTCCCTGCTCTTATGGCAGCAGGCTCTCACACAGTTTATTTTGAATCCGCCTTAATGATTATCGCATTTATAAAGTTTGGTGCGGCACTCGAACTCTATACTCGTGGTAAAACACGCGAAACAATTCAAGGATTATTAGATCTGAGGCCTTCGTCTGCGCGAGTCGTGCGTCAGGGTAAAGAACTCATGATGCCTCTGAGTAATGTTGAGCTTGGTGATGTGGTTCGTGTGAGGCCGGGCGAAAAAATACCAGTTGATGGTGTCATTATCGAAGGATTTTCAGGTATCGATCAATCCATGCTAACAGGAGAACCCTTGCCTGTTGATAAAACAATTAATGATAAAGTCACCGCAGCTACTATTAATAAAACGGGCACCTTTCTCATGCGTGCAACCGGCGTTGGTGATGAAACGGTGATTGCGCGCATCATTGAAATGGTTGCTCGCGCGCAAAACGCTAAACCAGATCTCGCGCGACTTGCCGATAAAATATCATCTTACTTCGTTCCTACTGTCATCGTGATTGCGATACTCGCCGCAACGGTTTGGTATGATTTTGGTCCTCATCCTAAACTTGTTTATGTGTCTATTGTTCTCTCATCTGTACTTTTGATTGCGTGCCCTTGCGCATTAGGACTCGCTTCTCCATTAGCTGTCATGGCGGGTGTCGGTAAGGCCGCTGAGTACGGTATCTTAATCCGACGCGGTGACGCCTTGCAGAAAGCGAATCAATTGACGACGATTGTTTTTGATAAAACAGGCACCATCACACAAGGCAAGCCGCAGGTGACGAAATTATTTGCGCTATCTCCTTACGATGAAGGTGATATTTTATTATATGCCGCAAGTCTTGAACAAGGCTCAGAGCATTCACTAGCCGACGCAATTATCCAAGCTGCCAAGGCACATGATTTTGAATTATATTCGACCGAAAATTTTACCGCTTACCCAGGCTATGGCATCAGTGCATACGTTCATATGAAATCTGTTTTACTCGGCAATCGAAAGCTCATGCAACAACAAGAAATAGATATCACAGCGTTGCAAGTCGAAGCTGATAAACTGTCTATGGAAGGCGCTACAATTGTCTATATCGCCATTCAAGGAAAGCCCGCTGGTTTAATAGCGATAGCAGACACCATTAAACTTGAAAGTAGACGCGTTATTCGCACCCTTCACGAAATGGGCTTAAAAACAATGATGGTGAGCGGTGACCAATCTTCTGCTGCGCATCACATTGCTGACCTGGTTGGAATTAACCATATTATTGCTGAGGTTCTTCCAGAGAAGAAGGCTGCCATCATTGCCAAGCTTCAACAACAAGGTGAGATTGTCGCCATGGTTGGTGATGGGATTAACGATGCACTCGCGCTCTCTCAAGCCGATATCGGCTTTGCTATGGGTGGCGGGACTGATGTTGCCATTGAAAGTGCGGATTTGATTTTAATGGGTCACTCACTGCAAAGTGTGCCGGATGCTATTTTGATTTCTCATGCTACGGTTAAAAATATCCAGCAAAATTTATTTGGCGCATTCATTTATAATATTATTGGCATTCCTGTCGCGGCGGGTATCCTGTTTCCTTGGACGGGGCTGTTGCTTAATCCAATGATCGCTGGCGCTGCGATGGCGTTATCATCCCTAACCGTGGTTTTAAATGCCAATCGTCTTAGATATTATCGGCCTGACACAGAAGGAATACATTAATGAGTTATGGAATGATCGCGGTTAACATTCTCGCAGCCGTTTTAATCGGATTAGTTGTATGGTGGTTTTTCGGCGGAAAGCACAACCCCCTCACCACTGCTGATGGACCGATTACTATTATGATTAAAGATGGTGTTTATCAACCAGCATTAGTGCGTGTTCACGCCGATCAACCGCTGACACTACATTTTATTCGTGAAGATGATTCGCCATGTGCAGGTACGGTTGTCTTTCAGCAACTTAATTTAGCTTACGATCTGCCCCGTAATAAAATTACTGAAATTATTCTTCCTGCGCAAAAGCCGGGAACAATTGATTTCACCTGCCGCATGGGAATGTATCGAGGCAAGATCGTCGTTACTTAATGGATCAACTTAATGCATGAGAAATGTCTGCTTTCAAGTCTTCAATATCTTCAATTCCGACGGATAGTCGAACAAAATTATCACTGATTCCCAGTGCCTCACGCTGCTGTTTTGGTAGGCTCGCGTGGGTCATGATGGCGGGATGTTCAATCAGACTTTCTACACCACCCAAGCTCTCAGCTAACGCAAAAATTTCACAGCGTTCCAGCATGCGTTTGCTCTCACTGATCCCACCTTTTATGTGGAGCGAAATCATGCCGCCAAAGGCAGACATTTGCTGCTTGGCTAATGGATGTTGCGGATGGCTTGTGAGTCCTGGGTAGATAACATTTTCAATCCTGGGATGTGCCACTAGCCAGTTCGCGAGCTCTTGTGCATTTTCGCAATGACGTTGCATGCGCACAGACAGAGTTTTTAGTCCACGTAATGCCAAGAAGCTATCAAACGGGCTTGCGATGGCCCCGATTGAATTTTGTAGAAATGGTATTTTATCTGCAAGCTCAGCGTTTTCACCGAGGATTATTAAACCACCAATGATATCGGAATGACCGTTTAGATATTTGGTCGCAGAGTGTATGACAACATCATACCCGAGCTCTAGCGGGCGCTGTAATAACGGTGTTGCAAAGGTGTTATCCACCACTGAAATCAGTCCATGCTTCTTCGCGATGCTTTGTATTTTTTTCAAATCTAATATTTTCAACATGGGATTGGTCGGTGTTTCAATCCATATCATTCGCGTCGTTGGCTTGATCGCTTTCTCGATATTTTCTGGACGAGTCATATCGATGAAGCTGACATCTAATCCTTGCGAGCGTTTTTTCACGGCATTGAATAGCCTAAATGTCCCCCCGTAAACATCATCACAGACAATGACGTGATCACCTGGGTTTAAAACTTCGAGTAGTGTGGAGATGGCGGCCATCCCTGATGCGAAAGCATAGCCACTTTTACCCGATTCTAGATTGGCCGCACATTTTTCATAGGCGAAACGGGTTGGATTTTTGGTGCGGGAATACTCATAACCTTTATGCTGCCCCGGGCTTTCTTGTACGTATGTGGAGGTTGCATAAATCGGCATCGAGACGGCGCCAGTGGTGGGATCGGGCTCTTGACCGGCATGGATGACTCGCGTGCCTATCTGTAATGTCGGATTTTTCATGAGGATGTTTTCGCTGTATTTTCAAGGAACCCATTTGCGAGCATCCATTTGTCATCCATCAATTTGGTCATGTAATTGCGAATGCCATCCGGTAAAATAATCACGCAACGTTCCCCTTTTTTAAGTCGCTTCGCGGCTTGCAAACCGCCCCATACGGCAGAGCCGGACGAACCACCGACCAGCAGGCCTTCTTCGCGGATCAAACGCCTTGCCATGACAAATGAATTTTTATCATCAACTTTTACATATTCATCCACGAGATTATTATCTAAAACCTTAGGGAAAAAATCATAACCGATGCCTTCCACTTGATACGGGTAAACATCCGTTCCTCCTCCCAATATCGATCCATAAGGGTCGACACCAATAATTTGCACATGCGGTGCGGCTTGCTTTATTTTTTTCGCGATCCCGGTGATAGTGCCGCCAGTGCCGACGCCGATGACGACCATTGCCAATGCACTACCCATGTCATCCAGAATTTCCTGAGCGGTTCCTTCGTAATGGGCCAGTGGATTGCCAGGATTGGCGTATTGGTCAAGGATATGTGCGTTCGGCAACTCTTTTTGCAAGCGTCTTGCGAGAGAGATATGGCTATCAGGGTCATCAAATTTCGCGGCGGTAGGCGTTCGGTAAATAATCGCGCCCAATGCTTGTAAGGTAGCTTGTTTCTCATGACTCATTTTTTCAGGCATCGTGATGACAACTTTATACCCTTTCACTGCACCTGCCAGTGCGAAACCGATACCTGCATTGCCTGAGGTTGCCTCAATCAATGTGTCGCCAGGTTTAATGCGTCCTTCCTTTTCGGCGAGGTCTATCATTTTCGCTGCAATACGATCCTTCACTGACCCGCCGGGATTTAAAAATTCACATTTACCATAAATCTCACACGGCAAATCACTGCCAACTCGGTGAAAACGGACGCTAGGTGTTTTGCCTATGGCTTCAATGATGTTGTTTAGCAGCATGCTCACTCCTTGATGCGATTCATCATGATCATGATAATGCTATTGAATAGGCGTGTCATTCATCTTGAGGAGGCAGGCTAAAACTGGGTTCAGTATATTTCATGACGTTGCAGCTGTAGCTATTGGTGTGCGGCGACAAGTCACCGGTAAGGTGAATATCCAGACTGACGCCATGTTGAATAGCGCCCATGCTTTCCAGGTTACAAAAGTTTTTGATTTTTCGCTCATAGGGGTTGAACGTGACCTCTGAGACGGTAATCAGATAATTTGTGCCGTAGGTTAAGGCCATCCAGTAATTGCTGCCCGTGGTGAAGTCATACAGATAAGGGATGTTCTGGTTGTGGTCGACATCACGAACAATGAGAAGCCATGCGGGTTTGCCGAGGAAGGTGCGGAGATTGGTGCGAATCTTCAGTGTTTGACCGATACTGTTACCATCATCGGCTAGTGCAATAGGCGAGAGAAACCCGGCACTGGCTGTTAACCCCATCATAATTAATATTTTTTTGATCATCCGTGCTCTCATGCTTTCTAAATCGCCAATATATATTTATATTATACCTTAATTGATGAAGAGCTAGTGAGACAAGGATGACGACTCTTAATAAAGCTAAAATCTACGTGAAATCCTCACCTATTCATGGCTACGGTGTTTTTGCTGATGAAGACATCTCGGTGGATCAGTTGATAGAGCAGTGTTATATGCTCGTCTTTAGGGATCCCACGGACAGTCTGATTGATTATGTTTTCGATATTAGTAAGGTTGGTCATGAAAAGGATAGCGGTATGCCCTTGGGTTACGGTGCTGTCTACAACCATTCGGCCGATCCTAATGCGACTTATCTCATTGACGAAGAAAAACTTATTTTGAATTTCAAGGCACGTCGCCCTATTAAGCGCGGTGAAGAAATTACCGTCACTTACGGTCTTGATTGGTTTTCATCACGAGGCGTCCAGCCTATTGAGGCGTTTACGTGGTATCGCCTGAAGAAGCTGGTCGCTGAACATCGACGTTTGGTGCGCATGCTGCTGGTGTGTACCACGCTGACACTTGCCTTGCAGTTTCTGCCCGATGTTTCTATGAGTTGGCTTTACAATCTTTTACAAGATAGTAGAGGCTGATCAGTATAAAGAAGACAAAAAATATCAGCGACCATTCTGGTATGTCGAGTTTTAAAAATTCCCAACCTCGTTGGGAGCACTCTGTCCCGCCAGACAATATTTTTTGCGCGACCTCTTTCACTGGCAGCACCGATAAAAGATATTTAATGCTGACACCGCATTCACTGCTTTCCGGGCTTGGGAAAAATTGAATCCAGATTTGTCGACCTGCCAATAATGCACCTAAAGATGCCATTATCACCGTTAGAAAATTCACAATTAATCTGGCTATACGCATGCGATAAAGGACAAGACCGAACAGAAAATATAGGCCGCAGATGCCAAAGCAAATACGCTGCAGTGTGCATAATGGACAAGGTATGATGCCTTCCACGTACTCGAGATACACGCCAGTACTTAATATAACAGCAACGGTTAAAGCACAGAAAAAATAAGCGAGACGTTGTGACATATGGAATCCTTTAGTCATTATTTTATATTTTCAGCAAACCAGTTTTGCAATATTAATTGTGCGGCGACTTGATCAACTTGCCCGGTCTGAAGAGCTTTGTAGCCGCCTTCGCTGAACAAGCGTTCGCGCGCATCTTTGGTGGTTAGCCGCTCATCCATTTCAAACACAGGTAAATTGTATTGTTCTTTGAGTGCCTTGGCAAATCCACGTGCAAGCTCTGTGATCGGTTGATCGCTGCCATCCATATTAAGCGGAAGGCCGATGACAAACGCATCTGGCCGCCATTTTTTTACGAATGTTGCGATCGTTTGCCAATCAGGAACACCCTCTTTTACTTGGATGGTCGCTAGTGGTCGTGCGGTCTGTGTAATGGTTTGTCCGATAGCGACACCCATTCGTTTGGTGCCGAAATCAAAGGCCATTACAATTTTTAACTCTTGATCTATTGTCATCACTCTCTACTTTAATGTGCGGAAGCTGAATCCCAATTATCACCGGCGCCTATCGACACAAGGAGGGGTACGCTTAGTTCGACCGCATGTGTCATGTGGTGACGTATGCCCTCTTTAACGGTATCCACGTGTATCTTGTCTACTTCAAAGACTAATTCGTCATGTACTTGCATGATCATCTTCGCCGGAATGTTTTCTTCTTTCAGCCAGTGAGCAATACGTATCATGGCTAATTTAATGATATCTGCAGCGCTACCTTGCAGTGGCGCATTAATGGCGGTGCGTTCGGCCGCTTTCTGGCGTGGAATTTTGCTCGCATTGATATCAGGTAAATACAATCTTCTTCCCCAGAGTGTTTCGACGTAACCTTTTTCTTTCGCTGAGGCGCGTGTGTTATCCATGTAATCTCTTACTTTGGGATAGCGCGCGAAATATTTATCGATATATTGCTGTGCAGATTGTCGATCGATGCCAAGTTGTCTTGTTAGACCAAAGGCTGACATGCCGTAGATCAGTCCGAAGTTGATAGCTTTAGCGTCGCGCCGCATGTCTTGCGTCACAGATTCAAGTGAGACCCCAAAGACTTCTGCGGCTGTCGCTTGATGAACATCAATGTTGTTAGCAAATGCCTTGAGTAATCCTGGATCTTGAGAGATGTGTGCCATGAGCCGCAATTCAATTTGTGAATAATCAGCGCTCACTAACAAACAATTTTCTGGCGCGATGAAGGCTTGGCGGATGCGTCTTCCCTCTGGTGTACGTACCGGAATGTTTTGTAAATTCGGATCTGATGAAGATAAACGTCCAGTCGCTGTTCCAGTTTGATTATACGAAGTATGCACGCGATTTGTATCAGGATTAATTTGCTGAACAAGTTTGTTGGTGTAAGTTGATATCAATTTGCTAAGACTACGATATTCAATAATCAGCTTTGGAATTGCAAAATCATGCGCGAGTTCCTGCAGCACAGCGTCAGCCGTTGAGGCTTGCCCTGTCGGTGTTTTTTGTAGAACGGGCAAGTTTAATTTTTCAAACAAAACTTCCTGTAATTGTTTTGGAGAATTCAAATTAAATTCTTCTCCTGTCAAATCGAATGTTTCACTTTCCAATTCTTCCAATCGTTGCTGTAGTTGTTTGCCTTGTGCGATTAATTTGGCTGGGTCAATCATGACGCCTTCTCGTTCTATCTGTGCCAGTATGGGGACGAGAGGCATTTCAATTGTTTCAAAAACTTGTTTGATCCCCGCTTCTTTTTGTACCCGCGGCCATAATTCTTCATGCAGACGCAAGGTGACGTCAGCATCTTCTGCGGCATAGACTCCAGCTTTTTCAGTGTCGACTAAATTAAATGTAATTTGTTTCGCGCCTTTTCCCGCAACATCTTCAAATGAGATGGTGCGCCAGCCCAGATATTTCAAGGCTAACGAATCCATATCGCGCGTGTTACTGGTGCTATCCAGCACATAAGATTCGAGCATCGTATCATAGGCAATGCCCGCAACATGGATGCCGGCGTTTGCCAGCACTTCAACATCGTATTTAATATTTTGTCCTACTTTCTTTATAACGCTATTTTCCAAAATCGGTTTGATGGCACTTAGAACATCTTTCGCTTTCAACTGTTCGGGAGCGTCGGGGTAATTATGTCCAAATGGAATGTAATAAGCGTAACCGGCTTCAACGCAAAATGAAACGCCCACTAATTCTGCAGACATATAATCGAGACTAGTTGTTTCTGTATCCATCGCTAAAACACTTGCCGAACTCATTTTATCGAGACACGTCTGCAAATCTTTTTGGGTGTAAATTGTTTGATAATTTTTATAATTAGCATTGACCTGTTTCGGCGTGTCGTGGCTGTCTAACAATTCCGCTAACCAATTCTTTAGCTCGAATTCTTTATATAAATGAATCAAGGCATCTTTATTTGCTGGCATAATTTTAAAATCGGATAATTGATACGGTAATTCAACATCAACTTTAATGGTAACGAGAGTCTTTGTAAGCGGCAGATGTGTTAAAGCTTCACGTAAATTCTCACCTATTTTTCCAGTGAATTTATCAGAATTTCTAACGATGTTATCCAGCGTACCAAATTCCTCTAGCCATTTTACTGCTGTTTTTGGCCCGACTTTATTAACGCCTGGAATGTTATCTGACGTGTCACCAACGAGTGTCAGGTAATCGATAATTTGGTCGGGACGCACCCCAAATTTCTCTTTGACGCCGTCAGGGTCGAGCACTGTATTTGTCATGGTATTGATGAGCGTGACGTGTTGATTAACGAGTTGTGCTATATCTTTATCGCCGGTTGAGATCAGCACATCTTTTTGTTCTTGCGTCGCCCTGTGTGCCAGTGTGCCAATTACGTCATCCGCTTCCACGCCGCTGATACTGATGAGGGGTAAGCCCATCGCGCGAATAATCTGGTGGATGGGCTCAATCTGCTTCTGAAGTTCTTCTGGCATTGCTTTGCGGGTAGCCTTGTAGGCGGGATATAGGTCATCGCGAAACGTTTTGCCTTTCGCGTCAAAAATAACAGCGATTGATTCAGGTTGATATGTATTCAATAACACTTTCAGCATCGCCACCATGCCTTTGATAGCGCCTGTTGGGAAATTTTGTGAGTTGGTCAATGCGGGTAGTGCGTGGAAAGCTCTGTATAAATATGAAGAGCCATCGATCAAAATTAGGGGGTTGGACTGTGTTGACATTTTATTTTCCACATGATTAAAGCCTGAGTGAGGATAATATGATTTTCCTGTGTGTACAAGAATGGATAGCCACCCTGTTCTGCTGGCGCTTCACAGCAATTCCGCTATAATCGATTGTTAGATTTTTAACGGTCACAGTTGAACGCTCAATGACTGTATTTTGTTCGAAAGCGGATTATTTAATCAGGGAGGATTGTTAATGACTCGGTTTTTCGCAATTTTGTTTGGTATCGCGTTTATATTCGCCGGTGTCGCTGGTTTTTTGCCAACGTTTAAATTAGACGACTTATTGTTTGGTTTTTTTACGACTAGTCCGATCAGTAATGTCATTCTTATTACAGTCGGTGTGGTCTCGATCATGGCTGCGACTAGCCATCGTCTTGCGAGAGTATTTTTTCAGCTTTTCGGTTTATCCTGCACGGCTGCCGCTGTTTGGGGGTTTTGGTCGAATGGCGATTTGATTATTATGCACGTGAATACTGCTGATAACATTTTCCATGTCATTGTTGGTGTGCTGGCCCTGCTGATTGGCTTTGGCGTTAGTAATGACTCTTAACAAGTACTAGAACGATTTATTAGCAATTCTGCTTTGCTTTACATAAAAGCTACAGGTTTATGATTGGAGAATCACATTAGTGAGCGTTACCCTTTGGGATAAATGTTTGACTTCGCTGGAAGGTGAATTCCCATCTCAGCAATTCAATACTTGGATAAGACCTTTGCAGGCCGAGCATGCCAACGGCAAGCTGGTTTTATTTGCTCCCAACCGATTCGTCATGGATTGGATTGTTGAGCGTTTTCTTGCGCGTATCAACGAGCTGGTCAAAAACTTCTCAGACAATGACGTGCCACTGGTGCAACTGGAAATTGGTAGTAAGCATGCGGAAACGCAGCGATTGACGCCGCAGCAAGCATCTCCTGCACAATCTCCTGCCCCTGCTGCTCCATCGCAAATGCCAGTGCGTAAAGGCGCATTTTCTTATACAGACTCGACGTATCAAAGTAATCTTAATCCTAATTTTACTTTCGAAAGTTTTGTGGAAGGTAAGTCTAACCAACTAGCCAAAGCCGCTTCTATTCAGGTGGCCGAGAATCCGGCGGTCGCCTATAACCCACTCTATCTTTACGGTGGCGTGGGTCTTGGCAAAACTCACTTGTTACATGCCATCGGCAACCAGATTATCGTCAATAATCCCAAAGCAAAGGTCCTGTACCTTCATTCAGAGCGCTTTGTGGCCGACATGGTGAAAGCACTCCAGACCAACTCCATGAATGAATTTAAGCGCTACTATCGAATGGTAGATGCCCTTCTCATCGATGATATTCAATTCTTTGCTGGCAAAGATCGTTCACAAGAGGAATTTTTCCACACCTTCAACTCACTGTTAGAAAGTCAGCAGCAAGTTATCTTGACATGTGATCGTTATCCTAAAGAAATTAATGGGGTTGAAGAACGTCTTAAATCTCGTTTTGGTTGGGGTTTGACGGTTGCTGTCGAGCCACCGGAGCTTGAAACTCGTGTCGCCATCTTGATGAGTAAGGCCGAAAAAACCAATATTGTCTTGCCTTATGAAGTCGCATTTTTTGTCGCTAAACGCATTCGTTCTAACGTTCGCGAGCTAGAAGGTGCATTAAAACGCATCATCGCCAATGCGCATTTTACTGGCAAATCGATCACACTGGATTTTGTGAAAGAAGCGCTGCGGGATTTATTGGCGCTCCAAGACAAGCTTGTGACGATTGAAAACATTCAGCGTACGGTTGCCGAGTATTACAAAATTAAAGTCGCGGATTTACTTTCCAAACGTCGTAATCGTTCTGTTGCACGTCCGCGTCAAGTGGCGATGGCGCTTGCGAAAGAACTGACTAATCATAGCTTGCCTGAAATCGGTGATGCTTTTGGTGGGCGTGATCACACGACTGTTTTACATGCCTGCCGTAACATTAATGAATTGCGTCAGTCGGAAGCAGATATTGAAGAAGATGTTACCAATTTACTGCGAATATTAACTACGTAAAAAGAGATCAGGCCCATGCATATTGTTGCGCAACGTGAATCATTACTTCGTCCTTTGCAAGCTGTGAGCGGTGTCGTTGAAAAGAAACAGACATTACCTATTCTTTCTAATGTGTTGCTAACCACCAAAAACAACCAATTATTATTGGTGGGCACTGATCTTGAGATCGAATTAATAGGTTTCGTTCCGTTGCTAACCCTTACCGCTGAAGGTTCTACGACAGTTTCTGCACGTAAATTATTTGATATCTGTCGTGCACTGCCTGAAGGTTCTGATATTAGCTTAATCGTCGAAAAAAATAATCTTGTGGTACGCGCGGCAGACAGCTCATTTCGCTTAAATACATTACCATCACAGGATTTTCCCAGCCTCGAAGAAGGTGATTGCCCGGTCAAGTTCACGATCAAACAAAATCAGCTGAAGAACCTGTTTGCTAAAACTTATTTCGCTATGGGCCAACAAGATGTACGTCACTATCTTAACGGGGCATTCCTAGACATAGGTAAGCAGGCGATTAAATGTGTTGCCGCTGATGGTCATCGCCTGGCACTTACGACCATTCATAGTGAATCTGTGGGGCTTGCCGAAGCTAAAATAATTCTTCCACGTAAAAGTGTGCTTGAATTAATACGCTTATTAAACAGCGACAGTGATCGCGATGCGTCTATCAGTACGGGTAATGGCCGGTTCCAAGTTGTTACAGACGATTATATATTCACCACAAAGTTAATTAATGCTCAATATCCAGACTATCATCGACTAATTCCTGCTGGTTCCACCGTAGCAGTAGCCGATCGCGATGCGGTTAAACAAGCATTAACGCGCACCTCTATTTTATCGAATGAAAAGTTCCGTGGTGTTAGGTTTCAGTTAGAGCCAACCACTCTACACATCAGTGCCAATAATTCTGATCAAGAGCATGCCGAAGAGGCCTTACCGCTCACTTACAACGGTAACAAAATGGAAATCGGATTTAATGTGGCTTATTTGCTCGATGTTGTTTCATCCATCACCTCTAAATCTATATTATGCGCATTCACTGATCCCAATAATGGCGTTTTAATCAAACCTGAAGAGGATGATGACAGTTTATATGTCGTTATGCCGATGCGTTTATAAATCGATAGTCTTTTCTTTTAGGGCGCTCCGCGTAAGAGTGCCCTAACATGCCACTTTCATCGCTCCGCATTACTAACTTTCGTAACCTATCTTCTGTGCAAATTGCTCCAACGCAGCAAGGTCTCAATATTATATCGGGTGATAATGGCAGTGGTAAAACTAGCTTACTTGAGGCTATTTTTTATCTAGGAAATGGGAAATCATTCCGCAGCTCTGTTGCAAATCGGCTCGTTAATCACCAATCCGATAAATTTTCATTGTTTACTCATGTAGTTACAGAGCTTGAACGTATTGTGCCAGTTGGTGTGGAGCGTGAGCTGTCGGGTAGTACGAGATTGCGCGTTGATGAAAAAGATAATGCAGGGTTAGCTGAATTGGCGAGTTATTTACCCATTCGGATGATTAATTCGCACTCACACCAATTATTGGAAGGCGGGCCGATCTTTCGCCGTAAATTTTTAGATTGGGGTCTGTTTTATCAAAGCGCTGAATTCATGAATAGTTGGCGCCAGTATGAACGTGCATTGAAACAACGTAATTCTATTTTACGCGATAAACGTCCGCGTAAAGAACTCGATGGTTGGACAAACGAAGTCATTAAATACGGTTTGGAGCTGGATCAGCAGAGGAATGGCTATATTTCCGGGTTATTACCCCATATTCGTTACTTCTCTGAAGTTTTATTAGGGCTCTCTACCATTCAAATTGAATATCAACCAGGCTGGTCTGGCTCAGGCGATTATGCAGAAACATTATTAGCGTCTATACCAGAAGATTACTACGCTGGTTATACGCAGGCAGGCCCGCATCGAGCTGATTTTGAGTTGATATCTGAAGGACTTACCTTGCGGCACGTGTTATCGAGAGGACAGCAAAAACTACTGATTTGTGCTATGATACTTGCCCAAGGGATGCTGTTGGCAGAGCAGGAAAAAACAGGTTTAATTTATCTTGTTGACGACTTGCCATCCGAGCTGGACTTATTAAGCAGACAGAAATTGGTATCACTGCTGGCCATGCAGAAATCGCAAATTTTTATCACCGCGATTGAAAAAGAGGCGATTTGCGACTTAATTTGCGATAACGCTATGGTTCCAAAGAAAGTGTTTCACGTGGAACATGGCAAAGTTGTCGAGCTGAACGAGACAAAGGTGCAATAAACTCATTAGGAGTGAAGAAAGTGACGATCAATACCGCAGAAAACTACGATTCCTCTAATATCAAGGTGTTAAAAGGCTTAGATGCTGTTCGCAAGCGTCCTGGTATGTATATTGGGGATACCGAAGACGGAACTGGATTGCATCATATGGTATTTGAGTTAACAGATAACTCCATCGATGAAGCCCTTGGCGGATATTGCGATACCATTTGGGTCACTATTCATAGTGATGAGTCTGTGTCAGTCAAAGATAATGGCCGTGGCATTCCCGTTGATATGCACCCAGAAGAAAAACGCTCTGCAGCTGAAGTTATTATGACAGTTCTGCATTCAGGCGGTAAGTTTGACAACGATTCTTACAAAATTTCAGGTGGATTACACGGTGTAGGCGTCTCAGTCGTCAACGCGCTCTCTGAAGAATTGCATTTAATTGTTAGAAAGAATGGAAAAGTATACGAACAGCACTATCGCCATGGCGAACCAGTGGCACCTTTAGCTGAAATTGGCGAAACGACAGAGAAAGGCACTGAAGTACGATTTAAACCAAGCGCAGAAACCTTTAAAAACATTCAATTTCATTACGATATTTTAGCCAAGAGGTTGAGAGAACTAGCATTTTTAAATGCTTCCATCCGTATTTTTCTGAATGACGAGCGAACCGGTAGTAGCGATAACTTTGAGTATCACGGCGGGTTGAAAGGCTTTGTGGAAGATTTAAACCGCAACAAAACACCCATCCACCCGAAAATATTCTATTTTACCGCTGAAAAAGACCACATCATTGTCGAAATTGCCATGCAATGGAATGATTCTTATCAAGAAAAACTGTTTTGTTATACCAATAATATCCCACAGCGTGATGGTGGCACACACGTAGCTGGTTTCCGCGGTGCATTAACCCGGGTGTTGAATAACTATATTGAGAAAGAAGGCTATTCCAAAAAGGAAAAAGTAGCGACATCGGGTGATGATTTCCGTGAAGGCTTAACCGCTGTGTTATCGGTTAAAATGCCTGGACCAAAATTCTCATCGCAAACGAAAGATAAGCTCATTTCCTCAGAAGTTAAATCCATCGTTGAATCGTTGATGAATGAAAAACTGCAAGAATACCTGATGGAAAGCCCACAGGATGCCAAATCTATTGTCTCTAAGGTCATGGAAGCCGCTCGTGCGCGCGAAGCTGCTCGTAAGGCTCGCGAATTAACCCGCCGTAAAAGCGCACTAGACGTCGCAGGCTTACCCGGTAAGCTCGCAGACTGCCAGGAAGAAGACCCCGCCAAATCAGAATTATTCCTCGTAGAGGGTGATTCGGCAGGTGGATCTGCGAAACAGGCACGTGATAGAAAAACACAGGCAGTTTTACCGTTGAAAGGTAAGATTCTTAACGTCGAAAAAGCTAGATTTGACAAGATGTTAGCCTCAGCTGAAGTGGCTACACTGATTACAGCGCTGGGTTGTGGTATCGGACGTGATGAATACACACCCGATAAGTTGCGCTACCACAGTATTATCATCATGACTGACGCGGACGTTGACGGTTCGCACATCCGTACCTTGCTGCTGACCTTTTTCTTCAGACAGATGCCGGAATTGATTGAGCGTGGCAATATCTACATTGCCCAGCCACCCTTATTTAAGCTGACGAAGAGCAAAAAAGAGCGCTACGTAAAGGATGAACAGGCATTAGACGAGTTACTCATGCAGTCAGCACTTGATAATGTCACCCTCTATCCGGGCGACGGCATAGCAATCACCGGAGATGCCCTGAACCAGCTCGTAAGTGAATATAATGCTGCAAAATTGATCGTCAAACGCTATTCAAAGCGCTACTCAAAAGACTTCCTCGAAGCGTTAGTTTATGCACCAGCTATGACTGAGGCGGTATTAAGTCAAAAAAGCGAGATGGAAAGCATTGTCAGCCAAATACAGGCTGGTTTGAATGTATCAAATAGCACTCACGCCTATTTTGAAATTGAGCTGACACAGGACGCTGAACGCAACTGGTGGTTGCCGAAAGTGAATATGACTAGCCACGGCGTTCTTCATACCATGCTGATTAATAAGGATTTATTCCTTTCTCCGGACTATCGTAAAATGACCGAGTTTGGTACTAAAATGCAGGGCATGATCAAGGCAGATGCCTATGTTGAGCGCGACGGTAAAAAGCAGTCTATTCAGTCAGTTAGCCAAGCAATGGAATGGCTCATTAACGAAGCCAAAAAAGGCCAATCGATACAACGATATAAAGGATTGGGCGAAATGAACCCCGATCAACTTTGGGAAACCACGATGGACCCTGCGAGCCGCTGCCTGATGCAGGTACGCATTGAAGATGCTGTTGCGGCAGATCAAATATTTACCACCCTGATGGGTGATGAAGTGGAGCCAAGGCGCCAATTCATTGAAACTAACGCACTTGAAGTGAACAACCTTGATATTTAAAGAAATTTTTATATAGGTGTAGATTCTTGGGTCAGTTTCCGCTATTTGTTATAAAACGTTCTATAATATAAGTAGGTTGTATTGAAGAACTAAATACGGATGTTCTGCGACTATTTGATGCAGAGGGGTGCCTATGGCGGAAGTACCTACAAGCTCGAGAGGCGAGAAGGATGTAACGGCGCAGCTTGAGCAATATGCAAAAGCGACTAGAACCAAAGTCGTGGTGAGCCCTAATGATCTTGATCCTAGAGACACGATCATGGCTGAACTACAAGCCTGGTGCTGTGAACAAGGGAATGTTGTCGTTCTGCACAGTGCCACTATTCTATCTTCTGATCCGACCTCACGATCAGTGCAAAACTGTAAATCACTCATGTTGAGTAAAGGAATCTACCCAGGCCAGGTTTACGCAGCTTCAAATGAACTGATGAGCCTGATGCTAGGTGACGCACGTGAAGGCCGCAGTCAAGTGGGCGGCAAAGTCACAGAGTTTAGTGAACAGCAAAAGCATTTACGTGATTTAGTCATGGAAGCTGTTAAGCAGAATGTCAGTGATATTCATATTCAAGTG
The DNA here is from genome assembly GCA_964527435.1 of uncultured Coxiellaceae bacterium. Lineage (GTDB taxonomy): Bacteria > Pseudomonadota > Gammaproteobacteria > DSM-16500 > DSM-16500 > Aquicella. The sequence goes on along the minus strand of CAZGPP010000001.1, from coordinate 277,121 downwards.
CGCCAGACTTTTACTCGTATTCGTATGCGTCAACACGGCGAATTACGTGTTTTTGCAGAATGGTCTGAACGTCTCGGTCGAGAAATTGCGTCAGTTGCGTTTAACAAAGAAACTGATCATGCCACCTCACACTTCAATCCTATCGTTCCCCAAGATGCTTCCATGCCTCTTAAAATTCAGGGCAAGGAAATTCGTCTGCGTTTAGCCAGTGTGCCTGCGCATGGTGGATTCGACATGGTCATGCGTATTCTAGCAACGGGTGATAATACACCGAAGACGCTAGAACAATTGGGGTACACCACTAAGCAAATCGATTTAATTAAAATGGCTATGAAACTTCCTTTCGGTGCCATCATTGTTGCGGGTCCAACAGGTTCAGGAAAAACGACGACGTTAGCGAGTTGTATGGAAATGGTGGAGCCGACTGCGAAATTATATTCAATTGAAGATCCCGTTGAAAAAGTGGTAGATGCCGCGACACAGGTTCCCGTTAATACAGAAAAAGAAGATCGCAGCTTTGCTATGATGGGTCGCGCATCCTTGCGTATGGATCCTGATGTCATTGTACTAGGTGAAATGCGTGATGAAGATACGGCGAACGTGATGGTTCGTGCTTCGATTACGGGTCACCTTGTGCTAACAACCCTTCATACCAATCGTGCAACCGCGATTGTGACCCGTCTTGTTGATATGCATATTTCTCCCGCGCTACTCGGCGATAGTAGTGTGCTGCGACTATTGGTTTGTCAGCGTTTAATTGCGACCGTATGTACAGGTTGCGCGATTCCATTGCGTGACTCTGAGCCACATAAAGAATACCTCAAAGATTGGGAAACTGTATTAGGCGCTGAAGTTCTTGATAGGGCTAAAGCTCGTGGCAACGGATGCGAGAAATGTCATCATACCAGTGTGGGTGGTCGCGTCGTCGTTGCAGAAGTGATCTGGGTCGATGAAGAAGGTCGGTCATACATTCAAAAATGCGATACGCTCAATTGGGAAAAATATCTAAAGACGAATGGCTGGCAAGATTTTCGTGACCGCGCCGTTGATTTGATTCAGCAAGGCATTTGTGATCCATTCGATGCGGAAAAAGTGGTTGGCCCCATCAATCCGTTAACACAGGCTAGAACCTTTAAATATCAATAAAGAAGGGTGCATATGGAAATTTCAGTTGATGAAATTAAGATGGAGTTTAAGTACCAACTGCTCAGGCTTTATAGCGCCTGGAAGCATTTTCGTTTTAATAATAAAAAGCAGTTGGCTTACCTGGAAGATTTATATGTTCTCATCAATGATGGTATTCCTGCGAACCGCGCAATTGAAATGATGGCGAATGTGACGACCGGCATTCCGCGCGAAGTATCACAAACACTCGTCGATAAAATCTCACAAGGGCAACCGCTTGCTGAAGGCATGCGCGAATGGTTTGCACCGAATGTGGTTGAAATTATCCGTGTGGGTGAAGCGGGTGGCGCGTTGGCGCAAACGATTAAATCTGCGATCAATATGTTGGCGCAACAGGGTGTTGCGATCGGCGCGATAATTGCAGCTGTCACTTATCCCCTGATTGTTATTGTTATGGCGTGCATGATTATTCTGTATTTGAAAGCATCGGTGTTCACCCAATTTGAGATGATCAAACCAGCCTCTGCGTGGCCAGAAGAGGGACGTAGACTGATGGCATTAGCCAATTTTATAAAATCCTATTGGTGGGCAACGATTCTTGGCGTCATTCTATTTATATTCGTCATGAAGCGAATATTGGCCAATTATGTGGGTTCATTCAGACCGTTACTTGATCGTTATCCGCCATTTTCATTGTATCGCAGAATGGCGGCTGCTCGACTCCTCGAGACATTGGGTTTGCTCGTTGCTAACGGTGTTGTATTTAAATCAGCGTTGAAGGTCATGCAATATAACGCTGCACCTTATATTTCGATGCACCTCGCGCAGATGGAAGTCTTACTCGGTAGAGGTAAATCAAATATTGCGGATGTGCTCGATACCGGTATTGTCGAACATTCAGATTTAATGCGTTTGCGGGTGATGGCAGAGGTGAAAGGGTTCGAGCACGGCCTCGTTAGAATGGGCGTGCGTGGAACAGAAGAAGCCACAGCAACCATGAAAACAGTTGCGAAAATAGCCGGTGGTATGTTGCTGATGGTTGGCGCAGTCATGATTATCATGATTATTCAGGGAATATTCCTGACAGGTATGGCCATGGGCGGTTAACGTTCGTTTACAAGAGGTGCGTTACAATGTTGCGGTTGCCAAGAAAGACACAAGGTATCACATTGTTTGAGGTAATGTTGGTTCTTGCTATCGGAGCCTCAATACTTGTGTTAGGCGCGCGCGTGTATCAAATGTTAAAAGCACAATCTGACGTGACGCAATTACAGTATAACGTTGATCAAGTCTTTATAGCGGCTGCGAGGTATTACCAGGGAAATTGTAAGCCGCAACGAGATCCACTAACAGGGGATATAACGCCAGGAACAGGCGGCTTGGCTCCAAGTACGGGTTATGAGCCACCTAATCCCTACCCTGTTGCACTCGGTGAGTTAACTCAGGGCGGGTACATGAATTTACCTTTACCCAGAAATCCCATCGTCGATAATAGAAATAGTTCCTCAGGTTATATTATTCAATTTAACTTAGTGGCACCACCGGGACAAAAAAAGATGATTACAGAAACAACGCCACTCACGACCGTCGATCTTGGTAAAATCATTATGTGGCGTATTCAAGTTTCAGTGAAGATTGCTAAACCTTCAATGGTTAATTTCTATAAGAGTGTGCTGAATGCAGATTGTGTGTCGCAGATGGTCGGCACCGCGGTTCAGCCTTGCTCGGCGGCAATACCAGGCGGTGATTATTTAGTATGGGAAAGGCTGCCATCGTTTGCAGCACCTGATGCAAACCCTTCTTACATGTCGACGAATGCAGGGGTCAAAGTATTTACGCAGTTATACGATAATGCACCGCAACAATACTCGGCCAGCATGGAAGCAGCCGACAAGCAAAATTACCTATGTGGAAGTTAGAGGTGAACCGAATGAAAATATGGCAGCGAGCGCGAACTTTAGGTTTCTCATTAATAGAAATGATGTTGGTTTCCGGTATCGTTGCGGGTCTTCTCGTGATGGGCGGAAGATATATGCAGACGAAAGCAGAAGTTGCCACGCTTGACCGTGCCAGTGCGCAAATTCAGCAAGTACTGAATGCAGGGTTATCCTATTACGTGAATGAAGGAAAATGGCCGGCTGATATTGCGGCCTTACAAACAGCAGGCTACTTACCTGCCGCTCCTGTAACGTTGAAAAGTCCTTTCGGTACACCCTATACCATCAAAGCCATTCCACCCGCACCGGATACCAGCATTCTTTTGGAGTTGAGTGTCTCGCTACCAGCTGGCTATAGGAACAGTGATGCTATCGGGAAAATCTTAGCTGGTAAACTACCCTTTGGCACTAGCAAGACGACAAGTGGTGTCACGACGATCACTTCATCGGTGAACGTGCCTGGTCAGAACTTAAATAATGCGCCATCTGTTAACTATGCATCGCTTTATCATGATGGTGGGTGTGTGCCGATGCCCAAATGTCCTGTTGACCAAGCCGGCAATCCGACTTCACCAAATATAATGGTAGCGCCGGCAAGTGTAAGTGGTATGAATAATGCTGGCAGTGCGAATACCTATCCTATTACCAGTTTTACAGCTTTTGCCGTGACAAATAACGATGACAGTCCCCCAGGCTGTCCCGATTCAACCTATGCGCCAGTTTGTAATGCTTCTGGAGACCCAGCTGGAACAAAGTACTGGCGAGTCTGTTTGCGTATCATTACAACGAAAGGAATCGTTCAATTGGACGACTCACTACCGATAGGTGCTACAACGAATACAACATCCGATTATGCCAATATCACTGCACTCACTCGTTGCTCTATTGATAACGAGCCAAGTGGTACTCCATTTTAATCTTTGAAACAGTTCCCACTTATCCGTGGGAACTGTTTAAAATCCGCTTACCCTTTTTCCTGAAATCTCTTATACTTGAAAACTATACTCATTGGGTTTATCTTGTTGTATGGTTGCAGGAAAAAGGATGCGATGATCAATATGAATAGACAAGGACTGTTCCCCAGCGTTTTCCTGGCAGTAATGCTTGCGTTGCCGCAGATTGTAAATGCCGGCTGGCAAGTCTCCGATCCAGAAGCCTCAGTTCCACGCGAACCCTTTTTTCAGGCGGGCACGCAACGCCAAACAGCGTTATCTCCTGATTCCTATCGTCGCGATAACTACCCAAGCGAATATGCAAACTTAGGTCGCGCTGCTTCTGTGTATGCGGTCAGCGTAAGCGGATCGTTGAAAGAAAACATTGAACGCATCATGAAGCGTTATCATTGGCGTGTCGTATGGAAAGCACCGTATGACTACAACTTTGATGGCCGAGTGACCGGATCAAGCTTGCCAAATGTTATTCAAAAACTATTACAGCCATTTCCATTGCAGGCTGTAATGTATATGTCAAACCGCACCGTTGCTATTGTTCCACGGCAAATTAGATAGGAAATCCTGATGATGCTAAAGAAATGGATAGTCTTCGTTTTCGCGGCTGCCTTTATGTTATCCGCGTGCAACTCGCCGGTTTATAACCAGACTGAAAATAATGTCGCGGATGTGAAGTTAAAATCACAAGCTGCTCGACATAAATCAGATGACTCAGCAAAGGTGCTCTCATCGCTAGTCATGAATAAAGGGTTATACGTCGATAAAACGCCTATCAGTCTTTATAAAAACCCATCGTGGTTAAGAGAGCATATTGTGATTAAGGGTGACCAACTTCCCTTCTCATACTATAGTCGCACGATCAGCTCAGGTGCCGGTTCGAACATTCTAACGAAATATCAGGTTGGGATGGATTCTGGACAAAAAGTATCATTAAATTATTCGGGCACTGTTCAAGGTGCGCTAGACTTACTCGCTTCAAAATCAGGCTATGTTTATAGCATCGAAGGCCAAGTAGTTTATTGGCAGGCCTTCTTAACCAAAACATTCGATATCGCCTTCATGCCTGGCGGCACCGATTACATGATGGGCAAGAAATCAGGCGGCGGTGGAAGCTTAGCTGCAACAGGTGGTAATACTCAAAACTTTACAACGTCAGATGGCGCTAGTGATCAGTACAGCAACATGACCGGAAAATTATCCGTCTGGTCAGACTTAAGAACGACGATTGGTCAGTTGCTCTCCAAAGATGGCAAAGTGACTGTCTCAGAAGCGACGACCAGTGTGACAGTGCGAGATCGTCCCACTAACTTGGCGTTAGTCGGTCAGTATATTTCTAACTTGAATAATAAGCTGGCGAGACAGGTGTTAGTTAAAATCCAGATTCTTCAGGTTGATTTATCCAATACCTTTGATCTTGGCATTAACTGGCAGATTGTTGCTAACTCATTCCACAACTCACCTTTTGTCTTGAATGGTAGTTACGGTACACCCATTAGTTTAACCAATGCCTTTGTTCCACAGGCTAATCTTCCTGCCTCTGTAACCGGACCTTATGGATCATCGGCCACACAGACAGCACCAAGTTTTGGTACGGTGGGTAACGGGCAGATACCGAGCTACACCATCTTGTTTAATGCCCTCAATCAACAAGGGAAAACATCGGTGGTGACTGAGCCGAGAGTGGTCTGTTTGAATAATCAGGTATCGGTTATCAAAATCACCGAACAAGAAGGCTATGTGGCCAGTATTCAAAATACGACTGTTGCTGGTAGCGGGACTTCGCAGCTAGGTACGGTGACATCTCAGGTAACACCGGGAACCATTATTACGGGTATTACCTTGTATATCCTGCCGAAAATTATGAACAATAAAATTTACATGCAGGTTAATGCTGACTTATCGGTCAATCGAGGGTTCAAAAGTGCGGGCCCTGTGGGATCGCAAATTCAGCTGCCCACTATCGATTCGAAAAACTTTAATCAGCGCAGTTCGATTCGTTCAGGCGAAACCCTAATTTTGTCAGGTTTCCGACAAATGATTAACCAAGCTAATGCAACGCAGTTTTTGAAATCGCAAGCGCTTGGCGGTAAAGGTTCGCAGCAGTTGAGTTCGGAAACAGTGGTATTGATCACACCGATTATTCTGGATGGGAACGTCTAATGGCTTTTATCGTTCGTGAAGATGGCGAACAATTTGTTATTCCGTCCTATCGTGATGTGCTGGTTGCGAAGCAGAAAAGTGGACTAAAAAAAGATGTCATAGCACTCAGTCAAAGCTATGGCGAATGCTTGGCGATGCAACGCCGCAGCCCACAAGAGTACGAGGTCGCTTTTTCTCCCGATCAGGGCTATTTATTGGGTGAAACCGTTTGGCATCACTTTAATCGTCCAGTCGATATGATTTACTGTGAAGTGTTACCGAATACGGGCGATGCCATTTTAGTGATTGTCAAAAACGGTAGTGTCTACCTAGATGGTAGTTTTCCCGTTGATAGTATTCCCGATGAATTAGTTGTTTTTCTCACCCAGGAAAATAATTTCGAGATATATATTAGTGCTGACGCTCCTATTTCCGAGACTCCGACCGATGGAAAGTTTAGTTTCGATCCAGGATCGGTGAAGGCATTTAATGTTCTACCCGAGCCAGTGTTTAATACCCTTCCATTGTTAAAAGCCTATCATTTATTGCCCCTTGAAGAGACATTAATGTTATATGGGGTTGGCAGTATGCATATATTGCCATTCATTCTTGCTGGGGCATTACTTTTCATTATTATCTTGGTGGTTGTCATTGTCAAAATTGTACAAAGGCCCACTGAGCTGAAAATGGAGCCCAATCCGTTTCAAGTCATGGTTGATGCGCTGGCATCGCCGCCGCCTGATGTTGCTGTGCAAGAATATGTTAAAGCGGTCAGATTGCTGACGACTATGCCTGGATGGGAGATTAAGTCAGTGACATATAAAGGGTCGTCAGTTGACGCTCAAGTGGTTTCTGGTGGAACGACACTTAATACATTACTGCAATGGTGTGGAAAGAATGGTGTGATGTTGATGGTCAAGCCCACCGGTATTGAAACATCCATACCCATGAAACTTACCCGACGTCCTAAGCCAAAATTGGTTTATCCGCTTAAACAGTCGATGATCATATTGCTTGATAGAATCAGAAATGTTTATCCAGGTGACCATATTAAGCTGGTGGGATCCAAAGCCGTTGGTCCATTTACCAATATCGCGGTTAAAATAGATTTTATAAAAGCGTCACCTGGATTGTTGGCTTTGATTGGACAGCAATTCAAAGGGCTTCCATTGACCATGGAAACTATGACCATGATTAACAAGCAAGGATTATTTGATGGTGGGCTCACTGTCAAGGCATACGGCACTTAATCCATGACAGTTACTTAAGAAGGAAATGGTATGGATAAACAGACTAAGATTAAGATAGGCGCTGCTGTAGTCGTATTACTGATCGTTATTTATATGATGATCGGAATGTTTAGTAGCGGTACAGAAGAGCCTCCTAAAATGAAGCCAAATCCAGACATTCCAAAACCAGGCGAACTCATGCCTGCACCGCCAAAGCCTGCACAGCAAAGTGCTGCCGCAGCCGAGTCTTCTGATGCGAAATTGCTAGCATTACAAACAGAAGCACAGGCAAGGTATATGACCGCTTTAAATGAATTGCAAATGCTAAAAATTAACAAAGATATTGCTGAAGCGAACAAGGCGATCATGAAAGCAAAAGAAGACACTGTCACTTCTCAGGTGAAAATTGTGACACTTCTGACGCCACCAGCACCACCAGCACCACCTGCGCAGGTAGAGCAAAAGCCAGTTAATCCTGGTCTAGCCGATGTCTCATTGCGCGGTGTCCCTCCTGCGCCAGCGCAACCGAAAAATGATGATATGAGTGTTGTTTCAGTTACCAATATCCGTGGTCGTTGGATGGCAGTGATTAATGGCGGAAAAGCTTTGTATAAAGTGACGATTGGCGACACCATTCCAGATGAAGAATCAACAGTGGTTAGCATTGATAGAAGCGGCGTCACCGTCGAAAAGGATGGGACCAAGCGCAAGATTTACATGAACTCGGTCATCTAGGTTATAGCGAAAAATCCCCAGTATAAACAAACGTAGCGGGCCCGGTCATATAGACGGGCTTGTCTTGTCCTTTCCAGCCTATGACCAGTTTGCCATATTTGAATTCAACATCAACCGCCTCTGATAAGCTACCATCCATAATTCCAGCGAGAACAGCTGCGCAAGCGTTGCTACCACAAGCATGTGTTTCACCTGCTCCACGCTCGTAAGTCTTTAAGCGTATGTGTTGCTGGTTGAGCACCTCGACAAAGCCGACATTGGTTCCATGCGGAAATGCGGAGTGGGTGGAGAGTAATCGGCCCAGTTCACTGGTCGGAGCTGCTTGTAGGTCGTTAACTTTAACAATGAAGTGCGGATTACCAAGTGATAATGCCGATCCAGTAATAGTCGCATCTAGTGTCGGGAGAGGAATTTGTAGAGGCGTCGGCGCCGCACCAGGCGCTGTGAGCGCAACGCGAATGTGATCGTAATCTTGTATCTCGATTGGGAAGTGACCTGCGACAGTTTCGACTCTTAAATTCTTACTGGTGTGTAAGCCTTGCTCATGGACGTACCGAGCGACACAACGTAGCCCATTTCCACATTGCTCCGCTTCACTGCCATCCGAATTGAGAATACGACAAAAAAAATCAGCGTTCTCAGATGGGCCAATCACCAGAATTTGATCACACCCAATACCAAGATGACGATGAGCAATTTTAGCGGCAGGTAGTGAGCTAGCACTCAGCTTTTGCCTGATCGTGTCAATCACGACAAAGTCATTACCAAGACCGTGCATTTTGGAAAAGCGAATGGTAGGAGACGTCATGGTGTAGCTACCTTGTGTATGGGCTGATGGGGTGTTGTTTTTTGTGGCAAATACAAGCCGCCTGTCTGACCGCATGCTGAGAGGCAGAAGGCAATGGTTAGGGCAAAGATGGTTTTCATATGCGATGCTTCACTCGTCTAAAGTGCTTGATGAGGTGATGGGTAGCCTCATCAGCGAATGGTTCAGTGTCTGTGTGAGTCATTTGTTGCAAAATCAGCGGCAAGTTTTGTTTGCCGAGCTCAACTCCCCATTGGTCGAAAGGGTTGATATTCCAAAGGACGCTTTGAACAAAAATTTTATGTTCATAAGCGGCGATCAATGCACCGAGATTGGCGGGGGTCAGTTCATCAAGAATGATCAAGTTATTGGGCTTGTTACCGTCTATTGCGCGATGCTTGGCTAGTAGTTGCGATTCAGTCGTGTCAGGGTGGGCATGCTCGAGGACGGCTTCATGCGCGGTCTTGCCGCGTGTCAACGCATAAGATTGACTGAGCGCACTGGCCGTCACGATGTCATGATGCGATGTTGGAGACTGGGCATGTGGCTTAGCTACCAGAATAAAATCGATGGGAATCAGATGGCGTCCCTGATGTAACAATTGAAAAAATGTATGCTGACTGTTGCAACCTTCCTCACCAAAAATAATCGGGCACGTCATATAAGGGACACGCTCACCATTTTGCGCGACCGATTTACCATTACTTTCCATCTCGAGCTGCTGGATATAACTGACAAACGTTCGCAAGCGATAAGAGTAAGGAATAATAGCCTGCGCATCCGCATGAAAGAAGTTGTTATACCAGATGCCAAGCAAGGCTAATGTCACCGGGATGTTCTGATCTAGTGGCGCTTCCAGGAAGTGACTATCCATCATGTGGGCACCATGTAAAAACTCCTCGAACTGCTGTGTGCCTATCATTAAAACCAAAGGCAGGCCTATTGCAGACCAGATGGAGTAACGTCCACCGACCCAATCCTCAAAAGTGAATATATTCATTTCAGCGATACCGAAGTCACGCGCTTTATTGATATTAGCCGTGATGGCGACGGTTTGCTTTTGGACAGCATCCACCCCAATCTTTTCTGTCAGCCAGGTTAAGACCGTGCGGGCGTTTGTCAGCGTTTCAATCGTCGTGAATGACTTGGATGACACAATGATGAGGGTAGTTTCTGGATCGAGATCTGCAAGAATATCGCGAACATGGTCTGGATCGACCGTAGACATGAAATGAAACGTGAGTGGCGCAACAGCGAAATCTTTTAAAGCTTCAGTACACATTTTGGGACCGAGATACGAGCCACCGATGCCGATATTGACGATATGCTTAAAAGGCTTATTCGTGACACCGGTACGTTTAGCACTGTGGATATCATTAACAAAATGATATAAACGTTCTCGCGATTTGCTAATATCGTCGCGCGGCACAGAGTTGGGTCCGATTTTTCGTAGCGCCGTATGTAAGGCCGGGCGATGTTCCGTCGTGTTGACAGCCTCACCGGCAAATAAAGCGTGTATCTGATTTTGAAGATCCATGCTGATGGCCAGCTCGTGCAAGAGATGCAAGGTATTGGCGGTGATGCGATTGCGGGAGTAATCTAGTAAAATGCCACCGCACTGAATAGAAAACCGCGTGGAGCGGTCACTATCAGAAGAAAACAAGTCACGCATGTGATGGGTGGCTATTTCATCATAATGCTGGCAAAGTGCGTGCCAAGCTGGTTGTTCAGTAAGGTTTTTCATGGCTGCTGTTCATTGTGTACACGTTGTAATTATGCATGTATATTATATGATTATGAATTCACATGGTTTATTTTATCACAAAGAATGAAATTAGGTTATGACTATCATGGACGACTTATTAAAGCGCCTTGAAGGGCAAATCAGAAGTTTAGCCGATCAACATGATCAGCTCCGACAATCAAATTCCGAGCTACAAAATAGTAGGGGTTCACTCGTGCGCGAAAAGGACATCCTCTTGACTCGCCAGAAAAAAGCCATCAATGTAATAGAGTCGTTAGTCACCAAGCTAAAAGCTATCGAGAAAACAACATGACCGAATCGATTGTCACGACCACTATTGAAATACTCGGCAAGCAATACCCGGTGCGTTGCTCTGAATCTGAAGTCAATTCATTACAATTAGCTGCCAAATTATTAAATCAGAAAATGTCTGAAGTTCAGGAGTCAGGGAAGGCGATTAATCTTGAACGTATCGCCATCATAACTGCCTTAAATTTAGCTAATCAGCTATTACAAACCGATAACCAGAAAACTTCAGTGATGCAAAAAATTAACCAGCGCATTGTGCAGTTGCAACATAAGCTTGAATCGGGCTTGGATGATGTCGCCCAAGCGGAGTTGATTTACTCTGCAGAATAAACTCATTCTTCGTAAAAAATATCGCGAAATTCGCTCTGCGATTGCTGAGGGGTCACGTGCCGTATGTGCAATTGAGGCGGCGAAGCACCTTGTCGATCACCCTATTTTTGCAGCCAGTAGACATATCGCGTGTTATCACGCTTGTGGCACAGAGTTCCCCACCTTGCCAATTATCCAGGCGATTTGGCAGGCAAATAAAATTTGTTACCTACCGGTGATGAATGATGCCAAGTCGTTAAATTTTGCTCGATATGATGAGGGTGATGAACTGCAGCCCAATCAACATTTGGTTCCTGAACCCGTTAGTACCCAACATATTATTCATCCTGAAAAACTCGATTTAGTTTTGCTACCCGTACTGGCGTTCGATGCAATGGGAGATCGTCTTGGAACAGGCGGTGGATACTATGATCGCACTTTCGCCTTCATGTTTGCGAAGCCGTTAAAGTCGCCATTCCTATTGGGGCTGGGATTTGCTGCGCAAAGCTGCAACGACATTCACCCAGAGCCCTGGGATGTGAAGTTGCACGGCATGCTAACAGAAAAAGAAATAATTCTTTTTTAAACTCTTGCTGAGCCCATGCTACGTAGCACTAGCGATAATAATTCCCGCACGGCGATAAAGAACATTGAATACTCTATGTTTGTACTACTGTGCAACATAGATAATAGTTGGTCCCAGCGCTTCAGTGCATCTTTATTGTTTTCCATCCAGTTTTGAATCAAGGTAGCGGTTGGCAAAGAATTCGTACCACTCTTTAGAATAGCAACCGTTAATGCACGCTGAGCAGTATCAAGCTCATCCCTTAATGTTAAACGAGCAAGGGCATTCCAGCGGCCTTCGCGTGAATCATGATTGATTTGATCGCGAAACCACACCATGTTTACGCGCTCACCCGCTGCAAAGTAAACTTCAGCCGTGCGGATTAAATCGAAGTTTTCTCTGGTCGATACATCAATGATATTGAGAGAGGTATAGATGGCTCTGAATGTTGCGATACGTTCAGCTGTTTCTTTCGATAATCCTGCCTTCTGAAACTCTGTAATTAGCTCATCTAGATATTTGCGTGTAAAGCCTGCCATTAAAGTCGGGATAATTTTTTCGAGTTTTAAAACGCGTGATGCAAAGTGTTCGATTAGTTCACGTAAATCACCTTTAATCAAATTGCCGTGCAGGAACCAGCGTGTAGCAAGATTGATGAGATTACGAATGTTGTAAAGCATTTCGTATTGTTTATCCATCGGCAATTGAAAGTCGAGTTTCTCAATGAAATTTCGCAATTCGGTTGTGCCGAAAATACTAGAGGCGACCGTGAAGGCACGTACGATGTCCTCAACTGATGCACCCGTTTCCGATTGTTCACGATGGATGTAGGTGAGCCCCATCGTAGAAACAATTTTATTGGCAAGTTGTGTGGCAACAATATCACGATAAAGACGATGTGATTTGATCGCATCTTTATAAGTTGAATAAATAGTGGGTGGAAATGCATTTGCAGCAATTTCACCGAGATAAGGATCTTCAGGAATATTAGTTTGCAGAATTGCTTGCTTGATATAAATTTTAGTGTACTCGAGAATGACCGCAATTTCAGGTCTGGTCAGTCCTTCTGATGCCGCTTTGCGTTCCAGCAGTTTTTTATCATCTGGTATATATTCGACAGCACGATCGAAAATACCGGCAGCTTCAAGTTCCTTGATATGCGATGCATGAAGGCTAATGTATTTACGCGAGGAGGCCGCAGTGAAACTCATGACCAGCGCCTGCTCGTAATTATCACGTAAGACTAAGTCGGCCACTTCTTGTGTAAGAGAAAAAAGGAGTTCGTCACGTTTTGCCAGGGTGAGATTTCCTTTGAGCATTTCTTCATTCAAGAGGATTTTTAAATTTACTTCGTGGTCAGAACAGTCAACACCCGCTGAGTTATCAATGAAGTCTGTATTGATATGCCCACCATTCAGTGCGTATTCCACGCGTCCTAATTGGGTAAAGCCAAGGTTTCCACCTTCACCGACAACTTTGCAACGCAGTTCACTGCCATTAATGCGGCAGTAATCATTGGTGCGGTCGCCGACGTCAGCATTGCTTTGCGTGCTTGATTTTACATACGTACCAATGCCCCCATTGAAAAGTAGATCGACGGGAGCGCGCAATATGATACGAATTAATTCATTGGGCGTGGCGCTATTAACATCAGTGCCGAGAATTGCTTTCATTTCAGGTGTCAGGGTGATTGATTTCAATGAACGATTGAAAATTCCACCACCTTTTGAAATCAGCTTCGAATCATAGTCATCCCAAGTTGATGTCGGCAATTTAAAGAGCCGCAACCGTTCTTCATATGATGCGACCGGGTTCGGATTGGGGTCGATGAAAATATTGCGATGATTAAATGCAGCCACTAATTTAATATGATTGGTGTATAGCATCCCGTTACCAAACACATCACCACTCATGTCACCAATCCCAACAACATTAATGTCAGTTTGCATGACATCAATACCTAGCTCACAAAAGTGACGTTTGACAGATTCCCATGCACCGCGTGCAGTAATCCCCATTTTTTTGTGATCGTAACCCGCAGACCCACCTGACGCGAAAGCATCACCCAGCCAAAAGTGATAGGAAGCGGAAATACTGTTGGCAAGATCGGAGAATGTTGCCGTGCCTTTGTCTGCTGCGACAACAAGATACGGATCGACGTCATCAAGGCAAACGACATTCTCAGGGCGAACAATCTTGTGATCAATGATGTTGTCGGTGATGTCCAATAATCCCTGGATGAAGTTCGTGTAACGCTTGATAACTTCTTTTCCAGTTTCTTCGCGTGTGGCACCTGCTTTTAATGTTTTTAAAACGAAGCCACCTTTCGCACCTGAGGGAACAATCACAGCATTTTTGACAACCTGTGCTTTCATCAATCCTAGTATTTCAGTACGGAAATCTTCGGGTCGGTCAGACCAGCGAATACCACCACGAGCCACTTTCGTATTGCGTAAATGTATGCCCTCAAAATGCGGTGAATAAACAAATATCTCGTAGAGTGGTTTTGGTAAAGGAAGATCAGGCACATCGCGTGAGGATAATTTAAAAGAAAAATAATGCTTTCGTTTGCCTTCTTTATCGGGCTGAAAATAATTCGTACGCAAGGTGGCCGTAATGAGCGCCATCATTTGCCTAAGGATGCGGTCTTCATCAAGACTGGTGACCTTTTCGAGGGCCTGTTTGATGTGATCCTTAATCTCTTCAGCGTGAGACTTGTCTGACTGAGTGGCAGGATTATGTAATGCGAAAAATAAATTAATTAATTCTTTTGTGATCCCGGCATTGTTCGCAAGTGTTTGCTGAATATAATGTTGAGTGAAACGAAATCCTATTTGCTGAAGATATTTAACATAGGCACGTAAAATAATAATTTCTTCCCACTTCAATGATGCGCCGAGTATCAATTTGTTGAAGCCATCATTTTCAGCGTGTCCGGAATAAATATTCAGAAAGGCATCCGTAAATAAATCTTTCACTTTTTCGAGATCCAAATCACTTGTGGCATAAGCGATTGAAAAATCACTAATGGAGTGTTCTACGCCGTCGGCCGGACGAATTTTGTAGGGGTGTTCGCTATCAACACGTAAATCAAAGTTACCGAGAAGCGGCAAAATAACGGAAAGCGGAATAGGTTTGCCGTATTGGTATAGGCGAATATGCAGTGGATAGTCTGTGGTGATGGAGTCACTATAAAGTTTGAGCGTTATCGGCATGTCGGGCGTGAGCTGTTCGAGATACGAGATGTCGCCCAATGCGCTTTCAGGCTGGTTTTCATCCTTGTAAGCATGTGGAAAGGCATCGTGATAGTTGGCTGCCAGCGCAGATCCTTTTGTCTCGCCATATTGCTTAACCAGCTGGCTTGCCAGCTTTTCCATCCAGGTATTTGGCATAACAGAATTCCCTATAGTTATACCTGAATTATACCATTAAGCCTTTAGCTTATGCCGCGTGACTTAATACCATATTTTTTCCATGTCCCGCATTTATGGCTAATAATGAGCCAAATGCACCTAGTGGGGCTAGCAATAACGGCAGTATAGGAGAATGACTAATCAGAATGCCGCCTAGGAATCCGCTACAGCCCCAGACGAGTCCTACGATGAGAAAATTGATGCCCATCACCTTGCCTTGCATGTGGTCAGGCACAAGATTGGAATAAAGTGTGATGATACAGATGTATGCCAAGACATCACCCATGGCGGTTGGGATAGCACTGACCCATAAGAAAGTGTTGGGTAGTATCTTGAAATAAACAGCTAACAACGTTCCGATGCCGGCGAGGATTAGCCAGGCGCCAAGATTGAGTATGGCATGACTGTTAAAGCGCGGATGTAACCATTTGAAGACGGGGCCTGCACCAATGATGAGCCAAAAGGCAATCATACCAATGAAGATTCCTAATTGATGAGCATCAAAATGATAGACAGTTTTGAGCAGTGGTCCCGCAAATTGATAATACGTCGACCAGCTAAGTTGGAATAATAAGAGAATCAACGAAGTATGTAATATGTCGGGATGAGTGATGACGTATTTAAGTGCCCGTAAATTAGCGGTTAGGCGCGAATCAGTGTTGTCGGCATAAGCACTAGAGGATCTTTGCTGCAGGGTTTCATCAATCATGACATAAGTGATGAGACTGTTTAGCAGTGCAAGGCCGGCAGCGATGAAAAAGGGTAGCGAATAGTTGAGTGTGGCGAAATAGAAGCGGTGAGCAAAGAAGCCGCCGATAATGGGTCCCATGCAGGCGCCAGCAGAAATGGCGACTTGCAGATATCCCATGTACACCATTTTTTTTTGCTTGTGACTGGCGTCACCGATAATAGCTAAGGCTGTTGTATTCGTGCGAGAAAAGGCGCCACGGATGACGATGCCAGCCATGAATAGCCAGAGGTGACCGAGTAGTACACCAAGGCCTGCCAAGAGCATATACAAACTCGCGCTACTGATTTCAAAAAGCAGGAATTTACGCCGGCCGAATTCATCGGAGAGCGTACTCAAGAGTGGTGCGAAGAAAAGATTAATGAAAAAAGGCAACGAGAGACAGGTGCCAAACCACATGCTACGAACCGCATAAGGGGTGTCTGCTGGGAATAATCGGCTCGATGAATCTAGAAAGACGAAGGTAATGACCGGTAGGGCAAATTCAATATAGGTTTGATCGAGCGTAATGACCGCCAGCAAACGCCGGATCGTCGTTTCTTTAGACGTCATAGTTTACGCCAGTCATCGGTATCAATGACGCGCCCGGAAGGTTTGGGCTGAGATGTTTTGACGGGGGTGAAGAAGCGCTCGCGTACCCAGTTGAAGATGAAGAGTATCATGCCAATCAAGCTGCCGATAACGAAGAGATAGGCTAGCAAAATAAGGCCAAATGCGAGCACGGCAAGGACAACACCGGCTAATAAAAAAGGCGTTAGGCGCTTTAGTAACGACATGATAAGTCTCTAAAATTTATCCCAAACCTGGTCGTTTTTCGGGTCACGTTTATTGAAGATATCAGCATATTTTTGTTTTTCTCTGCGCTGTGACTGAGAGAGATCGGGGTGCTGCTTGCGGAACTTAGCCAGAAATTGATCTAGGGGGCTAATATAAAATTCCAGATTTAGCAGATAATTAAATAATTTTTTGATATTTGACATGCCAGCATCCTCACATTTGCTGGAAAAGTATAGCATAATTGCTGCTTGAAAAAGCAAAAGCTAATTTACATCACGGACCGGGTTTAGTATCGTTGAGTCAGGTAGTTGCACATAAAATTAGCATGTCCAAGAATGGAGCAGTAATGAGGGTTTGGAAATTACTACTATCTGTCGTGCTGATTTTTAGCGTGGCAAATCTGTCAGCTGAGGCTGGCAATGCACATCATTCCAAAAAATCTGGAAAAAGTAGACGTCATCACACCCTGCCTACCGCCAGTAAAACTCCGCGTAAGCGTCCAGTCACGCCAACCGGTATAGAAGTGCCAGGCCAGATTGAAGGCAGAGACCAGCTAGCTTATGTGCTGAATCGAATTATTGCCTCGTCTGATATGGGCAGCGCGGATATTGGCCTCTATGTGAAATCACTGAAAACCGGAGAGGTGCTCTACGTTCGTAATGTTCACCAACCCCTGACGCCCGCCAGCATCATGAAAATATTAACGGCCGAAGCCGCACTACTCTATCTTGGCCCAGATTACCGATTCTCCACTCAGTTGCTAACAGACGCGAAAGGTGTGACGGGGGGTGTGTTGCAGGGCAATCTTTACGTCGTGTTAAGCGGCGACCCCTCACTGGTTTATGGCGACCTTGAAGAGTTGATGACAAATCTGCAATCCCAGGGAATCACTGCGATTGCAGGTAATGTATACATTGACAATACTGCCTATGACCAACGGTTTTACGGGCCAGGCTGGTTAGGCAAAGATAAGGGAAGCTGTTACGGTGCGCCCATTAGTGCCAGTATCATCAATCATAACTGCGTCCCATTTACGCCGGCGCCTTCCCATACTTCACGAAGAAAATCTAAATCATTACCCTCGGCATCCCCTGCGCATTTTTATACGGGGATTGCAAATGGCGTGGTCACAGACGTACCCGAATATAATCGTGCGTTATTTAAAAGCTTGCTCTACCGATTGTCTGTTGATGTCTACGGCAGCATTACATTCGGTTCAGCACCACGTTCATTGTCGTTGATGGCTGTTCATAATTCAGAACCTTTACCAGAGCTGATTAAAGACATGCTGAAACGATCGGATAATGTGATTGCCGGCGCTATTTTCAAAAAATTAGGTCAGCTCTATTCGAATCGCCCAGGTAGCTGGGAAAATGGCAGTCTTGCCGTGTCGCACATACTTTCCGAGCAAGCAGGTGTGCAAACTAGTGGTATGCGTTTATTGGATGGTTCTGGCTTGTCTGCCGACAATCTTGCGACGCCCTCGCAATTTATGCAGGTCCTCCAATTTGCTTATAATAATCCAAAAACCAGTGATTATTTTATTCCGTCTCTGCCGATTGCAGGGGTGGATGGAACGCTTAAGCATCGCATGACAAATATCACTCGAAAAATTCGCGCGAAAACAGGGACTATTTCAGGTGTGGTCAGTCTTGCCGGGTATGCCACGACTTCTAATAAAGAGCAGCTCGCGTTTGTGATCATGATTAATGGCAGTAAAGGGTTGAATTGGCGCTTTAAGGGGATGGAAGATAAAATTGCCACCGCCCTAACGCGCTATGTCGATTAACCGAAATACGAAACCGCTGCGGCGCCAAGTAAGGCGACCATGGCACCCAGTGTGAAAAAGCCAAGCTTGGTTTTAATGGGCGCAGATGTTTGGATGGCAGACGATGCGCTTGCTTGATCAAAGCGATTTTTCTCTTGTTGTTGCTTTGCTTCGCGTAATACCTCATACAACATTCCAGGTATCTCTGGCAGTTGCTCGGACCACATCGGCAGATTGTTACGGATCCGTTTCATGAAAGAGACGACACCCACCTGCTTTTTCAGCCACTTTTCTATTTGTGGCGCCGCTGACTCCCAGAGGTTGAAATCCGGCGCAAGTTGACGACTGAGACCTTCAATGTTCAGGAGAGTTTTTTGTAATAAAATTAACTGAGGCTGAATGTTAATTTGGAACCGTCGCGCCACCTGAAATAATCGCAGTAATAATTTACCAAAAGAAATATCACGGAGCGGTTGTTCGAAGATGGGCTCTGATACCGCACGAATAGCACCTTCGAACTGATCAATACGAGTGTTGGGCGGCAGCCATCCACAGGCAATATGCAGTTCCGCAACGCGTTGATAATCACGCTTGAAGAATGCAATCATGTTTTCTGCAATGTAGCGTTGATCGTTGTGGTTTAGTGACCCGACGATACCAAAGTCTACTGTGATGATGGTGGGGTCTTCTGGATTCTCGGCAGAGACAAAAATATTGCCGGGGTGTAAGTCTGCATGAAAATAACTATCACGGAAAATCTGCGTGAAGAAAATTTCAATGACACGTTTTGATAATTTCTCCATGTTGATGCCGGCTAATTTCAGGCGTTCAATGTCGTGAATGGGGATGCCGTAAATTCTTTCCATGACAAGAATGTTAGTACGGCAGTAATCCCAGTAAATGGTGGGAATGTGCAGTTCGCTGGAGCCTGCAAAATTACGTTTTAACTGCGAGGCGTTGGCGCCTTCACGCATCAAGTCTAGTTCATCAAAAAGTGTTTGCGCCACTTCACCAACGATTTCGATGGGTTTGAGATGACGGGCCTGCTCCCAGTATTTTTCAGCGACCTTGGCCATCGTCATGAGCAAATCCACATCACGATCCATGGTTTTTGCAATATTTGGCCGCAATACTTTAATAACAACATTGTCACCATTAATCAGCGTCGCTGCATGAACTTGTGCGATGGATGCCGAAGCTAATGCTTTGCTGTCGAATTCTCGAAATATGTCTGACAGCGGGTGTTGCAGTGCTTTTTCAATGATCGCTTTTGCCTGCTTGCCAGGGAATGGTTTGACTCTGTCTTGTAATTTGGTGAGTTCATTAGCGATGTCATCGGGTAGTAGGTCGCGACGAGTTGAAACAATTTGCCCTGCCTTGACGAAGATGGGGCCGAGTTCTTCAATGGCCATGCGTATGCGTACTGCGCGAGGAAGTTTCCGTCCGACAGTCCAATAGAAGGGATTGAGGTATACCAAGACACGCAAAGGAAAAAACCAGTGTTGGCCTAGAATGATTTCATCAATGTTGTATCGCATCATGATGAGGTTAATGCGCATCAATCGATATAGGCGGGTGATGATTCTCACTGTGAGTCCTCTTTAGCTAGCATGGATTTAAGGTGGGCGATTCTCGATTCAAGACGGTCAGTATCCATGCGCAGATTGTCGATGTCAGTGAAAAAATCCTGAAGTTCTTCTTTGCTGGGGACGCAGGCCGCTTCTTCGTGTAGATAGTCATTCATGTCGGCAGTGAAATTTGTTTGCGTTTGACGCATCCAGTTTTTGATCCCACCCATCAGCTTGCCGAGTTTGTGTGCCGGGATATCACCGATGATTTTTGATACGTGCTCATCCCAGTCGATATTCACCTCATCGAACAGTTCAATGACTAGCTGTGCAAATTCAGCATCACCCTCTATGTTGAGGTCTTCAGCGAAAAATTGATGACGGTTATCTTTGCTAACAAGCGCCCCGAGTAATTGCAGCGGCGTCCCCTTAATTTTTGTTAAGGCAGGTTCGTCAGCATGGGTGGTCAGTGTGACGCGCTCTTTCGTGAAGTGACAATTGAAATGCAGATGCATAGGGAGCAATTCAATACTGATCGTTTTGCCGGCGAGCTTGGCAAGGCGTGTCGAAGAATGTGAGTCCGTCTGCAGATAGGCGTTGAGTGCTTTTTCAAGTGTTGTCATTAAGAGTGTATTCATAAGATTAATATTTAATTCCTTGATGCAGGGCGACGATGCCACCACTTAAATTAAAGTATTCGACATCCTCGAATCCAGCCGCTTCCATCATGGACTTCATGGTTTCCTGATTGGGATGCATGCGGATAGATTCAACGAGATATTGATAACTTGCGCTGTCGTTTGCAACCAACGCGCCAATTTTCGGTATAACGTTGAAGGAATAAAAATCATAGAAACGACTGAGGAAAGGTGATTGTGGTTTGGAAAACTCGAGCACTAATAATTTACCGCCCGGCTTTAAGACGCGATACATAGATTTAAGGGCAGCATCTTTGTCGGTCACGTTACGCAAACCAAAGGCAATCGTGACACGATCAAAATCATTGTCAGCGAATGGAAGGCATTCTGCATCGGCCTGGACGCATTCGATATTACCCATCACGCCTTCATCCATGAGGCGGTCGCGACCGGTGCTTAGCATGGCTTCATTGATGTCGGTCATGATGACTTGTCCGCTTGGTCCGGTCAGCTTGGCGAAGGCCATGGCGAGATCGCCCGTGCCGGAAGCTACATCTAAAATACGCTGACCTGGTTTAATGGCGGCTTGCTGGATCGTAAAGCGCTTCCAGAGTCTGTGCATGCCGACTGACATTAAATCATTCATTAAATCGTACTTGGGCGCCACGGATTTAAATACTTCAGCAACCAGGCTGGATTTTTGTTCGGATTCAACATTCTTGAAGCCGAAGTGGGTGGTTTTATTTTTAGATTGAGTCATTTTTTATTACCAGACAGTGAAGATGTATATTATAGGCGATTTTGATATTAAGCATAGCATGAATTCAAAGCATGATTGATTGCTATCATTAGGCTTTGCTTTATAAATACGGCATGTATCGTCAAGGATAGTCCAGCAAGGAAGGATCATGAATATTGACTGATTTCGTCATCTCACCTCAGATATCGTCGTAGCGCTTGAAAACAAGCAAATCCCATTTTCAATTATATTATTACTTTCATTGCGATTGTCATTTTTTGCGAATATCTTGAATGCTATAATATGTATGACATCATAATAGATGAAATGATTCAGGCCTCTCGGCCTTTGATACTATTTCGTCTTGCAAGATGAGCTCACCTTGCCGGGACTATTTTTATTTCCTGCGGCTTTCTTTTATTTTGTAAATAAACCCGTGTATGAAGACAAAGAAGTATTGATGGATTTGCAATGCTGGGCTTTTAGGATTGTGTGTGCGTTTCTATTGACGAAGGTCTGGTTGGGTATTGGTATTGGGTTTTAAATAAAATGTCAGGGCGATCGTTGCTGCGACACTCGCCCAGATTGGTTTTGTAGGGATGCTTAAGCGGTTGTTGCAGCAGCTAGTTTTTCTTCCTCACGTCGCAAAATTTCCCCAGCAAGCGCGAGATAGGCAACGGCCCCTTGCGATTTTTCATCGTAATTCAAGATCGGTGTGCCGTGGCTCGGAGCTTCAGCGAGCCGGACATTGCGTGGAATAACGGTACGGTACACGCGGTCAGGAAAGTGCGCAATTAACTGTGCCGAGACATCCATCGCGAGTCGGTTGCGGCCATCGTACATGGTGCGTAGCAGGCCCTCGACTTGTAGCTTGGGGTTGATGGTCGTTCGAATTTGTTCGACTGTGTTTAACAGCGCACTTAAACCTTCCAGCGCGAAATATTCACATTGAATAGGAATGAGAACAGAGTCAGCGGCCACCAGGGCGTTCACTGTTAGCACGCTCAATGACGGCGGGCAGTCAATTAAGATGTAATCGTAATTGGCAAGGATGGGTTTGAGAATATTTTCCAGGCGTCGTTCACGATTCTGTGCTTGCAATAATTGCATTTCTGCGACAATTAATTCCTGGTTGGTGGCCAGTAAATCAAAGCCGCTTGCTGTACGAATGAGAGCATCGTTGATCGATACTTCTTCACACAAGACATGGTGCGATGCGTGTTTAATTTGATCTTTGTAAACGCCGCTGCCGACTGTCGCGTTGCCCTGCGGGTCAAGATCAATCAACATGACATTGCGCTTCATGGCGGCAAACGAGGCGGCCAGATTGATAGTCGTGGTGGTTTTACCGACGCCGCCTTTTTGATTGGCGATCGCAATGATTTTTCCCATGATAATTCCTTTTCTACAATTCTAAAGTTGAGGTCTCATACACACGATATGTCGTTCCAAAGTCATCCCTTTAAGGGTCAATGGTGTAATCGTGGGTTCCCCTGTCAAGCTGGCTAATTCCGTGATTTCATCTTGCGGATATTTGCCTTTCATGGCGATAAATGTACCATTTTTGCAAAGAAGATGTCGCGTTGTTTTAATAAACAGCGCAAGTGTGGCATAGGCGCGGGAAAGAATGCCATCAAAACAGCGATCCGGTTGATAATCTTCCGCGCGAGTGTGTATGGTTTGTACTCGTGGAAGTTTGAGTTCAGCGATCGCCTGAGTCATGAAGCGCGTTTTTTTATTATTTTTGTCGAGTAGCACCCATTCATGTTCAGGGTGAAGAATTGCAAGCGGAATGCCTGGCAACCCTGCTCCACTACCCACATCGAGAAAGCGGTTACCAATTAAAAAGGGTGCGGTCAGCAGGCTGTCGATAATATGGAGATACACCATTTCACGCGCATCCGTAATACTGGTGAGATTAAAAACCTTATTCCAGGTTTGCATCATGTCGAGATAGCGAACAAGTTGATCGACTTGTGTCTCTGAGAGTGATAACCGGTTTTCACTTAACGCAGTTTGTAGCATAGCCTTCATGAGTTAACGGCCTTTAGTTTTTTGATATGCACCAATAGTAATGAGATGGCGGCTGGCGTGATGCCGGGTAGGCGCGAAGCCATTCCAACCGTTGCCGGACGCGCGGCGCTTAATTTCTGGCGCACTTCATTCGAGAGCCCGGTGATTTGTGCGTAATCGGTTTCTAGCGGAATCTTCAGTGTTTCTTGTTTGTTATGACGAGAAATTTCATCTTCCTGTCTATCAATGTAACCCGCATATTTTGCTTGAATTTCGATTTGCTGAGCGGCTTCTACGTCCTCAATGCCAGGACCAAACTGAGTGAGTGCCATTAAATTGTCATAGGTCAATTCAGGGCGGCGCAGTAATTCAAGTAAACGGTATTCACGGCTGAGCGGTTTTTCGATAACTGTTTGTAAAGCGACAGCGCAGGCCGTGCCGGGATGTACCATGGCCGCATGTAAACGTTCACGCTCTTGCTGTGTGATGAGTTGCTTTTTCTCAAAGCGATCCCAGCGTTCGTCATTGACGAGACCGAGTTGACGTCCCGTCGGTGTGAGGCGGGAATCAGCATTATCTTCGCGCAATAATAAACGATATTCAGCACGGCTGGTGAACATGCGATAAGGCTCAGTTGTGCCGCGTGTGATCAAATCATCAATCAAGACGCCAACATAGGCTTCATCGCGGCGCGGGGTCCAGCTTTCTTGATCTTGTATCAGACGTGCGGCGTTCAATCCAGCAATCAAGCCTTGCGCGGCGGCTTCTTCATAGCCTGTCGTTCCATTGATCTGACCCGCAAAAAAGAGGCCGGCAATGGATTTGGTTTCGAGAGATGGCTTTAAATTACGTGGATCAAAATAGTCATATTCAATCGCATAGCCCGGTCGGGTGATGTGCGCGTTCTCAAAACCGCGCATGGAACGAACGAATTCAATCTGAACGGCAAACGGCAAACTCGTCGAAATGCCATTTGGATATAATTCATGCGTGCTGAGACCTTCTGGTTCCACGAAAATCTGATGAGAAGTCTTGTCGGCAAAACGCACGACTTTGTCTTCAATCGAAGGGCAATAGCGTGGCCCCGTACCTTCAATGACGCCCGTATACATCGGTGACTGCGATAAACCCTGTTGAATTAATTCATGGGTGCGCGCATTGGTGTGGGTGATGTGGCAGCAGGTCTGTTGAGGGTGCTCAGAGACGTGACCGAGAAATGAAAAGACCGGGGTCGGTGTATCACCCTCTTGTCGTTCCATCACTGAGAAATCAACCGAACGGCCGTCGATTCTTGGTGGAGTCCCGGTTTTTAAACGGCCAACACCTAGTGATAATTCACGTAAGCGTGCCGCCAGATTCTTGGAAGGTGGGTCGCCAGCGCGGCCGCCCTCGTAATTTTGTAGGCCGATATGAATTTTACCAGCGAGAAAGGTGCCAGCGGTTAGGACAACAGCACGGCATTTGATTTGGAAACCGGTATTGGTCACAACGCCTGCGACCTGATCTTGTTCGATTAAGATATCGCACACTTCTTGCTGAAAAAGGGTCAGGTTGGGCTGGTTTTCAAGCATTTGCCGGATAACCTGTTTATAGAGGACGCGGTCTGCCTGGGCACGCGTAGCACGAACGGCCGGCCCTTTACTGGCATTTAAGGTCCGAAAATGTATACCGGCCCTATCAATGGCGCGTGCCATGGCACCGCCAAGCGCATCAATTTCTTTAACCAAATGACCTTTACCGATGCCGCCAATGGCAGGGTTACAAGACATTTGTCCCAATGTTTCAATATTATGCGTCATGAGTAAGGTGTTCGCCCCCATGCGCGCAGCAGCGAGTGCTGCCTCCGTTCCGGCATGGCCGCCGCCTACAACAATCACATCGAATTTTTTAGTTATATCTAGCATAGTGTCCCCTCGGTCGTGGAGTATAACCTCATGGCACAAAATGAGCAAAATGCAGTATCATGTGGCGGCTTGAAACGATGAGGGGATGGTATGAGCAAAGATGTAACAGTGGATATCGCCATATTTGGCGGTGGCATCGCCGGACTTTGGCTGTTGAACCGGTTGCGATCGTCGGGTTACTCCGCATTACTACTGGAGTCCGGGGCGTTGGGCGGCGGCCAAACGAGTAAGTCGCAGGGCATTATTCATGGCGGCATGAAGTACGCACTAACGGGCTCAATGAATTCTGAGGCGCTCGCGATGGCGGATATGCCAGAGATCTGGCGAGCCTGTCTCGAGGGCAAAGGCGAACTCGATTTGTCGGCCGTGCCTGTTTTATCGAAGCACCAATATTTGTGGTCACCGCAAAAATTCGCCTCGAAGCTGACCGGCTTTTTAGCTGGTGCCGCCCTTTCCAGTAAAGTCGATTCCATCAAAAAAGAAAATTATCCTGAAATTTTTCAAGATCCCGCTTTTAAGGGGGAAGTGTTTGCCTTGAATGAAATGGTGATTGATGTTCCCGTATTAATTCGAGAATTAGCGAAAGCCAATCAAGATGCTGTTTATCAAATTGAACCGTTGAATGACGACGAATTAAAATTTGATAGCAATGGTCGCCTTGCCGCCGCAACCGTTTATTTTGCCGGTAAAGCCGTTAAGATTCAGGCACAACATTTCGTATTCACGGCGGGTAGTGGCAATGAAGTAATTGTGAATAAATTAAATCATGATGCGTTAGCCATGCAGTTGCGTCCCTTGCATATGGTGATGGTCAATGTTCCGTTTGATTATTCACTCTACGCACATTGCATGGGGTTAGGTTCACGTCCACGCATGACCATCACCACACATCGTACACAAAGTGGCAAAAATATTTGGTATCTCGGCGGCATGCTTGCCGAAGAGGGTGTCGATAGAAATAAAGAACAACAAGCTGCGGTTGCGCGCAAAGAGTTAGAAGCATTATTTCCGTGGCTCGATTTTTCGAAAGCAGAATTTGCTTCGTTTTATGTCGATCGCGCCGAGCCGAAACAACGTGGCATGTTAAAGCCCGATACCACCTACGCTAAAACTATTCAGAATATGACGATTGCCTGGCCGACCAAGTTAGCGCTTGCGCCAAAGCTTGTGTGTGAATTGATGGATATTTTTGAAAATGAAAAATTAACCCCAAAAGTATTTGATACGCGAGAATTACGTGCCTGGCCGATGCCGCCAGTGGCAGTACCCGTGTGGGAGGAAATGTTTTGCAGAAAAGAAAAATAGGTAGAACGGGTATTGAGGTCAGTATCCTTGGTTTGGGGACGGTAAAGTTTGGCCGTAACCAGGGGGTGAAATATCCGGAAGCATTCGCCCTGCCAGATGATCAATCTATATTGAAATTATTATCTGTCGCGACTGAGCTTGGTATAAATTTTATTGATACCGCTCCTGCTTATGGTTTAAGTGAAGAGCGGCTCGGAAAATTATTACACGACCATCGCAGTCAATGGGTGATCGCAACCAAAGCGGGCGAAGAGTTTATCGATGGTCAATCGCAATTTGATTTTTCTGCGATGGGGTTACAGAAAAGTATTGATCGCAGTTTGCGGCGTTTACAAACAGATTATCTGGACATCGTGTTGGTTCATTCTTCAGGCGAAGATGAGCGCATCATCAATGAAGACGGTGTATTTGAAACATTGGCACGTATTAAAGAGCAGGGGAAAATTCGTGCTTTTGGTATGTCCAGCAAAACACTTGCCGGTGGTTTGCTGACGATAGAACAAGCGGATCTTGCGATGGTCACCTACTATCCCGGTTATACCGAAGAGCAAGCCGTGATTCAGCATTCGAAGCAAAATAATAAAGGCATCTTAATCAAGAAGGCCTTTCAGAGTGGACACTTGGATAAAATCGCAGGGAATGACCCGATTACTGCATCGCTAGAATTTATTTTTGCGGAGCCTGGTGTGACCAGCGTTGTTGTTGGCACACTCAACCCCGAACACTTACGCGCCAATGCGCGTGCTGCTGAGCTTGCTGCCAAGCAGTAGCGTTTATTTTTTCTTTTTACACGAGAAGCACGCGGAATGGCTTCTGTCGCTATCGACTTCAATGGCTGTTGGATTCGTTGGGGCGATATCTTCAGGCTCTTTGAAAAATCTTTCATGCCGCGAAAAAACTTGTGGTGGTTTCCGATTGCTGCGTCTACTAGAGAAGGCCACCACAATTGATTTAAGGTGTGCTTCTCTAGCGGCTTGGTAGGCTTCTTCATCATCAGTTCTTGAATGGGACATAAAAATTTCCTTATTCAGTTTCGTTGATGGGAAGTCGGTGCTTTTTCATGAGTGCTGTTTTGATGCCGTGTAATTTTTTCTCGAGACCAACTGGATAAATGTGATCGTGGTGGAATTGCTGAAATTGCTTCGATTCTTGCTGCGCGTTAACGCGGATGTCATGAATGGAGGCAGGTGGTGCGACGAGTTTGCCATTGCGATATAAAGGCAGAAGCAAATCAACCGATGCATCGTAATCATCAAGGTGTATATGTTGTAAAGAAGGGTTTAACAGAAAAGCTTCAGGCGATTCTGAGATGCCCGTATCAATATCATAAATAATGTCAGTGAAAAATGTTTCATTACTAAAGAAACGTCGAACCTGATGTCGGCCAGGGTTAGATATTTTTATTTCATCTTCAGACAACTTTAATTTGTATTCCCATTCGCCATGTGAGTTTTTGAGCGCCGACATTTTGTAAACGCCGTCTAAGGCTGGGTGGTCGTAGGCTGTTACCAGATTTGTTCCAACACCCCAAGAGGAAATCTTGGCGCCCTTTTTCTTTAACGCTGCCACAACGTATTCATCGAGGGAGTTGCTTGCCATGATATCGGTGTGAGTGAAGCCTGCATCATCCAACATTTTACGAGCCTTGATACTGAGATCAGACATGTCGCCTGAATCGAGGCGGATTGCAGCAAGTTCTGCGCCTTGCGCGCGTAATTCGTGCCCCGCTTCGATCGCGTGCATGACTCCTTCAACAGTATTGTAGGTGTCAACTAGCAGCACACTGTTATGCGGCATAACTTTCGTATAGGCGGCGAATGCTTCCTTTTCAGATGGGAAGGCGGTGACCCAGCTATGTGCGTGAGTGCCGCGCACAGGAATGTCGTAGAGCTTTCCCGCTAATGTATTGGACGTTGCCGTGCAGCCGCCAATATAGGCCGCGCGGCTAGCCGATAACGCGCCATCAGGGCCTTGGGCGCGGCGCAACCCAAATTCAATCACGGGCTCATTTCCGGCGGCGAGGCAAACGCGAGAAGCTTTGGTCGCGATCAATGTTTGAAAATTCAGGATGTTTAATAACGCTGTTTCGAGGAGTTGACACTGAATCAGCGGCCCCTGGATGCGCAAGAGGGGTTCGTTTGGGAAAACAATCGTGCCTTCCGGAATGGCATCAATATCACAGGTGAAGCGCATGTTGCTGAGATAATCGAGAAATTCAGGACTGAAAAAGGGAAGCTGTTTGGCATTTTTGAGTGAGGCCAGATACTCAATATCATCGGCTGCAAAGCGCCAATTATCGAGAAACTCCAGAGCACTGCCAAGTCCGGCTGATAAAGCATGATTGCCTTTGAAGGGGTTTTTGCGAAAAAGCAGGTGAAAAACAGCCTCATTTTCATGCATGCCAAGTTGCCAGTAACCAGATGCCATTGTGAGCTGATAGAAATCAGTCAGTAATGGTGTGTATGTTCTCGACATGGTTGTCCTCGTTAATATAGATATTTTCAATCAATGCTAGTCCCATTATAATGGCTCCTCTCGCAAATCAAATAAGGTTATTGGGGCATGCGTATTAAAAGGCTGATAGCCTGCATCGGAATGGCATTTTTGGTCACTAGTTGCACAACGGATAAATTCGGCAATAGCTATTTTGGGTTTAGCCACTCCTCATCCATGACAGATAAGGGCGTTCAATATTTACTCGGACGCGGCGTTCCAAAAGATAACGAAAAAGCGTTGTATTATTTCACAGAGGCCGCAGAACAAGGCGACCCATTGGCTCAAAACGAATTAGGTTACATGTATGCCGCAGGCAAGGGCACGCCGCGCGATTACAAGAAAGCGCATTTTTATTACGACCTCGCTGCGAAACACGGTCTTGCCAGTGCCCAATACAACCTGGGGCTTTTCTACCTGCATGGTTACGGTGTTGCGGTGAATAAAGCGCAAGCCCTCGAATGGTTTAAGCTATCCGCGAATGCAGGATTTGAGCCAGCCAAGGTTGCGTTGACCCGCTACGGCAGCCAATGAGGGAAAGCTCGCACATCCCGCGTAAGCGCTTTGGACAGCACTTTTTGTGCGACCAAAGTATCGTCCAACGCATCGTTGCTGCCATCAAGCCTCTGCCGCGTGACCACCTCGTCGAGATTGGTCCCGGTCAGGGAGCGTTGACGTTACCCGTGCTAAAGCTAACACGATCACTCGATGCAATTGAATTTGATCGCGATTTGCTACCAGAGTTAGATGCGCGTACGCATGCTTACGGGCAGCTGCGCATTCACTCAGCGGATGCTCTCGAATTTGATTTCAACTCACTGCATCACGGCGAAAAATTACTGCGTGTCTTCGGTAACCTGCCCTATAACATTTCCACGCCGCTGCTTTTTCATTTATTGACCTTCGCGCCGATTATTTCAGACATGGTGTTTATGCTGCAAAAAGAAGTGGCAGAACGATTGGCCGCAGAAGCGGATTCAGATGATTACGGTCGCTTGAGTGTCATGGTGCAATATCATTGTCAGGTCGACTTATTGTTTGATGTTCCTCCGTCAGCTTTTTTCCCGCCGCCGAAAGTTGAATCAAGTATCGTGCGCTTGACGCCGTATCGCGAATATCCTTATCCCGTAAAAGATTATGCATTGTTTGCTTCGCTGGTGAAAAATGCATTTGGTCAGCGCCGCAAAACACTGCGTAATAGTTTAAAAACATTAATTAACGCTGAAGCCTGGGAAGGTATACCGGTGCGTTCAGATTTGCGCGCAGAAAATTTATCGGTCAAAGATTTTGTCGCCATCAGCAATTATCTCAGTCAGTTATAGGTGCGACGATGTCGACGTATGCCATAGGCGATATTCAAGGATGTTTCAAGCCATTCATGGCGTTGCTTGAATTACTACATTTTAATCCGGAACAAGACACCTTATGGCTGACCGGCGATTTAGTGAATCGCGGCCCACAATCACTAGAAGTCTTGCGCTATGTTTCTAAACTATCTGCACGGCATGAAATTGTATTAGGTAATCACGATTTGCATTTACTGGCTGTCGCCTGTGGCGCACGTGATATGCACGAAGGCGATACGTTACAAGACATTCTCACCGCCACCGATAAAGATGAATTACTCGATTGGCTGCGGCAACGTCCGATGCTTGTACAGCATGAAACACTGGGTTTTGTGATGACGCACGCCGGGCTTGCGCCCTCGTGGACATTGCCGCAAGCCGTATCATTAGCCAGTGAAGTAGAACAAGTGCTGCGCAGCAAAGATTGGCGAGAATTATTTAAATATATGTACGGCAACCAACCTGATCTTTGGAGTGACCAACTCGTTGGTGAAGACCGACTGCGCTGCATCATCAATTATTTGACGCGCATGCGTTTTTGTCACGCGGACGGGCGTCTCAATTTATCAAATAAAGGCAGCATTCAAAATAACGTCGACGAGTTGATTCCCTGGTTTGAGGTGACATCGCGCGTGAATGCAAACATCAAAATAATTTTTGGTCATTGGGCGGCGTTACAAGGTGAAGTGGCAGTAGATAATTTGTATGCCTTGGATACGGGCTGTGTGTGGGGAAATAAATTAAGTGCGATGCGTCTTGAAGATGGTGCGCGGTTTGCGGTGCCGTGTGAGCTAACAAACCGCGCGTGAAGTTAGAAATTTTCTATTTTCCATACTTGGTACGAAGGCACTTCATAGGGGTGGGCTTGCTTTAATGCCACAATGACTTTTTCAATGAGTGCTTCTTCACAAATGGTTTCGACTTTATATTCGGGCACTTTTTCAATAGCCCCGACTTCCCCGATGAATGCGTTGCTACCCGCTAGTGGTTTAAATTGTCCTTCACCGAGAATTTGCCACGAGCAGTGACTGTAATTGCTGATTTGTCCAGCGCCGGCTGCAAAGACGGCCTCTTTAACAACATCAACATGAGTCGTTGGAACATTGAAGCAGAGGATATACATTTTGATCTCGCAAGATTATATAAACGTCGTTATGAAAAGTGAGCGTAAGATACTCCGGCATAAGAGTTTTTTCAAATCGTCATTTCGCGCGTAGTGTACCTGAGGCTATTTGCGTTCCATGAGAACAAAGCTGTATTCGTAGGGATTCTTATCATCGGCATCATGTCTGACTCGGCTGACTTCTTTCCACTCATCGGCATTTAGTTCAGGAAAATGCGCATCCCCGGGAAATGAATGGTGGACGAGTGTCAGATATAGACGCTGAATTTTTGGAAGGAGCTGGCGGTAGATGTCGGCGCCTCCTATGACAAAAATCTCTTCTTGGTCAATTTCAGCAGCGAGTGAGAGTGCGGTCTCGGCCTGAGTGACAACGATGCAGTCTTGTGCGGAAAAGTGGGGGTCGCGCGTGAGGATGATATTTGTTCGATTGGGCAGCGGACGGCCGATGGATTCATAGGTTTTGCGACCCATGAGTATCGGGTGGCCAGAGGTTAACGTTTTGAAATGTTTCAGATCAGCAGGCAATTGCCATGGCAGCTGATTATCTTTGCCGATAACTTGGTTTTCTCCCATCGCGACGATGGCGGATAGGATCGCTTTACGGTGCGGCATGCGGTTTTCTTCTATAGGGTTGGTCTGTCATGCTTTCTATCTCATACCATTTTCGATAAGATTGTCAATTTTATGTATCTTGAAAAGCTGGAATCTCATGAAGCCAACACCTTTGCCCTTGTTTGATGATCTAACGACGGCCCTAAACGAGACCGAACTAAAACTGCATGCATCTCAAGTGCATGGTTTGATTAGTGGCGTGCTCTCTGGGAATTTTAATGAAGAAACAGATTGGCAGGAAATCGTCATGGGCGAAATACTGACGGAAGATCCAGCCGATGTAGTGCAAAGACTTTATCTTGCAACGGCTCATCATTTAACGGAATCACTGTTTGAATTCCAAATCATTTTACCTGACGATGAGATGGACTTGCCGCACCGCGCAGAGGCCCTCACCGTTTGGTGTCAGGGTTACCTGACTGGGTTGAAGCTTGCTGGTATCCCCATCTTGGGTCGTGATCCCAGCGAATTAACAGAAGCTATCGATGATATTATCGAAATCGCAAAAATGAATTATCAAGATGTTGTCGCCAGCGAAGAAGATGAAGAAGCCTATATTGAATTAGTGGAGTATGTTCGTATGGCTGTCATTCATATATTCACAGAAACACATACTGATGCATTAGCGAAACTGTCTGACAGTTCAAGCCAGCTGCATTAACTAGCGATGGAGAGTGCCATGATAAAAATGACAGAATATGCGCGTCGGCGTAAAACGTTAATGAAGCAGATAGGTTCATCGGGCATTATTATTTTGCCTGCAGCGCCTGAAGTCGCACGTAATGCCGATGCTGATTATGCTTATCGACAGAATAGTGATTTTTATTATCTGACTGGTTTTTGTGAGCCAGAAGCTGTTGCCGTGATCGCACCAGGACGCAAGGAAGGTGAATATATTTTATTTAATCGCGTGCGTGATCGCAGTCGTGAAATATGGGATGGCCCGCGTGCGGGACAAGATGGCGCAAGAAAAACATTTTTAGCCGATCAGGCATTCCCTATCGATGATTTTGAAAGCATGCTTCCTTCTTTACTGGTGGGCAGAGAAACCATTCATTATCCACTAGGCCTCAATGCTGATTTTGATCTCGCTATCATGACAGGCTTCAAGCAAGTGAGAGCGATGGTCCGCGGTGGCGTTGAATTTCCACAGGCATTTGTTGATATCGCACCGTCTATCCATGAAATGCGCATTATCAAAAGCCCTGCCGAAATTGCAGTGATGCGCCAAGCCGCAGAGATTTCCGCTGATGCCCATGTGCGCGCCATGATGGCCTGTGAACCTGGCAAATATGAGCACGAACTGGAAGCTGTTTTATCTTATGAATTCACGCGCAAGGGCGCACGCTTTCCTGCGTATAATTCGATAGTAGGTTCGGGTCGCAATAGCTGCGTTTTGCACTACGTTAGCAATAATAAAAAAATTCAAAATGGTGATATGGTGCTGATTGATGCAGGATGCGAGCTGCATAATTACGCTTCCGATGTCACCCGTACGTTTCCAGCGAATGGTAAATTTACCGCAGAGCAGCGCGCTATTTATGATTTGGTATTAGCGTCGCAACTGGCAGCCATCAAGGTAGTGAAGCCAGGCGCTTCGTGGATGGCGGCACAAGATGTCATCGTCAAGATTTTGACGCAAGGCCTGATCGATCTTGGCTTATTGAAAGGTAAGCGCGATGCGCTCATTGAGCAGCAAGCGTATTTGCCATTTTACATGCATCGCTCCGGACATTTTCTCGGTCTCGATGTGCATGATTGCGGCCGTTATCGCGTGAATAACAAATGGCGTAAACTCGAAGCGGGAATGGTATTGACCATTGAGCCCGGTTTATATATTTCATCCGATATTCCTGGCGTGCCAAAGCGCTGGCATAACATCGGTGTGCGGATTGAAGATGATGTGTTAGTCACGGCCAAAGGCGCGGAAGTGTTGAGCCATCGCGTGCCGAAAATTGCTGATGAAATTGAAGCAGTCATGGCAAGGTAGGTGGAAAACATGCGCTACGATCTCATTATTATTGGCGGCGGCCTAGTGGGCGCGGGTCTTGCTGTGGCACTCAGACAATCTGGGTTACGCATTGCGTTGATTGATGCGCGTTTGCCAACAAATGATGATCCGCGTTTGTTTGCCTTAAATGCTAGTAGTTGCCAGTTTCTGGCCAATCTTGGATTTTGGCCGGCGTTGTTGCCGCATGCGACGCCTATCCATCAAGTGCATGTTTCACATCAAGGTCATTTCGGCGCGGTCCGTATGCACCATCACGAAGCTAACTTACCTGAGCTCGGCTTTGTGATTCCTGCGCGGTATATCGAAACGGCCATTCACGCTGAGCTATCTAATCTCCCTGATGTCGATGTGTATTGCCCTGCCCGTTTGCAGGCCTTGCATCAGAACGATGAGATGGCTGAAGTGGTATTAGAAACAGAAAATGGTGAAGTCAGATTACAGTCGGCTGTTGTGATAGGTGCCGATGGCACCGCTTCCACCGTGCGTAAATTAGTTAATATTCCAGTCGATGTTGTCGATTATGGCCAAAGTGCAATCGTTACACGCATAGGATTATCACGCTCACATCAGCATATTGCTTACGAAAGATTTTATCGACACGGTGCTTTGGCGATGTTGCCACTGTCAAATAACGAGTGCGCATCGATTATCTCTGCCGATTCAGCTGAGATTACACGCTTGACCACATTGTCTGACGCGGACTATTTGGCAGAGCTTCAAAAAATAATGGGCTCCCGTCTCGGACGTTTACAGGCGGTTGCAAAACGCCATGTGTTTCCCTTGAAAATGGTGCGCGCAGAGCGCACGTTGGACCGTTCAGTATTGCTTCTTGGTAATGCAGCGCATACACTTCACCCCATTGCTGCACAGGGATTTAATCTTGCACTTTATGAGGCGGCGGTTTTGGTGGAAGGGATATTAACAAAACGCAATCGTGGTGAGTCGGTGTCTGCCGCTGACTTGCATCATATGCTCGAAGCTTCACGACAACAGCAGTCGGTCAGTGTCCATGTGTCGCACTGGCTCTCCCAATTATTTACAACGAATTCAAAGCCCGCGAATATTCTTTTATCCATCGGTATGGCGGGGTTCA
Source organism: uncultured Coxiellaceae bacterium (assembly GCA_964527435.1). Classification (GTDB taxonomy): domain Bacteria; phylum Pseudomonadota; class Gammaproteobacteria; order DSM-16500; family DSM-16500; genus Aquicella. The sequence goes on along the minus strand of CAZGPP010000001.1, from coordinate 241,723 downwards.
ATGCGGCAACGCCAATTAAGACGAAATTCATTCAAATGATGACCGGAAGATCGGGTCGCGTTCCCACACTTTTAATGAGACAGAATGAACAATGAGAAGCCTAATGCAGCAACACATCGATATGGAATTGATAACGATTACACAGGAATTAATGGCGGAATCTGGCGAGCCGTATCGCAGGGAAATCAAGCTGGATTCATCGTTGCAACGTCATCTTGGCATTGACAGTTTAGGGCGTGCAGAATTATTCCGTCGCATAGAAAGAAAATTTGATCTCACGCTCCCCGATCGTTTGCTCGCCGAAGCTGAAACGCTCGGTGACATTATGAGTTACTTAAAAGTAGCCAAGCCACGTATTAATCAGCCCGTGCAGCGTGCGATAATTTCTTCGCACGGCGATCGACCGCAGCTGGATCTTGGCAGTGTGAATACATTGCAAGATATCTTATTGATGTACGGTCAGCATACCCCGGAAAAAACCCATATTTATTTTCAGCATGAAGATGGAACGGATGAAGTCATTTCATACGGGCATCTATTGAAAACAGCACAACGTGTTGCTTATAGTCTGCGTGAGCGCGGACTGAAAGAGCGCGAAACCGTTGCCATCATGTTGCCAACCACGCCCGGTTTCTTTTATGCATTCTATGGCATTTTGCTTGCCGGCGGCATTCCTGTTCCGATTTACCCGCCGTTTCGCATGCATATGTTAGAAGCTTACGCGAAAACCGAAGCGCGCATTTTGCGGAATGCCGAAGTGCGTATGTTGATTACCTTCGAGCAAGCCGAAAAATTAAGTCGTTTGCTGCAAGGCTTTGTGCCAAGTTTGAAAGAGGTAACCACGGTTGAACATCTCCTGCAGCCACGTGAAATATCCGTGATTCATCATGCGAAAACAGATGATCCCGCTTTTATTCAATACACGTCGGGCAGTACCAGTGATCCAAAAGGTGTGTTGTTGTCACATAATAATTTACTTTCAAATATGCGTGCCTATGGCAAGGCCGTGAAAGTTGTGCCAGATGATGTGACCGTCAGCTGGTTGCCGCTGTATCACGATTTCGGTTTGATTGGTTCATGGCTTGGCAGTTTATATTACGGCGTACCCTTGATTTTAATGACGCCGTTTTCATTCTTAAGTCACCCCGAGCGCTGGCTGTGGGCGATTCATTATCATCGCGGTACGATTTCTTGTGCGCCGAATTTTGCTTATGAATTATGCGTACGCAAAGTAGATCCCGCACGAATCGAAGGCTTAGATCTCAGTTCATGGAGAGTAGCTGCGAACGGTGCTGAAAAAGTTTATCCACGTACACTCGAGGCTTTTAGCGAAAAATTCGCGCCGTACGGATTTCAGAAAACGGCTCTCATGCCCGTCTACGGGCTTGCTGAATCAACGGTTGGTTTAACGATTCCACCGGTGGGACGTGGTTTTGTCGTGGATCGTGTGGATCGTAAAATGTTTGAAGAAGATCGTCAGGCGATACCGTCAGAGAGTAAGCAAGCACTTGAATTTGTTAGCTGTGGTGGGCCCATCGAAAATCACGAAATACGCATCGTTGATGAAGTTGATAACGTATTGCCCGAGCGTCACGTCGGTACGTTACAGTTCCGTGGTCCTTCCAATATGCAGGGTTATTTTAACAATCCACGTGCGACACGTGCCGCATTACATGACGGCTGGATAGATTCTGGTGACCTCGCCTATGAAGTCGAAGGCGAGGTGTATATTACCGGCCGACGTAAGGACTTGATCATTAAGGCAGGACGTAATCTTTATCCCGTTGAAATTGAAGAGTTAGTGGGTAATGTTCCCGGTGTGCGCCAAGGTTGTGTTGCTGCGTTTGGTGTGACGAATCCTGATAATGGCACTGAAGAGTTGATTATCGTTGCGGAGACGCGTGAACGCGGTAAAACGGAACGCGAAAAAATCATGGGCGACATTAACGAAGCCGTTGCGAGTGCACTCGATATTACGCCTGACCACATTAAATTGACCTCGCCGAAATCTGTACCCAAAACATCTAGCGGTAAACTGCAGCGAGCGGCATGTAAAGCGATGTATGTGGAAGGTAAGCTCGGTAAGTTTCAGGTGCCGGCATCCTTTCAGATGATTAAGCTCGCCATTCTGTGGGGCGCGCGTAAAATTGCCGATGCCGTCCAAACGATTGCTAAATTGATCTATACCTTTTACATGGTGATCGTCACATTGGCAGCCATTATGCCAATTTATATCGCATCAGTCTTCGCTTCAGCCAAAACAGCCGCAAAGGTCACGAAATTAGGTGCCAAATTTATCATGGGCGCCGGTTTTTCGCCGATACGCGTCATTGCACCCGAGCATTTTTCGTCAGGCCGTCCGGTGATCTATGCAGCGAATCATGCCAGCTACATGGACGCGGTGATCGCGTTGGCGATTATGCCGTCTGGAACGCGCTTTGTGGCGAAGAAAGAATTATTCGATGCGCCGATTATTGGAACCTTTATGAAGAAGATGGGCTATTTGTCTGTCGACCGCACTAGCTTGCCGCGTGGCTTGGAAGACACCGTTGAAATTGAATCAGCCTTGAAGAATGGCCACTCAGTGTTGATTTTTCCTGAAGGTACGTTTGGTTATGCGGCAGGTCTTAGACCGTTTCGTCTCGGGGCATTCAAGATTGCTTCGGAGGCCGCTGTGCCTGTCATTCCTGTCGCCATTCGTGGTGCGCGTAAAATGTTACGTGATGGCAGTTGGTTGATGCGTCCAACAAGAATCAAAGTGACAGTCTGTGAGCCCGTCATGCCGGTTGGTAACGATTGGCAGGACATTACCCGGTTGCGTCAAACGGTCAGAGCGCGAGTCGCACAATTTTGCGGTGAGACTTCGCTGGACCTCATTGCCGCACAAACGGTGGCACCTAAGCCGCCGAAAAGATAGCACTGCAACAGCCGGATAAAAAACGTATTTTTTATCCGGCTTTGAGTACAATGACAAACTGTCTCTCGCGTCATCAATAAGTTGGGGTGTGTTTGAAACGGATATTTACCAAACGATCGCTGCCAGTGCTAGCTTGGTGTCTCTACGACTGGGCGGCAGCCTCATTCTCAATTATTGTGGTGACATTCATTTTTGCGACTTACTTCACGACGAAAGTAGCGCAAGATCAAATTCTTGGAACCTACCAATGGGCAAATGCGACTTCGCTTGCTGGCATCATCATAGCTATTGCGAGCCCCTTGGTCGGCGCTATTGCTGATCACGGCGGCCACCATAAACGCTGGTTGTTTTTTTTCACGATCGTCTGTGTGGTGGCAACCTCCCTACTCTGGTTCGCCTACCCTGATATCAATTACGTTTATTCCACCCTGACTTGTGTGGTAGTGGGTGCGATCGGTTTCGAAGTCGCGTTGGTATTTTATAATTCATTTTTGCCGGGTCTCGCGCCGCGTGACTACGTGGGTAGAATCTCAGGCTGGGGTTGGGGTTTTGGTTATTTGGGAGGTATATTCTCGCTATCGATTGCCTTATTCGTTTTTGTTAAAAATAGTTCGACGTGGCTGAATGCCGATACAGCCGAACAGATCCGAATTTGCGGTCCGTTCGCAGCAGTCTGGTATTTATTATTTGCTATCCCCATGTTTTTTTGGGTGCCTGAAATCAGTACGGTCTCCCCTAAGCCGATGGGTGCTGCTGTGCGCGCGGGTTGTAAAGAGTTGTACTCAACGCTGAAAAAATTACCCAAAGAACGAAACATTCTTCTTTATCTCCTGGCGCACATGATTTACACCGACGGCTTAAATACCCTATTCGCTTTTGGTGGGATCTATGCGGCAGGAACTTACGGTCTCTCATTTGAACAAGTGCTCATGTTCGGCATTACCATGAATATTACGGCAGGCATTGGCGCCATGTCGCTCGGCTGGGTGGATGATTACCTCGGATCGAAATTAACCGTGATTGTTTCGCTGGTGTGCCTCAGTATTTTTGGTATCCCGTTGTTAGTATTGCACGATAAATATGTATTTTGGGCGGTCGCCCTGGTGTTGTGCCTCTTTGTCGGGCCGGTCCAATCCGCTAGTCGTTCCTTGATGGTACGCCTGATTGCAGAGAAGAATATGTCAGCGGAAATGTTTGGCCTTTATGCGCTTTCCGGCAAGATTACTGCCTTTATTGGGCCGTGGTTGCTGGGAATGATTACCATTACCTTTGCCAGCCAACGGTTTGGCATGGCAACCGTATTAGTATTTTTTATGATCGGCGCTCTGATGATGATCCCCGTCAAGGTCACTGGAAATGCACGGCCGCTGACCAAGGCTAATGGTAGTTAGGGCTTGCAAATTAGGCCGATTTCTATTCAAATGTGTGATTCCCCGGTAATATTTCCTATAACAAGATGAAGGTAAAATTATGAGCAACAATATTCATGCTATCAGTGATGACTCCTTTGAGAGCGAAGTGATCACCTCGAGTGTTCCCGTGATTGTAGACTTCTGGGCGCAATGGTGTGGCCCGTGCAAGGCGCTCGCCCCCGTGCTGGAAGATGTTGCAACAAAATACGATGGCCAGGTCAAATTTGTGAAGCTGGACGTCGATAGCAACCCCTCTACCCCGCCAAAATTTGGCGTGCGCGGCATCCCTACCCTCATCCTCTTTAAGGATGGTCAAGTGAAGGCGACGCAGGTTGGTATGATCGGTAAAGCTGAATTAATGAAGTTTATTGACAGCCATATTGCTTAATAACGAGATGAAAACATTAGGCTGAGCCCCGCTGAGCGCGCGGGCTCGCCATGGCCGTAGCAGGCAAATCAGGGCCGGTTTTCAGTGACCAAAACCCCCTAGATATTCGGTAAAAATGGTGTTAAGGTATCCACGTAGATAACCTCGTTGTACCCGTGCTATCAAACACCCAGTTCATTAAAGTTGTGGTTATCAGGCGTGCCATGAGCCTGTTCATGGTCTACATTCATCACTCCCCAAAAATCTATTTACCATCATTTTTTAAGGTTCTCCCCAATGAATTTAAGTGAGCTCAAAAAGAAAAGTGCAGCTGAAACGATTGCAATGGCTGAACAATATGGGCTAGAAAACATGGCCCGCTCAAAGAAACAAGATATTATTTTTTCCATATTAAAAGAACACGCCAAGCGCGGCGAAGATATTTACGGCGACGGTGTTCTAGAAATTCTCCAAGATGGTTTTGGATTTTTACGCTCTGCTGAAGGTTCTTACCTCGCGGGCCCAGATGATATTTACGTGTCACCCAGCCAGATTCGTCGTTTTAATTTACGTACGGGTGATACCATTTCCGGCAAGATTCGCCCACCGAAAGAAGGCGAACGTTATTTTGCATTATTGAAAGTCGATGAAATTAATTTTGAATCTGAAAATAGCACCAAGAATAAAGTGTTATTTGAAAATCTGACGCCGCTGTTTGCCGAAGAACGTTTGAAAATGCAATGTGGCAATGGCAGTACGGAAGATATTACTGCACGTGTGATTGATCTTGTTGCACCGTTGGGCAAAGGTCAGCGTGGTTTGATTGTGTCACCACCGAAAGCTGGTAAAACCATGATGCTGCAAAACATCGCGCAATCTATCGCACATAATCATCCTGAATGTTATTTAATGGTTTTGCTGATTGATGAACGTCCAGAAGAAGTCACGGAAATGTCGCGCTCGGTGAGAGGCGAGGTGATTGCGAGTACGTTTGATGAACCCGCCAGTCGTCACGTGCAAGTTGCCGAAATGGTGATTGAAAAAGCGAAGCGTTTAGTCGAACACAAGAAAGATGTCGTCATTTTGCTGGACTCGATTACGCGTCTTGCTCGCGCTTATAACACCGTTGTTCCTGCTTCCGGTAAAGTGTTAACCGGTGGTGTGGATGCCAACGCATTACAACGTCCAAAGCGTTTCTTTGGTGCTGCGCGAAATATCGAAGAAGGTGGCAGCTTAACCATTATCGCTACCGCGCTGGTTGAAACTGGCTCGAAGATGGATGACGTGATTTACGAAGAATTTAAAGGTACCGGTAATATGGAAATCCATCTGGATAGACGTATTGCAGAACGCCGTGTTTACCCAGCGATGAACATCAATCGTTCCGGTACACGTCGTGACGAAAAATTTGTATCAAAAGAAGAATTACAGCGCATCTGGATTCTGCGTAAACTCTTACAGCCAATGGAAGAGGGCGCAGTCGAGTTTCTCATCGATAAGATGAAAGACACGAAGACCAATGATGAATTCTTTGATGCCATGAAGAAGTTTTAAAAATTACGATGCGTTATTGGTTATTTAAATCAGAACCCGAATGTTTCAGCATCGATGATTTGCGAGCACGCCGTCTCAGTACCGAACACTGGGATGGCGTTCGCAATTATCAAGCAAGAAATATGTTGCGTGATGAAGTGCAAAAGGGCGATGAAGTCTTTTTTTATCATTCAAACTGCACGCCACCAGGTATTGTGGGTATTGCGACCGTCGTGAAGAGTGGTTATCCCGATCCAACCGCGTGGGATATTCATTCTGATCATTTCGACCCGAAATCCACGCCAGAAAAACCGCTATGGTTTATGGTCGATGTAAAGTTTAAAGAAAAATTCCCGCACAAGCTGTCGCTTGACGCATTAAAAGCAAATCCACGCCTGCATGACATGATGATCCTCCGCAAAGGCAATCGCTTGTCTGTGACACCGGTCACCGCAGCAGAGTGGAAGGCTATTTTGAAAATGGCGAATGATAGCTAGGCTTTCAATAAAAGTTCTTTGATCAATTTTATTTTCGGATCGAGGAGTGCGCCATGCTTCCAGCCAAGATAAAAGTCATGAGTAGGCGGATTCGGTGGTTGATACAAGATACAGATTTTTTTCTGCCGCAACGCCTCTTCGCAAAAATAGGAAGGCATAATGCTGATGCCTATTCCACAGCGCACAGCTTCCAGTATGGCCCATAAATCCTTGACCAGTAGTTTGACAGGCGCGTCAAAAGACTGATTGAACACTGTTTGAAAATATTCATTAATAAATAACAAGCTTTCGCTGTAAGCAATCCATGGCATTTGACTGAGAGCCTCTGCTTTGCCTGCGTGAGTCTTTTTAGCATCAAGTTGCTTTTTAAAATCAGGGTGACCAATCAAAACAAATTCCTGGTGGAATAATTTTTCAACGACCACGTTAGGGTGAACGACATGGGCAGTGAAGTGAGCAATATCTATTTCACCGTTCAAGAGGCGTGGAACTAGAGTGACGTAATCGGTTTCAAAACGCAGCTGGATATCAAATTGAGTGAGGGGTTTCAGTCGTTGCAGCATGATTTTTGTAAAGAACTCACAAATACCGCCAATAATAACAACACCACTCATTGAGGCATGATTACCTTTGAGAGTGTGTAATGCGTTATCAAGTTTACTAAACGAGTCGCGTATCTGCAGTGCTAGTTGATGTGCGACAGGTGTGGGTAGTAAGGCTCGGCCTTCTTTAAAAAACAATTGTTTACCGACGTAATGCTCAAGAATTTTAATGTGCTGAGAAACGGCTGGCTGGGTTAAATGCAGTTCGAGAGCCGCTTTTTGTTGCGAGCCCAAACGGTAGACGGTTAGAAACGTGTAGAGATTTTCACGATACGACATCACACTATTTTAATACATAAATTACATTATATATATGTATAAATCATATAATTGTACTTATTAGATTAACAAAGGGTAGAGTGATCCCATTACAAAATAAAAATAACAGATAGGGGCGGATCATGAACATGATAAAACCAGAAGAAGTGGGTCTTTGCAGTACTCGACTAAACCGCATTAACGACCTCACATCAGCGTATATCAATCGTGGAGAATTGGCAGGAACGGTGACCTTGGTGGCTCGGCATGGAAAAATAGCGCATCTTGTGCCGCAAGGCAGTATGAATCTCGCTGCTAATCAGTCCATGAGCGCCGATACCATTTTTAGAATCTATTCAATGACCAAGCCCATTACTTCGGTCGCTGCTATGATTTTATATGAGCGCGGCGAGTTTGATTTAACGACGCCAATTTCGAGATTCATTCCTGAATTTAAGAACGTAGAAGTTTACGTAGAAGGCAGCGCTGAAGATTATACGACGATCAAACCAGAACGTGAAATCACCATGGTTGATTTGCTGACGCACACAGCCGGGTTAACCTATGATTTTGCAAATCAGTCGGTAGTGGAAGAGCTCTACCGTAAAGCCGGGCTAAACCCTTTTGATCTGAAACTTGATTTGACGACTTTCGTGAAGAATGTTGCAAAGATGCCGCTATTATTTTCACCGGGCAGTCGCTGGAATTATAGTGTAGCGACCGATGTGCTGGGTCGCATCATCGAAATCATTTCTGGCGTCTCGTTGGATGTCTTTTTTAAGAAAGAAATCTTTGATGTATTGGGGATGGAAGATACTGGTTTTTACGTGCCATTGGAAAAGCAGCAACGTTTTGCAGTGAATTATATGAATCGTTCCATTGCACCCCGGCAGCTAACTGAGAGTCATCCAGAGCAATCCTTGTTTATGTTAGATGATCCAAGGGAAGGTCAGTATTCAACTCCGCCTGTTATGCATTCAGGTGGCGGAGGATTGGTGTCGACCGCTGCGGATTATTTAAAATTTGCTGAGATGCTGGTGAACGAGGGGCGTGTTGGGGATCGATATTTGATTAGCCCTCGAACATTCAAACTCATGACGACGAATCATCTTCCCTGTGAGTTGCACGATTATCGGTTCAATAAAAATGGCGGATCATTTAATCCAGGTGTGGGGATGGGTCTGGGATTTTCAGTGACACTAGGCTCAGTTGAGGCGGCTATCATCGGTAATCGAGGTGATTTCGGTTGGACGGGTGCGGCGAATACTTATTTCTTTATTGATCCCAAAGAAAAAATGACCGCCATTTTTCTGGCGCAATTATTCCCATTCGATTTGACATCAGAAATGTATCGTCGCTTTAAAGTGGCCGTCTATCAGTCGGTGATAAATTGAAAAGCAGACAATAAAAAACGCCGGCGAATGATCTGCCGGCGTTTTTTTTGTTACAGTAAAGAAACTTACTTGGCGTCGCGATAAGGCTTCTTGGTGTGTTTACCACCGGCAGCAACACGGGCTGCTGGTTTTTTTGCACCAAAGCGTGGCTTAGCACTTGCATCGTCACGTGATGACTTTGCACGGACTGGCTTATCAAAGCTACCCGTTGATTTTGAACGCGCTGGTTTATCACTAGAACGTGACTTAACGGACTCTACGCGCTTTTTGTAAAGTACGCGTGGGTTGTCATCGCGCTTTTCAAATTCATATACAGGACGTTCAAATACACTTTTGGTGCCTTCTGTTTTACGATCGCGTGGTTTGCGATCCGCAAAACCGGATTCACCTGGCGCTTCAGAACGACGTGATTTATTAGCGAACGGACGCTTGTCACCGAATGCTTTAGTAGGTTTAGAATCATCGCGGTTGAAGCTTCTGCGTGGACGATCAGAGGATTCAGTTTTGTCATTATTGTAGTGACGCTTTTCACCAAATGGCTTTGCTGCCCTTGGTTCATCACGATCAAAGCTTCTGCGTGGACGATCGGATGATGCTGGTTTGTCGCCGAAAGAACGCTTTTCACCAAATGGTTTGGCTGATCTTGGTTGGTCACGATCAAAGCTTCTGCGTGGACGATCGGATGATGCTGGTTTGTCGCCGAAAGAACGCTTTTCACCAAATGGTTTGGCTGATCTTGGTTGGTCACGATCAAAGCTTCTGCGTGGACGATCAGAGGACTCTGGTTTGTCGCCGAAAGAACGCTTTTCACCAAACGGTTTAGCTGATCTTGGTTGATCACGATCAAAGGATCTGCGTGTACGATCAGAGGACTCTGGTTTATCACCGAAAGAACGCTTTTCACCAAACGGTTTAGCTGATCTTGGTTGGTCACGATCAAAGCTTCTGCGTGGACGATCAGAAGACTCTGGTTTGTCACCGAAAGAACGCTTTTCGCCAAATGGCTTGGCTGATCTTGATTCATCACGATCAAAGCTTCTGCGTGGGCGATCAGAAGATTCTGTTTTATCACCAAATGGTTTATCTGATCTTGGCTCGTCACGATTGAATGATCGGCGTGGTCTGTCAGCGCCATCGTTAAAGCGACGGTTTCCAAAACCTTGTGGACGACCGTTGCCGCGATGTCTGCCACCACGATCATTGCTTTCTAACATATTGTCAGGCGAAAACTTTTCAGCATCGCTGCGGCTGTTTTTAGATGTTTCAGCATAAACAAAATTATCAGGCTGAATCGTTAAGCGCTTGCCGATATAGCGTTCGATGCTTTGTAAGTTGCGCATGTCTGAATTGGTAAAGAATGAAATCGCTTCACCTTCTTTACCTGCGCGTCCGGTACGGCCAATACGATGCACGTAATCTTCACAGAATTTCGGTAAATCGAAATTGATGACGTGTGAAACATCGCTAATGTCGAGACCGCGTGCAGCAACGTCGGTGGCGACAAGGAATTGGATTTTGCCACGACGGAACGCTTCAATGGTGCGGTTACGCACATTTTGACGTAAATCACCATGCAATGGAGCTGCGGCGAAGCCATCATCACGTAATTCACCGGCGAGTCTATCCGCATTAATTTTGGTGGCGGAGAAAATGATCGCTTTAAAAATATTTTCATCATTCATGAAATGTTTCAACATGCGTGACTTGTGATGAATATTTTTAGCTTTATAAAGTGTTTGTTTGATTTTGGGTTTTGAAATTTGCTGTTGGGTCATGTCAATGAAGACAGGATCTTTCAGCAGGCGCTTAATAATTTTAGTGATGGATTTGTCCATGGTGGCACTGAAGAACAATGTCTGACGGCTTTCTGGTGTTTGCGATGCAATGATTTCAACATCGTCAATGAAGCCCATATCGACCATGCGGTCTGCTTCGTCAAGAACCAAAATTTCAACTTGAGATAAATCAACACGTTTGTTTTCCATGTGGTCGATTAAGCGGCCCGGTGTCGCGACGATAATATCGGCGCCTCGTTTCAAATCACGAATTTGCGGGTCGTATGACATGCCACCGACCAAACTGACAATATTGAAATTCATAAATTTGCCGTAGAGTTTTGCGGCCGTCGTGATCTGTGTGGCTAATTCACGGGTTGGGGTCAGGATCAATGCACGTGGGGTGCGACTTGGCTCTTGATCAGCCAGATAGTTCAGAATTGGGATCACAAATGCAGCGGTTTTGCCTGAGCCTGTTTGTGAGGAGGCCACGACATCTTTGCCGGCCAATGCTTCTGGAATCGCTTTCTCTTGAACAGGGGTTGGGCTGGTGTAGCCACAGGCAGCGAGAGCTTTTTTAATATTAGTATTTAAATTCAAATCTTCAAATGTGATGGGAGATGACACAGGTAATTCCTCGTAAGATTATTATTGCAAGCCAAAACGAGTCTAGCATTCCAAGGGGGAATGAGACCTTTGCAGCCGGCGGTTTTTGGGTATCATCGCCAACGCAAGTGCCTGTAAAATTTGAGTATTTTCAGGTCTGGCCCTAATCAATCCAGCAAGATATTCCGGAGGAGGGTGAATCATTGGTAATGATATTAACTTTAAGCCGCTATCTGAACACTAATTTGACAAGAAATCAAGCTATTTTGGAAGATGGCAGCTAAGCATTTGCGATATTGAAGCTGAGTACTTCGGGTAAGGATGTTTTCGCTGTGGCGAGCATGATGAGACGATCAATGCCGAGCGCGACACCCGAGCAATCAGGCAGGCCTGTTTCAAGGCTTGCGAGAAATAACTCATCGAGTGGCATGATTGGTAATTGTAAGGCGGCACGCTTCGCGTTGTTGGCTTCGAAACGGTGGCGTTGTTCACTATTATCATTAAGTTCGTGCCAGCCATTAGCAAGCTCCATGCCGCGATAATAAACTTCAAAACGAGAGGCCGTCGTCGGGTCGTCGACGTTAAGGCGAGCCAGCGAGGCTTGCGAGGCGGGGAAATCGTAAATGAAGCAGGGGCGATGTTGACCAAGCGAAGGCTCAATGCAATGCGTTAACAGCAAACTTAGCCACGTATCACGGTCGGTGATGGTGTCATGAATATTGATGTGATGGGCGATCGCGCAATTTTGTAAGGTGGTTAATGAGGCATTGAGCGCATCGATATCAAGCGTTGATTTGAATAATGCCGCATAAGTTATTTTGTCTGCGGGCTCTGTCTCTAAAACGAGGCGCAGCAATTCATCAATTTCTTGCATTAACTGCAAATGATCAAAGCCGATACGGTACCATTCCAGCATGGTAAATTCCGGGTTATGAAAACGCCCGATTTCACCTTGACGGAAAGCTTTGCATAGTTGGAAGATCGAGCCGCTCCCTGCGACCAGCAAACGCTTCATCGCGTATTCAGGTGATGTTTGTAGATAGAAGCGTTTGGGTTCTTCGTGCGGATAAGCCTGGTAAAGCGCAGGAATGCTTTCGATGAAAGGATCTGTCACCGACGAGTGGCACATCAGCGGTGTCTCAACTTCGAGCACATCACGCGCAGCAAAAAAAGCGCGAATACTTTTTAAGATATTCGCGCGTTTGATTAAATCAGAGATATGGGCGGTTGGCTGCCAGTTGTTACTCTTTAGCACGTGAGACATATTCGCCATTGCGTGTATCAACTTTGATGAGCTCGCCTTCCTGGACGAAAAGGGGCACGCGTACCACGGCGCCTGATTCAAGTGTCGCAGGTTTGCCACCGCTGCCGGCGGTATCGCCTTTCAAGCCTGGATCTGTTTCAGTGATCTTGAGGACCACAAAAGTGGGCGGAACAACTAAAATGGGCGCACCATTCCAGAGCGTTAATTTGCATTCGCTTTGTTCTTTGAGCCAGATTTTTGCATCAGCCACTTCGGTTTCATGTAAGGCGTATTGTTCGTAGGATTCAACGGCCATGAAATGGAATTCGTTGCCATCGCCGTAAAGATACTGGGCATCAATTTCAACAACGTCTGCCGCAGGGATACTGTCGCCAGATTTATAGGTGCGCTCAATCACGCGGCCAGATTTCAAGTTACGATAGCGCAGTCTGTTGAAAGCCTGACCTTTGCCTGGCTTAACAAATTCATTATCAACCACGACGCATGGATCGCCGTCGATGACTAGTTTCATTCCACTGCGAATATCATTTAAGCCGTACGATGACATGATGTACTCCTGAATTAGTTTTAATCACATAGACCTGAGATTTGGCCATATCATAACCGCATAAAATGCCTATCGCAAAATGAATTTCTTCACGAGGAACTGTGAGAAAATTAATACGATTGTTACAAAAAATGCGATGAGCGCGTAATCCATAAAAGCTTCCTGATAAATAGCTAGTTTTTGCGCGGTGGTGATCGCGGTGTCTGGAACATTGGCAAGCTTCGCGAGCGAACCGGCAAATAAACCACCAAATCCAGTTGCGACGAACCATACGCCCATCATGAGCCCAGCGAGGTCAGGCGGTGCCAGCATCGTCACGGCTGAGAGCCCGATGGGAGACAGGAGCAGTTCGCCGACCGTTAGCAAGAAGTAGGCGACAAATATCCAGATCGGATAAACCAGGCCGCTTTCATTAGGGAAGAGCGTGCCGATGCTTAGGGTCAGGAATGCGGTGCCAGCAAAGAATATGCCTAAAATAAATTTGCTGATCGTTTTCGGGTTGGTGTTGTTGCGGCCGAGGATATGCCATGACCAGGCAAAGAGGGGGCCGAGTATCATGATGAAGATGCTTTCAGACGCATAAAAAACGGTGGTGCTTAAGCGGAGGCCGAAAATATTTTTATCGACGAGGCGTTCAATGAACAAGTTGGCGGAGAAAAACATTTGGAAGTACATCATCCAAAAAACAATCGAAGAAAGAAGTAGTATGTTTAGCATGGTCATGCTTTTACGATACGAAGGATTTTGTTTCATCGTTAGCATGGTTAAATAAACAATTAATGCTACGCCAAATCCCGGCAAGACTACGTCAGAGAGTGTGGTGACTTGAAGCAGAAACGAAATGCCAATCACAGCGAGTAAGCAGTAGAGCGCCATTTGCAATTTTTTTTGCCGTGTCAGTTTTGCGTGTTTTTTTACATTCTTCAGATAGTGCAAACCAAATAGGAAGGTGATCAGTCCGATGATGAGACCGATGCTCGCCAACATAAAACTGACATGCCAGCCAAAGGCATCTTTGATATACCCCGAGCTTAAACCAGCGAGGAATGCGCCAGTATTAATGCCGATATAAAAAATAGTGAAGCCTGATTCACGGCGTGGATCGTTAGTTGTGTATTGGGTGCCGAGTAAACTGGAGATGCTCGGTTTGAACATGCCGGTACCGAGAATAATGGTGGCGAGTCCCGGAAAAAATAATAAACCTTTCGAGGGGATGGCAAGCATGGCATAACCTGTCATCAGTACAAAACCACCCCAGATCACCGTCGTGATGAATCCAAGCAGGCGATCAGCCAGGTAGCCACCGACAATCGGCGACATATAAGCGAGTGCTGTGAATGCGCCAAGAATGGTGTAACTCTTGTTGTCGGAGTAGCCAAAGTATTGCGTCATGTAAAGAACAAGTAAACCTTGGACGACATAGAATCCAAATCGTTCCCACATTTCTGTCAGAAACATAATAGGTAAGGCGGCAGGATGGCGATGATCGTGTGACATAAGCGCTCCAGTTTATAAAATATGATGTCGCATTTTAGTTGGTTTCAGAAATACCGCAGTGTCGTAATAATGCATCAATCGTTGGTTTGCGGCCACGAAATGCGATAAATGATTCCATGGGATCACGCACGCCACCAACTTCAAGAATGTTTTCCATGAAGCTGTTACCGGTATGATGATCGAAAAGACCGTGTTCTTCGAAGGCGGCATACGCATCGGAAGAAAGGACTTCGGCCCATTTGTAGCTGTAATAACCTGCTGCATAACCTCCCGCGAAAATATGCGAGAAACTATGCTGAAAGCGGTTGAACGACGGCACTTGATAGGCGGCAACTTGTTGTCTGACTTCATCCAGAATGTGTTGCACTTGTGAGGCCGGCTTTGCTGGATCGTATTCAAGGTGCAAGCGGAAATCAAATAACGCGAATTCAAGTTGGCGTACCATTTGCAAGCCTGTTTGAAAATGTTTGGCTGCGATCATCTTGTCGTAAAGATCATCGGGGAAAGGTGCATGGGTGGCGTAGTGTTCGGATAGCAATGCCATGGCTTCTTTTTCCCAGCAGAAATTTTCCATAAATTGACTTGGAAATTCGACCGCATCCCACGGCACGCCGTTAATGCCAGAGACGGATGGCACATCGACTTTGGTTAGCATGTGATGCAGGCAGTGGCCGAACTCATGAAATAAAGTGATGACATCATCATGCGTGAGAAGTCCTGGTTTATTCTCGACAGGACGCATGAAGTTACAAGTGAGATAGGCGATGGGATACTGAATGCCGTCGCGGCGCACATAACGTGTCAGGCATTCATCCATCCATGCGCCATCGCGTTTGTGTGGGCGCGCGTATAAGTCAATGTAAAAGCCCGCGCGGAATTGTTGATGCTTGTCATAGAGCGAGAAAAATTTTGCCTGAGGATGCCAGACGTCAATATTTTCTTCTTCGCGGACAGTGATGCCGTAAAGTTTTTCCACGACAGTGAATAAACCATTCAGGACTTTCTGAATGGGAAAGTAGGGTCGAAAATCTTCTTGAGTAAAGTTGAACTTACTCATTTGTAATTTTTCAGAATAGTAAGGCAAGTCCCAGGCTTCAATTTTTTCAAGACCTGATATTTTTACAATTTCCTGATATTCGCTTTGGGCCATCGCGCGGCTACGCTTAACCAGATCTTCCAGAAAACCAAGTACTTCAGAGGGTGATTTTGCCATCTTGGTGGCGAGTGAGTATTCGGCGTACGATGGGTAGCCGATTAATTGTGCCATCTCAAGACGTACACGCAGAATGTCATTCATGACTTCAGTGTTGTCCCATTTTTCTGCGTTCGGGCCTTTATCTGAGGCGCGAGTGCAATAGGCTTCGTATAACTCTTTGCGTAGATCACGATTGTCGAGCGATTTAATCGCGGTGGAGTATGAGGGGTAGTCAAGGGTGAGAACATAACCGTCAAGATTGCGGTCTTTTGCGCTGTCGGCGGCCAGTTGCAGCGCTTGCGGCGGTAGCCCTTTTAGTTGTTCTTTGTCGGTCAGGTGTAGTGCCCAGGCATTCGTGGCATCGAGGATGTTTTCGGAGAATTTTGTCGTGAGCCGGCTCAGCTCATGATTCAATTCCGCCAGACGCGCTTTCTTGTCTGACGATAAATGGATGCCGGATAATTTGAAATCGCGCAATTCATTCTCAAGCGTTTTTTTCTGCGCGGGGGTGTACGAGGCAAATGCTGGGCTTTCGGTTAACGATAAGATCGCGCGGAACAATGGTTCGTTCTGTGACATCTCGGTGTGGAATTGTGTCAGGTGTTCCAGCGTATTGTTATAGGCGTCGCGCAGAGCCTCGGATTCCATCACAGAATGCAGGTGAGAGATCGGCGACCAGGCATTGTGCAGCTCATTGCCCATTTCCTCGAGTGGGTCCATCAGGTTATCCCAAGTAAAACCATCGGGATTCGCGAGCAAGCTCGCCAGCTGCGAGCGATGATTGTCGAGCAAGGTCTTGATAGCGTCTTCAATCTCAAAAGCATGAATCTCAGAAAAGCGCGGTAACGTGGCGGGGTTGAAAGCTGCCAATGCCATAATGTTTCCTCAATGAATGGTTCGCGAAATTAGTCAATATTACCAGCATACCACTGCTCTTGTTAGGCAAGAATGCTATAATCACCGCACTTACCACCAATGATTGGCGAAAAAATAAACATGGCAAAACCAAGCAAAATAATAACGTTTCAGGGGTTGATTGCGGCGCTGCAACAATACTGGGGCGATCTCGGCTGTATCATCATGCAGCCAGTAGATATGGAAGTGGGCGCCGGAACATTTCACACCGGAAGTTTTTTGGGGGCGATTGGGCCAGAACCTTGGCGTGCCGCTTACGTGCAGCCAAGCAGACGACCCACCGATGGACGTTACGGAGAAAACCCGAATCGTGTGCAGCGTCACCATCAATTTCAAGTGGTGCTGAAACCTTCGCCGGATAATATTCAGGACCTTTACCTCGATTCCTTACGGGCGTTGGGGGTGGATACATTAAAAGACGATATACGCTTTGTAGAAGACAACTGGGAGTCACCCACGCTGGGTGCCTGGGGTCTTGGTTGGGAAGTGTGGATGAATGGTATGGAAGTCACACAGTTTACTTATTTCCAGCAAGTCGGTGGCCTCGAGTGCCGGCCGGTGACGGGTGAAATTACTTACGGTCTAGAGCGTCTTGCAATGTCATTGCAGGGTGTCGACGATATTTACGATATTGTCTGGAATGAAGGTCCGCAGGGTGTCATTACTTACCGTGATGTTTGTCATCAAACAGAAGTCGAAATGTCGAAATATAATTTCGAAGCAGCCGATGTGTCGCTACTGTTTCGCCAGTTTGCAGATTTTGAAAAAGAAAGTATGCGATTGATTGAAGCAGGGTTGCCACTACCTGCTTATGAAATGGTGCTGAAAGCCTCGCACACCTTTAATTTGCTGGATGCACGTCGAGCTATTTCAGTCACCGAACGCCAGCATCATATTTTAAAAATTCGTCGTCTCGCTAAAGCGGTGGCGGAAAGTTATTACCAATCGCGGGAAGCACTCGGCTTTCCCTTGCTGCAAGAGAAAACACCATGACCAAGCGCGCAGATTGTTTAATCGAAATTCATACAGAAGAACTACCGCCGAAAGCGCAGATCAATTTATCTGAAGCCTTGCGGTTACAAGTGACTGAGCGCTTTCAGAAAGAAAACCTCACATTTGATAGAGTCAAATCTTTCGCAACGCCTCGTCGTCTCGCGCTGTTGGTGACAGGACTTTCCGATAGCCAACCCGATCAGCTCGTAGAACGTAAAGGACCAGCATTAGGCGCAGCATTTGATAAGGACGGCGTGCCTTCAAAGGCGTGTGAAGGTTTCGCGCGCTCCTGTGGTGTTAATCCCAGTGATTTAATCACACTCAATACGGATCAAGGTGATTGGGTGGGTTATCGTCAGGCTGTCAAAGGTAAGTTAACCACTGAATTATTGCCGGTTATTGTGCAGCAAATCATAGCAACGTTGCCCGTCGCGAAGCGCATGCACTGGGGTAGCGGATCTGTTGAGTTTGTACGTCCAATTCATTCTATTATTTTGATGTATGGTAATGAAGTGGTGTCGACTGAAATAATGGGTCGTCAAACGAGTAACCTGACGCACGGCCATCGCTTTATGTCGAAAGGCGAAATTAAAATAACGAGCCCGGCCGATTATGAATCGATCCTTGCAGAGCAAGGCGAGGTGATTGCTGATTTCAATTTGCGACGTGACAAGGTGCGTAGTGAAGCTGAAAAATGCGTTGAAAAAATATTAGGTAAAAATGGTAAGGTTCAAATCACTGATGCGTTATTAGATGAGGTGACTGGATTGGTGGAATATCCTGTCGCATTATGCGGAAAATTCGATCCGGAATTTTTACATGTACCCAAAGAAGTTTTAATTTCTTCTATGCAGGATCATCAGCGCTATTTCCCCGTAGTGGATGATAACGGACAATTGCTTCCTTACTTTGTCGCCACGAGTAATATCAAAAGTAAAAATCCCGAACAAGTGATCCATGGTAATGAGCGTGTGCTGCGTGCTCGTCTTTCTGACGCTAAATTCTTTTATGAAACCGACCAGTTAGAAAAATTAAGTGCAAGAGTGCCGCGGTTAAAAGAAATTGTTTATCAGGCAAAGCTTGGCACACTGCACGATAAGGCTGAGCGTCTCAGTCAATTATCCGCCTTCATTGCAAGTCAATTAGGCCAAAACAAATTGCATGCCGAGCATGCAGGCATGCTCGCCAAAGCAGATTTGATTACCAACATGGTGGGCGAATTTCCAGAATTACAAGGTGTGATGGGCGGCTATTATGCGTTCCGCGATGGTGAAGGGGATGAAGTGGCGACTGCTATTCGTGAACACTATCTGCCACGATTTGCGGGAGATCAGTTACCGGCAACAAAGTTGGGTTGTACATTGGCATTAGCGGACAGATTAGATTTGTTGGCCGGCTCATTTGCTATTGACCAAGTGCCAACAGGCGATAAAGATCCTTACGGATTGCGTCGTGCTGGATTAGGTGCAGTACGATTAATTATCGAAGGCGGTCTCAATCTCGATTTGAGAGAAGTGTTGCATCATGCCGTTGCAGCCAATCATCAGTTAATGAAGTTGGCTTGTGAAGTGAATGCGAGCAACGCCAAACCCGTAGCGACTGATGGTGTTCAGCTGGAACCGAAAATTTTAAATTTCATTCGTGAGCGTATGCGTGCCTGGTACCAAGAGCAAGGCGTGACACCTGATGTGTTTGCTGCGGTGGCCGCGCTTGATGTCACCAATTTGCTGGATTTCGATAAGCGCATTCATGCCGTGCAAGCATTCAAAAGGTTGCAGGAGGCTGAGGCGTTAGCGGCTGCGAATAAGCGCGTTAGCAATATACTGGCGAAGTATGCAGAAGCCATGCAGTCGAATGCAGTCGATCCGGCTTACTTTGAAGATGACGTTGAAAAAGAGTTGGCGCGTCAGCTCGAGCTGAAAAGTGGTGAGATCTCACGTTTGTGTCAGTCGGGTCAATATGAAGAGGTATTATTGCAGCTAGCTGCATTGCGCCAACCGGTCGATGCTTTTTTTGATAAGGTCATGGTCATGACAGAAGACCGGCCGCGTCGTGAAAACCGGATACTATTGCTCACACGATTGAGAAATATGTTTCTGCAGGTTGCCGATATTGCCCTGCTGCAATAAAAGAGTTCCAACAAGCCAGTACTGGTTATATACTATTTTACATTATTGTAAGGGAGGAAGGCCCATGAAGGGAGTGAAGTTATTACAGAGCGTCTGCGGCGGACTCTCATTGTTACTGCTCGCAACACCAGCATTTGCAGAAATGTCTTTACCGTATGGTTGGTATCTCGAGGCGAATCTCGGTTCATCGAATTTATCTAGCGATAACATTGCTGGAACGGTGAGCTCTTCTGGTATTGGCTACAATGCTAACCTTGGCTATAAATTCATGCCGTATGTCGCCGCTGAATTCGGTTACACCGGTTATGCAAATAGCACCGTCAAAAATAGCGCTGGTACTAAGGCCGGATATGTTAAACACTATGCTTATGATTTAGCTGTAAGAGGTATTTTACCGTTTTATACGAGTGGTTTCGAAGCGTTCGCCAAGATTGGTGCGCAGCGACTCTCGGCTAATGGCACGGTGCAGAATACTGCTGCGGCACAACAGCTTGGTTTTGCAACCTCTTCCCATAGTACAACGGGGCTCTATATTGGTGCCGGCGTGCAATATTACATCATGCCAGAATTTGCCATCAATGCTCAGTGGGCTCAAGCTGAGGGCAGTTCCGCAACAGGCAATAGCTCGCTTATTTCAGCGGGCGCGTCCTTTATATTTGGCTAATCGCCATGTTCTTATCCGGAAGCCGGGCGCCACAAGCGCCCGGTTTTTTTACGCCCAGATTTTTTGAATCCAATCGCTAATATCCCGAATCTCTTCAGCGCAGACAGAGTGAGCCATGGGGTAGTCGTGCCAGATGGCGGGGTATCCTGCCTGGGTTAGGTTCTCATAAGCACGTTTGCCTAGCGCAAGTGGTACGATGCCATCGGCGGTACCGTGTGCGATGAAGATAGGAATGTCGCGATTGGCGATGGCACTGCTTTGAATGACGGCCTCACTATTAGGAAGGAGTCCAGAAAGGGCGATGATCCCACCAAGTCGCTTGGGGTAGAGGAGGCCGGCGGTTAAGGCAATCACAGCACCTTGGGAAAAGCCCGCTAACATAATGTTAGCCGGATCAATACCACGCTCCATTTCACGCTGAATAATGCCATTTATTTGACCAACTGAGCGCTGGATGCCGGCGGTATCCGATCTGTCGCTAATATCAGAACTACGAATATCGAACCAGGCTGGCATTTCATAACCCTGGTTGATGGTGACAGGCATGATGGGCGCGTGAGGAAAGATGAAACGCGCTTGAATGCGCGACGGCATGCGCAATTCTGGAACAATTGGCGCGAAATCGTTCCCATCTGCTCCAAGCCCATGTAGCCATATGACGCTTTTATCGGCTTTCACATGGGTATCGATCTCGATAGCGCTAACTATATTATTATTCGTCATAATTTTGTAATCCGCTTGCTAAGGTGAGCTGAAAAATAACATAATAGAGTACTGGGTTGAAATTCATTTTTTTAATGCGGTTCAAAGGAAAGGGAATGACTTATGAATAAATTTACAAAAATGCTCGGCGTCACGTTGCTAGAAATCATGCTCGTGCTCGCTATCGCTGCAATGGTCATCGTGATGTCGGTTCGTTACTATCAAACAGCATCTGCTGGTCAGCAGGCTAACTCAATGTTGCAAATGATTCAGGCTATTGCATCCTCTGCAGACGGTCTTGCGCAAGGAACGGGATCCTACTCAGGGCAGGTTAATAGCGCAGCTATTGCACCGTTAATGCCTAGTCGCTCACTCACCACACCGTGGGGCGGAACCGTGACTTTCGGAACTGCCGATGCAAGTACCTATACGGTAACATTCACAGCTGTTCCAGCCGCTGTTTGTGCGCAAGTTAAGTCTAGATTAAAGGGTAACCCGAAATATACCGCTGCTAGTGTTGATGCAATCACTTGCCCAACCGATGGTACGCCTCTGGCTGCATTCACTTATACGTACGATGCGTCACTTTAATTTGCACACATAGTGTTATGCGACATTCAAACACGGAGCAGAAATGCTCCGTGTTTTTTTAGGGATTAGGAAAAAGATATGGGAATGATGAACACAGATAAACGTTACGGCGCCGTTGCAAGATTTCTACATGGAATAATTTTCATTTTGGTTTTGTTGATGATAGTCGGTGGCTTTTTTCTGGATGAAGTGCCAAAAGAATATAAGGGCGTTATTTATAATTTACATAAATTAACCGGCCTCGCAATTTTGTTATTAATGCTCATTCGGCTGTGCTGGTCTTTGGTTAATATCAAGCCGGCCGTTCTTCCGAATACTCCTCCTTGGCAGCACAAAGCTGAGCGTATTGTCCATGGATGTTTGTATTTGTTCATTATCGCCATGCCTTTAGTGGGTTGGATAGGTTCAAGTGCAGCTGGCAAGCCACCTCATTTGGGGGACTTAAGTCTGGGTTTACCAGTCACAGAAAATAAAGAGTTGGCCGAGACCTTATTTGAGTCTCATGAACTGATCGCTTTCGTGATTATATTCTTAGTGAGTGTTCATGTCGTTGCAGCTTTGTATCATCACTTCTTCAAGAAAGATGACATTCTCCGTCGGATGTTTTTAAAGTAATTAACTTATCAGTTTGCATGAAGTGATGTTGGCGTTAACGGTTACCGGCGCCAATATCATTTTGTGCCAGCTGACGTATAGTTGGTAAGGCCTGGAAGGCGCACTTATCGACACCTGCCGCGCACTGCATCATGCCTGTCACCTCGTACCAGTATTTTGATGGTTGAATCGACGAAATACTTTCTTTTGCAAAATAGGCTTCAAGATGCGAGCCGCTCTCATTTTTATAATAACAATGCATACTACCTTTGTGGTGTGAGTTGGCCCACTCAGCTAAAGCGAAATTCTTAATTTGGGATTTAAGTCTTGCTTCGCGAACGGCATTTAATGGTTTGCCATTGTCACTGTCAAAAGCTTTCCAATAGAGGGCTTTCCCTGTTTGCAGGTCTTGTGTGCTAGGGCAAACTTCCGCTGCAGAGGGCGTTGCGAGAATGACGCAGGCGAGTGATGAGATCAGGTAGCGCATGGACACATTCCTTGTGTTAAGTGAGTGTGAAAAATCATTGCCATCCTGAGCGCTGGGCTCAGGATGGCAAGCGTTACTAATAACGGTAACTGTCTGGTTTGTACGGGCCTGCTACAGCAATGCTGAGGTAGTCCGCTTGATCTTTCGAGAGTGTCGTTAGCTTCGCACCGAGTTTTTGTAAATGCAGTCTTGCGACCATCTCGTCGAGTTGTTTGGGTAACACGTAAACACCAACCGGGTACTTATCGTTATGTTGCCACAACTCAATTTGCGCCAGGACTTGATTCGTGAATGACGCTGACATGACAAAGCTTGGGTGACCCGTCGCACAGCCAAGATTGACCAATCTACCTTGCGCCAGCACGATCAGGCGTTTACCACTAGGTAAAATGACATGATCCACTTGTGGCTTGATGTTCTCCCAGGTGTATTTACCGAGTGAGGCAATGTCAATTTCAGAATCAAAGTGACCAATATTGCAAATGATAGACTGGTCTTGCATTTGCAGCATGTGGTCGTGGGTGATGACATGTTTGTTGCCGGTAGCGGTTACAAAAATGTTACCTATACTTGCGGCTTCATCCATCGTGACAACGCGATAACCTTCCATCGCAGCTTGCAATGCGCAGATCGGGTCAATTTCGGTGATAAGAATGGAAGCGCCGAATGAACGTAATGCTTGTGCGCAACCTTTACCAACATCACCATAGCCGCACACGACGGCAATTTTGCCGGCAATCATGACGTCAGTGGCACGTTTAATGCCATCCAGTAAAGATTCACGGCAGCCGTATAAATTATCAAATTTGGATTTCGTGACGGAGTCATTGACGTTAATCGCTGGTACTTTCAATTCACCGCGTTTATGCATTTCATATAAACGATGAACGCCCGTCGTCGTTTCTTCTGAGATACCGTGAATGTTCTTCAGAATATCCGGATATTCTTGATGGATTAATAGGGAGAGGTCGCCACCGTCATCCAGGATTAAATTGGGCTGCCAGTTGTTTGGGCCATTAATGGTTTCTTTGACGCACCACCAATATTCTTCTTCGGTTTCACCTTTCCAGGCAAACACAGGAATACCGGCTGCAGCAATAGCTGCCGCAGCATGATCTTGAGTCGAAAAAATATTGCAAGATGACCAGCGCACTTCAGCACCGAGTGCAATCAATGTTTCGATTAACACGGCCGTTTGCACGGTCATGTGTAAACAGCCAGCAATGCGCGCGCCTTTCAACGGCTGTGTGGTTTTATACATTTCACGTAATGCCATCAAGCCTGGCATTTCTGTTTCAGCGATGCTGATTTCTTTGCGTCCCCAGTCGGCAAGACTGAGATCGGCCACTTTGTAATCCTTGGTTTGGTTCTTCATAACGGCTACCTGCATAGTATGTCTTCCTTAATTAATTTGACGCGGCGCGAAGGTTGGAAAGCCCTGCTGCTGCACGTAATTCCTCGGCTTTGTCTGTTTTTTCCCATTGAACATTAAGATCTTCACGTCCGAAGTGACCATAGCTCGCAGTTTGCTTGTAGATGGGTCGCAGCAGATCCAGCATTTGAATGATACCGTAAGGGCGTAAATCAAAATGTTCGGTGACCAGTTTTTCAATCAGTTTGTTTGGAACTTTGTTGGTGCCAAATGTTTCAACGTGAATAGCCGTTGGTTCAACTACACCGATTGCATACGCCACCTGAATTTCACAGCGTTCAGCAAGGCCGGCTGCCACAATGTTTTTCGCAACATAACGTGCTGCGTAAGCGGCCGAGCGGTCAACTTTGGAAGGATCTTTTCCTGAGAAGCAGCCGCCACCGTGACGAGCCATGCCGCCGTAGGTGTCGACAATAATTTTACGGCCGGTTAGTCCGCAATCACCGAGTGGGCCGCCAATCACAAAACGTCCAGTTGGATTGACGTAATAGGTGGTGTTCTTGAGCCAGGCTTCTGGCAGTGTGGGCTTGATGATTTCTTCGATAACAGCTTCAACCAATTCTTTTTGGCCGACATCGGGATCGTGTTGGGTCGATAACACGACGTTAGCGATGCTGTGTGGTTTGCCATCGACGTAACGGAATGAGATTTGCGATTTTGCATCGGGGCGTAACCAGGACAAGACATCTTCTTTGCGTAATTGTGCCTGACGTTGCACGAGGCGATGTGCGTAAGTAATGGGGGCTGGCATTAATACGTCGGTTTCATTGCTGGCGTAACCAAACATCAGGCCTTGGTCACCGGCTCCTTGTTCTTCCGCACTTTTGCGGTCAACACCCATAGCAATATCAGCTGACTGCTTGCCAATCGCGGTAATAATCGCGCAGGAATCGGCATCGAAGCCAATCGATGAGCTTGTGTAACCGATCTCGCGAATCACATCGCGGCAGATACGTTCAATATCAACCCAGGCATTGGTGGTGATTTCACCGCCCACAAAAACCATGCCAGTTTTGACGAGGGTTTCGCAAGCGACACGGGCATGTTTGTCTTGCGCAATAATGGCGTCTAGCACCGCGTCAGAGATTTGATCAGCAATTTTATCCGGATGGCCTTCTGAGACAGATTCAGAGGTGAAGAGGTAATCATTATTTTGCATAGTTTCCATACCTTTTATGGTTGTACAACGATTGTAAAATGGCTGAATCCTAACACATTAGATAATGATTCCAAAGATTTAATGCAGGGTTGGTGATCGTCAAAGAATTGAGGTAAGATGCGCGCAATATTATTGGGAGGAAGCATGCCAACTATCACCCGCCGTCATCGTGCCGATGCGATTCGTTTTCTCAGTATCGATGCAGTTCAGAAAGCTAACTCCGGTCATCCCGGCATGCCCATGGGAATGGCAGATATGGCAGAGGTCTTATGGCATGATTTTCTGCAGCATAACCCTGCGCATCCAGGCTGGATCAATCGCGATCGCTTCGTGTTATCGAATGGCCATGGCTGTATGTTGTTGTATTCATTACTGCATCTAACCGGCTATGCGCTCACCATTGAAGATCTCAAACAATTTCGTCAGCTGCATTCCAAGACACCAGGGCACCCTGAGCACGGCGAAACACCCGGCGTAGAAACAACCACTGGCCCACTCGGGCAAGGCCTTGCCAATGCCGTTGGCATGGCAATTGCGGAAAAGCATATGGCTGCCACGTTTAACCGTCCAGACTTCGATATCATCAATCATTACACTTATTGTTTTGTAGGTGATGGCTGTTTGATGGAAGGTATCTCGCACGAGGTGTCGTCACTGGCGGGTGTGCTCGGCCTGAACAAACTGATCGTGCTTTACGATGATAACGATATATCCATTGATGGTGTGGTCAAGGGATGGTTCCGAGATAATACCCCTGAACGTTTCAAGGCTTATGGCTGGAATGTGATTACCGATGTCGATGGCAATAACGGTGAAGCTGTCAAGCAAGCGCTTATTGAAGCGCGTGCCGAGCAAGATAAGCCGACACTGATTTGTTGCAAAACGACCATCGGTTTTGGTTCCCCCGCTTTGGCTGGCACGGCAGCGACACACGGTTCACCACTGGGCGATAAAGAGATTGCCGCGGTTCGCGCTGAGCTAGGCTGGCCGTATGCTCCCTTCGAAATTCCAGATGAGATCTATGCCTCATGGGATGCCACCACAAAAGGCGCGGCACTTGAAGATAAGTGGAAACATCATTTCAGTGCATATCAAGAGCAGCACCCAGACCTTGCTAAAGAATTACTGCGCCGTGTAACGGGCAAAATGCCTAGTGATTGGCAGCAGCAAGCCGAAGATTTACTGAAAGATTTAAATGCCAAACAACAAACGGTTGCAACCCGCAAAGCTTCGCAGCTTTGTTTGGATGTTTACGCCAATGTTTTGCCGGAAGTCTTCGGTGGTTCAGCCGATTTAACCGAATCAAATTGCACGAATTGGAAGGGCATGCAGGTGTTCACCGCTGACAACCCAGCGGGCAGCTATATGCATTACGGTGTACGTGAGTTCGGTATGTCGGCCATTATGAACGGCATTGCGTTATACGGTGGTCTGACACCCTTTGGCGGCACCTTCCTCACATTTTCAGATTACGCACGTAACGCACTGCGTTTGTCGGCATTGATGCGCCAGCGTGTGATTTATGTTTACACACACGATTCGATTGGGCTTGGCGAAGATGGTCCGACGCATCAACCCATAGAACAGATACCCGGTTTGCGCATGATGCCAGGCATGTCAGTCTGGCGTCCTTGCGATACCGTTGAAACAGCGATGGCGTGGCGCGTAGCACTTGAGCGCCAAGGCCCAAGCTGCTTGGTATTGTCTAGACAAGCCTTACCCTTCCAGATGCGTGATGCGGCTCAGTTAGCCAATACTGCACGTGGTGGATATGTCCTGATCGATCATGCAGAAGGACAAGTTCCAGATGCTATTTTGATTGCAACGGGTTCGGAAGTGTCATTGGTGGTCGATGCGGCTAAAACATTGGCGGCAGAAAATATTCGTGTACGCGTTGTTTCAATGCCTTGCGTCGATGTGTTTCTCGCGCAAACGGAAGCTTATCAGCAAGATGTGTTACCGACTGATGTGCCGTCTCGTGTGGCTGTTGAAGCAGCGGCGGGCGATGATTGGTATCGCTTTGTGGGCCTGCACGGTCGTGTCATGGGTATTCATCGCTTCGGTGCTTCGGCGCCAGCAAAAGATGTCTATCGCGAGTGCGGTTTAACGGTTGAGGAAATTGTACTGGCAACGAAAGAAGTCATTTTTAATACGGCAAGCCATGCACATTATTTACAAAAAAAATGTGTGTCGGGTTAGTAAATATAAAAAAATAATAGGAGATAGACATGTCAATCCGCATAGCGATTAACGGTTACGGACGTATTGGACGTAATATTTTACGCGCGCATTTTGAAAAAAAATTACATCCCGAAATTGAGATCGTGGCGATTAATGATTTAGGTGATGTGAACACAAATGCACACTTGACTCGCCATGATACCACTCACGGTAAATTTCCAGGCGAAGTGCAAGTCTCCGGCACTGACATGATTGTAAACGGTGAAAAAATTCGTGTTGTCGCAGAACGCGATCCACGCAAATTGCCGTGGAAAGAAATGAATATTGATATCGTATTCGAATGCACCGGCTTATTCACCAGTCGCGAAAAAGCGGCCATGCATCTTGAGGCTGGTGCGAAAAAAGTTATTATTTCCGCTCCCGCGACAGATGTTGATGCCACTGTTGTTTATGGGGTGAACCACGAAATTTTAAAATCCACTGATAGTGTTATCTCTAACGCATCTTGTACCACCAACTGTCTCGCCAGTGTTGTAAAGCCGTTACATGCTGAAATCGGTATTGAAAATGGCTTAATGAATACAGTTCACGCTTTCACGAACGATCAAAATTTATTGGATGTTTACCACAGTGATTTACGTCGTGCTCGCTCTGCGACGGCATCAATTATTCCTGCTAAAACCGGTGCTGCCGCAGCGGTTGGTTTAGTGCTGCCAGAATTAAATGGCAAGCTTGATGGTTTTGCCGTACGTGTACCAACCATTAACGTGTCCGTTGTTGATTTAACTTTTACAGCGAAACGCGAAACCACCGTTAAAGAAGTTAACAGCATTATCGAGGCTGCTGCTAAAGGCCCACTGAAAGGTGTTTTATCTTTCAATGAAGAACCATTAGTGTCTGTCGATTTCAATCATAATCCTTCCTCCGCTATTTTCGATACGGTTGGTACGAAAGTCATTGGCAAGTTAGTGAAGGTGCTGGCTTGGTACGATAACGAATGGGGTTTCTCAAACCGTATGCTTGATGTCGCTTCTGCCTGGATGAAAGCTAAATAGCTATAAAGGAAACACGAATATGTCAGTCACCATGCAGCAAGTAATGGAAGTTATTAATCGCTATCAGCCCAAAGGTTTCGTACCGAAAATTGGTATGATTCTTGGTTCGGGTTTGTCATCGATTGCCGAACAAATGCAACAAACAACGACTATTCCTTATAAAGCAATTCCAGGCTTACAGACTGGTACGGTTGCTGGTCATGCCTCATTAATGGCGATGGGATATTTAGGTGAGATTCCTGTGGTCTGTATGCGCGGTCGCTTGCATTTGTATGAAGGCGCGCCGTATGAGTCGGTGCGTATCTTAATCCGTATTATGAAGCATATGGGTTGCACCACGTTGTTGTTAACCGGCGCCGTTGGCTCCTTAAATCCCGAAGCGGGCCCTGGTGAAATTGTCATGATCAATGATCATATTAATTTCCAGCCAGGCAATCCCATGATTGGCGCGAATGATGAAAGTGAAGGCCCGCGCTTTTTCGGCATGGACGATGCTTATGATCTTGGTTTGCAAGATGTGATGCAGGCCTCTGCTGACAAGCTCGGTATCACTCTGCATCGCGGTGTTTACCTGTCAACGATTGGCCCTTGTTTTGAGACGCCTGCTGAAATTCGCGCCTTCAAAATTCTGGGTGCGGATGTTGTCGGTATGTCGGTGGTGCCTGAAGTTATCGTTGCACGCCATTCCGGATTAAAAGTAGCGTGTCTCGCCGCCGTCACAAATTTCGCGGCCGGCATGAGCGATGAAAAAATCACTCATGAAGGAACGCTGCAATTCGGTGAGCTCGCTGCGCGCAAACTAGTGAAGCTCGTGCCTGAATTTGTAAAGGGCGCCATGAATGCAATGGTCTGACGCTGTAGATGAACATGTAAAAGCGTTGAAACCTGTTACCCAGGATTTGGCGCTATTACAGCGTTTGTATAGCCTGATCGATTTAACTAGTTTGAATGAAACCGATACACCAGCCACTATCGCAACACTGTGCACAAAGGCCCAATCCACATTGGGCCATGTGGCGGCTGTCTGCATTTATCCCCCGTTTGTTTCACGAGCTGCGACACATTTTTCACGCACGCCTGTCAAGATCGCAACAGTTGTCAACTTTCCTGAAGGAGCCTCCTTGCTGGAAACGGTGTTAGCAGAAATTCATGAGAGCATTCAGGAGGGGGCGCAAGAAATTGATGTGGTGTTTCCTTATGCCCGATATCTTGCGGGTGAGCAGCACTATGCACATCAATTTGTACAGGCGTGCAAATTGGCCTGCGGCGATTCCGTTTTACTAAAAGTCATATTAGAGACTGGCGCGTTGAGTGATATTGCTATCATCGCCGATGCCGGTTACACGGCTCTTGCTGCCGGCGCTGATTTTATTAAAACGTCAACTGGTAAAATCCCAGAAGGTGCGTCACTTGAAGCGGCGGCCGCTATGTTGTTAGTCATTAAGCATACGGAACCTCAGGTTAAACATCGTTTAGGTTTTAAGGCGGCTGGAGGCATTCGCACCATTGCAGAAGCTGCTCAATATATTGAGTTGGCAGATAGTATAATGGGCCGTGATTGGGTAACGCCTGAATCATTCCGCATTGGCGCCAGCAAATTAGTCGATGAAATATTGATAGCAGCTAAAGCTTAAATTTCGCCGCGATAAAAATTTCGTAACTGTTTCAATAGTGCTTCAGTAGGCGCCCGTTTAGCAAAGGGTGTGTCTAGCCCGATGGTCCATTCCCCTGTTTTTAGATTCACTAACACAAAGTACGCTGGGATTTTTTGGGGCTCCATGGAAAATCCACCAGCAGATTTTTTCGACGGCGCCAATGTGGTACGTTCCGATTCGGGGAAATGGGCAAGCAGCCAATCCTTATCTAAGATAGCTAATTGTTTATTTTTAACAATGGCAGTGGAAACACCCTCGTCCATTTCCAATAAGCCCGTTCTTGCGTTAATTCTGTAAGCACTAATTTCATGTTTAATCACTTTGTCGATGTGAATCTTATCCGTTTCAATTTCCTTAAAACTATCACCTGTTTCAATCATTAGTTTGCGTGGCGGTAATGTTTGGAGTAGCGATGCTCCATCAGCATTGGCAATAGGCGGCAAGGCAAGATAATCAAGAATGGTCGGCGTAATATCATCTAGTGATGTTAATTCACGTTGTGGTTTGAGCGGCAGCTTACCACCTGAGCGCATGAAAGAGAGAATAACGTGATATTGCTTTAAGCTCAGTACGTTTGTACCTTGTCCGTAAGCAGTGTTGATGGTGTAGATGTCAGCGTGTTTGTTGTCAGACGGCGGGACACTAAGTTTGGAAACAGTGGGAAGTTTCAGTCTGTCTTTTCTGCCGCGATAATTTTTTTTCGAAATGATGCGATCATTGGGCAAGCCTAACGAAGTGCCGTGATCAGAAAGCAAGACGACAATACTGTTTTCAAGCAGGCGATTTTGTTTTAGTAGTGTCAACAATTTCCCAAAATCGGCATCTGATTGTTCAATGCTGCGATGATATTGGTCGGCGAGCGTATCATCTGGTTGTTGTGGGTCGCTCGCCCATGAAAATGGCCAATGTGTTAGACATAAATGAACAGCGAGAAACACAGGTTTGTTTGAGCGCGTCGCGAGACCTGATTTTAGTTGCTGGAAAAATTGCGCCGGTTCATAAGTGATGGTGGCGGCACGGTTGCCGAAATTATAGGGGAATAAGTATTGCCCCAGTGCCAGTGTGGCGAGCAAATTATTCATGGGAAAATCTGTTAATCCCCCTAACAGGAAATCATGAACGCCCATGCCTGGTCCAATTAGTTTGTCGAAACCATAATTCGAAGTGATATTGCTGAAGCGTTTTTCGTCTGAGGCATAGATAGTTTCATAACCTGCACTTTGTAAACGTCTTGCTAGATTATCTTGCGCGAGCGGTTTCGCCGGATTAATAAGATTGTTGCGAGCACCATTATGTAGTGGATGTTTGGCGGTTAAAATACTGACCCAGGCTGGGAAGGTGCGTGCGAGAGGTGTGTAAGTGTTGGTGTAAGTGGTGCCTTGACGTAAGAATGCATCGATATTGGGAGTGTGTGTTTGATGATTGCCAAAGTAACTAGTGAAATCCGGGCGCAGCGAGTCGATGCCGATCAAAATAATATTGGGATATTTCGATGTGTCGGGCGTAGGGCCAGAAGGCAAATGTTGCTCGCGAAGATGTGCCGCGACAGCAGCAAGTACCGAAAAAAGAAGCAGGCCGGCGATTTTTTTGTATTGCCGGTAAATAACGAAATTAATGAGAGCGAGGAGTGATGCGCCAATCAGTATGGTGCCTGTTGCGATCAATATCATCGTATTAGTGCTTTGTGCAATGTCTGCGTCAGATAACATCTGGGAAAAGAATGAGGCTGGGAAATAGTGGTAATTCAGTGCGAACAGTAATAGACAGGCCGTGAGCCAGAGCGAGAGACCAAGCCAGTAAGTGAGAGAAGGCTGCAGCCTGAGTAAATGCCCCAGTGATTTTGCCATAAACCAGACCCAGCTAATTAACAGCAGGTAGGCAGAAATTTGCAGGAGGAGATAAATGGCGAGCGGGATCAGAACCACGGGATGAATGAATTGGAGGAAAATAGAGGCCCCTGCCAATGCGTCGACCAGCTCGGTCACAGAAAGATGAATAAAAAAGAAGATGGCCTGTGTGACAATCAAGATCAAGGTTAAGCAAAGCAGTGCGCCGTGCAGACTGGATTGTCTATGATTGATATAGCTTTTTGCCATCGTTATCGTCCCTTTTAACGCTAAAAACCACTCTTCACATTAACTCGAGACTCTCTCTGGATACAATAGAAAATCAGTTCCCTTGCCCCAGTCTTCTGTTTAAAATACCCCAACTCAATTTTAGGGTGATGCTATTACTTATGCTCGATATTCATAAACACGAAAAAACAAAACATAGCACCCTCGCATGGGTGGTAACGCTGACATCTGCATTATTCTTTTTCTATGAATTTATCCAGATGAACCTTTTTAATACAATTAATACTGATTTGCGCGAAGCCTTTCATCTGGATGCCATTCAGATTGGCCAGTTATTCTCCATGTATTTCTATGCTAATTTCCTATTTCTATTTTTAGCCGGGAATTTGCTCGATCGCTATTCCACACGTTTATTGCTGTTGATAGCTTTGACGGTCAGTACAGTTGGCGCCTTTATATTTGCCATAGCAGGTGAATACTGGGTAGCTGCCGTCGGGCGTTTTCTCGTGGGTGCTGGTGCGTCGTTTTGTTTTCTGAGTTGCATTCGAATTGCATCGCGATGGTTTTCGCCGCACCGTATGGCGTTAGTGACCGGCGTGGTGGTGACGATGGCTATGTTAGGTGGTTTTGTCGCCCAGGCACCATTCGCCATGTTGGCAGAAGTCGTGGGCGGCTGGCGAAATGCTTTATATCTGAACAGTCTCTTGGGTGTCGGGATTATTATTGCCGTATTTTTCATCGTGCAGGATCGTCCGTCTGACGCGGGCAGCGACGCACATGAAGATAATAAGCATCTCAAAGAGTTGGGATTATGGCGCTGCATCAAGCTGGCTGCGCTGAACCCGCAAAATTGGTTAGGTGGCTTTTATACTTCCTTAATGAATTTGCCCGTGTTTATTTTGGGTGGCCTATGGGGTGTGTTGTATCTGACTGGCGTCCACCACCTTTCTGAAGATCAAGCGCAGTTTGCCACCTCGGTTTTTTTTGTTGGTGTCATTATTGGTTCACTCGCTTTTGGTTGGCTTTCCGATCATATCGAGCGTCGTGTGTTGCCCATGATTATTGGTGCGATTATCTCTCTGGTGGTCGTTGGCGTATTAATGTACGTGCCAGGTCTTTCGGCGAACATGGTGATCTTCCTGTTTGCAATGATTGGTCTGACCACTAGCTCGCAAGTCCTGACGTATCCGACCATTGCGGAGTTAAATCCGATTTATTTAACTAGCACAGCCGTTAGCATCGATTCATTATGTATTATGGCCAGCGGGTTCATTGCCCCGCCTTTATTTGGCTGGCTGATGGAGCACGCGGGTGCGCATGATATTGTTGATGGCATTTCATCCTACTCGGCGCACAATTTTAATATTGCTATGATCATCATTCCCGCGGCATTTGTGCTCGCGCTGGGTGTTTCTTTCTTTATACGCGAAACTAATTGCAGGTCACAAGCCTAATGACACGTGCTTTTATAATTATGCTGGATTCATTCGGTCTCGGTGCGGCAGGAGATGCCGAAAAATATCATGATCAAGGTGCTGATACTCTGCGCCATATTGCTGAAGTCTGCCTTGCTGGAAAGGCCGATAAAGAGGGTGTGCGCAAAGGCCCGCTGACCTTACCGAACCTGACCAGGCTTGGGTTGAATGGCGCCGCAAAAGCGAGTACTGGGAAAGCGATTCCAGGTTTTGATGACAACGTCGTGATCGAAGGGGCTTACGGTTGTGCAGCAGAATTAAGTTTAGGTAAAGATACTCAAAGTGGTCATTGGGAAATGGCTGGCGTGCCGGTATTGTTTGAATGGGGCTACTTTCCTCCGGAATATCCAAGTTTCCCAAAAGAGTTGCTAGACAAGTTGATCACCCAGGCTAATTTGCCCGGCGTGTTGGGGAATAAGCATGCATCGGGTACCGTTATTCTTGAAGAGTTAGGTGA
Source organism: uncultured Coxiellaceae bacterium (assembly GCA_964527435.1). Taxonomy (GTDB): domain Bacteria; phylum Pseudomonadota; class Gammaproteobacteria; order DSM-16500; family DSM-16500; genus Aquicella. Next base: position 207,295 of record CAZGPP010000001.1, on the reverse strand, counting down.
AGAGCATCAGCGTACGGGCAAGCCGATTGTGTACACCTCTGCCGATAGCGTGTTTCAAATCGCCGCACATGAAACTACTTTTGGCTTACAGCGGCTATATGACGTGTGTGAAATCACGCGTAAGTTAGTCGATGAATACAATATAGGCCGCGTGATCGCTCGGCCATTTTTAGGCGAGCCAGGAACTTATGCGCGAACTGGCAACCGTCGGGACTATGCTACACCGCCACCGTCACCCACCTTGCTTGATTATTTGAAGCAAGATGGCGGCGAAGTGATTGCGATCGGCAAGGTAGCCGACATTTACGCGCACCACGGTATTACGAAAACCATTAAAGCCGTCGGTAATCCTGACTTATTTGCTAAATTTATTCAGGAAGCAAAATCCGCGCCTGACCACAGCATTACATTTGTGAACCTGGTCGACTTTGATATGTTGTACGGCCACCGCCGAGATATCGTTGGTTATGCGAAAGCGCTAGAAGATTTTGACAGATGGTTACCTGAGTTTGAAAGAGCGATGCGTCCAGGAGATATGGCTGTGATTACGGCAGACCATGGCTGTGACCCAACCTGGCAAGGCTCAGATCACACGCGCGAACACGTCCCTGCTATAGCATTTGGACCGGCTATCACGCCCGGCCCAATTGGTGTGCGTGAGAGTTTCGCAGACATTGGCCAAAGCATCGCAAAACACCTTGGCCTCGCAGCGCTACCCTACGGGAAGGCATTTGTTTAGCGGATTAAGCTCAGAAACTCTGCCCGCGTACGTGCATCATCTCGTAGCAAGCCGAGCATCACCGAAGTGCTCATGCTGGAGTGTTGTTTTTCAACACCGCGCATCATCATGCACATGTGATTCGCTTCAATGACCACGCCCACACCTTTTGCATTGGTGACACTGACTAGTGCCTTGGCAATTTCACTCGTGAGATTTTCTTGAACTTGCAGGCGTTGTGCATACATATCAATAATGCGCGCGAATTTCGATAAGCCCAGAATTTTACCATTAGGCACGTAAGAGATATGGCATTTACCAAAGAAAGGAAGCAGGTGATGCTCACAGAGAGAGTAAATCTCAATATTTTTGACGACGACCATCTCGCTGCTGGTGGATGTAAATAGAGCTCCGTTGACGATTTCATCAAGGTTTTTTTTGTAACCCTGCGTCAAATATTCCATGGCCTTGGCAGCGCGTTTGGGGGTGTTAAGCAGACCTTCGCGGTTTGGGTCCTCGCCCACTGATTCAATAATTTTTTTATAATATTCTTGCATGATGACTGCCTATTTTAACCGGGTGGCCAGGTCATTTGTCTTCCGCCCAAGATATGTGCATGGATGTGGAATACGCTTTGACCAGCGTCGGCGTTACAATTAAAAACGACTCGGTATCCATCTTCGGCGATGCCTAGTTCTTTAGCAAGCATAGCGCATGTTTGCACCATATGCCCAACGAGTTCATCGTCTTCTCCATGTAAATCATTCAGTGTCGCGATGTGATGAAGGGGCACAATCAGTTTGTGCACCGGTGCCTGCGGATTGATGTCATCAAAAACAGCAACCAAATCATCACGATAGATTATTTTTGCTGGAATAGCACCGCTAATAATCTTGCAAAATAAGCAATCCATGTGACGACTCCTGATGAATAAGCGCCTAGTTTAAAAGAACATGCTTTAACTTGCAAAATCATTACGCGAAAGTACACTATCGGGCCATGACAAACGAATATTAGAGGGTGAGAGAATGGGATTAGAAAATCTTCAAGCGGGCAAACAAGTACCAGATGATGTGAATGTTGTCATCGAAATTCCATCCAATAGCATGCCCATTAAGTATGAAGTCGACAAAGAAAGTGGCATGGTCATGGTCGATCGCTATCTAGGCACGGCAATGTTTTATCCATGCGAATATGGATTTGTACCCCATACTTTATCTGAAGATGGCGACCCGGTAGATGTTTTGGTTATTTCCCCGTATCCCTTATTATCAGGGTCAGTCGTGCGTTGCCGTCCGATCGGCATGCTGAGAATGACTGATGAATCAGGAAAAGATGCCAAGATTCTTGCTGTACCCGTCACTAAGTTAACGCCCCGTTACGAGAATATCCGCCAGCCAGAAGATTTAGGTAAGGATTTACTCAATGCGATTGAGCACTTCTTCAAGCACTACAAAGATCTAGAATCTGGAAAGTGGGTGAAAATTGATGGCTGGGAAGGTATTGAGTCCGCTAAAAAAGAAATCATTGCTAGCGTCGAGCGTTATAAAGAAAAGGCAGCTGCATAAAAAACGCTATCGCTAAAATGCGAAAAGGGACAGCTTAATCCTTAAGCTGTCCCTTTTTGCCTACCCAGGCATCCTATCCTATTCTGCCGTATCCTTGGCAGTAAACATCCTTGCTGCATCTACCCTGATGCATGTCCCTTGAAATTCATCCCTGACAACATTCAGATTAACAAATCGCTTTTCCGCGACACAATCTTTTTATATGACTGAGAGAGGGAGTCACTCATGGAGGGTTTTTATTAGAATAGTATTATCAAGGAGATAAAACTTAAAATGTGGCTATTCGATGGCAGAATGCTGATGCTGTTTATAGTAAAAAGCTTACGATGTTTTCAGATATTGGGGATACGAAGAATGAATGAATAAGACAGATTTTTTTTGGAAGGTGATACGAAAGGTAATTATACGATTTAAATTTGACTAGTAAATGATGTTTTAGATCTTTTTTGCCTAAACGATCTGAGAAGTGAATTATCAAGACATCTACCTAAAAGTGTTCCAAGCGTTGCGGCACCAAAGATAACAACTGCGATATAGATAGGCAGCATGCCTAAGATAATTAGATGTTGTCTCAGTGCTAAGGAATGTGCGTATTGAATGAGATAGGCAATCGAACTATGAATGCCATTCTCAGTTAGCAGCAGATAATAGGCGAGGCAGCACGTCATGACCTGTGCGATCAGTGCGCCTGGCGATAGCTTTGTTAATAATTTCTTCATTCTTCAATACTGCTGTCGTTTATTAAGCTTCCCTGATTGTATACAAACTAGCTTAAGGAAGGCTTATCAGAGTGAAAAAGCTTTGAAGAAGCTTAAATAATACTTAAGGAGCCCAAAGTTTGACCGGTCATAATGCTGTTTTGAGGGTTTTTAGCGGGTGCCCACTCAAGCTGGAGGGTAGGTGGGAGAAGGAGGACAACCGTTGATCCTAGTTGAAATTGACCAAGCTCAGCACCCTTCTCGAGGAGGATCTCTTGCTGGGGAGACGAAATCTGGATGTCAGGATGGCGAATAGGCTGGTCCATCCATACCGTTTGCATACTGCCGACAATCAGAGCACCGACCAGTATGACGGCCATTGGGCCAAATTCCGTTTCAAAGACTAGGACAAGACGCTCGTTACGCGCATAAAGATTGGGTATCAGTTGTGACGTCATACGATTGACCGAAAATAGCTTACCAGGGATGTAAACGGTCTGGCGTAGCTTACCGGTGAGCGGCATATGTACACGGTGGTAATTGTGAGGGGCGAGATAAATGGTTGCAAACTGACCTTCTTCAAAGCGTTCGGCGAGTTCTGTTTGCCCTCCAAGCAGGGTACTCAAGTTAAAATACATGTCTTTAGCTTGGATAAGCCGTTGATGGTGGATGCTCCCGCGTTCGGCGATCACGCCGTCTGCAGGCGAAACGATGGAGTGAGGGTTTGGGTCAATCGGGCGTACGCCTTCTTTTAAGGTGCGCGTAAAAAAATCATTGAAGCTCACGTAAGCATGAGGGTCTTCGATGAGCGCTTCACTCAGATTGATGTTGTACTTGCGACAGAATGAATCAATTATCCAGTTTTTGACGGCCGTATTTTTTGAATTAGCCAGCTTTCCAGCAAGTCTTGACAGCCAGTGCTGAGGTAAAACATATTGGCTATAGCAAAAGAGTTTTTTGAACATACGATTCCAGATAATGGGGCAACAAGGTCGGTTATTATAACTAATCCAATCTATTTAAATAGCAAAAACATAAAGGGATGATTATGTCGAAAGCACGTTTTTATGGACAAAAGTCAGCACAAGTAGAGATGGACTATGCGCCAGGTCTGTTAGCGGCGATAGATGAATATATTCGCAACCGTAAGCTCAAAAATCCTCAAAGTTCTGGCATCGATCGAGCCTTCGCATTGCGTCAGAGAGTGGAACGGAAACTCCTTTTGGTAGAAGGGTTGAGTGAGCGCCAGCTCATGTGGCGCATGTTTGACTACGTGTTTATGCCGCGTTTAGCTGAACCCTTTGGCACGAGTAAAGTCTTACGCTTGGCGGTACTTGAGCATTTATGTAATTACCTCAGAGTCTCGAACCAGATGCTTGCTGTCACTGAGCGTAAATTAAGAGAAGAAGAGTTAAAGCTTTTTGCAGAATACCCGCTGCCCCTTCAGTATTATCAATCTAGCGATAAAGTCATTCGTGAAAAAGCATTGCGTTATCTCATCACCACCGCTTTGCAGCAAGTGGTTACGGAGGAGAAGGTGCAAAAGCAGAGCAGATTGATGGAAATGCTGAAGCCTGTTTTCGCGGAAAATAGTGCTGAAAAAATTTATAACCAGATAGAAGAGCAATGGGTAAACATTGAAAGATTAAATCACCATCAGTTGCAATGTCGCGTCAGCGAACAGCTTTATTTGACGATGTCGAGCGGGCATGGTGTGTTAGGTGATGAGTCTCGATTGCGTATGAAGATCGCGAAAGTATTGAGCGAATCCCTGGATATTGATGCTGCCATGCTTCGCAAAGAAATTGATAGCGAGACAAGCGGTCCATTTTATCTGCGTTCACCCTTTGGGCCGATTTATGAAACGCTTACTTTCGATAAAATTATGCTAACAACATATTTGCAGCACATTGATAATGAGCTGCATCTGCGTGCTAAACGTGAGTATGTAGAGATGCCATTGCAGCCGGGAAAAGAAGTGGAATTATCACGGCTTGCAAGTAAATAGTTTTATGCGCTTTTCACCTTTGTCACGGCGTTTTCGACGAGTTGTTCGAAAACGTCAGGCGCAAGACCAAACTTGAACATCCCCACCCATTTACCTTGCGGGCTTATTAACATAATGGAAGAGGTGTGTTGCAACTGGTAGCCGTCTTTTGTATTGGCGCTGTTGTCGACAGCGGAATAAACACCAAGCTGACTTTGCAATTTACGGACACTTTCAATTTTGCCGCTGATGCCGATGAAGTTGGGATTGAAGGATTCTGTGTATTTTTTCAATTCTGCTTTTGTGTCACGGACGGGATCAAGTGAAACAAAGACAACTTGTAAGTCAGGAATCGCAGCCTGTAGTGCCGGATAAGATTTATTCAGCATTTCAAGCGACACTGGGCAGACACTGCTGCAATGCGTGAAGCCGAAAAACATGAGTGTCCAATGCGAGAATAAATTACGTTCAGTAAAAGGTTTGCCATCCGTGCTAACTAGATCAACGTTCTTGAGGTCGCGGCCGACGGGCATGACCATGCTATTTTCATCATTGATCATCGCTACATTGTCACGGTGATTGATGCGATAAACAAATAACGAAGTGATTAACGCGGCAGAGATAAAGCCGACGAAAGCAAATATTTTATAATTGGCGATGACGGGTTTTTGTTGATGCATGTTTTAATTTACCAGTAAATGATGATCAAGAAGGATGGCTAGAAATAAGCCCGTTAAATAAACTAATGAATACTGAAATGTTTTGAGCGCAATTAAATGGTCTTTAATTGAAAACTGTAGTTTGAGTGCATAGATCATCAGGCCCGCATTCAGTAGTACGACCGTCACTAAATATAACTGACCACTCATGCCAATCACAAAAGGCAACAAGCTCGCGATAACCGTCAAGATACTATAGAAAACAATATTGATTTTAGTGAAGGGGATGCCATGGGTGATGGGTAGCATCGGATAACTAGATTTTTGGTATTCATGATAGCGATGCAAACAGAGCGCCCAGAAATGTGCCGGCGTCCAAGTGAAAATGATTAATACGAGTAACCAGCTTTCCGGATCGAGTTGGCCTGAAACGGCTGTCCAGCCCAGTAACGGTGGCATCGCGCCAGATAAACCGCCAATCACAATGTTTTGCGAAGTGGCGCGTTTTAAGTAGAGCGAATACACAATGGAGTAGCCGACAGCCGCGAGGAGTGTTAGCCATGCTGTTAATGTATTGACGCCCACGTAGAGAACGATGAAGCCGACAATGCTTTGTATAATGGCAAATATCCATGCATCACGAGTGGTTAAGCGACCTGATGCGATAGGGCGATGCTTCGTGCGATCCATCAAGGCATCCACATGCTGGTCAATAATATGATTTAACGTGGCGGCGGCACCGGAAAGCATGCCAATACCCAGTGTCGCGTTAATCCATAAATACCAAGGAATAGTTTTGGTTGCAGCAAGGTACATGCCGGCCCACACGGTGAGCAACATGAGTAACACCACACGCGGTTTACATAAAGTTAAATAGTCACGCATGCCAGATGTCATGATGCTTCTCTCGTGATTCAACATTGGCCTTCACTAACGCAGTGATGATAGTTAGTAATAGTAAAATACCTACCGCTTGGTGAATCATGGCAATCGATACGGGACGCAGCCAGATGATATTCAAGATGCCTAAGGTGATTTGTAATATGACTAAACTTAACATCATTGCGCCAATCCCTCGGAATGATGGTTTACGCAGCAAGATAATAGAAAGCAGACTGATAAAAATGCCAGTGGTATATGCACCAAAGCGGTGCAACATATGAATAGTAATGAGATCGCCATTGAGGTTATCCCACTGCATGGCTGGCAACAATGTTCCGTTACAATAGGGGAAGTCAATACAGGCAAGGCCGGCGTAATGCGTGCTCACCCACCCGCCCAGCGTGATTTGTGCGGCAGTGATCAAGAACCCAGCAGTCAGCCACGGCAATAGACGACGAGAAGTTGGATCTTTACGGAAAAAATCATCACGAATGTGAAGATCAAGATATGCCCACCACAGTACAGAGAGAATGGAGATACCTGTTAATAGATGTGATAGCACAATGACAGGTCGCAGCATTTCAGTGACCGTTAACATGCCGAGCATGACTTGCATCGATAAAAGTGCGATTAATGCGAGACCAATGATAACGGCCTTGGCATCTTTTGCTTTACGCGTGAAGAAAATAGACCCGACAAGCATCAAGATCAATAAGCCTTCTGTGCCGGCGAAATAACGGTGTGTCATTTCCGTCCAGGCTTTTTTGACGTCGATGGGCGCCATGGGGTATTTAGCGGCTGCGCCTTCCATCTGTGATGGTGTGTGCGGGGCCGTCAAGTAGCCGTAGCAGTTTGGCCAGTCAGGACAGGAAAGTCCTGCGTCAGTGAGTCTTGTGTACGCGCCAATTGCAATGACAACGAATGCCAATAAAAATGTTACGAGCGCTAGCGTTGAGCCGCGGCGATATTTCGCGGAGATAAACCAATTTTGAGTCACAGGAAAGCCTCTTATTTCATCTTATTTTGTCTTCCTGGCGCGGCTTTTTTGTTTGCCATCTTTCTTGGCAGGTGCGCGGTTCAGGACGACCGATATTATCAACAAGGTGAGGGCTAAAGCAAACCATTGCACCGCATAACCTTTATGTTTATTAGGGTCGACGGTCGTAATTTGCCATTTTACTTGCAACGCGCTGGGGCTTTCAGGGTTGAGGTTGATGACATAAGGGTAATAATTAGCATTGGTTAATTTGGCAATTTCGGGAAGGTTGATGTATTCGACTCTGAGTGGCCAGGTGGTTTTGCCATTTTCACGTATCTCGCCAAACGCCACATAGGCTGGTGTAAGATTTATCATGCCAGTGATCGTGACAGTGCCCTTGCTTGATTTTGGTATCGCTGGCAGTGATGCACGCGTATCCCCCATCGGGATGAAGCCGCGATCCACAAGCACGGTGAGGTTTAAATCTTTGGCGGCAAAAGGTGTGTACACTTCGTAACCGACTTTGCCATTAAACGTTTTATTATCTAGAAGGATAGTGTGGGCATCATCAAATTTACCGACAAGTTGCACTTGGTAGAAGCGCCAGTCATTAGGGGTAAGCAAATCTTTGGCCGTGACGGGCGGCAAGAGCATGCGTTGATGGAAATCTTCCAGCATGGCTGACTTTTGCTGCGCGCGACTTAGCTGCCAGAAACCAAGGCAGGTGAAGAGTGCAATGAAGGCGATGCTTAAGAGCGTGAGTTTCCAGTTTTTGATCTTGATCATCATTATATGATGCATTCCTTGCCAGATATTAATATACTAGGGCACTTTTTTGAGAGACCTTAATTTATAGGATTTTCAGTGTCATGACAATTGTAATAAAAGGTCTGATTGTAGCGTTGCTAGTGTTTGTTTTGTATTCACTAGGTAGTGCTTTATATTTCCTGGTGCGCGATCCTGCGCAGTCAACTCGGGCTGTTAAAGCATTGAGTTGGCGTATTGGGCTTTCCCTCGTTTTGTTTTTGTTGTTAATGGTGGCGTTTTGGATGGGTTGGATCACGCCGCATTCTATGTAGGTCGGAGGTTGTAATGGGTTTCCGTAATTTTGGTACACTGCTAATCGTATTTTTAATTCTAATGATGGTCTTTGGTACCCAGCGTTTGCGTGACGTCGGTAATGACCTTGCTGCGGCAATTCGCAGTTTCCGCAAAGGGTTGCAAGAAGACGATGAAGGCAAAAAATCGTGAATTTCAGCATAAGCGAAATACTCGTTATTTTATTGATAGCGCTGTTAGTGGTAAAGCCAGAACAGTTACCTGAGGTTGCTCACACCTTGGGTAAGTTTGCAAAGTCTATCCGCGGTGTGTTTGCGAAAGTGAAAGATGAAATGAACGGGTTCATCGATGATGTTGATAAGACGGCCAGCGATCAACACGAACCGAAACAATGAATAAAGATGTGGACAATCACAATGCGGTACGCCTTCTCACCGAGCTCCGCTCGCGTTTGATCAATGCATTGATTGTCCTGATGCTTTTGTTTGCTGTTTTAATGTATTTTTCGAATAACCTATATACATTTCTAGCGTTGCCGCTTCTTAAGTTTCTGCCGCAAGGGCATTTAATCGCAACCGAAATTGTCTCGCCGTTTTTTGTTCCCTTCAAGCTCGCATTTATGGCATCAATGCTGTTGGGTGTCCCGTATTTTCTTTATCAATTATGGGCGTTTATTGCCCCAGCATTATACGGCCATGAGCGCCGCTTGGTGTGGCCGTTTCTGCTTGCCAGTGCCGCGCTATTTTATGCTGGCATGGCATTTGCATACTTCGTTATTTTCCCCATGTTATTTCATTTCCTCGCGCAGGTGGCGCCGGTTGGAGTGATATTAAGCCCCGACATTAGTGAGTACCTGGATTTCACGACAAAGTTACTTTTAGTGTTTGGTGGGTTGTTTGAAATTCCTATCATTATGGTTTTGCTGGTTTCAACGCATGTCGTCACGCGCGAACGCTTCATTGCCTGGCGTTCATATGCCATTGTGGGCGCATTTATTATTGGCATGCTGATTGCTCCGCCCGATGTGTTATCACAAACCATTCTGGCTGTGCCTATCTGGCTGCTTTATGAGTTTGGGATATTGTTGTCACGATTTTCAGGAAAGAAAATGCATGCACAAGAAATCCAGTCATAAGTTAGCGCAATTAATCCAGGCAATGAGTGATGGCGAGTATCATGATGGTACGGCGCTCGGTATTGTGCTCAACATGACGCGCAGTGCCGTGTGGAAGATGATAAAAAAGCTCGAGCGTTACGGTGTGGAAATCAGCTCGGTGAAAGGCAAGGGGTATGCCTTGTGTGAGCCTGTCGTTCTGCTGGATGTGGACAAGATTCGCGAGCATTTCACTGAGAAGGCGGTCCATATTTCGCTGTTTGAGAGCGTCGATTCGACGAATGATTATCTGAAATTACTTCGTCAAACGAAAGGCGTGCACTTTTGTCTCGCTGAGCAACAAACGGCTGGTCGTGGTCGTCTGAATCGTAATTGGCATTCGCCGTTCGGTAAAAATATTATTATTTCCTGCCTATACCCTTTTGATAAAGATATTAGTGAGCTTGCCGGACTAAGCCTGGTGGTGAGTCTTGCAATTTTGCGTACGCTCAATCAATTCGGAATTAAGAATGATGTACAGGTGAAATGGCCTAACGACATTATTTGTGGGGGCAAGAAAATTTCTGGGTCTTTGATCGAAGTGCAGGCTGAATCCCACGGTGTTAGCCAGGCTGTGATTGGCGTTGGGTTGAATGTCAATATGCTAATCGATGAGCGCGGACAAATTTCGCAGTCATGGACATCCATGCGCCGCATCTCACGAGAATATCTGGATAGAAATCAGGTGGCAGCAGAATTGATGTCACATTTGCTTGATTACTTGCGACGTTTCGAGCGAGAAGGATTTAAGAGTTTCATGGAGGAGTGGGTAGATGCAGAAGGGATGCAGGGTAAACAAATTTCCGTCAAGACCGGTGATGTCATCGTGACCGGAGTCGCGGTTGGGATTAATCTTCAAGGACATTTATTGTTGCAGTTAGCCGATGGTGAGGTGCGTGCGTTCTCATCGGGTGATACATCGATTGCAAAAAAAAATGATGTCAGGTGAGTGTGTTGAAATCTCTCACGTGTGTAGCCTTGTAACACTAGCGAATGATAATCATTCTATTTTACGCTACAAAAAATAATGATGTGATACGACAATCATGAATGATTTAAGAAAAAACGCTGGCTATCTCATTTTTGAATGATTAAACTTACGAACTTTTGAATAAACCCTAAAACAATAATAGTTGAGTACGGACATGGGCGTGAAGGATGAAATAGATCAAAAACGACGTTGCTTTTTACGTCGGGCGACAACAGCGGTAGGCGGCATTGGCCTCGCAGCAGCATCTGTTCCGTTTTTCCAATACTGGATGCCAAGTGCAGATACAGAAGCCGCAGCGGCACCAATGAAAATCGATATCAGTTCACTGAAACCAAGAGAACAGCTAACCGTGCCATGGCGCGGTATGCCAGTTTGGGTGATCAAGCGTGATCAGGGAATGCTAGATACACTGACGAAGCTGGATGGCACATTGCGCGATCCCCTGAGTGAGCAAGACCAGCAGCCTGAATACTGCAAGAACACACATCGTTCCATTAAACCTGAAATATACGTCGCGATTGGTATCTGCACCCATCTTGGTTGCGTACCAACGTATCGACCTGACGTTGCTAGCGTAGATCCAGATTGGCTGGGCGGATTTTATTGTCCTTGCCACGGTTCCAAATACGACTTGTCAGGCAGAGTTTATAAAGACGTTCCGGCACCTTTAAACCTCAAAATTCCACGTCATATGTTCGTCAGTGACACGGAACTCCTGATTGGTCAGGATGAAAATGGGGTGGAAGGCGCTATTTCCATAAGTTAATGCCAGCAAGGAGTTGAAGGACAATAATGACAGAACAAGTTGCTGATAATAAAGATCAGAGCGGATTTCTCGGGTGGATCAACAAACGTTACCCACTAACAGATTTCTGGCGCAAACATTTATCTGAATACTACGCTCCCAGAAATTTTAATTTCTGGTATTTCTTTGGCTCATTTTCCTTACTGGTGTTTGTTAGCCAGATCATCAGCGGTATTTGGCTGGTCATGGAATATACGCCGACTGCGGACGGTTCATTCACTTCAGTGCAGCATATTATGCGTGAAGTGCGTTACGGTTGGTTGCTGCGATTCATGCATACCACCGGCGCATCAGCGTTTTTTGCTGTTGTTTACCTCCACATGTATCGCGGCCTGATTTACGGTTCTTATCAGAAACCGCGTGAATTAGTGTGGCTGGTCGGCATGGTGATTTACCTTATGCTGTTAATGGAAGCCTTCACCGGTTATGTGTTGCCATGGGGACAAATGTCTTACTGGGGCGCTGCGGTGATCACATCGTTTGCGAGTGCCGTGCCCTATGTTGGCAACGCTATTTTAGTGTGGTTGCGTGGCGGATTTGGTTTAACGGGCGTCTCGCTTCATCGCTTCTTTTCATTACACGTGATCGCCATACCATTGTTGCTCTGTGTCATGATCTTCGTGCATCTGGTCGCCTTGCATCATGTAGGCTCGAATAACCCAGATGGTATCGATATCAAAGAAAAGAAAGACGCTAAAGGCATCCCCTTAGACGGCATACCTTTCCATCCGTACTATACAATGAAAGATTTAGTCGGCGTTGGCGTGTTCTTGCTGGTGTTCTGCTACATCATGTTTTTTGCTCCAACGATGGGCGGCATTTTTCTTGAGCCAGACAACTCAATTCTAGCGAATCCCATGGTGACACCACCGGAAATTTCCCCGGTCTGGTACATGACACCGTATTACGCTATGTTGCGTGCTATCCCGAACAAATTCTTAGGCTTGATCGTCATGGCCTCAGCAATCGCCCTCATGTTTGTGCTGCCATGGTTAGATCGTAGCCGTGTACGCTCTATTCGCTACAAGGGTAATTGGTCGAAGTTCGCTATCGTCGCATTCGTAGTGAGCTTTGTCGGCTTGGCTTATCTTGGCCATGAAGCCGTCTCGCCATTACGTACCATGATGTCGCGCATATTGACGCTGACCTATTTTGGCTTCTTTTTACTGATGCCATTTTATTCTAAATACGAACACACCAAAAAATTACCTGAACGGGTCACGGAATGATGAAACGCTACCTATTAGCAGTCTTAACACTATTGTGTTCGTCCCAGCTCTTCGCAGCAGAGGGACAGTTTGAAAATCTGGTGCTCACACCCGCGCCGATAGATCGGCTTGATATGGACTCTGTCAAACGCGGCGCGAAGTTTTTTGCGACTAACTGCCTGAGCTGTCATACGTTGCGCTATCTGCGTTATGACAAACTGGCGCAAGAAGCGGGCATTACTTATGAAAAAATGCCATTGAACGTAACAGCTTGGCCGAATGGCATTACGCCACCAGATTTATCTCTGGAAGCCAGTGTGCGTGGCGTTAACTGGATTTACACGTATCTGCACAGCTTCTACAAAGACACAAGTCGGCCAACCGGCGTTAATAACCTGCTTGTGCCAAACTCTGGTATGTCTAATATTCTTGGTCCCTATCAGGGCGAACAAGAGTTATTGAAAGATGATGCGGCTGCTGCTGGCGTGTACGATCATTCAGTAGAATGGTATAGCTTGCTGAAATTAGTGAAAGAAGGTTCCATGACATCTGAGCAATACGATGCCACAATCATCGATGTGACTAACTTCCTTGCCTATGCCGCGGAACCCTATTACGAAGATCAGCATAGAATCGGCTGGTGGGTACTTGGTTTCCTTGTCGTTCTGACGTTTATGCTATATTTCCTGAAGAAGGAATACTGGAAAGACGTTAAAAAGAAGGACTAGAGCGCAGACTTTAAAACGGACTTTATGACAGCTGCTCTCATTACACAAAACATCTCTCTGATTGCCATCGCACTTGCGGTGGCAATTCTTTTTCTGGCGTTGATTGCGAACCGCCGACGTAAAAACAATTTGCCACAACAACTAAGCCGTTTAGTCATGGTTGTTTTCGCCTGCCTGATTGCACCCGAATATTCCGATAATATTTATTTATTTGAGCGGCGCGTGCATAAACAAAAAATGAAATGTATACGACTTTTAAAAGGTCAATCTTCATCAACTCGGCATCATTTAAGGTTATTCGAAATAATATTGGATGTGGGTCAGTTACGAAGGCGAATATCCGATTACACAGTCCTTGGGCTCTGTGAGAATGAATTGGTGACATTGCAGGAAGCAATGACAGGCTTGATCACGGCTGTTGGCGAGCTCACGCTACAGGATCGTATGTACGCCGCATATGCTCACGCGATTAATCAGTTTGAAGATATCTTCGAGCATGTTGTAAAGGTCGCTGCGCGCGAGCCACTCGTATTTATTCTTTTTATCGGCGCATTACGTGAATTGCAGCACATGTTGCAGGTGCCAGCTGGCTCAGTGATCTCGGAGCAAGATGGAGTGATGCGATGAAACTGACTTGCTTGCAGGCACATTTTTATCGCCGGCTGTGTAGCAACGTGATTGCGTTAGCGTTGGCGGTGCTCGCCGGATATTTCCTGGATCGCGACCAATCTGGCTGGGCGATGATCGGTGCCATACTGGCGATGCCAACAACGCGAGGTACCCCAGTTCGTCAAGGGTTGATACTTCTGATAGCAGGATTATTCGCTGTCGTGATGGGGTGTGTGTTGGCTTATTGTTTTTTAGGAATCAGCTGGTCACCGGCAGCTCAGCAGATGTTGCAAACCAAGTTACTCCTCATGATTGCTGGTGGGGTCATCACGATAGTATGTGGCTTAGTTATCCTGCCAATCAGGCAATATCAGGAATTTCGACGAGCGATGTTGCCCATGCTTGATGCGCTTATCAGGTATTCAACCGATTTGAGTCGCGTGCTCCAAGGTGGCGGTGCTGTGGAAGCGTCATTGCTAGACATTCCTTATCCTGAGTGGGTATTCGAGGCTGGGTTTAATCGTAATTTTCGCGGCAGTTTTCGTTATGTGTTGATCCAATTGGATAGGGTGATCGAGGCATTATTTTCATTAGATTATTACATTCACCAAACAGTCGATATCGATATGCGTGCGGATGTTGCGAAGCCATTAACAGCAGTGGTTGAGAAAAACACCGCTTTATTGGCGATCATTCGGGCGTTTTTCGCAAACGAGAAGGATGACAAGGTGAATGATAATTACATTAGTGACATGACGGATCTGCATAATGTTTTACTCTACGTTTTGCCGCAAAGCCTGGAGCTGCTGGATGTGTCGACTGATTTCACGATTCTCTCATCCATGGTGCGTGATGTGACGGATATACGCGAGCTATTATTACAGATTCTGGCTGGACTACCGATCGATGCGTTAGTGATGGGTGAAGCATGAAAGAGCCAAGCTACACTGCGGAAGTGATTAAACTGCTAGATGAGGCCGTTAGTTTGAAAGCCGCTGGAAATTATAAGGATGCGGTAAGTGTTCTCGAAAAGTTACTTGAGAAAGATCCTGACTGTGCCCCTGCATACAATAATCTTGGAGCCATTTTTTTCGCTTGCAAGAATTATGATTTAGCTTTGGAGGCCTATCAATCGGCGCTGGATATACGTTCGGATTATGTTGATGTTTATTACAATCTCGGCCTGACGTACAAGCGGTTGAATTATCATGATGAATCCGAGAAAGCTTATCGAGCTCTGATTGCGCTTGTTCCCGCTCATCCGGGCGCACATTTTCAGCTCGGTTGCCACTTGATGCAGCGGAGAAAATTTCAGGAAGCCGCAGACGAATTTAGGCAGGTTTCTGAATCACATCCCAGCCACTTTGAGTCACTGGCCAATTTAGCGGTTTGTTTTTTGCACTTGGGCCATATTGACCAAGCTGCCCGTTGTTATCTGCGCGCGCTGGATATCGTTCCCGATGATGCTGATATCCTGTTTAATCTCGGCGTCATTCACATGCAAAATGGTTACACGCAAGACGGTATTCAATATTATTTGCGCGCCATCAAGGCACGCCCTGACTATTTCGACGCCCACCATAATCTTGGGGCGGTTTATTTGATGCGGCGCGATCATGAAAAGGCTTTGTTGCATTATCGTGAAGCTTTGCGCATCAAGCCGGAAGCCATTGCTTTGCGGCATACTATCCAAATATTAATGCATGATAAGCGGCTCACTGGGTCAGCGCCTGAATACATCCAATCACTTTTTGACTCCTATGCTGATTATTATGACGCACATTTGCTGACACATCTGCATTATCAGGTTCCACATAAATTGCAATCGCTGCTCATAGATGCTGGTGTTTTGCCCGCGGCTAATTTGAGTATTTTAGACATTGGATGTGGAACGGGGTTGTGTGGCGAGTTGATGCGTCCTTATGCCAGGCGCTTAGTGGGCGTTGACCTTTCCACTAAAATGCTTGAGGTGGCTGGGCAGAAGCAAATATACGATGAGCTTGTTGAGAGTGAAGTCGTGGCCTATCTTTCCCTCCTGCAGGATCAGGTCGACTTAATCCTCGCAGGCGATGTGCTGGTCTATTTCGGCGATCTCGACAAACTCATTGCGGCGGTGAGTCGAGGGCAGAAGCCACTGGGCTATTTTGCCTTTAATGTAGAGCTGACAAACGAGGCAGACTATGCGCTGACGACCTCCGGTCGTTTCGCTCATCATCAAGACTACCTCTATCGTCTTGCCGGCCAGTACGGTTACACCCCTGTGGCGATGATCCCAGATGTATTGCGCCAGCAAGAGGAGGCCCCCGTTCAAGGCTACTTATGTCTCTGGCAGTTAAAGGGTTCTGGTGTGCTCTAGTCTATCTGTGTTAAATTTTACTAACTACGCGCTATAGATGGCAAAAGGACTGTCATGAAAAGAATTATCGCCCTGATCTCAATTTCACTATCTGCCCTCATTCTCATGAGTTGCGCAGCGGGTCGTTATCCTTATCCGACCAATGACCTTGCCAAAGAAACCTGGCGCAGCCAGATTCAGACCGACTCCAATCGCTGGGCGACTAAAGCTGACCAATGGTTTCTGGCCGGCGGTGATTCCTATAGCGAAATCGCCAATGAAAGTGCCCCTGTCTCTGAAGCGATTACCCATACAGAAATTCGCGTTAATAATTTTAACAACGTTAATATCAAGGGTGACTTCAAGGTTGAGATGTTTGATGAGGAAGATAATAACGGCGTCTGGATTGAAGGCCCGAATGTGGCTGTGCGAGCGGTCGCAGTCAGCGTCAGAAATAATACACTGTGTCTTGAGCAAGTTGCCAATGCCCCCTCTATGAGCCGAGTCATTGTACATATCGGCATTAAACAGTTGAAGTCGCTTGCTTACAACGGTAATGGGCGCGTGGAAGCGATACGTATCAAATCTAGTGGGCTCACGATTAAAGCGGCAGGTTGTGGAAATATATTTTTAGCTGGCCGAGTGAATGTGAAGTCCATTATCAATATGGGTCAAGGTTCCATCAATGTCTTTACGCTCTTCTCTGAAGGCACGAGTATAGAAAGCTTTAGTTCAGGTGCGGTGAATATCGATGCGAAACAGGCGATTGTGTTGCGTCGCATTGTGCATAATGGTACGGGCGATATTAGCGTCATCGGTGCGGTCAGTCCGAGCTTGGTGATTGATGCGACGGGTAAAGGAAGAGTGAGTGTCAGCGGCCAGGTCACGATCAAGGAAATCCGCGCAAGTGGTCAAGTGTGTGTGTTTGTATCGGCGTCATCGGGCGGGATTCCCTGCATTTATGTTTTTGATGATGCAAGGGTTGGCATTGATGGTGGGGCGGGCACATTATATGCTTATACCACGCGTACCTCGCGATTAATGGCGCGTAATCTGCTGGCACAAACATCGTATGTGGAGGCTTCAGGTACTTCACACGTTAATGCGAACGCGACAGGTAAAATATTTGCCACTGCGCGCGATTATGCCACGATTTATTTCTTTGGGAATCCAGCGGTTGTTTACCCATTTGAAAAGAATAATGGTTCAGTGATTGCAATGGCCGGAATTCCGCAAGCGGAGCCGGTGGCACAGATCATCAAAGACAAGCATTTGCGCGGTGGTTTTAGCGATGATCCAGCCCCACGCTATGGTTGGCGTAAGGGCCGTCTCGTTGAGCTGCATAATTAGAGATAGGTGTAGAGCAGCGAGTCAAGTGAACTATTGAAGCCATTGCCGAGCAACTTGAAAACGGCAGGTGTGCCGCCGTATTCTTTCATCTCCGTGGTGTTAAATTCAGTTTGAACGACATCCAGTAAATTACCAAGTCCGTCAACCAGCCCCAGCTTTTGTGCTGTCTGACCTGACCAGAAGTCACCCGTAAATAATTCTTCTGGTGTGCCGGTTAATTTTCCTTTGCGGCCTTCAGTGACTGCCATTGCAAAGTTGGCGCGTACTTCGCCCATGACGTCGCGAATTTTGGTAACATCTTCAGGTGATTGGGGAAGAAAAGGGTCTAGTCTGTCTTTGTTGTCGCCAGACATGTAGACGCGACGCTCAACACCCAGTTTATTCATCAAGTCTACAAAGCCGAAGCCCTTCATGATGACACCAATCGAGCCAGTCAGCGTATTTGCGTTGACATAGATTTTGTCAGCGGCCACCGCAACATAGTATGCACCGGAAGTCAGTAAATCTTCGCCAACCACAATCACTTTTTTGTTGTATTTCTTTTTGTAGAAAATAATAGCGTCGTGAATCATGGCGGCTTGAACCGGTGTGCCGCCTGGCGAGTTGATGTCGATGATCACACCTGACGCATGTTTATCAGCGAAAGCAGATTTTAAAATAGGAATGGCTTCTTCCCCTGAAAATTCTCTTCCAGGTGCTATCATGCCATCGAGACGAACAAGTGCAGCGTATTTTTGTCCGTGGATGAGTGTGGTGGGTGTTGTGTCGCTAAAAATTTTGAACAGTGCGAAACTGATTAATGCAAACCATGCAATGAAGCGAAAATTACGCCATCGACGTTCTGAGCGTTTTTCTTGCAGTAATTCAGTCGCCAAATGAGAACCTATATCATTAACGTTCGTTTCTTGCATATATTTTTAATCCTGTTGTTTTATTCATTTGAAAGTACCGCTATAATTCGCCATTAAAATTTATCCCTACAATAATTAACCGTCAGTTTCACGGAAGGAGATAGCGTGCGAAGCGTACAATCTACCTTGTTTGCTTTACTAGTCGCAAGCAATGCAGCATATGCAGATACGACCCTGAATTTAACTCAGGGTGTCTCACCTATTAGTCATGATGTGTATCAATTACACATGACGATTCTTTGGGTTTGTGTCGTCATAGGATGTATTGTTTTTGGCGCAATGTTTTATTCCATTTATCACCATCGTAAATCCCGCGGCTATAAAGCGCAGGACTTTCATTCACACCCAGTGCTGGAAGTAGCATGGACCATCGTTCCCGTTATTATTTTAATTTTGATGGCCATCCCCGCCACCAAAGTTATGCTCAACATGAATGATAACGAGAAAGAGGATGTCACCATTAAAGTGACAGGTTATCAGTGGAAATGGCATTACGAATATCTCGAAGAAGGCATCAGCTTCTTTAGTAACCTTTCAACGCCAGCCAAAGAGATGAGTAACGAGGCGCCTAAAGGGCCAAATTATTTACGAGAAGTGGATCACCCACTTGTCGTTCCCATCCATAAGAAAATTCGCTTCCTGATTACCTCTAACGACGTCAATCATGCTTGGTGGGTGCCGGATTTTGCTGTCAAACGCGATGCTGTTGCCGGTTTCATTAATGAAGGATGGACGAAGATTGATAAACCAGGTGTTTATCGCGGTCAGTGTGCAGAGTTGTGTGGTATTCGTCACGCGTACATGCCGATTGTTGTCGTGGCCATGTCTGAGCAGGGTTACAAAGAATGGGTTGCTCAGCAGAAAGGCGGTGCATCGCAGGCGGATATAGATAATAGCCGTGTTTGGACGATGAAAGAGTTGATGGAAAAAGGCGAAAAAGTTTACGGTACCATTTGCGCCGCTTGCCATCAGCCAACAGGTCTTGGAAATCCACCTACATTCCCAGCGTTAAAAGGCAGCAAAATTGCGACAGGTCCTGCTGCAGATCACGTGAATATTGTCTTTAATGGCAAAAATGGCACGGCAATGCAAGCATTCAAGGGTCAGTTATCGGATGCGGATCTTGCTGCTGTGATCACATATGAGCGTAATGCGTGGGGCAATAACACGGGAACATTGGTGCAACCAGCCAGCATTAAAGCGCTGCGTGACGGCAAGTCCATGGCGGATGCTTTAGCAACCAAGCCATCAGGTGTCGCTCCTAAAGCAAGTGCAGCCAAGCCCGCGGCAGAAAAAGCGCCGGCAGGAAAAGCAGCTGCAGAAAAACCTGCACCAGCAGAAGCTCCTGCTGCAAAGCCAGCCTCACCGGCTGACCAGTTGAAAGAAGCGGTTGCTCGTGGTGAAAAGGTATACTCAGCGACCTGTGTAGCCTGTCATCAAGTAGGCGGAACAGGGTTACCACCAACATTCCCTGCGCTGAAAGGCGGCAAAATAACAACGGGTCCCAAAGAAGGTCATATTCATCAGGTTATGTATGGCAAGCCAGGAACTGCTATGCAGGCATTCAAAGATCAACTGAGTGATCAGGAAATCGCAGATGTCGTCACCTATGAACGTAATGCCTGGGGCAACAACAAAGGTGATTTCGTGACGCCGGAAGAGATCAAGGCTGCACGTAAGTAACAATGGTCAAGAAAAAGAAATAACCGGAGATAACCATGAATCACGAACATCAACATGAACACGGACATGATCATTCACATGATCATGATCACGTGCCGCACCACCACTCCATGAAGAATGGAGTGGGTAAGTGGATTAAGGGTTGGGTTTTTACCACTAACCATAAAGATATTGGTACGCTGTATTTAATGCTGAGTTTAGCGATGCTGTTTTACGGCGGTACCATGGCGCTTTTAATTCGTCTGCAATTATTTGAACCAGGTGCGAAATTTTTTGACCCGAACTTCTATAACGTGCTGGTAACAGTGCATGGGTTAATTATGGTTTTCGGTGTCATCATGCCTGCATTCGTTGGTTTGGCGAACTGGATGGTGCCGATGATGATTGGCGCGCCAGATATGGCCTTGCCGCGTCTTAACAACTGGAGTTTCTGGATTCTTCCATTTGCTTTCACTTTGTTAACCATCTCTTTATTTGTTTCAGGGGGTGGGCCGAATTTCGGCTGGACATTATACGCGCCGCTATCTACAACTTATGGACCGCCAAGTACCGACTATTTAATTGTCGCCATTCACTTGATGGGTATTTCATCAGTGCTCGGTGCGATTAACATTATCGCAACGATTATCAATCTGCGTGCACCAGGCATGGGCTGGATGAAGCTGCCAATGTTTGTGTGGACCTGGTTCATTACGGCGTTCTTGCTGATTGGTGCAATGCCTGTGTTTGCGGGTGTTGTCACCATGATTCTCTTTGATCGTCATTTCGGCACAAGTTTCTTCAACGCGGCCGGCGGTGGTGATCCTGTGATGTATCAACATTTATTCTGGTTCTTCGGGCATCCGGAAGTTTACATCATGATCTTGCCCGCATTCGGCATTATCTCTGAAATCATCCCAACGTTTGCACGCAAGAAGCTCTTTGGTTACGAGTTTATGGTGGGAGCGGTGGCAGCCATTGCTTTCCTGTCCTATATCGTTTGGGGTCACCACATGTTCACGGCGGGTATGGCCTTGGGCACCCAGCTTTATTTCATGTATGTCACCATGTTGATTGCTGTTCCGACGGGTATCAAAGTATTCAACTGGGTTGGCACCATGTGGGGCGGCTCTATGACATTTGAAACGCCAATGTTATTTGCCATCGCATTTGTTATTTTGTTTAGTATTGGCGGCTTTTCTGGTTTGATGTTGGGCATTACACCGGCTGACTATCAATATCAAGATACTTACTTTGTCGTCGCTCACTTCCACTACGTGTTGGTGGCGGGTGCGCTACTCTCCATTTTTGCATCGGTTTACTACTGGTTGCCAAAGTGGACGGGTCGTTACTACAACGAAACACTGGGCAAATGTCATTTCTGGCTGACCATGGTAGGCGTTAACCTGACATTCTTCCCAATGCACTTCCTGGGGCTTGCTGGTATGCCGCGTCGTATTACCGATTACGCGGTGCAATACACCACGTTTAATCAGGTTTGTACGATTGGTGCTTTCATCTTTGGTTTTGCGCAGTTACTGTTCCTGTACAACGTACTGTCAACCATGTTTGGTAAAGGTGAAAGAGCAACCGCTCATGTTTGGGAAGGCTCTCACGGTCTTGAGTGGACATTAAGCTCACCACCCCCTTACCATAGCTTTAATACACCGCCGGTTGTGAAATAAACCGGAAGTGAGGAAAGTCATGCCAGAGCGCAAATCACATCGAAAGACAATCATCATTGGCGGCTGCGTAGCCGCCATGATGTTTGGATTTTGTTTTGCCGTTGTACCCTTTTATAGCGTGATTTGCAGGGCAACCGGAATTAGTACGGCTGTACCAAGCGATCTTGTCAAACGTTCTAACGTGACGGAGACAGAAAGCGGCAAGCAGGGTGAAATACGAGAGGTCGAAGTGCAGTTCCTGGCTACCAATAATATGGGCATGCCATGGGAATTTTACCCAAAAACCAAATCTATTCGTGTTCAGGTAGGTAAAAACAGTAAAGTTATGTTTTACGCGAAAAATCCAACCGACAAAGACATGATAGCCCAAGCCATTCCGAGCATGACGCCGACTGAAAGCATTGCCCATTTCCACAAAATCGAATGTTTTTGTTTTAGCCAACAAAGTCTGGGCGCCCACAAGGGGCGTGAGATGCCACTAGTATTTAATATAGATAAAGATTTGCCAAAAGAAGTGCGTGTGATTACGCTGGCATATACCTTATTTGATGCTACTCCAAATAGTCCAAGGAAAGAAAAATCATGACGAAGAAAAAATATCAGCCCACCGATCAATACTACATTGCCGAGCCAAGTTTTTGGCCCATTATCGGTACAAGCGGTTTGTTTTGTACGGTGTTTGGTCTGGTTCAGGTTTTGCATGAGGGTGCACTTGGGCCTTACATCATGGCTGCCGGGGTAGCCTTGTTGCTAACGACTCTGTTTGGCTGGTTTGGTGCTGTCATTAAAGAAAGTCTGGCGGGGTTACATAGCGTCAAGATGGATCACACTTATCGTTGGGGCATGTTGTGGTTTATTGTCTCCGAAATTTTTCTGTTTGGTATTTTCTTTGGCGCACTGTTTTATGTGCGGTTGTTCGCCATTCCTGAATTGGGCAATACGGTTGGACCGTTGGCTGAGTCGTTATTGCTATCGAGTGGCGCTGCTACACACAAAATTTTATGGCCATCTTTTGTTGCGCAATGGCCGTTACTGACCAATCCTAATCCAACCTTATTTGTGGGCCCGAAAGCGGTGATTTCTACTTGGGAAATTCCTGCGTTAAATACAGTTCTTTTACTGTCTAGTGCGGTAACGGTTACCTGGGCACATTGGGCCTTGAAGAAAGATCAGCGTACCCCGTTAATTATTGGCTTAGTCCTCACCATTTTGCTCGGTATGACTTTTGAAGGCTTTCAAATACACGAGTATATGATGGCCTATGAAGAACTTGGCTTGACCCTTGCTAGTGGCATCTACGGATCCACCTTCTTTACCCTCACTGGTTTGCATGCGATGCATGTTACAATTGGTATTATCATGCTGTCTGTGATCTTGATTCGTTGCCTGAAGGGGCACTTCCAGGCAGAACATCATTTTGCTTTCGAGGCGGTCTCCTGGTACTGGCATATGGTTGACGTTGTTTGGCTGGTATTATTCGTGTTTGTTTACTGGTTGTAAGGGAATATATGGCCTGGTTAATTAATCCTGCTCAAGTCGATCGGTTCCGCAAGAACCAGAAAAATGTTGCCATCCTTGATGCAACCTGGTGTACGCCAGACGACAAGCGTGATATGCGCCAGGTCTTTAATGAAAAGCATATTCTAGGTGCGCGGTTTCTTGATTTGAATGATTTCATTGATGCCAGTACCGACTTGCCAAACATGCTCACGCGCGATGAAGATCTTATCGCAGCGAAGTTAGGCGAGCTTGGCATAACTAATGACTATAAAATCATTCTTTACGACAACAGCAGTATGCACACCAGTTGTCGTGCACTTTGGATGATGAAAGTTTTTGGCCATAACAGTAATTTGCTATACATTCTGGACGGTGGTTTATCGGCGTGGGAAAAATACGGTGGGAAAATTGAGACCACAGCCCCACGTGAAGTGGGTGCCAAAACTTATACGGTAAGTTATCAGGCGCAATTAGTACGAACACTGCTTCAGATCAAACAAAACATGCATCATCCACGAGAACAAATCGTGGATATGCGTCATCCCGTTCGTTATGCCGGTGGAAAAGAATCTAGGCCAGGATTACGTGCTGGCCATATCCCTGGCAGCTTTTGTTTTCCATTCACCACCATGTTTGAAACGGATGACAAATGGAAGCCAATTGATAAGATCCGTAAACAACTGGAAGGGATAGGCGTTGATCTCAACCTCCCTATCGTTACAACATGCGGGTCCGGTACAACGGCACCCATACTTAATTTCGTATTGGATATATTGGGTCACCCGGAAACATCTTTATACGATGGCTCATGGTCAGAATGGGGTGCAGAAAAACTATATGAAGGTGAAGAATCTTTAGTAGAGCGCCCAGTACAAACCAGTCTTAGATAATGGCCTGACACGAACGCTCCCTTCGTCTAGTGGTTAGGACGTCGCCCTCTCACGGCGGTAACACGAGTTCGAATCTCGTAGGGAGCGCTAGAATAATCTTGTTATTCAACCACTCTGGTACCACACCAATAGTCATAAAGCGTTTTTTTCATATCGACATACAAGGTGAGAGCCGGGATTCCAAATAGCATCATCGAAACAACGAAGAGAGCGCTGCGTTTGGCGGCTGTTTTGAAGTCTAGCAAGACGCCATTGTCCATGGTCACTGCGGTGCGCGTAGCGATTTGGCCAGGCGATGCGCCTTTCCAGAACCAGAAAAATAGAAAATACGCGAAGCATAAAACGACTGGGTAATTCAGATTAATTTGGATGATATGCTCAAGTATGCCCATATTACGTGTCGTGCTCACTCCGCCGAAAAGTATAGGCCGCAATAGCCAGCCCCAAACAAAACCTATTAACCAGAGTGCAACAATTAAGACACCCGCATCAATCGCAAACGATTTGAAGCGCAGAGCTGGTGGTGCATCTTTAAGGTCTGCCGCTGACTTTTGGCCGAGGACGGTCGACTGCGTAAAAGTCTGGTGCAGCGAGCGTTGCATGGCGCCGGCATTCTTAATAATGTTCTCGCTGATATGCCTGCCCAGATTTTTTTCTTTGAGGAAGGATGTCACCGCATTGGACCATTCTGTGAGATCGATGCCTGATCCATCGCCACCATCCTGAGACTCGCTAGCATTGACGCTACGCTCAACCAACTCAAGCAGTTTGGTGGGGATGGATGTTAATTTTTGACGATCGAGTGGTATTTGATAGACCACAACAGGGTAGGGGATTCCTTTCAATTCTTTGGGGCCAATCTCGTCGGCTACAATCTCATTACGATTCATTAGTAGATAGGTTGCTTCACTAATGCCAATCGTGCTACCTGCAAAACACTCAAGGCCTTCCATCCGAGCCGTAATGTTGACCGCATCACCGTAGATATCATTTTTTTCAAGTGAGACGTCACCCGTATTAATGACAACGCGGAGATTGAGTTTGTGTGAGGGGTTCTGTTGTTTCGAATTGTACTCACCAAGAATTAATTGAATAATAATCGCGCAAACAACCGCGTCTGTCGCACTAGTGAATGTGACGAGAAAGGCATCGCCAATGGTTTTAATCACTTTGCCGCCGTAGAAACTGATGACCGGCTGCATCAGTTGATTATGTCTGTGAATAAGACCCAGAATCTCTTCGCGGGAGCTGTTAGCGCTCGCGCTTGAATAACCCTGAATATCAGTCAACATGATCGAAAGATTTTGTGACTTGCTCGAAGTTGTCATCACAATAATATATCACGGGAAATTATCAAATGAGGATACATTTTTAGCAATCAATGCGGCCGTGATAGTTGCCGGTAAAATGCGATAGACTACCCTCAATGCTGATAATGGTCTTGAGTTTGTGGAGTCAGGCGATGTTAAGATGCGATGGGAATAATGATTACGATAAGTTGCCTCAAGGCGTGAAGCTTTATGTCTTATCATTTTTGGGATATCGGGACTTGATAGCGGCGCTCTCCGTCAATCAATTAAACAGAAATGAAGTCTCAAAGCAGTCGCATGCTTTTGTCGCGTGCCATCTGCTTACTGATTTTGGCATAGTCGATGCGACAAAATTTCAGGCAGACAACCTGTATCAAGATTTAATGCAAGAAAGAAAAGTGTTGGTTAACTATCTTGGTGCTCAGGATTGTTTGAAACAGGCGGGTCGCAAAAAACGAGGTATGACACAAGAAGAATGGCAGAGCGCAAAATCACAATTAGAGTCGGCAAGACTAAAATTAAGAGATGATTTGGGTAAGCTGCCCATCAAGGAATTCCTTAAAGAAGCTGATTCGATGATTAAGCAACAAGTGCGAGATGGGGGTCGATGTGACCGCCGCCCACTATTCGATAAACTGTATGTAGATTTCGTAACGTCTACGAAAACGTCTCGCTCGACCATATTGAAAATGTTTGAAAAAATGGAATATATGGCACCGGAGTTGGTCGATCAGGAAGTCGTCGCTATTCAATGGGTCGCGACTTCATTCAGTCGTTGCAAGGCCCCACGATCATTAGAAATATTCTACAATAAGCTACCTGATGATTTGCAGAGACTCTTTCTGAATCGATATGGAAAAATGCTTTATCGTGAGGCGCGCGCTTCTGAGTGTGCATCAATAGTCGAATTGCTTTTGAGTTGGGGCTTGCCGCAAGCAGTTTTGAAAGATGATCAGGCGCAACATGAGGGTAACTTGATAATAGAGAGAAGAGCCAATCTATGACAACAATCACCTATGAAGAGTTTGAAAAAGTTGATTTACGTTCGGGCACGATAGTGAAAGCTGGGCTATTTCCACGGGCGAAAAAACCAGCCTATAAAATATGGGTAGACTTTGGCGCAGAAATTGGCGTCAAGCAAACTTCCGCTCAAGTGACCGTGCATTATACACCAGAGTCACTCCTTGGGCGTCAGGTAGTTGGCTGCGTCAATCTTGGCACCCGCAATATAGGAGGATTCATTTCTGAATTTTTACTAGTCGGATTTCCCGATGCGGGTGGCGCGATATGTCTCGCCGCTATTGAGCGCAACGTCCCGAATGGCGCGAAATTAATGTGAGGAAGCACCGTCACAATGCTGGGCTTGGAGTGGTCGGTTTCATGCCCGGAGGCGCGGGCTTGGTGGGTGTGACTGGCGGCCCTTTTAATCTGCGCAACTCTTCGCGAAGACGTGTTTGCGCTTTTGTTTCGTAGAGGGGGATGTCTTCTGCGTATTGCAGTGCGGTCGGTTTTTTCGTCTCGACAGGTCTATAAAACCATCCAAAAACGGTCGATGAAATAACGGTGGATGCCGACTGCAAAGAAGAGTTGATGACGTTAGAAGCGGATTTCAAAAAATGATGCTCATCGTGTTGTGCGAATAAGGGGTGATCGTAGGCAGCTTCAAGGATGGAGATGAGCAAAAGATCAGATATCGATTTGCTATAAATGCGCCTTAAAATATCATTCATGATGGCTGCGATGAGGGTGCTACGGAATGCATGTTGTTGCAACATTTGCGATAAATAATTCAATTCAGTTTTAAATGCGCCTACTGTTGTGAGTGTAGCATCATTAAAAAATGTGACGTCATTGAAGCGCGTGTTTGTCAGGATAGCATTTTTAAAGTTAGCTCTGTGCAGGTTGGCATGTGTCAAATCTGCATCAGTTAAATCTGCTCCACATAGGTCTGCATTAGTCAAATCGCTATGGCATAATCTGGCATTTTGAAAATTTGTCTTAATAAGACATGCATTTTTGAATTGCGAAAAGTTGAGGGTCGCCAGTTTGAAGTGTGCTGAACTCATATCTGCTGAATTGAATATTGCCCGTGTTAAATCTGTTTCATTTAGTTTTGATCCTGCCATTTGTAATTGAGTGAAATCGAAATAATTCATTTTTAGCTTGTTGAGATTGACGAAGCTTTGATTAGCGTTTGTGATGGTCTTGATATTCGGATTGACACGTACGGCAGCCATTTGAATAATGCGCTTGTATTTCGATTGATCGCTGACATGCAGGTTTATGATGGCCTGTTTGCAATAGGAAATAGTTTCAGGTTTCAAGGGGTGAGGAAAAATCAAGCAGAGCAAAATAAAACTCTTGCCGAAAATATTTTGTTCGTATTCACGTTCAGCGATGCTAAATACATGTTTATAATATTTTGATTTTGATAAAGGCGCCGCTGTGAAAAAGTGATCGAAAAATCTAGAAATCTCGAGCCCGGTGGCTTGATTGATCCAGCTTGTCACTCGCTCAGGGTCGAGAAGAAATTCTTCTACTTCTTGCTCGTGGTCAACTCGATAAGCGAGAATAAATTCGAGTGTTTTGGCGCCTGTGTTAATAGGTGAGCGATGAAACTTTTCATGGTGATAGGCTTTCATGATGATTTGATGAGATTTTTCATCAGAAAATAATTTGTGTCTTGTTGCGCGCATCAGAATGGTTAGGGCTAAGTGATGACTTAGCGTTTTGGTTTGGTGTGCTAGTCCTTTCGCGATGGATTGCTTGGCAGCAATTTTTTCATCAGGTGGCAAAGATGATAAGTTGTGCTGGTCTAGCTCGGCAAATATCGCCTCGACAATTTTTTCTTCTTCTGTGATTTCGCGAGTCCTTGATTCCATATAAACCTCCACTGTAGTAATGAGTTATAACAATAATATTTGTTGATTTCTATACTGCTGATGGTGGTGCGATGCTTGATGAGATGGAGTGTGCCAGAAGGATTGTGTTAATATGTGTAATTCTCAAGGAGGAGGCGGTGATGAGTTTTTTTAATTTATCTGGATTGTTGAGTCTGCACCAAATCATTTTGACCATACAACATCTCATTTCGCTCGCTGGCATTTTGATTATTGTGTCAGGTGTGCTCGTGGCGATCGCACAGTATCTGGTAATTATATATCGGGGCGAATTAATTAAGCAGAGCAGCAAATTGAATGATATACGATTGAATCTCGGTCGAATATTAGTGCTAGGTCTTGAATTTATTGTGGCTTCTGATCTGATAGGAACGACTACCACACCAGATTATTATTCGTTAGGTCTTGCTGCCATTATCGTTCTGATTCGTACGCTGTTGAGTTTTTCGTTGAACCGGGAGTTGATGTCGCTTAGCAAGCGGTGAGGGTAGCATAGAGCTTGCCACAATGGCCGCCTGCTTATCATCAAAAGGCTCCATGGAGTTAACGCCAGAGCAGGCATTCATTAAAAGTACCATGCCGGTCAGTGCAAATAGGTGAGTAAATTTTTCAGAGCTCATTTATAAATCCCGACGTCTGTCTAGCGTTGTAAAGCCTGCTAGTGTTTCATTGAAGTGGCGACTGATTGCCATGATTTTAATGAGATCGCCCATCTCCATCGGCATGGTCAAGGTCTTGATGGCTTGATGAAGATGGAATACATCTTTATCTGATAAGTTTTCTTCAGCATCCTTCGTGTGTTGCAATAAGTCATTGGCAAGTAAGAATGCACTTTGTGTTGTGTAACCCAGTAGGTTGCAGCCAGTGTTGGCGGCGGTTTCAATCACGCGTGTGAAATCAACGTGGGCTGTGATGTCTTGCAGGCCTGGATATATCAAAGGTTGCTGGTGGAGATGGTGTTGATAGAAGCAGGCAAGCGTCCCTTGTGTGCGTTGCGGGTGATAATATTCGCGTTGTCCGTAGCCGTAGTCTGCGAACAGGATCACGCCTTTGGTGAGGCAGGATGATAATTGATGCACGAGATTCGTAGCACCAAGATTGATTTCAGATTGATAGCCGTCAGCAAGGGCGTATTCATTTCTTAATTTAGAGATTTCTTTCTGTATGACCGCTGAATCTGGAGCTTGGAGCTGCCAGGCGAACTCATTATTTTGCAGTACAATCATGCGCTCGAGGGCGTGCCCGTGTTGTATTTCAAACAGATTGACTGGCACAGCGTCCAACACTTCGTTGGCTATGATGACCCCGCTAAAAGCGACTGGCAGTGCGGTCAGCCAAACGACTCGTGAGAGAAGGTCGCTACGTTCCGCCGCAATGAATGACCGCTGCTTTTCCCGTAGGGCGTCACTGATTTCATAGATATAGTAACGTTCGGGTAGGACGTTCAGGACTTCTAATTGCGATAGAAAATCTAAGGCGAAGCGGCCCGTTCCGGCGCCGAGCTCAAGGATGTTCGACTCGCCGAGAGCGGCGAAGATGGGTAAACATTGACGGGCAAAGCATTGTGCAAACAGCGGGGAAATTTCCGGTGCCGTAGTGAAGTCGCCATGCCTGCCTAATTCGAAGCGCGGATTCTGGTAATAGCCGTATTCGGGGTGATATAAGGCGAGTTCCATAAAATCAGCGAAGGTTATTTTGCCTTTATGCTGTTGTATTTTCTGCTTAATTATCTGGCTGAGCGCATGCGAGCGCGCTCTGGCTTCTGGTAATGGTGCTGGAAGTTCATGGTAAGTTTTCATAAGGAGATATAATATATGTTAAATCATTTATTTCGTCAGCACTTCCTGCTGAATTATTGAGGGTGTTTGTAATGGAAAGAAACTCATTAGAGAACAAGGTGGCCATGATTACCGGCGCTGCAAGACGTATCGGTGCGGCGGTGGCAGAGACCTTGCATCGTGAAGGCATGAATGTTGTGCTGCATTACAACGCTTCGGAAGAAGAAGCCCAGGTTTTATGTGAAAAGCTAAATGGTATTCGTGTCAATTCTGCTGCAACTTTGCAGGGCGATTTACTCGAGCCCGAAATTGATAAATCACTTGTCACCAAGGCTTACAAGGTTTGGGGTCGATTAGATCTTTTAGTGAATAATGCCTCGCGATTTTATCGTACGCCGTTCGGCAAGGTGACGGAATATGCCTGGGATGATTTGATGATCAGTAATTTGCGCGCGCCATTCTTTCTTGCGCAAGCAGCGGCACCCTATCTGGCTGAAAACAAGGGGCGTATCATTAATATCGCCGATATTCATTCCTGGCGGCCAATGAAAAATTATTCAGTGTATTGCATTTCGAAAACAGGTGTCTTGATGTTGACGAAGTCATTGGCTAAAGAACTTGCGCCGAATGTGATTGTGAATGCAATCGCCCCCGGGTCAATTATTTGGCCCGAAGGTGAAAATTCATTATCGCCAGAAGAAAAAGAATCTATCATTTCTAAAACCCCGCTGGGTCGGAGTGGTACCGCGGATGACATTGCGAGATTAGCGTTGTTTCTCGCGCGTGATGCGGATTATATCACCGGTGAAGTGTTCGCAGTGGATGGCGGTCGAGGTTTGTAACGATGAGTTTATTTCGCGACTCCTTCATGGAGGCATACCGATCCCGAGTTTATCCGAATTACTGGGATATGTTCGCGCTGATGTTTGTGCTCGCGGTTATTTCGCTCTTTGCCTGGAATGCCAAACAAATGGCAACGCCGTATCACCTCGGTGAGGCGATTTCGGTCTCGTTAGATACTGCTATGTTGCCTCTTTATGCTGCGCGTACTGTCGTGCGCATGTTGATTGCCATGCTGTTTTCGTTGCTGTTCACGTTTATATTTGGTGCGTGGGCGGCAAAAAGTAAACGCGCTGAACGCATTATTATTCCCATGATTGATATTCTCCAATCCGTGCCCATTCTCGGATTTCTATCGGTCACCGTAGCGGGTTTTATTTCACTGTTTCCCGGTAGTATCTTGGGTCCTGAGTGTGCGGCCATTTTTGCAATTTTTACATCACAAGCCTGGAATATGGCGCTTGGTTTTTACCAGACGGTGCGCGCTGTGCCAAACGAGATTGAAGAAGCAGCTAAAATGTTTCACTTGTCTGCTTGGCAGCGTTTCTGGCGCATTGAAGTTCCATTCTCCATGCCAGGATTATTATGGAATGCCATGGCTTCGATGTCGGCTGGGTGGTTTTTTGTAGTGGCAGCTGAAGCCATTACCGTTTCAAATCAAGAAATTTTGCTGCCAGGTATCGGATCGTTCATTGCGGTTGCGATTGAGGCTGCCAATATTCATGCTATCGGCTACGCTGTGTTAACCATGTTCGTCGTCATTCTAATTTACGATCAATTATTGTTTCGACCGTTGGTAGCCTGGGCAGAGAGATTTAAGTCAGCGCAAGTGCCTAATGAAAAGATCCCTGAGTCATGGGTGATGGATTTATTTAGACGCACGCGCGTCATGCGCCGTGTGGGCAAAAGGCTATCGTATCTATTCGATCTCTTCGTGAATTTTCATTTTAGTTACACGATCATTCCACACAAAAGACGTCGGTTCTTTTCGCGCAAAAACAGAAATGAATATATTGGTATCGTCAGCGATGTTGTATTTATTTTACTGGGACTCGGTGCGGCAGCATTTCTTATTTACGCCTGTGTGACCAATATCTCTTTGGGTGAATTGGAGTACGTGGTTGGGCTTGGATTTGTGACTATGCTGCGTGTTTTCATTTTAATTACTTTGTGTTCGTTGATATGGGTGCCGATAGGCGTCTGGATTGGTTTGCGTCCGAGTGTGTCGATGGTGGTGCAGCCCATCGCACAGTTGCTGGCGGCGTTTCCTGCTAATCTTTTTTATCCGTTCATTGTTATTTTTATTGTGACGTATCACTTGAACCCAAACATTTGGTTGACGCCGCTCATGATTCTGGGCGCGCAGTGGTATATTTTGTTTAATGTGATTGCGGGAGCTTCAATGATCCCAAAAGAATTGCTGCAGGCAGCTGATAACTTGGGCGTCTCAGGTTGGTTGCGTTGGAAGCGACTGCTCTTGCCCGGAATTTTCCCCTATTATGTGACCGGCGCCCTCACCGCTTCGGGTGGTGCATGGAACGCAAGTATCGTGTCAGAAGTGGCTAGTTGGGGTAATGAGAAAGTTGTCGCGACAGGCCTCGGTGCTTATATTTCGCAATATACCACCGCAGGTAAATTCGGTCATACCGCGCTTGGTATTGGCGTGATGTGTTTGCTAGTGTTATTGATCAACCGGTTAGTCTGGCGTCCGCTTTATGTGTATGCCGAAAATCGATTTTTGCTGGAGTAGCCATGTCAGAGCCTATTATTGAAGTCATCAATATTCAGAAATCATTTAAAACAGGCGATCGACAAGAATTGCTGGTGTTGAATGATATTAATTTGAAAATGTACGAAGGCGAGATTGTCGCCATTCTTGGTAAGTCAGGGTCAGGCAAGTCAACACTCTTGCGTATTATTGCGGGCTTGATTGAAGCATCCAGCGGCCAGGTGAAATATCGCGGCAGACCGATAGACGGTCCGGCACGCGGCCTCGCCATGGTCTTTCAATCGTTTGCGTTATTGCCGTGGCTCACGGTTTTGCAAAATGTAGAATTGGGTCTGGAGGCACTTCAGCTGCCCCGTGATGAGCGCCGCGAACGCGCACTGAAAGCGATTGATATGATTGGTCTTGATGGTTTCGAAAGCGCGTTACCCAAAGAATTATCCGGTGGTATGCGCCAACGTGTCGGGTTTGCGCGCGCAATGGTCGTAAATCCAGATATCTTGTTAATGGATGAGCCGTTCTCAGCACTCGATGTCTTGACGGCTGACAACTTGAAAAGCGATTTAATGAATTTGTGGCAAGAAAAGAAAACAGGCTTGAACGCCATTTTGTTTGTGACGCATAGCATTGCTGAAGCCATTGAGATCGCGGATCGTGTGATTGTGTTTAATAGCAATCCTGGTTCGATTCGTTCTGATCTTCGCGTCACGTTGCCGTTTCCTCGCAGCGATTTAGATCCTCGATTTCATAATCAGGTTGATCGTATTTACACGTTGATGACCACGCAGCCACAAGATGAAAAAATGAAAGATGACATGACCAAGTTCATGGTCATTGATATCGGTTATCGCTTACCTGAGGCGAGCATCTCTGAAGTAACCGGATTGCTGGAAATTTTGAATTCACCCGAGCATCAAGGCAAAATGGATTTACCCGAAGTCGCCGATACGTTAATGCTTAATATTGACGATCTTTTCCCGCTGACTGAGCTTCTCGAAATTCTGCGTTATGCCAAAATTTCAAAAGGTGATATTACCATCACCGAAGAAGGCCGTGAGTTTGCAGATGCGGACATTCTTGAGCGTAAAAAGTTATTCTCGGTACAGTTAAAGAAATATGTTCCGCTTGCGCGTTATATCTTCGACCAACTTGAGCGCCATCCGCGCCATCGTGCGTTAGAAGAAAATTTTCTGTCGTTGCTGGAAGATTATCTTTCTGAGAGCGAAGCTGAGCGTGTATTGAGTACGGTGATTGAGTGGGGACGTTATGCGGAGTTATTTGCTTATGATTACAACTCTGGTGTGCTCAGTCTTGAAAATCCGCGTTAGTCAAATAAATTGTCCCGCGTATCGTCCGCGGGACAATGATGTGGAATAGCTAGCTAGTCAAAACACTATAAAACGGCGTCATCATCTCATGACCGCCCCAACTGAAATTGCAATTCTTGCCAACAATCTTGCCGGGGTGTGTGCCATTTCCATATTCTGCCTGGCAGACATAGAGTTTGTGGTGGTTTTCGCGTCCGCCTTGGACGGCGTGGCGTGGGATGCTGCCGTGGCTGCCTTCAATCCAGGCTAAAGGTGTTTCACTCACGAGAATTTCATAATTCTGCATCATCACCTCACGTCCGCCCCAACTGATGTTGCAATTACCAGCGAGAAATTTTCCGGGATGTACGCCGCCACGATAATTAGCGCGGCAGACATAGAACATCGCATTAGGGTTGTATTGACTGCCACCTACCACGGCATTCGTGGGGAGTGGCTCGCCGCTATGCATGGCAATCCAGAAAGGTTGCGTGCTGTGCTGGTTGCTATATACGGCAGGCGTGGCCGAGGAATAAACGGTGCTGCTGCGGTGATGCCGGTGGCGGCTGGAGACGGTGGTGGATGGTGGCGCTGGTGAAATTTCATAGCTGTTGCTGATCACGGATGGTGGCGCTGGTGGTGGTAGTGTATTGCCAGCGGAGCTGGTGTAATCGGCGCGTGCGCCATTCATTAAGCCGACGATGCAAAAAAGTCCTGATGTCAGGGTAAGAAGTGTTTTACGCATAACGTCTCCTCGGAGATGTTTGTGATGATGAATTCATCCAGGCTGAAGTGACAGGGGCGACTGTGAGTCCGTCAGTACCGTCGGGCGAAATATTGAGCGATTTTATTGAAATATGCAACTCGTCATTTGTGATTTTATGTCGTTATGCGGTGGGTATGGGTTCAGGCGATACGGGAATGTGATACAGGCTTGCGAGCTCGCCTAGGTTTTTGACCAGAATTTCTGCGGAAAAGACAAATCCATCAACGTAGATGCGCTGGTCGTCACTCATCAAAGCGGCTTGCTGGTGCAGGGCTTTATTGACAGGGTTTAAGTTCGGCAGATGAATGTGCGCGTCCCCGAGTTGAGCGGTGCGCATGACGCGGATTAATACGTCTAATGCGCCGGTGACAGCTTGGTTGAAGGGGTTGAGTGGATTTTCTGCGGTGTAGATCGATTGCAGACTGCTGACCCTCGAGAGTGCCAGATCCATAAAATCGATGGCACGAAGAATTTCACGTTCGCAATATAAAGAGCGAGAAAAATGATCTGGATCAAAGCGCTTGCCCATAAGTTCAGGCGCACAGTCTTTGGCAAGTTGACGTTGTTTTAGCATCGATTTGATGATGCGCTCGTCAAGGTCGCTGGTTGATACGGCATTCGCATCATTGAAGCGGTTGATGACGGCGGCGACATAAAAGTCACGAATCTGTCCGAGTGTGGCGGCTTGTGAGCGGCGCAAGTGCGTGCGGGCGTGAATAGGGAAGATGAATTGTGAAACGAGGGCGGCGATCACAATGCCCACACTAATTTCCAAAAAGCGCGTGCCGGCTAGCGCGAGACTGGGTGGGGTGCCAAATAAAATGATGATGGTTGTGACGGCGCCGAGCGTGCCCATCTGGCTCCAGTCATCTTTCGTTGTCGCGATAAAACTAAACATGAAGGCGGCGACGGCAATGGTTGCGAGGATAGCGATAAAAGAGTTGTTTAAGAAAACAATGGTTACGGTCGCCGTTAGACAGCCGAGCATGGTGCCAAGCAGGCGCAAATAAGATTTGTGGATGATGCTCCCGACATAGATTTGTGCGCACATGACCACAATGACCGAGATGACAATCCATTGGTCAGCCGGTTGGCCAATGAGGCGCGCCAGCATGTAAGCCCCGCAGCTGGCGATCGCTGTTTTTAGGCTGTGCAGCAGGCGCTCAGTGGTGACGAAGTTAGTCAGCCGCATTATTTTTCCAGCGAACTTTGCAGCATCCACGCCGTCTTATCGTGTTCAGTTTCACGCTGAATCAAGATGTCGAGAGTCACTTCATCACCGAGTTCACTGGCTATCGCGCAGAGTTTTGCGAGGGCAGCTGCCATCGATTCGTGATCTTTTAGGAGCGAGCTCAGCATTTCATTGGCGCTTGTCTCGTTGCTGGCTTCATGGAGGGAGGCGAGCTTCAGGAATTCAGCAAAAGATCCAGGTGCGCTGGCGTGCAGTGCGCGGATTCGTTCCGCAATCACGTCAACGGCATCGCTCAATTGGTTATATTGGGTTTCAAAGAGTTGATGGAGCGCGAAGAAGTTAATGCCTTTCACATTCCAGTGGAAATTTTGGGTTTTCAGGTACAGTAAATAGGTGTCTGCCAGCAAATGGCGCAGACCTTCAATGAGGCGGGGGTCATTTTTCATGTGATTTTCTCCTGATAATCTTAGACTATTATAAGCTAAAATGCCGCGCCAGGTGAAATTTAGCGGTTAAAATGAACAAATTGTGTCTTAAAATGTCTGGTTTGGGGGTGTTTGAGGTTTATTTTATTATTTCTTCCGTCTTTGCTTGCTAGAAACCATTAAGTTTAATAGAATAACGCCGTTACTGCGGGGTGGAGCAGTCTGGTAGCTCGTCGGGCTCATAACCCGAAGGTCGTAGGTTCAAATCCTGCCCCCGCTACCAAATTTTACAAAGAAGCAGTTGAATCAAAGGACCCCTGTATGGGGTTTTTTGCTTATTGGTGGGCTTAAAGGCCCACTTTTTGCATGGGCTAGACGAATGAGTAAGCTGGATCCGGAACTACACGAACGTTTGACATTATTGATTAGCTCCATGGGCTATGAGCTGCTAGGTTGCGACTTGCTCTCCATGGGTAGGCAAAAAATGTTCAGATTGTACATAGATAGTCCGACTGGTGTATCGGCAGATGACTGTTCTAAAGTTAGTCATCAGGTTAGCGCGATGATGGATGTAGAGGATCCCATTCAGACTCGATACGTGTTGGAAGTATCGTCCCCAGGCATTGATAGGCCGCTGTTTCTGCTTAATCATTACGAGCGATTTGTTGGCAGTGAAGTGAAGGTGAAATTATCTTCTCCTGTTGATGGTCGTCGCCAATACCGCGGTGTGTTAAAGCGTGTTGAAGGCGAAGATATACATTTAGATATAGGCGGCTCGGGACGGGAAATTGTCATACCATTTTCGTCAATTGACCGTGCAAATGTAGTGGGCAAGATCAGTTTTTAGGTTGGGCTCGAAACGGACTGGACAGCAGGGTTATTGTGTCGGATGAAGATGTTTGAGGTCACGCGATGAATAAAGAGATCTTATTAGTCGTTGAAGCGGTATCCAACGAGAAAGGCGTAGATAGAGAAGTCATTTTTGAGGCGATTGAAGCGGCGCTAGAAATAGCAACGAAGAAAAAAGCCGATGATTCTATAGATGTGAAAGTCGAAATCGACCGTAAAACCGGCGATTACACGACGTTTCGCCGCTGGTTGGTCATTTCTGACGAAGAAGCTGAAGATATTGAAGGCCCGGCTAATGCAGTCATGGGCTTGACTGAGGCTGTCACCCGCAAGAAAAACATCAAAGTTGGCGAATATCTCATTGAGCAAATAGAGTCTGTCGATTTTGGTCGTATTGCTGCACAAAAAGCCAAGCAGGTTATTATCCAGAAAGTATTAGAAGCTGAGCGCGCTCAGATTGTCAGTGCTTATCAGGAAAAATTGGGCCATTTGATTAATGGCACCGTCAAGAAAGTCACCCGTGATTTTATTGTCCTCGACATGGGTAGTAATGCAGAAGCCCTGATGCCACGCAGCGAAATGATTCCACATGAAGCTTTCCGCGTTAGCGATCGTGTACGTTCTTACTTGTATGAAATCAACACTGATGGCGGTAAAGGCCCACAAATTATGGTGAGCCGTACGCGTCCAGAGATGTTGATCGAGCTATTCAAGATTGAAGTGCCGGAAATCGGCGAAGAATTGATTGATATTAAAGCGGCCGCACGTGATCCAGGTTCGCGCGCGAAAATTGCCGTGAAAACAAATGATGGTCGTATTGATCCCATCGGTGCATGCGTTGGTATGCGCGGTGCGCGTGTGCAGGCTGTCTCGAGTGAATTAGGTGGTGAGCGTATTGATATTGTGTTGTGGGACGATAATCCAGCACAGTTAGTCATTAATTCGATGGCTCCCGCAGAAGTTGCCTCTATCGTTGTTGATGAAGATACGCATACGATGGATATCGCTGTGAAAGCGGATCAATTGCCGCAGGCTATCGGTCGTCATGGACAAAATGTCCGTCTTGCTAGTGAATTAACTGGCTGGACACTGAATGTCATGACGGAAGAAGAAGCGCAGGCCAAGTCACTGGCAGAAGGCGAAAAAATCCTTGAAGTGTTCCAGGAAAAACTGGGCGTTGAGGAAGCGGTTGCAGAAATTCTGGTGAATGAAGGTTTTTCATCGCTGGAAGAAATTGCTTACGTGCCTGTCCAAGAGCTTTTGGAAATTGATGGCTTTGATCAAGACATGGTCAATGAATTGCGTGAACGTGCCAAAGCAGCGTTGTTAACCTTGGCTATTGCCAATGAACAAGCGCTGGAAGCTGAGCCCGCACAAGATTTATTAGAGATGGAAGGCATGGAAAAGCATCTCGCTTACGTGTTAGCCAGCAAGGGTATTGTGACGCGTGAAGATCTAGCTGAGCAGTCTGTTGATGATTTACTGGATATTGGTGGAATTGAAGAAGATGTTGCCGCCAAACTCATCATGACAGCGCGCAAGATATGGTTTGAAGACGAGGCCGATAAGGCCGAATAATTGAAACGGTCTTGTTGACAGCTTAGGCCCGTTTGAGAATGCATTTGGAGACAAGTTCGCGTGGTGAAAAACAAGATAAATGAAGCGGAAAAAGGCGGCGTATCAGTGAAGCATTTTGCTGAAGAAATCGGCGTGACACCAGATCGTCTACTTAGCCAATTCAAGGATGCCGGCATTACCATTGCAAGCGTAAATGATTCGGTAAGCGAAGAGCAGAAACAAAAACTGTTGCGATACTTGCAGCAGCATCACGGTGCCAAGAAAGATGGCGCACCCGAAAAAATCGTTTTGCGACGTGCGAAGACCAGTGAAATTAAATTAGGTCGCGCGCATGGCGCAGGCAAAACCGTCAGTATTCAAGTTCGCAAAAAGCGCACTTACGTGAAACGCACCCCAGGCGAAGAAGAAGCGCCGGTCGTTGAGGCGAATGTTGAACAAGAAGTTGTAGCGACTTCGCTTGAAGCTAATCAACCACCCGTTATCGAATCAATTGTTAAACCAGAAGCAACTGTTGCGGCAGCCGCGGCTCCCGTTGAAACAGCTGGCGATGATGTTATGGTTGAAGAAGTGGCTGAAACAGCAGAACCCATCATTGAAGAAGATGCAGAAGCGAAAGCGAAGCGTAAAGAAAAGCATCGCCTAGATCAGGAAGATGATGCAGCGACCGCAGATCGTAATAAAAAGAAAAAGAAAGTACGCGATACAGCGCAAGTGGAAGATAAAAACTTTGAATCATTATTGGCTCGCGGTGCTGATTTAGGTCGTGTGATGCGCGTCACTGATGACGAATCAGCGGATGCCATGTTGCGTCGAGGCGGTAAATTCCGTGGTGGCCACGGTGGCAAAGTTAAAATTCAAGCCTTTAATCGCCCAACTGCTCCGGTTGTGCGCGATGTAGAAATTCCCGAATTTATTAGCATTGCGGAACTCGCGCAACGCATGTCGGTGAAAGCGGCTGAAGTTGTCAAAGTGATGATGAAAATGGGTGTCATGGCGACGATCAATCAACCGGTTGATCAAGATACCGCGATTTTGGTGGTTGAAGAGCTCGGACATAAAGCCATCCCGGTTAGTTCCGATGCGATTGAACATGCGTTAACGAAGTCGCTGGAAATTGAAGGTGAAGGCGTCACACGTCCACCCGTCATTACGATTATGGGCCACGTCGATCATGGTAAAACAACCTTATTAGATTATATCCGTACCACCAAAGTGGCTGCATCAGAAGCCGGTGGTATTACGCAGCACATTGGTGCTTATCATGTGCAAACACCGAAAGGCACGATTACCTTTCTTGATACCCCAGGCCACGCAGCGTTTACGGCTATGCGTGCACGCGGTGCCAAGTTAACCGATATCGTGATTCTTGTTGTGGCCGCTGATGACGGTGTGATGCCGCAGACAATTGAAGCGATTGAACATGCCAAAGCAGCCGGTGTACCTATCGTGGTGGCTGTGAACAAGATGGATAAACACGGCGTTGATCCTGATCGTATTAAGCAAGAAGTTTCAAAATATGGCTTGATCCCTGAAGAGTGGGGTGGCGATGCCATGTTCGTACCAATCTCCGCTAAAACCGGTATGGGTATTGATAGCTTGCTGGATTCCGTTTTGGTGCAAGCTGAAGTATTAGATTTGAAAGGCGTGTCTGATTGTGCCGCTCGCGGTGTTGTGATCGAGTCGCGTGTTGATCGCGGTCGTGGAGCCGTGATGAGTGTGT
Source organism: uncultured Coxiellaceae bacterium (assembly GCA_964527435.1). Classification (GTDB taxonomy): domain Bacteria; phylum Pseudomonadota; class Gammaproteobacteria; order DSM-16500; family DSM-16500; genus Aquicella. The sequence continues at coordinate 166,527 of CAZGPP010000001.1, read as the reverse complement.
TAGTGCAACAAGGTACGCTCAATAAAGGCGATATTATCCTTGCTGGCCTCGAATATGGCCGCATTCGCGCCATGTTTGATGAAGCCGGTAAACCGATTCAGCATGCAGGTCCCTCTATTCCTGTTGAAGTATTAGGCTTGTCTGGTGTTCCGCAAGCAGGTGATGACTTTATTATTGTCCCAGACGAAAAGCGCGCACGTGAAGTGGCCGCATTCCGCCAAGTTAAACATCGTGAAATGAAACTCGCGCGTCATGCGCCGAAGTTGGAAGATTTACTAGAACGTATGGAAGCAGAGAAAGTTGCGGCGACCACTCTGAATCTGGTTTTGAAGGCCGATGTGCAAGGTTCTGTTGAGGCCTTGCGTCAGGCATTAAATGAGTTATCAGGCTTAGAAGTGATTGTTCATATCATCTCAAGCGGTATTGGTGGTATTAATGAAAGCGATGTGAATCTCGCTATTGCATCAAACGCGATCATCATTGCATTTAACGTGCGTGCCAATTCAGAAGCGCGCAAGTTAATGGAAGCCAATAGCGTCGACGTTCATTATTACAACATCATTTACGATGTCATTAATGAAGTGAAGAAGGCGATCAGTGGTGCATTGAAGCCAGAAATTCATGAACGTATTGTCGGTCTTGCGCAAGTTCGTGAAGTGTTCCGCTCAACCAAAACCGGTACGATTGCAGGCTGTATGGTGATCGAAGGGGTGGTGAAACGTAACTTCCCGATTCGCGTTTTACGCGATAACGTGGTTGTTTTCGAGGGCCATCTTGAATCCCTGCGTCGCTTCAAAGACGATGCATCGGAAGTTCGTAACGGCATGGAATGTGGTATCGCTGTGAAAAACTACAATGATGTGAAGGCTGGCGATCAGATTGAATGCTTCGAAAAAATCGAAGTGAAGCGAGAGATATAATTTATGAAGAGAGGCTATGACCGCACGCGGCGCGTGGCGGATCTTCTTCAGAAGACTCTCGCGCAAATGCTTTTGCAAGATATGAGTGATGACCGTTTTCGCATGGTAACCGTTACCGGCGTGACGGTCAGTCGCGATCTTTCTTATGCGAAAGTTTACGTCAGCATGTTGTTCGACGATGCTGAAAAAATTAAGCAAACCATGGCGGCCTTAAATCGCTCCGCGAAAGCGATGCGTTATAACCTGGCTCGCGAAGTGGATTTGCGTATCGTTCCAGAATTAAAATTTCATTACGATGAGTCTACCGCGCACGGTTTTCGTGTCTCAGATTTAATTGATGCGGCCATCAAAAAAGAAAAAAAATAATAGCTCCCATCCTCAGGAAAAATAAATATGCGTAGAAACGTTAACGGTATTTTGCTGTTAGATAAGCCTATTGGTATCACCTCTAACGGCGCTCTTCAGCGCATGAAACATTTATTCCAGGCGAAAAAAGCGGGTCATACCGGCAGTCTCGACCCGATGGCGACGGGGATGTTGCCACTTTGCTTTGGTGAAGCTACCAAGTTTTCTCAATTCCTGCTCGATTCCGATAAAGCTTATTATGTGACCGGTCAGTTAGGTGTGTGTACCGTCACAGGCGATCGTGAAGGTGCTGTCAGTGCCACGCAACCCGTCAACGATATGAGTTGTGAGCGTATTCAGGCTGTCGTTGAAAAATTTATCGGTGAAATTGAACAAATCCCTCCGATGTTTTCAGCGTTAAAAGTACAGGGTAAACCACTGTATGAATTAGCGCGTCAAGGTATTGAGATTGAGCGCAAGCCGCGTCGTATTACCATTTTTAGCATCACCAACGTTAGTTATGAGGCTGAGACACAGCGTTTTTCATGTGATGTCCATTGCAGTAAAGGCACGTATGTTCGCACCTTGGTGGAAGATATTGGCCGCGAACTGGGATGTGGCGCTCACGTTGCTGATCTACGCCGTACGCGTGTCACGCCTTACGATGGCAATACCATTTATACTTTTGAAGCCTTACAATTGATCGCGGATACGACCGGCCAGGCTGGTTTAGATGCGTGTTTATTGCCATTAGAAACATCTGTGCGAACCTTTCCTGCCGTCAAACTCTCGACATCCGCTGCATTTTACATGCGTACTGGTCAAGCGGTGCGGGTGACGTTGCCACTCAATAGTTCATTGATTCGTTTGTTCTCGGAAGATGAGCGTTTTCTGGGTGTGGGTGAAGTAACGGAAGATGGTCGCGTGAAACCATACCGATTACTTTCGACTAACGATGTCCCGATGAAGCAGGCTGCCTCAGTTTAGAAATCAGGCATTGGCGCCGACGGTGCAGGTTGATCCACCTGTTTATCAATGATCGGATTATTTCTCATCATTTTGACATGCTCGATCATCTCAAGAATATGACCGTATGTTTTGGTGGGGTGAATGTCTCGCACATAAAATTTCTGCCGAGTGATGGGGTGAGTGCGCTGATCATGTTCATCAACGGGTAACGCCAGTACACAGTCCAAATCAAATTCCTCTACACCTACCATCACCGGAATATCCATCACTTCCTGCGAGATCGGGCATTCAAAGCGAGTGAAAAGACATTTTTCTTCATCGGTGAGATTGAGTTGTTCCAGTATTTGCGTAATCTGATGTGGCTTCTTGCGGATTGCGTCAACATACGCTTTGGTCATCGGCGAGTAAGTAAATAATAATGCATTGTCAGCTGGTGCCTGCGCAGCAATTACTCGCACGCCATCATTTCTCCCTAGACGAACAGCGAACTGCAAATTAATTTTCGCTTCTCTTAGCATTGCGTGAAACTCAGTTAATAAGCCTAGTGTGCGAGTGGTACGAGAATTCAAACCGGTCAGATCTTCAATACTGTTTTCAGCATAACCGATACCAAAAATCATGCCTAACCTTGGTAGTAAAGAAAGTGGCGCTGAAAAAAACGTGACAAGTGTAGTGGCAAAGGCGGCAGATCTGAACGTGAGTGCCATATTCTCGCGTTGTTTGTTACGAAAGATATTGATAGTTTCACGATGCAATGCCAGTGTGTTAGCAATGTGCGATGTGATCTCGTCAATGAGGCGAATCATATCGCCTACTTCCGCGGCATGATCATCATGTTCAGGTGCTTCATTAAATGCCGCAATACTGGCATCTATTTCACGTAATAAGTTCGTGACCACCGTATATTTGGCATAGTCTGATGAGCCTGCCCCAGTCTTTTGGCGGGCATGATCGAGTTCATTTTCTTTGCTTCTCAGGTGAGCCAATGCCTCAGCAATTTGTTTTAATTCAACGCATTTATCAAAGCGTGTGGGGATGGGTTGTGGACCGAATAAATTAAAACTAAACATAGACGCTCCCTGTCACAATTAAAGTGCCAAGCCGGTCATTTCATCATGCACTAATTGGGATGTTCATGGCAACTCTCTCGCGGGCATGCCGCGAGAGAGTTGGGGCAGATTAAACACTAGGTTCCGCTAATTCTACTGCAAATGCCGTCGCAATTTTTGCATAGTCGGTCATGTGTGTGATGGATAATCTGTCAATCGTATCACGTGATGAATGCATCACAGGGTTGGTATCTTCAAAACGTGATTCAGCCGGAATCACTGCTTTATAACCGCCCATTGTCCAGGAGGCGTGATCACTGCATGCATATCCGCAACGCGTATATTCAACGGGGCGGTGTGTGTAAGTGGTGATGATCTTTTCGAGGAATGTGGTTAAGCCGTCATCGACGTAATCATCAATAATCCAGATGGTGGGTTGGTTTTTGTAAGCAAAGCCTGTCATATCAAAATGCATGACAGCTTCAACGGGAATTTTTTTCTTTTGGAAATCTGCAACCACTGCACGCGAGCCCAAGAGTCCTTCTTCTTCCGCGGAATACCAGACAAAATAAATGGGCTTTTTAAATTGCATGCCACTTGTGATGACGGTGCGTGCGCTTTCCATCACGGTCATCGAGCCACTGCCATCATCATCGGCGCCTGGCTTGTTACCGGAATAACTGTCAGTGGTATCCATGTGTGCCCCAATCACAACGCCGGCCTCATTACCATTACCAAGTTTGGCAACGACGGAAGGCTGTTTGTAACCATTCGTTTTAACGAATTGAATGCTGACATCATGACGTCCCGCAGCTGTCGCGGCCGCTTCAATTTGTGCTGCGATCCATTTCGCTGCAGCGACACCATTGTCGGAATCAGCATAGCGATCTTTGTTGCTGGAGAATGTAGTGAGATTGTCCCACATCAGTGTAGGGTTTAATTGGCCAATAAGTTGATTGGCTTCTTTTTCGAAACGAATCGAATAGGTTTTTTCTGGGCGTAATGATTTAGAACGCATGACCGAATAAGTGGAAAGAAACGATGTGTTGTTTTTGACGGCTAGTGGGCTAGCTTGAAATTTTTGCCAGTCACTGGTGACATTAATGAAGCCGCCGCATGGTTTTTTGGTTTGATGTTTGCTATCACTTAATTTTTCGATGTCAGCGGCATTCACTTCGATGAGCGAAAAATCTTTATGATTAGCTATCACTTTCGGCGATAGATTTGCAGCTTGAATGAGGCATTGTGGCGCGACGACAATTTGTTGAGAAGGGGTCGCGAACACGGAATTAGAAAGCGCAGCGAGTGTAAGCGCTGCGCATGAGTGTAATAAATGCTTTCCAGTTAGCATGATACATTCCTTTTTTTAGGTAAGAGGTTGTTGCAGTAATTTTTCCAGCACACGTTGTGGCGATAGATCGGGATTCTTCATGGCTTCAATCGGTAAATAAAAAGTTTGCTCTAGTAAATACTGTCCTTGCATAGCTGCATGCGAAACGTGATCGGTTTGTACGATCCATGAGCTTGCTGGCGGGAAGCGTACTTCTTGTTGGCTGACAGTTTGTTGATAGCGTTCATCTTCTTTCATGGAGTCGTGCATGCGCAGCATGTAGTGATCGTAAGGTGTGCGTTTAGTTTTCGTGATATTCAATAAATGCAACAAAGATGCACTGCCAGGAATGGGTCTTGCAATAGAAGGTATAAAGCGCTTTGCTACTTCTTCAAATGGTTCGCCGATACGCCAGACTCGATCATCGGTGGGGTTGACGTTACAAAATACACGAATAATACGCTTGCCCTGATTCGGCGAAGATGGAAAAGCATCCACATGCAAACGTTTATCGTCTTTACGATAAGAAGTTTGGCGACCGCTAATTTGTACGGGTCTGAAGCTGGTGCGTCCCATGATGAGATGTGCTTGATACTGTGGTAACAAATTACGGATCAGTGTTTGGCTGTGTTGCACATAACGATGCAGCATGGTTTTCAATCGGTGACGGAGCTCATCATTTAATTTGTGTACGCCATATAATTTGTTGCGTTCAGGATGGTAGCTTATATTTTTCGAGCTCGGGTCGGAAAATTTGGGTGTTAAAAATAATTTTTCATTTTCCGTGAGCGTAAACGGTAATTGTGGAAAATAAAGAATGTGCCCGCTTTCTAATTGATTGAGCGCGCGTTGTTGATTGTCTGGGGAGAATAGTTCACTCCACTCGGATGTCGTAAAGGTTTCAATCATGAGAGATACCTTGAGCTGGTAATGTGGTGGGTATTTTAGACCCATTGAGAGGGATAAGCAAAAAAAAGCCCCGCAACAATACGGGGCTTTGGGTGGTATATAACGCGTTGATTTATTTAGAGACGGGGTTGCCCATTTCCACGATGTAAGCCACGGCAAGTTTGAGGAAATCCTGCATGTGTTCTTTCGACAGGTTTTTCATGGTGTCGTTGTTGGAGTGGATGTCTGGGTTGTCCTGATTCATGGCTGCTTCAAATGGGAAAGCGGAAGCAATACCAGCCTGATGCCAGGAAGCATGATCGCTGCAACCATAACCGCATTTAGAGAATTTATACGGTTTCTTAACGTAGGTCTTGATCAGTTTTTCCAGATAAGCTGTTAAATCAGCATCGACGAAGTCAGTCATGAGCCACATGGTAGAGTCATTCTTCGCGCTGCCTGCGTAACCGGTCATGTCAAACTGAACAGCCGCTTCAACGGGGATATTATTTTCCTGGAATTTAGCAACGACGCTATCTGAACCCACCAATCCTTCTTCTTCAGCAGAATACCAAATGAAGTAAATCGGTTTTTGAAATTGCATGCCGCTATCGAGAATAGTGCGTGCTGTTTCAAGAACGGTGACTGTGCCACTACCATCATCATCGGCGCCTGGTTTGTGACCGCTGAAAGCGCTGCTCAGGGTGTCCATGTGACCACCAATCACGATGCCGGGTGCGTCGCTATTACCAAGCTTTGCGACAACTGAGGGTTGATCATAACCGTTGGTGTCGACCAGATAAACGCTGACATCCGTATGACCGGATTTTTTCGCCATGGCTTCCACTTCAGATTTAATCCAGTTCGCTGCTTTCACACCATCTTTAGAGTTGGCATAACGATCTTTATATTCTTTGGCGCTGGTGATCTTGGTGAGATAGGCCCACATGTTTTCGGTATCAATCGTATTTAAAACAGCTTGGGTTTCCTTTTCAAATTGAATTTGATAATCGCCATGCTTTTTTGTGAGAGCAGGTGCTGCTGTATACGTTGTCAGAAAATTGGCGGGTGCCAGTTGGTGTGCGGATTGTTGTTTGTTCCAGGCGCGCGTGACATCGGTAAAACCGCCGCAAGGTTGTTTAGCTTGATGTTTGGCAAGGGATAATTGCTCAATGCCATCTTGATCGACTTCAATTAGGCTTAATTCTTTTTTGTTGGAAAGCGTTTTGAATTTGACAGGCACAAATTTAAGTAAACATTGCGGTGCAATGACCATGTGTTTCGCGGGTGCAGCTATGGCGAAATTAGAAAGCAGAACTGCCGATGTAATCGCTACGAGTGATTTTTTTAAGACCATTTATATGTTCCTTCATAATGAATAAAGATAAAACTGTGGGGAAGCGTAACCGATTTTGTGGTGGGATTCTAGCGGGGGATAGGTCATAAAAAAAGCCGGTGCAGTAGCACCGGCTTTTGGGTGAAGCAGAAAAAGCTTGGTTAGCTGGTTTTCTTGATCAGGGATTGCAGCTGTTCCATGTTCATTTGACCTGGTACGTAGTTCACGCTACTGGTGGTGGTAGCATTGGTTTTGCCAACAAAGAATGCCGGTGTGCCGAGTAATTTCAAATCTTGAGCCAGTTTCATGGTCGCTTTGATTTGATCTTTTACCGCTGTGCTGTCCATGTCTTTTTGTAACTGTTCGAGATTCAGGCCAACGGTTTTAGCGGCAGCGAGAATCGCTTCTTGGGTGTACGGTTGCTTGGTTTTCATCAATTCATCATGGAACGGGATATATTTGCCTTGCATGTTGGCAGCGAGTGCGGCGCGAGAAGCGAAGTCAGATAATGGGCCGCGAATTGGGAATTCCTTGAAAACAAAGCGTACATTTGGGTTGGACTTGATGACTTCTGCAATCACGGGTGCCATATCTACGCAGTGTGTGCATTGGTAATCGAAAAATTCAACGATGGTAACAGGGGCGGTCGCATTGCCGGCAACAGGATCTTTGGCGTTATGGAACAGGGCGTTTACATATTGTGAAGCATCTTTCTGTGTGGACTTGATGGTCTGTTCTGCTTCTTGCATTTGCTTTTGCTGGTAAGACTGCAGTGAGCTGATGATCACTTGTGGGTTGCTTTGCAGGTAGCTGCCAACAACGGCTTGAATCTCTTTTTCTTGAGCGGGCGTAAACGAGCTAGCAAAAGAAGCGCTGGTCATAGCGGCAAAAATGGCGGCAGCGGCGAGTGTTTGGGTGAAGCGTGACATGGGGATCTCCTTGAATGATACATAAATGTAATCACGAAATCATAGCAGAGCAATTCGGGTAGTTAAAGGTCTGTTATGCGGGCCGGTGACTGCTCAACCATTCATTAATTTTCTCGAGACGTTTCATCTTCAATTGTTCGGCGAAGGCGGGGCCTGTGAGGCCTCGTGTGACCAATTCCTGTGGTGGATACGAGCGAGCAGCCTCTGCGCAGGACAGCAACCAATTCGCATCGAAGTTTTCGGCAGCATAAATGGCGCGGCAGGCGGTGAGGAAATCTTTAAAGCGTTGCTCGCGTCTAAAGTAATCGAGACGTGAGAAAAGGATTAATAATTGCTCGGCATCGAATTTTTTAGCGACTCGTGCATCGTTGTGATGTGCGGCGGTTAATTTCGCCAACTCATGATGAGAGTTGGGCACGCGATAACGGTGACAGAGATCACTTAATAATTTTTTATCGCCATCCGCATAGTCATGCAATAGTGCGGCAAAACGGACGGAAGAATTGGGCGTGAGCTCACAGGCGGTTTGCAGTGCTTGCATCCCTTCTCCATTCAATTCAAAGGTAGGGAATAAAATTTGCAGCGCACCGCATTCGCCTAATATTTCAAAAAATTTCTCAGGATTTTTTTCGCCTAATGCGCGTTCTAATTCTTTCCAGACACGCTCAGCAACCAGCGCATTAACTTCGCCCTCTTTCACCATGCCGCGCATTAATTCGATTGTTTCTGGTGCGACGGTGAAGCCAAGATAGGCGTAGCGGGCCAGAAAACGGCCGACGCGTAAAATGCGCACGGGGTCTTCGGCAAAGGCAGGTGAGACATGGCGCAATATTTTATGTGCGAGATCTTCTTTGCCGTGATAGGGGTCTTCAATGGTGCCGTCGGTTAATTCTGCCATGGCGTTGATGGTGAGATCACGGCGGAGCAAGTCATCTTTTAACTCCACTTGCGGCGACGCATCAAAATCAAATCCTTTGTAACCGGGTCCCGTTTTGCGTTCACGGCGTGCCAGGGCGTATTCTTCGCGGGTTTTGGGGTGCAGGAAAACGGGAAATTCTTTACCAACGCGTTGATAGCCAAGCTTCAGCATATCTTCTTCGCTCGCGCCCACGACGACGTAATCGCGTTCCTTAATGGGCAGTCCCAGTAACTTATCCCGGACGGCGCCCCCTACCAGATAGATTTTCATGTAATATATGACTCGCGAAGAATGAATGAGAGATGTAGGTAACATGCCAAAAAAGTTGGAAAAAAGCCATGCCCCTGAACAGCAAGGGCTAGTGATTTCTTATTACGGAAGTACGGTCTCTGTTGAAACGGCCGATGGGCACATTATTCCTTGCCACTTGCGGCGCAATCAGGCGTTGCCCGTGGTGGGTGATGAAGTGGGTTGGCAGCCGGAAGCTGGTGGAACAAGCGGCATTGTGAGGCGCATTTTGCCGCGCCGGACCATGCTGGCTCGCGGTGATGTCCGTGGCAATGGTGGTGGCGCGATGAAACCGATTGTCGCCAATATCGATTTGCTAGTCATTGTCATGGCCGCTCAACCGGGTATTTCCTGTCATCTGCTTGATCGTTATCTGGTGGCGGCGGAGCTTTTGAATATTACACCGGTGCTCGTCATCAATAAGGCTGATTTACTCAGTGCTGAAGAAGTAGCTGGGTTAACGGCGCAATTATTGCCGTATCGAAATATCCCGTACGACGTTGTTTTTACTAGCACCAAGACTGAAGGCGGGCTGAATGATCTCGCTGCTGTGCTGAAAGGTAAACGCGGCGTGCTGGTCGGTCCATCAGGGGTTGGCAAATCCTCGTTGATCACCGCGCTTGGCTCTGAGGAAGATATTCGTGTGGGGATTGTGAGCCCGAAAGGCAGTGGCAAGCACACCACGACGGCGACGCGTTTTTATCATCTTGAGGGTGGCGGGGCATTAATCGACTCGCCTGGCGTCAGGGAGTTCAATTTGTGGCCAGTCACCAAGGCGGAAGTGTTGCGTGGGTTTCGGGAGTTTCAGCCGTATTTATCTGGCTGCCGGTTTCGTGATTGTACCCATGCCGTCGAGCCGGGTTGTGCTGTGCAGCAGGCAGTTGCTGATGGTAGAATTAGCCCGGAACGGTTTAAGGGCTTTCAGGAGCTCATTAAACTTTGTATAAAGCCCAACGATCAATATAAATAAAAAATTCAAAATAACTAAAAATGAACATACCTAGTCAGCCAACATTTCGTATTCGTAGTTTTGTCGTTCGTGGTGGTCGTGGCACGTCTGCCCAAATTCGTGCTGTGCGTGAGCTCTGGCCGGTGGTGGGTCTCGAGTTAGCGAATGGAAAAGTCGATTTCACGCAGGCGTTTGGTCGCGAAGCGCCCACTTATTTAGAGATAGGTTATGGTTCCGGCCAGACGTTGCTCGCGGCGGCGGCTAATCATCCCGATAAAAATTTTATCGGCGTTGAAACCCATCGTCCAGGCATGGGTGCGTTGTTGATGGGAATGAAAGAGCTTGAGCTCACCAATATTCGTCTCTTCAAAGTGGATGTCATTGATGTGCTGTCAGAATGTATTAGCGATGGCAGTCTCGCCGGCGTACAAATCTTTTTCCCCGATCCTTGGCAGAAGCGTCGCCATTTTGCGCGTCGTTTAATTCAGCCTGACTTTATGCAAACCATGGCGCGTGTGTTGCAGCCGAGTGGGAGTTTGCATTTAGCGACAGACTGGGATGATTACGCGCAGCATATGATGAAGGTCGTCAGCGCGGCGAAAGAATTTAAGAATCTTGCGGGCGAGCAACAATTTGGCGAACGTTCTATCTACCGCCCTATCATCAGTAAATTTGAGCAGCGCGCCATTCAAGAAGGCCGTGCTATCAGAGAATTGCAGCTCATTAAATTATAAAGGTTGTTCGTCTGCTTCGAGTCCGTTAAAATCTGCCGTTCAATAGGATGGGGTGAATGAATATGCGGCGTATCATAAGTATTTTGGGTCTGTGCTTGTCTCTGAGTTTTCTAACCGCGTGCGCGCCCATTCAAACCTACAGCTACACGCCTCCGCAGGGTGCCACGGCGTTGAAGTGCATCTCCTCGTGTAAGGTTGCCACGAATTCCTGTACGCAAATTTGTGCTCTCAAAAATAGTACTTGCCGTTCAGAAATGCAGGAAACGGCGACAGAGCGTTACACCCACTACAAAATGCAACGACAAGCACAAGGCTTGCCCATCAAGAAAAACTACGATGATTTTTACCGCACCGCGAGTTGCACGCATTCGTGTAACTGCACGCCCTCTTATAACACCTGTTACAGTGCCTGCGGCGGGCATGTTTATCCAAACTAGACAATGACGCGTGCGTCACATACTCTTTACCGATGATGGAATTTGATGACTGGGAGTGCATCCATGCAAAAAGGAATAGTGAAAGGACTGGCAGTAGTTGCCGTTAGTATGATGTGTGCGGATGCCATGGCCATTGCGCCTGGATTTTACATGGGCTTGATGATGGGGCCGGCATCGAATACGGGTAGTGAGCAGCAGATGCAGTACCGTGATTATTCTCTGATTCCCGAAGGTGGCTTGCCTAATTCAATCTATCCGAATGCGCAATCTAGCTTGGCGAACCCACAGTCAACTCAGTTTGGAAGCAGATTGTTTTTAGGGTATAAGTTCAATCATTATGCTGGTTTTGAAATGGGATTTACTTATTTCTCGGGCATACAGTATAAATTTGCAGACAAGACACTAACTCCAGCTGCTGGGACAACGGGGCGTGTACGCGGTATCGATTTTGTCGGCAAGCTGGATTATTCATATAACAATACGATAGGTGTTTTTGCTAAAGGTGGTGTAACCGCGCTTTATACAACCACACCTGGTGCATTGAATGTTACCAATTTTAAAGATTTAACAGATTATAGTCCCAGCGCGGTTAACCCCAAGACAGGTCTTCCAAACTATAATTATATAAACTCAGGCTCTAACACATACGCCGTTAAACTTGCCCCAACATTTGCCGTAGGCGCAAGTTACGACCTTGATCAAAGCTGGCAGCTCGATGCTTCGTGGACAAGATATTTTGCGGGTGGATCACTGAAGGGCATGGATTTGTATGCGCTCGGTCTTTCCTACCACTTTGTTGATGTCTATTGCGGTCAGTTCTTGTGCGCTAATTAATGGTGTCTTTGTGGGCGAGTCCGCGATCAACGCGGGCTCGCTTTGTTGTGCCGCGTCATTGCGAGCGCAGCGAAGCAAACCAGTCCATCAAAAGCAACAAACCTTATTAAAAATAAAAGCGTTTAGTGACCGATATCAATATTATCAAACTCTGCTACGTATTATTGGCTGGTTTGCTTCGCTGCGCTCGCAATGACAGGAGCTGGGCTGTTTCATCAAACAAAGTTTGTGAGTTTGATCAGATAAGCACAAAAAAATTATAAAAACATTTCGACCAAATCATTCAAAAACTTTTTACCTAATTCAGTCGGTTTAATCTTCGTCTCATCATTCACCAATAACCCGCGCTTTTTAGCGGCCATGAGCGTTGCTAATATTTTCACAAGCGGTATGCCGGTGCGTGCGCCAAACAGCGACGTGGGAACGCCATCCGTTAAGCGCAAGGCATTTAACATGAATTCAAAGATCAAATCTTTTTCTTCAATGATTTTAATATCGAGGCGACTACGCTTGGTGGCATCTAAATAATTCTTCGGTTGGCGAGTTTGCGCGAATCGCGATACTTGTCCTGTTGCTATATCGGTGATTTTACTGTGTGCGCCTGCGCCAATGCCAAGGTAGTCACCGAATTCCCAGTAATTTAGATTATGCGCGCAGCGTCGATTAGGTTGGGCGTAAGCGGATACTTCATATTGTTGATAGCCTTGCTGGGCGAGAAACTCAATGCCGCTCAGTTGCATTTGCCAAATGTTTTCATCGGGCGGCAGCGTTGGTCGTTGATGATAGAATAAAGTGTTAGGCTCAATCGTTAATTGATACCACGAAAAATGGGTAGGTTCGCAGGCGATGGCATCTTGCAAATCTTGCAGGGCATCCTGGTGCGTCTGATTCGGCAGGCCGTACATGATATCAAGATTAAAATTATCGAAGCCCGCACCTTTTGCAATCTTAACGGCGCGTAAGGCATGTTCGCGATCATGAATGCGGCCTAAGGTTTTCAGCTTGTCGTTCTGTAAGCTTTGCACACCTATCGATAAACGATTCACGCCTGCTGCACGGAAATCTTTGAAGTGTGCTTCATCAACGGTGCCCGGATTTGCTTCCAGTGTTATTTCGGTATGCGCTGGCAAGGATAAATGCTTCGCGACGCCATTTAGAATGGCAGCGATGGCTTGGCCGGAAAAAAGGCTGGGGGTGCCGCCGCCAAAAAAGATGCTGACGAGTGGCCTATGTTTGAGAGCATCCGCATGACGTTCGAGCTCTTGCAAAAGGCCTGCGACATAGAGCTCTTCAGGCAGACGATCTTTCATGGCATGCGAATTAAAATCGCAATAGGGGCATTTTTGCACACACCATGGGATGTGTACGTAAAGCGCGAGCGGTGGAGCTTCGGTAAAAATTGGCATATGAGAGTTCAACAGTTAGAATAGCGCCTAAATTATATCAGCAGGAGTTTACCATGACGAAGCGCGTAAAAGTGGCGATAACTGGTGCCGCAGGGCAAATTGGTTATGCTTTGATCTTTAGAATAGCCTCAGGCCAGATGTTTGGTCAGGACACCGAGGTGGAATTGCAATTACTCGAGTTGCCACAGGCGCTGCCTGGGCTGCACGGCGTAGCGATGGAGCTGGACGATTGCGCCTTTCCATTGCTGAAAAAAGTGACGATTACCGACGATGTGAATGTCGCCATGAAAGATGTGAACTGGGCGATTCTGGTCGGCTCAGTGCCACGTAAAGACGGCATGGAGCGTTCTGATCTGCTGAACATTAACGGCAAGATTTTCACCACCCAAGGTCGTGCGATCAATGAACATGCGGCGCCAGATGTGCGTGTGTTTGTCGTGGGCAATCCTTGCAACACCAACTGTCTCATTGCCATGCATAACGCGCCTGACGTACCGCGCGATCGTTTTTACGCCATGACCATGCTCGATGAATTGCGCTCACGCAGTCAGCTCGCTATTAAAGCAGGCGTGGATGTCAGTGAAATTTCGCAAATGATTATTTGGGGCAATCACTCCTCGACGCAGTACCCTGATTTCTACCATGCAAAAATTGGTGGCAAACCCGCAACAGACATCATTACGGATATCAACTGGCTACAAAACGATTTCATCCCCATCGTGCAAAAACGCGGTGCAGCAGTCATTAAAGCACGTGGCGCTTCTTCGGCGGCTTCCGCTGCGAATGCGGCACTCATGACGGTTTATCATCTCGTGCACGATACCGTGCAAGGCGAAACTTTCTCTGTTGCGCGCTGCTCGCAAGGCGAATACGGCATTGATGAAGGTTTGATTTTCTCCGTTCCTTGTCGTACCGAAGGCGGAAAACTGAAAGTCGTCACCGGTTTCAAACAGAATGAATTCGGCCAGGCGAAAATTCAAATCACACTCGATGAGTTGCGCCAAGAACGCGACGCTGTCATGCAGCTCGGTTTAATCACCGCTTCAGCATAATCACAAACTGTTAACCGGGTGCATGCTGCACTCGGTTACAGATTCAGTTTTTAAGTCCAAACCCCAATTAAACCCATCATGGCCACACCGGCGGTCAGGCAGGCGAATTCCAGCATGCCTTGTTTTTCGTCGCTGTGTTTATGGAAGTGGACGTGGTGTAGCGTGGAGATGTAAAGAAATGTGCCGGCTGCGAAGGCGGTGAACAGCGACGAGAGTAACTCGTTTTGGCTGGAAGAGATGACGGCTTGACCGAGGAGAATGCCGAGCGGTGTCATGGCGGCGAAGAAGATCAGCGTGATGAAAATGTGGCGGTGCGGCAGTTCGTAGCGCAGTAATAAAATGCACAGGCCAAAACATTCAGAGCCTTTGTGGGCGAGAATGGCGATGAACAGCATGGCAGTTTCAGCGTAGGCGTTTTCAAGGCCGAGGGCGGCGCCTTCGCTTAAGGCGTGGATCGTGAGGGTCAGTGCCAGGATATACGGGATGTAATTGTGGGTGCGCGCATGTTCATTGGTGATGGAGACGCGCTCCAAGAATAGCAATAGTAAAAAGCCAGTGACACACAGAAGCTCTGGGACGGGATAATTAATGCCTGGGTAGACGTGCGCAAAGCTGCGGATGGCGTCAGGGAGCATGTGGAAAAACGCGGCGCCTAGGAAGATGCCGCTCGCCAGGGCTTCCCACGTGCCGGCGGTTTCGCCGTGATTGAGGGCATTTTTGCGTTTTAGCAGGTATACGGAAACAACCATGCTGGTCACAAAGATCAGCAATGCCGCGCTGGCTTTATAGGCGGTTAGGTTCACAAGTCGATTCCGAGTCTGAAGATCTGGCTATCGTAGCGGGAAATGAGATTTTTGGCTATGAATAGCTGCGCTTGTGGGATGTCGCGGCTTAGGTAATAATCTAAAGATGGAAATGACAATAGTACAAAAAATAGCAATTTGGGCGATACCGCTAATTTTCGCGATCACCTTGCATGAGGTGGCACATGGCTGGGTGGCATCGTGGTGTGGCGATCAAACCGCGCGGCTCTCGGGGCGCTTGAGCCTTAACCCTATCCATCACATTGACCTCGTCGGTACGATCGTGGTGCCGCTGCTGATGTTGGTCACGACCAATTTTATTTTTGGCTGGGCAAAGCCCGTGCCCGTCGATGGCCGTAACCTCCGCCATCCACGCCGAGACGCGGCATTTGTGTCGCTGGCCGGTCCCGTCGCCAATTTGCTGATGGCCATTTTCTGGGGCGGGGTGACCGCGGTTGCCTTGCATCTTAGCCAGGCTTCTTATGAATGGTTTGCCGTGCCGCTATATAGCATGGGTATTGCCGGCATGATGATCAATATTGTGTTGGCTGTTTTGAATCTGCTGCCGCTGCCGCCGCTGGATGGTGGGCATTTAATGATGAGCCTGTTGCCGCGTCATTTGGCTTATAAGTTTGGTCTGATTGAGCCTTATGGTTCGGTCATATTAATTGCGTTACTGGTTACCGGGATACTCTCAGCGGTCATGAGCCCTGTCGTGTATTTCATGCTAAATCTGATTAGCGGCCTTTACGGCCTTTGATGTCACGCGCTTGACCCTATTTTACTTTTCCGACCTTGTTGCCTGGGTTTAATCCTGGGGCGGGTGGAATGTTAGGGCCGGCTTTATCTTCAACGTGGAAAATGCCCCAATCACCCAGACTTGGCGTGGTCAGATCTACCTTGGTGGTGAGTGACGCCAGTAGCTTATCAAGAATCAAATTAATATCGACTAACGTACCATTAAGATTTTTAAGATCACTCAGCAGACTTTTTTCGGGCGGGGCGATGACCGGCTTGCGTATTTCAATGTCCACTAACTGAGACAGCGCCGCCGATTTTTCAGTAGGACCATTTTCCTGATACTCAAGTTTAGCGATACGTTGACGCAATGACGCTTGAGTGGTGGCTAATAGCTCAAGTTCAGGATTGGTGGGTTGCTGCGCCAAAATAGTTTGTGCTTGTTGATGGAAGATTGTGACAGATGCTTCGAGGCGCTCTATATTGACTGGGCTAATTAATTTATCACAGGCCTTTCTTTCTTCGAGTGTTAACGGTGTGCCAGTCGTGTGTGTCATGGTGTAAGTGCCGCTGTGGTTTGTGGTGGCTGCTCCTCTCCCTCCGCTAACAACGACTTTAGCCAGACTGTTATCCAGATTATGAATATAGCGGTTGTTGACCCCAACTGGATCGTGGCCGTGAGTGTAGCTGATCGCGTAATGGTGCTGCGGGTGATAATCCGGCCGATCAAGCATGGCATAATTACGATTCCACATCGCGAAATTGAAAGGATTGTTCAGCTTCTCTGCTGGATCGCTATTCGGATCGCCAATCGTATAAAGTTTGTGTGCTTCGCCGCGACTAACGTATTCCTGAAATTTTTCATTGATCATGTCGATGGTGTAAGCCAGTAACGCGGGAGAGGTATCGTTGTACGCGATGCCTAATTTATTCGCCATTGCCTGAATGACAGCAATATCAATCGGGGCATGGCTATAGAGGTTAATGCCCGATCTATCGGCATTAAGGCTGTAGCTGACAATTTTTAATTTGGGCTTATAGTTTTCGTTGATCGCTCTATTTACGGCATTTTGGGTGATGCTGCCATCGGTCACGGCTTTCTGTAACATGTAGCTTGAATTAGCTTGTTGATGGCCGAGCATTTCGATTTCGCGGCTATTATTTCTTTCGTGTGCATCCAAGAAGGCGACGCTGTGATTAGAGAGCATGATCTCAGTGCGGCAATGGCCGCTGTCAAGTTTGCGTAAAATTTCAAGAACGAAGTAATCATTGGCGCCTCTGTCACTCAGCTCGTCGCCGATTAAACGGATATTGGTTGGATTAACAACCTTCACCTTAGCAAGAATGGCGTCGAATGCTTGTATATCAGCTTTAATCGCTTGCTTTTGATCGGGAGCATTGAGGAGCGCGTCGTTAGCTTTTTTATTGGCATCGGCCTCGTATAATTGCTTTTCGTCTTGCAATAAATTTTGGAAGGATGTGTAGATGGCTCTGGTAGCAACGCGCTCGCTAATTTTCTTTTCAATGATAGCGATTTGTTGTTGATTGGAGGCTGGGTTGTTAGATTTAAGGGTGTGTAATTCGTTGCGTAGCTCAACAATTTGGCTTGAGATAGTCGTTATTTCGTTATCAAGATTTTCACGAAAATTTCTGTTCGAAAGACCAATGATAGAAAATTCGATGCCATGGTCGTCAGCTAGCTTTTTAACATTTTGATTAAGGAGATTAGTATAGTGTTTGATATTTTTGCTGAGTACAGAAATTTCTTTAGCGTAAAGCGCAGAAACATTGTAAATCTCATAGTATGCCAAGTGTCTTTGATAAATGGCCGCTAATTTTGCGTAGTCTTCTCGCGTGATATCAATGATGTCGTGTTTGGCGAGAAAATATATAAACTTCATTCCGCTCGCGTGTAAGTCACCGATGGTGAGCGTGTCATCTTTGTTGTGTGGTGGTTGTTTTTGTTCTGGGTATTGGTAAATATCAACATTCTCTTCGCGATACTGCTGAGTGAGATCCGGTGCGTTGAGACGATAAGCATATTTTTCTCTGAGTGAGTTCAGTGTTGTGAGATCGAAATGATCATAAGCCTGTTTGAGGGACGCACGGTCTTCTACGGGTAAAGATGATTCCTGTAATCTATGGACATCTGCTTCAAGCTTTTCGCGCTCCTCTGTAGTCAGATTAATATACGGTCCGAGTGCGGCTAATGCTCTGCTGTCTTTGGCGTGAAGAATGGCATGACAAAGTCTTTTGAATGAATCCGAATCAATGTCACTGGCTTTCTCTTGGGCCATGATGAGAGCGGGTAGATTGTTTCGATATTTTACATGGATATCTATCTGTGGCTCGAGATTAAAGATAGACTTCGCATTGGCAATCTCTTGCTGTTCTTCGCTTGATAAGTAAGGAAGAAGCATGCCAAGGTCGTCAGTAATTTGTTGGTGAGCGGCAGCGTCTGTGTCCAGATAGGCCTCAATCATTTCAAGGGGCTGAGCTTTGGTAAGTGTGTCAATATGATTAATTAATACATTGTACTCGTCATCGCTCATGACTAAATTCAAATCCGATTCGTATCGCTCTTTTGCTTTTACCTTGAGGAAATTCCGGTACGGCACAGGATCGAAATCAGCGTTGAACTTACGATCAAATTCAGGAATCGAAGCGATGAAATTTTTATAGGTTTCTGTCTCTTCGGGTGTCAGCTCTTTTAAGAAGAGAGCTAACCATTTTTCAGCTTTATTCGGTGAGGCAAGTTTATTTACGACGATGTAATGTGCCAAGGCAAGACATCTAACGTAAGGAGGAATATTTAAAAGTGAGTGTGTTGAGTCAGCGATGTTTAACTTCATCAACTGATGAACAGCGCTGTCAAGATTGATCACACCTGGAAGATTGTCCTGTTCGGTAACCTGATAGCGACCTTCTATGAGCAGATGATATATTTTGTTAACGTAAGCATTATTCGCTGGAAGGTGATATTGAAATGGTGGATATTTGCGTTCACTCGGGCTTGCTGCGAAGAGAGGAGCGCTTGCTGGCGGAGTAATCGCGTCAGCGTTATCTGGTGAGATGAGCAATAGTTGCTTGGCAAGTTTTGTGTGCGAAGGAAAGACGCGCTTGCCTGATGAATCTTTGGGGGCAATTTTATGGAAAATATCGTATATGGAAGCATCAACTAGATTGGAGTCTGCTGTGACGGGATTATTTCCAGCAGTCAGGTTGAGTACTGGTGTGCCTGGTGCTGATATCGGTGAGCGCAGAATATCAGCCTGGCGTGCTCGTAAACTTTCCGTTTCTCGATGAAGTAGTTCGGGTTGTTTAGTGAATTCTCTGGTCGACAACATAAGGCCAATATAAGGAATAGCGTTAGGATGATTGGCTAGCATTTCTTTTTGATTTTTGTTGTTACGAGCAGGATCGAATAGGTTGTTCAATTGCTCGAATCGCGCCCGGCTGGTCTCTGGGATTAACAGCTGATCTTGATAGGCCTTCAGAATGGGTGCAATCGCTGAATTATTCAGTGCTGCGACGATGGCGTTGGCGCCTTGCAAATCCTTTAGATTCGGGTTAAATGCGCACTCATAGGCAACATTGATCCAGTAATTAATCGCGAAAGCGATATCTTTGGTGTCAGTCGAAGAGAAAACATTCAATTTAACGAAGTTGGAGAGACGGTTGAAACCCGGAGCAACAGGGGCGATCGTTGGTGATCTTTCTGCATTTTTGAATTGCTCTCCTTTGTTGCCGTAGAATTCATCCATGTTAATACCAAGGAACGATTTTTTATCGTATTCGATAATTGCTTTCGACATCAAAATAGTGGATTGATCGTAAATCTGTTTGAATTGGTTGATGCGATTCATATTTTTAAAAATAAACGATCGATTATCTTTGCTGAAACAGGCCTGCACTTCTTCGAGGCAGGGGTGGCCTTGCTCCTGTTTGGCCATGACAGCACGAATAAATTCGTGAAATCCCAATGGATCGTCGCGCATCGGGATGATCGCCGGCACCGTAGCGGGTCTAGCGGGAGGCGGGCTGATAACTAAATTTGCATCCTCGTCGTTTGACGAAGTGGGCGTCGAATCATCCTCGATAGCAGAGGCATATTCGTTATCAGAGCTGATTGTTGATTGATCCGCAATGATTGGCGTCAGGGTTTGGATAGTTGGTTCGAGTTTTGAGAGAATTTCCAGAATGTTTTCCAGTGTTGGATGATCATTATTGTAATCATCATCGAGTGAAAAAAAACTCTGTAAGCTTATCGCATATTCTTTTAATTGCGCGCAGAGAGAACCTAATTCTTCTTTTTTCTCTGGAGTGAAAGAAATCGGGTTATTCAATCTTATATCTACAATGATTTGATTGTTGAGAATGCGCTCAAATTCTTCTTTAGCGGGTAGGTAGCTCAACTTAGCTAGCAATTTATTGATATCAAAGAGTAACTGTCGAGTTTCGGTGAAATTATTTGTCGGGACGATGTTGGGCAATGGCAGCCAGTCTTTGTCTAGCCATTCGCCCGTTGCGTTGAGGGCTGCATGAATGGTGCGAATGCTGTGTTGCATGTTAGCGACGACTGCCACCGATTCAGGATCAAGTGGAGTGTTAGTGAGGCGAGACAATTCCTGCGTGATGAATATCAGGAGTTTAGCGTATTCATCGTAGCGCCTGTCGAATATATGTCGCAGCCTTTCTTTGCGCTCGTTGGTGTTGTTTTGTGGTGAGAGTGCGGACTTAAATAATATGCGAACGTCCTCGTGAAGGAAATCTAGCGTAACCCCTAATTCATTCAGCTCATTGATAAGCATCTTTTGCTTGGAGTGTTGACCATATTTGATCTGGATAGTGCCGGGTGTCAGGGAACGCTGTTTCATCCAGGCCTTTAGATTTAGCGAAGGATCTTTCGCAACGGCGCTTTCCCATTTTTGGAAATCCTCGGCAGGTATTTTGACAGCTTCGCCGCGATAGTCTGCGGTACATTGGACCCATTTATTGTTTGTTTTATCCTCTCGAACAAAAATCAGTGAATTTTGTAAGCTGATGTAAATATTGCTGTGCTTGTTAGCGAAAAGATTTTGGTAATATTTTCGTGCAGTCGCCGAGCCCTCCAGCCCGTTTTTGAAATATTGCCCCTGATACTGTTTGGATTCACATGGGAGTGAATAGCTGTTGATGTCAATCGGGTCGTCACTCACATTGTTCATTCCATATTTCATTAGCCACGCGCGGCCATTCCCCATTCGAGCAACGCCTTGTCGAAAGTCTTCGTCGTGGCCAGGTCTGCCGATGACTTCCGCAAATATTTCTTTGCAATCTTTAGCGTCATGTTTGCCAACATTTCTTTTGGTCCAAGGGATAGAAAACGTTTCAGGGACAACGATATTCATCTTTGCTGTCAGCGCGGCTTGCTCAACATGTTTTTTGGCGTTGAGCTTGGTGTTGTCGTGTAAATCCAAAATACCGGGATAGCCTTTCTTTAAAGCAACTTGTAAGACCAGTTTACGCATCTGCGAAACTTCGCGCTCAACGCCACCATCAATGGCAACAATGAAATTACCGTCACGATTACTGGGGTCATTGTCTAGTATGTTATCGTCGGTGATTTTTCTGATGATGAGATCAGCGCCGTACGATTTTCCAGAAGCGGACGGTCCACCTATCCAGAGATATAATCTTTCTTTCCACGTGGGCCCAGGATATTTTTTGGTGGAACGTAAAAAAACCGCCGTGCGGTATTCTCGACTATTGCGCTCTTCTTCAATCGCTGCCTTGTAGGCTTTCAGACCATCTGAACCGAGAAGTTTTTCTATTGCGATGGCATCTTTCTCTGGGTTGCCTGTGTCACCTCGATAATCTTTTTCTTCATCCTCTAAGACTTGTTGGAGGATTTCTAAAAACTTTTCTCGGGCAACGCGTGATGGTTCGTGACTGACGCCATCGTATAATGCTGCGCAACCTTCCTCGCCTAACATTTTCGCAGCCTCGTTAGCTAGTGCTTCATCGCTGTCTCCCGCGATGCTTAGCATATTGACTGGGTTGCCCTCTTCTAATTCGGGTCGTTTAATCGCGTAATGACCAATTTGATCCTTCGAAGGTAATGTGCCTTTATTGTTTGTTCTGTTTTGCGACATTGCATTAGCTCCCATTGCGTCACACAAGCTCTTACTTTGAGTTTGGCCGGCTAATATTAAAAAATCATTAACGTCTACTTTGTTAAAAGCACCCTGATTTTTATTGTTGTTTCATTAGGTTCGCTTTCTATCTTAAGTTTAGTCGATATTTTTAAGAGTGATGGCAATTCGCCATTTTTTTGTATAGCCATGATTTTATGGGTATAAGCAAGGGCTAGAGGCAAGTGGCTGGAAAGTAAGGATTTGTAACTGATTGATTTGTCGTGACCATTTATTGTGAGCGCGATATGACGTGGAGGCGCGCGGGTGGAAATTCTAGAATAAAAAAAACCCCGCCATGCAGCGGGGTTTTTGTTTTTTGCGCGAAGCGCAGCTTACATCATGCCGCCCATACCGCCCATTCCACCCATGCCGCCCATGTCGCCATGGCCGCCAGCAGCGGATTCTTCTTTCGGCAGTTCGGTGATCATGCATTCCGTGGTGATCATCATGCCAGCAACCGATGCTGCTTGTTGCAGTGCTGTACGTGTCACTTTGGTTGGATCCAGAATTCCCATTTCCAGCATGTCGCCGTATTCGCCGGTTGCCGCGTTGAAGCCATAGTTACCTTTGTTTTCGGTAATTTTGTTCAACACAACAGAAGCTTCGTAACCTGCGTTGCTAACGATTTGACGCATTGGCGCTTGTAACGCACGAGCAATTAACTGTACGCCAACGGATTGCGCTTCGTTGTCACCCTTCACGTTTTGCAGAGATTGCATCACGCGAATCAGTGCCACGCCGCCACCCGGTACCACGCCTTCTTCCACTGCAGCACGTGTTGCATTGAGTGCATCTTCAACGCGCGCTTTCTTTTCTTTCATTTCGATTTCGGAGGCTGCACCCACTTTAATTACGGCAACGCCGCCCGCTAACTTGGCAATACGTTCTTGTAATTTTTCGCGATCGTAGTCGGAGCTGGTTTCATCAACACGCGCTCTTAACATGGTGATGCGTTCCTGGATGTGATTCTTTTCACCGGAACCATCAATGATGGTGGTGTTGTCTTTGGTGATGTGAACGCGTTTTGCTGAACCCAAATCGGTTAACTGTGTGGTTTCAAGCTTGCGACCGACATCTTCAGACACAACCTGGCCATTTGTGACGACAGCGATGTCTTGTAACATTTCTTTACGACGATCGCCAAAGCCTGGGGCTTTCACGGCGCAAACGCGCACGATGCCGCGCATGTGGTTCACAACCAGTGTTGCCAAGGCTTCGCCTTCGACATCTTCAGCAATAATCACGAGTGGACGACCTGATTTAGCCACGGCTTCCAGGGTTGGGAGCATGTCACGAATCGAGGAAATTTTCTTGTCGGTGATTAAGAGATAAGGGTTGTCGAGTTCGACAGACATGCTAGCTTGGTTGGTCACGAAGTATGGGGAGAGGTAACCACGATCGAACTGCATACCTTCCACAACGTCTAATTCGTTTTGTAAGCCTGAGCCTTCTTCAACGGTGATCACGCCTTCTTTGCCAACTTTGCTCATGGCGTCAGCAATGATCTTACCAATCTGTTCGTCGGAGTTAGCGGAGATGGTGCCGACTTGCGCGATGGATTTATCATCTTTGCAAGGAACGGATAAGCTTTTCAGTTGTTCAACAGCGTGAGCAACCGCTTTGTCGATGCCACGTTTTAAGTCCATTGGGTCGTAACCAGCGACCACTAATTTCAAGCCTTCAGCAAAAATCTGACGACCTAAAACGGTAGCGGTGGTGGTGCCGTCGCCTGCTTCATCAGAAGAGCGTGAAGCCACTTCTTTCAACATTTGCGCGCCCATGTTTTTGAACTTGTCTTTGAATTCAATTTCTTTTGCAACGGTGACGCCGTCTTTGGTGACTAGTGGCGCGCCGTAGGCTTTGTCGATCACCACGTTGCGGCCGCGTGGGCCCATGGTGATTTGCACAGCATTGGCAAGATCATGAACGCCTGACAGCATCAGCTGACGGGCATCTTCGCTAAAGCGTAATTCTTTTGCACCCATGTTAATTTCCTCTCATTATAAATTTGTTAATAATTCTTAGTGATTACTCAAGAACGCCCATGACGTCTTCTTCACGCATGACCAGGAATTCCTTGTCGCTGAATTTGACGTTGGTGCCGGAGTATTTGCCGAACAGAATTTTGTCGCCAACT
Organism: uncultured Coxiellaceae bacterium; assembly: GCA_964527435.1. Lineage (GTDB taxonomy): Bacteria > Pseudomonadota > Gammaproteobacteria > DSM-16500 > DSM-16500 > Aquicella. The sequence goes on along the minus strand of CAZGPP010000001.1, from coordinate 142,288 downwards.
TTGACCTGGAGTGGCTGTAGTTTGCCATCAACGAATTTACCGTTGCCAACAGCGAGAACGGTGCCCTGCATGGGCTTGTCTTTGTCTGCGGTGTCTGGGATGACGATGCCGCCAGCGGATTTGGATTCGGTTTCTTTTGGCTCAACAACGATTCGGTCGGATAAAGGACGAATCTTCGGAGTATTGCTCATGTTTTCTCTCCATTTTTCAATAAATTAAAAAATTTTTTATGGTTAAGCGATCAAGCAGTTATAGGCCCCGTGATGGGGTTTGATTCCTATATTGGGGCGGTTCCGGGCGGTTCAAGGGGCTATAATAGAAATAGGAGGATTTATGGCACTCTTTAACCAAAAAATTGCACAGACCATCTGGGAGATGAAATACCGCTACCATGAGAATGGTAAGGCGGTGGATGGGTCGCTCGACGATACCTGGCGCCGTGTGGCGCGGACGATCGCACTAGCGGAAGAGCCAGGCGTGCGTCAGCAGTGGGAGCGCCAATTTTATGGGGCGCTTGAGGATTTCAAATTTCTGCCGGGCGGGCGAATTTTGGCCGGCGCGGGGACGAGCCATTCGGTGACATTGTTTAATTGCTTTGTCATGAATATTGCTGAAGATTCCATGCTGGGGATTTTTGATGCGTTGCGCGAAGGGGCGCTCACCCTGCAGCAAGGCGGTGGGGTGGGGTACGATTTTTCAGTGTTGCGACCGGCGGGTGAGTTGGCGCGGTCGACGGGGATGCCAGCATCAGGTCCGGTGTCGTTTATGCAGATTTGGGATGCAATGTGCGGTGTCTTGTTGTCCACGGGTGCGCGCCGCGGTGCGATGATGGGAGTGCTTGCTTGCGATCACCCGGATATTGAAGCGTTCATTGAGGCGAAGGCAGATGCGAAATTACTGAGGCATTTTAATGTGTCAGTGATGGTGTCTGATGCGTTTATGCAGGCGGTCAAGCATGATGGCGATTGGTCGTTACAGTTTGGCGGCAAAGTATTTCGTACGCTCAAGGCGCGCGAACTCTGGGATAAAATTATTCGTAATGCCTACGATCATGCCGAGCCTGGCGTATTATTCGGCGACACGATTAATCGCATGAATAATCTTTGGTATGCCGAGCAAATTTACGCGACGAATCCTTGCGGAGAGATTCCACTCCCAGCATACGGTGCGTGTGATCTTGGCGCCTTGAACTTGACGCAATTTGTCATAGCGCCTTTCACGCCGCAGGCAAAAATAAACTGGACAATGCTCGAAGAAATGGCGGTGATCGCGACACGGTTTTTAGATGACGTGATTGATGTGTCACATTATCCGTTGCAAACGCAGGAGAATATGGCGCACCAAACGCGGCGCATTGGTCTTGGTGTGACAGGTCTTGCAGATGCCTTGGTGATGTTGAATATCCCTTATGGCAGTGCCGCGTCAGTGAAGCTGGCCGGTGAAATTATGGAAAAAGTAGCGACCGTCACGTGGATGACATCGATTGAATTAGCGCGCGAAAAATCCGTGTTTCCATTATTCAAACCTGAGTATTTGCGTGGTGCATATGTGCAAACACTCGATGCTGTGATACAGCAATCTTTACAGAAATACGGCGTGCGTAATAGTCATCACAATACGATTGCACCGGCTGGCACGATTAGCTTACTGGCAAACAATATTTCAAATGGAATCGAGCCGATTTTTCAGGCTTCGTATCATCGTAAGGTCAAACAGTTGGATGGTAGTCTTGAGGCATTTTGCGTGGAAGATTATGCCTATCATCTCTGGCGCCAGACAAACAAAGACATGCCGCCTGCGTGGGTTGACACCGACACCTTGACGCCTGATGAACATCTTGCCGTGCAAGCGGCGATGCAGCCTTATATTGATAATGCGATTTCTAAAACAATTAACTTACCCGCGGACTTTCCTTTCGCTTCACTGTCTGATGTTTATAGCAAAGCGTATGAGGCGGGCTTGAAAGGATGCACGGTGTTTCGACCCAATGAGGTGACAGGATGTGTCTTGGAAAGTGATAAGACGGATAAGCCGGGGTCCGATCATTGTTGCCAGACTTGATGTGCGTATGGCTATCCATATTCGGTGTGGATTATACTGACGGCTCTCTCCCTCGAAAGCGATGTTTATTCGGATATGGATAATTTGAAAAAATATCAAAAAGTATTTGTGCGTGGCGTCACCCCTTCCGATATAAATTCAATTTCACAAAACATCAAACATTATATTTTAAATAGGGAATATTCTGCTCTCGAAAAATGCTTGAAGGCTGATTTTGTTTTCCCCTGCGCGTTGACTGTGGGCCATGATCATGGAACGTATGAGGTTGCTTCAGTCTGCGAGGTTATATTCTTTCAGCACAATAAATTATTTCGCGAATTATTTTGCAAGGGGAGTGGTTCGCAAGATGAGCTTGCGCAGTTGGCCGCAGTGTTGATGACTTGTCTTGAAGGTTGTTCGCGATTATTTGATCTGGACGATTTGATGCTGAATCAGCTTCGCGGAAAAATAGTAAAATTGTATCAATACGGTCGTTCGTTAGCAGGGGTGGCCAACGACAAATATATGGCTGTGTTGGGCGTGCATGCGCGATTAATCGATCGCCTTTCGAAACATATTACTCTTCGGGATGTCATGTTGTTTGAGCGGGCGAACGAAATGTCACGCCGATTAAAAGCCTTGCCTGATGAGGCTGAGGAGTATCGCTTGTTGAGTGCGGGCTATCATTTGAAACGCACGGAATTAAGAGCGATTTATTCGTCTGTCTTGGGCGCTGATCGCTTTCATACACTATTGACGAGTGATCCAGTTGTGAGTGCAGCGCGCTTTCCGGCGCTCTTTCAAGTGGTGGCGGCTTACAAGGGCGAATCGAAAGCATTAGATGACGCTGAGCGAATAGCACGAGAAAATATCCCTGAACTATTTCACGAGCGATGCGAGAGAATCAAGCAGGAAGTCGACCAGGAATATGCCGAGCGATTTGCGAAAATAAATCCATGGGTTGATAAATTCCGAGCGCTCGAATTAAAAATGGAATTGCTGGAAATATTGCATAGCAAAGACCCTGTTTTTAAACATCATCGCGGACTCTTTGGCGCTGGTTGGAAGCGGTTGGTGAGTAATCTGGCTATCATTTTATTTCCACCTTTGGCTGCCGCAAATATTATTTATCGTGCTGCGACAGGTAGCTGGTTTTTTGCAAATAAAACCAGAACCGAGCGGCGTATCATGCAGGTTGAAAAGGCGATAGGGTTAAAAGGGTTACATGTTACTTGACGAGTAGTAATAAGATTTCTTGTTCTTCAATTTTATAAATTAGGCGGATGTGGTCGACGTAATCACAATAAAGTCCTGTCATGCCTTCAATTTTTTTTGCACCCGGTGGGCGTGGGTTCACCGCCAAACCTTCCACCAGTTTGAAGATGATTTTCTGTGTCTTGCCTGACAGCGCGGTAATTTGGCGCTTGGCGGCCGGTGAAACTCTGATGTGGTACGGTGAGCTCACGGTATTAACCTATGTCTGTTTTCAATTCATCGAGCGAGAGTGTGCCGATCGACCGCGCTTCTTTCAGTGCTTCGGTGGCTTCTTGCAAATCATTTTTATTCTGGGATTCTTCAAGGTATTTCAAATCTTCGAGTGGCACGATGGCGGCAATTTCTTTGTCGCGGCGTGTGAGGATGATGCGTTCTTTGTGTATCGCAACGCGGTTCACGAGTTCGGTGAATTCTTCTTTGGCATCAGCTGTGTTGATCGACGTCGTTGTCATGGCGATATTCCTTGTAGATAACAAAGCCCTGAGGTGAGTCAGGGCTTTTCTGGGTAAAGTTTACCACTATGCATTAAGCAATGGTAACTTCTTCGCTTTCCATGGCGGTTGTATATTTGCCAGTAGCGGCCAGGCTGTTCAATTTAGCGCGCTTTAAGAAGGCGGCTTGAGCAGCTTTAACATTTTGTGGTTTGCCGGCCCAGATCTTCATGCAAATTTCCTGTAAGGCGCGCGCATAGGAATAACTAACATTCCATGGCAGTACGCAAGGTTTGTTCATGTCATTCAGGTTGGCAGTCGCTTGTTCTGATGTTTGTCCACCAGAGAGGAAGTTAATGGTGGGGACAGCAGCCGGTACGGTACGACGCAGGACGCGAACGGTGGCTTCGGCGGTTTCTTTTGGGGTGGATTTCTTGGCGCAAGCCTTGCCGCTGATGACCATGCTTGGTTTCAGGATGATGTATTCCAGTATGACTTTATGGCGGTTGAGCGCTTTAAACAGTGCGCGTAAAACGGGTTCTGAGACGGCTTCGCAGCGTTCCAGGGTGTGATCACCATCGATTAATACTTCTGGCTCAACGATGGGCACAATGCCTTGTGCTTGGCAGATGGCGGCGTAACGAGCGAGCACTTCCGCATTGGTTTTAATCGCAAGGCTGCTCGGCAGCGTATCGGAGATGGTGTAAACCGCACGCCACTTGGCAAAACGCGCACCCTTAGCTTTGTATTCAGCGAGGCGCTCTGGCAGGCCATCGAGACCTTGCGTGATTTGCTCATCGTGGGTGTTGGCGAGATGGACCAAGCCTTTGTCGACTTTAATGCCAGGGACGATGCCAATGGCTTCCAGGGCTTCAGCAAACGGTTGGCCGGCGCTGGTTTTCTGGTTCAGGGTTTCTTCAAATAAAATAACGCCGGCGATGTATTGGCTGACACCTGGGGTCATCAGTAACATTTCGCGGTAAGCGCGGCGGGTGTCTTCGGTGGACTCGATGCCGACAGCCTGAAAGCGTTTGGTGATGGTGGGGGTGCTTTCATCGGCCGCCAGAATGCCTTTGCCGCTGACGGCAATTTTACTGATCGTTGCTGCTAGTTCTTGGATGTTTGTCATTTTTTTACCCTTATTGTAGTGCCTGAAAATTTGTGCAAAAGCCTAACATAAATTTTTCAGGGAATCGATTATTGCGTTAATAGGATTTGGCGAAAATAACTCGCTGTGCACTCGGTTCACCGGTGAAAATGCACGTGCCGGGTCCGTCGTGTTCGAACGGAATGCAGCGGATGGTCACCATCAAATCTTTCTTGAGTTGCGCTTCGACGGCTGCATCGCCATTCCAGTGCGCGTGGACAAAGCCGCCGTCACCTTTGAAGAATTCATAGAATTCTTCTTTGCTGTCGATGATACGCGTGTTCTCGGCACGGAATTGTTGCGCACGTGCAAAAAGTTGCGATTGGATATCATCGAGAATATTGGTGATAGAGGAGAGTAATACATCGCGCGTGATGGATTGTTTTTGTTTGTAGGGATTATCGCGTCGACCCATGAAGGCGGCGTTATTGGCGATGTCTTTGTTGCCGATTTCAAGGCGCACAGGAATACCTTTTTTGACCCAGCTCCAGGCTTTTTCACCGCCGGTTAATTCGCGTGTGTCGAGCACGACGCCAAGTGGACGTCCGTAATAATTAAGCTGACGTAATTCTTCTGCGAGTGATTGGCAGTACGAGAGAATGTTCGCGCGATCTTCTTCTTTGTGAATGATAGGCAGAATGACGATGTGCGAAGGTGCGATGCGCGGTGGCAAGACCAAGCCGTCATCATCGCTGTGCGTCATGATTAAGCCACCAATCAAACGAGTTGAGACGCCCCATGATGTAGTCCAAACAAATTCTTCCTGACCTGTTTCGCTGGAGAACTTGATGTTGAAGCCTTTCGCAAAATGTTGACCGAGGAAGTGTGAGGTGCCAGCTTGCAGGGCTTTTTTATCTTGCATCATCGCTTCAATGCAGTAAGTGATTTCAGCGCCAGGGAAGCGTTCGCTGGCTGATTTTTCGCCTTGCACGACGGGCATGGCGAGATACTCTTCGGCGAAGCGTGCATATAAACCGAGAATCATCATGGATTCGCGCACGGCTTCATCGGCGGTTGCGTGTGCGGTGTGGCCTTCTTGCCATAAAAATTCAGTGGTACGTAAAAATATGCGTGTGCGCATTTCCCAGCGCACGATATTCGCCCATTGATTAACGAGCATGGGTAGATCACGGTAAGACTGAATCCAGCGTGAAAAAGCATCGCCAATAATGGTTTCGGAGGTGGGGCGAATGACGTACGGTTCTTCTAGTTCACCGGCGGGTACTAATTTTCCTTCCGCATTTGTTTCAAGGCGATGATGTGTGACGACTGCGCATTCTTTCGCGAAACCTTGAATATGTTCCGCTTCTTTTTGCATGAAGCTTAACGGAATCATCAGCGGGAAATATAAATTCTGGTGGCCGGTCGCTTTGAAATCTTTATCCAGTTCACGTTGGATGTTTTCCCAAATGGCGTAGCCCCATGGTTTGATAATCATGCAGCCGCGCACGGCTGAAATTTCGGCGAGGTCAGCGGATTTGATGACTTGCTGATACCACTCTGGATAATCTTCCGCGCGTGTGGGGGTGATGGCTGTTTTTGTTTTAGTTGAGTTCATTAAGAATCTGCTCCAAGTGTCCGGTTACTTTTACTTTGCGCCAAATGGCTTTGATTTTGCCGTGCTCATCAATCAAGAAGGTTGAGCGAGTAATGCCTAAAAATGTTTTGCCAAACATGCTTTTTTTATCAACCACGCCGTAAGCCTCGCATGCTTCGGCTTTATCGTCGACCAGCAAGGTGAAGGGCAGCACATATTTTTCTTTGAATTTGGTGTGTGCTTTGGCGCTGTCTTTGGAGATGCCAAAAACTTCAACGCCCAGTTTTTTGAGATCGTTGTAGGCGTCACGAAAGTCGCAGGCTTCGCGGGTGCAGCCAGGCGTGTTGTCTTTGGGGTAGAAGTAAACGACGACTTTTTTGCCACGGTAATCTTTGAGAGAGACCGGCTCCTCTTTATCTGAAAGCAGGGTGAAGTCTGGGGCTTGATCGCCTGGTTTTAACGTCATGGGTGCAACCTTTCGCTAGATTGGGGGGTGATTCGATCGCTGGAAAGGATAGCATTTGTTGGAAATAAACAAAACACCCTCCCGAATGGGGAGGGTGCTTGACTGGGTTGAAATACCTTGGATTAGTTAGAGAGCTGTCTACCGACGTAACCGCCGCCGACTGCGCCAGCGATGGTGCCTACTGTGCTGCCGCCGGTTAGTGCGCTACCAGCGATACCGCCCAGTACGCCACCCGCTACCATGCCGGTGTCTTTACGTTGTGATGACGTACAGCCCGTCATCAGGCTGACTGCAAGAATGACTGCGATTGAAGCAATGATTTGTTTTTTCATAATGGCCACCTCGTCCTTTTTTATTATGATCACCCCATTATTTTACCAAAAAACGGGGCGAACGTTTTAGAGGTAGTCGGCGTAAAAGCGTCCTTGACCATTGATTGATAAGGCATTCCATGCCCAGGAAAGATTGTTTTTGATGATTTCATCAAACTGCCAAGGTGGGTTAATGACCACCATGCCGCAGCCGTTCAAGTGCTGGGGGATGTCGGGGTAAATAGTTAATTCCATGGCGAAAGCGGGGCGGCTGATGCTTTTTTTGACAGCCTGGTAGAAGTGTTCGACATGGCTTTTTTCTTTGATGGGATACCAGATGGCATACACCCCGGATTCGAATCGCTTCAGTGCAACCGGGAGTTGTTTCGCGATGCGGGAGAATTCGTCTGGATCTTCGTAAGGGGGGTCAATCAAGATCAGGCCGCGTTTTTCAGTCGGCGGCAGGAAGGCCTTCAAACCATGGAAGCCATCCATGTGGTGAATGGCGGCTTGGTAGTCGCCTCTGAAATTTTGTTTCAGTAGTTGGTATTCATTGGGGTGTAACTCGCAGGCCACCATGCGATCGTTATCACGCAGGAGTTGGCGCGCCAGCATGGGCGAGCCGGGGTAGTAGCGCAGTGAGGAATGCTTCGTGCCAGTCAGTCGGCTGTTAATGTGATGCACGCATTCCAAGTATTTGCGAACCAGCAGTGGCGGGTTGTCGTGCTGAATGATTTTCTCAATACCATTTTCATATTCTTTCGTTTTGTTCGAGAATTCAGAAAATAAATCATAAACGCCAGAGCCTGCGTGTGTGTCGATGTAACAATACGGCGTTGGTTTGCGCATCATGGCTTCCATGAGGCCGACCTGACAAATATGTTTAACGACATCGCAAAAATTGCCGGCGTGATAAGAGTGTAAGTAATTCATAAGTTAGTCCCAGAGGGGGTAGTGTTCCAATTTGACTTCTTCATCAAAAAATAATTTTGCATGATGCGCGAAGGATTCTGTGTAATCAGAAACATAGAAATGTTTAACGCTGTTGCCGTTGTCATTCAGTAAGTTATTTTTGGCGAGCTGATTTTTAACGGCTGCTGCAACGGTTTCAGAGGGATCAATAATCGTGACAGTGGGTTCACAATGCTGTTTGATGCGATCTTTGATGACGGGGTAATGCGTGCACGCGAGCACGAGGGCGTCAATATTTTTTAATTCAGGGTTTGATAGATAGACATTCAATAACGCATCGATCACTTCGTTATGGTGACTGCCGAATTCTTCAATCGCTGAAGCAAGTAAATTGGTAGCATGTGAGGATAATGAAACGCCGCGCTTTAAATCATCGAGTTTCTTTTTGTAAATGTGAGAATTAACGGTTTGGCGTGTGCCGATTAATCCCACATGTTTGCGCGCGTAATGCTCTTTCAGTAATTGAATAACAGGATCAATTACATTCATGACAACCGCTTTGCTGCCCACGTATTCTTTGACAAGTTCATAAGCTGCCGCAGAAGCAGAGTTGCAGGCGATCAGGATGAGTTTGCATTCCTGCTGTAACAACATGTGTGCAATCTTGACGGCGTAAGCTTGAATGGCGGCGGTGGATTTGTCACCGTAAGGCAGGTGGGCCGTATCACCAAAATAAATAATATTTTCTTTCGGCAACTGTTTGACGACAGCGTGTGCAATCGTTAAGCCGCCAATGCCGCTATCGAAAATGCCGATGGGTTGTGAGGGTGAGTGATTAGGTTTCATGTCTTTAGATTTTAACATAGAATGGATGTTTGTCTTTTCTTTTTATCATTCGGTACAAGGAGTCAGAAATGAAAAAATTAACAGCGCTGGTTTTATTGATGGTGATGGCAGGTGGTTTGTTGAGCGGCTGTTATTCGAAGTCATGTGATACGGCGTGCCCCGCATCAACCGGTCGTCCAAGCAGTCATTGATGTTCTTGCTTCTCCTGAGCGTTGCCTGATCAGACAGCGCTCAGGATTGATATTTCTACAATATCTCTTCCAGACCGTAAGCTAATCCTTCCATTCCCATGACTTTCTCACAGGCAAGGCATACGCCAGGCATAAAGCAGGCACGGTCTAGCGTGTCGTGGCGCAGAGAGACGGTTTCACCGGTATTGCCGAAGAGAATCTCAAGGTGAGCCAAGGTGCCCGGTAAGCGGATGGCGTGAATGGGGATGCCGTGTAACAGTGCGCCGCGTGCGCCGGGGATGGTTTCAGAGGCTTTGGGTAATAATGGGTTGGGTTGTTTAAGGCTTTCGGCCAGCATTTCAGCCGCGCGAATGGCAGAGCCTGAAGGGCTGTCAACTTTCGCCTCGTGGTGCATTTCAATGATTTCAACGTTTGGCATGTACTTCGCAACTTCGCGCGCATATTTCATGACAAGCACGGCGCCTAAAGAAAAATTCGGGGCGATCAAGCCGCCACGCTTGAGACTCGCGCAGAGTTTTTGTAGCTCTTGAATTTCCTCTGCCTTCAAGCCGGTTGTGCCGATAACGGGTCTTGCACCGGCATCGATAATGGCTTTGGTGTTTTTGTAAACGGAATCGGGGAGGGTAAAATCAACGACGACATCCGCTTTACTGTCTTTGATGGCCTGGGCAAGATCGTATTCCCGGCCCGTCTGGCCAGCTAACTCAAGTGCGGGGTGGGCGGCAACGGCTTTTGCAACATGTTGCCCCATGCGGCCAAATGCTCCGCTAACTAATACGCGAATTCCCATGGTGTTTCCTTTTTGGTTAAATTTGTTCGTCTCGGTTGCCAGTAAGTTTGATCGCCTGCCTGTATCACGTCAATGGGGTGTTGATAGAGGCGGCTCAGTAACTCTGTGGTTAGCATCTCGCTGCAACTACCTTGCATGCTCGTGCCGTCTTGAAAGAGCATTAATATTTTATTGCAGTCGTGAGCGGCGAGATTGATGTCGTGTACGGCCATGATGATGCCATGGGTGCGTGAGGCTTCCTTGAAAATAGACATGGTTTCGATCTGATGATGTAAATCCAGGTGATTAATGGGTTCGTCTAATACATAAATGTCGGGAGATTGCATGAGTAGTGCGGCAATCGCTGCGCGACGTTGTTCGCCGCCCGATAATTGCTGAATGTTTTTGTCAGCGAGGTCGGTTAGCTGTAAGCGATTGAGAATGTGCTGTAACCGGATGCGATCTGCCTCAGCATGTTTGCCAGCCGTCAGCAGGGTGTGGTGCGGAAAGCGTGCGTCCAGGCAATAGTCTCGCACGATTTGTGGAAATGGGTGTGTGTGCGTTTGAAACAAGATGCCTATTTGTTGGGCGAGTTCACGTCGTTTGAGGTGAGTGATGGCCTGGTTGTTCAATAATATTTCGCCCGATGTCGCTGGGAGTTGGCCGCAGAGTGTGTGGAGGAGTGTTGTTTTGCCACAGCCGTTAGGCCCGAGTACGGCCCAGTAATCACCGGGGCTGATGGTGAATGAAAGATGCTGACACAGTCTGCGTCGCTGGCGGGTGATGCTTAAATCACGAACGGAGAGGGTCGTCATGTTTGAATCAGGCTCACAAAAATGGGAATGCCAAAGAGTGCGAGGACAATGCCGACTGGGATTTGCAGCGGCGCAAAGGCAGAGCGTGCAAAGGTGTCCGCGAGGACGACAAGACTGCCGCCTAAGAGAACCGTCGCCGGCAGCATCAAGCGATGGCCATAGCCCATCAGCTTGCGTGCAAAATGTGGCACGATGAGACCAACGAATCCAATGCAGCCTGCTTGTGTGACGGCGGCGGCCGCAAACAGTGAGCTCATCAGGAAGATCAGGATGCGAAACGGTTTGACCGGGAGGCCGAGTGCGCTCGCTTCTTTTTCACCGCGTCCCAGAATATTGAAGGCAGGTGCTAGCAGCCAGCAGGTCAGCATGCCGGTGATGAGAATAAGAAGGCTACTCCATGACAGCGTGGTGTCATTCAAATCACCCATCAGCCAAAATAGCATGCTGTGCAGGCTGCTATCTGGGCTCATCACTAGAATTAGGCTAATGCCGGCGGTAAATGCTCCGGCAATGGCAATACCCGTTAAGAGAAGAGCGTGAACCTGCCACTGATGGCGGCGAGCGAGCATGCCGACCAGTGCGGCGGTCAGGAGGCTGCCAGCCCATGCGCCAACCAGTAGCCAGTCACCGCTCGCGCCTGCCAGCATCAGGAGTAAGGTAAAGAATGCAGCCCCGCTGGAAATGCCGAGCACATAGGGGTCGGCGAGCGGATTTTGCAGTAATAATTGAATTAATGCGCCTGAGAGTGCGAGCAGTCCGCCGCTAGTGAAAGCCGTCATTGTGCGAGGCAGCCGCAGCTGCATAAAAACAGTATGAAACTGGCCGTATTCATTATATAAAAGTTGATGGACGGGAATGGACGTACTACCTTTCAATAACGAAAGCAAAATACTGGCAGCGGCCATCAGATGGATGACAAGTAGTCGGCGGGTCATCGATTTCATGGTAGGGGGAATCCATTTGCTCGAGCGTTGATATTTTGAAACAATGCGATTAAGTATAATACAACAATTATAGGTGGCGGGCGGTGATAGATAAAGCAGGTTATAGATACGGGGTTGGCATTATTCTGGTGAATGATAATCGTCAGGTATTTTTTGCCAAGCGTATCGGTATGCTCGCCTGGCAATTCCCGCAAGGCGGGATGAATGAAGATGAAACCCCTGAGCAAACCATGTTTCGCGAGCTCAAGGAAGAAGTGGGCCTGAATCCGGAAGACGTCGAGATTCTGGCTAGCACTCGTCGCTGGCTGCGTTATCGCCTACCCAGTCGATTGGTCCGACATTATTCCAAGCCCTTATGCATTGGCCAAAAGCAGAAGTGGTTTTTGCTACGGCTTGCTAACCAGCATGCTGAGATTGACCTGCGTTGCAATGAAGACCCTGAGTTTGATTCCTGGGCGTGGGTTTCATACTGGTACCCGCTGCGACAAGTGGTCACATTTAAGCGACGTGTTTACGTCATGGCGTTAAAAGAGTTCGCAAAAACGGTGTTAACCAAACGCTTCAGGCAACTAAGCGCAACCTAACGGTAAGTGGACGGGTCATGCTGACAGTACTACGTCACATTCTTCAAGAAGTATCCAGCGCTCAGGATTTCCATGAGGCGCTGAATATTATGGTGAAGCGTATTGCCAATGCGCTGGCTACTGAAGCCTGCTCCGTTTTTTTGTTAGACCGTCGGCGTGGTACTTATGTGTTGGTGGCAACGCAAGGTTTAAATCCGAAAGGCGTGGGTAAGGTTCGCATTCCCATCAATAAAGGTTTGATCGGATTAATTGGTGAGCGTGAAGAGCCGCTGAATATCGATGACTCGACGCAGCACCCGCGTTACTTTCACGTGGAAGAAGCGAAAGAAGAAGCTTTCCGCGCATTCATGGGCACACCCATTATTTATCATCGCCAGGTGCTGGGGGTGATGATCGTTCAACAGCGCGAACCAAGACGTTACGATGAAGCAGAAGAAGCTTTTTTTGTGACGCTGGCGACACAGCTTGCATCACATATTTTTCATGCTGAAACGACCGGTGAATTAACCGCCGTTCTCGATGGCAACGCCAAGTTACAGCACGACCAGATTTACAGCGGCGTGGCAGGATCACCCGGAATTGGAGTAGGAACGGGCGTGATTGTGTACGCACCGTTTGATCTTGATACGGTGCCAGACCGCACGCCTGACGATGTCGACATTGAAATTAAATTACTGCAAGACGCTTTTACCTCGGTGCGCGAAGATATTCGTTTATTGGGTGAGCGTCTTGCGCCAACGTTACCGAAAGAAGAGTTAGCCCTATTCGATGTTTATCAGCGCATCTTAGATAACGACGATCTGGGTGCTGAAGTTGCGGGATATATTCGTGCGGGTAACTGGGCACCCGGAGCCTTGCGCGAAACCATAGAAATTCACACGCGTCGTATGGAAACGCTAGAAAGTGAATACATGCGTGAACGCGCCGAAGACATTAAAAATCTCGCACAGCGCGTCCTCGCGTATCTACAAAAAAATGAACGTGCGTTACCGAAATATGCCGAGAAATCCATTCTGATTGGCGACATGTTAACGCCAGCCGATTTGGCAGAAGTGCCTGAGGGTTGTCTTGCTGGTGTGGTGTGTGCGCGCGGATCAGGTAATTCGCATGTTGCTATTCTTGCGCGTGCCATGAAAGTGCCAACGGTCATGGGTGTGGGCGATGCTCCGATTTTTGAATTGCAGGATCAGGAAATTATTCTGGATGGTTATTACGGGCAAGTGTATGTTGCGCCCAGTCAAACCCTGCGTGTCGAATTTAATCGTTTGCTCGAAGAAGAAAGGAAGCTTGATGATGCCCTCGATGAAATTCGCGATTTGCCAGCCGTCACGACAGATGACCATCAAATTAATTTGATGGTGAATACTGGGCTTGGTACGGATGTCAGTTTTGCTTTGGCTTCCGGTGCGGAAGGTGTTGGCTTATACCGTACTGAAATTCCATTTATGATGCGTGACCGGTTTCCTTCAACGGAAGAACAACGCATTATTTACCGTCAGTTATTGGCATCCTTCGCGCCAAAACCTGTAATATTGCGAACACTCGACGTGGGCGGCGATAAACCCCTGCCGTATTTTCCGATCACAGAAGATAATCCATTTTTAGGTTGGCGCGGCATTCGTATTACACTCGATCATCCCGAAATTTTTCTATCACAAATTCGTGCCATGCTGCGCGCGAGCGAAGGCTTGGATAATATGCGTATCATGTTACCGATGGTCTCGGATGTCGCCGAAGTAGATGAGGCAATGCGCTTGATGCGTAAAGCGTACAACGAAGTGCGCGATGAAGGTTACGAAGTGGAAATGCCACAAATTGGCGTGATGATTGAAGTGCCATCCGCCGTGTATCAGGCCCGTGCACTGGCCAAGCGCGTTGATTTTTTATCGGTGGGCAGTAACGATCTCACACAATATTTGCTTGCGGTGGATCGCAATAATGCGCGTGTCGCGGGCTTGTACGATTCATTGCATCCTGCGGTGATTCGCGCACTGATTCAAGTAGTGGATAGCGGGCATCAGGAAGGTAAGCACGTGAGTATTTGCGGTGAGCTTGCGGGGGATCCTGCGGCTGTCATGCTGCTCATTGCCATCGGGTTTGATTCACTCAGTATGAACGCCTCTTCGGTTGGGCGAGTGAAATGGATAGTCAGACATATTTCGAAAAAGAAGGCGGCAACCTTGCTGCAGGAAGTGTTGGGCATGGAAAGTGCGGTGATGATTCGTTGTCATGTGGAGCTTGCCTTAGAGCGAGTAGGTTTAGGACATTTAATTCGGGCGGGACGTTAACATGCAATATCCAAATATCGATCCAGTGGCTTTCCACGTATTTTCGTGGCCGGTGCACTGGTATGGTTTAATGTATTTAGTGGGTTTTATCGGCGGTTGGGCGGTGTTGTCGTTACGGTTGCGATCGTCATCGCGCGGTTTTACCCAAGAGCAATTATCGGATTTAATTTTTTACGCAGCCATCGGCGCGATTCTCGGTGGTCGTCTTGGCTATGTCTTTTTTTATGATTGGGAAAAATTTGCCGCGAACCCTGCGTTGATTGTGCAAACCTGGAAAGGTGGCATGTCGTTTCACGGTGGTTTGCTCGGTGTGCTCGCCGGTATGCTGATTTGTGCTTACAAAATGAATAAACCGTTTTTAGCCATTACCGATTTGATTGCGCCAGCGGTTCCGATTGGTCTCGGTGCTGGCCGTATTGGCAATTTTATTAATGGTGAACTGTGGGGCAAAGTCACGGATGTGTCATGGGGTATGGTGTTTCCAATGGCCGGGCCGTTGCCGCGACACCCCTCGCAATTGTATGAGTTTGTGCTTGAGGGTGTGGTGATGTTTGTGCTTTTGTGGTTGTATTCGCAGAAGCCTCGTCCGCTGGGTGCTGTGTCAGGATTATTCGCCATTTGTTACGGTGTCTTTCGTTTTGCCGTAGAGTTTTATCGGGTACCGGATGAACAGCTAGGTTATATCGCGTTTGGCTGGCTAACGCAGGGGCAGTTGTTGTCGGTGCCGCTAATTCTGGTGGGGGTTTGGTTAATGAGCTGGGGCTATTTTAGAAAAGGTATTTACGCATGAAACAATATCTCGATTATTTGCAGCATATTCTGACGCACGGTGTCAAAAAAGTGGATCGTACAGGCGTGGGGACAATCAGTGTGTTCGGCTACCAGATGCGATTTAATCTGCAGGAAGGTTTTCCGCTGGTCACAACTAAAAAGCTACATACGAAAAGTATTTTTCACGAATTGTTTTGGTTTTTGCACGGCGATACCAATATCAAATACCTGAATGACCACGGAGTCAGTATCTGGAATGAATGGGCGAATGAGCAAGGTGATCTTGGCCCTGTGTACGGCAAGCAATGGCGTGCGTGGGAAACCAAAGATGGCAGGGTCATCGACCAAATCAGTGAAGTGATGCAACAGATTAAGACCAATCCTGATTCACGTCGTTTGTTGGTGAATGCCTGGAATGTGGGTGAATTATCGAAGATGGCCTTACCACCGTGCCATTTGATGTTTCAGTTTTATGTGGCGAATGGCAAGTTGTCTTGCCAGCTTTATCAGCGGTCAGCTGATTCATTTCTCGGTGTGCCGTTTAATATTGCTTCGTATGCGCTCTTAACCAGCATGATGGCTCAGCAGTGTGATCTTGAGCCGGGCGAATTTGTTTGGACGGGTGGGGATTGCCATATTTATCTCAATCATCTCGAGCAGGTGAAACTGCAGCTTTCACGCACGCCGTTTGATTTGCCGCGTTTAAATTTCAAACGTCTTCCACCGTCACTGTTTGAGTACGAGTACGATGATATCGAAATCTTAAATTACGAAGCGCACCCTCATATCAAAGGTGCGGTTGCCGTTTAAGAACAGTTATCTTTGTCGTAGGTGCGCGCGACCATCGGAGCCTCGGCATTTTGAATATCGGCTTGGCGAGAGTTGCCGGTGCTGCCAGCGAAAACCATCTGGCTGTTTAACTGGTTACACATCGCGGCTTTGCCTGGGGCCGGCCGATACGGGGCGCAGGCGGTCAGGCTTGCGATGACTAAACAGGCGGCGACGAGGGTGATAGATCGGGAATCCTGCATGGTGACTCTCCTTGTTATATACTACTATTGTATTTTGTTGTGACAGGTAAGGGAATAGCTGGCCAAATTATCTGACTTGTGCTCAAATAGTGGGCTTTAGCATGAATGCCATTGCAATGGTTGAGCTAACAGATTATTCTTCCTTCAAGGATTGAGTGAATTTCAAACAATATGTTCCGCCCAGGATGGCGGGTTTAAATAGGTTAATTGATGTCAAAACACAAAAAGAATAAAGATCCATTTGCAGATAGGGAAGCAGAGAAGTACGCCAACCCCATCCCCAGCCGCGAATACATCCTTGAATATCTTGCCGAAAAAGGCCGCCCCGCCACCTACGAACAAATCCATGAAGACTTGGGTATGCGTACGGATGAAGAGAGCGAAGCTTTACGACGTCGGCTCATTGCCATGTCGCGAGACGGCCAATTATTACGCAATCGCAAGGGTGCCTACGGGCCATTAGAAAAGATGGAAGCCATTGCCGGTCGTGTCATTGGACACAAAGACGGGTTCGGTTTCATCGTGCCAGATACAGGCGAAGACGATTTATTTATCAGCCCGCGCCAGATGCGCGGGGTGTTTCATGGTGACAGAGTGCTAGCCCGGGTCTCGAATATCGACTCTCGCGGCCGTCGTGAAGCGACCATTATTGAAGTGCTGGAACATAACACCCAGCAAATCGTGGGTCGGTTTTACGTGGAGTCTGGTGTGGGCTACGTTGAATCCGCCAACCAGCGCATCAACCAGGAAATTCTGATCCCGCCCGATAGCTTTAAAGATGCACAAAACGGCCAGATCGTCGTAGCGGCGATTACCCATCAGCCGGATAAATTCTCTCGTCCCATGGGTGAGATCGTCGAGGTTCTTGGCGATCACATGGCCCCTGGGATGGAAATTAATGTCGCCATTCGTAATCATGATCTGCCATTTGAATGGTCAGATGCCGTGTTACAGGAAGCCTCACGCTTCGCAGCGTTTGTGCCGGAAGAAGCGATTCAGGGTCGTCTGGATTTACGTAAGTTGTCATTTGTGACAATTGACGGCGAAGATGCCAGAGATTTTGATGACGCTGTTTATGTTGAGCCGCGCGAAAAAGGCGGTTGGAAATTATATGTCGCGATCGCAGACGTGAGTTACTATGTCCGTCCCGGAACGCTTCTCGACAAAGAAGCTTACAATCGCGGCAACTCTGTTTATTTCCCAGCACGTGTGATTCCCATGTTGCCGGAAGCTTTATCCAATAATCTCTGCTCCCTCAATCCCAATGTTGATCGTTTGGTGATGGTGGCTGAAATGACGATTCATGAGAGCGGTCGCATCATGGAATCTGAGTTTCATGAAGCGGTGATCAAGTCGCACCGTCGTCTCACGTACACACAAGTACACAAGATGATGGAAAAGAAAGATCAGCGCATGCGCGAACAGTTTGCCGATGTCGTGCCAGGGTTAGAAGAATTATACCGTTTATTCCATGTCTTGTTGGATGCGCGTGACAAACGCGGTGCCATTGACTTTGATATGCCCGAAACAAAAATTGTTTACGGCAAAGATCGCAAGATTGAAAAGATTATTCCCTACGAGCGGTTTGATTCGCATCGTGTGATTGAAGAATGTATGTTGTGCGCGAATATTTCCGCCGCGCAGTTCTTGCAAAAGCATGAGCAGCCCGGGTTATATCGTGTTCACGAAGGTCCGCGACAAGAAAAACTCGAAGATTTACGCCTTTTCTTGCAGGAAATTGGCTTGAAGATGCCGGTACATCGCAATCCAGTTCCGGGCGACTACGCAAAAATTTTACGTGAAGTCCGTGATCGGCCCGATGCCAACATGATTCAAACCATGTTGTTGCGCTCGATGAGTCAGGCGGTCTATTCACCTGAAAATAAAGGTCACTTCGGTCTTTCTTATGATGCCTACGCACATTTCACGTCACCGATTCGTCGTTATCCTGATTTATTGGTGCATCGCTCTATCAAGCATATTCTGAATGAGCGCAACCCGCAGTTGAATGATGGCTACTTTAATTCAGCTGGCGAACACTGCTCCATGACCGAGCGCCGCGCCGATGATGCGACGAGCGAAGTCACGGATTGGCTGAAATGCGAATTCATGATGGATAAAGTGGGTCAGGAATTTGAAGGTCGTGTGGCTGGCGTCACTTCATTTGGCGTGTTTGTTGAATTAAAAGAATTTTATGTGGAAGGGTTGGTGCACATCAGTACGTTGCCGGATGATTACTACCAATTTGACCCCATCAAGCATGTATTATTTGGCGAACGTACGGGTAAAAGTTTCCGTATTGGCGATGACGCAAAAATCCAGGTCGCGCGTGTGGATCTCGATAAATGCGAAATCGATTTTGTGCTGGCGGGTATGCCCATTGTTCCGCGATCCACCGGTCGTGGTGGTCGCAATGAAGATCGTAAAGAAAAATCAGGCAAAAAACCCGGAAAAAAATCAGGTGGACGTGGGGGCGATCAGTCCGGCGCTAAACCTGGCAAGCGTAAAAAACGCGCTGATGAGCCGCAGGGTCAGGGCACTAAAAAGAAAAAACGAAGAAGATAAATAAGATGAGTGCGAACAAGCAATATACTTTCGGTCTCCATGCCGTGACCGCTTTAATTGAAAAACATCCCGAACGCATTATCCGTTTGCTAGTGGCAGAAGAGCGCGGCGATAAAAAAATCGCTGCGCTTTTAAAGCTGGCGCGGCGTACCAGCGTGGATATCACCCAGGCATCGCATGCAGAGTTAGATGGCTTAACCGGTGGTGGCAATCATCAAGGTGTTGCTGCATTGTGTGCCAAGGCGCGGACTTATTCAGAAAGTGATTTAACTGCGCTCCTCGAAGAACTTACTGAACCCGCCTTCTTTTTAATTTTAGATGGCGTGCAAGACCCACATAATCTTGGCGCATGTTTTCGTTCTGCCGATGCGGCGGGTGTGCACGCAATCATTGCCCCGCGCGATAATGCCGTCAGCATTACGCCAACTGTGAGTAAGGTTGCTTGCGGTGCAGCAGAAACCGTCCCATTTATTCAAGTGACTAACCTCGCGCGTACCATGGATGTTTTAAAAGAGCAGGGTGTCTGGCTATATGGCGCAGCAGGCGAAGCCACTGAGTCCTTATATAAAACGGATTTTAGAGGTGCGATCGCTGTCGTGTTGGGTTCAGAGGGCGAAGGATTACGCCGTCTCACGCGCGATAAGTGCGATGGGTTGGTAAAAATTCCGATGCGCGGTACGGTTGAAAGTCTGAATGTGTCGGTAGCGACCGGCATTTGCTTGTTTGAAGTGTTGAGACAGCGACAGAAATAAAAGCATAAAAAAACAGGCGAATGCGCCTGTTTTTTTATGCGAGTGATCGAAAGATTAAACGTTAAACCTAAAGTGCATGACGTCTCCATCGCGGACAATATATTCTTTGCCTTCCAGTCGCCACTTCCCCGCTTCTTTTGCGCCCGGTTCACCGTTATATTTCACAAAGTCTTCATATGAAATGACTTCAGCACGGATAAAGCCTTTTTCAAAATCAGTATGAATGACGCCAGCCGCTTGGGGTGCCGTTGCATTTTTTGGCACGGTCCAGGCGCGAACTTCTTTGACACCTGCTGTGAAGTAGGTATCAAGATTTAATAATTTATAACCAGCATGAATGAGGCGATCAAGGCCTGGTTCAGTGAGGTTTAATTCAGCCATAAACATGGCTTTGTCATCCTCGGCGAGCGCCGTGATTTCAGCTTCGATAGAGGCGCAAATGACCACTACTTGTGATTTTTCAGCGGCAGCGATTTTTTTGACTTCATCCAGTAATGGGTTCTTTTCGAAACCTTTTTCAGAAACATTGGCGGCGTAAAGCGTTGGTTTCAATGTTAGCAAATGGAAAGAGTTCAACAGTGGTTGCTCTTCTTTGCTGAAATCTAATCCGCGTGCGGGTTTGCCGTCGTTTAATTGTTTTTTGATGCGCTCCAAAATGCCGTGTTCAATGATGGCATTCTTGTCGCCGGATTTAACGCCTTTTTGGACGCGTTGCATGGCGCGGTCAACGGTGTCGAGATCAGCGAGGGCAAGTTCTGTGTTGATGACTTCAATATCAGAAGCCGGCGAGACTTTGCCAGAAACGTGGGTGACGTTTTCATCTTCAAAGCAGCGCACGACGTGTACGATGGCGTCGGTTTCACGAATATGAGAAAGGAATTTGTTACCCAGGCCTTCGCCTTGTGCGGCGCCTTTTACGATGCCGGCGATGTCGACGAATTCAACGGTGGTTGGCAAGATTCTTTCCGGGTGGACAATGGCGGCCAATTTGTCGAGGCGCGGATCGGGCACTGCCACGATACCGACATTCGGTTCAATGGTGCAAAATGGGTAATTCGCCGCGGCGACCTGTGCCTTGGTGAGGCAGTTAAACAGGGTGGATTTACCAACATTGGGTAAGCCGACAATGCCGCATTTCAAGGCCATTTGGGATCTCCGGATTTTTTATTCGTGATTATTTGGAGAGCGAAGTCTAGCACGATGCGGCTTTAATGCAATTATTGTGCTTCGGTATGGAGCAAATGCATGGCTTTTTGAAATTCGCCCGATAACATCAGGGGTAGCGCATCCAGACTCTGATTGATGGCCGTGTCTATTTGAGTGCGATCGGATTTGGAAGGTCTATCCAGCACGTAATCTGCTGTGTCATGGCCGGCTCGGGGACGCCCAACGCCAATGCGTAGGCGGTAGAACTGTTTGGTGTTGAGATGGCTGATGATGTCTCTCAGGCCATTGTGGCCGCCGTGGCCGCCATCGAATTTCAGTCGGATGGTACCAACGGGCAGGTCGACTTCATCGTGAGCGACTAGGATTTCTGCCGGTGTAATTTTGAGGTAGGCGGCGAGTGCGCGGACCGATTGGCCGCTTAAATTCATGTAAGTGGTCGGGATTAAAAAATGAATGGGTGAATCTTGATCTATTTGAGTGCCAGCACTGCCAAATAGTTTAACGAGTTCATAGGCCGATGCTTTGCCGACAAGGCCGTGGAATTTTTTTTCAACACGTAAGTCTGTGCCTGATTTTGCGGTGATCTCATTGACGAACCATTCGCCCGCATTGTGTCGCGTATGCGCGTATTCGCTGCCAGGATTGGCTAGACCAACAATGAGTTTGATACCAGAGGGCAAAACATGCTCCTTGCAGGTGGACTTTATGCTCAACTTGATCATTCAACGTGGGGTCAGCCCACGTTGAATGATGCGAGTGCTTACTTCTTCTTATCTTTGGCTTTGCTAGCCGCGGCAGCTTCAGCAGCAAGCTCTTCCGGACTCTTCTGTGCCATGGCTGGAACTTCAGCAGGTGCCACATCAACCGCTTCTTCTTCAACCGGCTCTTCTTCGATGCGCGGCATGTGGACGGAAACGACTGGCTTGTTATCGTCATGCAACAGCGCAACGATTTCCACGCCTTTTGGCATTTTGATGTCTGACAGGTGAAGAATGTCATTTAATGCCATGCCTGAAATATCAATTTCGATAAATTCAGGTAAGTCACCGGGGAGACAGACAACTTCAACGTCACTCATGATGTGAGAAACGAGACCGCCTTCTTTTACGCCAGGAGCACTGTCAGCGCCGACGTAGTGCAGCGGAATATGCATATGCAGTTTTTCTTTCATGTTAATGCGCTGAAAGTCGACGTGCATAATGACGGGTTTGTAGGGATGGCGTTGTACGGCTTTCAGAATGACGCGTTCACTGTCTGCGCCTGATTTCAGGGTCAGAATATGTGAATAAAATGCTTCATTTTCGAGCGATTTTGCCAGCTTGTTATGTTCGAATGAGACTGAGACAGGTTCTTTACTTCCGCCATACACGACGCCAGGAACTTTCTTTTCGCGACGTAGGCGGCGGCTCGCACCTTTCCCCATATCATGGCGAACGCTAGCTTCGACTTCAAATGCTTGTTTCGAGGCCATTGTTTTTACTCCACTTTATAAGATTACAAAATATTTCTAATTGGACTCCCTTTATTCCGCGACCAGAATAAGGGATTGCACATTTTACACGTAAATTAGCGATATGGAAGGTTTAAAAGCTAGATAATTGAGCTTGTGGAAAGCAGGGCAGAGAAGGGTTGGTGTGATTTTTTACTGAAGGCTGACTGAGTCGCCCTGTGCGGCCTCCCGGTGATTCGGGAGGCCAGGGCTTAGCGTTGGGTCAAGAAGCTGACCGGCAGCCATTAATTGCGGAACGTTGGGATAACAGCCGAGACTGTTTTGAGCTTGGGTCCGGAAGCCTTGGTGCCTTCAGGTTTGACCACGGCGAACAAGGTGCCATTCACATTGGTGATAACCGGTGCGCTCAACGTGCCCTTGATCGGGCCGACTGTCTTGGCGATTCTGTCGTTAACATAGGCATTGACCGCATCTTCGGTGATACCGGCAGGTAAGGCGACATCAAACTCGGTATATCTTTCGGGGTGTTTAGCAGCGGCGCTAACAAGCTTTGACTTGATATTGCCAAGAACAGGCTTGGTAACTTTCCAGTGACCGGCTTCTTGTTCAACGGGTGCAGATAGTTCGGCAATGTTAGGTTCGCCATTTTTCTTTGCGAAGGTTTTGGTGGCGGTAACCGGTCTTCTTGAGAGTGCAGAGGCCACTATCACGGCAGTTTGTGTTGCCTCTTTGGAGCTGGATTTTCTTGCAACCACTTCCTTAGCAACAACTTCTTTAGGTTGATTTAATGCGGCCTCATCAGCTAAGCGTTTGGCTTCGGCGGCAGCAGCAGCTGCGGCATTTTTGGCTGACTGGTGAACCACGATGGTTGGGATGGCGCTAAGCAGCGTAGCCACGACGCCAAAAATGGCGCGAATAGCATTAAGCGGTGCCCAAACCGGTGCCCAGAAAAATTTCCACACGTTTCTGCGTGCAGGTGTTTCTATCCAGTTGCCGCTGGCAAATGATTCGATAGCGTTCAAGACGCCGCCAGTGAGGTAATCGTAGACGCCAGCATGGTTTCTGGAGGGCGATTCAACGCTAACTTCGGCTCCATCAACCATCATTTTTGAAACAGTTTTTGGTGCATTAATGCGGCCTGTATACATACGGTAAACACCGTTGAGGCGTTGCCAGAAGCTTGGCGCATTGTTTGTGTCAGTAAGCATGGAATTATAGGAACGTTTCGGACTGCGTTTTGGATCTTGGAAAAATGCTTTTAATCTTGCGAATGCCATCTAAGTGCACCTCGAATATTATAAAAGTTAAGATATTTGATGCCGGAGCGCGAAGATAGTACGCAAGAAAAGAGATGAAAGCCAGCGTATTTGGTCAATTTGAGGGTTGTCAGGCTTGTTTTGACTAATGCTTGCCCAGCCTGATGGTGAGATTGAATCTAGTTTGATGCGTTGAGAGTGTTTACTGGCGTTGTTCCGTAAATCGTCTTTGCGAGGTCGCTTTTTGGTCGAGGCGATCCATAAAATGCCCAAAATTGCAATTTAGGAATATTTTCTGGGTTGCTTCGTCGCACGAAACGCTCCTCGCAATGACGAGCGGTGCATTAATCGAGAAACATTCTGCTCAATGAGCCAGCGCCACTGATGCGGCGGATCGCTTCAGCGATCATGTTGCTGAGACTGATGCAGCGAATGCGTGAACATTCTCTGGCTTGTTCCGTTAACGGAATCGTGTCAGTGACCACAATCTCATCTAATAACGAGTGATTGATGTTATGGATAGCCTTGCCTGAGAGCACTGGGTGCGTGATATAGGCGGCAACTTTGGCGGCGCCGTGTTCTTTGAGGGCCTCAACCGCGCGGCAGAGTGTGCTCGCTGTATCGACAATATCGTCAACAATCAGGCAATCACGACCTTGTACGTCACCAATGATGTGCATGACTTGTGCTTCGTTCGGGCGTGGACGGCGCTTATCGATAATCGCGAGGTCTGCGCCATTGATGCGTTTCGCAATGGCTCGTGCGCGGATAACGCCACCCACGTCTGGCGAAACAATCATGATGTTTTGATAAGCGCGGGATTGAATGTCTTCCAGCATAATCGGTGTGCTATATAAGTTGTCGACCGGCATATAGAAGAAGCCTTGAATTTGATCGGCGTGTAAATCGACAGTCACCAGGCGGCTGATGCCAACGGCGGCCATCATGTCGGCGACAATTTTTGCGGTAATGGGCACGCGAGCGGAGCGCACGCGCCTATCTTGGCGTGCGTAACCGAAATAAGGAACGACAGCGGTAATTTTTGCAGCAGAGGCGCGACGCAATGCGTCAGCCAGTAAAATCACTTCCATTAAATTGTCATTGGAAGGAGCGCAGGTGGATTGAATGATGAATACATCACGTCCGCGAACGTTATCCTGGATCTCAACCATGGTTTCACCATCGCTAAAGGTACCAATTTCTGCTTTACCAATAGGGAGATTAAGATGCTCTGCGACTTGCTTGGTGAGTTCTTTGCTGGCGTTACCACTAAAAATCATAATTTCTGGCACGGTTACGTCCCTTGAGAAGATGGTTGGATAGGTCGAGTGTATTTTACAAGCTTGATGGCTGGGGTGCTAGGATTCGAACCTAGGAATGTCAGGATCAAAACCTGATGCCTTACCACTTGGCGACACCCCAACTAAATTTATGCCGTTACGGCAGGGGGGTATTTTGCCAGACGGTTGAGGCTTGTCAATGAAATTTGTCTAACTCGTTTTCCATTGGTAAATAATAATCTTGCTTTTGAGGGCAGGAGACGTGATTGACATGTGCTGCGGCAGGTCCATGCCATGCGATGTCGTATAGCCTTGATACTGAATAGTGAAGCCTTGTTGGTTGAGTGAGGCAAGGCGGTGCGCCGCATCGAAAGTGCTTTGTTGTGGAATATTGGGGACGGGCAGGCCGCGCACCCAGTACTTTAGTGACGAAAGTGGTAGCTGCCAGCCCCATTGTTGTGCAAGGAGTTGCTCGGCGGTGGCCGCGGTTGCTGTTTTGCCATCGCTGGTATGAAGTGTGACATGACCTGGGCCGCCATTTAACTTGATGCCATTCGCGCCAAGCGGGCCGTAGAGGGAGATCGTGAAGTTATCGGCGCGTTGTGACCAGTCAACGCTAGCGGTGCCGGAATCTTTCGCGGTCGCGACCGCGATTTTGCCATTTATTTGCCAGCTTTGCAGGCGAGCGAGTAAAGTCTTGCGTGCATCCCATGTTACGGTAGACTGCTTCGCTGCGGGTGGGGTCATGGTCGTGCAACCCGATACGGAGGCCAATAGACAGCCGGCGATAGCGGCAGCGAAAATTCTTTTCGTATAAGGCACGCGATATCCTTTGTTTTAAATGGGCATTCAGAATAAAATATGCCCAAAATTATAATTTGGCAACTACTCATGTCCATATTCGTTATCGGTATCAATCACAAGACGGCGCCTATCACGCTGCGTGAAAAAGTTTATTTTGAGCCTGACAAGCTTTCATTATACTTGCAGGACATTATTGGTCGCGGGGCTGCCCATGAGGCGGTCTTGCTTTCTACGTGTAATCGCTCGGAATTATATTGCGATGCGAACGATGTGGGCGCGCTACGCGAGTGGTTTTGCGCTCAGACCGCGAACCCTAGTGCAGAGCTAGAATCGGCACTCTATGTCTATCGCGATGAAGAAGCCGTGGCGCACATGATGAAAGTGGCGTGCGGTCTCGATTCAATGATTATTGGCGAACCGCAAATTCTCGGCCAATTAAAAGAAGCTTATTCAGAAAGCTGCACGGCAGGTGCAGTGGGTGCATTGTTTCATCGCTTGTTTCAGCAAGTCTTCGCTGCCGCCAAAGAAGTGCGTACTACCACGGCAGTGGGTGCGTGTCCTGTTTCAGTTGCCTCTTCAGCCGTGCATTTTGTCCGCCAAAAAGTCAGTGATTTTGCCCATGCTAATGTTGTCTTAATTGGCGCAGGTGATACGACAGAATTAATGTTGCGTTATCTCAAGTCTCATTTGCTAACACCAGTGACACTGGTGAATCGTACGCTTGAGAGTGCGTCACGCTTAGTCGAGGAATTTGGTGGCAGTGTTTACGATATGGAAAGATTGCCCTGCGCGCTTGCACGTGCGGATGTGGTGTTTTCAGCCACGGGCAGTGCTGTTCCTATTGTGACAAAGAAAATGATGCAGGACGTGATGCAGGCACGTCGTCATAAACCATTGGTGATTATCGATGTTGCTGTGCCGCGTGATGTTGAACACAGCGTGACTGAAGTGACAGGCGTGAATTTATTCTGTATTGACGACCTCAAAATGATTATTGAAAAAAATCGTCAAGGTCGTGAGCATGCCGCTGAAAAAGCTTATGAGATGATTGCGATTCGCAGCGAAGAATTCATGCGTTCCATTCATGCGCACGAGAAGGTAAATAAAGCTATTTGTACGTATCGCGGGCAAGTCGAAGATATCTGTCGCAATGAGTTAATGAAGGCGCGCAACTTGTTATTGCAAGGTGCCGAGCCTGTCGATGTGCTGGAAATGTTTGCGAGTGCTTACACCAAAAAATTATTACATGCACCCAGTGTGCAGCTGCGCCTCGCCGGTGCGGAAGGTCGATTCGAGTTACTGACTTATGCCAAACAATTATTTTCCATCCCTGATCCAGAAGCGGAATTAATATGAAGCCATCAATGCATACCAAGTTGCAGAATTTAACGACGCGATATGAAGAATTAAGAACGCTATTGTCTGATCACGAAGTGACAAACGATATGAATCGTTATCGTGAGCTTACGAAAGAGTATGCTCAGATTGAACCTATTATCGAAAAATACGCACACTACCAGGCCTTAGTGAAGCATCTTGAAGAAGCGAAAGAGCTGCAGGATGAAGGTGACGCCGAAATGCAACAGCTCGCGCGCGCGGAAGGAAAAGAAATCGAAGAAAATTTAGTGAAACTCGAAGACGAATTGTTATTGACGCTGCTGCCGAAAGATCCGCACGACGATAATAATATCTTCCTCGAAATTCGCGCTGGTGCGGGTGGCGATGAAGCGGCTATTTTCTCGGGTGATTTATGTCGCATGTATACACGTTATGCGGAAAATCAGAGTTGGAAAATTGAAGTGATTAGTGAAAGCCTCGGTGAACACGGCGGCTATAAAGAAATTATTATGCGTGTGATTGGCCAAGGTGCGTATTCGCGCTTTAAATTTGAGTCCGGCGTGCATCGTGTGCAGCGTGTGCCGGCTACAGAGGCGCAAGGTCGCATTCATACCTCTACTTGTACCATTGCCGTGTTGCCGGAGTTGGAAGAGATAGACAGTATTGAAATTAATCCTGCTGATCTTCGCACGGATACCTTCCGTGCCTCGGGTGCGGGTGGTCAGCACGTGCAAAAGACAGATTCAGCGATTCGTATCACGCATATTCCCACCGGCACGGTGGTAGAGTGTCAGGATGAGCGCTCACAACACAAAAATCGTGCACGTGCGATGTCGCTGTTGAAAGCAAAAATTCTTGCCGCAGAGCGCGACAAGCAACACAAGGAGCAGGCAGCGACACGTCGCAGTCTTGTCGGTACGGGCGATCGCTCTGAGCGAATTCGTACGTATAATTTTCCGCAGGGACGTTTGACGGATCACCGTATCAACTTAACGTTGTATCAGCTTCCGACTATCATGGAAGGCGATTTGAATGCCGTGATCGAAGCGCTCGGGCAAGAATATACGGCAGACTTGATTGCCTCGTTGGGTGACTGAGGCTGTCTCTATGAAGATTCAGCAAGCATTGACTGATGCGATCAAGGCATTGCACGCTGTTTCAGATTCCGCGGCGCTTGATGCTGAAATATTATTGGCCCATGTTTTGCGGCGGTCGCGCTCCAGTCTGCGCGCGCATCTTGATGATGAACTGACAGAAGAGCAGCGCGAGGCGTTTGACGCCTTGCTCGCGGCAAGACAGAAGCATACTCCGATTGCTTATCTGATCGGACACAAAGAGTTTTGGTCACTCGACCTTGAGGTCAATGAGCACACGCTCGTTCCTCGCCCGGAAACAGAACTACTCGTCGAAACTGCGCTGGCTTTATTTCCTGATAAATTTCTTCCCTTGCGTGTCGTGGATCTTGGTACCGGCAGTGGTGCGATTGCGCTCGCGTTACAGAGTGAGCGCCCAGAATGGGTGATTAGTGCCGTCGACATCAGTGAAAGCGCACTGCTTGTTGCCAGGAAAAACGCACAGCAGTTAGGGTTTGCTCGCATATCTTTTTATTTAGGCAACTGGTTTACTGCTTTACCAGCCGGCGAGTTTGATTTGGTTGTGACAAACCCGCCGTACATATCAGAATCCGAATGGCCAGCCTATGCGGCGACGCTGACGAATGAGCCGCGTCGTGCCTTGGTGTCAGGTCAGGACGGTCTTGATGCGATCAGGCATATTATTCAGGAGGCGCGAGGCCGCATTCGGCCTGGTGGCTATCTTTTAATAGAGCACGGTCTTGCGCAGGGTGAGGCAGTGTGCGCATTATTGAAATTGTCTGGCTGTCAAACAGTACGAACGCTTGCCGATCTGGCGGGTCTTGATCGAGTGAGCATGGGGCAGTTTTAAGTCGTCAGTCATTCAGGAAAGGTGAGGTAATGAAAAATATTTTTACAAGGGTTGGTAGGGATATTGATTCTAATGAAAATTTTATTTGCCGAGCAGTGTTGTTTCTTGGTATAGCTGTCAAACTTGGACTACAATTAATCTCAGGGTAGGAGATACGATCATGGCAACTAAAGAAAAAGACATTTTAGAGCCCAGTCTAGACGTGTTGGGAATCGCGCCATATAAGGTTAAGAAAGCTGAGCAATATATGGGGCCCAAAATGGCTGAACACTTCAACTCCATTTTAATGGCGCTGAGACAGCGGCTATTGGAAGGCGGTGACAAGATTGTGACGCACATGAAAGAAGACGCAATCAACTATCCTGATCCGAATGATCGCGCTAGTCAGGAAGAAGATTTTCGTCTTGAGTTGCGTACGCGTGATCGTGAGCGCAAGCTTTTAAAGAAGATTGAAGAAGCAATCGAGTTAATCCGCGAAAAAGATTACGGCTATTGCGAAGTCTGTGGCGTTGAAATTGGCTTGCGTCGTCTTGAGGCTCGTCCTACCGCAACGCTCTGCATTGACTGTAAAACCCTTGATGAAATCAAGGAAAGGCAGCAGAGACAGGAAGAAGAGTACTAATTTTTTTGTGCCAGGTTTTAACCTTCTATTGAGATAGCGAGGCGCGCCATGGCGGGAGCAGCACAACAAGGGCAGGGCGGAGATAACTCCAATGGAATATTGTGGGTCACGGCCGCCCTTTTTCTTTTTGTTGCAGTTATCTGGTATGTGTTCAAGACGGCCATCATTAGTGCGTATCTCACGATCAAACTGTTTGAAGTCAATATCCTTAATAGTCTGACGCACCAGCACTATAGTTATCTCAGTAATGTGGTGGAGCAGGCACTAAAAAAACCAGCCAGCTTAACATTGAATGATGTGGTTATCATCGGCTCAGCAGTGGGTGATGTTATTCGTTATCCCTTTGTCCTGATTCTGGTTATTCTCGCGTTTGTCGTTTATTTCGGGAGTACAACTCGGATATTTCGCCGTATCTACTCCATGAAAGATTTGGCTGAGCTTGAGCGCCCTAACTGGCCGCAAATTTCGCCTGTCATTGGCCTCGACTTGGTAAAAACCGATATCGACACCGGCCCTTGGGCGATGGCGATGACGCCCATGCAGTTTTGTAAACGCAATGATTTATTGCTAGAGGTTCGTCCTGAGCGTGTGCAGGGGATGGCGCGCTCTGATTGGGATCGTATCAATGTCGTATTGAAGCGCGGCCAAGCGAATCGCATTTTCATTATGCAGTTAGGTACTTTATGGCAGGGACCCAATAAGCTGCGTCCGTATGAGCGCGCATTGTTTGCAGCCTTTGCGGCACGGCATAACTCAGATAGCAATGGCAGCAAACTATTACTGCAATTAGCCGCGACGTGTCGCGGTAAAATGGATTTCAGTGGCGCCGACGAATTGTTGAAGAAGCATTACAACACTAAAACCATCCAAAAAATCGTACAGTCCCATGCCTACACCCTGACGGTCATGGCGTCCATGCTGGAGCATGCGCGTGATGATGGCGTGCAAGCATCTTCTGATTTCCTCTGGTTGAAGCCACTCGATAGACGTCTTTGGTATGTGTTAAATACAGTCGGCAGGCAAACGCCATTCATCGAAGTGGCTGGCATATTTGCCCACTGGGTTGCTGAAAAGGAAGCTGAAAAGCGGCTGGTCGTTCCCATGGTGGAAGAAGCAACAAACGCCGTGGAGTCTGCTTTGAAAGATATTCTTTATCGTCGTGATGATGAGTAATGACTAAGTGATCAACGTGGAGCGACAGCCATGCGCGGTTTAGAAGAACAACACGAACTATCTCCCCAGCTATTGCTGCGTGACACGCGCACGTTGGGCATGAAGATTGTTGATTTTTTCAAAGACCCGCTGAACTGTGCCATCTTGATGTTTGCGTTTGCGATGTCAGCTTTTTTCATTTCCGGGCTGAGTGAGCTGATTGCTCTGATCGGCATTATCACCTTCATTTACGCTTATACACGCAAGGCCACGTTGCCATTCCGTTTGCCGTTACGTTCGAAAGCGAATGATTATAACGACCCCCTGCCGGGAACAACCAAACCGCGTAAAGCGCGCGGTATCGCCTTTTTCGGCAACCGTAAGATGAACGGTGATGAGCTTTGGTTTAATAACGACGACATGCGTACCCACGTTTTAATTTTCGGGTCAACCGGTAGCGGTAAAACAGAAGCCCTAGCTTCGTTGTCTTTTAATGCGCTGGTGCAAGGTAGTGGATTTTTATACGTCGATGGTAAAGGCGATAACTCACTTTTCGCGAAAGTTTTTTCGATGTGTCGCAGCATGGGCCGCGAAGATGACTTGTTACTGATTAACTTCATGACCGGTGCGCGCGATATTATCGGTGCCCAGGAAAAACGTTTATCGAATACGATGAACCCATTTTGCAAAGGTTCATCCAGTATGTTGACTCAGCTGGTGGTCAGTTTGATGGACTCCGGCTCGCAAAGCTCAGATGGCGATATGTGGAAGGGTCGAGCCATCGTGTTCGTTGAAGCTCTAATGAAAGTGCTCGTGTACATGCGTGATAAAGGTAAGCTCTTGCTCGATGCGAACACGATTCGTAACTATTTCGAGCTGCCGCGTCTTGAAGCGATTGCCATGGATAAGATGTTCCCACGTGACAAGCAGGAGCCCGTGTCGCTGGCCGATGCGCCTGAGCTGATTCTTGAGCCCATCACCAACTACATCATCAACTTGCCAGGCTACGATCGTGGCAAGAAAGGTAAGCAAGGTTCGCAGGTACTTGAGCAGCATGGGTTTATCACGATGCAGTTAACACGCGTGTTCGGTCAGCTTGCGGATACCTACGGCCATATTATTCGTACCAATCTTGCTGAAGTCGATTTGAAAGATGTGGTGTTAAATCGCCGTGTTTTAGTTGTGTTGTTGCCAGCGCTGGAAAAATCACCGGATGAATTGGCAGCTTTAGGTAAAGTTATTATTTCGTCTTTAAAAACCATGATGGCAGCCGGTTTGGGTGATGCCGTTGAAGGTACGTATCGCGAAGTGATTACACGAAAACCGACTAATGCTCCCACACCTTACATGTGTATTCTAGACGAATACGGTTATTACGCGGTCAAAGGTTTCGCGGTCGTGCCGGCACAGGCGCGTTCCTTGGGTTTCTCGGTTATTTTCGCTGGCCAAGATTTGCCAGCTTTCCAAAAAGCATCGAAAGAAGAAGCAGCCTCGATCGGTGCAAACACTAACATCAAGATCTGTATGAAGCTCGAAGATCCGATGGAAACCTGGGAATTTTTCCAGAAAACCGCCGGTGAATCGTATGTGACGAAAGTAGACTCCTTCCAGACTAACGCGGGTAGTTTATTAAATAACTACATGGATAGCCGTAGTGCCTCTTCTGAAAAACGTCAGCGTGTCGATTTGCTCGATTTGAAAGATCAGCGCGAAGGTGAAGCGCATATTTTCTTTAAATCCAAAATTATTCGCGCAACCATGTTTTTCGCCAATCCAAAGCCTACCGAAAAAATGCGTATCAATCAGTTTTTGAAAGTTGAGCCGCCATTAAGTCGTCTCCTGACGGATCTGGACGAGCGCGTGCATCGCATGCGTGAAGTGTTGGAGAGTCAGCAGCCTATTTTTTCTGATGTGAAAGATGAAGGTGAAGAGATTCAGGTTATTACCGATTCCATCTCTTCGGCCATCGAAAGTAGTCCCATAGAAAGAGCGCTTGGCGCGCTCATGGCCTTTCATAATCGTAATGCCGTGGCTGAGCCTGAAGTGGAAGAGGTGGAAGAGAGTGAAGATGGCCGGTTGAATATATTCAGTCAGGTGCGTCTGGATGACTTTGTGAAAG
Organism: uncultured Coxiellaceae bacterium; assembly: GCA_964527435.1. Taxonomy (GTDB): domain Bacteria; phylum Pseudomonadota; class Gammaproteobacteria; order DSM-16500; family DSM-16500; genus Aquicella. Next base: position 109,481 of record CAZGPP010000001.1, on the reverse strand, counting down.
CGTTGGTTGGGCCGCGTGGTATCGACGAGTTCAAGCAGCCTTTGCTGAGTCGTAATCATTTGCGTGATAAGCTCGCTTTGATGGAGCGTCTGCTGGGTCGATCTTCTGCCCAGGCCAATCCGATGACTGGCGAAATCATCAAAGACATCACGATTGCGACGGACTATCCACCTGCAGTCGAACACATACTACTTGCTGAAGAAGAAGTGGTGACACTTGCCAATCAACTATGTGATTATGTAACCTCACTAAAGGATAATTCTTCGGGCGAGGGACTGTAATCACGTGCGTAATGTTATCGTTGTATTCCTGTTAACAAGCCTGATGATGGCGCTCACTAGCTGCGCATCTTCTAACGTCTCGCGTGATGCAGCCGCAAATGTAGACACTGGCTTTGATAATGCAAAAAAAATGGGCTCGAATATGTCGAGCGGTGATATGGTCGAATCATGGCAGAACAGCAGCCAGGTCACGAAAGGCGCGATACTCGGTGGCACCACGGGCGCGTTAGTGGGCGGTGCGGCGAGTTCCTCTATCGGTGTGATCCCAGGGGCTGTGGCCGGTATTATTTTTGGCGCGAGTTATGGTGCTTATATTGACTCAGAATCTTCTGTTGCCGACCAGCTTACTAACCGCGGCGCAACGATTGTTGAGATCGGGGACCAGATACTGCTGGCCGTTCCTTCCGATCGAATCTTTACAGGTATGACCGATACCATCAAGCCTCAAGCTTACTCCACGCTAGATTTAGTGGCAGCCTATGTAAATAGCTTCACCAAAATGACCGTTAAAATCTCTGCATACACCGATGATATCGGTGAAAAAAGTGTGAATCTCGCCCTATCACAGCAACAGGCGCGTCGAGTCGCCCGATATTTGGCGGCAAGCGGTGTCAATGCGCGCTTGTTATATGCAGAAGGTTACGGCGGTACTAATCTGGTGGAAAAGAATATTTCTGATTGGGGTAAGAGCGACAACTACCGCTTGGAAATTACCATGGAAAAACTGGAAGTATAAAAGGGGTTGGCATGATTGGTAATCGCAGCGACATCCCTCGTTTACAAAGTGATTTCTATCGAGATCAGTTTCGGAAGGTTGTGCGTTGGCTGATAGTGTCAGTTTTTTTGATGATTGCGCTGATCTTCATGATCATCTACTTCATCCTGTTCCAGCCGACGCAGGAATATTACGCAAATACCATTGAAGGGCGAATTTTAGATATGCCTTCTGCGGTGACATGACATAAGGCAAGGTTAGCACTATGGCTCTCGATGCACTCAAGGACAAGTATACCCCCGCCGACAATTCATTTTATCGTGCCAAATACCATTATTTTTTTTACGGTCTCATGCTGGTGCTGGTGCTGTTACTCGGGGCGGTAGGGTTTGTCCTCTATCAGTTAGCCACCAGGCCTCTCCCCGTTTTCGATGCCAAGCAGCCTGATGGCAAAGTTATGCATTTAATCAGTTTCACTGAGCCTAACCTGTTACCAGACACGATTATCCGCTTTGCCAGTAAGGCGGCCGTGATGACGTATACCTTCAATTACGTTAACTATCAGGATCAATTAGCGTTGGCGCGACCCTATTTTACGGCCGCTGGCTGGAATGAATTTTATAATTCGATTAGTGGCCTGGTGAGCACGATTGCGCAAAACCAGTTATTTGTGAGTGGTGTGGTGTCAGGGCCGCCTGTCATTTCAAACCAGGGCCCTTTGCCAGGCAAGGGTTATGTTTGGCGTGTGCAAATCCCATTTTTGTTGACGTACCAGAGTTCAACTTCAACAGTGAAACGTAAATACTTTGTGATTGTCTCTATCGTGCGTGTTCCGACGTCAGTCAATCCGCAGGGTATCGGCATCGACCAGTTTGTGACGGCCTAATCATGACGCATGACAACGCAATTTTAGCGGTAATCGAACGCAATCAGTTTTATCGTCGCCAGTATCTTTTGGCGCTTGGGGCCTTTTTTTTATCGCTGATGGCGCTGGTCGCATTAGTTTGGGCGCTTTGTTATGTCATCCGCAATCCGGTTCCTCCTTTGTATTTTGCAACCGATAATGTCGGTCGTTTAATTGAAGTGATTCCCGTTAACCGCCCCAATATGAGCACCGAAGATGTGGGTAAATGGACGATCCATGCGGTTGAGCGTGCTAACTCGTATGACTACGTTAATTACCGCGAACAAATGCAAAGTGCCCAGAAATATTTTACCGATTACGGTTGGACGAAATTCCTCAAAGCGTTTAAGGCATCCAAAAATCTTGACGGTCTAACGATTAATAAAATGATCTTCGAAGCTAAGGTTGTTGGCGACCCAAAACTCATTACCGAAGGAATACTCGGGGGTGCCTATGCCTGGAAATTCGAGATGCCGATGTTGGTGACTTACTGGCTGCCACCGTACGATGAAAAATCAACATTCCCTAACGCTTTGAACGTGAGCGTCATTGTTCAGCGCCAGTCAATTTTGCAGAGCACGGATGGCCTGGGTATTACCCAGCTGGTCTCCACTTTTGCTTCAACCCCGCAAACCGACAGCTCCACTATCACTGCTGCGCCATCTGGATGAAAAGTCTCAAAAAGTGAGTTATAGTGACAACATCTGAATCAGCGGCTGGAATCAAATGACAGAGAAGGGACTATGGCTGAAGAAGAGTTAAGCGTCGTCAAATTACATGATAATTTTTATCGTGACAGCTTTGGCCGGGTCATCTTTGTGATTGTCTTTGCTGTGCTATCGATCGCTTTGCTTGTCAGTGTGTCAGTTTACCTCTACATCAGCAAACCCCCTCCGGTGACATTCAGGGTCGCAGAAGGGTGGCGAGTGGTGACCCCGGTGCCAATTCAAGAGCCTTATCTTGCCAGTGCAGATGTTTTGCAATGGGTCAGCAATGTGTTGCCCAGTTCGTTCAACACCGGTTACATGCATATCGACGAGCAGATTGATAATGCCAAAAAATATTTTACTGACAATGGCTATCAAGTGTTCCTAAGCCAGTTTGCCAATTACATCGATAAAGACACGATGACAGCTTATAAAATGTTTTCACGCGGTGCACCGACCGGTGCGCCAACGGTGTTGAATCAGGGTGTGCTCTCTGGTCGCTATGCCTGGTGGGTGCAGATCCCGATTGATATCGCTTTCAATGGGATGAGGGATTTGCCGGCTGTGTCTTTAAAAATGACAGTATTAGTTGTACGAGCAGAGACAACGAACAACCTAACTGGTATTCTTATTGACAATGTCATTGTGGAAAATGTTGGAGTAGGGAATATTTCGACAGGGCCGGGTAAATCATGATGAACTCTTTGCGATTGTTTTTGCCGTTGTTGGTGCTAATGACTGCCAGTTCTGCCTTTGCAGAAGATGCTGGTACGCCATCTGTGCCTGCTCCTCTTTCTGACCCGTCAGTGGGCTCGACTGCCGTCGCGGCTGCGTTGACCGAATCTATGCCACCGTCACAGTCTGCCGCTCCTGCCACCATGACGCCCGCTCAATTCCAGGAATGGCTGTCAACGATTAAGGCTAAACGCCGCGCTGCCGCCGAGCGCAAACACATGGCGCCACCGCCAAAACCGGCTGCTCCGCCACCGTTAACTTACGAGCAGGGCCAACAAGCCATGCTGGATACATTGCCGCGCAGTCAAGTCCCGACGAGCGAAGAAAGCAACGCCGCATTTGAAGTATTGATGCAGCAAAATATGCCGATGTCGCCAGAGCAGGTTGTTAAAATGCGTCAACGCATTGATCTTTCCCAGCGTGCCAGTGCCATCACACCGAATATTCCGCCCAAATCCGTTTCATCAACCATTATGGTGAACCTGGCGCCGGGCGCTACGCCACCCGCTGTGAGATTGTCGCAAGGATATGTCTCTTCATTAGTCTTCGTTGATTCAACCGGTACGCCGTGGCCGATCGCTTCCTTTGATGTGGGTAATCCAAAGGCTGTGAATATGCAGTGGGATGGTAAAAGTAACATTCTACTGATGCAGTCCGTGACGCCATATATTAGTGGCGACATTGTGGTCCGTCTGGTGGGTCTGCCAACGCCGATCACACTTGAATTGGTATCCGGTCAGCGTGTCGTGGATTATCGCGTCGATATTCATGTGTCAGGTATTGGTCCTAATACCAAAGAACTTCCGCTTGGCACAGATCTTCCGAATAGTGCCAACCAACTGCTGCTGGGCGTGCTGGATGGCGTAGCGCCGGCCGGTAGTCGGGCATTAAATGTAACAGGCGCCAGTAATACGCAAGTCTGGATGCTGGGTGACAAGATGTATATGCGTACCCGGTTTACCGTGTTATCGCCGGGTTGGGTCGGTAAAATGGTGAGTCCGGATGGCATGATTGCCTACGAGATTCCCAAAACATCGACGGTGCTTATCTCGCGTTACGGTGAGCCAGTGCAACTGAAGGTCGAGGGATTGTAATGGCATTCGATTTGTCCAAGCTTAATTTTTTTAACAAGCTCGATGCTCGCGCAAGAGTATTCGTTATATTTGCAGCGGTAGTCGGCGTTGGTGTGGGTATCTACGTGTTGTCGTCGTACATGTCCTCCGAAAGCACCACACTTGGGCCATCAACCGTGGCCAATGCACCGCAAGGCTTGCAGTCCGTTCCTGGTGCGCAATTGAATCCTGAGTTTGCCCGTGCAGTGCGTCAGGCGAACGAACAAGCCAGTAAGCAGGCGCAGATGTCCGGTGGCAGCGCAGTGCCCACACTGATTAATACGGGGCAGCAGGTGTCCACTGATTCACAATGTACTGTTCTTTGCGGTGATGATGTGGCGTGCGTGAAGACCAATCTCGATACCTGGGTGAAGACCGGCAAAATTTCCGTAGACCTCGCCAAATCCATTCAGGCATTGGCTGATAAAGATGTCGCTGTGGCTGAATTTGGTGCCATGTTGAATAAGCAGCTTCAGGTCAAAGACAGCAAGTTCACGCCTGAGCAGGCGCGAACACTATTGGATTGCTACACAAAGCAGCATTTAAATCTTCAAGCTAAAGATAGCGCCAAAGCCCTGGATAGCTTAATTAAGTCGGGGCAGCTGCCACTCGAAGCGGCCAATGCTTTACTGGAAGCGCAAAAAAAGAATATGACGCCTGCTCAATATGCGGCACTGCTTCAGGAGATGGTGAAGCAAGGCAAGATTGATCCTGAGACAGCTCAGCGTTTGTTAAATCAATATATACAGCAGCGCTCGGCTGAAATTATTTCGCGTAGCGTGACATCATTAAAAACAATGCTAGGTACAGGCGAATTGACGCCTGATGTGGAGAAATCCCTAGAAGACCTCGAAAATCGCATGGTCTCGGTGAATGAATATCAGGCGAAATTACAGAGCTATGTCGATGCCGGCAAAATGACGCCGATTGTCTCCCAAAAGATTATCGCAGAGTTCAAGCAGCAAAAATCGGATATCGGTGATATCAGTTCGATGAGCTCTTTGGTGCAGCAGGCAAAAGAAGAGGCGTATGCTGAGCTCCGTGATTTAGAAAAAGATAACAAAATAACAGCTGAAACGGCTGCTACTATTAAGGCGATGATCGATAAAAATGTGTCTTCTGCCACCTTTGAAGCCGGTATTGCCCAGTTGGAGCAAGAGGGGAAATTGACGCCGGAAATTTCGAAATTAAAATTAGCCGACTACAAAAAAATTCAGGATCTTCAAGCATTATCGGATCAGTTAGATGACTTACGAAACAATAATGCACCGTGTTCTGATCAGGAAGATCCACTGAAAAATGCGGTAGCCGCGGGTGCACTAACACCCGATCAGGCTGCGCAGTTAATGAAAGAATGTCAGGCAATGCATATTACGGCAGGTGTCAAACCTATTGAAGGATCGAGTGACTTCGCACAATTGCAACAACGGTTGCAGTCCGCCGCTCCAGCCGGTTCTACGGGATCCGCGACAGGACAAACAGTCAGTCCTGAAGTCTTTTCTCAGGCACAAGTGCGAAATGAACAAGACATGGCGCTGGCAAGGCAGGCCCGCATTGAAGCGATGGTACAAGCAATGTCCGGCCAGGCTGGTCAGTTGCTAGCAGCGTGGGCGCCACCTACCATGTTGCATAAAGAGGGTACGCCGCCAGACGATAAAAACAAAGATAAAGCGAAAACAGGCGAAGCTGCCGGCACGAGTGCTGCGAATGCCGCAGCAGGCTCGACGCCTGGTGCGTCAGCTGAGGCGCCTGTCATTAAGGCGGGAACCATTATCTTTGCTGTGCTGGATACGGCCGTGAATAGCGATTACCCCGATAGCCCAGTGCTGGCGACCGTTGTTGAAGGGAAGTTCAAAGGCGCGAAAATGATGGGTAAGCTGATGACAACGAAAGGCGTATCCGGCCAGATGGATCGTGTGACGTTGAACTTCACGTTGATGAATATGGATAGTTGGCCGAAGTCGAAAACTGCGACTGCCTATGGTATCGATCCAGACACCGCGCGCACCGTTTTGGCGAGTGAAGTGAACTATCATTACATGCAACGTTTCGGGGCATTGATGGCGACATCATTCTTACAGGGTTACGGCCAAGCCGTTATGTCCTCCGGTGGTCAATCGACACAGAGTGCGTTTGGAACCAGTACCTCTAATCCGGAGCTTAGTCCGTCAGGGAAATTGGCATCTGCTTTTGGTCAGATGGCGCAGGCTGTTGGGCAGGCAACGAAGAACTACACCGAACGACCACCAACTGTTATTGTAGATTCAGGGGTTGGACTGGGTATATTATTTATGACAGATGTAACTTAAGGATTATTCTAGACTAAGCAGTGTATAAAGAAGTTGCAGGATGCACTATACTTAGATATGAGCCATGAACTGGGATAGTTAAGGCAAATTTAAAGAGGCGAATCAGATGCGGAATGATCGTGACGATAAATACGAAGGGTCAGATGATAGCGAGTATCATTTTTCTGGCGATGACGCGGAATACGATGCCGAGCCTGACGCTGGTCAAAAAGCCGCTTCTGTTGATGTAGCGTCTGGCAGCGTAGTGGAAACCGTCAGCAATAAAAAAAGAATGGTTATCAGTCTGGTCGTGTTTATTGTATTGATCGGGGTGGTTTATAAAATGGTAGCCCCATCATCATCAGCGCCTGGTACAGATATTGCGCCTGTTGCGGCTAATCAGCCTGCGGCAGCTGCTCCTGTCGCCGCTCAGCCACAGCCGGCCGCGCCCGTCGTCACTGCCACAACAAATACCGCGCAGCCTGCTATGCAGCAACCTCAGCAGCCGCCCGCACCTGCCATGCAGGCAGCGCAGCCTATGCAGTCGTCGCAGCCTATGCCAGCGCCCGCACAGTCTACGACCGTTGTTCAAGATCAGTCTGGCCAGACTGTTCAGGTTGTGCAGCAGCCACAACAGCCGCCGCAGGTCAGTTCAGCCGTCAATCCAGATACACAGCAGGCAATGACGTCGGCATCACAGTCAGCAACCCCCACTCAGCAACAGGTTGCTCCGCAGCAACCTATGCCGGGGGTGATCTCAGCGATGCAACCGCCTGCAACGCAGCCCGCGAATGTGAATACACTACCGGATATGTCATTCGGCGCATCAGTTCCCACTGCTAATGCCCAGCCAGGCGATGCGCAGGCAGCAGCACTTGCAGCGGAAAATGCAAAATTATATAGCCAGCTTCAGGCGGAATATGCAAAGCGCCTGAACGATTTTCAGAACGAAAATAAAAACCTTCAAAGTCAGGTGCAGGTTTTGAATTCTCGTGTTGCCACCATGGAAACCGAGATGACCCAGTTAGTTCAGACGCTCACTCAGCAATTCCAGGGTAATGGTGCTTCTTCATCTGCCCAATCTGCTAACACGCAGCCAGCCATGTCGGAGCAGGCCGCTCCACCGCCACGTATTCCTTACAATGTACAAGCGATTATCCCAGGTCGTGCCTGGTTGCGGTCAAATAATGGCGACACGCTGACTGTTGCCGAAGGTGATGAAATTAAAGGTATCGGCCGCGTAAGCAAAATCGATCCTTATGATGGGGTCGTTGAGATTAACGTGCACGGAAAAATTGTCTCGTTATCTTATGGTAACGGCAGTTAGTCAGTGTCTCGGTAGCGACAGTATACGAGGGTAAACAAGCCATGTTCCGATTTCGCTTGAATATGAAGTCAGTCGCCATTCCAAGTCAGTTAATCTGGTACGTCGCTGGTCTATTGATTGCAAGTCCCGTGTTTGCGGCGGATCCTGCAGGGTCGTCATCAGCTGGATCGAGCATCACAAGCGCTGTGTCGGGGTTGTCTGCTCAGGAAATGCTTAACCGTATTGCCGGTGATGTTCCGCGCTTGATGCAGATGGTGACGGCGATCGGATATGTTCTCGGTATTTATTTCATTTTTCATTCGCTCATGAAATTTAAAGAGTTCGGTGAGCAGCGTACGATGATGTCGTCACAACACCATATGAAAGAGCCGCTGACTTATATGTTTGTCGGCGCTATGTTGCTTTACCTCCCTTCATCCGTACAAGTAGGCATGAGTACATTCTTTGCCGATCCTAACCCCTATGGCTATTCCCAAGAGCCCGATCAATGGTCGCAGTTCATGAGCAACTGTTATCTGGTGGTCCAGCTTTTTGGCACAATTGCGTTCATTCGTGGTCTGGTGATTCTAAGTCATACCGGTGGCCACGGTGGTGGTCAGGACTCCTTTAAAAAAGGCGTAACGCATATTATCGGCGGTCTGTTCTGTATTAACATTTATCAATTTGTGAAAGTTATTTTGTTTACACTGGGAATACAAACATAATAGACTAGTAAAATCATTGTGATGTTTAGGATTGTTTTTTAAAGGAGAGTGAAATGAAAAGAGTTACTCTAGGTCTGCTTGCTCTGTCCTCTTTAGTTGTGGGCACAGTAGCTTTAGCAAATACATCAGGTATTGGTGGTGTTGCAACGACAATTACGGGCAATCTGACAGCTGTTGCAAAGTTGATTACCGCAGGTTCATACGTTGTTGGTATGGCGTTTGCTGTCGGTGCAATTGTTAAATTCAAAGCGCATAAAGATAACCCAACCCAAATTCCAATTGGTACCCCCATCGCATTATTATTTGTTGGCGCAGCTTTAATTTTCATGCCAAGCGTATTTAAAGTATCGGGCGCCACATTGTTCGGCGCAAGTGGCACAGTGTCGGGTGCTTCAGGTATTGCAGACTTCGGCGCTAGCAAGGCTGGCAGGTAGAAGCGGCGGTAGCAGCTAATGCGGCAAGAATAATCATGCAAGAACTTCAACTGGCAGTGAATTTGATCGGCTGGCGAAACTTCGCTAGACGTAAAGACGATAAAAAGTTCCTGCCAGTCGCGAAGCGAATTCATGAACGCGATCGTTATATCTGTCAATATTGCGGATTTCAGGCAAAAGAATACCAAGATATCGCCAATATCGATGGTAATTATCTCAATAACAATGATAAGAATCTGATAACTGCTTGCTGCTTTTGCTCGCAGTGCTTGTTTATTCAGGCAGTCGGCCTCGATGAGATGAGTGGCGGCCAATTGATTTATCTCCCAGAGATGAGCCAGGCAGATCTTAATAGTTTTTGTCACGTGCTATTTTGTGCCATGGGCAATAGCACCGGCTATCAAGAAACAGCGCAGGGCATATATCGTAGTTTTAAATTCCGTGGCCAGATTGTAGAAAATAAGTTTGGTTCGGGGACAAGTAACCCCAGTGTTTTTGGACAAATGATAGTAGAATATCAAGATCAATTTCCTGATCAGAGCCACCATATTTTAACGGATTTACGCTTATTGCCTTCAAATGTGAAATTTAGAACGCAATTAGAAGCATGGGCAGCATCTGCTTTGGCGGAACTTGAGGCTGAACAGGGTTCAGCATAAGAGTCAACTTAAAGGATTAGGTCATGCAAAACCGCACCTTCATGGATCCCTTGCTAGACGGCATTGATGCCGTACTGGCCTGGTTTAGCACTGAGCTAAAGCAAACCGTTGAATCCTATTGCGACATGGAAACCGCTGACGACCCTTACACACTGGTTGCTCGCGATGGATCGCTTGTTTCAGTTATCCGTATTTTTGGGGTGACCAAGCTGATAGGCCAGGAAGAATTTGATACCATCCATCAGGGCATTACCCAAAGTTTACAAGCCACGCTGAAACGCCCAGGGCATATGGTGCAGGTCTATTTCACCTATGATAAAGAAGCGGTCAAACCTGAAATTGCGGAAATTCTCTCGCCAGCGAAAGCGACCGCCAAGCGTCTCAATCTCGATCTTGATGATTTGTTTAACGAGCGTATTAACTATATTTCGCAATATTGCGCTCATGAAGAACTATATTTCGTTTTATGGACGCGACCGAATGCACTAACAAATGAGCAGCTGTCGCGAGCGACTAAAGATAAGCTGAATTTTATCCGCGAAAAGAAAATTCCACCTTTCAAGAATGGCCAGAATCTGATTGCGGCGATTCCTGATTTGCGTGAAGGCCATACTTCATTTGTGCGTTCACTCGTGACAGATTTAAATGCTTTAAACCTCTATAGCGTTCAGCTTAAGGTTCATGAATCGGTTTATGCCATGCGATTTTCAGCGGATCCCGATTTCACCTCGAAAGATTGGCGAGCGGTGTTGCCTGGAGATAAAATTCCTGTTCATGAGGCTCGTCCTGCTGCGGGTGAGTTATCGGGTTTAATGTATCCACCGCTCGCGAGACAGATTTTTCCGCGTGATGCGAAGGTGATGGATCTGCGCACCCTGCGTTCTGGCGATAGAATCTATACGCCGTTATACATCGACCTTTTTCCGCAGGATTTAAAATCTTTCATCGCCTTATTTGCCCGTACCTTGCCGACGCGCGTGCCATGGCGTATTTCATTTTTGATTGAAAGTGGTGGCCTCTCGATTTTACGTTTCAAGTCGATGATGGCGGCTATTCTTAGTTTCACCTCTGCCCAGAATGGCTTGATTCATGATTCTGTGAAGCTTTTGGAAAATATTGAAACCAACACCGATGATGCCGTGGTGAAGCTGCAGGTTAGCCTTGCAACCTGGGCGCCAGAAGGTAATGTGCGCCTGCTGCGTACGCGTGTGGCGGAGTTATCCAAAGCTGTCGAAGGCTGGGGTTCTTGTGAAGTGACAGAAGTGTCTGGCGATGTCTTTGCCGGCGTCGCATCCAGCTTGCTTGGATTTACAGCCAATAGTATCGCGACGCCGTCAGTCGCTCCCTTATCAGACGTTGTTTATATGCTCCCATTCTCTCGTCCCGCTTCGGCATGGGAATTTGGTGCGCTATTATTGCGATCACCCGATGGTAAGCCGTGGCCGTATCAGCCGGGCTCATCACAGCAAACAACGTGGATTGATCTTATGTATGCCCGCCCTGGTTCGGGTAAGTCGGTCTTATCGAATGCGCTAAATCTCGCGCTCTGTCTTTCAGGCGGCATTATGCGTTTACCGCGTATCGCAATTATTGATATCGGGCCCTCAAGTAGCGGTCTGATTTCATTGCTGAAAGAGTCTTTGCCACCGGACCAACGACATTATGTCGCTTATCATCGTTTGCGCATGACATCAGATTATTCCATTAATCCGTTTGATACCCAGCTTGGCTGTCGCTTCCCCTCGCCGCAAGAACGTGGATTTTTGGTGAACTTCATTACCTTGCTGGCTACCCCGATTGGCGCAGAGCGTCCGTACGATGGCATCTCTGATATGGCAGGCTTGATTGTCGATGAGATGTATAAGACGCTATGCGACGAAGGTAAGGCGCATCCTTATACCCCGGTTCTTGAGCCGATAGTCGATGATATTTTAGGTGAAATAGGCTTTGTATTCGACGAGCATACCACCTGGTGGGAAATTACCGACGCCTTATTCCTGGCTGGCTTTCAACATGAAGCTTTGTTAGCACAGCGCTACGCCATGCCTCTTTTGGCGGATGCGGCGGCGATTTGCCGAACCCAAGTTATTGAAGATTTATACGGGCAAGTCACTGCCCCTACCGGCGAACCGCTGATTCAGGCATTCGGCCGTATGATTTCCAGTGCTGTGCGCGAATATCCGATTTTATCTAATATCACGAAATTTGATATTGGCGATGCACGCGTTGTTTCGCTCGATCTTGATGAAGTCGCGAAGAGTGGTGGTGATGCAGCCGAACGACAAACCGCCGTCATGTACATGATTGCGCGTTATGCCTTGGCACGTCATTACTACCTGACAGAAGATTCATTGTCAGATGTACCTGAAGCTTATCGCGAATATCACCGTAAACGTATCTCCGAAATCCGCGAAGATGCCAAGCGTATCGTTTACGACGAATTCCACCGAACCTCTAAAGCGCGCGCGGTGCGCGATCAGGTTATTCTGGATATGCGCGAAGGCCGAAAATGGAACGTGCAGATCGCATTAATTTCACAATCGCTCGATGACTTTGATGCGGTGATGGTTGAATTCGGTACTTCAATCTTCATTATGGACGCGGGACCAGAGCAAGCGATCAAACGATCCACTGAAATTTTCGGCCTGTCTGAAACCGCACGTATCGCATTAAAAACGCGTGTACACGGTCCGCGTGAAGGCGGTTCAACCTTCCTGGCACAGTTTTCTACTAAGAACGGCATGAATACCCAGCTTTTGACGGCAACACTCGGCCCCATTGAGTTATGGGCGTTTAGTACCACGGCAGAAGATGCGCGTTTACGTAACAAGCTCTATCAACGTCTCGGCCCCAAAGAGGCGCGACGCGTGCTCGCTAATTTATTCCCTTCGGGTTCGGTCAAGAAGTTGGTTGAAGAGCGTCTCACCTCACTCAAGGAGCGTCAGGGTGTGATTGAAGAGGGTGTTCAATCCAGTATTGGTGATCAGCTCCTTGAAGAAATTCTTGAAGCCTATTCACGTAATCCAGACGTAAAAAGCTTGCCTAAATAAAAAAGCAGTTCCCAATTCGCTCATGCCAGATTACAGTGAAAAGATAAGAAAGCTGTAGGAGAAGTCTGATGCATGGGCGAGTGAACGCAATCCAAGATCCCAAAACTGGAGTTATCCTTGAGCAGGTCCCTATGCCAGAACTTGAATGCGCCGCATTCGAGGGCGGCGGTGTGGCTTGTATATCCTATGCAGGCGCAATAGCCGCAATGGAGAAGCTACGGGTCCTTGAAACAATCAAATATGTTTCAGGTGTCTCGGGTGGCGCGATTGCTGCGCTCGCTGTTTGTCTTGGCTGTACAGCCGAAGAAATCACTGACATCTTATTAGAAATGCCGATGGAAGAATTCATGCCAAGCTCTGATCCGTGGTGGTTCACACCTCAGATATTAACGGACATTGGTGAATTTATCCGACTGTGGAAGCGCTATGGGTCAGATTATGCCAAAGAAGGCGCGGACAAATTCAAGGCATGGCTAGGCAAGATAGTGGAAAAAAAACTAGGAAATGCCCACGCCACTAATTTTGATCTGGATGCCAGAATTGCCGCAGACATGCGTGAATTCGGCAAAACTAAATTTAAAAAAATATACGTAGGCTCGGTCAAATTATCGGTAGATATTCCCTATCTAAAAATATTTGGTTCGGATACGAACGAAGAAATTGAGTTGGCACAAATGATATTTATGTCAGCTTGTCATCCTTTGCTTTGGGGCGCCGCTGACTGGAAGGGTGACTTATGGACAGACGGTGGCGTTAAATCCATTATCCTTCTAGATCATTTCGATGAAGATCGCTTTCATCCGAAAACACCTGGCCGCATTAATGCCGGAGTGATTGGTATAAAAATTGATACGCAAAATGAAATTGATCAAATTATCTGGAATAAGAGTATCAGGGCACCGATAAAATCAACTTCACAATTTGCGTTGAAAGTATTGGATGCCACTTCGCATACCGTTGATAAACAAAAGACACAACGGACGCGCAATATTATTGCCTTAAGCGATGGCGGCGTTGATAGGCTGACGTTGAAGCTCGGGCGCGAGAAGCGCCTCGAGTTGATAGCAAATGCGGAAGTTACAGCACGTGAATATTTTGAAAATCACATGTATGCGGCGTATGAATTGTTAAGTTATCCGAATTCGCAAGCCTGGTTTGCGCGCCGACCGACATCAGAAGATCAGCAAGTGGTTCCTGAATGGAAGGTCATCAATCATCTCATCGTGTTGAAGCGAGCTTATCAGGCGATGTTGAATGAATTACTGGAGTCAGACGGTTTTGACGACATGGCAAGATGTGATGCTCTCATGCAGATACTGGCGTTTATTGATGATTATCGTAATCGTGTTGAGCAGGAAGGAATCTGGAATGGTGAAGGTGTGGTGTATCCCCCGCATATCGATCTTCCTCCCGAAGCGCATACCGCTGTTTGGCACGCTGAAGTTGAGGCGTCACTCAAGCGGCGACTGGCGTCAGTGCAGCAAAAAATTGCGTGCTTTGAGCCTGAGTATCGATGGCTGTGTTGCCACTACGCACAGAGAATCGATGAGGTTTTTCCGGAAGCTGCTAATTACGGTTGGCGCTCAGAGGAAGCCTTACGAATTTTAATGTGCGAAGAATATCTCGAACGACTGCGAATTGAGCGTGATGATATCGAGTGTAAGTTAGGAATGAAATGCGATCATCACTTTAAGGAAGATGTTGAGAATAGCAAAATGTATATGCGGTTCTATCAGGAGATACATAAACTTAACGAGCAGGAAACTGCTTACGAAGAGTTGACAGCGATCAAGGTGGCCAGTGTCCCATTTTTAAGTGTGACTGAGGAGGGTGACTCACCGTTTAGCTTTCAATTAGATATGCGCCGTGCTGTAGATCGGAAATTATATTTAATCGCAGCACTAATTTTTATGACATATCATAAAAGTTATGAATTAGAAAAAATAAAAAAAATCGCTGAAGAATTCGTGCCCGATTATGTGCATGCAGCCACCCATCTCGACGGATTTATCAAGGCATTGGGGTTAATGGTGGTTGAAGTGCATCCGGCTTTATTTAAGCTGGAAGCTCTCCTGCATTATTTTGAAAAGAAAAGATATCCGCGTCATCAGCCAGTATTGAATGTTGATACGTTATTCAAATTGCCCGGTGGATCTTTCTTCGCAAAGCCTGCCAAGCCCATTAATGTTGTCGCGATGTCTGAGTTGAAGCCTGCTTTATGGCGAGAAAATATCCGTCTACAACTTGAGGCGCGTCGGGGAGAGATTAAGCGCGCTAAAAGTGAGCGTGAAAGATTAATGGCTTATTTGAGAGATTATTTTACTGTGTGTGCACCTTGCGAATCATTTCAGAATGGCCAGATATATCTGCATGCACCGCATAGCGAATGGCTGCAAATGTTAGTGGCTTATGATGAGTGCATTAGACAGTGGGAAGTTGAGTGTGCGGAGCTCGCCTGTCAGTTGCGTGTTGATTGTGGGCATATTAGAGATGTATCTAAGCTAAATAAAAATCTGTATGCAACATTTAATCTGAAGATGGTGGATCTCAATGCGGATGCCGGATTATCCTACGCATTACGCGCTGTCATGCCGGAGTTCTTGCCGGTGGTTGATTTTTATGATGACCAGGCCTTTCCATTCAAATTCAGATTAGATCTCAGAGATCCTGATGATCGAAAAATTTATTTGATAGCCGGTTTAATGTATCTGGAATATCGTCGCTATGATGATCTGACACGATTTAAGGAGATATTTCACATCATGGTGGGCGCTGATTCAGCGCCGAAATCCATGCGTGACCTCATGGATATCTTGAATTGTGATGCCGTCTCTGCGCAGGTCGCCATGTTTCGTATTGAATGTTTACTGCATTGCTTTGACAGAAAGTTTTATGTGAATCCGGCTTATAAATCGACATTAGATTTAGATACGCTTTGGGGCTTGCCGAAAGTTGTCGTTTCTTATGAGGATGTCACACTTAAGCAGACTAAACCGCAGGCAGTCATGAAGCCAGCAAGTGAAATGAAGCCTAAGTATCAATTAACTGAGGAGCGAGCAGCGCGTCCATTTGTGGCTCAAATGGCGGCTTACACAGAAAATCACGATGAAGATGAAGAAACAGAAGAGTTGTTGATGGCGCGTTCATTGCGCTTGCAACGATGTGCCGTGAGTGTTTTGTAACGAAGGAATATGACTAGCTTTAGTGCCACCTAAAGCTAGTCAATATTTCATGGCAGGCTATTTGCCAGAAAAAATCTCATTCAGGAAATCTTCCATTAAGCGCCAGGCGCGGGCGGCTGTTTCAGGTTTATAAACGAGTCCTGCTGCAGGATCATTGGCGAGTGGATTCATGAAAGCATGTGCCGTATTGCCGTACATGTGTAACTGCCAGTCAGCATGTGCAGCTGTCATCTCATCGCCGAACGCGATGATTTGATCGGGTTTTGCCATCGGGTCGTTGTAGCCGTGTAATGCTAATATTTTAGCAGTAATTTTTTCACTGCCACGGTGCTCTGGTGCGCCAAGCAAGCCATGAAAACTGACCGCTCCTGCAATGTTGGTGCCGCTACGTGCGAGATCTAGTGCGCACAAGCCACCGAAACAAAAACCGATGACGGCGATTTTATTAGGGTCGACATCCGGTATCTGTTGAACGGTCGTGAATGCCGCCTGGATGCGTTGCTGTAACATTTGGCGGTTAGCCATCAGCGGAGACATCAATGCCAATTTTTCTTCATTCGTGTTGCCTAACCTGCCTTTTCCATACATGTCGAGCGCAAAGCCTATGTAACCGCGTTCGGCAAGCTTTTCAGCTTTCGTGCAGGCAAATTCATTTTTACCGGACCAGTCGTGGACAACCATAACGGCAGGTTTCTTGCCGATAAGGTGAGTGGGTCTTGCGATCATCGCTTCAAGTAATACGTTTCCATCATGATATTCATGCAGTTCTTTTTGTAGCATAACGCTCCTCGTTTCTAATATTAGCCGATCGTTGTCAGCTGGTTACCTAAATTGAAGTGGTTCAAGTTTAATGCGACGAAAGGATTATGTTTCCCTTGTGTCGATAAAAGATATTGAGCTGGTGTTTGATCTTTTGAAAAATTCAGCACAATTTCTTTGCTGGATTTAGAGCTTTCGTAAGCGTGATTTACTAATCTAAACCAGCCCCAGCTGCCGGGATAATCTGATTCAATCGGTCGCTTACCTGCGAGTGTCAGTTCGACTGAACTGTATTTGCCTTCCAGATCGAATGGCCAGGCAAGAACGTAGGGGCTGCTGTTTTTCGAACGTCTGTCGACGATGACTTTATTATTAATGTTGAATTTGATGCGCTCAACATTTTTACCGACGTGCTGTTGTTGTAGTGCAAACGGAATATAGAGGTTGTCGTCACCATTCGGGAAGAAAGCATGGTGAATGGTCATGGCCTGTTGAATTTGATGTAAGACATCGGTCGAGAATGGTAGTGGTTGTCCATCCAGATTTTTCCACGTCCATTCTGGTTTTGATGTATCAACAAAAGGTGCCAGGGTGTTGTTATAAAAGCTGGTAATGATCCCAGGCTTGCCGAAGAAGTGAATGAATTTCTTTAACGATACTTCGTCTGAGGCTTCATTCACAAACGGATAGCGGTTGGCGATCTGGGTTTGGTAGGGTTTGATGACATGTTCCGACCATGAGGTATCCATGTAACGCATTGCGTTTTTCAGCAGGAAGTGCCAGGTGTCATTACTGAGTTGATTGATCCAGGTTTTGACAGGCAGCGGACTTTGTTCTGCGGCAAGACGTAAGCGTGTGATGGGGTCTGGTTCGCCTTGGTGTTGCATGCGATTGGTAATTAGTTGGTAGGCGGCTTGACGCGGATCTTCTGCGCTGAGGACCGGTTGCAGATAATCGTGCAGGCCTTGAAGATTAGCGAGTAAAAGATAAAGATTATTTTTCGCCGCGTTATTTTTATCAACGAGTTGTCCGATAGTCTGAAGCTTTGTGCTGGCTGTCGTGACGGGTTCGAAGTAAGTGTTTTCATAAATAATATTTAATAATTTGACTAATGGAGAGTCGTAGCTGGTTAGGCTGGTAATCATCGCATCGGCTTGCTGTAGATCATGAGGTGTTTCGATGCGAATGTTCTCAACAGCAGTTTCCCAGGTGTCCGCGTATTTCTTAACATATTCCGCGCGTAATTCATCGGCTATTTCAGCTGCATACGTCGGATTGGTGCTCGCGTGAAAATCAGTACCCAAGATCCAGTTGCCGGTCGCAGCTTCCTGTGCGGCTGTTGCAATTTCTTGTTCGAAGACTGTGATGAAGTTGCGTCCAGTGAACATCACGGTGATGCCGTCTGATGATTTCGGTGTGTTGAACACCAGACTTGTTTGCACGTTGTCACCCAGTAAAACATCACTATTTTTCGAATTACTGTCCAGTGTTTTCAGAATGATGTAAGCAAGCTGTGTGCCACGTAGGGATAGTAAATATTTACGTGTTTCGGTGATCGTTTTTTCCTGCAGCGTAATCGGCTGGTAATGCGTCATGGCGGCGTCGTAGTGCGTTAACAACGCTTTTCTTTCCGCGAAATCAGAAGGAAGGACGCTTTCCAGAATGTTGCGCACGAAGACTGGATTAAAATGGGTGCGATCACCGAGCATGATGTAAGCTTTCAAGACGTTATAGATAGAATCAGCATCTTTGTTGACAGGGGTGTTGAGGTAATCGGCAAAATAATTCCGAATTTCCGGCATTAAAAATGCTTGCAAAGCGTGATCGTAAACAATGATTGCATTGCTGTTTGACTTGGTGGAGTAGTAATTTACAACACGAGTGAATGCATTTTTGGGTTCTTCTGCTTTAGCCGATTTTTGCAGTTTGTTGAGCAGCACCAGTGTTTTTAGCATATTGTCGTTAGGGTTGTGGAACTGCTGCAAGACATGACGGTAATCAACCAAGGTTGTTTCAATTTGTCTGGTTTTCTCAAGCCCAAGGCGAAAGTCCTGGCCAAGAAAAATGCTCGCGGCAATCACGGCTGTGATGGAGCAAGTATACATCGCATATTGTTTCCACCCGCGAGTACTGGGCAGGCGAATATGCTGAACAGCGGTTGGAAATAAGCAGTCGGAGAGTAATTGCTTGATGAAGTAAGCGCGAGATTTTACGGCTGGGCCTTGTAAAACCTGCACGGCACGTTCATGGTTATTGATGTGGCCGTCAATGACCGAGGTCTCGGGCTCTGCTTTCACTTGAAGCGCAGAGGTGATGTAAACACCTTGGACGCTAACGTAGTTCGTGGTTTCATTCAGGAATTTAATCGCGTCTAACAGTAGGCCTTTCACTCTTTCCATCTGTAACGGGAAATCCTTAATTGGCGGGCGAGCCATGGGGTTGCGTTCGTGATGCAGGCGCCATAATAGTTGTTCATTCAGTTTTTTGATTAAGGCATTAAAGCGTTTGGTGAAGTGTTGTTCGATTTCATCTGCTTTGGTGGTGTGGGGTAAGGTGATGCCCCATGCCTGTGTCATCTCATCTTCAGCCGATTCTGCAAAAAAATCATTGAAGCCAGGAATCAGATCGCTCTTGGTGACGATGAGGTAGCACGGTAGTTTTTTTCTCAGTGCCACTTCAGCTTCGTGAATATGCTTCTTCAGGACTGCAATGGTCGCTTCGAGGCGGTTTTCTTCATCATCTTTCATTATTTCTGCCAGCGGCAGCGCGATGGCAACGCCACTAATATTTTTTTTGCCGCCTTGTTTTTTTAGTAAGGCCAGGAAAAATTTCCAGAGTATGTGATGAATTTGCTTTTTTTTGTTTTGTTCATCGGTGCTGCCAAACAGGTACTGGCTTGGAACATCAATGATGCCGCCGTCACGTGTCAGCCACCAGTCGCAATTCTCCGAGGGTTTGAAATGCAGCGGCGTGGCTGGGGTAAAGTGGCGTTGCAGAATGAATGGAATTTGTGAGTGTGCAAGCAGTGCCGTTTTGCCGGATTGCTTCGGGCCCAAAAATATAAACCACGGCAAATCCTGAAGGCGAACTGTTTTGCCTTGATGGGTAATGGTGGTGGATTTGATGAAGGTCATGGCGCCGCGAAAGCGTTTGACCAGGGCATTGATGTGATGTCGGATCACGGGATCTTTTTGATGCCAGATGTTGGGGTAGTCAAGATCCACCATCAGGAACTTCAATATCCATCCAAGATAGATTGCCAGAATGGCGTAACAGCGCTTCTCAGGAGAGGCGAGTATGGGTGTGCCCTGATAAGTGATAAGCGGACCGTACAGCCAGATGATTCCGGCTGCAACGGTCAGTGATGACAGGGTGATCAGCGTGTTGGAGTAGAGTTCATTGCCGGAGATTATCGCTAGCAATTGCTTTTTGTATGTCCGTAATTTTGCTAATAGCTTCATTAGAAATCATTTCCATTAAGTAGCCAAGGCCGATGAAAATAGCCATGATAATACAAGCAGTGAGCAGGAAAACAGTCCAATGCGACTCCTGGCCACGCAGTATGCGTTGAGTGGTACGAGATGTTTTGGGTGGAAGCGGTGACAGGGTTTTACTAAAACTGCCTCGATAGGCGCTGATATGCTTATAGAGAGAGTTGGTAATTTGCTCTAGCTCGGTTTGGTCATGTTCCATGCTGCGATAACGGCCGCGATAGCCCATGCTGAGGCAGATATACATGAGTTCCATGAGATCAATGTAATAATCCGGTTCTTTAACCGTGCGTTCCATGATGCTAAAGAACTTTTCTTGATGACGTACATCTTGATTGAATGCGCCGAGCAGGGAGTAATCATCCCAGTGGCCGTGGCCGCCCCAAAGTGTCGCGTCAATCAGGTCATCAATGGTTGCGCAAATAATATAACGGCAAACGAGTAAGTACTCGGTGTTGTAGCCGTGAGTTTTGATGCTTTCCTGAAAAGTATTAATTTCCTGCATCAGTTCTTTTTGTAGCTTACTGAGGAGGCGATGTGACTTGCTGACTTTCAGTTCACCCATAATGGTGAAGATGTAAGCGGCGGCATCAACGATAGGGTTTAAACCCGCGCGTGGATGGTGGGCGATAATTTTATTGTGCAAATGTAGCGGTGTTGGAATGGTGAGGGTGGTGATACTGCAATAAGAGCCGATCGGTTCGGAATAGGCTTGTTGATTATGCGATTTAGTCATCCTGCATGATCTCCCTGTTCGTCCGTTCTGATTACTTCCAGTTCGTTCTTATCCTAGGCGATGATGTGCCGAATGCGCGCCTGATTTATTATACACAAAAAATATCCCCACAAAAGCGGGGATATTATTTAGAGTTGTGTGGAAATGCTTGTGTTAGTCAAGCAAGCCATACATTTTGAGTTTCTTTCTCAAGGTGCCGCGGCTTAAACCTAATACGATGGCTGCACGAGATTGGTTATTCTTCGTGTACTCCATCACGCATTCCATTAAAGGCGCTTCAACTTCAGCAAGGATTAACTCATAAAGGTTGCTTGGCATTTGGCCTTTCAAATGAGAAAGGTAATTCTCAAGTGACTGCCGCACGCTGTCATGCAACGGTTGATTTTTTTGCGTCAGTTCAAATGACGATTCATTTTTTTCTAAAATTGCGTTTGACATACGTTCCCCTCAATATTCTCGGGATTGTTCATGATAGAGCAACTATTCTAGCTGTTGTTCTTTGTTAGAGCAATCGTTAAATGCACGAAATTTTAACAAGGAAGCTATGAGTTGCAGTTTATGAAGCAAACCACTCGTTTTGGATGGTATCACATTTTCATATTGTGTAAAATTGTATATTAAATAATCAGAATGCGCAATCGTTTTGTGTGCGGAAGCTGATCTGTGTAAATAATAATACATTCATATAGATAAGATATGGCGAGGATTTGGGCAGGTTGGGCGGATTTGTGTCCACAATGAATGCAAGAAATATATTTTTAAAAAATAGTGCCAATTTTTTGGTTCGTGCCCCCGTTGCCGGGGGCGCGATGATTACATGTTCATCCATTTTTCCAGGTAGTGAATGTTGACCATTCCTTTCTGGAAAGAGTTTCCGCGCAGAATATCTTGATGGAGCGGAACATTGGTGCGGATGCCTTCGATCACGGTTTCATCTAAGGCGCTGCGCATACGGGCCAATGCCATTTCACGGGTTTCACCGTGAACAATGATTTTAGCAATCAGGGAGTCATAATAAGGCGGAACTTTGTAGCTACTATAAATGTGAGAGTCAACGCGCACGCCTGGGCCGCCTGGAGCGTGAAAATAGCTCACGGTGCCCGGTGAGGGCAAGAAGGTGCGAGGGTCTTCGGCATTGATGCGGCATTCAATAGCGTGGCCGCGAATCTTGATGTCGGATTGCTTGAAGGTTAATTTCTCGCCAGCGGCGATGCGGATTTGTTCTTTAACGAGGTCAACGCCGGTAATCATTTCAGTAATGGGGTGTTCAACCTGAATACGGGTATTCATTTCAATGAAATAGAAGTGACCGTCTTCATAGAGGAATTCCATCGTGCCGGCGCCGCGGTATTTCATGTCGCGACAGGCTTTGGCGCAGAGTTCGCCGATTTCTGCCCGTTGTTCAGGTGTAATGCCGGGAGCAGGCGCTTCTTCGATAATTTTCTGGTGGCGGCGTTGAATGGAGCAATCACGTTCGCCTAGATAAATGGCTTCACCTTTGCCGTCGCCTAAAACTTGAATTTCAATGTGGCGCGGGTTTTGCAGATATTTTTCGAGGTAAACCTGGTCGTTATTAAATGCCGCTTTAGCTTCGCTGCGTGTCAGGGCGATGGCATTAATTAAATGGGATTCCGTGTGAACAACGCGCATGCCGCGTCCACCGCCGCCGCCCGTTGCTTTGATAATGACGGGGTAGCCAATATTGCGAGCGAGTTTGATGGTTTGAGCATCGTCATCGCCGATGGGCTCGTTCGAACCGGGTACGCAAGGAATGCCGATTTGACGCATGTATTTGATCGCGGTGACTTTGTCGCCCATTTGGCGGATGGTGTCCGGGCGTGGACCAATGAACGCGAAACCGCTTTTTTCTACTTGTTCGGCGAAGTCTGCATTTTCAGATAAGAAGCCGTACCCAGGATGAATGGCCATGGCATCGGTGATTTCAGCTGCGCTGATGATGGCTGGAATATTCAGGTAACTCTGTGCAGCAGGATGTGGGCCAATGCATACGGATTCATCGGCAAGGCGCACGTGCAATAAATCGCGGTCAGCGGTTGAGTGAGCGGCGACCGTTTTAATGCCGAGTTCTTTGCAGGCGCGCAAGATGCGCAATGCAATTTCGCCACGGTTGGCTATCAGGATTTTGTCAATCGTCATGCACCATTCCTCTTATTGTCGCTATTGTTATTCGATGACGAATAAAGGCTGATTGAACTCAACCGGCGTGCCGTTATCAACCAGCCTTGCGGTGACGATACCGGCTTTGTCAGCTTCAATTTGGTTAAACATTTTCATCGCTTCAATTAAGCAAATGATGTCACCCGCTTTGACGGCTTGGCCGATTTCGACAAAGGCTTTGCTGCCTGGCGATGAGGATAAATAGACGGTGCCAACCATGGGTGCTTTGATAGTGTGTTTGTCGGCGCTCGGTGCGGCAGGTTCAGCTGCGGCTTTTTCTGCGGTTGCGGCGACAGGTGCGGGTGTACTGCTCGCGACGGGCGCGGCGGAAGGCGGGGCCATATAAACTTGTGGGCCTTTCTGGGTGATTTCGCGAGTAATGCGAACGGATTCTTCACCTTCTTTGATTTCAATTTCTGCAACACCAGTACTTTGCAGTAACTCGATCAGTTTTTTGATTTTTCGCATATCGACCATGGAAGCACTAGCTCCTCTATAGGGTACGGTTTAAATAAAAAAGAAGGAATGCATTGTGCACCAATGGAAAGGGATTGTCCAGATGCCGGCAAGATGTCGGAGTTTACCGGCAGGATATCAGGAGTTGACTGTTTTTCGGCGTGTTACCAGAGCGATGATGGCGGGTAGCACGGAGATCGCGATAATTCCATAAATAACAAGGGAGAAATTGTTTTTGACGAGCGGCATTGAGCCAAAAAAATAACCGGCGCAGAGCAGGCTGCCAATCCAGAGCAGGGCGCTAATAATATTATAAAAAGTGAAACGGCTCAAACTCATTGCGCCAATTCCTGCCACAAAAGGAACAAAAGTGCGAATGATGGGCAAGAAGCGTGCGAAAATAATGGTTTTGCCGCCGTGCCGTTGGTAGAACTCATGAGCTTCAGCGAGGTGATTTTTATTTAAAAGCCAGGAGTTTTGGGCGCTAAATACACGCGGGCCGATGGTGCGGCCGATGGTATAGTTCAGTTTATTGCCGATGATGGAGGCAAGACAGAGCAGAATGAATAGCATTTCAACGCTGAGTCCGCTGTCTGGTTGTGCCGCGATACTGCCTGCGGCAAAGAGTAGTGAGTCACCCGGCAGAAACGGCGTGACGACCAGCCCAGTTTCACAAAAAATGATGAGGAATAACACGGCATACGTCCATGTCCCGTAGGTGGCAACGAAAGAGACGAGTGTGGTGTCGATGTGAATAATGTATTGAAATAATTGAAAAATCATGTCCATTTAGTTACACCAGATAAATGTCGAAGCGGCTGCTTTTTCCCGTTAGGGTGAATGAGGGCGCACGAGACGAAAGAGTGGGCGCCAACCGTGGTCTTTTTACCACAACCCTCAGTTTGCTACAACCGAGCGCAGTGTCAAGCAAGCCCGGGCAGTCAGCTTCGTTTTCGAGTAAATTCTGTAAAATTACCATCTCTTTTTTGACAGATGCTGACTTTTCACGCTCAGGAAACATGGGGTCGAGATAGATAATGTCCGGCCGTTCATCTTCCTTGAGCTGCGTGAGCCATGTCGCGGCATCTGCATGAACCAAATGCATGCGTGCCATGACGGGTGCCATGTCGGAATCTTTGGTGCCGCGTTGCCAGGCATCTTCCAGTAAGGCGAAGATGATGTCGGATCTTTCAATGAGCGTCACCTCAAATCCAAGCGTTGCCAGGATGAAGCTATCACGACCAAGGCCGGCGGTGGCATCAATAATGCGGGGTTGGTCTTTGGGTTTTTTGCCGAGGGCGCGTGCGAGCATTTCACGTTTTAACCCAGCTTGATCGCTGCGATAACGTAATTTGCCGGCGAGAAAGTCGATGTAAAATGGCGTGAACTTTTTATCGCTGGTGTCTTCGAGCCCGAGATAGGCATCTGTTCTTGTTAGATTGTAGCGAGCATTATTGGCGGGCATCGCAGTATATTGTTCCTGATATTGATATGTATGGGGCATTATGTTCCAATTGTAACCAGTTTTTGCTCATCATTATAAGCATAATATTCGATAAAGGAGCGAGAGGTGCTAAATCTCCCAAAGAGACCGTATCCACATACCCGTTTGCGCCGGTTGCGCTTTAGTGAATTTTCGCGAAGATTGACCGCTGAAAATAATGTTACGGTCGATGATTTGATTTATCCGATGTTTATTCTCGAGGGCAGTCAGCGCCGCGAGCCGGTGGCATCCATGCCTGGCATTGAAAGAATGACAGTCGATGAGTTGGTCAAAGAGGCGGGTGAGCTGGTGAAGCTTGGTATTCCGGCCGTGATGTTATTTGGTGTCACGAGCATGGATAAAAAAACAGAGACGGCGGAAGCGGCTTATGACCCGGAAGGTGTGGTGCCGACGGCGGTGCGTGCGCTCAAACAGCAATATCCCACGCTTGGCGTGATGACAGATGTTGCGCTAGATCCTTACACGTTGTCGGGACAAGACGGCATTATCGACGAACATGGTTATATTTTGAACGATCTGACGAACTCGATTTTGGTGAAAATGGCTTTATGCCACGCTCGCGCGGGTGCTGATGTGGTGGCGCCGTCTGACATGATGGATGGACGCGTTGGTATGATTCGTGCGGCACTCGAAGCTGAAGGTTTTGCTAACACCCATATTCTCGCGTATTCCGCTAAATATGCCTCCCATTTTTATGGGCCGTTTCGTGAGGCGGCTGGCTCAAAGGCCGCATTAGGAAAGGGAAACAAATATCAATACCAGATGGATCCGCGTAATAGTGATGAAGCCTTGCATGAAGTGATGCAAGACTTGCAGGAAGGTGCCGACATGGTAATCGTGAAGCCAGGGTTGCCGTATCTGGATATTGTGCGTCGCGTGAAAGATACCTTTAAGGTCCCAACGTTTGTTTACCATGTGAGCGGTGAATACGCCATGTTAAAGGCGGCAGCGCAGGCCGGCTGGCTGGATGAGCGCGGCACCGTGATGGAGTCACTGGTTTCTATCAAGCGTGCCGGTGGCGATGCTATTCTCACTTATTACGCCAAACAAGTTGCGGAGTGGTTGCAAGCTAAATAAGGATGCGTCGTGCCGTTATTAGAATTAGGTAAACAATGTGCTTATCTCATGCGTTTGCATAAACCGATAGGCATTCTATTGTTGTTATGGCCGACTTGTTGGGCGCTATGGTTGGCCGCAGAGGGCATGCCGCCATGGTCTACGCTGATCATCTTTGTGGCCGGCGTTGTGTTGATGCGTTCAGCGGGATGTGTGATCAATGATATTTTCGATCGCGATTTCGATAAACACGTCGTTCGCACCCGTGAGAGGCCGCTGGCTGCCGGCAAGATCAGTGTGAAAGTTGCCCTCATCCTCGCCGCCGCGCTGGCTTTCATTGCCTTTCTTCTTGTTCTTTTCTGTAACACACTTACGATTATGCTGGCTTTTGCTGGTGCTCTCTTTGCAGTGGTTTATCCATTATTAAAACGCATCACCCATCTTCCGCAGTTAGGTCTCGGCGTGGCATTTAGTTGGGGTGTGCCGATGGCCTTCGCTGCCGTGACAGGTCATGTTCCTGCTTCGGCCTGGTTGGTGTTTGCGGCTTCCGCCTGTTGGCCGGTGATCTATGACACGATGTATGCGATGGCAGATCGCGCAGAGGATGTTAAAATTGGTGTGAAATCGACGGCGATATTGTTTGGTAAATACGATGTGTTTATCCTCGCTTGTTTGATGCTGGTATTTTTGGGCTTGCTGATCGTCATTGGGCAGGTGTTTCATTTGCCGCAACGTTATTATCTCGCGTTAGTGGTGGTGGCAGTATTATTCGCCCGGCAATTATGGATGATTCGGCAGCGTGATCCGGCTCTTTGTTTTCGCGCATTTTTACAAAATAATGGTGTTGGACTGGTTATTTTTTTAGGAATTTAATATGAAAATTGTCGCAGACGCGCATCTCCCGTACGTGGACGAGTTTTTTGGTCGATACGGCGAGATACATAAAGTGCTGGGCAGAGAAATGCGGAAGGAAGATCTGCAGTCTGCCGATATGTTATTTGTGCGGTCCGTGACAAATGTGAATGAATCCCTGCTTTCGGGTACTAATGTCAAATTCGTTGGCAGCATGACGGCGGGCGCCGATCATCTTGATACAGATTGGATGAATAAGGCCGGTGTTCTTTGGAGTACGGCGGACGGATTTAATGCGCCGCCCGTTGCTGATTACGTGATTAGCACAATTGCAGCGTTGATGCAGAGACATATTTTGCCGCAAAAGCGTGTCAAGGTGGCTGTGATTGGTGCGGGAAATGTCGGTAGGCTGGTCATCGAAAAATTACATTTACTAGGCATGGAAGTGGTTGTGTGTGACCCACTGCGCGCACGGAAGGAGCCGAAATTTAAATCCACGCCACTCAGCGAAATTAGTGATGTTGATTTAATTACCTTACACGTGCCACTCACGCGTGAAGGCGAGGATAGCACTTACCACATGATTAACAGCGAATTTCTGCGCCGTCAAAATGCTGGCACTATTTTGCTGAATGCGAGTCGCGGTGCGGTGATCAATTCCACACAGTTAGTGCAAGATGGTGCGCATTTAATCTGGTGTCTTGATGTGTTTGAAGATGAGCCCAATATCAATAAAGCTATTCTCGAGCGAGCTGCGCTCGCAACGCCGCATATTGCTGGGTATTCCGTGCAAAGCAAGGTGCGCGGCATTGATATGTTGTATCAGGCGGCCTGTCATATGGGGGTGATTGCACCGCAAGAATCACAACTGATTGCCATGCCTCAGCAAGTCTTGAATTATGCGGGTACTCGGCACCAGTGGCAGGATGTTGTGTTGGGGGTGTTCAATCCAGCGGTGATGACGTCAATGATGCGTACCGCGTTGCTGTCTTCAGAGTTTCATGGCGCGATGTTTGATGAGTTGCGTAATCGGTTTCAATATCGCCATGAATTTGCCTTCACGAGTGCACCGGGTTTGGCACTCGCGAATCAGGAAGTGAGAATTCTGGCTCATCTTGGCTTTAACTTAAACTCATAAATCACTGCCGTTGGACGGTTGTCCCGTCGGAACGGCAGTGGTTTCTATTTCCTTGGTTTGTACATCTTCATCATCGTCATTCATATTGGGCGCTGTAACCGGCATTTCGCGAGCTTGCGCGGCAATAGCGGCCGGGTTGGCGTGGTCTGGCAAGTACGGCGGCATGAAAAATTCGAAGATGGCATTCGAGTCATTGGCAGAGGCCGCAGCACCTGAGTAGGGGTTGATGCGTACTGAAACAATACCGGGTGGCTGCTCAATGCCGCGATCCGGTGTGCCTGCCAACGCCTGGCGCATGAAAGCGGACCAGAGAGGCAAGGCGGCTTGTGCGCCGTACTCATGCAGTGATTGTGGTAAGTCAAAGCCCATCCAGGAAATGGCAACAATCGATTTATTGTAGCCGGCAAACCAGGCATCGACCTGATTTTGCGTGGTACCTGTTTTTCCGGCGATATCATTGCGTCCGACAGACTTTGCTTCTTTTGCGGTGCCGTGCTCAATCACATCACGTAAAGCGGAAGTGATCAGGAAGGTGGTTTGTTCGGATAGGACGCGCGGAGCGAGTGCAGCATCCTGCTCGCAGTTTTGTTGGCAGGCGATCAGAGGTTTCGCCTGATAAATCAGCTGGTCATGAGAGTTATAAATCGTGCTGACGGCGAAGGGTACAACGCGCATGCCGCCGTTTGCAAAGACCGCATAAGCTTGAGCCATTTGCAGTGGTGTGACGAGTGCGGTGCCGAGCGCGAGTGATAAACCGGGTGGTAATTGCGCGGGGGTGAAACCAAATTTCTTCAGGTAATCCACCGTGTACGGCATGCCAATCAACGCCAGCAGGCGAATCGTGACAAGGTTGCGCGACATGGTGATCGCCGTGCGCAGACGCGTTAAGCCATAAAATTTACGTGAGGTATTTTGTGGGCGCCACAAGCTGTTGTCATACGGGTTTTCAACCACAATCGGCGCATCATTCACGACGGTTGCAAGCGTGAAACCTTTATCCAGTGCAGCCGAGTAGATGAAGGGTTTGAAGCTTGAGCCTGGCTGGCGGTTCGCGTGAGTAACGCGGTTAAATTTGCTGGCCTGATAATCGAAGCCGCCGACAAGTGCCAGAATGGCGCCATTCGTTGGGTTTAAGGCAACGAGCCCAGCTTCAGCCTTGGGTTGCTGAGACAAGATATAGCCATCCGGGGTGTCCATGACTCTGACTAAATCGCCGGGAGATACGATCTGACTGGCGGAGTGTGGTGCCGGGCCAAGATAGTCAGCATTAATCTGTTTGCGCGCCCATGACAGGCCATCCCATGGAATGATGATCAATTTGCCGCTGGCTAATAAGACGGTGATGCTGTTCTTTGTCATTTCGACAACGGCGGCGGGAAGTAAGTTGTTAACCGGCGGAATTTTTTTCAGGAGAGCTTCCCAGTCGTCCATGTTATCAAGCGATGGAATACCGAGATTCTTTTCTGGGCCGCGATAACCGTGGCGTTTGTCGTAAGCCAGCAAGTTGTTTCTGACCGCGGTGTTGGCTTCTTCCTGTAAACGGCTGTCAATGGTGGTGTAAACCTGGAAACCGTCGGTGTAGATACTGTCGCCGTACATTTGTTCCAATTGTCCGCGCACGAGTTCAGCGACGTAAGGGGCTTTCAACTCGGTGGGTGTATCGTGATAACTGGCATTGAGAGGTGCATTAATCGCCTTGTTGTAGGTTTCGTCGTCGATGTAGCCTTCATCGTGCATACGAGCTAACACATGGTCGCGCCGTTTTAAGGCGGCTTCAGGATTGGCGAGCGGATTCAGGGTTGAGGGTGCTTTCGGCAAGCCGGCGATCATGGCGAATTGGTCGATCGATAATTCGTTTAACGGTTTACCGTAATAAACGGCGGCGGCAGCCCCTACACCGTAAGCGCGGTTACCAAGGAAAACTTTGTTGAGATAAAGCTCGAGAATTTTTTCTTTGGATAAGTGGTTCTCAATTTTAATAGCCAGTAAAATTTCACGAACTTTCCGGCCGAAGGTCTTGTTGCGTGATAGATAAAAGCTGCGGGCAACCTGCATCGTGATGGTGCTGCCGCCTTGTGTTTTGCGGCCGGTGGCGATGAGCTGAAGTGCTGCGCGGCCAAGGCCCGGTAAATCAACGCCAGAATGTTGAAAATAGCGTTGGTCTTCCGTGGCGAGAACGGCCTCAATTAAAGGTGCCGGGATTTCACTGTAGGGGACGGGTATCCGGCGCTTTTCACCAAAGCTCGCAATTAATTTATTATCGCGAGATAAAATTTTCATGGGCACTTGCAGTTGCACGGTGTTCAGGGCATCGATATCGGGCAGTTCGAACTCCATGTAATAGAGCACGCCAGAAACTGCAACGGTGCAGAGGATGAGTGTAAAGACGATCAGTGTTCGGATGATTCTAAAAAAACGATTCATAGTCAGCTCGTGGTGGGCTTAAGTACCGCCCCGTTAGTTGGTACGACGAAAAAATATTGCATTTCACAGGGCTTAAAGTATATTAACATCGCATTAATTTGCACAGTACTCTTTTCACACAAGCCTCATATTATATCAGCTTTTTCCCTCCACGCGATCCTTTTGACAGCGCGCATTGTCTTGCGCAGATACATTCATATCTAAAATAAATTCAAGGAGTTACACCATTGAGACGATTCTCACTGAAGCCGTCCGGCTTGGTTGGCATTTCTATTCAGCCGCGAAATATCCATCTGGTACAGCTAAAAAAAGCTAAAAAATCCTATTTACTTGAGCGAGCGAGGCAGGTGCCGCTTCCAGAAAATGTGTTCAGGGAGGGGAAAGTAAGGGAGTTTACAGTATTGACTGAGGTGCTGGCGGATTTGGTACAGGCCGAGCAATTGCAGGCGCATCAAGCCGCTGTGTGTGTGTCTGTTAACCAGGTAAAGATGGCGAGCATGGTGATGCCGGCAGCATTATCGGATGAGGAGGTTGAGGCAGAAATTAAAGCGGAAGTGTATCGGGGTCTGCCGGGCAAAAGTGACGCGCTGGCCGTGGATTTTCAGCGTTGTGTTGAAAAAGGCGCGTTCGAGGCGCCGGTTTTTTTTGCTGCGGTACGCCATGATTATGTGGCGCAATATGCCGCGTGTTTGCGTGATGCGGGTTTATCTCTCGCGGTTGTCGACGTGGATGTGTTTGCATTGTTGCGAGCGGCGCGACACGCCTTGCGTAATGTGGTGACACCACCAGCAACGATGGCGGCACTTTATTTCGGCCATGATTATGCGGTGATAGCTGGGCAGTCTGAGTCAAACATCGTTTTTTTTCAGCAGTGGGAAGGTCAACTTGGTTCGGCGTTAGCCATGACTGTTTTGCAGTGGGTCGAATGGTGTTGCCAGACCTATCGCCATTATCGTATTGAATCTGTCGCGATAAGCGGAAAGCCAGAGTGTGTGAACCAGGCGGCGAAAATGATTGGCATGCATTGGCAGTCAAAAATCTACGAGACCGATCCCTTCGCGCACATGATGGATGCGCTCCGTTTTGAAAAATCAAACCCAGCGATACCACGATCGACGTTTATGCTCGCCTGTGGACTTGCCATGCGGGAGTCGCTGCCATGGTTGAAATAAATTTACTGACATGGCGTGCTCAAAAAAATCAATACGAAAAAAAATCGTTGTGCTTGTTGATTATCGCGGGAGCGATAGTAGCGGGAACATTATGGGGAGGTCTGCATTATTTTGTGATGAAGAGTGTCGATGCAAAGATGCAGCGAGTCAGTATGTTGAGTGCGCGTTTACCTGATGTACCGCGAGAAAGCGCTGATATTGTCACTGAAAATGACGAGCGAAAATATATGAATGCGAGTAGCGCCATCAAAATTATTGATGCCGCAGCTACTACAATTCAGTTGGGCGTTTGTTATCAGCGCATACTCCGGGAGGGTGCGCATGTTTCACTGGCCGGAAGAGCGTGGTCTGCTGTAGCGGTGACGTTAGCATTGCAGGAGCTAGAACAAAATGAAGTGTTGGGCGCGGCTAATCTGGGTGAAATGAAACGTGAATCAGAGAATAAGCTGATGCATTTTTCAATCGAAGCGGGTGTTGGTTGATGCAGTTATATCGATATCGGTGGATGGCCGTCATGTGTTGTGTGTTGGCGGTGATGACGGTGGGATATCTCATCGATTTGCAAGTCATGCTGAGTGATTATGAGCATCTTGTGGTTCGCGAGTCATCCATAAAAAATCAATTGTTGCGGCGCGAGCGTTCGGAGAGTGCAACGTTATCCATGAGCCACATGCCAGATCATTCGAGATTATTGCGGGAATTTGTACGATTAGTCAGTGTGTATCAAAGTGAAATCGTGTCATTAGTGCCTGGTGATTCAGGGCGGATCGAACAAATTACGCCAGGGGCGTATAAAATTATTTTGAGTGGTAATTATGCTGCAATCATTCAACTTTTAAATCAGGTGGCTGAGTCTTCTTCGCAATATGAGGTGGGAAATTTTACGATGACTTCTGCCAAAAATAATAAAATAATTCTCGAATTTACGTTATATATTACCGATCACGAAATGCCTGTTATTTTTCTTCCGGCTAAGAAGGCATTCGTTCGCAGTCCGTTTTGCGATGAAAGTGAAGATCAGTTTTCGCGAGTGGTTCGTGCGGATGAAGCGGTTCACTACTCACTTGATCAAATGCATTTGTTAGGTGTCGTTGCGCATGAAAGTGTACATGACGCCGTGATTGAGTTTCCGGATGGTGTGATACAAACCGTGGCGAACCACGCATTGCTCGGGAGTGAAGGTGGGCGAGTCGAGGAGATCTATCCTGAAAAAGTCATCGTTAATCTACCCAGTCAGTTGAAATATTCTCTATTGAAATCCCATTAAATATTATTTGAGAGGCGTCATGCGTTTATTAATTTTATTATTCTATTTCGTTTCGTTCAGCCTCAGTGCTGCGCCGATCACGCTTGATATTCCAGCGTTGCCGTTAGATGACGCCATACGGTTATTAGCAAAATATGCTGATATGAATGTGGTATTGGGTGCTTCCGTTCGGGGCATGGCGGCATTAAGTGTCAAGCAGGTGGAGCCGCTGCAGGCACTGGATACATTGTTGGTGACGCAGGGCTTGCAGAAAACCAAAACAGGGAATATTTGGGTTATCACAACACGTGCTGAAATGAGTAAAAATCTGCAAGAACAAGCTGAAATGCGTTTCGATAAAGAGTCGGCGGCGAGCCTTGCCAGTCAGGTTTGGAAAATTCGTTATGCGAAGGCAGTCGATATCGCCGGTGTTTTGACTGGTGAGAGCGCTGCGTTGGTATCAGAGCGTGGGCAGGTGCGCGTCGATGCGCGTACCAATATCATTTTTATTCGCGACACACCCGAGCGTCTTCAGATGTTGAGTCACTTGATTCATCGCCTGGATGTCCCGGTACAGCAAGTTTTAATTGAAGCGAGGTTAGTGAGTATTGATCAAGATGCTGAGCAAGTCCTTGGTTTTAATTTTAGCGTTAGGCCTCTGGAGGGTGGCGCGGGTCGATTGTCTACACTGCCAGCGAAAGTTGAGAGCGTCGGTCGTTATAGTATTGCCATCGCCCATTTGCCGGATGGTTCTCTGCTTGATGTGAAGCTTGCTGCGCTTGAGCAGCAAGGTCGTGCCGAATTAATTTCAAGTCCGAGTCTCTTTACCGGCAGTTATCAGGAGGCGTCGATCGAATCCGGTGAAGAGGTGCCATATCAAGAGGTGAGTGAGAGCGGCGGAACGGCTGTCGCCTTCAAGAAAGCCGTCCTAGGGTTGACGGTCACACCGCAAATTCTCCCTGGTGGCCAGGTGTTGCTTGCGCTTAAGATCAATCAGGATCGCCCTGAAAACCGCATGGTGCAAGGTGTGCCAACGATTAGTACCCGTCAGATTGTGACCAATGTCCAAGTCAAGAGCGGTAAGACGATTGTTTTGGGCGGCATTTATGAAGTAAATCACGAACAGGGTCAGGAGGGCTTGCCATTTCTTGGCAATATCCCTTTAATAGGGTTATTATTCAAGCAGCAAAACAAGCGCGATCATAAACGTGAATTATTAGTATTCGTAACACCGAAAATTATGCCGCAGGCGATATGACAACTGGAAAGACAAATATTTTTTTAGTGGGGCCGATGGGGGCTGGTAAAACCAGCGTCGCGCGTGCGCTCGCCCGGCAGTTGAATAAAGATTGCTATGATTCTGATGAAGAAATTGAGAGCAAGACCGGTGCCAGTTTAAGTTGGATTTTTGATCTGGAAGGCATGGCGGGTTATCGTCAGCGCGAACTCGGCGTGATCGATCAATTAAGTCAGTTGCAGAATATTGTTCTTTCGACGGGCGGTGGTTGCATTGAGACGCCAGAAGTCAGGAGTATTCTGCGGCAGCGCGGTGTCGTCATTTATATGGAAGTATCCTTGGATACCCAGTTGAATCGTTTAAAGCGCGATAAGCGTCGGCCCATGCTGCAGGGTGATAATCCCCAGGAAGTATTGATTCGACTGTGGGAAGAGCGCGAGCCTATTTATGAAGATATTGCTGATTTCACCGTGATTACCGATAAGCGTTCGGTGGGGGAAGTGTGTGGCGATATTCTTGCCTGGATGCGCAGCAAAAGTTAACTGTGTACGTAAAGTGATTGAATCACGCGATTTGCGTGGTTGGCCACAAACCCCGTGAAATAATCTTCCCAAAGCGCCGGCTGATTTTTCTGGCTGAAGCGCCAGACAAATTCTACAAAGCCTGTCGGTAATTCAGCGATGCCATCTGCCAATTGTATCTGTTCCGGTGTGCCAGCCGTTGAGCCTTGTTCAATGCCAGTATGGGGTGCGCCTTTAATGGTGCCGCCGTCAGTGTTTAGCGACAGTCCAACTTCGTGCTCAACGAAGGAATGAAAATCTGCGAGACATTTGAATTCAGGCATCAGGTGAATAGAGTAAGTGAAATGGTTGGGGCGTCGGCCGAAGACCAGTACCCACGCCAGCAATTCGTTACATTCGCGCACGGTTTCAAATTCACGCAGTGTCGGCAGTGGCCAGTCACGACCAGAAAAATAATGTGTGATGAGTTGTAACAATTCGTTAGTTGCAACCGGGTTTTGGTGTCGTGCTCGTTCTTCAATTAGTTTGGCAGGTGATAGGGGTGTGAGTCGATTGTATTTGCAAATAATATCACGCACAGATCTTGGTAATTCATCAAGACGAAAATCAGCAATGACCACTTGTGGTAGTGCAATATCAGCGGGTGCGCCACTACTCGCGTGGTCGGCCATCCAAGTGAAGTCATTTTGTTTTTCGGGTAAATAATCGCTGCCCTGACAGATGTAGCCAAGCGCATTGAAAATTCTTTGTAATTCACTGATGCCTGTGTGTGGTCCGGGTAAATCTATAATGGCAAGATGATCAAGGCGTGGTAATGAAAAATTTTTCATGCGCAGTTTCGTTTCAATTAACTTGACATGCGGAGTTGATCTGGAATAATCCTTCCATAACTGTTCGATGACGCAATGTCGAATTTGTTTTTCCATTCTTATTAGTCCTGTTTCTTCAAAAAATTCTCATCAAAATATCTCGCGCGCAACTTTCAAATTCCAAGTTTTTTAGACATGGTTAGAGTTTACATTTGTGAATAGAGAGTTTACATTTAGGAAGATACTTTTTCACCACGCTCATTCACAATTGTGTTGAGTATCTCACTTTAATTGCTCCTCTTGAAAGTTATATAAATCAGGATCGACAATTTGCACGCTATGGAGAAACCGGATTCCACTACCGTTTACATTTTAAGGAGAATCACATGGATAGTTTTAAAAAACAACTTGCCTTGACAGGCGTGTTACTGGTTGGGTTGCCGCTTCTCGGAATTCCATCCGTCTACGCAGCCAAGCCTGTTAATCTTAGTCACCAAAATCTTTCCGTTATTTCCTCGCTGATTGCATCACCTGCATCGGGAACAGAGATTCGCGAAATCAGTCGCAGTGTTACAAAATCAAACATGACACACATTCGCGTACAACAAACATACGCTGGCTTCAATGTGTGGGGTGCTGATGCCGTGATTCATATGCCAGGCAAATCTGCGCAAGGTAGAAGCTTGCAAGGTTTAGTCGGTGTTGCAGGAAAAGATGCAACAATGAATGGCACTATTTATCAAGATATCAATAAAGATTTGGCCAATACACGTGAAGCCACGCTAAATGCCAATGCTGCTGACAAGGCCATGACGAGCGCGATTGAAATGTACTCGCATAAAATTGGTGGTACGACGACGATGACCGATAAAAAAGCAGCGCGCATTGTTTTCATCGACAAATCTCATAAAGCTCACTGGGCCTATTTAGTTAGCTTCCATGCAGATGCCGTGAAAGCCGGTGATCTGCCAGCCAAGCCCAATTACATTCTCGATGCTGAAACACTGCAAGTGTACGCAGAATGGAATGACATCAAGACAGTTGGTGATAACCAGAAATTAGCAACTGTCGAAGTGCCTGGCGGTGGTTTTGGTGGTAACAAAAAAATGGGTAAATTAGTCTATGATGGCTTTGAAGGTAATTTACATTATGCCAAGCTGTTGGTCAGCCGAGATGAAAGTGCCAACAATTGCTTGTTGCAGAATTCTGATGTGACAGTCAAAAGTTATCGCACTAATAAAGTGATGTCATTCAAATGTACGGTCGGTGATAAAGATCATGGCGACTTATATTGGGATGGCGATCAAGATGCCGTCAACGAAGGTTATTCACCAAGCAATGACGCCTTATTTGGCGGTAATGTTATCAAGGGCATGTATAGAGATTGGTACAATGTGCCTGTCTTAAAAGACAAACACGGCAAACCTATGATTTTAACCATGGTTGTGCATGATCCCATTGATAACGCCTATTGGGATGGCAGCAAGATGACGTTTGGCGATGGCGTGAACATGTTCTATCCGCTGACTTCCTTAGGTGTGGCAGCGCACGAGATCAGTCATGGTTTCACCGAGCAGCATTCTGGTCTCGCTTATTATGATGAGTCCGGTGGTATGAATGAGGCGTTCTCCGATATGGCTGCGCAAGCTGCTGAATTTTATGCTTATGGCAAAAATAGCTGGCAGATTGGTCCTGAAATTTTCAAAGCTAAAGATGAAGCGCTGCGTTACATGGACAAACCCAGCACGGATTGCGGCGGCAAAGAGCCAGGTAGCTGGTGTTCGATTGATGATGCGAGCCAATACTACAGCGGTCTTGATGTGCACTTCAGTAGCGGCGTCTATAATCGCGCCTTCTACCTGATGGGCACGGCTGAAGGTTGGAATCCGAAAAAAGCATTTGAAGTCATGGTCCAAGCTAATGAAAATTATTGGACTTCTACCTCTTCATTTGCTGAAGGTGCGTGTGGCGTTCTCTCGGCTGCCAAAGAGCTGGGTTACGAACAAGATGCCATCAAGCAGGCATTCGAAACCGTGCAAGTTGATACCTCTGCGTGTTAATTTAATGCAGCTTAAAAACCCGGGCTTGCCCCGGGTTTTTTTTGCTTGACTTGCCGTGAGGCGGGTCATAACCTGCCTTAAATATAACTATAAAAGCTAGGGAGAAAGACGTGCATCGAATTTTCATCCGCTCGATTGTGATCTCTACCTGTTTGCTCGGCAGCCATTTATCTTACGCGGCAACGACCATTGACCTTGGTAAACAGCCCGTGTCTTTTTTAAGAAAATTTGTCAAACCTGCGACAAATCATACCGCCATGAATCGAACAGCAAGCCTTGAGAATGCTGATCAAGTGAAAGAAATTAAACGTAACATCGATGAACGTCGTGTCACTCACATTCGCATTCAGCAGCAGTATCTTGGTTTCCCTGTCTGGGGTGCGGATGCCGTGGTTCATCTGCCATCGGCATCATCCACTACCCATACATTAATCGCCGATGTCGCGAACCCAGCATCGGGCTCCAGCATGAACGGTGTGCTCTATCAGAATCTGCATGACGATTTAAAAAATTCGTCGCCACAAATATTTACACAAGCACAAGCTGATCTCGCGCTGACTCATGTCATGGATTTATCAAGTGCCGCATACGGCAATAGCGAGATGAAGCCGGTCGTAAACAAATTAATGGTATACGTCGATCAGAATAAAAAAGCGCATTGGGTCTATCTGGTCAGTGTTTACATGAATGAAGCGACGAAGCATAAAATTCCTGCCAAGCCCGTTTATATTATCGATGCAACCACCTTCTCTGTTTATAAATCCTGGAATGATATGCGCGGCGCCAATGAGATCGTGAGTGGTGGTGGTTTCGGGGGTAATCTCAATAATTCGGAAAAAATTCAGTACGACGGTCAAACGGGTCATCTGGGCGCACTTTTTGTGACGCATGATCTCAGCGCAGGACTTTGTCTCATGTCGAACAAAGATGTAGAGCTCCACGATGGCCGCGGCCTGAAAAATGTGATGAGTTATGCTTGTCAAATGCCTGATAGCGAGCATCAAAATATTTTCTGGAATGGCAGTATGGATGAGGTTAACGGAGGATATTCTCCGGCGAATGATGCACTTTATGCCGGCTCGGTGGTTCAGGCGCTCTATCAACAATGGTTGCACGTGCCCATGCTGAAAACTCGCGATGGCAAGCCCATGGTGTTAAAAATGTTTGCGCACGTCGGTCAGCAATGGGAAAACGCAGAGTGGGATCCCGAAAAAGAAGAAGTGCGCTTGGGTGATGGCGCTAATACGTTTTATCCGCTGACATCCTTGGATATTATCGCGCATGAAGTCAGTCACGGATTTACTTCGCAGCATTCAAATTTAATTTATGCTGATCAATCCGGTGCGATGGATGAATCATTTTCTGATATGGCGGCGCAGGCGGCCGAGTATTTTTCCATTCATCAAAACTCCTGGAAAATTGGCGAAACTGTCATGAAGACGCGCAATACGGCGCTGCGTTACATCGATCAGCCCAGCAAAGATTGTGGTGGCCGGAAACCGGGCGATGCCTGTTCGATTGATAGCGCCGTTCAATATGCTTATCTCGAAAAAACCTCGCATGACTATACGCAAGGCGAGGGAGAAGATTATCGACAGAGTTATATTGTTCACCTCGCAAGCGGTGTTTTTAACCGTGCATTTTACCTGCTCGCCTCGACGCCGGGTTGGGATGCGCAGCAAGCTTTTGTCGTGATGGCGGCGGCAAATGCCAATTACTGGACCCAGACTAGCGATTTTCAACAAGGAGCCTGTGGTGTCATGAAAGCGGCGGCTGATTTGAATCACGAGACTTCCGCTGTGACCAATGCCTTTGCAAAAGTTGGTATTGATACAAGGCAGTGTTAGGTTAGAATACCTACCACTATGCGGGTGTAGTTCAATGGTAGAATAGGAGCTTCCCAAGCTCTTGGCGTGGGTTCGATTCCCATCACCCGCTCATGATAATCAGGAGTCGTAGATGAAATCTAGAATGTCCTTGTGGCCTTGTCTGGTATTAATGGGCTGTGTCGCCAGTTTTACGGCGCATGCTGAAGTAGATCAGTCGAGCGTTAACGTCAAGTGGTCTTATGTTGGCGGTGATGGCCCAGCGCATTGGGGTATGTTGAGCCCCGCATTCGAGGCTTGTGATGTGGGTAAAGCCCAGTCTCCGATTAATCTGGGTCGTAAAAAAGTGCGAGAACCTTCTGTATTATCGGTCAATTACCGACCCACGCATCTTGAAATTGGCGAAGAAATCCCCGACGAATTGCAGATAGGCGCCAAGAAAACAGTGATCAATAATGGTAAGGGAATCCAAGTCAATTTTCATCACGCCGATAGCAAGGAAACGATCAAATTTGCTGGTGATGAATATGTGTTAGACCAACTACACTTCCATTCACCGAGTGAAACTCTGTGGCACAAGCAGTCCGTTCCCATTGAAATACATTTTGTTCACCAAGGCAAAGACGGCAAAGTGGCCGTGATGGCGGTGTTGGTAAAAGGCGGTGAAGAAAATCCAGCGTTGAAGGTCATACTTGATCATATTCCTAAAGAAAAGAATCGCGTGTTTGAGATCCGTGACGCCAAGATTTCTCCTGCCGAGTTACTGCCAGCCGATAAAAAATATTATGCTTTCACCGGCTCCCTGACCACGCCGCCTTGTACGGAAGGGTTGCAGTGGGTTGTGTTGTCCTCACCGATTACAGCGTCACCCGCACAAATTTTAAGAATCAGGCAAGAAATAGGCGGCAATAATGCTCGTCCTGTGCAGCCATTGAATGACCGTGTTCTGACGCACGCGTTAATGAATTAATCAAGAAGGAGCTTTAAGTAATGAAAAAGGCATTCAAGGTTTTAATCTGGATCATTTTATTAATCATCATCGTCGGTATCTTTGCCATCGCCGCCTTATATTTATTCGCAGATCCGAATAAATTAAAGCCAGTGATTAGCAGTGAAGTGCAAAAGCGTACCGGGTACCAATTAGTCTTTGATGGCAATTTATCTTGGTCGCTGTATCCGCAAGTGGGTGTGAAAGCAGAGCACATCACCTTAACCGCGCCAGATAACCAGAAACCATTTATCGATTTAAAACGCGTGAATATTGCTGTTGAGCCGATGCAATTAATCTACGGCTATAACAAAATCCGCGGCGAAGTGCATATTTCAGAAATAACATTTTTGAACGTACACGTTACCAGTGCGTTGGTAGGCTTGCACTGGCAGGATAACGCCATCGTTTTACGTCCTATTCAGGCATCCTTGTACGGTGGTTCATTGAGTGGTACGGCCCGCGGCAAAGATTTCACCGGTACACCAGCTTGGAACTGGGAGCTTGCATTAAGCCATATCGATATGCAGCCTTTCATGCGTGATGCAAACGGCGAAGCATCCAAACTGAAATTATCAGGAACCGGTCAAATTAAAATAACAGCTTCCACGCAAGGTGTTAACAACCAGCAAATGTTAAGTCACTTGAATGGCGTGACAGATTTTAGTTTGCAAAATGGTAGCGTCGAGGGTGTTGATGTTAATTATTTACTGCAAACCGCCGATGCACTGTTAAACAAGAAAACCATTGAACTGCCGCAAGAGGTCAATCAAACACATTTTGATAGTTTAGCCGGTTCCATTCTCATCAATAATGGATTGGCGCAAACCAATAACTTATTGCTGACCTCTTCAGCATTTAAGGTGAAAGGACAGGGCAGTTACAACTTGCCAGCACAAACCATCGATCTCAGTTTGCAAGCGGCACCACAACAAGACGTGGCAGCACAATGGGAAATTCCATTGTTGGTGCGCGGCGAAGTGACGCGACCTACCGTTGAGCTCGATATGCGCGAAATCAATAAAGTTCTCGCGATGCGCGAACTGGATAAAGTGAAAGATAAAGTGCGTGATCAAATTAAAGAAAATGTTCCCGGCAAAGCTGGCGAATATCTGCAAAACTTGATAGGTAAATAATATTGCGAGTCATTACAGCAAATTTAAATGGTATACGTTCGGCGGCGCGTAAAGGTTTCTTTGATTGGCTGCGCCGCCAAGAAGCAGATGTCATCTGTGTGCAGGAATTAAAAGCGCAAGAGCAAGATTTGCTGGATCCTGTGTTACGTCCTGATGGCTATCACGCGCATTTTCATTACGCCGAAAAGAAAGGGTATAGCGGCGTCGGCGTTTACTCTCGTGAAATGCCCAAGCAAGTCATTACCGGTCTCGGCTGGAAAGAAGCCGATGAAGAAGGGCGTTATGTGGCGGTCAAACTCGGCAATGTCTGGGTGGCGTCGTTGTATCTCCCCTCGGGTACTTCTAGCGAGGAGCGGCAGGCAGTTAAATACGATTTTCTGGATAAATATGGTCAATATTTAAAAGGAATTCGTGAGGATGGTAACGAATGGATCATTTGCGGCGACTGGAATATCGCACACAAGCAAATTGATTTGAAAAATTGGCGTTCTAATCAAAAGAATTCCGGGTTTTTACCCGCTGAACGTGCGTGGCTGGATAAGTTATTCGGCGAGCTCAATTTCGTCGATGCCTTCCGTGAAGTCAATCAGGAAGCCGAACAATATACCTGGTGGTCACACCGCGGCCAGGCTTGGGCCAAGAACGTGGGCTGGAGGATTGACTACCAAATCGTGACGCCTGGGCTGAAATCTCTAGTAAAATCAGCAGCTATCTACAAGGACGAACGCTTTTCCGATCATGCGCCCCTGGTGATGGACTATGCTATTATTTCATAATAAGCGTCTGTTTTAAGGGTATCTTAAGCCCCATTTAATACACTGATATATATGGGTAGCCAATGAGGTGATGCAGCGATGGAAAGCACGACACCTGAATACACGATAGCAGAAGGCCCGCAGGGTTTGCGGGATGTTCTGGAGTCTTTCCGGCTTCAGGCTGAAGCTAGCACCGATTTTCGCAGTCGCGAACATTTCATTATGTATCGGCTGAACGCGCAACAATCTTTAATCAAAGTCGATATGAGCGAGTCACCTTTCAAGTTCTGGTATTGCGATTTGCTCGGCCGACCGGCCACTCAAACAGTTAAAAATACCATTGCAGATTTTTTGTGGGATAGTTGCGGTGAAAAAGAGCGTTATGCAGAGCAGACAGGGAGTGAACAACGATGATTTCAGACCTCAAAGATAGATGGATGCGGGAAAAATTTCTTAAAGACCACTTTTCCGATGTCTTTAACGTTACTGCTATGGTTGATGCAACGGAACGCAAACGAACGTTAATTGCTCCTGAAAATTCTTTGCAGCATGCCGTGACATTGTTAGCCTCTTGTCAGCGTTTGCCTATCGTATTGAAATCTTCACCTCAGTCCTTTGGTGCGACAGGTTTTAGATTCTTTAAGAAGACGACAGAATCTCAGACGGATGAAAACAATAGTACTAACACGCCCAAGTCACCTCATCAGTAATCTATGGCATTAGCCGGACTAAGAAGAAAAACAGAAGCGACCGAAGGCGCAGGTAATTGCGCCTTCAATGCGTTTACGCTCGGATTATGTAATGCGAAAATATTGTCTCAACTCGAGCAGACGGTTCGTGCGACGCATACCACCCCAGATTTGCGTTTCAAAAGATTTATCCGTCATGCTGCCGTTGCCTTGCAAGTCGAGCCGAAGTGGACCAATGTGAAGGATGAATTACTACGTCTACAGCAAGTTGATCGGAGACGTCTACAGCATTTGGTGGCACCAGTGTTGCGTGAACTTTCAGTCGACCTTGCCGTCAAGCCGGCCGATGCCAGTCTGCATTACAAGCAAACAGAAATATATTTAAAGAGCGCGTTCAGGGATTATTATCGTCGTTATCGTG
This sequence comes from uncultured Coxiellaceae bacterium, assembly GCA_964527435.1. Taxonomy (GTDB): domain Bacteria; phylum Pseudomonadota; class Gammaproteobacteria; order DSM-16500; family DSM-16500; genus Aquicella. The sequence goes on along the minus strand of CAZGPP010000001.1, from coordinate 65,929 downwards.
GGAAACCTGCCACCTTCAGTGATGATGTTTATGGCCGGCATGCTTTCATTCAGGAAGAGTTTGAGCGTGTCTCTCGGCTTAATATCAGCAAGATTGAAAAGATAGATGCAATGATGGTTTGGTGGCGCGATTGTGGTCACCTCAGATTTTTACAAACCATGCGTCAAAATGATCAATGGGCGGGAGATCTCGAGCTGGTGCGCTTGGCGCGATACTTTGGTTTGGTGCTCGATATTTTAAGTGATGGCTACACGGAGCCTTATACGGCGTACGGAAATAACGGACGCTTTCCCTATCTGCACGGTGATCTCGGTAAAAATATTAGCGAAAGAGATCAACTCGTGATTATGAGTGGGTTACACGAGCGCGGTATTTTGAAAGGCGGTTTTGAGTATATGGATGATCAAGGAATAGAATTTAGTTTGCCAGATCTCCCGCTGATTTACCGGCGTATCGATGCGGTTCCCCACTCAGACCTCGTTGAGGCCTTCATCAGCGAACACTGCCAAGATTTAAAGTGGCAACCGGTGCCAGTGACGTGGCCGAGGACTACTATCGTTGAACTATTGTACCGCACTGTCATTGTTGGCACGCGGGAACCAGGGCGATATCAGTTCGCCATGGATGCTGAGCTTGCTGTTCTTTATACGAATGCTATTCCCTGTAGCGATCAAATAAAGGCAATTTGTAAAATGTATTTTGAAGTCCGCCCGCGCATGTTGCTGTGTAATCACGGCGGTGTGCATTGGGAAAATACGGTTCCACTACCCGACCCATTCTTTGAAGAAATGATCCAGCGCTCGGGATTGTTTGCACTTGGCGGCTTGCCGAATATGTTCGGCAATGCCGCCTATGCCAGTATTTTGTCGCGGAGCAAAAGCGAAGAGGATGTGATTAAACGATTTACCTGATCACTGCGCCTTTTGCTTGGCGATTAGTTCAAGAATGCCTGCTTTGGCTAATCCGAGCATCGCAGATAATTCAGATTCTTCGAAGGTATCTTTTTCAGCAGTACCCTGAATTTCAATGAATTTGCCGTGCTCAGTCATGACCACATTCATGTCGGTGTCAGCATTGGAATCTTCGTCGTAATCGAGATCGAGCACCGGCACACCTTGATAAATGCCGACCGAGACAGACGCAACGTATTGCTGAAACGGATCAGTAGCGAGCGATTTGGTTTGTTTAAGAAATTGAATGGCGTCACGTAAGGCCACGCAGCCACCGGTAATGGAAGCGGTGCGCGTTCCGCCGTCTGCCTGGATGACATCGCAATCGACCACAATCGTATTTTCACCGAGTGCTTTTAAATCAACAGCCGCACGTAAAGATCGTGCGATGAGTCGTTGAATTTCCTGTGTGCGCCCGGCCTGTTTGCCTTTTGCGGCCTCACGCTGCATGCGTGTGTGCGTGGAGCGCGGCAGCATGCCGTATTCGGCGGTGACCCATCCTTGCCCGGAGTCTTTCAGGAAGGGTGGAACGCCCGGCGTGAGCGATGCGGTGCAGATCACTTTAGTATGACCAAACTCAACCAGTACTGATCCTTCGGCATGACGGGTGTATTGACGGGTGATTTTAATATCACGTAATTGCTGGTTAGCGCGCTGGCTGGGTCTCATACTTGACACTCGCTAGAAAAAGGAATTGTATTATAGCCCCAGCCGTTACCTTGTAAAGGCGGCTAGCGCCCTTATATAAAAGGGTAGATAGAGGAGATATTATTTTGGCAGAGATGCATGGTACGACAATCGTTTCAGTACGACGAAATGGCATGGTGGTGGTAGGCGGTGACGGACAAGTCACACTCGGGCACACCGTGATGAAAGCCAATGCCCGCAAGGTCAGAAGGTTATATAACAATAAAATATTAGCAGGATTTGCTGGCGGAACCGCCGATGCATTTACCTTGTTTGAGCGGTTTGAGTCCAAACTGGAAACACACCAGGGTAATTTGGTGCGTTCAGCCGTCGAGCTCGCTAAAGATTGGCGCACTGACAAAATGCTGCGCAGACTCGAAGCCATGTTAGTCGTGGCAGACCACAAAGCTTCTCTGATTATTTCTGGTAACGGCGATGTCATTGAGCCGGAAGATGGCTTGATTGCCATTGGTTCGGGTGGGCCGTACGCCAAATCCGCGGCGCTCGCGTTGGTACAAAATACCGAACTAGATGCGCGCACGATTACTGAAAAGGCGCTGACGATCGCGGCGTCTATCTGTATTTACACGAATAATAATTTCACCATTGAGGTGTTAGATGCTGCATCAAATACAAAATGATCTAGAGTTAGAAGCGGCGCCCATCGTGACGCTGGAGACTAACGATACACCGACTCCGCGCGAGATCGTTGTTGAGTTAGATAAACATATTATTGGTCAAGCCGATGCCAAGCGTGCGGTGGCGGTCGCGTTACGGAATCGCTGGCGGCGTATGCAATTATCATCACCGATGCGTGATGAAATCATGCCAAAAAATATTTTAATGATTGGACCGACGGGTGTGGGCAAAACAGAAATCGCCCGACGTCTTGCAAAACTTGCTGATGCGCCATTCATTAAAGTAGAGGCCACCAAGTTTACGGAAGTGGGTTATGTGGGGCGCGATGTTGAATCTATTATTCGCGATCTCGCGGATATGGCCATCAAAATGATGCGTGAAAAGGAACTGGCGAAAGTGCGTAAATCTGCTGAAGAAGCGGCAGAAGAACGCATTCTCAATGCCTTGTTGCCGTTGCCGCGTGCCAGTTTTGTGGGTGAACCGCGCGAGCCTGCCAAGGAAGATGGGGCGGCACGATTGCTTTATCGTTCCAAGCTCCGTTCGGGTGAGATGGATGAGGTTGAAATCGAAATTGATGTTCATCTTGCACCGCTAGGCGTTGAAATTATGGCGCCCCCTGGCATGGAAGAAATGACTAGCCAGCTGCAAAGCATGCTGCAAAACATGGGCAGTGAACGTAAGAAAATGCGCAAAATGAAAGTGGCCGAAGCGAAAAAAATTCTGCGTGAAGAAGAAGCTTTCAAATTGCTGGACGATGAAGAGATTAAAGCGCGTGCCATTGAAAGTGTTGAGCAAAGCGGTATTATTTTTCTCGATGAAATTGACAAGATTGCCAAGCGTTCAGAATATGCTGGCGCCGATGTCTCGCGTGAAGGTGTGCAACGTGATTTGTTACCACTGATTGAAGGTTCAACCGTTTCAACAAAGTTTGGCATGGTGCGTACCGATCACATTCTCTTTATTGCGTCCGGTGCTTTTCACTACGCAAAACCCTCTGATTTGATTCCGGAGCTGCAAGGGCGTTTACCGATTCGCGTGGAGCTTCAATCGCTGACGACGGATGATTTTGTGCGGATTTTAACGGAGCCAGAGGCCTCGTTAACCGAGCAATACACTGCTTTAATGGGCACGGAAGGGATTACGGTGAACTTCCTCACCGATGGAGTGCGCCGAATTGCAGAGATTGCCTGGCATGTGAATGAACGTGTCGAAAATATCGGTGCGCGTCGTTTGCATACGGTCCTCGAGCGCCTGCTCGAAGAAATTTCTTACACGGCTTCTGATATGACTGAAAAAGAAGTGAATATTGATGCGGCTTACGTTGATGCACGTCTACAGAATCTGGTGAAGGACGAAGATTTAAGCAGTTACATACTTTAGTGGTAACCATGACGAAGGAACACTCGATGGATAAAGAATCAGGTAAAAAAGCAGCCGCACGTGCTGCACTGGAATTTATTAAAGAAGATATGGTGATTGGCGTGGGCAGCGGTTCCACTGTTCACCACTTCATTGATGCCTTGGTAGATGTCAAAGGACGCATTGAGGGCGCTGTTGCAAGCTCTGAGGAATCCGCGCGACGACTCAAAGCATTATCCATTCCTGTGATCGACTTAAATGCCGCTGGCGACATTCCCTTTTATTTTGATGGTGCGGATGAAGTGAACGAAGCGAAGCAGATGGTCAAAGGCGGTGGTGGGGCGCTCACACGCGAAAAAATTATTGCGACAGCTTCCCGTAAATTTATCTGCATGGTTGACGAATCAAAATTGGTCGATGTGCTCGGCGAGTTCCCCGTTGCGGTCGAAGTGTTGCCGATGGCGCGCAGTTACGTGGGGCGTCAAATTGTTTTAATGGGTGGTGATCCTGTCTACCGCGAAGGTTTCGTGACCGATAACGGTAATATTATTTTAGATGTTTATAATCTTAAAATTATGGAGCCACGTGTGTTGGAAGAAAAACTAAAGGCCATTACCGGTGTGGTGGATAATGGCCTTTTCGCTAAACGTACCGCCGATGTTGTGTTATTAGGCGGGGCAAACGGCGTGAAGAAGTGGTAGTCTCACTCTGAGTTAGCGGCTAAGCCGCCTACAATTTCCTTGTGGGCGGTCGCTGCTTGCTGAACCATCGAAACAAATTCTCCCTCTGCGCTATTCCACTCATACACCACGCTTTGTTCAACATCGTAATACCAGGCATGCAGTTTAAGTGAGCCATTGATCACCTTGTTTTGAACTTGTGGATAAAGTCTCAAGTTATCAATCTGATTAATCAGGTTTTGACGCGCTAATTCACTGATATCCGATGCATCGACGTTGCGTAATTGTGATTTGATGTGGCTGATCCAGCTTTCTAATTCAGGTGAAGTGAATGCTGCATGCTCGAGCTGGCAGGCTTTCATCGCGCCGCAATTTGCATGGCCGCAGACAACAATATCAGTGATGTCGAAGCTATTTAAGACAAAATCAATGGCCGCTGCTTCACTGTGCTGAGCGCGATTGGCATAGGGTGGAATGTAATTGCCGATATTGCGCACCACAAATAATTCGCCTGGGTCGGTGGATGTGATGGTTGATGGATCAATGCGACTATCCGAACAGGTAATGAAAAGTGTATGCGGATCTTGTTTGTCGGCGATGTATTGGAATAAGCGCTTATCGTTATGCTGACGCTGCACATAAAATTTCTGCACACCGTGAGTCAGTCTTCCATAAGAAGATTTTGTTTGACTGGATCCATTTTTATTGCGGAGTTGGTGCTCGGAAACTAGATAGAAATCGGTTAGTAAGACGCTGCCTCCGCAGAGTTCAAACAGAGACTCGAAACGACGTGGCAATCCTTTAATGTAGAAAGGAATATTTTGATTTTGGCAGTGGTGGAAGAAATCAACAATCGCGGATGCGCCAGACATGTCGAGATTTCTGATATTCGATAAGTCCATCACGATGGTGCGGTTAAGATTTTCACTACCGATTTTTGCCTGGAACTCTGCAATTTGTGGTGTCGATAAAAAGGTTAACGCACCCTCTAACGATAAGCGCACGATATCATCTTCAGCACTGACGGTGACGTGCAAATGTGTTTTCGTCGCGCGAATTAAGATAATCGCGCAAGAGGCAATCAAGCCTGCTTGCACACCGGCGAGTAAGTCGAAAAAGACAATGGTGAAGAAGGTAATGACGTAAATCGACGCTTCTGTTTTTGTGGTGTGCCATAGATCATAAAATTCACGAAAATTAATCATCGAGAATGCAACAGAGAACAGCACGCCGGCTAGGGCAGCAATAGGAATAAGGCTAATCAATGGGGCGGCAAAGTAGATGATCGTTAAAATAATAATCGAATGAATGATGCTGGCACGGCGAGTTTTCGCGCCGGCGCGAACGTTCGTGGCAGAGCGTGCAATGACCCCCGTAACGGGTATGCCGCCGAATAGCGCTGAGGCGATATTTGCCAAACCCTGGCCAATCAATTCCTGATTCGCATCATGCTTTTTGCCTTTGGCCAGTTTATCAATTGCGCTCGATGAGAGCAGTGTTTCCAAAGAGGCGAGCAGATAGATGAAAAACGCGTTGATCACCAAATCCTGCACCGAGATCCCGGTGAATTTTGGCAGGCTGGGTGATGGCAGGGTGTGTGGAATGGCGCCAATTAAGGGGACATCGGATAAATCGAAAAAGTAAGTAATGGAGCTGACGGTTGCGACGGCGATTAAAATCGCCGGAAGTTTAGGAAATAGTTTCGGTAAGCCCCGGATAATCGCGATCGTAAGGGCAACGAGTAAAATGCAGGTGCCGTTGATTTCATGTAAATAGATTTTTAAGTGACTGAAAACGGAAAAGATGTCTGACTCGGGTGGTGGGATGAGGCCAAAGGCGCGCGGTAATTGTCCAATTAAGATAATCACGCCAATACCCGCGGTGAAGCCTGCGATAACCGGTAAGGGGACGTACCGGCCCAATCGGCCAAGGCCCATGATACCGCTGACTAATTGCATGATACCTGCGAGGGCACAGATCATGATCAGTGAGGTGACGCCGAATTTTTCGACGACATCGGCGATCAAGATACACATGGCAGCCGCTGGCCCACAGACAGCTAGGGGTGTGCCACCGAATAAAGCACACACAATCCCGGCGACAATAGCGGTGATCAGGCCAACCTCAGGCTGAACGCCAGATGCCAAGGCAATGGCCAGTGACAGTGGGATAGCCACAAAAGCAACCGTAACGCCTGCGTAAACGTCTTCAACAAGATATTTCGGCGAAAAGAAATTTTTCCACGCCGGCAATAAATCAGGAATACCTAAATTGAATTTCATGTTTCTGAATGGCATGCGTCATCCTCTTTGTTCATTTTTTTGATAATCTTGTGATTGAAAATCATGATCTTAACGCGCGAGTATAGCGAACAGGGATGACAGCACCATGACGGGTTTATGACATTTTTGTAATGTAGTGAAAATTACATGATCACCCGGTATTGAATTTGCTCAGCCTGTGCGCGAGGTCTTTGTTCCCTGTAGACAGCCATGATGTCAAACAAAGTGATTCTTGCATTAAAGTTTTGCATGGCCAGGAGTGCCGTCATGATTTCAGGTAGTTCATCGTAGGGCGCGTGTTTGACATAGAGATGGAGGGCGTTGATGGCACAAGAAAGATTGCCAGAGTGACCCTCATCGAGAATGACCTGAAGCAGCGTCGCGCGTATGTAGTGACGATCCGCGTCTGTTAAATTTAGATCGAAACAAAGCGCCGCATGAATGCCGTATACCGCTGCATAGCTCGCTGATTTGGAGCTCTCGAGGAGATGCCTCGCCATGGTTGGCATATTCTTGCTGGCATTCAGAGAAGAGATCATCAGGTGGCTGATGGCATGATAGAAGTTTATTAGGGTCTCTTCGCGGCTTTCATTATCAACATCGGCAAGCAATGTGTTGAGATGGTGTTGAAGCTTCACAAAAAAATCATCTGATGTTGACCTTTGCTGGCAAATCTCGAAAACGGTGAGTAGTAATGTTGACATGGGCCGTTCATAGCGGCAGTCACCGAACACTTCGTTGTCGGCAGAATCACAGCATTGCATGAAAGCTTCCTGAAATTCCGAAGAAATTTCGGCGGATTTGAAGCCAAGTAAACGTCGATAATCCCTGTTCGTAAACCAGGGATGAAATTCGAGAATCAGTTGCCGGCGTTCAGGGTGATTCAGTAATCGAGTTTCAAGGTCCTGCCACAGCGAAGGTGAAAACCATAAACGTAGTTGATAGATGCCATGCCTGAACACTGAAATGTTATTTCGCTCGATCAGGTAAAAGATAACCATGTTTTTTTGTGCAGGGGTGTACGTGTATTGATAATACTGTAAAGCAGTGAATAGTTTATTCGCGTATTGCTCTTGCATGGCATTAGCTTCGCAGAAATCGAAGGGAGATTCTTCGATGAGGCGGTGTATCAAGTCAGTATTTTTGACAACGAAGAGAAAGAGTCGTTCTGCGACAGTGTTGTTAGGGCCGTTTGTACGGTAAGCAGATAAAGCGAGACTGAGCCCGATGATGCTGATATTAATCTGCTTGTCCTCGAGGGCGCGTAGGAGTGCTTGATGAACGAAAGATTTTTTTGCAGGACTCAGTTTGTCAGCCAGTTTGCCAAGCGCGAGAAAAAGCCAGCCATTTAAAAGTCCATGGTAGCAGTCGGATAATTTTGCATCGAGAGTCGCGAGCAATTCATCAGCGTATTCATCGGCCATGTGTTTCGGTGTGACTGAAGCCACCTGTTCGTAACGTTCATAGTGATTGAAATGGTTGTTCGTACCAGGTTGCCGTAACTGTTGCAGCCATGCTGCATGACTCTCTAGCCAAATATTCCGTGGCGTCGTGATAGTGAGTAAGCTGGCATTGCAGTGTGTAAGATACTTTGGGTAAGCAGAAAAAAAGGTACTGAGTAATAATGCGAAGTCACCGTCGGCAGCGATATTTTCAACATCATTGAGGTAATAAATCACTTGTTTAATGCCGGCCGCATCTTTTGATTTGAGTCGCTCTAAACATTTTTGCGCGTGTTGGTCATGCTGATGGCGTAAGCCAGAGGTGCTGACTGGAATGCCGTAATAATAGGCTTCACTGGCAGTTTTATGATAAAGCGCCATGAGTTGAAATAAAACATCGCCGGGATGTGGTTGGTTGTTTGTGGGCTTTGATCGATGCGCCTGCAAAATGAGTTCAAAATATTTATTTTCGGTTGGTCGTGGGGCAGTGTTCCTAAAAAAAAACGAAAGCATACTTAATATCCTGATTATCAAAGCATGAATTGTGTCGTTATAATACGTGTTTAGTGCTGCTTTTCAAATCTTGATTGTGATATTGGTAATGTTTGTGAATATCGACCAGCAACAAACAGGCTTGCGGGTGTGAATAGGTCATTAGCCGTGTCATGAGTTCAGGTAGTTGCTCGTGAGTAATATCTGTCGCGAAAGTACGCAAAGCTAGCGCGGCTTCATTTTGATATTTTGTATCAAGCAGCGAAATCAGGATATCGCGCAACGCGTAGGTGTCGGTCGGCTTCAGAAATTCAGAAAATTCTGCCGCAGAGGTGGCAGCGTACAATGCCATTTCATCATGAGTCTGAGCACTTTTTTTAGCAGCATTCACCAAGAGTGTTCCGATATTAATTTTACCAGGATGATTGCACCAGTCTTTACCTAGTGCGAGTGCCTGATGTAGTGCAATAGATTGTTCTGTTCGTGTCGCGGTTTCAGAGGCTTTTTTAAGTTTCGTCACGAGCGCTGCCAAAATGTCAGCTTTGTTCTGGTCAGCCAGATGCGGATCGGTGAGTAATAATTTCATCAGATCAGTTACCTGCGGGATATCTATGCTTTCGCTCAGCATTATTTTTTTAGCGGCATCCACGCATAGGTCGTAACGTCGCTGGAAATCAAGATTATCTTCTTTGAGTGCGTGCGGCAGAAGAAAATAACTAAATGTCGTGATCAGCTTAATAAACTCGGGATGAACCGCTAGTGCTGCAATCAGCTGTTTGGTCTGCGCTTCAGTCTGCCAGTGTTGAAGCGTGCGAATGCCGTGACGCAGTGGATAGAGATGCCTTGGCTCGAGTAAAAGACCGACGATATTGCTTTTCATGCGTGGCTCAAGATGCGCTTCCAATTTAGTGAGCGCCGAGAATAGTTTTGGCATGTATAAGGCAATCGTGCTGCGATGATGATCGCCAAAGAGATCAAGTATGTCAGGAATTTCTTTAAGGGCATATCGTTGCAGGCGATCGGCAATCTGAATTAAGACATCTTTATCTGTGACTAATGAGCCCAGCGCATCACATAGGCCAATCGTTGTGAGCGCCGTTTTGTTAGCGTTCAGGTGGGTGAGCAACCGCTCGATGATCAGTTTTCTTTTGGCAGCAGATAGCTTGTTATTTAGCAGTCCCAGCGAAACTGCAATCCAGCCGTTATATAATCCTGCGCGAGATTCGGGTCGATTTTGATGGTATTGTTCCAGGAGAAAATCCGCGAATTCCTCGGCCATTTCTTTTGTCATGCCAGCGCTTGCCTGCGCTAATTGTTCATGATGGATGTTGTCTGGCTTCTCGCGATAGATGCGCATGAAATCTTGTAGACACATCGCGGCAGGTTGATCCCATAATGTGGTCGACTGATGTTGGCGAATCGCAGCGAGCAAAATTTCGTTGGTCACTTTATCGAGATATTGTGGAAAGACAGAGAAATATAGTCCAAGCAGTTGTTCCAGTGCGCCGTTAGGATTAATTTTTTGAATTTTATTTAATTCATTTAATGCCTCGCCGATGGCAGCGAATGATTTATTTTTTTCGAGGAGGTGAATGCAGGTGGCTACTTCGCTGGCATGCGTATGATTCGCACCAGGGAAAAGATACAGGAAAGTTTTTTGTGAGTTTTTAAAATATAAATTCAATAAGTCATAAAGAATGTCAGCGGGGTTAGGGTTGGTTCGTCGACCGTTTGAATCCGCTTTTGCATAGGCTTCGTAAACGATATCGAAATATTGATTGCCGCTTTTGATTGTTTTTGATTTGGGTATATCTTCCCTGGCTAGCATCGTTACCTCCCTCGATGTGAATACTGCTCCATGCCCTGCTGGCGTTGTATGGTTAGGCCTTGGCTAGTTGTTGACGCATGGTTTGAATGACAGCCGCATAGTCCGGCTGGTTGAAAATGGCAGATCCTGCGATAAACATGGTGGCACCGGCTTTAGCAACATCAGCGATATTGTCAGCTTTGATACCACCGTCGACGGCGATTTCAATGTTGAAGCCGCTCGCATCAATCAGCGTGCGTGCGCGGCGAATTTTATCTAGCGAGGAGGGAATAAATGATTGCCCGCCAAAGCCTGGGTTCACGGACATGATGAGGACCAAATCCAGTTTATCTAAAACGTATTCAAGGCATTCCAGTGTGGTGGCGGGGTTTAGCGCGAGGCCTGCTTTGCAGCCGTTTTGACGGATTAAAGCGAGACTGCGATCAACGTGCGTGCTGGCATCGGGGTGAAACGTAATGTTGGTGGCACCGGCTTCAGCAAAGTCGACAATGAGTCTGTCAACCGGGTTTGTCATCAGGTGCACATCGATGGGTGCTTTGATCCCGTAAGTGCGCAGCGCTTTGCAGACCATCGGCCCGACCGTGAGATTGGGAACATAATGATTATCCATGACATCAAGATGCAGCATGTCAGCACCGGCGGCGAGTACCGCCTCGACTTCAGCGCCAAGTTTTGCAAAATCAGCCGATAGTAATGAGGGTGCGATCGTGTAAGTCTTTGGCATAATCATTCCGGAATGTTAGGTGTTAGAGAACGAGTGTACTGGGCAGGGAAAAAGATGTCTATTGTCGTTCGGTGGCGTGATAATATCTTGCGCTGATATCCCCTAATCATGACAAAATACGAGCTATGAAAACTTCTATATTATTGTTTTTAGTGTCATTGGCACTCTTTACCTTTGGATTACCGAGCCAGGAAATCATCAATTTTGATGCGCGCTTTTATTTGTTTGCGCAAGAAATGTGGCGTCATGGCCCTTCCTGGTTTCCAACCACTTATGGTCAGCCTTATCCCGATTATCCAGCTTTATCCACTTTTTTAGTTTACTTGTCTGCGCTCATATTCGGCGGCCTGACAAAATTGACGGCTGTGCTACCGAGTGCCATTGCCGCAGCGCTGACCGTGGTGGTGACTTATCACATCGGTCGCTTGCACGATAAAAAACTGGGTTTTTATGCCGTGTTAATGCTGTTTTGCACGCTCGCATTTTTTAAAAGTGCGCGCTCCATTTCACTCGATATGTATCCGACGCTGATCACTGCCTGCTGTTTTTATCTGGTCTGTTCGGCTGACCAGATGAAAGACGCTGTTCGCCTTAAGTGGGTGTATCCACTGCTTGCTTTGAGTTTTATTTTTCGCGGGCCGATCGGTCTGGTGATGCCGACGGGTGTTGTCTGTATCTACTACTTGCAGAGGCGAAATATCCGGCAATTTCTCGTAGTGGGGGGCAGCGCGTTTTTAATATTGTTGCTTTGTCTCGCTACATTATTATTGCTCGCTTATCACGTGGGTGGCCTGTCGTTTGTGCAAGATGTCATGCGCATGGAAGTCACCGGTCGCATGGGGAATTATTTTCAGCCCATTTATTTTTATTTTACAGATAGCCTCGCGAGTTACGCGCTCTCTTACCCTCTCGCATTACTCGTGATGATCGGTCTGCTACTAGGTAAAAAAGAAGATAAGTTTTTCCTGCTGCTGATGGGCTGGGTGTTAGTCATTATGGTTGGCATGAGCATTCCCACTGAAAAAAAGGTGCGCTACATTTTACCGATGGCGCCAGCGATCGCTTTACTGGCAGCGAGTTTGTTTGCGATCGCATCAAAGCAGAAATATTTATGCATGGTACGCTATACTGCGATGGCAGTTCTGCTGTTTTTACCGGGCCTGTTAAGTCTCGCAACGTATTATGCCGCCCATCTTGCACCGCGCTATAACGTGAGTGAGGCCGTTTCATTTTTGCCATTAATCGTATTTTTCGCCGTGATGCAAGCGGGCGCATTGTATTGTTATATCACTGATGTGCGTGCGCCAGAGCGTAGACTCGCTTTCGTGGTTTTTCTCGGCACAGTCTGTTTTGTGGCCACTAATCTTTTTATCATTGAACCGATTGAGCTCCACATTGACCGTACGCGAGATTTTGTTCGTTCAGTAGAAGGGATGCGTTTGCAAAAGAATGCGCGTCTCGGATTTTATCGTGAAAACTCCGATGAGATGCCGATAAAATATCTCATCAATCGGCAGGATGAAGAAAGGCCTTTGTTTATCGCGAGTGAAACAGATCTGCAAAGTCTGCAAGAGCCTGTTATGTTAGTGAGTAGTACAGAATATTTTAATGATCTTTCACTTAATGCCAAGAAGCATTGCAGGGTATTAAGTCGAGGGCGAATTGGTCATGCTGAGGTAATCATTTTTGAATACGACAAATGAAATCTGCCGACACTATTTTGTAAGCGGCAAAGTACAGGGTGTGTGGTTTCGCGCAAATACGCAACGCGAAGCGCGACAAATCGGTTTGACAGGCTGGGTGCGCAATATGCCGGATGGGCGAGTGGAAGTCATGTCTTGCGGGCCGAAAGAGCAGGTTGAGTTACTGGAAATCTGGCTCCGGCGCGGGCCGGAGCGTGCAGAAGTGACATTGCTGCAAGGCGAAGATTTGCCTTGGCAAGCCTATAGTGGGTTTGATGTTTTGTGAGAGTGTGTTGAGCTATTCAATTTCAATCATTTCAAAATCATCTTTCGTTGCGCCACATTCCGGGCACTGCCAAGCGGGTGGAACATCGGCCCAGATCGTGCCGGGGGCGATCCCGTCTTGTGGCCAGCCCAGTTCTTCATCATAAATGAGGCCGCAGAGCAGGCACATATACCGTTTGTAGTTCATTGAATTTACTCGCTATTTTGTTATTATTGGTGTTGCTGAGTGGTCATTATAAAGACTTGCGTGACAAACGTAAACCAGCTGATTATGATTCATAAAAATTCATATAACGAGGATGACATGTCTATTTCGCCCCAATTGTTTAACCATGCGCAAGAAGTGATCCCTGGTGGGGTGAATTCACCCGTTCGTGCCTTTCGAGGTGTCGGCGGTGATCCTGTTTTTTTCAAGAGTGGGCACGGTGCCTGGCTGGTCGATGTGAATGGCAAAGAATACGTGGATTACGTTTGTTCATGGGGCCCGTTAATTGCCGGCCACGCTCATCCTTACGTCACTGAGAAGGTCATTGAAGCCGTTAAGCTCGGTTGTAGTTTTGGCGCGCCCACTGAAAATGAAGTGCGATTGGCTGAGAAAGTCTGTGAGTTGAAGCCGTCGATTGAGCGCGTGCGCTTTGTAAACTCGGGTACGGAAGCGACGATGTCAGCCATCCGTCTGGCGCGTGGTTACACGAAGCGCGATAAAATTATTAAATTTGCGGGCTGTTATCACGGTCATGCCGATAGTCTGTTGGTGGCAGCGGGTTCTGGCATTTTAACGCTGGGCATTCCTTCCTCTGCCGGCGTACCGCAGAGTTTTGTCGATCACACCCTTGTTGCGGAATTTAATCATCTTGAGCAAGTGGCCGCCTTATTCGCTCAATACCCCAACGAAATCGCTTGCGTGATTGTCGAGCCAGTCGCCGGCAACATGAACTGCATTATGCCGGCACCTGGCTTCTTGCAGGGCTTGCGTCAGTTGTGCGATCAGTACGCTAGCGTCTTAATTTTTGATGAAGTCATGACTGGTTTTCGCGTGGCATTAGGGGGTGCGCAAGCGAGTTTTGGTGTCACTCCGGACTTAACCACATTAGGAAAAGTCATAGGCGGCGGTTTCCCGGTTGGTGCCTTTGGCGGCAAGAAAGAAATCATGAATGTGATCGCGCCACTCGGTCCGGTCTATCAGGCGGGAACACTCTCAGGTAATCCGGTTGCCATGGCGGCAGGATTGGCGACACTGGAACTGATTTCGGTGCCAGGCTTCCATGAACGGTTGGGTGCATCTACCCAGCAATTAATGCAAGGACTGGAAGCGCGTGCGAAAGCGGCGAATATTCCCTTTCATACGGTTTCGCTGGGCGGCATGTTTGGGATGTTCTTCACCGAAGCCGAGGCCATTCAGTCCGAGGCTGACACGGCGCTTTGCAATGTGCCGCGATTCAGGCAGTTCTTCCACGGCATGCTGGAAGAGGGTGTTTACCTCGCTCCATCCGCCTTTGAGGCAGGGTTTACATCATCGGCGCACGGCGATGCTGAGATTCAATACACACTAGCCGCAGCTGAGAAAGTATTTGCCAATATCCAGGAATGATGACGCCCTTGTGAGACATGTCTTAAGAATTTGTTAAGACATGAGTGATATTGTCAAAATAGGGAACAGATTTTTTTTCTAGCCGAAAAGGCGGGCATGCATGGGAATATGGAAGTGGGTGCAAGAGAAAGCTAGTTCCATTTATCAGGGCGCCAAAACGGTCGTTTCTACCGTCCAGAGTGTCATCGTTATTGCGGGCGACCTCCTCTCAACTGAAGCCTTTCGCAAAGGCTTTTCTAATTGGTTCATTCAGTCGTGGCAGGGCTTTGCCCGGGTGCTTGATCCTTCTGTCGTTGTTTCTTTGCTAACGCGCCCAAAATCTGGGCGGGTGTGGATGCGTGGTGAAGCCACCGCACTGGCAAGACTGATTCCTGTGGTGATCTATCAAGTGGCCATTCGGCCTAATCTTGGTACGGCGGTGCGCTCGGTCACCAATAATGGCTGGGCTGAGTTTGCGGCCGTCGGTGCGCTGGATCTCGCCGCGGGATACGTGTTCACTCGGCGCATGATAGCCGGAGCTGCTGATAATGTGGCATGCAGTATGGCCATGGCAAAAGCCACAACGGTCGAAAGCGCCAGCGAGGTACCGACTGAGAATCGCCTCGCGCAATCGTGTCCTCACGACAATATTACTCAGTTGACGGCAGGATTTAATAGCAGCGTTTACTATTACGGGAATCGTCTGGCTTTGTATGCGCTGGCACGCACACTGCCGTACGGCGAATATCTCACTTTACCGTTGCAGGCATTATTTTATGGCTGGACGTTTCTGGAATACCCGCTCGGTGCTGCTGGTAATTGTGCGGAGCATCGTCTCGAAGTGCTTACCAAAAATAATCCGTACGCCATGGGTGTGGGTGCTTCTTATCTTGCAGCGCACCGTGCCTTGCAATGGTTGATGGATCGTTATGTGGGTGCGAACGGTTTTTTTGTGGATGAAGTGCTGGCTTCGATGTTGTCGCTACATTTTATCATGGTGTCGAATTTGAGCCGTAATTTGCCGTTGCCAGGCACTGAACAGGGTTCCGATCCCTTCTATCTTGGTCGTGCGATGACGGATCTGGTGGTGACACAAACAATGAATTATATCGAAGATCAATACAAGGGTGCCGAAGAAAGTGATTGGTATAAAGATTTGAAGAAAAATCTCGGCGATAAGTGGGATCTCCCCGCTGTGCGCGCACTGCGATTTGCACTGCTCTATGATGAATTGCAAGACAGCAAAAAATTAGCGATGCGCCCAACCGCCAGAATGTATCTGGAATTATGTGGGGCAGATATTGAAACAGGCCTGCAAGCGGTCATTGATATGCGCGAAGATTCTTATTATCAAACGGTCGATTATTTCAAGAATGTCTTGCCGAATGTCATGGGCGATCAAAGGAAAAAGCTAAGTCTTGCGATGAACCGGCATTTGGAAGAGCCGCTACATGTTTGGCTGGATTTTATTAGAGAAGTGCGTGCGCCTGAATTTGGTACGGTGAATCAGAAAGATGGTTTGTATGGCGCCGCGCGACGCGAGAGGGCGTTGGTCAGACAAAAAATGCCGAATATGGAAGCGCTGCCATCGGTTGACTCGCTGGCTAAAAAAGAGGATTCCATCCCTAAAGCGGACGTTCAGGGTTTGTATGGTGTGGCACGTAAACGTTTTGTGAATACGCAAAGCATGCCGGTTCTGGGCGGCAAACCGGTGCAGCCATCACCTCCCGTTTACACCCCTTCGCCGCCGTTAATTAATAAATAAGCATGGCAACGGCCATGCTTCATGTATAATGCCTGCCATCTTTCAATCACTAATTTTCAAGGAATGATGATGAAGAAGCAGGCATTACTACTTTCCCTTTTGGCGGCGCTCACTTCGGTGAGTGCATTTGCCAGCAATAATACTTATGTGGGCGGCACGCTCGCCGTGCAAGATGTTACCGTTGAGCCTTCTGCATTTCGTGGGCTGCGTGGCGGTGCGTTCATCGGTTACGGCATGTCAGACGATAAAGATTTTTACGTCGCAGGCGAGTTGTCTGCTTCTATCGTCGGAACGCTATCGAATTTTTATCTAACAAAAGACAATAATTTAAGAATGTCGCCGACGCTCGGATTAAGCGTCATTCCCGGCATGTTTTTAACGCAAGCCTCGATGGCTTACGCGCGTGTTGGCTTGTTAGAGTCGATGTTCACCGGAAATAATACCTGGCGTGCAGGCATGGTGCTCGGGCTGGGTCTTGAGGCGGCACTCTCATCTTGTTGGAGTGTGCGTGCTGAATACGATTATAGCTTCTATCGCCAAGTGGATATCGGTACGCCAAGATCCGATGAATTTGGTTTGAGTTTTAAATATATTTTCGATGCTTAAGTCTCGTGTTGCGAAGCCCGTTGTTAGGCGGGCTTCGCAATGATTCGCTAGTGCTAATATGGTTTAACAATTACTAGAATGACAATCGCCACCAAAAACAAAACCGGTACTTCATTCAAGAAGCGATAAAAAACATGGCCGTGCTGGTTGCGGTCATATTTGAAGTTGATGTATAGCTTGCCGAGATAAAAGTGATACAGCACGAGTAGGAAAACCAGGGTTAATTTCATATGCATCCAGCCCGCTGTCATGTAGGCATGCATGTTAAAGCTCAGCAACCATCCACCGAATAACAAGGTGAAAATCATGCCGGGGGTGGTGATGCCAAAATACAGTTTACGTTCCATGATTTTGAAGCGCTCGATGCTGATGCTGTCGGTCGCTGAGGCGTGGTAGACGAATAAGCGCGGTAAGTAAAATAAGCCGGCGAACCAGGTGACCATGAAAATAATATGAAACGATTTTACCCAGAGCATAATTGAATTCCTTAGAGTCAAAGTGCGTGCACATTAGCAGATCGCCATTCCTATCGCCAGTAGCCTGCAAGCCCAAAAAATCTGCTATAATGCCCGGCTAAATAACGAGGTGTTCCAATGTCTGAGTCTGTCATCCTAACTGATAAAGCGGCTGCCAAAGTCTGGGAATTAATCCAGGAAGAGAATAATTTTGATTTAAAATTAAGAGCTTACGTGACTGGTGGCGGTTGTTCTGGCTTCCAGTACGGGTTTACATTTGATGAAGTGGCGGCAGAAGATGATGCCGTGATCGCAAAAACCGTCGCCGGCGGCACCGTTCAATTACTGGTCGATGCCATGAGTTTTCAATATCTGGCGGGCGCTGAAATCGACTACAAAGAAGATATCGAAGGCGAGCAGTTCATTATCCGCAACCCCAATGCTAAAACAACGTGCGGTTGTGGTTCTTCTTTTTCTGCGGATTAATAGCCTATTTTTAAATGTGCTGATGGATAGGGCTGGTTGCTGTGCTGAGCAGCGCCATCATCATTCAGGCCTGATTTTACTAATGCTCTTCCTGTGTCAGGGTGGTGTGGTCGCACTCGCAAGCGCTGTGTGGTTGGCATTAAGCGGCTGCTCGCTCGTTTTGTGAATTTGAAGAATGTCAGCGAGTTGTGTGGATATGGCTGTTTGAACGTGATGGCGTTCATCGTCAGAGCGAGATCCTCTGCTTCAGCAGTGTTTAGAGGGGCGGTGCATGCCATTTTGCGTAGTGGCTCGCCGTGATCACTATTTGATGTCATGGTCGGCATCACATTTATTTTTTCTTGCTCTGGTTGGTAGCCCGCATTATAAAGCGCAGCGATTTTTTCGGCGGCGCGTAAAGGGAATTTCTCGACAATTTCTGTTTCGTGTGTGGCGGTTCCGTCGGCATCTCTTTTGCTAATCACCATCGTTGAGGCGTAGGTCAGAATGCCGAGTAAATAGCGGGAATCGAAGGTTAGCGTCGAGTCGATAATGGTGTTAGTGATCTGTTCCTTTTCTTTGTCCGATAATTCGTTATATTTTTTGGTAAAGTCGCCTAGCACATGGTTGCTGCTTTCATTGAGTGTTGCGAGTAGAGCGTCCATGCTGATTCCCGCCTGTATCCTTATTTTAATCGCAGCTATTTTGGTAAGGGCGTCGCATTCCGGCGGTACGCTGCTGAGCTGTGTTAATAGGGGTTCAATCTCTTCGAACGTCATCGTTATGCCATACCGTTGTGAGTATGTCTTCAGAAAATCATTGAGTTGATTATCAACATAATATTGTTCAGCAATAGCCAAAAAATCTTTCGTATTGTCGATAAAATCTCGCATTAAATCGCTCAGAATGAATTCACGTTTTAGCGCCAACACATATCGTTCAAGCACTTGGCTGGGTGGGGGATCGATTGGCTGAGGCGAAGATTTAAATTGTTGACGAATCACTTTGCGTAGTCTGAGTGGTTTACCATACTCCTCGGCCTTTTTCGGCGGGGTAGAGGTGTCCGGCGGTGGCGCGGGGCTCGCAGGAGGTGTTGGCGGTGGTGGGCTAGGTGTATTGCTTCTGCTGGAATGAGGGGATATTCCAAACTCACCCAAGTGCTGACGTCTTCGCATGGATTTCTCGCTGTTTCGACTTTTTTATAATAATTATTGCCTGATAAGGTAGCAGTCTAGGCTTAAGGTATGCTTAAGGCGCCGTGTTTTGGCATGAAAAAAGAGTGAATCACGTGCTTGCCAAGGCATGACAATCTGCTGGCAACATGCTAATTTATCGGGAATTTACTTACGGATATGTCATATAAACAGGGGAAGTTGGATTGACCAGTGTAGAGACCCTGCCACAAAAAATAGCCATTATCGGCGCCGGATTTACGGGCGTTGCGCTGGCTGCCGTGCTGCATCGTTATGCGCGCCAGCCGCTTGAAATAAGCTTGTATGAAAAAACCGGGCAGTTTGGTGCAGGCGATGCTTACCGAACCCCTTACTCTTGGCATTTACTAAATGCCCGAGCCTGTGACATGAGTGCGTTTGAAGATGATCATGATCATTTCATGCATTGGGTGGAGGTGCACGCCGCTGCCTATTTCGAGAAAGGTGTTCCGCATGGCCGGCAATTTTTGCCGCGCGTGCTTTATCACCAATATATTTGTAGTTTGATGGCCAGAATTTTTCAAGATGAATCCGGTCTGGTGAAATTGTTTCTGGTGCCAGATGAGGTGGTGAACCTCGAGCAGATGGATGGTCAGGTAAAGTTGACCATGCAAGATGCAACTAGCGAGTGCTACGATCAAGTGGTGTTGGCACACGGGAATAACCCGCCAGCGCGTTTGCCGTGTACCTTGTCAGCTAAAATGAATTACATCTCCAACCCATGGGATTACACAGCACTTAAAAATATTCCCGCCGATGATTCCATACTGATTGTCGGTACAGGTTTGAGTATGGTGGATGCGGTGATGACGCTGAATCATCAACATCATCACGGCAAAATTTATGCGTTATCGCGTCGCGGGCTCTTGCCGTTGCCGCACAGCGAGATGAGTCAGGCTTGCGCATTTGATGCGTTGGAATTACCGAATAAATTACTGCCCATGATGCGCACCATTCGCGCTGAAGCAGAAAAGCTTTCACAGCAAGGTGGTGATTGGCGTGCCATCATTTGTCAGTTGCGTCACCACCTTCCCAGTCTCTGGGTGCGGTTGAGTCCAGCTTGCAAAAAGCAATTCCTGCGTCATGTCTTGCCGTACTGGAATATTCATCGACATCGTGTGCATGAAAAAATTTATGCTGAGCTGATGCGCATGCAACTGTATAAACAACTGGAAGTACTATCAGGACGTCTTGTTACGGTGGAGGATCAGGGAGCGGATATAAGATTGCGTGGTACCGATCACGTCACCCATCTTTCAATCAAGCATGTGATTAATTGCATTGGCTCCAGCAATGATGTGAACCCAGCCGAACAACCTTTGCTCGGTAACTTGATGCAGCGCGGCGATATCTGTCTCGATGATTTATGTTTAGGTTTGACTACCACTGAAAATTACGCACTGAAAATGTCGTCTGGTCAGGTATTGCCGCGTTGCTATACGCTCGGTCCGCCATTGCGCGGCGAAATATGGGAAACCATTGCGGTTCCCGAAATTAGAAAGCAATGCAGAGGGCTTGCGAAATTATTGTTGAGCCAACGCCACCGTGTTGAAGGCGGCGAGGTATTAGCTGAAAGCGAACAACTTTCGCAAGCATAAAAATAATGTTGGGATAAATATAAAAAAGGAAGCAAACATGGAATCACGTGTCATTCAGCTCGATAGCCACAAAAAATTTAATAACAACATTATTCCCGCCCATATCGAAGATTATAAATATATCGCACACGAATTACCGGCGCTGACGCTGACACGGCGGCAATTATGCGATCTCGAATTGATTTTGAATGGTGGTTTTGCACCGTTAGCGGGCTTCATGTCGAAAGCTGATTATGAAAGCGTGCTCGATAATATGCGTCTGGCTGATGGCAGCGTCTGGCCGATGCCAGTCATGTTAGATGTGGATCGCGCGTTTGTGGAAGATATGCAAGCGGATCAGCAAGTCGCCTTGCGTGACCCGGAAGGGTTGTTGCTCGCCATTTTGAAATTTAAAGAGTGCTGGGCTGTGCCACATCATCGTGAGGCACAAGCTATTTTTGGGACGACTGACGAAACACACCCAGGTGTTGCGTATTTATTTCAACAAACAAAAGAAATGTACGTGAGTGGTACCTTGTTGGCTGTTTCCATGCCGCACCATTATGATTTCACGCATCTGCGTTATACGCCGGCTGAATTGAAGGGAATATTTCAACAACGTGGCTGGAAGAAAATTGTGGGGTTTCAAACGCGAAATCCGATGCATCGTGCGCATCAAGAATTAACGCGGCGTGCCTGTGAGCAAACAGGTGCCAATTTATTATTACATCCCGTAGTGGGCATGACCAAGCCGGGTGATATTGAATATTACACACGGGTGCGTTGCTACGAACATGTGTTAGAAACTTACCCTGAAAATACGGCCTTTTTGAGTCTGTTGCCGTTAGCCATGCGCATGGGCGGTCCGCGCGAAGCTGTGTGGCACGCATTGATTCGTAAGAATTATGGTTGCACGCATTTTATTGTAGGGCGTGATCATGCGGGTCCTGGCAAAAACAAAAAAGGCGAAAATTTTTACGGTCCCTATGCGGCGCAAGAGTTGGCGTTGCAGGTTCAAAATGAAATCGGCATCGAAATTGTCCCGTTTCAGGAAATGTCTTATAGCCACAAATCCCAATGTTATTTTGCACAAGATGAATTTCCAAAAGATGAAGTGCCCGCAGCCATTTCTGGCACGGAATTTCGTGAGCGGCTTTACACGGGTCAAGATATTCCTGAATGGTTTTCTTATCCCGCTATTATTGATGAATTACGTAAAGCACATCCCCCTAAACATCAGCAGGGATTCACAGTGTTTTTAACCGGATTGCCGAGTTCAGGTAAGTCAACGCTCGCCAATGCATTGTCTTTAAAGTTACGCGAATTAACCGACAGGCCGATTACTTTGCTGGATGGTGATGTGATTCGTACACATTTATCACGCGGGCTAGGTTTTAGTCAGGAAGATCGAGAAGAGAATATTACGCGCGTGGGTTTTGTCGCAAAAGAAATTACGCGTCATGGTGGTATTGTCATTTGTGCCTTGGTAGCACCGTTCGCGCGAGCAAGAAATATTGTTCGTGAGATGATTAGTGAAACGGGTGGTTACATTGAAGCTTACGTCGCAACACCTCTCGATGTCTGCGAAATTAGAGATCGCAAAGGCATGTACAAAAAAGCACGTGAAGGGGTGATACGACAATTTACCGGCGTGAGTGATGTCTATGAGGCGCCTGAATCACCTGAAATTATGATCGATACCGTGCACGCAGGCCCGGGTGAAATTATTGATGCGATGATCAAGCAAATTCGTATGCTGGGATATGTGCGATGAGTGATCGCGTCACACGAGGAAAAAATATATTTGTCGTGCTCGGTATGGCGCGTACCGGAAGCAGTGTCATTTCACGTTCATTAAAAACGTTGGGTGTTGATCATGGCTCGACGTTGATCAGTGCAGGAGAGGATCTGAATCCGAAAGGTTTTTGGGAAGATAAAGAAGTTGTCTATGGTGTGCATCGACATGTTCTTTCCGCTCTAAAGCGTGAGGTCTATGAAGTGCGACGCATACCTGCCGAACAGCAAACGCTGGAAAAGCTAGCGTCGGCGTCTGAGGCTGCAATGAAATTGTTGAATAATCGATTTTCAACATCGACGTGCTATGGCTTTAAAGATCCCACCACCGCGAGATTGTTACCCTTTTGGCAAAATGTTTTTAACGAGATGGCGTTAAATGTTCATTATGTGTTGGCGCTGCGCCATCCTCTTGCTTGTGCGCGTTCCTACCAGAAATTAACGGGGTGTGACACGGAGATGGGGTTGGCGCTATGGTGTGCTTACATGGTCCAAGCGATTGAAGGAACGCACGGCTTGAGACGTGTCGTCGTCGATTACAATTTGATGTTACGTGATCCGCATAAACAGATCGACCGACTTGCGGCGTCTTTTCCAGTGCTGGCTGTGAATGAAGCTGAAGCGCGTCAATTTTCCAGCGAGTTTATCGAAGACAAGCTTGATCGTTACGGGGCCAGTGATGATGCCTTCCATGCCAATCATGCAGCAAAAGCGGTGACCTTGAGTCTCGACATTTATAGATTACTGCTACAGGTAGCAGAAGATAGCCTGGATATAGAAGGTGAAATCTTCACACACAGTTGGCAAAAAATCATGAACAAATATAACCAAATTTACCCCATGCATTGCTATCTGGAGCAATTAATCTCGCGCCGTAAAAAGCTAAGGCTAGCATTACGGCACATTCATAAATCCTGGATATGGACCCTGTTGGCTCCGTTGCGGTGGGTCGATGACGCGCTGCGTCAGCGTCGTCGTCAGAAACATTTAATGAATCGGGCGGTGACACCTCATGCATGATCAACAACATCCACAGAAACGTGTGGTCATGGTGCTCGGTATGGCGCGTTGTGGCACCAGTACAATTGCGCGAGGTTTACAGGCTATCGGTGTTAATCTTGGTAGTCATCTCCATCAGCCTGATGAGCGCAACCCTAAAGGCTTTTGGGAGGATGAAGATGTTACGTTTAAAATTAATCGCGGCATTTTGCGCGAACTGAATTGTCACTGGATTTGCGATGATCTCGCGGGTCAGTTGCAGCAGTCAGGCAATCATCAACTCGATCAATTCAAGCGCTACGCGCTGGATCTGGTGCATACGCGACTCGCAGATCGTGTGAGCTGGGGTTTTAAAGACACCAACACAACCGTATTGTTGCCGTTTTGGCAGCGCGTCTTGAAGGATGCGGAAGTGGATGATAGTTACGTATTGGCGTTACGCAATCCATTAGGCTGCGCCTATTCGAATATTAAACATAGCAAAATGGATTTAGAGCTGAGTTTATTGGCGTGGTTAAAATGCATGGTGTTAGCGATTGAAGGGACGCACGGAAAAAAGCGTGTCATTATTTCCTATGATCATTTATTGCAGGATCCGCTGCGTGAGTTATTGCGTATGGCGCATCATCTTGATTTTGCGGTGACCCATCCGGCCGAGTTGGAGCATTATGCGAATCATTTTGTCGATAAAAAATTACATCATCATGCTTATTCCGAAAACGACTTGGTGACTCATCCAGCGATGGCGGTCGTGCCACTGTGTTATCGCGTGTATCAACTATTATTACGGGTGGCGAGTGATGCGCTGACATTTACGGATCCTGCATTTGGGGCGGAGTGGCAGGTCATCCAGCAGGAATTCGAAAAAATTTCACCTTTGTATGAATTTGTCAGTGCCGTTTCAACTGAAAATCGTGAGCTGGAGCGCCGTTTGCGCACCATTCATAAATCGATACCGTGGCGTTTGTTGTCACCATTATTTTGGCTGGATGAGGCTTTGCGTCAGCGTCGCATCCATGCGCGTCGCGAAAAGCGTTGGGTGAATGCATGGAACAAGACTTAAAGGTTTTAGTCGAAGCCGTCCGGGAGGCGGGTCAAGTGATTGCCAAGATGCGCTTGGCGGGTGTCACGGTCACGTTGAAATCAAATAATGATGTGTTGACCCAGGCTGATTTATTGGCAAACCGGATTTTAAAAGATCGGCTCTTCAGTGCTTTCCCTGAGGATGGCTGGTTATCTGAGGAGTCGGTGGATGAACAGTCGCGATTGCGGAGCCGGCGTGTCTGGGTGGTCGACCCTATCGATGGTACGCGTGAGTATGTGGCTGGTTTGCCGGAGTATGCGGTTTCAGCGGCATTGATCGACGGAGGTAAGCCTGTATTGGCTTGTGTCTTTAATCCTGAAACTGATGAATTATTCTCCGCTGCGGTGGGTGCGGGGGCGTCGCTGAATGGCAGGCGCATACACTGTCGGCAGACTGATGGTGAAAAGCTGGTGTTGTTGGCGAGTCGGTCGGAGTATCGGCGTGGTGAGTGGGCGCGGTTTAGTCATCACGATGTGCGTCCCATCGGTTCAATCGCCTATAAGCTCGCGTTGGTGGCGTCAGGTTTTGCGGATGCTACGTTTAGCCTTGGCCCCAAAAGCGAATGGGATATCGCTGCGGGTGTTTTGCTGGTAAGTGAGGCGGGTGGGGTGGTTACCGATAAAAGTCGCGCTACATTCGTTTTTAATCGTTCAGACGTATTGGTGGATGGGGTGATCGCTTCATCTAGTGCTGCCGAGCGTCGACTGATGGCGATGATTGACCAGAAAGATTGATGAATGGCCCAGCCTAAAATAAAAAACCCGAGCAAGCTCGGGTTTTTTGTGTTTCGGTAGAATTAACCGAAGTGGTAAAGAACAGCAAGCATGTACTGGTTGTCGGATGGGTTGACAGAAGCTGAACCCAATGCGCCAGCAGCAACGTTGAAGTTGTTGTACCAGGTGTGATCGAACTCACCACGGAGACTCCAGTTATCAACGATCAGTGTTTCCATACCTACACCGAATACGAAACCGTTTGCGGTGTTGGTTTTGCTGCCTGAAGCAACGAGAGCAGGAGCAACTGTGTTGTCAACAACGTTAGCGGATTGCTTGATGTTAGCCCAGTTCCAACCCAATCTGACGTAGGTCAGTGTGGAGTCGGTCATCTTGATACCTGGTAACACGCCGAGGCCGTAGTTGCTGTTAACTTGGAACTTGGTGTTGATGCTGCTTGTAACACCGTCGGTAACGTTCATGGACATGTTCTGATCTACACCGCTGACGTTTCCGAAGAGTTCGCCGCCGAGGTAGAACCATTCATTCATCATCATGCCATAACCGAGCATTAAACCACCTACCCAGCCTGTTCCGTTGATAACGGGGTTAGCTGCATAGTTGATGGCATTAATGGTGCCGGTGAGGTTGTTACGAACGCGGTATGAATCATAGCCAACTTGAGCACCTAAGTACCAGCCGGTTTTCAACATTTGTGGTGGTGGGCAAGCTTCGCCCTTGTAGTCACCTTTGTAACCTTTTGCGAAAACCATTCCGGTGGTTGACGCGAGGATCATTGCAACTGTTAAAGCTTTTAACGTAAATGACGAGCGATTCATGCATGTCTCCTTAGTGCATTTAAAACTATCCAGTGGATTGAACTAATAACGTTATACATCTTTCAAAGAGTACAGCCTAATAAGTTACAGAAAGTTTTGTAAAATGACAAGTACCCCTTATGAAATACCGAAGACTTTTTCTACAGTTGGACGAATTGAAAGCGTGTTGAAATGAGACAGATTCCCATCTTGCACACCGTTCTCAAGTTTGCCGTTTATCACAAATGCCCAAGTTTGTTTCGCTTCCGGGAAGGTTTCGTCGTGATCCACCCAGCTCTTTCCATTACCGCGGCCATGGTCTGTGGTAATGATGATCATGGTTTTCCCTGCAAGATTCAGGGATTTTACGTTTTGAATTAATTTATCAATTGCCTTGTCATAAAATGCTAACGTTTGTCTATAATTATTTTTTTTACCTTCGTGTGCAAAATCGTCTGCATCACCGAAAGATATCCATAAAAAACGTGGTTTATATTTTTCGTAGTAATGCAGTGCTTGCGCAAAAGTATATTTATCGAGACGTGTATCATCACCCGGATAAGCGGCCGATTGGGCAATGTTAATCATCTTCATGTCATTGTCGATTTCATACGTGTAGGGGTCGTGCATCGGGCGATTGCCGTGATTAGAGAAAGCGGTGCCTGGTTGTTTCTCGTAAGCGAGGTCTGTGACTTCCCACGATGAGATACTGGCAACATCTGCTTTCTTTAGCCCGCCTTTTTTGACCAATGCTTCAGGAAATGTTTCGATTGTAAGCGCACCGCACTCATTATTTTGACAAGGCGTGACATGGCCGGACATTTGGCTTTGATAAGAAGGCAGACTGACCGGAATAGACGCGACTTCCATTGTCGTCTTTGATCCAGGTTCACCATAAATAGTAGTAGAAGCGTTGCGCGCGTATTTTTGCCAAAAAATTGGCATGTTTTTGTGGTTTTGAAAGATATCCTGCCAGCGAACTCCGTCTAAGGTGATATAAATAACATGCGTTATCTTGTCGGTTGAGCCGGCCGCGGCGAACAGGGGTGTTAAAAGTAATAACAGAATGGCGAGAAGAGTCCTTGGCATGATGATTCCGTATATATAGTTAATGTAAGAGAGAGGGATCATAAAAAAGATAGATGATGAATTGAAGTGTTATTCGCATGAGGTGACAATTTTTTATGAGGACTCCTTCTCATATCGGGTAATCGGGAATAAATAATCACCAATGTGTAATGATTAGTGCCAGATATGGATAAAGGTGATAAAATTTATTTTTACACGGAAGTAATGCCTTGAATGCCGATCAGTGGATGATATCCGACGCTATTATCGACAAAGTCATGTTTCTCTTTTGGGAAAAGGGCTACTTCAGCACCTCTATTCACGATCTCGTTTCTGTGACAGGCATTAACCGCACTGCGATTTACCGCCATCTTGGCGGCAAGCAAGGTCTGTTTCATCTCATGTTGCAGCGCTTTCGCAGTAAAGTGGTGATTGATGCCGTGATGCCGCTCACAAACCCTGAGCTTGGCATGGAGGGTATTAAACAATTTTTTCATCAATTCACGCATTGTCACTTGGATATTGCGACGTCACACGCTTGTTTTATGTTAGCGGTCGCGGCAAAGTTGCCGCAGGACGAGCCTGAAGCTGTACGTGTCATTGAAGAATTTATTCATCATCTGCGGGCACTCTTTTATCGCAATTTGCGTTGGCAGCAATCTGAAAAAATGCTGGATGCCGAACTCAGTACTGAAAAAACCGCTGATTTCCTCGCGGTCAATGTGGTGGGCTTAATGACCATGCTGCGTTCGACCGATGATCAGCCAATGCTAGAGAACCACATCAGTGCTATTCTCCATTTCATCTCAACATTACCGGTGCGAAAACCGGTCATGCATCACAATCTGCATTTAATTAGCTAGAAAAAATAATCAAAATTATTCATGATGACAAATCTGATGCGGTTTGACGTATCACACTGTCCATAAAAGGAGTTTATCTTGAAACACATGACACTTTCGAAGTTAGCCACGCTGGTTTGTGCCTGCTTACTCTCTGCTGGTGCGAATGCTGCGGATACTTATCAGCTCGATTCCAGTCATTCATTCGTTGGTTGGCAAATCAGCCATTTTGGTTTTTCAAGCCCAACTGGCAAATGGTATGCGGAAGGAACACTTGTATTAGATAAAGATAAGCCGCAAGACAGTAAAGCGAACATTAAAATTAATGTTGAAGAGATGGTGACAGGTCTGCCAGAGCTTGATCAGCATCTGAAAGGTGAGCAATTCTTCAATACAGAAAAATATCCCACCGCAACCTTTGTCAGCAATAAAGTGACGGTGACGGGCAAAGACAGAGCAGACGTGTCAGGATTGCTAACAGTGCGTGGTGTCACGAAGCCTGTTACGTTGAGCGTCAAATTGAATAAAGCCGATGTGAGTCCCATCACCAATAAAATGACGGCAGGATTTACCGCGAGCGCCATCGTCAAACGTTCTGATTTCGGCATGACATCGTACTTGCCGGGTCTGGGTGATGAAGTAAAGTTATCGATTGAAGTTGAAGCGAATAAAAGTTAAAGAGGGGCACCATGCCATTCAGAAATACTGAGCATCGCTACGGTCACCTCGCCATTTTTTTACATTGGGTGATGGCGGTCATCGTGATTGCACTGCTTGCGTTGGGTTTGTGGATGGTGCGGCTGCCTATGAGTCTGCAGAAGCTAAAGTTTTTTGGCTGGCATAAAGAATACGGCATCATGGTGCTGATGCTGGTATGTGTGCGTCTTGGTTGGCGGGTGGGGAATGTTGTGCCGCGAATGCCGGCGCATATTGCGCAGTTTCAGAAATTTGCCGCACACGCGATGCATTATGTTTTGTATTTCCTCTTAGTCGCCATGCCGCTAACGGGTTGGATGATTTCCTCGGCGGCCGGATTACCCGTATCATTTTTTGGTTGGTTTGTGCTGCCTGATTTGGTGGCGCCGAGCGACAATTTAATGGAATGGCTGGAGCTCATTCATGAGTGGCTCGGTTATGCCTGTGTCGCAGCGATTACCCTGCATGCCTCGGCAGCATTACAACATCATTTCTATCATAAAGACGATATATTACGGAGAATGCTTCCATGAAAGTTGTACGTTTGATCGGCTGGGTTGCTGCCGCCCATTTACTGTTTGCACCATCGGCTTTCGCCTTGGCGCCCGCCTGGAAAATAGTGCCTGAACGCAGCAGTTTAATCTTTGTTGGCACACAAAATGGAGCGCCCGCGAAAGGAGAATTTAAAAAATTTAGCGGCGAAATCAATTTCGATTTAAATCAGCTACAAGATAGTAAGATTAGAATTATTGTCGATATGAATTCCATTACCACATCGTACGCCGATGTGGCGGTTACGTTAAAAACCCCAGAATGGTTTGATATAAAATTATTCCCGGAAGCCATTTTCGAGGCGAGCCATTTTGTGAAAGTCGGCGATAAGCAATATGAGGCACAAGGTTCATTAACCATTCGCGACAAAACATTGCCAGTGACCTTAACGTTTATCGCAGAACAACCGACGGGCAATAGTGCACTCGTAAAGGGATATACGACCTTGAAGCGAACGGCATTTGGTATCGGTCAGGGTGAGTGGGCGAGCGCCGATGAAGTGAAAGACGATGTGCGCGTAGATTTTGTCGTCAGTGCAACGAAATAAAATGCTGATGTTTATGAAATGATGAGCCCTGCCAAACAGCAGAGCTCATCCCGTGTCGTTACGCTAATGCCATTCCGAGTGCCGCCGCATTAATCACGGCGGCTATGCGTATACAAGATTGAATGGCCTGTTTGCTCATGCCTGCTTTGATCAATGCTTGCGTATGTGCCTCGATGCACATTCCACAACCATTTAAGGCTGATGCGGCGAGGCAGCATAACTCGAAATCGATTTTCTCAATGCCTGGGTTCGCTAACACATTCATCCGTAATTTGGCGGGCATGGTGGAAAATGAGGTGTCACTCACCATATGCGTGAACCGATAATAAATGTTATTCATCGCCATGATGGTAGCAGCGGATTTCGCAGCATGAATCTCAGCCTCATCTAAATGCGGATGGCTGGCGTCCTGTAGTGCCGCATAAATTTCAGATTGCTTGCTGCTGTATCCCGAGCTCAGTGCAATTAAATGAATCTGTTTTAACGTTAAATCTGGCGCGCCCTCCAGGGAGAGAACGCTGCCTATATTTAATTTAATATCTTTCGCAAAGTCAGGTAAGGCATTTTTGAAATTATCAAGATTCATTCTATTCTCCCTCATGAACTTGTAAGGTTTCTTCACCTTTCTGCCAATTACACGGACAGAGTTCATCTGTCTGCAAGGCATCAAGAATACGCAGCACTTCTTTGGGGTTGCGGCCCACATTTAAATCCGTGACCATCACAAAGCGAATAATGTTTTGCGGATCCACAATAAAAACAGCCCGTTCAGCAACGCCCGCTTGCGTGTTTAAAATGCCGAGTTGTTGTGAGAATTCACGTGTGATATCTGAAAGCATGGGGAAGGGTAAATCACGCAAATCGGCGTGATGTTGCTTCCAGGCGAGATGAACGAATTCAGAATCAGTGCTGACACCGAGAACTTGTGCGTCACGATCACTAAACTCGCTGTTTAGTCGGCCAAATTCAGCAATTTCTGTCGGGCACACAAACGTGAAGTCCTTGGGCCAAAAGAAAATGACTTTCCATTTATCGGGATAACTGCGTGAATGAACATTGATAAAGGCGGTTTGCAAGCTGGGTCTAATCACGCCAGTCACATTGAAGCTAGGTAATGTGTCGCCGATCTTTAACATGGTCGTGCTCCTTGGTGGGTAGTAGAAGACCTTATGTTACGGGCGGCAATTTGATAACTAAAATATATTGATGTTATGATTACAATAAGTAAATCTTATGAAGAGACGCCATGAATATTCGTGATTTGAAGTATCTTGTAGCGCTGCACGAGCAGCGCCACTTTGGTAAAGCGGCAGAGGTCTGTTTTGTCAGTCAGCCTGCGCTTAGCATGCAATTGAAAAAGCTGGAAGAGCATTTGGGTGTGTTGCTGTTGGAGCGCACGAACAAATCCGTCATGTTTACCGATGTCGGTGAACAGCTTGTCGTGCGCGCACGCGAGGTTCTACGCCAGGTGGATGAAATGAAAGAAATCGCACGCCAATCTGTTGATCCCTTCAGCGGTGAATGTCGTCTCGGCATTTTCCCTACTCTAGCGCCATATCTGTTGCCGTATATTGCGCCGCGTATAGCGAAAAAATTTCCGGATCTATCACTTTTTCTAGTTGAAGAAAAAACCGATGCGCTCATTGAAAAACTGCATCAAGGAAAAATTGATGCAGCCATTCTGGCTTTGCCCATCACGCAACAGGGATTGATCACAACAAAATTATTCGAAGAAGAATTTCTTTTAGCCGTGCCCGCCGCAGATGATCTCGCGAAACGACCATCCATTCAATCTGCAGATCTTGCGGAGCGCACCCTTCTCTTATTAGAAGACGGGCATTGCCTGCGCGAGCAAGCCTTGTCATTTTGCTACCGACTGCACGCGCACGAAAACCAGAATTTTCGCGCGACTAGTCTTGAAACCTTACGTTATATGGTCGCAGCCGGCGTCGGTATGACCTTAATGCCTAAGCTCGCCTGTCAGCCCACGCCAGGTGTCGCGTATATTAAGTTTAAAGCGCCTAAACCGACGCGCACCCTTGGCATGGTGTGGCGTCACTCTTCTGCCAAACAGCCAGTGTTAAAGGCAATGGCAACGCTCATCAAGGCAGCAAAGGTGGGATGAGGGGGCGAGACAGATTATTTGCGAGAAACTCATGAAGCGTTTATATTCCAAGAGATGACCACATAATAATATCAACAGGGGAATGTTAATATGTTTTTGCGCGTAGCCGCTATTTATGAAAGGAATGATAAGAATAAATTCGAGGTTGTCTCTTCGGCGTCGCATGACAAAAAAGAATTGCAAGATTGCCTCGCTATTTTTGAAAATGAAACGCTTCCCGCGATTGAGCCTGATTTTGCAGACGGTGAAATATTCGTTGATAGCAGTCCCGATGCCGGCAAGAGAAAAGCGGAATACTATTATTATGTGCAATATCATTCGGCCTGCGAAAAAAATAAAGAACATATCTGTCTCATGGTGACAGATAGAAAAATGTATCAAAAAGTGAAACGACGCGGCGAGATTCAGGATGGCAGCGAAGTGCAGCAGGATCAGTGGGAAGATATCGGCGAGCGGCAGTTTCGTATGTTGTTGCTAAACATCCATCACGTTCATGTTCGTGGAGCGGCACTGAAAGTGACGCTCGATCAAATTGTTCGCCAATCGCTGAATTACATCGGCAAAGAAATTCATATCCAGGCTTTGCAAAATCAGCTGACTGAAACTAAGCGTGTCTTAATCGAAGAGGTGATCCCGAAGGTCACCGAGCGCGGGAATATGATTGAGGATCTGGAAGAAAAATCTATCAAGTTATCGGAGGCCGCGACTCTATTTAATAAAAATGCGACAGAGCTCAATAAAACCAAATGCTGCGGTATTGAGGCACCGTCCATTCCTTACGTGCCATTTATTAATCCTAATCCCAACCCACTCAAGTAGAAACGACAGAGGCGCCTCCAGTTGGAGGCGTCTTCGTGCCTGCCACATTACCTTCATCATTCGTCATTGCGAGCGCAGCGAAGCAAACCAGCCCATCTGACGCTGCAGAGCCTGATATCGTCGGCACAGTTACCCCCTCGATCGATCTCATTCCAAGGCCGCTGCCACGTTTTAGGCTGGTTTGCTTCGCTGCGCTCGCAATGACGAGAGTTGTGGGAAGTCATATATGTGAATACCTAACAGGCCTATTCTGCTTGAAAAAAACATGCATCTAATCAGCAAGATACCCGCCAATCAGGGTTTCCCCAGTATTGCTTTCAACCAGAAAGGCTTACAATAGACAGACAGGTCCACATTTTGCAGGGCAGCCAGCGTTCCATAAGAACAACAGGGAGTGACCATGTCAGTCAATTCAACCTCAGCCAGCTCCAAATCAGCTGTCACCGCATTACTACTTTGCTTTTTCCTCGGGACTTTTGGTGTACATCGATTTTATTTAGGGAAAATAAAAACCGCGGTTTTAATGTTGCTGACACTGGGTGGTTTAGGTATATGGTCATTATGCGATTTAGTCTTGATTGCTTGCGGTGATGCCACCGATGACGAGGGTCGCGCACTGAAGTTCACCGCGGGTGGCGATTCACGTGGAGGTTTGATCGGGCGTATTCTCGCCATGGCGTTTGGTTTTATGCCCATGAGCCTGTTGCTCGCAGTGTTTGTCGCATTGGCAGGTTCGGATGGCGTATCCCACGTCGTGAATCAACAGCTCGAAGCGATTCGTGACGGCGATTTATCATTAGCTTATTCGTATACCTCGGCAGGATTTCAGGAAGAAACCACGCTCGATACCTTCAAAGCTTTTGTTGATGCCTACCCCGTTATTAAAAATAATGTGAGCGCGAAATTCCCAACGCGCGAAATCGACAACCAGCAGGGCTATCTAAGCGGCACCATTTACGATAAAAAAGGTAATTCGATTGATATTGAATATCAGCTCACCTATGAAAAAAATACCTGGAAAATATTGGGATTACGCGTCAATCCAAACGAAAATGAAACGGCGAATGATGAAGAAGAGGTGAAGCCAGCGGCGACAGAGACCTCATCCAAAAAGAATTTAACCTTCGATGACACCGTCGGAAAATATTCCATCCAGTATCCCGATAATTGGATGTTCGAAAAAACAGATACCAATTCCGTCATGTTCAGCGGCAAGAAAGGGACACCTGCCTATGCTTCGACGGTGACCGTGCAAGTGTTGCCGATGAAAAAGACTGGTGGCATTTACAAGAATGCCAAAGCGATTGTTGAAGATTTAAAAGGTCAGATCAAAGAGAAAACTACCAAAGCTGTTTTCACGCGCGAAGGTGAAGCCGAGCTTCCCTTGAATCCCAAGGAATTTAAAGGCTATTACTTCGAGGTCAGTTATACCTACCGCGGTGTTCCCATCAAGAAAATGCAATTCGTCATTGTCAATCCGGCGAATACGATGGGCTATTCCTGGGGCTATACGACTGATAGCACACGCTACGACATTGATCTACCGATAGCGAAAACCATGTATGAATCCTGGTCTATCCACAAATAAACCACTTCACGCGGACCTATTTGCCGGGTGCGCGTGAAACGGTTCTCCTAATTAACGTCTAAATAAATCCGTCGCATCCGTGACGAGGCCTTGCGTTTCCATCTTGCCAATTTGCTTCGACAGCAAGCGTACAGAATACTGCAATTCCTTCAATTGAGTGGCCATGTGTGAGGGTATGGCATCCATGACATCCGTGATGTTTCTATCAATCGTGTCTAGCATTCCTTTATTCGACAAGACGGAGTCAGGGTCTCTCTGTAATTGCCGCAGTGTTGTAATGAGTTGCTGGACAGCCGGTTGATGTTTGATGAGCTTAGATGTATACCACAGGCTATACAGATTCCAGTCATTTTTCAGGTCCTTAACAACATTACCCATATTTAAGTTCGCAAGTGAATTAGGATTCACTTTTAATAAAGAGGCAATACCGGTCAGGGCGCTATTTGTTAGGCGTGTGATATCTGTCCCTATCAGATTGCGATAACGTCCAAAGGTCTCAACCGAGGTAATATCCTTGCTCCATGCTTCCAGTACAGTGTCATACATGCGGTTAATAGTATGGTAATACCGACTGTAGCCACTGGCGTTATGGGCGCGGAAATAGCGACGTGCTTTTGATTCATTCGTCATCGTGTCATTAAGCATCGCCGTCGCTTTGGCGTCTCTTAGTGTAGAGAGTAATAGCTCATAGTTCGGGGTTTCTTTATTCAGTTCCCCACCCCAATTATCAGTAAGCTGAGCTGTCAGATTCCTAAGTTCGGTTTTCCTTTGTGACGATTTGAACCACGTCGCGGAATAATCATCCAGATGCTGACGGATCGCTTTGGATAAATCTGACTTGCCAGACGCAGTGGTGCATAGGCTCAGTTTACCCCGATTTCTGTCATCAGCCACTAACTGCAACTCTTTGGAGAGGGCTAACATTTTACTATGTTGCTCCTCGGTCAAATCATGTGACTGACGCAGTGGTTTAGTGACTTTAGAGGATAAGATGTTTTTCGATTCGGTAACATAACGACCGAAGCAACTTTTTAAGAGAGCATTGTTATCCTCGAAGGTCCAGGTTCTTTGTTCCCTAGCCTGAGCGTGATCATCCCTTAACACAAATGCTTTCTGGAAGAGCAAGTGCATGAAAGCAATGCGTTGCTGCTGGTGTTCGGCAGCATCAAATTCAAAGTAATGATCAAGATTTTTAGAAAGCGTTTGTATGTTTGGACCGTTATCTTTATAAAGCTCAAAGAACTTTCTGGCTTGATTTAGGAATAATGGTTGATGGTTTCCCTGAACTCTGTGAGCTAGTAAATTCATCGTGTCGCTACGTAATAGATATTTAAGATGAGGAATATCCTCGCCCATGTTCGCTAGTAGCAACTGTGTCGCGCTTTGATTCGCAGGCCCGTAGAAATAGCTGAGATACAGAGCGCAAACATTATTGATCGATTTGGCTGGGAGATCTCTCGGCAGTTTTTCAATGAATGATTTGAAGTTCTCTAGCTTTGCAACGGTGTGATTGATATTGGCTAAGCGTTGCATGACCATACCGAAATCAATTTCCTTCGCATTTTTAGCATTCACTTGCAGGAGCTCACTGAGGCAGTCTAGATACGCCATGCGACATGCCTGATCCGGCATTGGCTTTGCTTGTAATTGCCAGAATGCTCTCGCGGCTTCAACTGTTAAACCTGCGGGAATATTTTTCGGTAAACGCGCGACGAAGTTTTTGAAATTGACAAGCTCCTGTTGACGTTTAGCCTTGTCTGCGCGCGGGTAGACATCCAGCGCTGTGTTGATCGCTACGATGTCTATTTTTTTGCATTTTTCAGGTGGTGTTTGACTAAAAATCGTCTTGATCGCGTCAAGATAGTTGGTGCGATCTAGAGGTAACTCTTCACGTGCTGCATAGGCCCAGACCAATTCTCGTTGGGCTGTCGTGAGATTTTCCAGCGATAAATGCTGGCACAGGTCATCCACGGCGGCAGGCGAAAGAGCAGAGAAATTAACGGCAAAGCTAGTGCAAAGCTCACTGATTTTCATGCTATCCGTGTCAGCTGGAAGAGCTCGGACAAATTTCACCAGGTTGTCCAGCTGCTGCTGTTTGCGTCTGGGGTCAATCGCGCCCATGATAGAATTGATATTCAAGCCGCGGTACGCGTCGTCATTCACTTCAACGATGGCATTCAGCAAATTGAAATACGACTGGCGGCAATTGGCGTCAGGTTCTTTGATTGCATAGCTCCAGATTGCCAAACGTTGCACCGCAGTAAACTGAGTCGTGTCAAGATAGCGCGTCAGTAGACCATAACGGGCGCCTTCCGGTTGGAATGCCGACACCGCTGCTGAATAATCACTTAATCTCTCATAATTATGAAATAATGTGGAGCGAACGTTAGCAAAGGCGCGCTCATCCGGCGGCAGAACGGTCATCATCGAATCATAGCTACCAAATACATCAGCAGGGGAGTGGCCCAGTGTAATAAACTTTCTTATGTCTTCAATCATGGAAGACAGAAGCTGGGTGTTGACGTAACGATGCTTTTTCAGCCACTTTTCCAGTATCTGAATGATCTGTCCACCATTTCGATCTGCCAATAATTCAGGGCATAGCGCAATGAGAGGTGTGAGTTGTGTCAGCGGGATATCCGACTTTTTGGTTTGTAATAGCAAACTCTTGAAATTGCTAACCATCATGTCACGCGTTTTTGCGTCGGTCGACGATCGGATCACAAACTCGGAGATGCTGGCATCATTCAGGAAGGTGGTGAGCAGTAACGTCACTTCCTGATTCGCGGCTTCATGAGATTCAGCAGACGAAAGGGCTGCGAAGTAACAAGCAAAGTTAGTGCACATCGCGCTGACTTTGGTGTTATTCGTACTGGCCGGAATAGTCTTGACGAATTTCGTTAGGTTATCCAACTGGTGCTGCCTGCGCTTTGGGTCACCCAGTACAAACGCCATGATGGCATTGATATTCAAGCTTTGGCATGCGTCGTCATTCACTTCAACGATGGCATTCAGCAGATTGAAATAAGACTGGCGACAGTGGACGTCAGCTTCTTTAAACGCATGGCTCCAGATGTCTTCACGTTGCTGATCCGAAAATTGGGTAGTGTCGAGATAGCGGGTCAGTAGTTGATAACGGCCAAGTTCCGGCTGGAAAGCGGATACGGCTTTTGCATAATCAGGTAATGCCGCATAGTGATGACGCAATGTGGCGAGAACGTTAGCTAAGGCGTGCTCATTTGGCGGCAGCACAGTCATTGCCGAATCATACCTGCCAAATGCTTCGGCCGGTGTCATCCCCAACTGAATCAATTCTCTTATATCACGAATCATTAACGACAGTAGCTTGCTGCTACCGGCATAGCGATGTTTTGTCTGCCAGTTTGCGAGTAACGTCATGATCTGACGACCATTTTGATCCGTCAATAATTCAGGACATAGCGCAATGAATGGTGTGAGCTGTGTCATGGAAATATTCGATTGCTTGGCCACTGCGAGCAAGTTTCTGAAGTTGTCAATCAGGGTCTCGCGCGTTTTTGCGATTGTCGACGATCGGATCACAAATTCGGAGATGCTTGCATCGTCCAGGAAGGTGGTGAGCAGTAACGTCACCTCTGGATGTGGTGCTTCAAGGCGGAGCATGGTAAATAACTCGTCTTTGAATGTGCGAGCGTAAACATCCAGTGCTCGGCCAATACTTAATAGCGACGCGTAACGATGATTGACATCCGCCAAATTGACGTTTTGATTGATCACATCCATATAATCGATATTGTCGATCAGCGCCGGTTGTAATTGGGCGAGCTTTTTCTTGTTTAAGGTGAGGGCCTGCAATGCATTCGAATACTGCGTCGCAAGGTTGCTCAAACGTGCATTCGCTGTTCCCTCTTTCTGCTTGTCGAAGATGAATTTAATGTCACCGATAATACTATGTGGTAACACGGCTTCAAGATTGGCAAGCGTGGTAATTGTATTCGCCGATGCGAGAGAGAGAAGGTCGGGGAAAGTCACACCGCAATCTTGCAGGAATTGGCTCTTATCTTCCTTGGTGATAACGGCGTCATCGTGCAATTCTTGAATGTTCGCTGCGACTGCATCGTCATTGGAGGCAATAAACTCAGGCTCAAGATCGAGAGTTTCATTTAAAAATTTAAACCAGCTCTTGCCTTTCATGCCGATGGTGCTGGTAAGAATATTATCGAGCTTAGCAAACGTAGCGCTGTGTTTATTTAATTTTTTCCACATCTCTAGCAGCTCGGCCTGATAAGCGTTGTCACCTTTATGCCACCATTCGCGGGTTAACTTGAATAAATGTTGAAGATTATCCCACGCGCGTGGATCTTGTTTGGCCGCATGCATGACCTGACAGAAGTTATTAAAGAACGCTAACTTATCTTCAGGATTCATATCACGTGCCAACATTTCCCACGAGGTGAGCATACGTTCTTCGATCGCTGTTAACTGACTCACCACGCTACCCACAATCTCCAATGCCTGTGCGGAATTAGGATTAATGGTTTGCACCAGTTTCCAGATCGTTTCAAAACGTTCCAATGACATGGTTGGAAGTTTAAAGCGTGTTTCGCGTAATGCCACAGGTGTTTCATTCACTAATTGTGGGAAAACGTTAATGAAACGTAGTGCCATGTGGATGTCGTCTTCAGAAGACATATCAAATTTTGCGATGTAAGGCAAAAGTAATGTCTCATATTCCGGTAAGCCGTATTCGCGAAGGCCATCAGCGACCGCCTTGGCAAGGGTTGGGTGCAGGAAGCGGAGCTTAACTTCGGTATCAAATTTAATGGCGGGCATGCCGAGTTGAGGGTAGTGGATGCCTTGTTTAGCCAGCGCTGAACTATTGTCGATGTAGGCAAGCAAAAGTTCAATTTGATGGGGTTGCGCAACACGGATGTGGTTGTAGAATTTCATCACCTTCTCAGTCGTGTCCAGTGTTTGCAGATATTGCATGATCTGTTGCATGGTCGCATCAGACTGCGTGGTCAGATTGAGTGAATACAATAGCATCCAGATGTTGGCAATGACGTTTGAGCGACTAATGCTTTCTTTGGTCGTGCGATCGCCACCAATTTTTTGATTGATGGGCGCAATATTGCGTTGTTTGAATGTTAATGGCGCAATATTGGCTGACGGACGGCAGTCATCATAGATAGCTTTGGCATGATCCAGCATTTCACGTTTAATGTTATCGATACGTTGTAAAGCTTTTTTGGGATCATCGTTTGCACCGGATTGGCTGGCAGACTCGACCCAAGCTTCCGCAATAGACTTGATCGCCGCGATCCACTTCTTACGCGTATCTTCCACCAGTTGCGGGTGAGCATTAATTTTTGCAAAGATATCCAGCGTCCAGGTGGACAACTCTGACAGCATTTGATGGTATTGATGCGTGGTGTGGTGCACTAATTCCTGCAATTCTTTTCTGAGCTCAAGAATCGCATCACA
Source organism: uncultured Coxiellaceae bacterium (assembly GCA_964527435.1). Classification (GTDB taxonomy): domain Bacteria; phylum Pseudomonadota; class Gammaproteobacteria; order DSM-16500; family DSM-16500; genus Aquicella. The sequence goes on along the minus strand of CAZGPP010000001.1, from coordinate 26,122 downwards.
AATTTCCAGGTTCGATTTTCCGTCGATCGGGCTGACAGGGCGAGCAGGGACCAGTCCTGGTAGCGTGCCGCGCAAGTCACTCACCTGATCTTGCAGGGCGGCATACTCAAGGCGTAATTCTGGTGCATACAGGAATTGATAGACTGTTCCGGTTTCACCGCCGCGCGCCGTACGGCCGCCACGCTGCAGACGATCGGATTCATCCGCGTGATCAATTAAGAACACGGCGCCGACATCAGGATTGTCACCACGATTCATCGAGGAGGTGACGAGGACAATACCGCGCGATTGCTGTCCGCGTACCCATTGTTCCATGCGCTTTTTATCTTCCAGAACCTCTCTACCGTCACGGTTGTCCGCATTGGTGGAGAAGATAAATTGAGCGAGTTCTTCTTCCGTTAATAATTCCGAATCGATCAGACGCTGTTTAATTTTGTTAACAGAGGTGTCATCTTTGCAAGAAAACAGAATGGATTGCTTCTTCGCAAAGCATTCGCGCATGGTTCTCACGATCGCTTGCAGTTGATCATCGTGCGAGTCGAAGAATGACGGCGTCTGCCAGTTACGCAGCGTGAGCTGGTTAGTTGGCATGTGCAGGACTTCAAATTGGTTTTCATTCGATACTCTGAGTTGGCTGATCTGCTCAGGCATGATCGTGCCGCTATAACCTTCCTGGATGCTCCACAATTGCTGCATTCTATTTTCAGCAATTTGGGAGCTGATGATGTCATTCTGTGGTGGCACATGAACATCTTTTTTACCCTCCATGTGTAAGCGCATCGCTAGCAGCTGCTGGACACCTTCTGAGAAGGACGAGCCAACAATACGCTGGTTATCCTTGGAAAGTGGCACAATTTCTTTGAGGCGGTAAATTTCACCACTCATCAGAAGGTCTGATTCAATGAGTACGAAATGCTTCGCTTCTTGTAATTGCATGGCGGTATGCACGGATTGAATCCATTGAACCATGGTGTTTGAATTCGCCACAATCTTTTTTAGGAAATCAAGGCGTTGCTTGTCTTTGCCTGCTGCGCTTATTAGGAAATCCGTGAAGCGACTAAGGTCAGCTTCGCTGATTTTTTGTGATCTTTCGAGTGAGGCTTTATTTTCGTTATAATAGTTGAAAATCGCTTCATAAAACCACATGGAGCGGAAGGGGGTATAGCCAGTTGATGCCGCATAGTTGTATTGCGTGTTAAAATTTTCTTCGAAGCGAATATAGTCGAATTCATCAAAGAGGCCGACACGCTTGTACGGATTCACTTCAATGGTCGTACCGTTGTTGCTCATATTATCGAGGAACAATGAGAGATCGCCGGCGGTGGTGTAGTGAATACGTGCCTTCGTGTAGTCGTTATGAACCGAGGTATCACGAATATTAGATGAAGTGACATGGATGTAATTGTAAAAGCCTTCGTAGTCAAGGTGATCACGTTCGGCAAGACTGCGTTTCGCGGTACAAATATCGACTTCTTTGCCTTGTAACGCAAAGTGGGCCGCACGTAGGGCAATCATATGACTCTTGCCTTGGCCTGTTTCAAGTCGCATCGCACGCTTGTTGGATTTGATGCAGATATCATTGGCGATGATGCCGACTTGCTGCGCCATATGTGGGTACATTTTCGTGGAGCGATACAGGGCTTCAAAGAGCAGGGCCCAGTGTTGTATTTTATCTTCCATTGTGACGAGACCGTTCACCTGCAGACGTTGCAAGGCTTCACGGATTTCCGCTTGGCTCAATTTATGGATAGGTTGGTGGCATCCCTGAACGAACACCTTGCCACTTTCCAGCTTCTTTAAATAATCAAAGGCACGGATGATTTCATTATATTGCGTGTCATCAATCGCTGTCGTTTCATCCTGGCTGACGCGAAGTTCTTGCAGCATGCGCTTCAAATCTTCGTGACGTGTGACAGGGAGTTGACCGTAATCAGGTCTTGGCAACGCGTGTGGGTTGACGCGGTACTCGTTCAGAGAATCAGCGAGCGTTAGATTGCGTGTGCGACTGCGTTTAATAATGCGACGCAAGTCATCAGCCGTAGGCATAGGCATGCGTGGATAACAGGCCGCCACTAATTCGAGATCTGCTGGTGTCAGGCTTCTTAGTAGTGTCACCAGCTTCGCTGCTTTACGGGATAATTCATCGGCATGGGCATCGCTCGATTTCAAGCCTTGATTCAGTGAAGACCAGGCAATGATGTGGAGCGCGAGTGAACGCTGATGTACATTATCATTAAATGTTTCTTGAATCTGCTGGAAGAGTGCCGCATGTTTGGGTGTGTGCGGTGAGTTGATCCAGTATTGGTAAGTATCTTTGATATGTGAGGCCATCGGTTCAGATTGAGCATGCGTGATGGCATCAATCGAGACCTTGGCGAGCTGATACGTAGTGATAACGGTTTGCAGGCTGTCGATTGTCTTGGCTGTTTTCAAGCTGCCAAGCAAGGTTGCGCGAACGGCCGCAGGGGCATCTCTGACGAGATCGAGTGCTTGATTGAAGAGCGATAAATCTTGTGGGCTGTATTGATAAACCGTTAAGAGAATCTGGCAAAGTTGTGTTTGCTCGGTTCGCGTAAAGCCACGCGCGCCAAGTATATTGGCTTGAATGGCGTTATACAACGCGCCCGGAACATGATCGCTAACCGACTCCACTTGCTTCGGCGCACAGGCTGGATCTTGCATCATCAGCGATAAAATTGAGATCGGGTACGTAGAGTTCGCATTGCCTGGCTCAACACTAAATAGTAATTCATGCAACGATTCAGCGCTCCAGAAAAAGCCGGGTTTCACCAGTTTTTTAAACAACAGCTGCAATTGTAAATATTCATCCACCTCCACTGTTTTATTGTTAAGGCGATGAAAGAATTCGATGAGTGGTGTCAAGACTTCGGCGAGTGGCTGATCGGTCGGTACCATCACGTATTCTTTCAGGAATGGCCAGATGACGCGATTAAGCGGCGCAAATTGCTCGACGAATAAGCCGTTATTATCGCTATCTTTGAGGCGGCGGAAGGTGCCATTCGCGGAGATCGTGAAATGTAACCTTTGGGCACGTAAGCCTTGCATGATTTCAATACGTTTCGCAAGTTTTTCAGCACGATCGACTGTTTGATGGATCGTAACAATCCCGTCGCATGCGGCTTTCCACATACCACGCAGTTTGGATGGGTCAGATAATTCGAAATCAATCGAGAGCAATTGTTTCAGGAATTGATTAATTTCAGGAGAAGCAGCGACATTTAAATTTCTGATCAAGGCATTGACTTGTTCAGCATCAAAGATGCCGCAAATGGCGGCTAATTTCAGTGCCTGTGTTTGTAGTTCGGAAGGTTCAATTCTTTGCGATAACAATTGAAGGCTGTCAGCAACATCTTTTTCATAATCCGCCGCATCTTCCACGCCATTTTTGAGATGTTTGCGATGCAGTACGGAAGTGATTTCAAGTAACGTGCCGCGTGGCCAGTGCGGCAACAACCTCATGGTGGCTTCTAATAATGGTTTGCTTTTTGCTAAACGTGGCAAGGAGGCGAGTTCAACATCCAGTTTATTATTGCCGGTGACGTAGACGGCGTGATGTAAATGTTTGGCCAGCGGCTCGAGCACCGGTTGGCGTTTAATGTCTTCAATGTTGGCAACGAGTTGTTGATCATCACCACCAAATTGCGTGGTTAAAATCAGGATGAGCGCATCTTTCGAAGAAGGTTCATTGTTAATGAGCTTGCCATCTTGTGTTAATAAGTTGTAACGCTCGTGCGTGATCTTTTTCCACTGCGCGAGTGCGCGTTTCACATGTGAGCCAATCTCTTCTGCACGCCAGTTGTAAATATCACGCATGGGCGGGCTGTAAGTGGGGCAGCCATTCGTGAAGTTAGTTAATTGCAGATTATGGTGGTAAATTTTAAATTTTTCGTAATTGACCGCGTAATGAGCTCCGCCATGATGTAAGTCGATCGCGTCCAGTTGATCCAGGTAGCTCTGGCGTGCTTTTTGTGTGCCTAACAGTTCCAGTGTGCGCGCCAGTCTTGCCATGAATGGCATCATGTTGCCAATCGCAAGGCGTTTAATGACATCAAGATTAATTTTAACTTCATAACGTGCCACGACTTTGTCCATGAACTCACAAAACGCATGCCAAGCAGGTTGTAATCCTTCCCATTCAGCGCTTGCAATGTGGCTGTCGATGAGGGCTAGCCATAATTTTTTATCGACTTCGTTGTGGGCGAAACGTGCCTCCATTTCATCGAAAACACGGAATGCTTGCGGAGTGAGTAATTCGCAGAGATTCGAAGAGGGGTCGATAAATTGCTTTTTAAATCCTGAGAAAAACTCAGGGCCGCAAGCTTTGCTGAGCTTGGCGAGTCGTTTCATTAAGAGTGATATACCTGTTTGACCGTAAGCATTGTAAACCTGTGCGACAGCCGTGACGTTTTTATCCGACCACTTTTCAGCGGTGGCGAGCCATTCGCCGATTTCATCGTAGGAATCGCCTAACAATGCTTTCCATAATACGCGCGGATCTAGGTTGAAATCCTGGGGAGAAAGCTTGTCGAATTCGGCTGTTTGATTAGTCTGCCAATGTTGTTTGTAGGTCACGGCGTGCTGGTCTTTGCCAAGTGCTTTAGCGAAACGTAGATTGAGTGCCGCTAAATTAGGTTGTGCGGTCGAGAATAGAATTGCTTGTTGAGGAGAAGATAATTTTTCTTCCTGATTAAACTGGCGACCATCGCCCAGCCAATCGTTGCCGGTTAACGGCGCTTTATCCAGATCAAGGGTATAGGCTGATTTATTATTTTGATAACCGTATTCGTTGCTATAACACAAGATCAGGGACTCTTCTTCGTCACGCTGTGTCCAGAATCCGCGTGGTAAATCTTCAATATCAAGACCGGCTTGTAATTTACGGTGATTGAGTAGGAGCTTTTTCACGGCGGCTTGCGTCATCTCTTTAATAACAAACGTAGCGTTGGTGGCTGGGTTAGCGCTGATGCAAGTGCGGAAAAATGCCTGGAGTTCTGTTTCATGACCAAGGCGTGTGACTTTAAGAGCAAAGTTAGGCTGACTTCTCTTGATTTCGTCATAGATGGGTTTCATCAATTCATCAATATTATTGTAATTCACCAATTGCATGTTGAGTGGAACGTTACGTTTTTCTTGTTCCTGTGCTTGTTGTTTCTGGTGTTGCTTCTGTTGCTTGCGTTGCATTCCCTGTTGATGCTGTTGTTGTTCTTCATGCTGCATTTGCTGTTGTTGCTGCAAGCTGGCACGCGCGCCTTTCGTTAGCGGCCAGATTCTGCCACCAGCGGCAGGGCGGGCGACAACTTGATCGTCGTTCATCGCAGCGGCATTGTTGTTGTTTTTGCCAATAACAGCCTGCTGAGGTTCGTCGCCCGCTATTGGCGCGAACGTGGCCGCGGGGGCGGGAAGGTTGCCCGGTTCAATAGGATCTTTTTGTGCAAGACCACGCTCAATGTTAGCGACGAGTTTCTTCGCTTCCACTTCGCGACGGTTATGTAAAATGATGTTGTTCAAGCGTGCATATTTATCATGCAAACTGCGATAACGTTCGACTAATTTTGAATCGTCATTTAATTCTGGAGTATTAATGAGAACGCACCATTTTTCTTTGTTGGCGCGTGCAATCAAGTCATCCATTAATTTGTCAGGTGATAGTTGATCTGATAAGTGTGTGAGGGTGATTTGCTCGAAGTCGCCGCGTTGATTGAGTGCGGTGAAAAGTTCAGCAAACAGGGGGTCACACCCAGGTTGATATTTAATGCCAATGGTGGCAAACGGGAAATAATTATTTTTTTCTTTCAGATGGCTCACTAATTTAGTGAGGTATGCATTTAAATCTTTTTCAAGGCAGGTGGCGAGAAAGCCTGGTCGACGATCGCGGTAAAAGAGATCCAGTCTGTTTTTACGCTGGGGGTCACATAGGCATCTTAAAATAGCATCAAGACCTTCAATGCTCATCTCATTCACACAGCCAATGAAATTGAGATGTTTGTCTGGTGTGGGTTGCGTGAGTAAATCGGTATTGCTGTCATCACTGAAGTATTGCAACGCATAGAACGCAGCTTCGAGCCAGTGGTCACTCGCTAAAGATGGGCGGTATTTATTGGCAACCAGCCAACGGTTTCGCGCCAAGATGGGCAGGAGGGCTTGTTTGAGTTTGGAGAGAGAAGGGTTCTCCGCCATGTTTTTATTAACCGTCATGTTCGTGACATCCGTGTTATCGCGCATGAGGGCGACCATTATGTTGATCTCACTGTCGTTTAACTGGCACAGTGTCATGTCCATGTCGATGACCAGGTGGCGTTTGGTGGCGAACACGCGAAAAAATGAGACAAGCATGCTAGCGACGAGGTCTTCAGCTTTCATTGAGGCGTCAGGGTTACGCTTGAAGCAATCAAATAACGTGGTATTGAATATGTTGCCGCAAGTTTGTTCATGAGTTCTTTTGATTGAATCAATATTATTGAAGGTGAGAGCAAGTGGTCTAAATGAAATTTCATCTTTCGTGTTGTCGATGCTGACCATGTTCAAGGCTTGCATAGTTAAGTCAAGGCCGGGAATACAGTAGCGTACGCCCAATTGCCAATATTTTTTTAGCTGTGTGAGAGTAATATCATTTTTGTCAATTTGTCTCAGCAACGCTGACATATTATTTGTTTCGAAGAGGCCAAGTTTATCGGTATTAGTGTCACCTAACCACGAGGCTCGTGAGAGGTACTCGAAATGACCTGACTCGAAAGTACTGTTGTAACTACCTAATAATTTTTTAACTCCAGCATGGCAGTATTTCTTATCTTGGAGGAGATCGAGGTCTTGCTCATACCAGCGAAGCATTTCATGGCGCAGCATCATGCGATCGGAGCCGGGTGCGAAGTTATGAGTGTGAAAAATGTTCTGGTCACACCAGCGTAATGCGGCATGGCCGGATGTAATCGCATCGCTGACGGTGCCGCCAGCGTAGGCGAGTTTCACACCTGGCTTCAGTGTCTGCAGCCATTTTCTTTCCTCTTCTTCTAATAAAAACTCTGAGTAAACCCGGTTTTGTGAATAATCATAAGCAACCCAGCGCGGCGTTTTACTGAGATCATTTTCTAAGTTGATGAGGTTTGCTGAGTTATGTGACTGATTGAGTTGCGTGCGGCCAACAAAATTGGTGCGCGCCAATACTGAGATATCGTACCTATTGAAATATTTATTTTGTCCTTTTTCTTTGATACGCAACATGTCGAGCCGCGAGAGCGGTTCCATGGGTGCTAGTTGTGTCGCGAATAATTTTTCAGCAAAACCAGGTTGTGAGGGATGTGCGACAAGGCGATCATTTTTTTCTGGCGAGTGGACTTTAACTAATAATTGGCCGCTTAGGTTTTCATTGTTGATGAAGTTCAAAAATGAAACGACCATGCTGTCCACGGTTGCGCTGCCATCACCCAATACTTTTTTGATGGCACGTTCGCAGTATTTGAAATACGTGCTTTTTTCATGATTCGAATTCTTGGCGATCACCGCGGATTCATCGGCCAGTGCCTCAAGATCAATGAGATCACTGAAGTGGTCATGGATGGCTGTAAAAACCATATGTTCCGGAGAAATTTTAAAATGATCTGCAATAGATTGACGATTCGCGTTGCGGCCTGAACCTAGCATGATGACTGCCCTCGTGGTGTGAGTTGTTGATTTTTTTATAATTATCTTTTTAATAGTTATTCGTTAGCTATAGCGAGTATAGACTATAGTCGAGGTTGCGCGGGTTTTATTAAGGAAGGCTTAAAATCTAAAAAAATCAATACAATGAATCAGTTTGACGTTGGTTTGCATGGCGTAACTGATTGAACGATAGTTGAATTTTATTTCAAGAAATGGATCGGGAATTTGTAAAAAAAAATTCCCGATCGAATGAGGCAGATTATTTCAGCACATCCATCGTGCAGAGTGGGTATTTGCCAATTTTACCGTGTTGCTTGACGTTGAAATATTTAGACGCGGCCGTGAAGATTTCAAGCTGCGAATAATGTTCAGCTTTTTCAGGGGCTTCTTGAATTTGCCGGGTGTTTTGGCAATCTTCCAGATTGACGCGGTTATTGAATATCACGCGTTCAGAACAAACGCGACGTAAGTTGGCGAAAATTTCATCGTGATTCGCGTGTGCTTCGGGTGAGGTGTCGCTACCGAAATAAAGATATTGATAGCAGTTAATCACCAGTACGGTTTGGAAGGGTCCGCCGAATTCGTCGATTCTTGCGGCGAGCTGACCCAGCGTCAAACGTGCAAATTGCGCTTGTTCGGTGCGCGTTACATGTTTCAAAGTATTACAAAAATCAATATCGTAATCATGAATATCAATGCCGAGCATGCGTGTACACGTGGGTGCTTTGGCGGCATCAAATACAAAAAATCCTTTTGAGCTGCTGGCGTCCAGCAAGCTGGTCAGTTCGCGCGGGTAGAGCTTTTTGATTTTGGTATAACGTTTGGCAAGTTTACGTTTCGGGACCAGCAGACCTTTTTTAATTTGGAAGGTGTGGTTGCTGGGGTAAGAGTTTTCTGCGTATTGCTTGTATTCTTCGGATAAATTGAAATGACTTTCCATAACGGTAACGCATCCTTATGACAAGATTAAATATTTTGCGATGGTAGCAATGCAGCTCAGAGAATGCCAGTACTAAACCGCTAATTTTATCGGGGCGAATTTGGTTGGCCATTTTCAGTGCTATAAAAGTAGTGCTTGCCTTCATGATGGGTTGATGCTTAATTGAAGTAGTGTGCTAAATCATCATCTCAGGAGGTTTTTATGAGTCATCATAAACGTCCAACCAAAGCTAACACCGATTCCTCGTTAAGCTCGTCATCCGCTAAGACCCACCCCTTGCACCGTGCGCCATCATTTCAGGGAACATTTTTTCAACCCAATATCGAGCGTGAATCTGGCAACGGCGAATGGCGTCGTCCGGTTCGCCAAAATGGCATGCCGAAGCTACACAGATAGCCTGGAACCGTTGAGAAATTGTGATGAGGTGATAAGATGGGTGCCACTAAAAATAAGAATTGGAGTGGACCATGTCAAATAATAGACCCGCCGTGTCACATGTCTCAACGGACCTCTTTAAAATGGCTGTTTTAGCGGGAGATGCTGAGACCGTCAAAAAATTTATTGATACCTGTCAAGACGATATAGTGACTTATAAGGCATTGTTAGAGGCTTATGAGATTGCGAAACATGAGCACGGCAATATCCATCAGCGTCGACCCATTCTGCGCCTTTTAGAAAATACCACCGCAGTCAAATATCACCTCGCTTTGTCTGCCACAAAAAATCAGGCAGACGTCACGCTATCTAGCTCTCATTCACTTTGGGCATTCAAAGCTGGTCAGACTAATGCCTTTCATAGTCGGGATTTGACGAGCGTGGCAAGGCTCAAGTCGAAATTATAGTTAATATGAAAGGGTTGGCCCAAGCTTGAGTGGTCAACTTGATTTTGCTGTGAAGCGGTGCAAGAATGCACCGCTTCAACATTAGGGGTGCCTTGCGATCACAAGGCTGAGAGGATCATCCAACCCTTGAACCTGATCTCGTTAACACGAGCGGAGGAAAATGTCATGACTATACAAACATTCTTTGGTTTTATTGCTTTTATCACTTCTGTGATTGGGTTGCTCCCGCAAATCATTAAGTCGCTGCAAACACGATCGACGCATGATCTCTCGATGATGATGTTAATTAATTATGCGGTTTGCTCGATTGCTTGGGTTGTTTACGGGCGTTACACGGAATCTGTGTTTGTGCTAGCCAGTAATGTTTTTGGTTTGTTGAGCGCAATCTTGCTCATCATGATCAAACTCAATTTTGATCAGCGGCAGGTAAATGATGTCGCACACTCCTAAATACCCGGTCAATTTTAACGATTATTGTTCCATTCTCTGTCTGGATGGCGACTTGCCACCGGCTGATTTTTTTCAGACGAAATTGCCGATCATTGCGGCAGATGGCGCAGCTAATAAATTAATGAAGATGGGCATTGAGCCGATGATGGTGATTGGTGATCTCGATAGTATTGAGCCGCATTATCGCGAACAATTAAAAACGCATCATCACTACGATCAGAATTTTTGTGATTTTGAAAAATCACTGAGTTATCTTGAGGCGCACGATTTACTGCCTAGTGTGATTGTGGGTGTGAATGGCGGATCACTCGATCACATTTTAAATAACATTAATATTTTCATGCGCTCGAATAATTTTCTTTATGCGCCGCCCTTAAGTGGTCATGTGTTGCGAGCGGGTCAGCAGAAATCATTTTTGTTACCGCTGCATTCAAAAATTTCCATGATGGGTATTCCCTCGGCGTTGGTTTCCTCTGTTGGCTTAAAGTGGGAGATGAAAGAAATGACGCTGTCATTTCCGGGTAAAAATTCATGTTTTAATCAATCTGCTCAAGCGGAAGTAGATCTACAAGTGCATGAAGGCAGTGCGCTGGTGCTGATCTATCATTAAATAAAATACCTCGCAGGATATTTTATATTCTAATATTGCGGCGTATATTCACTCGTTCATCAACATAAGGAAATCACCATGTTCAGAAGGCCGCCTGTCGCAATTATCTCGTCAAATTGCACCATTCAACACACCGAGGAAGGTCGCGTTAGTATCATCAGTCAAGGCATCAAACGGGATTATCTCGGTCAGGTGGGTGAGCTGTTGCCAAATGGCCAGATCGCTATTGACGGTGTGCTAGTGACTGACGGGGATGCGCGGTTTCTGGCGGAACAGGTGGTAGAGCGCATCATCATTGGTAGAGCTCGGCGTCAGCAAGGTATCTCTTCTTGAAATACGTAGTTCGTTTCGCGATTCACAAATCGTTTTAGCTGTCACACGTTAAGTGCGGGATGCACGCATAACCTAAAAACCGCACTTTCGAATTAGGTGATGGCATATTGAATTCAAAGACGCTCACGCCGCGTTGCGGTTTGCCGCGATAGGTTCCACCTGAGTTGGCGCCAAACATGAGTGGCCGGTTTTGTTTATCGCGCCCGAGGTACAACATCACATGCGTAATCGCAGGGTCGCGTTTGACAGGATAGGTGCCCGACCAAAACAGTAAATCGCCCGGCTTTAATTTAGAGAATTCAAATGACCCAAAGTGACGGCTGTTGACGGCGGTGAATTCACCTTTTTTCCAGGCCCATTGATAAATCTCATCTGCCTGGCGTGGTACATCATTAATACTGAATTGTTTTAGCAAATAGGAAATGGTGCCTGAGCAGTCCATGCCATTATTGGCGGGATCGGTTGAGCCAAATTTATACGACAAGTGCTGGTCGTTCAGGTTCAGCGCTTCGTTGATTAGATTTTTAACATCACGGGAATTGCGACTAAAATCGACGAGATCATCCGGCGTGGTGGCCACCCGCGGCACGGCTTGCGTACTGGCTGCTCGGTGTGCCTTGCTGTGATTTCGCTTGTTCTTGGCCATTGCTGGGCTTGCTAGCCATACGCTGAGAATGATGAGGCTGATTAATCTTGAGCGCATAGTGGATTCCTTTTTGTGAGGGCGAATAATCGCAAAATAGTAGCCGTGCGGTCAAGTTAAGAGTCATTAGCCTGATGGACAGATTTTGAGTATCGCTGGTAACTTTTTAGCTAAAGCCTCGTTGTAGAGCTTTAATTTCAGGTCATCGAGCAGCGCGGTCGTGCGTGTGTGCGCGGGATTAAATATTCTGAGCCACGAAGTTCGGCGTTGCGCATCCATTAATTCGGCGTTGGATTTGTCTTGCCAGGTCGATTTTGTGGCTTCCCATTCACGGACAAGGTCCAGTAAATCTTCCGGTTGTTGGCTGTTGGCATTGTTAATGCGATTGAATAAGAAACGCAGTTCATTGACCTTGTGCACGGCGACATCGTGGTTATAACTAGTTTTCGCCAGGCTGACCATGTGGGCGCGTAATTTCTGTAAGAGATGATAACGGGTTTGATCGTGCAGTTTGAGTTCCGAATTGACGGGTACGGGCAAAATAAAAAGTGCGGTGACAATGTTGCGATCTTGCACGGTCATGCGGCTGGTCATGCGACTTAAGACAGAGGTGGAAATATCGGGGTCATCAATGCCGCCATGTTTGAGTAAGGCGATACCTGTGTGTTTGCAGTTGTTGCCAATCGATAATTCACAATAGGTAGTGTCTGTGGTGGGTGGGGCGTACGATTTAAAACGCACGCTATCCACTTTTGCATTGAATGTCTGGAATTGTTTGTCAGTCACTTCATAAGCTTGATAAAAAATTTTGGTGCTAACGGGTTGCGTGGCATTGGCGCGGCGTTTGCGTTTGATTTTCGATTCGTACTCAACGACGGCGGGTGTGGTGGAAAAAAGAATGGCGCAACTATCTGGGCAGCACGGCGAGGGGCTGCCATCGGAAAATTTTCCTGCGGCTTGGTTGAATTGATAGGGGTATTGTTTTTGCCTGGGGTCAAACTGACCTGACATCACAAAATTATGTACGCTACCGTAGTAGCGACAAATGGCAAGATAATAAGTGGTTGGGTTGGAGCGCTGCATGGGTGCCATTCCGGTGGCTATCAATCTTCCATTGTAACGAAAAGACCGTGGCTAGGAAATCGCTGAGATGGCGCATGGATTTATAGGGTATTGATGCTATGATCAAAGGTCTTGCGATACATTTAAAGGAGTTAACGCGTGCAAATGGAATGGGTCAATATCGGCCTTGGTTTTATTGAAGGCTTCGCTCTCATTATCTCTCCCTGTATTCTTCCGATTTTACCGATCATTCTTGCCGGTTCCTTAACGGGCAGTAAGCGGCGTCCTTTCGGAATTATTGTTGGGTTCGTCATTGTGTTTGCACTCTTTACGTTTTTTTCGCGGGCCATCGTGCAAACGCTAGGTCTGGATTTAACGCTGGTGCGTCATCTCTCGTATGTGATTTTGTTGTTGCTGGGCGTGGTGATGATGTCAACGATGTTGACCGAAAAATTTGGGATGATCACGCGCGGTCTCGCAAATACGGGGTCGAATTTTTCATCGGTGAATGATGCGCAGGGTGGTTTTTTTAGCGGAATCGTATTCGGCGGTTTAATCGCATTGGTGTGGACGCCGTGTGCGGGGCCGATTCTTGCCGCTGTGATTGTGCAATCGATTGTGCAGGAATCTAATCTACAAGGATTTTTAATTATTATTGCATTCTCGGTGGGTGCGTCCGTTCCCATGTTGCTCATCTCTTTATTTGGTCGGAGAGTGACGGCGAAATTTTCTTTTTTAAAATCACACGCGACATTGTTTAGAAAATTATTAGGATTGATCATTGTTGCCAGTGTTGTCTATATTGTTTCACTAGAAGCTGGCGTCGGTGTGGAAACAGCCGCAAGCAAAAATTTTAATGGAACGATTCATGCACTGGAAAAGGGCTTGGATATGCCCTATCCCGCACCAGCCATCGGAAAGGATGATGTCTGGATCAATTCATCACCGCTAGTGTTGAGTGAATTAAAAGGCAAGGTGGTCCTCATCGATTTCTGGACGTATTCCTGCATCAATTGCATTCGTACTTTGCCTTATATTAAAAGCTGGTATAACCAATATCACGACAAGGGTCTCGTGATTATCGGCATACATGCGCCGGAATTTGAATTTGAAAAAAGTCTTGATAATGTGAAGCGTGCCGTCGTTCAAGATGGTATTCAATATCCCGTGGCTCTCGATAATGACTATACGACGTGGCGCAATTTTAAAAACCAATATTGGCCGGCTCATTATTTAATTGATAAAAATGGTAACGTGGTTTACACCCACTTTGGTGAAGGTGAGTACGATGTCACGGAAAATAATATTCGTTACTTGCTTGGTATGAATCAGCCGGTTGCTGCAGCGCACACTCAAGACGCGCCGCGAGATCGTGATCAAACGCCCGAAACGTATATCGGTTATGCGCGCTCGGATCATTTCGCAAGTCCTGAGCCTATCGTGAATAATGGATCAGGTTTGTATTCGTTTCCTGAAGAACTGGGTGCTAATCGTTGGGCGTTTAAGGGTAGATGGATTATTTTTTCTGATCGCGCGATCGCAGAAGAAGCGAATGCCTCACTCAAAATTCATTTTAAAGCACGTAAAGTTTATCTGGTCATGGGTAACGCCACGGCCAAGCCAATCGTGGTGAAGTTGCACTTGAACGGCAAAGATTTAGTTGCAGAGAAAGGTAAAGATGTGGTGCAAAGTCGTGTGTCAGTCACCGGCCACACTTTGTATGAAGTGGTGGTGCAGCCTGCATCAGTCGAAGGAATGTTGGAAGTAACGGCAGAGAGTCCTGGTCTTGAAGTTTATACTTTCACATTTGGTTAAGCGCAATATAAAAGCCCTGGCGCAGCAATGTACCAGGGCTTTCTCTTTGGCAAGAAGATTTAAAATTAATTAAATAATTCCATCGCTTTTTTGTTGTTATTGGTCGAGATAATTAATGAGGGTTGATTATCAAAGTGAGTCGTATATAAGAAATCAATGTTAAGATCAGCGCCGCTGATTTTATGTGTGATTTCAGCAATGTCACCGAGAGCATTTTTAACGCCGAAAACCAATACTTCATTTTCTTTGGCTTTTGGAAAATCTTTTTTGAGTGATTCCAGTACCTTGTGATTATTATCCGTAATCAATGAGAAATGGCCATTACCTGCCGTTCCTGCAGCCCATGCTGCGCGAATATTTGCTTTAGCTTGATTGGCAACCAGTTGCGTTAATTTCGCAGCTGTACCTTTTGAGTCGGGTGTTTCCACACAGATTTCTTTAGCGAGTGTTGCCTTAACCATGATGTATCCTCCTTGGAGCGGTTGTAGGAATAATAATTGTCGCGAGAGAACTTTTTCCATTCTATCTCAGTTCCAGGTGTTGAGGGTGTGCGCAAATTTTGCCCTTGCCAATTTACCCCGAAGATTGAGTGTGTTATCAGCCAAAATTTTCAGAAAATATTTTATTGTGTAACGAAAGTACTGGGGTGACAGATTGCGAAGAAATGCGCGATATTTAAACTGACCTGGTGCAAGCTCAATAATATTCAGTGCGTTACAGAGAGGTCAGTCTGTGCTGTTGGGCTTTGCTATGTGATAGCAAAGCCGTGTGTCAGATTCGCTGGGGTCGTGGGCTCTGTGGGGTGACGTCATCGAAAGATGTTTTGGCAGCAAATAATCCGATAGGGTTGTCCTTGCGATAATTGCGCCAGGTGTTTACGCCGACACCAATGCCTACGCAGAGTAAACCAACGCCTGCTATGAGGCCAAGAATACTGAAAGGTGAACTCATGCCGAATGTTAAAACACCCAAGGTGATGCTTGTCACAATCAGCGCCACGCCGAGCAGTGAGATCAGTGTTGCTTTGACAATGTCAGGTAGGTAAGAGTTTTTTGTTTCGGTAGCATTTAATACGCGAATTAACGGCGCGGTGTCCTCAGGGATCGCGGCGACAGAATCCACAATGTCTTCTAAATCAGATTTATCTTCATCCGAAAGGTCCGATTCTGCGATAGCCTTATTGGCATCAGCGGCTGCTTGTAGTAGAGGGTCGGTTGGCGTTGTTGCATTCGGCAAAATGATTTCTTTATGAGAGAAATTTTCAATCGCATCAGCAATCAGTTGCAGTTTGCCAGTGAGGCTTTCAATGAGTCCTGTTACTTTTTCTTCGTTCAGAGCATGCGTCATCATCTCGATGAACTCAGGGTCATTCGGTAAATTCAAAAGCTGGTCATGTTTTTCAATCAAGTAAGACAAGTCTTCGGATTTGGCATTGATTTGTTCAATGTCATCAATAGTGCGTTTGAAGTATTCCTCTTCATGATTGGGGTCATAGTGGGGTGCTGGCGCTGACTGTGTGCCTGTTAAGTAGAGGTGAGGGTTGTTGAGAATTACCAAAAACTCAGCTTGTACAAGTTGACTGTCTTCAGTACTTAACTCGCGGCTTGTGTGTTGATTCGGTACCGTGATGTTTAGTTCGGTGAGTATGCGGAAAAAGACAACGTCTAACGCAAACAAGGGAATGTCTTTTAGATTGGGGTGTGTAGGGTTCGCTTCAATAAATTTTTTAATTTCATTATCGAAGAAATGATAAACATCGTATTCGTTGGTTAACTTGTTTGTATCGAAACGGGCGGTGACAAATTCTGTCAGGCTAATCGTGTCTTTAGGCCCTAATTTTTGGGTATTGTCTGGTATGCCTTGGTCTTTCAAAAAACATTTAATGTTATTAGCTAGCTTGATAATGTCACCCAGCGAAGAATATTTATCAAAATAAATAGTGATCTGATCATTCATGCGAAAGCGATCATGATCGTGCAGTTCAGGCTTGATAATTTTAAAGTGGTAGCGAAGGCTTTGCGATTGTTGCGACTGCTTATCAAGAAACGTCATAAAATTCAGCATGGTCTCTGTGCTGATATTTCCAATGTGGTTAAGACTGATGTGTAATTTTAATGACGCTTCTTCAATGTCATACGGCATGCCAAAAAAATTAGCCTGATGCATTTTCTCGTTTAATTTGTCGATAATCTCTTGTTTCGAGCGCGCTTCCTGTAAAAAAAGCGTGGCATATCCTGGCACTTCGTCGTTAGGCTTGTACTGCTGTTGCAGCGCGAGCTTGCTATTTGTGTGGGGTGGGCTGATATCCAGGAATGCCAGGCCCGGTATTGGGAAAGCGTTTAAGCCTTTTGCTTGAAGGGCGGTGTGCAGGCTGTTGGTTGTTAAAGCCCTAAATATGGTTGCGGGGATAGGGTTGCTGTGTGCTCTTAGCATGGTTCGCCTCGTGTGGGTGCGTTTATTATTGTTATGGTTTGAGTTCGGCAATGCGCAATATTAGCATAATATTTGACCATCCATCAATGATGGTGTCTGATTATTAACGGTTATCGTCTTGCCTTGCTAACATGATGAATAATAATTAATAGATGGTATCATCCGGTTCGCATCATTCATTCGATCAACCGCATTAACCATAAGGAAATAATCGATGAGAAGTTACAGAGGTTTGTTTGGCGATGTGCCACGTCAAGCGCAGCAAAATGTTGAGCCATCCCTACTATATCAATACCTTACCATGAGCGTGAAAGATGCGGAGTATCCAACCGCTGTGCCGTTACTGGTGGCGGGTGTGGTGTTGGGATCGTTGTTTTGTCTTGTGAAAGCGCCGGGATATTTGTTGGGCGACGATAACGATGCAGGACTACGGACAAGTCGGAAAGCTTATTTGAATATGGCGGGGCATTAGTCTTTGGGTGGCAGGTGGTTGGGCGTCACAAATGGCGCTCGACCCGGCCTGTGCCTGTCAGGTGAGGTGTTAGTGGGATTGGAAAAGATAGATGAGCGTAACGATTGGCGAAGAGTTGTTTTGATTTACCGCTAGTTTCAAGCTGTTTGAAATGACTATGGCCAGAGTCAGAATCGAACTGACGACACAGGGATTTTCAGTCCCTTGCTCTACCGACTGAGCTATCTGGCCAGCGAAAAGAAGACGCCTATTAAACCGATTAGGCGACTGACAGTCAAGCGGAAACGCTATTCTTTTGGAATAAATCCGGCTGGTTTTTCACTGCCTTCACCGAATAAGAACTTTTCCATCTCGGTTAAGAGATACGTGCGCGCTTTGGGGTCTAGCATGCTGAGACGATATTCGTTGATCAGCATGGTTTGATGATGCTTCCATTGTGCCCAGGCTTCGATACAAATTTCGTTATAGATGCGTTTGCCAAGTTCGCCAGGAATGGGCGGAGCGGGCATGCCTTCTGCGTTTTTCTTGAGCTTGGTGCAAAAAATAAGCCTATCCGTCATGGCAAATTCCTCAGAATCAGTTGAACAGGTTTGGGAAGGCCGATGGCTTCCGGTTGCTCAGGGTTATACCAAATTTGTTCACTGCTCGCCATGACTTTAGCCGGGAGGTTGGCTGTGATCACGACAGGGTGAATCTCAAGATGATAATGGCTGAAGGTGTGGCGGAAGGGTTTCAGTTCGGTAAATTTTTTCACATCGAGATGGAAGGCCACGCTACATAATTCGCGGATTAATTTTTTACTCGGTGCGCCGCTGATTTCTGGCAAGCTCCACAAGCCGCCCCAAATGCCGTGCGGTGGACGCTTTTGCAAAAGAATGTGTTCGCCGGCGCGTAAAATTAAAAAAGTTGCCGTGCGCGTGGGAATGCCGCGCGTGGCTTTTTTGCGTGGTAGTAATTCGGCAATTCCTTCAGCAAGACCTTGGCACGTCGCGGCCAGTGGGCATGCTGTGCATTGTGGTTTGCTACGCGTGCAGAGTGTCGCGCCTAAATCCATAATGGCTTGTGTGTAATCGGCAGAGCGTTTGCTGGGTGTGAAGCGGGTGGCCGTTTCCCATAAAGCATTTTCAACGGCGCGGTCATTGACGGGATCGGTGATGCCTAAATAGCGTGCGAGGACACGTTTGACGTTGCCGTCTAAAATCGTCGCCTGTTCGCCGTAAGCAATCGATAAAATGGCGCCAGCAGTGGAGCGGCCAATGCCGGGTAGCGTTTGTAGTGATTCGAGTGTGTTAGGAAATTTGCCGCGATATTCCTGTAACACCATTTGCGCTGCACGATGAAGATTGCGCGCGCGACTGTAATAGCCAAGGCCGGCCCATTGATGCATGACATCATCGGCGCTACTGTTTGCGAGTGTCGCTAAATCAGGAAAGCGCTGCATAAAGCGCTCAAAATACGGAATGACCGTGTTCACCTGCGTTTGTTGCAGCATGATTTCTGAAATCCACACGCGATACGGTGTTTTGTTTTCCTGCCACGGCAAATGTTTGCGCCCGTGCTGGTCAAACCAGCGCAGCACCGCAGCAGAAAATTGCTTGGGTTGCAGTGGAGGAGAATGTGTCACGATTTGTGATGATGGTCGTGATGGTGGTGAATAATTTCATAGACCAGCGAAGCCGCGAGTTTGGCGGTGCGATGGTCGATGTCGTAGCGCGGCACGTGTTCGGAAATATCGTAGCAGGTGACTTTGCCAGAGGCTGCGGCTTGACGAATGAGTGGAATGATTTGCCATGGGCTTAACCCGAGCGGCTGAATGGTGCTTACTCCCGGCGCATAGGCGGGTGAGAGTGCATCTAGCGACAAGCTGAGGTAAATCATTTCATTTTCATCAATCACGCGGTCGATGAAATCGAAGCATTTTTCACGCAAACCCTCATGCAATTCTTCGGCGAGCAGCACCTTCGTATGAAAGTTTTTCGCCTTATCAAACATTTTGCGTACGTTGGCAGCGTGTTGTATGCCAATGCAGTTGTAATCGAAATGCCGGTTTTGTTCATCGTGCGCCTTGGCAATTTGATAGAAGGCTGTGGTAGTGCTGGCGCGATGCGTGGGCTCTAGTGCGTGAAGATTGAAATGGGCATCGAAGCTGATGATGCCGAGACGTTTGCCGGGTGGATTGCAGTCGGCAATCCCCTGATAAACACCCCATGCTAATTCGTGGCCGCCGCCGAGGATGATGGGGCAGATATTTTGCGCGAGTAATAATGACACCACCGCACCGAGTGCGGCTTGGCTACTTTCTAGATCGTGATCGGCGCAGGTAATGTTGCCAACATCGTACAGATGAATTTTTTGCATTTGAAGCGGCATGCGTGCCAGGCGTTGTCTGATGGCGAGCGGGCCTTCAACGGCGCCGACGCGCGCCAGGTCGCGCTGCGCCCCTTCATCGCATTTGAAGCCAATGATCGCAAAGGCCGGATCCGCCGAACGTTCGGGTTTGTTGTCGAAAAGATTAATGAGCTCAACGCGCTGAAAAAAACATGAGTTTGCTGGTGCATCATCACGCCCGCGCCACGGGGTTGGATCAGGTGGCAAGTAGCGTGATTCCCAGTTCATGATGATTCGCTTAGGCGTACGCTGGTGTGCGTAAGCCCGCTTTCTCGAGATAAGAGCTCGTGTTCAAGACGGCGGCGTATGCGGATTGCAAGGCGGCCATGAAAGCATGATGAGCATCTTGTGCAGGGATGACGTGCTGGTTGTACGCGAGTTGTTGTGCGGCACAAGCGTCTTCGAGGACGGTGCAGGTAAAGCCAAGATCGTGGGCGGCGCGTACGGTTGCGTCGACGGTTAAGTGCGTAATCATGCCGCAAATCAGAAGGTGATTAATCTGATTTTTAATGAGGTGATTTAACAGCTGCGTGTCTTTAAAGCTGTTTGGATAATGTTTCTTGATAATCGCTTCGCCTTTCACCGGGGCTACGGCTTGATAGAAATCAGCGCCCTTGGTGCAAGGCAATAAATAAGCAGCATCAGGTTGAGTTGAAATGTGTTGAACGTGAATCACCGGACGTTTTTTTTCTCTGAACGCGGTTAAGATATCGCGAGCTTTTGCGCTGGCTTCAAGGCTTTTTTCCAGCGGTATCCGTCCATTGGGGAAGTAATCATTTTGAATTTCTAGCAGCAACAATGCGGTATTCATGCCTGTTCCCTTATCCTTGTTAAATAATTTCCATATTTAATCATTTCTGACAGATTAAGCAAATAGAATATGGTGTACTTTTATCAGTTTAACGAAGTCTAGCATAGTTGACAGTGGAAGTGCGACCAGATAATCTCGCTCGCGATATATTCATTTGTTTAAGGGAGGATGCACAATGAAATTCAGAACGTTACTTACTACTGCCATCGCAACATTATCACTCGGGTTTGTCACCACATCATTTGCTGCGACCAGTGATGCGAACAGCTATTACCCACCTGAAAGAATTCACTGCTCATTAATTCAAGGCAGATTAAACTGCGAAGGTTTTAGTCATCAATATTTAATTGAAGATACCTACACCGCTGACATGGACGACAACGATCAAGTCTTTGCGTTCAGTTCTGGTGCCGCCTATTACAACGGAGACAAATCAGAAGCGACTGTATTTTTCACGTACCGCAATTCTAATTTCAAAAACGTGAAACTGAAAACATCTGTCACCTCTATTCGCCCAGACTTAGACAATGGTTACTGGATTAAAGTAGACGATGATTTATACGTTTGCAAAGATGGCTACATGCATTGCCCGATTACATCTTTACCGGCACGCCGTTAGTTTGAAGGGTTAGTGGTAGAGTTTGTTGGTCATATAAAACGAGCGGTTATTGAAAGATAACCGCTCGTTTTCTTTTTTAGAATGGTACATCGTCATCGAAGGTGTCGAGCGCTGGAGCGGTTTCAGCTGGGCTGCTGGCAGAAGATTTTTCTGACATGGGCGCGCCGCCGCTGGTGCCACCTTTGCTGTCTAACATCTGTAAGCTGTCGCCAACAATTTCAGTGGTGTAACGATCTTGGCCGGAAGTTTTATCCTGCCATTTGCGTGTTTGTAATTTGCCTTCCACATAAACTTTAGAACCTTTGCGCAGATATTCGCCGGCGATTTCTGCAAGACGTTGGAACATCACGACGCGATGCCATTCGGTACGTTCAACATTTTCGCCGCTGGTTTTGTCTTTCCATGATTCGCTGGTCGCGATGGTCAGATTGGCAACTGCCACGCCATTCGGGGTGTAACGCATTTCGGGATCTTTGCCAAGATTGCCAATTAAGATAACTTTGTTAACGCCACGTGCCATAAAATAATCTCCTATGAGTTAATCGATTGTAATTGTTCCTTGATACGAATGAAATCAGGATCGTGAGTTGTTTTGCGTTCCATCTTTACATAAGCCAGATTGTCTTCGGTCACCAGTGTCACTTCAGCCATGCCAGGGATGTTTTGCAGTTTGGCCGCAAAGGTTGCCCAATTTGGTTGTTGTGAGGGCGCAAGACGAATGACCTGTGTGACGAGGTAACGCGGTTGGCGCATGGAAACAGCGATGATAAACCAGATAAGCGTAAGGCTGACGCAGAAAATATACACACCTGAAAAGTGAAACTGGCTATATAACCATCCGCCTAGTACACCGCCGGCAAATATACCGGAATATTGTGCGCATGAATAGAGTCCCATTGCGCTGCCCTTGCTTGAGGCGGGCGCGGTGCGCGAGATGAGCGAGGGCAGGAAGGCTTCTAGTAGGGTAAAGCCTGCAAAAAATAAACCAATGCCAGCTGTCACGGTGGTGATGTTTTGCGCGCCCGACCAGAGTAAACATTCAGCTGTGGCCATGGCGAGAATGCCGCCGAGGAAATAGTGTTTAATTTGTTGGCGACGTTCGGCAAAGCCAATGCACACCAGGCTGATGGCGAGGGCGCCGAGCAGTGCTGGCAGATAGATTTGCCATTGTTGGCTGGTCGCAAGGCCTGAGTATTCGTGAATGGCGATGGGAATGACGACAAAACTTGCCGTGAAAACAGCGTGCAGGATGAAGATGCCAATATTAAGGCGAGCCAAATCCGGCATGACCAGTAAGCGTAGGGCGGATTTTAATTCTGGCTCGGTATCGCGGTGCCAGCGCAGGGTGACGGGAGTCGGTACATACATATATAAGATAACAGCGGCCAAGGCGGCCATGACGGCGGCGGCGTAAAACAAACCACTGACGGATAGCCATTGCGTGAGAACGGGGCCGATCAACATGGCGAGTGAAAATGAAAAGCCGATGGTCATGCCAGCGACCATCATGGATTTGGTGCGTTGATTTTCACGGGTAAGGTCGGCCAGTAAGGCGAGCGACGTGCTGCCGATGGCGCCTATGCCTTGTAAGGTGCGTCCGATAATCATCATTTCGATGGAGCTTGCCAAGCCAGAGATCGCGCTGCCTGCTGCAAAAATAATCAGTGCCATCAAGATAGCTGGTTTGCGGCCGATGCGATCAGACCAGCTGCCGAAGGTGACTTGGAAGATGGCTTGAAACAAACCATAAATACCCATCGCGACACCGACCAGTGTGGGGGTGCTATCCGTGAGGCTGCTTGCGTAAAGAGAGAACACAGGCAAGACCATAAATAGCCCAATCATGCGTAACCCCATGATGGATGAAAGGCTAAGTGTGGCGCGGAGTTCGGCGGCGGTCATTTTTTCGGCTGGCATGGGGTCTCGCTCTTACAGTTATAGTTAGAATGTCGGGCAATTATAGTGGTTATCGTCCGGTATTTCATCAACGCATATAGGGTTCTGCGTTGTGGAGCAAAAGCGTATATAATCCTTGGTTTTCTCGAACATCAGTAGTGAGTCATAATGAAGCAAATTAGTATTCGTGGTGCGCGTACCCATAATCTCAAAAACATTAATGTCGATTTTCCCCGTGACAAGCTCATTGTGATTACTGGCTTGTCAGGTTCTGGCAAGTCATCGCTGGCGTTTGATACTTTATATGCCGAGGGTCAGCGTCGGTACGTCGAATCGTTATCATCTTATGCGCGGCAATTTTTATCGATGATGGAAAAGCCGGACGTGGATCATATTGAAGGTCTATCGCCCGCTATTTCTATTGAACAAAAATCAACATCGCATAATCCGCGTTCAACCGTGGGTACGATTACTGAAATTCACGATTATCTCCGTTTGTTGTTTGCGAAAGTGGGGCAGCCGCATTGTCCTCAGCACCATCATGTGCTGGAAGCGCAGACAATTAGTCAGATGGTGGATAACGTGCTGGCGTTGCCAGAAGACACCAAGGTGATGATTCTTGCGCCGGTGGTGCGTGAGCGTAAAGGTGAGCACGTCGAATTAATTCAGGAATTGCGCGGTCAGGGTTTTGTGCGTGCGAGGATTGATGGTGTGATGGTGGAGCTCGATCAGGCGCCTGCGCTTGATTTGCGCAAGAAGCATACCATTGAAGTGGTGATCGATCGCATTAAAGTGCGTGAAGATGTGCGCTTGCGTCTCGCGGAATCGTTTGAAACGGCACTGCGCTTAACCGATGGAATCGCTGCTATCGGTTGGATGGATGAACCTAAACGTGCGCCGCGTGTATTTTCCGCGAAATTTGCTTGTCCTGATTGTGGCTATAGTTTGTCTGAATTATCACCACGTTTATTTTCGTTTAATAGTCCGGTCGGTGCTTGTCAGGCTTGTGATGGGTTAGGCGTGAAGGAAATTTTTGATGCACCGCTCGTCGTCAATGAGAGTTTGAGTTTAGCGGATGGCGCGATTCGCGGTTGGGATAGACGTAACATCTATTATTTTCAGTTATTGTCATCGCTCGCGAAACATTATGATTTTGATCTAGAAGTGCCCTTTAAGAAGATTCCGAAAAAATATCAGCACATTCTTTTGCATGGCAGTAAAGAGGTCATCAAGTTCCAATATAAAGATGATGATGGTCATCGTTATACAAAGGCCACCCAGTTTGAAGGGGTGCTGCCCAATTTAGAGCGACGTTATCGCGAAACCGAATCGGAATTCGTACGCGAAGAATTGCGTAAATATATTACGTCTCGTCCGTGCGAGGCTTGCGAAGGTTCGCGTTTGAATTTGTCAGCGCGTCATGTCTTTGTTTCCGGCAAGAATTTACCAGAAATTTCCAACTGGCCCGTCGATGCTGCGAAGCAATTTTTCGACAAAATGCATTTGCCGGGTTATCGCGGTGACATTGCCGTCAAAATCGTAAAGGAATTATCGAGTCGTCTCAGCTTCCTGGTCGATGTCGGGCTGGATTACATTAGTCTCGGGCGTAGCGCGGGAACTTTATCTGGGGGTGAGGCGCAGCGTATTCGTCTCGCGAGCCAAATTGGATCAGGGTTGGTCGGTGTGATGTATATTCTCGATGAGCCATCGATTGGTCTCCATCAGCGTGACAATGATCGCTTGCTGCAAACTTTGCACCATTTGCGCGATCTCGGAAATACCGTGATTGTGGTTGAGCACGATGAAGACGCCATTATGAATGCGGATCATGTGCTCGATCTCGGTCCAGGGGCGGGGGTGCACGGCGGGCATATCGTCGCGCAAGGCAAACCTAAAGATATTATGAATAATCCCAACTCGCTGACAGGTCAGTATCTTTCGGGTAAACGCAGAATTGAAGTGCCGAAAGATCGTCGCAAGCCAAATCCCGAAAAGCAGATTGTCGTGCGCGGCGCTTGTGGCAACAATTTAAAGAATATTGATGTTTCCATTCCGATTGGTCTCATGACTTGCGTCACCGGTGTTTCCGGTTCAGGAAAATCGACACTGATTAATGACACCCTCGGCCCCGTTGCCGAGCATGTCTTGAATGGTGCGTTGCTGAAAGAGCCGGCTCAGCACGAAGTCGTGGAAGGGTTGGAATATCTCGATAAGGTCATTGTGATCGACCAAAGTCCGATTGGGCGCACGCCGCGTTCCAATCCGGCAACCTATACCGGTCTTTTCACGGCGATCAGAGATTTATTCGCGGGTACCCAGGAATCACGTTCGCGTGGTTACCAGCCGGGGCGGTTTAGTTTCAACGTAAAAGGCGGGCGCTGTGAGGCGTGTCAGGGCGAGGGCTTGATTAAAGTCGAAATGCACTTCCTTGCCGACGTCTATGTATCGTGTGATGTCTGTCAAAGTCGTCGCTATAACCGTGAAACGCTCGAGATACTATATAAGGGAAAGAACATCCATCAGGTTTTAGAGATGACCGTCGAAGATGCGCGCAGCTTTTTTGACGCGATCCCCGCCATTGCCCGCAAGCTCCAGACGCTGCTCGATGTAGGTTTATCATATATATCGCTCGGTCAAAGTGCGACAACCCTGTCTGGCGGTGAGGCGCAGCGTATCAAATTGGCGAAAGAATTGTCCCGCCGCGACACGGGTCGGACACTCTATATATTAGATGAGCCAACAACTGGCCTGCATTTTCACGATATTGAACAGCTTTTGGGCGTTCTCGGGCGGCTGAGAGACAATGGCAGCACGATTATCGTTATAGAACATAATCTTGATGTGATCAAAACCGCCGACTGGATCGTTGATTTAGGCCCTGAAGGTGGTAATAAAGGTGGCAAAATCGTCGCGGAAGGCACGCCAGAAGCCGTATCTGCGCATAAAGGTTCCTATACAGGGGCCTATCTCAAAAAGTTTTTGAAAAAGATGTGATTTTTTTAAGATTTAGTGTTGACACTCTGACGAGAAGTAGTAGAATGCCGTCTCTCAAGTGAGCAAAACAACTTGAAAGCAGCAAGAAAAGAAGTAGAAAAAGAGCGAAACGATCTTTAAAAATTTGAAAGAGTGATATATGTGCGCGCTTACCT